>NVVE01000007.1 GCA_002733285.1 Lutibacter sp. | reverse complement strand
TCCCGGACCTGTCCATGAATATGTAAATGGTCCTGTACCATCGGTAATGGTCGCATCGATAGATCCATCGCCTGATCCGGTACACGTAATCGGTGTAGCAACAGCACTTACAGATGGAGGTGAATTTACTGTAATAGTAGCAATATATTTTGCTGTTATTGGGTTTGAACAACCTCCTATGTCATCAGTAACCGTTAACGTTACTTTATAAATAGTTTCATCTGTAACTGTTGGAATACCAATAGTTGTAGATGCTGTGTTTGAAGAAGTAAATGTAAGCGCACTTCCTGGTCCAGATACAATTTCTGAAGTCCAAGAATAACTTACTGTTCCATTTGTACCAGTGACATTTGCAGTAACAGATAAATTATCTCCACTACAAGCTGTTTGCGATGGATCTAAATTTGTGATTGTAATTAGTGGCGCTGTTTCTAAGGCTGATTGCAATAAAAAATTCCCGAATAATCTTGCTTCCCCAACCCAAATCGCATTATCTCCATTATTTTTACTACTAATATGAGATCCTTGATATAATACTTTCCCATAGTTTGTATTTCCATAAGCTAATCCATAAGCCATAACAGCCGCTTCTCCTGGTGAATTCCCTGGAATATCAGAGTGAGTTGGATCATAAAATCCTACGGTAGTAGTTGGTCTCCAAGCACCCGTAATCAATGGTAAAAAAACTCTTTCAGAATTCCCATTTAATCCCTTATGAATTTCTCCTAAAAATTGCATTATAGGGTCAGAAGCTACATAATTATTGGTATTATAAATAACTTCATCGTTATCAAAATCATTTACATGAACCGGAAGTGTACCTCCAAAATCATTTTTATAGGGCATTAATCCGTTTGTCGATAAAAAATTTAAATTTGAATGGGCTCTACCTCCTGAAGTAGTTAGAACACTTTCTGAAATACTTACATCATGACACCCCATCCAAACATTACCACCTCCTATAACAAAGTCGTACAAATCATTAATATCATCTTGATTCCAATTATCGTCTGGATCCGTATGATGTGATAATACATAAAACTGATCACAAGTTGTTAAATCTCCTGGATTTCCTAACCTAAATGAACCTGATGATTCGGGAATTCCAGCCCTGTTATAAAAWYCWWYTKSRRTAWMRKYATCTGCTGTACTTGATAAATTTCCATCCTTTGGATAAATAACAATATTTGGAAAAGAGGTTATAATCCCTTGTACTGGTGCACCAATAAGCGCGTCAAGCTGCCAATAAATAGTTAGCCCAGGATTTGCTGAAACCCAAATTTCAATTACTGGACCAGCTATATCCATAAATTCTGCTGCAATCAAGAACGGACCAGAAGTTAAAATTTTAGTCCCTGTATTTATCGTCCCTGTTCTAGTTGTTTTTCCAGAAACCGATAAATCTGTTCCCGTTACTGTTGTACTTGTATCACTGGTGCTATTTGCATTTGCAAAATTCTTTTGAGGATTGATAATCCAATAAACAGGAACTCCATAATTGGTAACTAAATCATAAACTAGGCCATATGGTTTTAATCCATTATTATCAGTTTGTGGGCTAACCCCCATATCTATAACTGCTGCACCTTCATTAAAATTTGTGGGAGTGTTTTGCCCCAATATAATAGTTGTTGAAAAAATCAACACTAAAAAAGTTACTAAATTAAAAAAAATAATTTTCTTCATGGTCATTCAATTTATATTGGATTTCATATAACCAAAATCACAAAGTTCACTTTAAGGAACTAGATGTTAATGTCTAAATGAGCTCAATTATTAAATTTGTTTTATATGAGGTAAAACAATCATTGCATTGGGGAGCAATGTTCACATAAAAATTAAATTAAAAATCTAAAAATTTATGGTTTTAGCACCTTATCATAGCGATAATCATATGAAATTAATTCGGTATTAATGTCTATCTGTATCGTAGACTTAAAAAAGCAGCTTAATTTCAAAAAATAATTTTTTTTCATCTCCTTCAATTTATAATGGATAGCAGGTAACCTACTAACAATAAAAGTCAGTTTTCCTGTTAACTTAACAGTTAATGATTAATTGAATTCTATTAATAAATTTGTATTCGTATGAGGTCAGTCAACCATTGCATTGGGTACCAACGTTCACATAAAAATTAAATTATAAAATCCAAAATTTATGATTTTGATCAATTATCATTGGGATGATTTTTGTTCAACCAACAAATAGTTTCAGTTATTTATTGTAGGGATAATACCAAATATAGGAGTTTTTTTAGCTTCTTAACGATTTATTTAATCAATCGTGTTAAATACTTTGYAAATGGTACTAATTTAATTCTAAATGGAATATWSWSAWKYKARWMWWSWYRKYMTYARYRYKWKAWRRYYAWKSMRWWKWWWRYTWTYWMAWWYYMAMMWKWAMTKKAKWMSTGATTGTGTTACTTTTTCTATGTTTGTATTGAAAAAAACATATATCGTTGGTTATCTGATAATTAAAAGCTACATTTGCATCCACAATAATATAAACCACTATTATTTCAAGATTTTTTTACTTCCTTATAATTGCACTATTTTACTCGTGCAACTCAAACTTCTCTGTTATTGAGAAGCATATTAGCGTGACTCAAGGTGAGAAGAAATCATCTCAAAATATAGAACAACAAATTCATATAATTAAATCATATATTTCAAGGATAGATTCAAAGATTAATGCCGATACTAAACTTGATCTCGATGAATTGTTAATTCATGGCGACACAAATAAAATTACTGCCGATGAGTTTAAAATGAATGTTGTACTCAGAAATAATTCAATTGTGAGAGTAAAATATAATAACCATCTTCATCATAATTTTATAAAATCAAAAATATTTTATTACTTAAAAAATGAATTGGTTTGCATTAGAATTCAAGAAATTTTACCTAATCAGCATAACAAAGGCGCTCTATACCAAAGAACTATTTACCTTAAAAATAATAAACCCATAGCTGATAGTGATGAGTTAGACACTAATTATACTGCAAATGATTTGGTGAATTTAGGTTATGAAAATTTAAAAATTGAATATAGTACACTCAACTAATTATAGGTATTTAAATTAATACTAAACTTTAGTTCATCTAGCCATGCTATTTTATTCTAAATGCATTCTTAATTAAAGCTAATATTTATTTATCTAGTTCAAAACTTAATAATTATACTATTTCAATATTGGTAATATAAAACTTTCTAATGGGCTTGATAATWTCATTACTTTTTCAATTTCATCAGATTTTCTAGGTGCCATTGCTGATAAATTAACAGGCCCTTCTTTGGTAATCAAAATATCATCTTCAATTCTAACGGCAATTCCCCACCATTTTTTATCACAATTACTACCTTCTGGAATATAAATTCCTGGTTCAATAGTAATTACCATGTTTTCTTTAAAAGGTCCGTAATTACTTGGGTCATGAACATCCAATCCAATGTGATGCGATGAACCGTGGGGATAATATGTATGATATGAACTTGGCAATTCAATAATACCAAGTTTTGCTAAACCATCATTAATAATTTTTTTTGTGACATTATTTGGTTTATTAAATTCTGCTCCAATTTTAGCGACTTTAATAGCAGCTTCTTGTGCCTTATAAACTAAATCATATATTAATTTTTGTTCAACAGTAAATTTTCCATTGGCTGGAATCGTTCGTGTAACATCAGCCGTATATCCATGATACTCAGCTCCTAAATCCATTAAAATTAAATTTTGTTCACCAATGTGAGTTTTATTATTTTCTACATAGTGTAAAATACATCCGTTATTTCCTGCCCCCACTATTGATGGATAGCCTTCATACGCTGCTCCATATTTTTTGTAAACAAATTCGTGTACTCCTTGAACCTCAGTCTCAGACATATCTGGGTGCATAGCTTTCATTATTTCTAACTGCCCTACCGCTGAAATCTCTATTGCCCTTTTTAATAAAACCAGCTCTTCTTTAGTTTTAATCTCACGCAAAGAAGCCATTAACCTATACAAAGACTTCGTATCAATTCTTTTATGAGCTACATTGTAAACCTTATCATTTGAAGTATAATTTAAATATTCAAATTCAGCAGAAATTTTTATCTTAAATAGTGTTATTAAATCAAATAAGTCAGCTTCACTTGACGAATCTCGTACATCATTTTTGAAATTTTGAAAAAGTATTTTCTTAAATTTTGAAAAATCAATATCATAACTTTTAAATTCACCTCCATTGAATGCAACTTTAAACCCTAATTCATCTTGAACACCTTTAACTCCTAAACGCTTTCCTGTCCACATTTCTGCATATTCATTACGTTCTTGAACAAAAATTAATTCATTATAAACAATTGTTCCATCAAATTGTTCTTCTTTAAAAATCAACAACAATGCATGTGGCTCTTTATCCCCCGTTAAATAATAGAAATTTGGATCTTGATGATATACATATTCAACGTCATTTGCTCTATTTCTGATAGCATTTGCAAAAAAAATAGCAACACTCTTTTTAGGTAACAATTTTCTAAGTTCCTCTCTTCTATCTTTGTGAAATTCTTGTGTCAAAAAATCTTGTGGAAGGTCGTTAGTTTGAGCATATGTAACTGAAAAAAATAGGCTAAATATGATAGTTAATTGCTTGTAAATGTTCATATAAACAGAAATTATTGTAAATGATTTTTCAAATATATAAAAAAGAAGTTGTCATACTTGATACAGCTAAAATATTAACAAATAAATAGGAATTTTTACATGGTATTTTTTGAAATATGTCATTAAAAAGGTAAATTAATACCAATTCAATTATTGAATATTTAGTATTTTTGCGTTACAAAAATAACAATAGATGGAAAATACTGCTTTAACCCATATTCACGAATTATTAGGTGCCAAAATGGTACCATTTGCAGGTTATAATATGCCTGTTCAATATGATGGAATTAATATCGAACATGAAACAGTTAGAAATGGTGTAGGTGTTTTTGATGTCTCACATATGGGTGAATTTTATTTGAAAGGTGAAAATGCGCTCGCTTTAATACAAAAAGTAACTTCCAACGATGCTTCTTTATTAAGTGATGGTAAAGTGCAATACAGCTGTTTACCAAATGCAGATGGTGGAATTGTTGATGACTTATTGGTTTACAGAATTACTAGTGAAAAATATTTATTAGTTGTAAATGCCTCAAATATTGAAAAAGACTGGAATTGGATTTCTCAACATAACGATTTAGGTGTTGAAATGATAAACAGTTCTAATAAAATTTCATTATTAGCAATACAAGGCCCTGATACTGTAAAGGCTTTACAATCATTAACAGCTATTGATTTAAATGAAATGAAATATTATACATTTCAAATTGGAACTTTTGCAGGTGTAGACAATGTAATTATTTCTGCTACCGGCTATACAGGCTCAGGTGGCTTTGAAATATATTTTAAAAATGAAGATGCTGAACAAATTTGGAATGCTGTTTTTAAAGCTGGTGCTGAATATGAAATTAAACCAATTGGTTTAGCAGCACGTGATACCCTTCGTTTAGAAATGGGATTTTGCTTGTATGGAAATGACATAGATGACACTACCTCTCCTATTGAAGCCGGTCTTGGCTGGATCACCAAATTCACTAAAGATTTTGTGAATGCAGAAGAAATTAAAAAACAAAAAGAAGATGGAGTTTCAAAAAAATTAGTTGCTTTTGAACTAACTGAAAAAGGGATTCCTCGTCACGGATACAAAATTGTTAATGCAAATGGAGATCATATTGGAGAAGTTACTTCTGGGACAATGAGCCCTTCATTAAAAAAAGCAATTGGGCTTGGGTATGTAACAAAAGAATTTTCAAAAAGAGATTCTAAAATATTTATACAAGTACGTAAAAAAGCAATACCCGCAGTTGTAGTGCGGTTACCTTTTTATAAGGGTTAAAAATTTTCAGGTATTTTACCTACTACACCTTCATAGTAGTTATGCATAAAGCTAAAATCTTCTTCCATATTATCGGTTAAATAATATGGTTCCGAAATTTTAACTTTTTTGTTTTTAAAATCTAACGTGACCATTACAATAGGCACATTAGCTCCTTTTGCTATGTAATAAAAACCCGTTTTCCATTTAGCAACTTTTTTCCGAGTGCCTTCTGGAGACATTCCCAAAATAAATTTATCTCGGCTTTTAAAAATAGCAACAATAGCTTCAACTTTATTATTGCTTTTAGTTCGGTCAATTGGTACGCCACCTAACCCTCTAAAAACAAAACCGAAAGGAGGCTTAAATAATGACGCTTTACCTATATAATTTGCAGGAAGACCTTCTGCCCATTTAATAGCAATACTCAAAGGAAAATCTAGCCAATGCGTATGAGGCGCTGCAATAATGATGTATTTATTTAATTTTTTAGGAAAACTACCAATAGCTTTCCATCGTAAAATAGTGTATAATATAAATCTAGAAAGTAATTTCATGTACTTGTTAATAACTCCGTTTTTATTTTCAAACAGTTGGTTGCGGCAACAAATATAAAATTTTACTTTTATAATATATTTCTTTTTTAAAATTTCAGTCATGAAAAACATCACATTTATCATATTGCTACTAAGTTTTTTTTCAATGAAGGCTCAAGAGGTCAATATTAAAGAAGGTTCCATTATAGAAAATTTCGGTAAAGTATACCAAGTTGAAAATCCTGATTTGTCATTAAAAAAGGATACTAAGTACCAAGTAATCTTTGATATTTATACTGATAAGTCCAAAAAAAATAAAAAAAACCCACTTCTAAATACAGTTGCGCGTTATTTGAATATACATGCTCAACAAGGAATACTTTTAGAGAATATGAACGTCGTAGTAATTTTACATGGAGCTGCTACAAAAAATGTTTTAAATGATACTGCCTATCAAAAGCATTTTGAAATTAAGAACCCAAACACTCAATTAATTAATGAATTAAATAAAGCCAATGTTAAATTATATGTTTGTGGGCAATCATATCTTGCTAATGGATTTAAAATAGACGAAAAATCTTCTGATGTAAAATTAGCATTATCAGCTTTAACAGCTTTAGTTGAATTTCAACATAATGGCTATCAAATTATAAACTTCAATTAAATTATATTTACAATAATCATATTCGAAAAATGGATAATAATATCATCATTATTTTAGCTACTCTTTTTATTGGTTTCATTATTGGTTACCTATTCTCTAAATTGAAATCCAAGCAACAAATTACGACTCTTGAAGAAAGAATTCGCTCTTCAAACGAACTAAAAGTTGAACTAGAYACTATCAGAAAGGAAAAAGATGKACTMMTMATTGAWCTTACYGAAAAATCTTCTGARATAAAATATTTAGAAGAAAAACTRAACTCAAATAAGTCTGAAATTGAAAAATTACAAAAAATATTTAAAGATGAGTTCAAAAATTTGGCAAATGAAATTTTAGAAGAGAAAACATTAAAATTTACCGAGCAGAATAAAGAAAATTTAAAAACCATTCTAAATCCACTTCAAGAAAAAATTCAAAATTTCGAAAAAAAAGTAGAAGATACTCATAAAGAAAGTATTGATTATCATGCAGCATTACGCCAACAAATACTGGGGTTAAAAGAAATGAATGCACAAATGAGTAAAGAAACATTGAATTTAACTAGAGCGTTAAAAGGAGATAGTAAAACACAAGGAGACTGGGGAGAAACGCAATTAGAAGTATTGCTTGAAAAAGCTAACCTAACCAAAAATATTCATTATTCAACTCAAGGTGGATACAGAGATGAATCAGGGGTATTAAAAAAACCTGATTTTATTATAAACCTTCCAGATAAAAAACATCTTATTATTGATGCTAAAGTATCACTTACAGCGTATGAATCGTATTACAATGCCGAAAATGATCTTGATAAAGCAACTTATTTAAAAAAGCATTTAGCAAGTATTAAAAAGCATTTTAAAGAATTAGGAGAAAAGGAATACCAGGAATTGTATCAAATGAACACACCAGACTATGTATTAATGTTTGTTCCCGTTGAACCGGCCTTGCTCATTGCATTAAATGAAGATAACAGCTTGTATTTAGAAGCGCTAGATAAAAATGTTGTGCTAGTATCAACATCTACCCTTTTGGCAACTTTAAGCACTGTTTCCTCTATTTGGAAACAAGAAGATCAAAAGAAGAATGTATTGGAAATTGCAAAGCGTGCAGGAGCATTATACGATAAATTTGAAGGATTTGTTCAAGATCTATTAAAAGTGGGAAAATCCATTAACTCCTCTAAAGACAGCTATGATGCCGCTATGAATAAATTGGTTGAAGGAAAAGGAAACCTTGTTTCAAGTATTGAAAAAATAAAAAAACTAGGAGCTAAAGCGAAAAAAGCCCTTCCACAAAGTATTATTGAAAGATCTGAGGAAGAATAAGATTATTAGTTCTATTTTTTTTTATAATATTATAAATATAAAATCCCGCAAATAGCGGGATTTTCATTCATTTAAATATGTTATTACCAAGTAAACAACGGTCTGTGTGCCATTAATGTGTATACCTTTTCTGAAACGCTCTTTAATGTTAACTCATCTTCATGGTTTTTAATTACATCATCTAATAAATCAACAATTGTTCTAAGATCATCTTCTTTTAAACCACGAGTTGTTACAGCCGCAGCTCCAACTCTTATCCCTGAAGTAACAAAAGGAGATTTATCATCAAAAGGAACCATATTTTTATTAACTGTTATATCAGCCTTAACTAAAGCATTTTCTGCATCTTTCCCACTTATATTTTTATTACGTAAATCAATTAACATACTGTGATTATCAGTCCCTCCCGAAATAATTTTATATCCTTTACTAACCAAAGCCTCAGCCATAGCAGCAGCATTTTTCTTTACTTGTAGTTGGTAGTGCAAAAAGTTATCAGTTAAAGCTTCTCCAAAAGCTATAGCTTTCGCAGCAATCACATGCTCTAACGGCCCCCCTTGGTTTCCTGGAAAAACAGCTGAATTAATTAAGGAAGACATTTTCTTTAATTTTCCATTTTTTAATTTTAAACCAAATGGGTTATCAAAATCTTTTCCAATCATAATCATTCCCCCACGTGGTCCACGCAATGTTTTATGGGTTGTAGTAGTTACAATATGACAATGAGGAATAGGATCATTTAATATACCTTTCGCAATTAAACCAGCTGGATGAGCTATGTCAGCCATTAACAAAGCTCCAACAGAATCAGCTATTTTTCTAAATCGTTTAAAATCTATATCTCTTGAATATGCGGAAGCCCCAGCAATTATTAATTGTGGTTTTTCTTTTTCCGCAGTTTCCTGAATTTTGTCATAATTCAAAACACCTGTTTCTTCATCTACTCCATAAAAAGATGTTTTATATAATTTTCCTGAAAAATTTACTGGAGAGCCATGTGTTAAATGCCCGCCATGAGATAAATCAAATCCTAAAATTTTATCTCCTGGTTTTAAAATAGCTTGATAAACAGCTGCATTTGCTTGCGAACCAGAATGTGGCTGTACATTCACATATTCAGCACCAAATAATTCTTTGGCTCTGTCAATAGCAATTTGTTCAATTATATCTACCACTTCACACCCACCATAATAACGTTTGTTTGGATAGCCTTCGGCATACTTATTGGTCAATACAGAACCTGATGCTTCCATAACTTGTTCACTTACAAAATTTTCTGAAGCAATTAATTCTATCCCGTTAGTTTGTCTGTTTTTTTCATCTTGAATTAAATCAAAAATTAGTTGGTCACGTTGCATTACTTATTACCTGTTTAAAAAGTTAAATTTTAAGCAAAAATACTAATTTCATTTTGCAATTAACAATAAACTTATATATTTGGTACCATAATTTAACAACTAACTAAAATCCGTTATATCTATGCAAATAACTGCAAATGATCCTCATAGAAAATCTTGGTTAGCTACTGAAAAAGAAACAGATTTTCCCATTCAAAATATTCCTTTTGGGGTGTTTTTAACAAAAGAAGATATTATTACTATAGGAACACGAATTGGTGAATATGTAATTGACCTCAGCGCTTTTCATCAATATGGTTATTTTGATGGAATTCCTTTGACTGATGATATATTTATGCAGGACTCCTTAAATGATTTTATTGCTGACGGAAGAAAAACTTGGCGTTTGGTTAGAAATAGAATTGCAGATATTTTTGATGCTGAAAATTCTGAACTTAGAGAAAATCCTACCCATAGAGATACCATAATATTTGATGTAAATGAAGTAGAAATGCTGTTACCAATTGATATTGGTGATTATACCGATTTTTATTCAAGTAGAGAACATGCAACCAATGTAGGTGTTATGTTTAGAGGAAAAGAAAATGCCTTAATGCCAAACTGGTTACATATGCCTGTTGGTTATCACGGACGTTCATCTTCAATAGTTGTATCTGGAACTCCAATTCACAGACCTTACGGACAAACATTACCACTTGGCGAATCTCAACCTGTATTTGGCGCTTCACAACGTGTTGACATGGAGCTGGAAACAGCGTTTATTACTACGGCAGCAAATCATTTAGGAGAACCAATTCCTGTTGATGAGGCAGAAGAATATATATTTGGAATGGTCTTGTTTAATGATTGGAGTGCTCGTGATATTCAAAAATGGGAATATGTTCCTTTAGGTCCATTTTTAGGAAAAAGCTTTGCTTCCACAATTTCACCATGGATAGTTACCATGGATGCTTTGGAACCATTCAGATGCGAAAGTCCTAAGCAAGAAGTTACTCCTTTACCTTATTTACAGCAATCACGAAGTGACAATAGTTATGATGTGGTATTACAAGCTTTTGTGGAAACTGAAAAAGGCGATTTAAATTTACTTTCAGAATCTAACTTTAAATATATGTATTGGACCATGTCACAACAATTAGCACATCAAACGGTTAATGGTTGTAATGTAAGAGCTGGAGATATGATGGGAAGTGGTACTATTTCGGGACCTACAAAAGATAGTTTCGGATCTATGCTTGAATTAACTTGGGCAGGAAAAGAGCCAATCACTTTAAAAGATGGTACAAAACGCACATTCTTTAATGATGGTGACAATGTTATTTTAAGAGGTTATTGTAAAAAAGATGATGTTAGAATTGGTTTTGGAAAGTGTACAGGTAAAATTATTTCTCCCATTAAATTGAAATAATAATAAATCATATTTTAAGTCTCCCTAATAAATTTTTTAGGGAGGCTTTTTTTTACTTTTGGCATCGATATTGCTTACTAATAACAATATCAAATTTTTAACTATTTTATTTATGAAAAAAATACTACTCCTTTTAATTATTACCCTTTCAGTTTTGGCTTGTAGCAGTGTAAAAAAAACACAAGAAGCTATTAATTATGGTAATTATGACGAAGCTATTTCAATTGCATTAAAACATTTAAGAAATAACAAGACAAAAAAAGGCAATCAGTCATATGTGTTAATGCTTGAAGAGGCTTTTTCAAAGGTTATCAATAAAAATTTAGATGAAATTTCCTATTTAGAACAGGATTCAAATCCGGCTAACTTAGAAGCTATCTATAATACTTATCTTATTTTAAAAAACAGACAAGAAATGATTAAGCCACTTCTACCCTTGCCTATTTTTAATAAAGGAAGAAATGCGAAATTTCAATTTAGAGATTACAGTAATGATATTATAAATGCAAAAAATAAATTATCAAGCTATTTGTTGACTCATGCCCAAAAAACATTGTCAAATTCTAACGATAAATATGATTATAGGAAAGCATACGATGATTTAAAATATCTAGAAGATATTAATCCTAATTTTAAAAANTACTCGYTCTTTAATGAAMGAAAGCCATAATAAKGGAAYYAATTTTGTTTTGGTTTCGATGTACAATGCTTCTGATAAAGTGATTCCAATACGTTTGGAAAGAGATCTATTGAATTTTGACACCTATAGGCTAAATGATTTTTGGACTGTTTACCACAGTAATAGAATGCCTRAAATTAATTATGATTTTGGTTTAAATATTGATTTAAAAGAAATTAATATTTCTCCTGAACAAATTCGTGAGAAAGAAATAAAAAAAGAAAAACGAATTAAAGATGGTTGGAAATATTTAACTGATACTAAYGGTAATGTTGTAAAAGACAGTATAGGTAATGATATTAAAATTGATAAGTTTAAAACCGTACGTTGTAAAGTATATGAAATTACTCAATCAAAATCTGTTCAAGTAGTTGGGCAGGTAAAATATATAAATTTTAAAACCAATCAATTACTTGAATCTTTTCCTTTAGTAAGTGAATTTATATTTGATTACAGATATGCTACCTATTCTGGAAATAAAGATGCTTTAGATAAACATTCTAGAAAATTAACAAAATTAAGATCGATTGCATTTCCCACTAACGAGCAAATGATTTTTGATAGTGGAGAAGATTTAAAACGAAAAATCAAAAAAATAATAACACGACATGATTTCAGGTAAATAAATTATTATTAAAAAACAAAAAAGCAATCTTAATTAAGATTGCTTTTTTGTTTTAAATATCTTTTAAGCTAGATGCACTAATATCATAATGGGAATTGTGATAAATAACCTTCCCATGTTTAAAAACAATAATTTGAGGAGATCGATGCACAATATCAAACCTTTTAGAAATCTCATTAGAAATTGCTCTGTATTTCAATAAATCTAAATAATATAATTGCAAATCATTTTCAGATATATCATAATTTCTTTCAAATTTATTTAGAACAACACTACTAATTCCACACCGTGTACTATGCTTAAAAATGGCAATTGTCTTATTATTGGAATTCTCAACAATAGTTTCTAATTGATTCATTTCTGTCAAAGGAATCCAATTAATTTTTTCACTATCTTTAATTTCACTATTTCCTTTAAATAAGCTCTTAAATATACCCATTATTGTTGTTTTTCTAATTTAGTCGACAAATATAATTATAACTTTCTAAAAAGACAAAATGTCGCTAACCACCTTAAAAATAAGACATAATGACTTACTACTAGCATTTTTATTAATTGGAATACTCTTTGAACGTTCAATTATAAATACAAAAATAAAAACGTTATGAATTTTAACAACTTTACTATAAAATCACAAGAAGCAATACAGCAAGCGCAACAAATAGCGCAAAGTTATGAGCATCAACAAATAGAAAATTCTCATGTTTTAAAAGGAATTTTTGAAATTGATGAGAATGTAATTTCTTTCATTTTAAAAAAATTAAGTGTAAATATTGATTTGCTAAAAAGTTTAATAGATAAAACTCTTGAAAGCTATTCAAAAGTTACTGGTGGAAGCATCAGCCTTTCAAATAATGCTTCAAAAATGTTAAATACTGCAGCAAATGAGGCAAAAAAAATGAATGATGAATTTGTTTCCATTGAACATTTGCTGTTTGCAATATTCAACACAAAAGATACTACTTCTCAAATTTTAAAAGACCAAGGAATTACTGAGAAAGGTTTGAAATTAGCCGTTTCAGAATTGCGAAAAGGGAGTAAGGTTACATCTCAAAGTGTAGAAGATACCTACAATTCACTAAATAAATTTGCACGTAATTTAAACCAATTAGCAAAAGACGGAAAATTAGACCCTGTGATTGGTCGCGATGAAGAAATTAGAAGGATTCTTCAAATTTTATCACGAAGAACTAAAAACAATCCAATGCTCGTTGGAGAACCTGGGACAGGTAAAACAGCAATTGCTGAAGGATTGGCTCATAGAATAATTAATGGTGATGTTCCTGAGAACCTAAAAGATAAGCAAGTATATTCTTTAGATATGGGGGCACTTATTGCGGGTGCAAAATTCAAAGGAGAATTTGAAGAACGCTTAAAATCTGTTATCAAAGAAGTGACTTCTTCTAATGGAGAAATTGTACTATTTATTGATGAGATTCATACTTTAATAGGTGCTGGTGGTGGACAAGGAGCTATGGATGCAGCAAATATTTTAAAACCTGCATTGGCGCGAGGTGAGCTAAGAGCTATTGGAGCCACTACCCTTGATGAATATCAAAAATATTTTGAGAAAGACAAAGCTTTAGAACGAAGATTTCAAAGAGTATTTGTAGACGAACCTGATACAGAAAGTGCTATTTCAATCTTACGTGGTATCAAAGAAAAATATGAAAACCATCATAAAGTACAAATTAAAGATGACGCAATAATTGCAGCTGTAGAACTTTCACAACGCTACATCTCCAATCGATTTTTACCTGATAAAGCTATTGATTTAATGGATGAATCAGCCGCAAAATTACGAATGGAAATAAATTCAAAACCTGAAGAATTGGATGTTTTGGATCGAAAAATTATGCAATTAGAAATTGAAATTGAAGCAATTAAACGTGAAAAAGATGAAAAAAAATTAACTGTATTAAAAAAAGAAATTGCTAATTTAAAAGAAGAACGCAATGAAATTAATGCAAAATGGGTTAGTGAAAAAGAATTAGTTGACTCAAGTCAAGAAACTAAAGAAACTATTGAAAATTTAAAACTAGATGCTGAGCGAGCAGAACGTGAAGGAGACTATGGTAAAGTTGCTGAAATTAGATACGGGAAAATAAAACAAGAACAAGAAAAACTTCAAAAACTTCAAAAAAAGTTAGCTGAAAATCAAGATTCAGCACTCATTAAAGAAGAAGTAACTCGAGATGATATTGCTGAAGTTGTAGCAAAATGGACTGGAATTCCTGTTACTAAAATGTTACAAAGTGAGCGAGAAAAATTATTGTATTTGGAAGACGAATTGCACAAACGAGTTATTGGTCAAAATGAAGCTATACAAGCTGTTTCAGATGCTGTAAGGCGATCTAGAGCAGGTTTGCAAGACGAAAAGAAACCAATTGGCACATTTTTATTTTTAGGATCAACCGGAGTTGGTAAAACTGAATTGGCTAAAGCTTTAGCAGAATACTTATTTGATGACGAAAATTCTATGACGCGAATTGATATGAGCGAATACCAAGAACGCCATGCTGTTAGCAGACTTATTGGCGCTCCTCCTGGATATGTTGGCTATGACGAAGGAGGACAATTGACAGAAGCCGTTCGTAGAAAACCTTATTCCGTAATTTTGTTAGATGAAATTGAAAAAGCACACCCAGATACGTTCAATATTTTATTGCAAGTTTTAGATGAAGGAAGATTAACTGATAATAAAGGTCGAGTTGCTGATTTTAGAAATACAATTATTATAATGACATCAAATATGGGAGCGCATATTATTCAAGAAAAATTTGAAGAAATGGATATGAGTAAGCGTGATGTTATAACAGAAGCGACTAAAGTTGAGGTTTTAGGTCTGTTAAAACAAACTGTACGACCCGAATTCTTAAATCGCATTGATGAAATCATCATGTTTACACCCTTAAATAAAACTGAAATTCATCAAATTATTAGACTTCAATTAAATGGTTTAAGTCAATTATTATTAACAAAAGATATCCATATTGAATTTACTGATGAAGTCATTGAAACCCTCACAAATAAAGGATTTGATCCTCAATTTGGTGCCAGACCCGTTAAAAGAGTCATTCAAAGAGATATTTTGAATGAATTGTCTAAAGAAATGTTAGCAGGAAAAATAACTACTGATAGTTATATTTTGCTTGATGCTTTTGATGATAAAATCGTTTTTAGAAATAAATAAATAGCATCAAGTAGGTTAATTAATTCAGATATAGAATCGTTATCTTTAAACTGTTCAATTCTATATTTATTTGATATGGCTATAAAATTCACAACTAAAAAAACAGCTAAAAAAGTAAATCCATTAACTGGTTTTTTGCTGTTATTAACTTCAATTATATTATTTACTCTTACTGTTCCTTTTGGAATAATTTACGGTGTTCTATACAAGTTTTTTACAAAAACTTTTACTGGACTGGGTGAGTTTAGTTTAAAAATTTCGATTTCTTTAGATCAGTTAGGAAATGTTTCTATGCAATACTTATTCAATGAAATTATGATTATCAAAGGCGGATATAAATTTGGAAACAGAGACGAAACCATTTCAAGTGTAATTGGTAAAAATGTGAAACTGAAAAAACTTTCAACATTCGGAAAACTTATCAATTCAATATTAGATTTTATTGACATTGGCCATTCATTAAATTCTATTGATTATTACATTGAACCTATTGAAGATAATATTAAAAAGTAAAACTATTTTAGTTATATTCGACTTTTAAATTTTTCAAAATGAAGAAATTCCTATTTATTATAATAATTCTGAATCTTTCTATTCAGATAAAAGCACAATCTCATGAGAATGAAATAACAACGTATTATTTTATCCGTCATGCTGAAAAAATAAGAACTGATACAACCAACAAAAACCCAAATTTAACAGAGAAAGGAATAGGTAGAGCACAAAATTGGAGTTCCGTTTTTAAACATGTAACTTTTGATTCAATCTATGCAACAAATTATAACAGAACAATTCAAACTGCTACACCAACTGCAAAGGATAAAAATCTAGTAATTCAATTTTACAATCCTAGAACGTTATTTATTGAAGATTTTAAACTAAAAACAATTGGTAAAACTATTTTAATTGTTGGGCATAGTAATACAACTCCTCAATTTGTAAATAAAATTTTAGGAACTAACAAGTATGCAGACATCAACAATTCTAATAACTCTAATTTATATATTGTTACAATTTCGAATAACAGAATTACCGATATTTTATTAGAAATTAACCTTTAAGTGAAGTTCAAATTGTAGTACATTTGTACTTTATGCAAAAGAAAATAAACATCCAAAATAAAAAGGCTCGTTTTGAATACGAGATCATAGATAAATATACTGCGGGAATTCAACTTACAGGTACTGAAATTAAATCCATACGTGAAAGTAAAGCTCGAATTACTGAAAGTTTTTGTGAGTTCAATGAGCAAGGTGAATTATTTGTGATAAATATGTTCATTGAAGAATATTTATATGGTCATTCATACAATCATAAACCTAAAAGTGAACGTAAACTTCTGTTAAATAAAGGAGAATTAAAAAAACTTCGAAAAGAAGTTCAGAATGTTGGTTTAACCATTGTTCCTTTAAAGCTTTTTTTAACAGATAAAGGCTGGGCTAAACTTAATATTGCTTTATGTAAAGGAAAAAAGAATTATGACAAACGTGAAACAATAAAAGACAGGGAAAGTAAAATTAGCCTGGATAGAATTAAAAAAAACTTCAATTAAATCGTGTGAAGTTTGTCACTTTTTAACAATTATTTCTGGATTAGTAATGAAAGATCCGATACTATGGATGTCTAACAAAGCAGGAAAAAGACTTCCAAATGATTCCTATTCATCTAAAATGTTTGATTTCGTAATGAGTAGATATGGTAAAAATATTCCTTGGGAACAAGTTAGAGATGAAATTTATTTAAAGTACCAGGTAAATCAAGAAGATGGGTATACTATTACTTCAAAAAAACTGTATTGTAATGGATGTTTTGCTTCAGGAATCAACTTTGCTTCCAGTTTAATTAGCCTATTCTATGGTGAGGGAGATTTAAAGGAAACTATAAAAATAGGAACGTTGGCAGGTTGGGATTCGGATAATCCAACAGCAACTTGGGGAGGACTTTTAGGATTTATGTATGGGTAAATTGAAATTGAACAAGTATTTAACAGAACTTTTTCTGATAAATTCAATATTCATAGAACAAGAAAAAAATTCCCCAACAATGGAATAGATTCATTTATTCACATGGCTAAAACAGGTATATTCATAATTGACAGAGTTGTACAAGATGAAATGGGAGGAGGAATTGACTTAAGAAATAATGTTTGGTATATACCCTATATTGGGTTACATATTAAACCGGGTATTGATCAATCCAGATAATTCACCTAAATAAATAGTAATACAATAAAGTCCCGAAGTCTTTAGGAATAAAAAGTCATCTTTTAAATGTTATTTGTGTAAATTTAGGACTTCAAAAAAACACAAATTAGTTGACATTTTAATATAGAAAATTTACTGCTGAAATACTTAATCCCTTTGGAAATTATCATTAGAATGGTTAGAAAATAATTAATGTTTAAACTTATTAGTACGCAAAAAAAATTAAGGTGATTTTCATTAATCTCTCCTTAAATTATCACCATAATTTTATTCATAATTCATTTTATTATCGTAATTTTCATATTCAACAATTAACATATTTACAATTTCAAACTTATGAAAAAAACTACCCTTTTTATTGCCTTCATATCTATAAGCCTATTCTTAGGATGCAATCCTAAATCTAAAAATACTACTTCAGATCAGAAACAGAAAACTCATCAAAGCTCCATAATTAAGAAAATTGCTGAACTGAAAGAAGTTGGTTATGATATTGTTGATTACCACGCACATCTAAAGGGTGGACTCACCATGGAAGAATTGTTAGACCATTCTAAAAAAACAGGTATTGGTTATGGCTTGGCATTCAATGCTGGCGTAGGATTTCCTATTACCAATGATTCTACACTCTTAACTAACTACAACCTATATAAAGCTTATCCTGTATATATGGCTATGCAAGCAGAAGGAAGAGAATGGATTGACATGTTTTCCAAAGAAAGTATCAGCACTTTTGACTATGTATTTACGGATGCAATGACTTGGACTGATACCAATGGAAGAAGAATGCGTCTTTGGATACCTGAGGAAGTATTTATCGATGATAAAGATGATTTTATGGATCAGCTGGTTGGTAAAATTGTAAAAGTAATGGAGGATGAACCTATTGATTTGTATGTAAATTCCACCTTTTTACCAGAGGAAATTCAATCGGAATATGATGTCTTATGGACAGAAGAACGCATGGACAAAGTTATTAATGCTGCAGTGGCTAACAATATTGCTATTGAGATCAATACGCGCTATAAAATACCTTCAGCAACTTTCATTAAAAGAGCAAAAGATGCTGGAGTAAAATTTAGTATGGGTACCAACAATACAGATAAAGATCTGGGAATGTTAGAATATGCCATTCAAATGATTGATGAGTGCGGTCTTAAACCTAATGATTTTTTTAAACCCCAAAAAAAATAGGCAGATTTTATGATAGTTCGTTCAAAATGATTCATCAATAAAGATTTTGTAATTTATAAATTATAAGAACTACCGCCAACATTGCTTAAATCTATCATTCAATGTTGTGCTTTACCAAAGTTTTTGCATATTTGTTCCGCGGAATTTCTTAGCGTAAAAATTAACCTAATAGTTACTTGCGCAAATTTTATACAAACTCGTTACAATATGGAGAAAATAAAAGTAAATAATAATTTAATGAAAGTAATTAAACTCATTATTCTAATAGTCATCATCTTTCCATTAACAAATTGTAAAAAAAGAGATCTCAATAATAACTCAAAAAATACTATTAAAGTTGAATCCCAACAATATTATCAACTTAAAGTATACACCTTTGATACAGATGAGCAAATGAAAAGTACTGATAAATATCTCAAAGAGGCTTATTTACCAGGACTAAAAAAGTTAAACATAAAGCATATTGGAGTTTTTAAACAAAGGTTAAATGAAAATGATTCAACAAAAAAGACTTTTGTACTTATTCCTTTTTCATCTATGAAACAATTTCTTGACCTTGAAGTTAAACTCAATAAAGACACAATTTATTTAGCTTCTGGAAGTAACTATATCAATGCGTCTCATATACAACCGCCATACAAACGAATTGAGTCAACCTTAATGAAAGCATTTCCAGAGATGCCTAATATACAAGTCACGACCTTAGATGGTTCAAGATTGCAACGGGTATATGAATTAAGGAGTTATGAATCTGCAACTGAGAAGTATTACATGAATAAAGTTGATATGTTTAATGAAGGAGGTGAAATAAAACTCTTTGACCGACTTGAATTCAACGCTGTATTTTACGCAGAAGTAATTTCAGGATCAAAAATGCCCAATCTAATGTATATGACTACATTTTCAGATATGACAAGTAGAAATGAGCATTGGAAAGCATTTGTTGATTCCGAAGAATGGAATGAATTAAAATCCATGTCTAAATACGAAAATAATATGTCTCATATAGACATCCTTTTTCTATATCCAACTGATTATTCAGATTATTAGATTTATCTAATTTCAAAAAAAATACTAAAATTAGGTTTCCTAATTAGCCATGAAAAACAAATGAGTGGCGCTGCTCATAGAGCACCCTATCTATACTCATTTAACAAAATCAAATATCAAGAATTTCTGGAAAGCGGAATTGGTTTTTTGTCATAATTTAATACTCGTAATTCTACTATAATATTGTCTGCTAGGTCTGTTTTTAAAGGCTATTATCGTTAACTTTTAATCAACTATTCTTCTACGAATCTCATAGGTTATTAAAAATTAAATTGTAAGTTTGAAATAGGAGATAAAACTGAAATTGTACATTAATGACTAGGCAAAAAACGAATAGAAAACATGAATAATGAATTAATAATTCGTTTGGCTAACATGAATGATTTACCTTCTATTGTAGACATATACAATCAAGCAATTAGAACCAAAAGTGTTACAGGGCATATTGAAGAATTTAGTGTGAATGAGAGATTTGAATGGTTTGAAAAATTTACACCTAGTGAGTACCCAATTTATGTTGCAGAAATTGCAAATAAAATAGTTGGATATTGTACTTTATCACCTTATAGAAACGGAAGAAAAGCAATGTCTAAAATTGCTGAAATAAGTTTTTATTTAGACTACTCATTCCATGGGAATAACATAGGAACCGAAATTCTAAAATACGTTATATTAGATTGTAAAAGAATTGGAAAAGACAATTTACTTGCGATTCTCATGGATTTAAATTCTCAAAGTATTGGAATTCTTAAAAAGTTTAACTTTATAAAATGGGGGCACTTTCCTGATATTATTGATATTAATGGAAAAAAATGTGGTCACCTAATTTATGGATTGAAAATAAATAAATCATACTAAATATTATTTTTAAATTGTGATTTTCCATATACAAACGAGTAGATGGTATTAAAACTTAAAAACTATATGAAAATAGATGCTATACTCTGGGACTACGATGGAACTTTGGCTAATTCCATTCCGAAAAATATTGATATTACAAAGCAAATTCTCTCTATTGTTGCTCCTAGATTAACTGGAAAACAGTTGCCAATACCACTAAAAACGGAAAAAGATTATCACACAGCAAACCATCAATCAAAAAATTGGCAAGATTTATATATCAATTTTTATGGAATGACAGAAAGTGAAATGCTTAGCGCTGGAAATTTATGGGCTGAATACCAATTGAAAAATGACACTCCTGTTGAGTTATTTTCAGGAATTAAAGATACCATTGAAAAAATAGCAATACCCCAAGGAATTTGTTCTCAAAATTCATCTGAAAATATAGCGCTAGTATTAGAAAAATATAATTTATCTCATAAATTTGAATCTATAATTGGATATGACGATATTCCGAGTAACATGCAAAAACCATCTTCATTTAGTGGAATAAAATGTCTCAATCAAATTTTCAATTCATTCATAAATAAAACGATCATATACATTGGTGACCACGAAGGTGATGTTGAATTTGCAAGAAACATTGAAAAAAAATTACAACATAAAAATAACGTAATTTCCATCATTGTTAAATATAGCGGAGCAAGCACAAATTCCTGGACACATAAACCTGATTACGAATTAGAATCTCCGACAGATTTATTAACCCTGATTAATAACTACACAGTTTAAAATTAATGCTTACTTTTAAATTAAATACAACCTAAGTAACATTTTAACAAACGACTTGTTAAATCAAAAAATCATATACAAATCGATAAAAATAATTGAATTAATAATGGGAAATTATAAAAAAACCAATCTTATGGATTGGGTTACTGGCAAAATTAAAGGCTTTAGTGGAAAAAATTTGATTGAATTGGAAAATGGAGGATTGAAAATGGTTAAAGTAGATTCTTTCTCCTCTTACCCTACTCATCTTCATACTAAGAAAACTGAATTTATATACGTACTTGAAGGAAATCCAACAATGACAATTGACGATAAAAATTATAACGGGGAAAAGAGTGATTTTTTCATTTTACCACATTCAATAAAACATAGTATAGCAAATCCAACCGATTCAGAATGTTTACTTCTTGTTGGGGCAATTAACAACTACAATAAGTAAAAGCTACGAGCTATTTCGGCATAACAAAAAAAGAAAAAGGTTAATTTTAATTTAATAAAATCTATTGGTTTGCTAACGTTCCTCCTATTTCTATTCTAAACTTTTAGTAATTATAACTATGCAAACTATGTTCCGTGCAAAAATCGTTGCTTTGAAAGTAGTTGTTCTTCAGTTTCTTCATTATCCTCATCGGGTACGCAACAATCAACAGGACAAACTGCAGCACACTGAGGCTCATCATGAAAACCTTTACACTCTGTGCATTTATCTGTCACAATAAAATAAACTTCGTCATCAACAGCTTCTTGTGGTTCATCTGCATCAAATTTATTTCCATTAGGTAACATAATTTTACCTAATAACGTAGTTCCTTCTGAAAATTTCCAATCCTCAGAAGCTTCATAAATAGCATTGTTTGGACATTCTGGTTCACATGCTCCACAATTTATACATTCGTCCGTAATTTTTATTGCCATACTATTATTTAGATTAATTTTGCAACAAAGATAAAATTTAATTTTAAGATTGGATCGAATGAATTTAGTTCAACGTATTGAAGCATTTGCAAAACTTGGTGATTTTTTTAAACAATTCAAGGTTGCTCAAATTGAAAAAAAAGAAAACGATGAATTCAATAATCTCTTTTTTGATGCATTTAAAATGCAAATTGACAGGTCTCAAGAATCAAATGGTTGGTTTACTAAAGAAAATGTACTTAAATCCATTGAAAATTGGAGCGAAGCATTAACGATTGAAAATTTAAAAAAATGGACTTCTAATTATAATTTTGAAATAACCAAAGAGCCTAAAAATGTTGCTATAATAATGGCTGGAAACATTCCAATGGTAGGATTTCATGATTATTTAGCTGTTTTAATATGTGGTCACAATCCAATGGTAAAACTATCGTCAAACGATAAACATTTCTTACCTCTTGTTGCAAAGTTTTTAGAATATTATAATCCATATTTCAAAAATAAAACAACATTTACTTCCGGAAAATTAACAGGATTTGATGCCGTTATTGCTACAGGGAGCAATAATACCGCTCGTTATTTTGAACATTATTTTGGGAAATATCCTAACATTATTAGAAGAAACAGAAATTCAGTAGCCATTATTACCGGTAAAGAAACAACAAAAGAATTAGAAGCTTTAGGGGAAGATATTTTTCAATATTTTGGATTAGGTTGCAGAAGTGTCTCTAAACTCTTTGTACCTAAAAATTATAATTTTGATCTTCTTTTTAATGCTTTATATAAATTTAATGACATCATCAATTATAAAAAATACGAGAACAATTACGATTATAATAAAGCCGTTTATTTAATGAGCCTATTTAAGATTCAAGATAATGGTTTTGTCATGTTAAAAGAAGATAATAATTATGCTTCGCCAATTGCAACTGTTTTTTATGAGTATTACCAGTCCTTCGAAAATTTACAAGTTAAATTATCAAAAGAAAGGGAGTCTATTCAATGTATTGCCTGTAACGAAAACGTTGTAGATTTCGTAAAATTCGGCGAAACTCAACACCCAAAATTATGGAATTATTCTGATGACGTGGATACAATTGCATTTTTATTAAATTTTTAAGCTATTTTTTATAAAAAATGTTGCCCGTATTCATCTTTTTTTAACGAAATTTGTAGGAGAAATTAATTCCTATTTTTAAATAAAATGAAACGAGCATGTTAAAATTTTTCTCACCAAAGGAGAATGATTAATAGCGAACAGCATATGACCATTAAAAAACAATAAATATAAACACATGAAAAAACATAATTTTAGTGCGGGGCCCTGTATTCTTCCTCAAGAAGTTTTAAAAAAAGCAGCTGATGCTGTTCTAAATTTTAATGGTATTGATTTATCTTTAATCGAAATTTCACATAGAAGTAAAGAATTTGTGAATGTTATGGAAAATGCACGTGGTTTAGTAAAAGAATTATTGAGCCTTCCCGATGGATATTCCGTATTATTTTTACAAGGAGGAGCAAGTTTGGAATTTTTAATGACTGCTTACAACTTATTAAAAATTGATGGTAAAGCAGCTTATTTAGATACAGGAGCTTGGGCTGCTAAATCTATAAAAGAGGCGAAATTATTGGGAGAAATTGATGTTATTGCATCTTCAAAAGATAAAACATACAATTACATCCCTAAAAATTATACAATTCCTGCTGATGCAAATTACGTTCACTGCACTTCAAACAATACTATTTACGGAACTCAAATTAAAGAATTTCCTAAAACAAATAGTTTGTTGGTATGTGATATGAGTTCTGATATTTTTTCTCGCCAAATAGATTTCGCTCAATTTGATTTGATTTATGCTGGTGCTCAAAAAAATATGGGGCCTGCTGGAACAACTTTAGTTATTGTTAAAGATGAAATTTTAGGTAAAACAGGAAGAACAATTCCTTCAATGTTAGACTACCAGGTTCATATTAGTAAAGATAGTATGTTTAATACACCTCCTGTATTCCCTATTTATGTTTCAATGCTTACATTAGAGTGGATGAAAGAATTAGGTGGTATTGCTGCCATTGAAAAAATGAATGAAGAAAAAGCAGCTATTTTATATGCTGAAATAGATAGAAATCCACATTTTAAAGGATTTGCAGTAAAAGAAGATCGTTCTTTAATGAATGTAACCTTTAATTTAACAAATGAAGATGATAAAGAAGCATTTGATAAACTTTGGAATGCTGCTGGAATTAGTGGAATAAAAGGTCATAGATCTGTCGGTGGTTACCGTGCAAGTATATACAACGCAATGCCAATTGAAAGTATTAAAGTTTTAGTTGAAACTATGCAAAAATTAGAAAAACAATTCTCATAACCCTAAAAATTAAAAATAATGAAAGTATTAGCTAATGACGGAATAGCAACAAGTGGTGTTATGGCACTTGAAGAAGCTGGATTTCAAGTTGATTTAACAACAGTTGCTCAAGATCAACTTGTTAATTATATTAATGACAATGAAATTTCTGTATTACTTGTTAGAAGTGCAACTCAAGTTAGAAAAGATATTATAGACAATTGCGATTCACTAAAGATTATTGGTCGTGGTGGTGTTGGAATGGATAATATTGATGTTGAATACGCAAAATCTAAAGGTATTAATGTTATTAATACTCCTGCAGCTTCTTCTCATTCAGTAGCCGAATTAGTTTTTGCTCATYTATTTGGAATGGCTCGTTTTTTACACGAATCAAACAGAAATATGCCATTAGAAGGAGATTTAAAATTTAAACAACTTAAAAAAATATATGCTAAAGGAACTGAGCTAAGAGGTAAAACTCTTGGTATCATTGGTTTTGGTAGAATTGGGCAAGCTACWGCCAAAATTGGTTTAGGATTAGGGATGAAAGTTGTTGCTTTTGATCCTTATTTGGATGAAGCAAATTTAGAAATTGAATTTTTCGATCATCAAGCTGTATTTTTCAACATTAATACAATTAGCAAAGAAGAAGTTTTAAAAGAATCTGATTTTATTTCATTGCATGTACCAGCTCAAAATGACTATGTTATTTCAACTCAAGAGTTCGAAATAATGAAAGATGGAGCTTTTATAGTGAATGCGGCWCGTGGWGGTGTWATTGATGAAGTWGCKTTARTWAAAGCAMTAGAAAATGGTAAAATWTCTAAYGCMGCACTTGATGTATTYGAGARTGAACCAWCTCCTGAAATTCAATTATTAATGAATCCTAACCTTTCATTAACACCTCATATTGGAGCAGCAACTGGCGAAGCTCAAAACCGAATTGGTACAGAATTAGCATCTCAAATAATTGAGATTTTAAAATAACATGTATGGATAATAACTATCAAAAGGCTGTTCTTAATAACGGTCTTTTTTTGGATAAAAGATTGTAAATTCTAAAATTTGAGAAACAATTAGTACTAAAAGATAAACTCGTTACCAACTAACTAATGGCTAAAATAAAACCTTTTAAGGCTATACGACCAACACGTGATAAAGCTGCATTGGCCACTTCAAGATCATATGATGCATATTCAAAAAAAGAATTAAAGGCAGTGCTTAATTACAATCCGTTTTCATTTCTACATATTATCAAACCAGGCTATACATTCAATGAAAATTTAACTCCGGAAGAACGATTTAAAATGGTTCATGAAAYKTATGAAAATTTCAAAAARGAAGATATTTATCGCAAAGATGAMARRTCTCAATAYTAYCTTCATGAAAAATCYTATGGYRATGAYGTWTTTTGGGGWATTATWGCYGYAGCTCATGTYGAAGATTATCARAAAAATGTRATAAAAAAACATGAAGATACTTTAAAAGAACGTGAAGAATTATTTGGAAAATACTTAGGAATTACCGGTTTYAATKCTGAACCTGTTTTATTAACTTACCCAGATAGTAATTACTTAAATAGTATCTATAAAAAATATAAAAAACAACGTTCTGAATATGAGTTTATGACACATACAAAACGCTTGCATAAACTATGGGTAATTGATGATGAGTTAGATATAGAGTATATTGAAAAAGAATTTGAAAAAATGGATGCTATTTATATTGGAGATGGTCACCATAGATGTGCTTCTTCAAATTATTTAGCAACCGTAAAAGAAAAAGAAAACGACCAACACACAGGTAATGAATGTTATAATTATTTCATGAGTTACTTAATCTCTGACAAAAATTTAAAAATTTCTGCATTTAACCGCTTCGTCAAAGATTTAAACGGTTTAAGTAAAGATGACTTCTTAGCAAAACTTAGTGAATCTTATCTTATTAAAAACAACAGAAAAAAACTTTACAAACCAAGCAAAAAACATCATTTTAGCATGTATTTAGATGGTGAATATTATTCGCTCTATTTAAAAAATACCAATTACAAAATAAACAATGCACTTTCTGATTTAGACACGCATATAATTCATAAAACWRTTTTAAAACCAATTTTRGGAATTCAAGAYTTRAAAACTGACCCAAGGATAAAATGTTTACCCGCTGTTTACACTAAAAAACAACTAAAAAAGGAAGTTGATTCTGGAAATTTCAGAGTGGGATTTGGATTATTTCCAGTATCAGTTGACCAATTAAAATCGGTTGTTAACGAAAATTTAAAAATGCCCCCAAAAAGTACTTACATTGAACCAAAATTAAGGAGTGGTTTAACAATTTTTGAAATCAATGATTAATAATATTTCAATTATATTTGGACTTTATTTGCAAATTATATGAACATAGCTCAAAATCTCAAAAAAATATCTATTTCAATTCCTCAAAATGTTTCTTTAGTTGCCGTTTCTAAAACAAAACCTAATTCAGCCATTTTAGAAGCTTACAATACCGATCAAAGAGCTTTTGGAGAAAATAAAATTCAAGAAATGGTGGAGAAATATGAGAATCTACCAAAAGATATTGAATGGCATATGATTGGGCATTTACAACGAAATAAAGTCAAATATATGGCTCATTTTGTGCATTTAATTCATGGTGTTGACAGTTTAAAAACATTGATAGAGATTAATAAGCAAGCGCAGAAGCATCATAGAATTATAAACTGCTTGCTACAATTAAAAATTGCCCAGGAAGATTCAAAATTTGGGTTATCTAAATCAGATGTAGAAAGTATGGTTATTTCTGAAGAATTCTCAGCGTTAAAAAATATCAATATCCAAGGGTTAATGGGAATGGCAAGTTTTACTCAAAATAAATCTATGATAAGAACTGAATTTAAGACTCTTAAAACTAATTTTGATTCTCTTAAAAAAAATATAACTGTTAATTTTAATTTGTCAATTTTATCTATAGGCATGAGTGGAGATTATCAAATAGCAATTGAAGAAGGAAGCACCATGATTAGAGTTGGAAGTTCAATTTTTGGAATAAGAAACTACGATTAATTTGTACGCAATACTAGACATAGAAACCACCGGTGGTAAATTTAATGAAGAAGGCATTACTGAAATTGCCATTTATAAATTTGATGGTCATCAAATAGTAGACCAATTTATAAGTCTGGTAAACCCTGAAAGAGAAATACAACCATTTGTCGTAAATTTAACAGGTATCAATAGCGAAATGCTTAAAAATGCTCCTAAATTTTTTGAGATTGCAAAACGTATTGTTGAAATTACTACAGATTGCGTTTTAGTTGCACATAATGCAAATTTTGATAATCGAATTTTAACTACCGAATTTAGACGCTTGGGCTTCACTTTTGAGCGAAAAACTCTCTGTACAGTTGAGTTAAGTAAAAAATTAATTCCTGATTTAGCCTCTTATAAATTAGGGAAATTATGTAGAACCTTAGGAATTCCTATTTCGAGCCGTCACAGAGCTGATGGAGATGCCATTGCAACTGTTCAATTATTTAAATTATTACTAAACAAGGATACTGATAAAGAAATTGTTAAAAAAGCAATTAAAATAATTAACACAAAAACAATAGCTCCAAAACTACTTGCTATTTTAGATGAAATACCTTCTAAAACAGGCGTATTTTACCTATACAATAAAACAAAGAACATTCTCTATATTGGTAAGGGAAAAAACATTAAGAAAGCTGTAAATCAATTATTTTTACGCAGCTCAAAAAAAGCAAAGATTTTACAAAAAAAAGTTGTTTCAGTTACTTTTGAAGAAACTGGAAATGAACTTATTGCACAACTTAAATTTAACGATGAATTAAAGGCATATAAACCTGCCTATAACATTTCCACTAAAACAAACGGAACAATTATTAAATTTAGTAACAAAAACTTATTAGTAATTGATAAAGGAAGAAATTTAGGTGAAAAATCTATTGTATTAATTGAAAATAATGAGTTTAAGGGTTTTTGTTATGCTGATTTGAGTTATCAAATAAATAATATAGAAATTTTAAGAAGTTTAATTTCTCCTATGGAAGATTCTATTCTTAATAGAAATATTATAAAAAAATACTTACAAAAAAATCGAGTTGAAAAACTAATTCGATTTTAAAAAAATAACTCGCTATAAAAAAAATTGTAATATTACTATTCTTACTTTTCACTTCGTTCTCTTATTCCCAAAATACCAAGGATTATACTTTTGGAAAACTTACAAAAGAGGAGTTAAATTTGAAAAGGTATAATTTAGATACCACGGCCAATGCAGTTATCTTATTAGATTTGGGGACCACCGAGTTTGTTAACAAAATTGATGAAGTTACCCAAACTAGAAGAAGAGTAGTCAGTTCTAAATACTATCAGAAAATAAAAATTTTTAATAAAAGTGAATTTAAACACGCAACATTTGCTATTCCATTAGGTAAAAACTCTGCTATTTATAATATAAAAGCAATTAAGCATAACAATTTAGAAAAAACGTATTTAGATGAAAAATTAATTTATGAAGAGCAAATTAATGAGCAAAAAAGAATCGTTAAATTCACCATGCCAAACTTAAAAGCTGGCAGTATTATTGAAGTTGAATACACAGTTGAAACTCCTATTCGATTTAATTTAACCAGTTGGACTTTTCAATCTGACATTCCAGTAAAATTCAGTCAGTATAAAGCGTCTATCCCTGGAAATTATGTGTTCAACCGAAAATTAACGGGTTATTTAAAACTAAAAACAAATACATCTACCATCAAAAGAAATTGCTTTATCATTTCTCTTTTTGAAAGAGCTTCAAGCTGTGAGGTTGTAACTTATGCTATGGAAAATATTCCAGCTTTTATAGAAGAAGATTATATGACCAATAAAAATAATTTTATCTCTAAAATAAAATTTGAACTTTCAGAAGTTATCCGTATAAATGGTACTAAAGATAAATATACAACCACTTGGAAAGATGTTGATAAAAAGTTTAAAACCAATAAATATATTGGTCTACAGTTAAAAAAATATAAATTTTTTGATGAATTATTACCTTCAGAAATAAGATTATTAAACGCTGAATTAGACAAAGCAAAAGCAGTATATAACTTCATTCAAAATCATTTTACATGGAATAAATTAAATGGCATATTTGAAGAAAACGACATAAAAGCAGCATTTAAGGCTAAAACAGGAAATGTAGGTGAACTTAATATTTCCCTAATTAATGCGCTGATGGCTGTTGGTTTACAAGCAGAATTAGTGCTAATTTCTATACGAAAAAATGGCTTTCCTACAAAGCTATATCCTGTTTTGACTGATTTCAATTATTTTATCGCAAAAGTTACGATTGATAATGAATCGTACCTACTTGATGCTACTAATAAATTAATGCCTTTCGGGATGTTGCCATATAAATGCCTCAATGGTTATGGCAGAGTCTTGGATTTTAAAAACGGGAGCTATTGGTTTGATATAATTCCCGAAAAGAATTCAAAAATACAAGTTGCAGCCAGTTTAAAATTACATAGCGATGGTACAATTACTGGGAAGCTTAGAAAGGCCTATTTTGGATATGATGCACTTATTAGAAGAGAATATATTTTAACTCAAAATGAAGAAGATTTAGGTGCTGAATTTGAAAGTAATTTTAACAGTTTTGAAGTTATTGATTATAAAATAACCAATAAAAAAGCTATTAACAAACCAGTTATTGAGATTATAGAAGTTTTGTTAGAAGACGCAGAAAATGTATTCAAAACCTATTTAAATCCCTATTTTACGAATCAATTTAAAATAAACCCTTTCAGTCAAGAAAACAGATTGTACCCGGTAGATTTTGGTTATACCAGAAAATATATTGTAAATTTCTCATTGGAAATTCCAGATAATTATACGATAGAATCGTACCCTCAATCAAAGGCTGTTTCGTTACCTGAAAATGGAGGAAATTTACGATTGATTACCAAAAAAATCGGAACATCAAAAATAACTCTCAGTAGTAATTTCAAAATTAACAAACCTATTTTTTATAATTTTGAATACGACTATTTAAAATTGCTTTTTAATCATGTTATAAATTCTCAAAAAACACCCATTGTACTCAAAAAAACATAAGCCCTATTGTTTGGAAAACAAATCAAAACATGAAAGTTGCCCTAATTCAAGTAAAAATTTTACTTTAGTACTAAATTTAGGTATCACATAAATTGAAAAAAAATCAACATACTATAAATTGGAAAAATAAACTTCATGAAATTATTTATGAAGCTGACACCAAAGAAGGAAAATGGTTTGATATTATTTTAATACTCACCATTGTAATAAGTATTGTATTGGTAATGCTAGAAAGTGTTGAGACTTTTGATGCTAAATATCATAACTTTCTTAATATATCTGAGTGGGTCATAACAATACTTTTCACCTTAGAGTATATTATTCGTATCATCACTCTTAAGAAACCTTCATCTTATATATTTAGCTTTTATGGCATTATTGATTTCCTAGCTACCATTCCAAAATATGTATCGCTTATTTTTGTTGGAACACATGCACTAGTTGCACTGCGTGCATTGCGATTGCTTAGAGTATTTAGAATTTTAAAATTGGCCCGCTATTTAGGCGCTTCAAAAAATTTAGTTTCAGCCTTAAAAGCAAGTAAAATCAAAATTCTCGTGTTTTTATTTGGCATATTGGTGATTACAATTATTTTAGGTACTGTGATGTATTTAATTGAAGGTCCAAAAAATGGTTTTACAAGTATCCCTCATAGTATGTATTGGGCAATTGTAACACTTACTACCGTTGGCTATGGCGATTTGGCGCCTCATACACCATTTGGTCAATTTATTGCGAGTATTGTAATGATTTTAGGATATGGGATTATTGCTGTACCTACAGGAATTGTAACATCAGAAATGGTGAAATCTGATAATTCTGCACCAATTAATACGCAACATTGCCCGAACTGTTCTTCAGACAAGCATATAGATAATGCCCAATTTTGTCATAAATGTGGTGAAAAATTAAATCATGAATAATTATTTAATAACAGTTCTAGGAGTTACTGCTATTGGAAAAACGGCTCTAAGTATTAAACTTGCTCAACACTTTAATACGGAAATTATTTCATGTGATTCTAGGCAGTTTTATAAAGAAATGGAAATTGGTACTGCAGTTCCTTCACCTACAGAATTAGCTGCTGCAAAGCACCACTTTATACAAAATAGAAGTGTGTTTGATGATTATAGTGTTGGACAATTTGAAAAAGATGCACTCATCAAATTAAAAAAACTCTTCTCTAAAAATAAGGTAACAATTATGGTTGGTGGTAGCGGTTTATACACAAATGCTGTTATTGATGGCTTAGATTATTTCCCTGAAGTTGATCCTCAAATTAGAATTCAACTCAATCAGGAACTAAAAAATGGGCAMCTTGAATTACTTCAACAGCAATTAAAAGAATTAGATATTGAATCTTATCATACTATTGAAATCGAAAATCCACACCGGTTAATTAGAGCGTTAGAAATTTGCATTGGTACTGGGAAACSTTATTCGACTTTTAAAAACAACVAAAAAKCAAAKMGWAAYTTTATTCCWATTAARRTTGGATTAASTGCYGAWAGAGAACKTATRTATMRTMGAATWAAYAARAGAGTTRATAYTATGTTAGAWGAAGGTTTRCTKRARGAAGCWAAAAAMCTKYACGAGCATAAACATTTAAATGCCTTACAAACTGTWGGWTAYCGTGARCTCTTCAATTATTTTGATGGAAAATGCTCCTTAAAATTTGCTATAGAAGAAATAAAGAAAAATACGCGACGCTTTGCAAAGCGCCAAGTAACTTGGAATAAAAAAGACACTTCGATCCATTGGTTTGATTTTGAAACTGACGCATCTGTAATCATTAAAAAAATTGAAGAAATTTTAATTTGAGTATTTTCAAAAAAAATAAGGGTTACCTACTAGGCTATCTATTTGCACTAACCGCAACGGCTATTTGGTCGGGTAATTTTATAATAGCAAGGGACCTTAATGAGAGTATTCCTCCTATTAGTTTGGCCTTTTGGAGGTGGTCTGTTGCTGTAGTGGTGCTGTTTCCATTTGCTGTAAAACCATTATTTGCTGATTGGGTTTTGCTCAAAAAAAACTGGCTTTACACTGCTATTGTTTCATTGCTAGGTGTTACCATTTTCAATACGTTAATTTATTTGGCCGGGCATACTACAACAGCAATCAACCTTTCATTAATATCAATAACATTTCCAATTTTTATTGTTATTCTATCCAGAATATTTTATGGTGAAACAATTTCTTTGAAAAGAGGAACAGGAATTCTTCTTGTTTTGTTTGGGGTCGTTTTACTTATAACCAAAGGGAAAYTTAATACCCTCTTAAATTTATCMTTTGCTATTGGTGACATTTGGATGCTATTTGCATCACTAATTTTTGCTGTATACAGTCTTTTATTAAAGCGTAAACCAAAAGAATTGAGTCTATTAGGATTTCAACTAAGCTCKTTTANTKWWGSAMKWMTWTYTWTRKKAMYKKWMTTTRWATRSRAWGWAKTARMWACKYSTKCSRCTGAATTTGAAGCTAAAACAGTTTTTTCAATATTGTATGTTGGTATATTTGCATCATTAACAGCCTATATTTTATGGAACAAAGCAATTGTAACAATTGGTCCAACAAACGCTGGAATAATTTATTATACATTACCTCTCTTTAGTGGGATTTTAGCGTATATTATTTTAAATGAAGCTATTGGAATGGTTCATTTGTATAGTTTATTTCTTATTTTATCGGGGATTTTAATAGCTACTTTTCATCAAAGAAATAAAAATTCTTAAAGAAAATTGAACTTAGATAATGTATTGAAGAAACGTAATAAAATAAGCTAACCTCGCATTATCAACTAAAATTCAATACTTGTAGCAATTAATTCTAGTTTTGTATAATTTCCTTCAAACCTTAATATTAGATAATTATTTATATATTTAAGTACTACTAATTAAAAAATATTAAAATTATGGGATGTTATAATTCAATTGTTATCAATGCTTCATATGATAAAGTTTGGGGAGTTTTAAAAAATTTTCACGATTTATCATGGAGTAAAAATGTTGTTTCTAAAGTAGCAATTATAGGTCAAAAATCTTCTGAAGAAATTGGAGCCAAAAGAATCTTAAATGATGCTTTTCAAGAAACACTTTTATCACTAGATAATGAATTAATGAAATTTACCTATAGTATAGATGATGGTCCTGATGTTGTTTCAAAAAATAATGTAAAAGGATATATTGGTGAAGTCACAGTATTTCCAGTTTCAGAGAATAATACATCTTTTGTTCTATGGACTTCACATTGGAAATCAGAAAAGAAAGGCGGTGTTGCTGAATTTTGCAATCCAATATACCATGCTCTTTTACAAGATCTAAAAAGCTATTTTTCTTAAGTAAAAAATACAATTTAAAGTAAAATTATAGAAAACTCTGCAATCCCAACTCATAGCTTTGTAATCCAAAGCCAGCTATCACTCCTTTAGAATTAGGAGCGATGTATGAAACATGACGAAACTCTTCTCGTGAATGGACATTGGAAATATGTACTTCAATAACTGGTGCATCTATGCCCTTTATAGCGTCCCCAATTGCAACAGAAGTATGTGTGTACGCACCAGCATTAAATATTATCCCATGATAACTAAAACCAACTTCATGCAATTTATTAATAAGTTCACCTTCAATATTACTTTGAAAGTAATGTAGTTCAACAGTTGGGTAATTCTTTTTTAATGACTCAAAAAATTCATCAAAAGTTAAGTTTCCATAAATTGATGGTTCTCGCCTACCCAATAAATTTAAATTAGGTCCATTTAAAATGAGTATTTTCATGTATTTGATTTTAAAGTGTAAATATATTACTTATTTTTATCAAATGAAATGGGTTTCCAGTTTACAAGATTATCAATTCTATTTAAAAATAGAAAAAGGATTGGCAAAAAATTCTATAGATAGTTATTCAAGAGATGTAAAAAAGCTCATTTTATATTTAGAAGAACATGAAATTACAGTTTCTCCTATTAAAATTACTGAAGATACTATCCAACAATTTATATATTCAATTTCTAAACAATTAAATGCCAGTTCTCAAGCACGATTAATATCAGGGATTCGGAATTTTTTTGATTTTTTAATTTTTGAAGAATATAGAAAAGAGAATCCTACCGATTTAATTGAAGCACCAAAAATTGGAAGAAAATTGCCTGATACTTTAGCTATTGAAGAAATTGATCTTTTAGTTAATTCAATTGATCTCAGCAAACCACAAGGAGAACGAAATAGAACTATGTTAGAAACTTTGTATAGTTGTGGGTTAAGAGTGTCTGAACTTATTAGTTTACAACTTTCTGATTTATTTTTTGATGAAGGCTTTATTCGGGTAATTGGTAAAGGAAATAAACAACGCTTTGTACCTATAAACTTCCAAACTCAAAAATATATTGAATTCTATATTCATACGATTAGAATACATATTGAAGTGCAGAAAAACTTTGAAGATACTGTATTTCTTAATAGACGTGGTAAAAACCTTTCACGTGTCATGATTTTTACAATCATTAAAGATTTAGCTATTAAAGCAGGTATAAAAAAGAAAATTAGCCCACATACTTTTAGACATTCCTTTGCGACACATTTATTAGAACGTGGTGCAGATCTAAGAGCTATTCAGCAAATGTTGGGACACGAAAGCATTACTACAACTGAGATCTATATGCATTTAGATAAAAGTTTTTTAAAAGAAGTTGTGAATACTTTTCATCCTCGTAAGAATAATTGACGATATGGAATTAGCTGGTACTCCTGTTAAATCCTCACCCTATTAAAATAAAAAAATCTCGCTAATGCGAGATTTTCATTTTTAAAATATATTTTGTAACTCAGGTTATTTCGCAATATTTACAACCCTAGTCTCTCTAATAACCGTCACACGAACTTGTCCAGGATACGTCATATCGTTTTGGATTTTCTGTGAGATACTGAACGAAAGTTCACCTGCTTTTGCATCACTCACTTTTTCACTTTCTACGATAACTCTCAATTCTCGTCCCGCTTGTATTGCATACGCCTTTTGAACACCACTAAATCCAAAAGCAATATCTTCTAAATCTTTTAATCGCTGAATGTATGAATCTAAAACTTGGCGACGAGCACCCGGCCTTGCACCTGAAATGGCATCACAAACCTGTACTATTGGAGCAATCAATGTTTTCATCTCAATTTCATCATGGTGAGCTCCAATTGCATTGCAAACTTCAGCATTTTCATTGTATTTCTCAGCCCATTGCATTCCTAATAAAGCATGTGGTAATTCACTTTCTGATTCTGGTACTTTTCCAATATCATGCAATAACCCAGCTCTTTTAGCTAATTTTGCATTCAAGCCTAGTTCTGCAGCCATTAACCCACATAGATTTGCTACTTCACGTGAATGTTGTAATAAGTTTTGACCATATGAAGAACGATACTTCATTCGACCAATAGTTTTTATCAATTCAGGATGTAATCCATGAATACCCAACTCTATAACGGTACGTTTACCTACTTCAATAATTTCTTGCTGTAATTGCTTTTCAGTCTTTTTCACCACCTCTTCAATACGCGCTGGATGTATACGACCATCAGTAACTAACTTATGCAATGCTAAACGTGCAATTTCTCTTCTGACTGGATCAAAACAAGATAATATAATAGCTTCAGGAGTATCATCCACTATAATTTCTACACCCGTTTCCGCTTCTAAAGCTCTAATATTTCGTCCTTCTCTACCTATAATTCTTCCTTTGACATCATCAGATTCTATGTTAAACACTGATACACAATTTTCAACAGTTTGTTCAACACCAACACGCTGAATGGTATTTAAGATTACTTTACGAGCTTCTTGCTGTGCTGTAAGCTTTGCTTCTTCAAGAGTATCTTGAATAAACGACATTGCATCAGTTTTAGCTTCTTCCTTTAAAGAAGTTACCAGTTCTTTTTTGGCTTCGTCTGCAGACAGTCCTGAAATAACTTCAAGATTTTCAACTTGTTTTCTATGCAATTTATCTACTTCTTCACCTCTACGTTCTAAGTATGATACTTTTTTTTCGTAATCTTCAATTTTTGAAGAAATTTCAATATTATTCTTTTTATTATTATCTAGCTCTTGAGATACTTGTGATTCTTTATCTCGAATCCGTTTTTCTGCTTCTGAAATTTTTTTATCACGAGAGATTATCACTTTTTCATGTTCTGACTTAAGTTCAATAAACTTCTCCTTTGCTTGTAAAATTTTATCTTTTTTAAGGATCTCTGCCTCTATTCTGGCTTTTTTCAGAAGTGATGTTGCTTCTTTTTTAGTATTTCTTAAAATTTTAGTTGCCTTAGTTTTTTCTAATGATTTTGCAATAATGTAACCTATTGCTAATCCTGTCGCGATACCAATTATAATTGGCATTATATATTCTACCATAATTCAAATTTATATATATATAAAAACCTACATTAGAAAGGTTTTGAAAACTCCTTTAAACAAGATTAAGGCTAACTAACTGGTCAAGGATCTGTTCTAAGACAGCTTGCTTTTACAATTAAGACTCACCCTTCATAAAGGTAAAATGTTGAGTATTCAAACAATAACTAATGTAGGCAGTATTATTATTATTTTATTTAAAAGAACTTCATTATTTTAAATGTTCATCCATTAAAACATTTAATTTATTGATTTTTTCAGTTGCTTTAACTAGATCTTCATTATTGTTAATGGCATTTATTTCAATTAATGAAGCAAATTGTAACGCGCACATTGCTAATACATCTTGTTTATCACTAACTTCATAATTCTTTTCAAACTTAGCAACTAGTTCATTTATTTGATTTGCCGCTTTACGCATACCCTCCTCTTCGTTTTCATTATTTATTCTAATCGGGTATACTCTTCCTGCAATAGTTACTTTTATTTTTAAAGATTCCGCCATTTTAAAGATCTTACTCGCTTAATTGATTTATACAAATGTCAACTTCACGAATTAAAGCATTTATTTTAAGTTTTGTTTCTCTTCTATCTTCCTTACTGCCCTCTATAGTTTTTGCAATTTTTAATGTTTGATGTTTTTTTTCAATTTCATTAAACAATTGCTTCTCTTTAATTAGTTGATTTTCTAAAACTGTTATTTTATTCAGTAGTAACTCATTTTCTTCTTTTAAAAAATTATATTTTTCTAAAAGCTTTATAAGTTTATCTTCAACTAAATTAATAACTTCTGTTATAGCACTCATATATTTAAAGAATATAAACTATACATTACAAAGTTAGTGTTTTGAAGGAATATTACAACAGTTTTTTTTTATTTTATGAAAACTAAGTGATTTTTAATTGCTAATATTCAAAATTATAAATATTAAAACTCATATTATTTAGTATTTTAGCATTAAAGCATACCTTAGTGAAAAAGTTATTATTCATCGTCGTTTTACATTGTAATCTAATAGTATCCAGTCAAGGAAATGCTTCCTTATATAGTACATATCCAGATAATTACTTTCAAAACCCATTAGATATTCCATTGATTTTATCTGGTACATTTGGTGAATTAAGAACTAACCACTTTCATGCAGGGCTTGATCTAAAAACACAGCAACGTGATGGTTTAAAAGTAGTTGCTTCTGCTGAGGGCTATGTCTCACGAATAAAAATTTCACATTGGGGATATGGAAAAGCCATTTATATTACACATCCCAATGGTTATACAACTGTTTATGCTCATTTACAAAAATTCAATAAACGTATTGAAGCGTATATCAAACTGAAACAATACAAAAAAGAAAGTTTTGAAATACATGTATTTCCTTCTTCAAAAGAATTAATTATTAGCAAAAATGAACTAATTGCTTTTAGCGGGAGCACTGGCGGATTTGTAGCGCCACATCTGCACTTTGAAATAAGAGATACTAAAACGGAAAAGCCTATAAATCCACTGCTATTTGGTATTCATGTTGATGATTCGAAAAAACCAAGAATTAATTCCTTAATAGGCTACTCGTTAGATAACAATTCACACATCAACGGAATTAATGTACCGCTGCAACTTTCTATGATAAACCTAAAAAATGGAGAATTACGAGCCTCTAAAATAAATGCATTTGGGAAAATTAGTTTTGGAATAAGTGGTTACGATCAATTAGACGGCGCCTATAATAAAAACGGATTTTACAATTTAAGTATGTTGGTAAATGGTAATAAAATTTATGAGTTTGAAGCTTCGTCCTTTGCATTTTCAGAAAGTAAATATATTAACTTACTAATTGATTATGAACGATTTGAAAATTTAAAACAACGAATTCAAAAATGCTATATTGAACCTGCTAATAAATTAAGCCTGTATACAAAACCCATTAAAAATGGCTACCTGAATATTGAAGATGGTTTAAATTATACTGTAGAAATTATAGCCAAAGATTTTAAAGGAAATAGTCAAAAAGTAACGATTCCTATTATTGGAAAAAAGGACGCCATTAAAATTAGAAGTGAGTCTAAAATTACACCCTATAAAATTGATCATAAACAGTTTTATAAATTTCAAAAAAATAATATTTCTGTAGCTTTTCCTAAATATACTTTTTATAAAGATTTATATTTAGATTTTGAAATAAAGGACTCTATTGTTAACATACACACACCTACTGTCCCTTTAAATAAAAAATACACATTAACTTTTGATGTGTCTAATTATTCTGAAAATCAAAAGAGACAATTATATATTGCTTCTATAGGTAAAAAAGGAAAAACCAATTACAAAACAACGATTAAAAAAGATTCAATTTTTTACACTTCAATTAAGAAATTAGGAAGTTTCACTTTATTAACAGATAATTTAAACCCTAAGATACGTTTACATAATTTTAAAAATGAACAGTGGTTAACACATTTTAAAACATTAAAAGTTAAAATTTTAGATGATGAATCTGGAATTAATTCATATCGAGGAGAAATAGATGGTAAATGGATATTAATGGAATATAATGTTAAAAATGGCGTTCTCACTTATAATTTTAATGACAAAACATTTATAAAAGCTAAACATCAATTAAAAGTAATAGTAACTGATAATGTTGGAAACTCAACGACTATTAATGCTACCTTTTTCAGAAAAAAATAAATAATTTGTATTGAAAACTTTAAAACTAATTCTATTTTTATTGGTTACCGCCCCTCTAATCGCTCAAAATGCAATTATTAAAGGCGTTGTTATAAATAAAAATAATATTGCTGTAGCAGGTGTTGCTGTTTCATATTTAAATCAAGGAACAACAACAAATAAAAAAGGTGAATATAACTTATCAGTACCAGGGGACCTTGAAATTAAAGTTCTTTTTAGTCATATTTCATATACTTCAATCACTAAAATCGTGATTATTCCAGAAAATAAAACTTACCCGTTTTCGCCTATTTTAAAACTAAAAATTGAAGAAATTGATGAAGTTTTTGTAAAAGACGCAAAAAAAGATTCTCAAGGATTGATATACATAAATCCAGTGAATGCTGTCAAAATACCAGGTGCAAATAACGGAATTGAGAATATCTTAATGACCTTAGCAGGTGTGAACAATAATAACGAATTAAGTACCCAATACAATGTTCGTGGTGGAAACTTTGATGAAAATTTAGTATCTATAAATGGTATTGAAGTATACCGTCCTTTTTTAGTTAGATCAGGACAACAGGAAGGGTTAAGTTTTGTGAATCCAACCATGGTTCAGAATATAAAATTCTCTGCCGGTGGATTCCAAGCAAAATACGGCGATAAGTTATCTTCTGTTTTAGATATAACTTATAGGTCACCAACTAAATTGGCAACCTCTATTAGTGCAAGTTTATTAGGGGGAAGTGTTACTGTTGAAGGTATCATGTTTCAAAATAAATTAAGTGCAATWGTAGGTGTTCGGTATAGGGATAACAGTTTATTTATAAAWAGTAAAGACATTGAAACAACTGCTAAACCAAATTTTACAGATGCTCAAACATTTTTATCTTATGAAGTGAATTCTAAATTTAAAATCGACTTTTTAGGTAATTTTTCGATCAATAATTACAATTTCACTCCTGTAACTAGAAGAACTAAATTTGGAACTTTCTCAAATCCTTTAGAGCTCATTGTATATTATGAAGGACGAGAAAAAGACACATTTGAAACACTCTTCGGAGCTTTAAAAGGGAGTTATTCCATAAACCAAAACTTAAACATAAATTTAACAACATCTAGCTATCATACTACTGAAGAAGAATCTTATGATATTTTAGCAAGTTATAATTTAGGTGAAATAACTACTAATTTTGGCTCAGATGATTTTGGTGCAGTTACATTTTCCGAAGGGATTGGTTCTCAATTAAATCACGCAAGAAACAACATTGACGGTTTAATTAAAAATATTGAACTAAAAGCAACTTATAAGAAAAACAACCATCTACTTAACGTTGGAATTAAATATCAAAATGAAGATACAAAAGATCGAATTAAGGAGTGGGAGGTTATAGATTCTGTTGGTTTTAATGTYCSTCAACCAAATCTTAYCTCAAACAATCAGCCTTATGAACCTTTCACAGGYGAAATTATTCCTTTTCAAAATATAAATGCTAAAAACYATKCAACWATAAAYCGKTTAGTTTGGTTTGCCCAATACRGTAAAAATRATTTGTGGAAAAACCACAAAATATGGTTCAATTTAGGTATTCGTTCTCATCATTGGAATGTAAGTGGTTCTAATTTACAAACTATAAATAAACTAATTTACAGTATTAGAGGGCAATTAGCAATAAAACCAAATTGGGAAAAAGACATGCTTTTTAGAGTTTCAGGAGGAATGTATAACCAACCACCATTCTACAAAGAACTAAGAAATAATAACGGAATTGTAGATCCGACTGTTGATGCTCAAGAATCTATTCAAATTGTTTTAGGAAACGATTATAGTTTTAAGCTATGGAATAGGCCTTTTAAACTAGTTTCTGAAATTTACTACAAAAATTTAAGCAATGTGAATGCATACACCGTCGACAATGTTAAAACTAGTTATAGTGCTAGCAATAATGCCAAGGCATACGCAGTAGGCCTAGATTTAAGATTAAACGGTGAATTTGTACCTGGAACTGAGAGTTGGATGAGTATTGGTTTTTTAAAAACTGAAGAAAATAGTAATAACAGAGGCTATATTTCTCGTCCAACAGACCAACGTTTTAAATTTGGAATGTTATTTCAAGATTATGTCCCAACTATTCCAAACATTAAAATGTACTTAAATTTAGTGTTTAACACAGGTGTCCCTGGTGGCTCTCCTTCCTATACCGATCCATACGAATATCAAAACAGATTAAATGCCTATAAAAGAGCAGATATTGGAATTTCTTATGTATTTACTGATACCAACAACCAATACAATAGTGGTTGGAAAAGTAATTTAAAAGAATTCTCACTTGGGTTTGAAATTTATAATATGTTTGATGTTCAAAACTCAATTACCAATACTTGGGTACGCAATGTGTATTCAAAACGATATTATGGCATCCCAAATTATATGACACAGCGCGTATTTAATATTAAAATGGATCTTAAGTTTTAAAATTAAACAAGCAATGATATATATCGTTGCTTGTTTAGCAGTTTTTAATCTTATTCTTCTTTATTAAAAAAGATTATTTCTTTTTTTAGCAAAACCCCTCTTTCTTTTTATTATTTAATTCTCTTTTGAAGCTCAGGAATTTTGATTGAATTGCTTCTCAAACAATTGCTTCATCTAGTTTTTCAAACTAGTTCATAAAGCTCACACTACAAAACTTTATAATAACTAAAGTATTATCGAACAGTTCGACCAACAACCCCCATAATATCCTGTTTTATGGTTACTAATAATCTTGAATCAAACCCATTTTTCCATTTTCCAGGTGTACCTGATTGAGCATCAGTTTTTACTTGAATTTTTGTTCTATCAGGAGAGAATTTAAGAATTACTCGGTTTCTGTAATTTTTAGTGTAATTCCCTTTAGTATTCCAAGTATAAGTCCAACCAGTTCTTGCATAACCTCCATCCTTAGAAATCATATCCATTTCAAATCTAGCAGCAATAACATCAATAGCTTCATTCCAAGCTCTGTCATAACTAAGGTTATCTCTTAGTTCGATGGTACTCCATGGCACATCAGATGTTTTTACAAAATCAGTCGAACCACAAGAAACTGTACCTATAACAGTAATCAAAATTAAAATAATTTTTTTCATTTTTATATATTTAAAATTCCTACTCTTAAGGCTTTTCGGTTTCGCCCCGTTTGTTTAAAGTGGTCACTGGTCTCCACATTTAGTTAGTTAATATAAAGCTGTAAATATTAAGTTACACAAGCTGTCTTTCAACTTCTATATATTGAATTTCTTTGTTTTTTAGATTAAATTTCTTGCTTTATTCTAAATTTAATGACAATTCCCCGACTTTTATTCTAGTAAGATCAATAGTCTTTATTATTTTACCATCAATCAAGTCTTCATTTTTACAGTCTTTACATATTATTGTAAGTGTTATAGTTCCCCTATCTAGAGAGGTGCTAATTGCAAGGCTAACTCGTTCTCCTTTAGAAAAATCGCCTCCTTCACTCCAACGTGAGAATGCCGATTGATGTTCATCAAACTGATTGTAGCCGTCTTCTCCAGTAAAAGTTATTGTTGTTAAATATTCAAAATTTTGTGCAGTTTCTTTAAATATTACATTATAACCAACTGTTCTTTCATCATCTTTTAAGAGTTCATCTAATTTGTCACATCCACTGAATAAAATAGAGAATATACTTATTATAAAAATATTTTTTTTCATTACGAATTTCTATTTTTTATTCTACATTGAATGATAATTCTCCAACACCCATTATTGAAAGATTATAAACTCTTTTTACTGTACCATTTCCATAAATTAAATCATCATTTTCACAATCATCACAATTTATTCTAAGTGTTGCTGTTCCAGAATTAATATTTATGGCTGCATTAAAACGAACCTCTGCTCTGTCACCTTTAGAAAGGAATACCGCCTGAGTCCAAGTTTTTCTAGGCGCTACAAGATCAACAGGAATAAGGTTTCCGTCAGCATCAAGATAATCTATCATGGTATTATTTGATGGAGAATTATACATTCCAGACATGTCTACATTGGAATACTCAAGTGAGTAGATAACGGTTCGTGTATTAAGTATCTCTTCCAATTCATCACATCCACTAAATGAAAAGAAAATCATTAAAGTAAATAAAGGATAAAAAACTCTTAAAATAGTTGTTCTCATTATATACGTATATTTATATTCCAAATATATGTGTTCTTCAAAACTTATGGTATACCGTAAATTAGGTATTTTTTAGTATGAAAAATAAAATGAGTAACTTAATCAATCAAGGGAATAGCGATCACAACAAAAGTTCCAATACTTTCAACTGATGAAATTTCTATAGCTCCTTTTAAATAATCAACTCTTTTTTGAATATTCAAAAGACCTATTCCTTTATGTCTCTTTTCAATATTAAAACCAATGCCATTATCTTCAATAGTAATAGTTAATTCATTTTTAATACTTATAAATTGTACTTCTACCAAAGTTGCCATAGAATGTTTTACTATATTCTGTAAAAACTCTTGCAATACTCTATATAGACTAAGCYCTTGTTTTTGATTTAGAGATATACTTGAACCTAAAAAATGAAATTTACAATTTATTTTCTCTGTAAAAAATGTCTCTTCAATTAGATTTTCTAATTGTTCTTTAAAAGATAATAATCTTCTATTCATTGGTGTTAATTCATGCGAAATTCTTCGAACATCTTCCATAATGAACTTAATCTTCTTTACAAATTTGTTCGGAAGCAAATTATCATGTACTATCAATCTAATAAAATTTGCTAATTGGCTGCCAATATCATCGTGCAGCTCATTTGAAACCCTAAACCTCTCTTTTTCCATCCCATCAATATATGCTTGCACAATTTCATGTTGTTTATGAGCTATCTTTATACTTAAATTTTTCTTCTCTGTATAAATCAAACTTATTTCATAAAATAGCCCTATTCCTAAAATTATTATTTGAACAAGTGCACCTATAAGTAAAAAGGGAAAATTCAACCTTATTTCTTGCCCTAAACCAAATTCTAACAATAATGCCCCAAAACCACAAAAGATTAAAGCCCCAAATGAAAACAAATATARTYTAACAATRYTTTTWTGTTTWGMATAAACYAARAATGMMGAAAGAAAGAAACTTATTATTGACAACAACATGAAAAAATATACCGTTTTAACCATAATGGCTATATATATTTTATATAAATTCGGAAATATGAGCCAAATCAGTAGCATCACTATAAGACTGTAAATAATACCGTCAATAATAAAATGAACCTTTCTTATATATACCCTTGTTTTTAATAGTCTTTGCGTAAATTTCAAAAGAAAAATATCACCAAGAATCAGCATTAAAATTCGAAAAAAGGAGGTATAAATGACATTATTTGGATACAAATATTGAAATGAATATCCCAATGTTGTAAATAAATACAATCCTAAAGAAATTGCATATAAACTATACCATAAAAACAACAATTTCTTTATATAAAAAAATGCAAATATACTATACAAGGCACATAACATTATTCCACCAAATAATATACCATCAAGTAATTTTGAATTATTATTAATTTTTATATACTCCTTAGAATCAATCAAATAAGATGGAAAACTTATCGATGTATTTCTTTTATCAATTTTTATGTAATAAGTACTGCTCATACCTTTTTCAAGGTCAATAGGGAAAACAAATTTTTCACTATCTATTGGTCTAGAGTCAAATGGCAAGTAATCTCCACAGTGGTATAAAAGCACTAAATCTTTGCCAATTAATTTATAAAATTCAATATATTTTATGTGAGGGTTATTAATCTCAAAATACAACCCCTGTTTCAATGAAGTTGTATTCTTAAGAGTAAATTTCAACCAATAAAAATCTTGAGAAAATCCATAGGAGACTTTATTATTTTCCCATTTAACATTTTTACTACTTAGAAAAGTAAGAGGAAGCGTACTATCTTTTGTCCTTAAGACCTTAATATAAGTATCAAATTTAATTTTTTTAAAATTTTCTCGAACTTGAAATTCATCTTGAGAATATGAAATCTTACATGAGAATAGCACTAAAAATATTAAAATTAAATTAGAAATTTTCATAATAGAATTTCACAAGTTCAACGGTTGAATTAATATTCATTTTTTTGAAAATATTTTTTTTATGGGTATCAACCGTAAAATAACTTACATTCAATTGGTTTGCAATTTCTTTACTCGACAATCCTTTTGAAAATAATTCAATTAATTCTATTTCTCTATTTGTCAATTTAATTTTTTTTTCAAAATTTTCTAATAAATGTTTTTGAAAATTATTTCTATTTTTTTCTTTTATGCTACTATCTATTAAAAATTCTCCTTCTCTTAAATTATTTAAAATCATTAACAATTCTGAATTAGAAACTTGTTTATTACAAAAAGCCTCCACACCTAATTTTTTGCATTTATTAATCAACATTTTATCATTATACATACTAATAATAACAATTTTGATTTTATGATTTCTTTTTTTTAATTCTTGAACTACTTCTATTCCATTCATTTCAGGAAGATTTAAATCAAGTAGTAAAATATCTACTTCATTTTTAACAACATAATCAAGAACTTCTATTCCATTGCTAAAGACAGCAATATCAGAAAAATGATTCTTTAAAAAATCTACTATTCCTTGTGCATAAATTGGATGGTCTTCACAAATAACAATTTTATTATTCATACACTTTTATTTCAAAATCTGAGTTGTATGTTCTTTCGTTTTAACCTTTGTAATTATATCTTCAATAATTCCATTTTCATCAATTAAAAAAGTAACTCTATGTATTCCATCAAACTCACGACCCATAAATTTTTTAGGTCCCCAAACTCCAAAAGCATTGATCACCATTTTATCTTCATCAGCTAACAATGGAAATGGTAATTCATTTTTATTGATAAAATTTTGCTGCCGTTTAGCAGAATCTGCACTTACACCTAAAATGGCATAACCTTTAGCTATAAAAAGTTGGTAATTATCTCGCAAATTACACGCTTCCATTGTACAACCTGGAGTACTTGCCTTTGGATAAAAAAACAGCACCAACTTTTTACCTGTATAATCTGAAAGTTTTAAAGTATTACCTTTTTCGTCTAGTGCTTCAAAATTTGGTGACTTGTCTCCTATTTTTAATGTTGTCATAATTTGTATTTTAGCTCTATGTAAATATACTAAAAATGACTAAACAAGAAAAAGTACGGTATCTAATTAATAAGCTTGAAAAATTATATCCTGAAGTTCCTATTCCTCTACTGCATAAAGATCCTTATACACTATTAATTGCAGTACTTTTATCTGCCCAGAGTACTGATGCTAGAGTAAATACTATCACTCCACTCCTATTTGCAAAAGCAAATAATCCTTATGATATGGTACTTCTTTCTGTTGAAGAAATTAAAGAAATTATAAAACCTGTGGGTCTATCACCAATGAAGTCGAAAGGCATCTATGGTTTGTCTAAAATATTAATTGAGAAACATCATGGGAAAGTACCAAAAAGTTTCGAATTTTTAGAGGAATTACCAGCAGTCGGTCATAAAACAGCAAGTGTTGTTATGAGCCAAGCTTTTGGAGTTCCTGCATTTCCTGTTGATACACATATTCATAGAATGATGTATCGATGGAATTTAACAAATGGTAAAAATGTAACTCAAACTGAAAAAGATGCCAAACGATTATTTCCTGAAGGAATATGGAATAAATTACATCTTCAAATCATTTATTATGCACGTGAATATTCACCTGCGCGAGGTTGGGATTTTGAAAAAGATATTATTACGAAAACAATTGGGAGAAAATCTATTTTAAAATTAAAAAACCCACTTCGGTTAAAAGTGGGTAAAGAACATTAATTCAAATGCAATTCAATATAGTCGTTTTTGTTGGTTTTAACCACTCTCATTTGTTTTGAGTAGCTGAGCAAATATTGAATTATTTCGTTTCTAGGTTGCTCCATTATTGGAGTCTTTTGAGAGTAAAGTTTCATCATATAGAACTGGTTTATTATCTAAACGATAAAACTTCCTTTTTAGTATAAATTTTAATTAATTTACTAAAATAATATGATGCTTTTCTATTAATTTTCTCAAATTTATTAACGCATAACGCATTCTTCCTAAAGCTGTGTTTATGCTTACATTAGTATTTTCCGCTATTTCCTTAAAGCTCATATCTTTATACATCCGCATTAATAAAACTTCTTTTTGATCTTCAGGTAATTCTCCAATTAAATTTCGAACATCATTTAAAATTTGATTTTTAATAATCTGATTTTCAGCCGATAACATTTCATCACTTAATACATCAAAAATATCAAATTCGTCTGTATTGTTAAATTTAGGGATTCTCTTATTTCGCCTAAAGTGGTCAATAATTAAGTTATGTGCAATACGCATAACCCAAGGTAAAAATTTACCTTCTTCATTATACTTTCTTCTTTTTAAAGTATTAATAACTTTAATAAAAGTATCTTGAAAAATATCTTCTGCAATTTCTCTATCCAGCACTTTAGACAGAATAAAACTGAAAATTCGTTGTTTATGACGAATAACCAAAATCTCTAAAGATTTTTCATTTCCATCAATGTAGTTGCTGACTAAAACGCCATCAGTAGTGTGTTTACTTTCCATAATATTAAATACATTAGGGGTTTAAAAATGTAACTGTATCTATAAAATATATAAAAAGTAATTGTGTTTAATAGGCGCTATTTTAGTTATAATTAGATATCAAATATGAGGTATTTTTTTTAGAWTTACAAATTTTCWTTGAAGATTTATCTTAAATTCTTTATTCTTAGGATGCTATACAAATGTATTTTATCTAATTACTACCTCCCTATACTACAATTTTCAATATTTGTCATTATCTTTGCAATTATCAATTTTTTAGCAAAAAATGACTCAAAATATAGCCTTATTAAATCCTAAAGAAAACATACTTATAAAAGGAGCTAAACTTCATAATTTAAAGAATATTGACGTCGCTATTCCAAGAAATAAGTTAGTTGTTATTACTGGACTTTCAGGATCTGGAAAATCAAGTTTGGCCTTTGATACTTTATTTGCAGAAGGACAACGAAGGTATGTAGAAAGCCTGWCATCTTATGCGCGTCAGTTTTTAGGAAGGCTTAATAAACCAAAAGTAGATTATATTAAAGGTATTTCACCTGCTATTGCTATTGAACAAAAAGTAAATTCTACAAATCCTCGTTCTACCATAGGTACTTCAACAGAAATCTACGACTATTTAAAGTTATTATTTGCTCGAATTGGTAAAACCTACTCTCCTATTTCTGGCAAAGAAGTTAAAAAGCATACAGTTACAGATGTACTAAATTATATAAAAACTTTAGAGCTTGACACTAAACTACTCCTGCTATCTCCAGTTCATATACCTGAGGAAAGAAGTGTTTTGCAAACATTAAAAATTTTAGCTCAGCAAGGATATTCAAGAATAAAGTATAAAGGTGATGTTATTAGAATTGAAGATATAACTACTGAAATTGAACACGATTTCTACCTTGTAATTGATAGAGTAATTGTAAAAAATGACGAGGATTTTAAGAACCGTTTAGGTGATGCTATTCAAACAGCTTTTTTTGAAGGCAAAGGCGAATGCATTATTGAAGCATTCAAAACAAATTTRCAGACAACATTTAACAATAGGTTTGAATTAGATGGTATTCAATTTCTAGAACCAAACACTCATTTATTTAGTTTTAATAMTCCATATGGAGCTTGCCAAACTTGTGAAGGTTACGGAAATATTATTGGCATTGATGAAGATTTAGTGGTTCCGAATACTTCGTTATCAATTTATGAGAATGCTATTTTACCGTGGAAGTCTGAATCATTCGAAATCTATAAAAACGAGCTGATAAACAACGCYTACAAATTTAATATTCCTATTCACAAACCTTGGTTCCAACTTTCTTCAGCACAAAAAAAAATTATATGGGATGGTAATCATTTATTTAAAGGCTTGCATTCTTTCTTTAAACATTTAGAAGAAAAAAGTTATAAAATTCAGTATCGAGTAATGCTTTCTAGATATAGAGGAAAAACTAAATGTAACACTTGCCATGGTAAACGGTTGCGTCAAGAAACCAACAATATCAAAATTAATAACAACAATATAAATGACTTAGTTGACTTGCCACTGAATGAATTAGCTGACTTCTTCAAAAAATTAAAATTAAACGATAATGAGCAACATATAGCCAAACGTTTATTGGTGGAAATTAACAATAGAATACAATTTTTAAATGATGTTGGCTTGAGTTATTTAACCTTAAATAGAACGTCAAACACGCTTTCTGGTGGAGAAAGTCAACGCATTAATTTAGCTACTTCTTTAGGGAGTAGTTTAGTTGGGTCTATGTATATTTTAGATGAACCAAGCATTGGCTTGCATCCTAAAGATACTCAGCGATTAATTAAAGTGTTGAAAAACTTACGCGATATAGGAAATACTGTCATTGTTGTTGAACACGATGAAGATATTATGAAAGCTGCTGATATAATTATTGATATTGGCCCTGAAGCCGGTACATTCGGAGGACATATTGTTGCTGAAGGAACGTATAAAGAAATTTTAAAATCGGAATCTTTAACTGCGAAATACTTAAATAATCAACTAACTATTGAAGTTCCAAAAAAAAGAAGAAAATCTAAAAATAGCATTGAAATTATTGGAGCCAGAGAACATAATTTAAAAAATATAAATGCCGTATTTCCATTAAACAGTTTAACCGTTATTACAGGTGTCTCTGGAAGTGGTAAAAGTACCTTGGTCAGTAAAATTTTATATCCGGCACTTCAAAAAAAATTAGCTGGATATGGAGAAAAAGTTGGGCAGTTTACCGAATTAAAAGGCGATTTTTCAACGCTGGAACATGTTGAATTTATCAATCAAAACCCTATTGGACGCTCCAGCAGATCAAACCCTGTAACTTATATAAAAGCATATGATGATATAAGAGCCTTGTTTGCTTCAGAAAAATTATCAAAAATTAGAAACTATCAACCTAAACACTTTTCTTTTAACGTAGAAGGAGGAAGATGTGAAGTGTGTAAGGGTGAAGGTGAAGTTACCATAGAAATGCAATTTATGGCTGATGTTCATTTAGAATGTGAAACATGTAAAGGAAAACGATTTAAGAAAGAAGTTTTAGAGGTTAAATTTCAACAGAAATCTATTAACGACCTATTAAATTCTACGATTGATGATGCCATCGTCTTTTTTAATAAATACCATGAACCTAAAATTGTAAAAAAATTACAACCGTTACAAGATGTTGGCTTAGGTTATGTAACATTAGGGCAGTCATCATCTACGCTTTCAGGTGGTGAAGCTCAACGCATTAAATTAGCCTCATTTTTAGTAAAAGGTACTAGGCAAAGTAAATCCTTATTTATTTTTGACGAACCTACTACAGGATTGCATTTTCATGATATTAATAAGCTACTTAAATCCTTCAATGCTTTAATAAAAAATGGACATTCAATAATTGTCATAGAACATAATATTGAATTAATTAAATGTGCCGACTATATTATTGATTTAGGTAAAGAAGGTGGAAAACAAGGTGGTGAACTTATTTTTCAAGGAACTCCAGAAGACCTCATAAAATGTAAAGAATCTTATACATCGCCTTATTTAGCTGAAAAACTCAAATAGTTAGACAAGATAACATAGGAATCTCAATACTTTGATAAAATAAAATAAATTCTAACTGATTTACTCTTCCGTAGCATTTAAAGCTTCAAGCTTGCCTTTTGCTAAAACAAAATCGGGAAATAATTTCACAGCTCGTTCAAAACTTTTTTTAGCATCTTCAGGCTTTTCTAAATTCAAAGCAATAACCCCTTCCAAATAGGCAATTGCTGCTTTTAAATCAATATTTTGATTATAGTTTTTATTCACTTGGAAATTAACTTTTACTTTCCCATCATCTGCTAATTGATCTGCTTTTTTTACTGAAACAAATGCTTCTTCAAACTTAWTTAAAGCTAACTGTAAACTTGCCAATTTATAGGCGTGGTAAATATTATTGGATATGGACAATAACTCTTTGTAGGTTTCACTTGCTTTTCCATATGCTCCCATAGATTCTAATGAAATAGCTTTCATTTCTAATAATTCCAATTCATTAGGCTTGTAACTTAAGATATCATTTATGACTAAAAAACAAGAAACATAATTTCTATTATTAAAATATAAATAAGCTAAGCTATCTTTATAAGTACTTTGAGCTCCTTCAATTGAAACAATGTTATACATTGCATCTGCAGCCACACCTTTGTCTTCATAAGCTAGCGCTTGTTTTAACTTTTGTTTTTCTAATGTTATTGTATTTGTAGTTTGAGCTATAGCCGTTGTTGTAACAATAAAAGTAACTATGTAAAGTAATTTGTTCATCTTTATTAATTTAATTTTAAAAACGTAAAAATATTAAAATTAAGCTATAAAAAAGATAAATATTTCTTAAAAGTTAGGACACAAAAAAAGGTCTGAAAATTCAGACCTTTAATTTTGGGTGGAAGACCGGATTCGAACCGGCGACCCTCGGTACCACAAACCGATGCTCTAACCAACTGAGCTACAACCACCATATTGCGGATGCAAATTTAAAACTTTTCTTTTTGTTTGCAAACATTTTTTTAAATTAAATTATCAAAAGATTTTACCGCGATATAACGCTCTGACGTAAAACCTTCTGCATATTCCGTTCCAATTAATCTTCCCATATCTTGCGCTCTATACTCAACACTGGATAAAAAGTTTTTGCTTGAAATTGGCGAACTTGGTTCTTTACTATTCGGGTCATAAAATTGAGTACTATATGCCTTTACAGCATTCATTTTAGCTTCAATAAAGCCAGTTACATCCACAACAAAATCTGGTTCCAAGTTTTTCCATTGTATATAGTGGTATACTTGTTTTGGTCTCCATACATCCTGCTTTATTCCATTAAACGCAGTCTCGAGTTTAATCAACCCAGACAAAAAACAAGCATCAGAAGCAAGTTTACTTCCCTTTGGATGATCTATATGCCTATCCTCAAAAGCATTACACAGCACAATGTTAGGTCTATATTTTCGAATAATTTTAATAACTTCAAGCTGATGTTCTTTGTCATTTACAAAAAACCCATCAGCAAATGCTAAGTTTTCTCTAACAGAAACACCTAAAATTTCTGCTGCTATTGAAGCTTCTTCATCTCTAATTTCTGCTGAACCTCTAGTTCCTAACTCTCCCCTAGTTAAATCTAATATTCCGACTTGTTTTCCTAATGAGATTTCTTTTGCCAGGGTTGCACCACATCCCAATTCAACATCATCTGGATGCGATCCAATTGCTAAAATATCTAATTTCATGCGTTTATATTTATTGTTTTTTATTGTCACATGCTGTTCGCTATTAATCATTCTCCTTTGGTGAGAAATATTTTAACATACTCGTTTCATGTGTTTTTATTTATTGTTTTTTATTGGTCACATGCTGTTCGCTATTAATCATTCTCCTTTGGTGAGAAATATTTTAACATGCTCGTTTCATGTGTTTTTATTTATTGTTTTTTATTGGTCACATGCTGTTCGCTATTAATCATTCTCCTTTGGTGAGAAAAATTTTAACATGCTCGTTTCATGTGTTTATATTTATTGTTTTTTATTGTCACATGCTGTTCGCTATTAATCATTCTCCTTTGGTGAGAAAAATTTTAACATGCTCGTTTCATAAAATCTCTTTACTTTAATGAAAAGCAAATATAACAATTTTAACACTGTATACAGTTGCTATAATTTCTATTCATATTTAAATCTTAAACATAAAATAATGTTAAAAGTTACTTTTTAATTTAGTTGTATATGCAACTATCTAATATATTTTATATATTTGTACTTATTTAGAACTAATGGATATAGAAATTAACAAGTCCGATTTTAACAAAACAGTTGCTCCGTGGATTGGGAAAACGTTTAAAATGCTGAACATGTATATTTGTACTGTTTTTCAAAAAAATAACATTCAAGTAACTAAAGAGCAATGGATCGTATTAAAGGTATTGCATGAAGATAATGACGGTATTTTTCAAAAAGAATTAGCTTTCATTACTAGTCGTAACAAGGCTTCACTTACAAGACTTATTAATGTCATGGAAAAAAATAATTTAGTAGCTAGAATTCCCTCAAAAGAAGATTCACGTAAAAATTTAATTTACATTACTAAAAATGGAAAAAAMCTATTTTTAAAAATGAAGCCTATAATGCTTAAAAGTATTAAARTTGCTCAAGAAGGAATTACTGAAGAAGAAATGAAAGTATTTTTTAAAATAATGACTAAAATTCAAAATAATTTAAAAAACAACACAATTTAGTTGCATAACTAACCAAATTAAAACGATGAGAAAAATCATATCAATAGTTTTAGCAATTGTCCTTGTAGGAGGTTCAATAATTATAGCAAAAGTATTAATTAACAATAAGAAAAAACCAAAACAAAAAACTGAGAAAATAATCAAAACTGTTTTCACGCAAACTGTTCAAAACAAAGAAATACCGTTAGTTATTACTATCAACGGTAATTTGGTTGCAAAAAATAAAATTGAAATCTATGCCGAGGTTCAAGGCGTACTAGAAAAAACCACTAAAGAATTTAAACAAGGTACATCCTTTAGTAAAGGTGAAACTATTTTAAAAATTAATAGTGATGAATTCTATGCAAACCTACAAGCTCAAAAAAGCAATTTATTCAATGCTATCACTGCTATTATGCCCGATATTCGATTAGATTATCCTGCTGAATACACAAAGTGGTTAACATACTTGCAAAACTTCAGCACAAACACAGCGCTTGAAGAGCTTCCTCTATCTACCTCAGAAAAAGAGAGATTTTTTATCTCAGGTCGTGGAATCAATACAACCTATTACAATGTAAAGAATTTAGAGGTTAAATTAGGGAAATATACACTTAGAGCACCATTTAATGGAGTTCTTACAGAGTCTCTAGTAAATCCTGGCACCTTGATAAGGCCTGGGCAAAAATTAGGTGAATTTATTGATCCTTCAGTATATGAAATAGGGGTTTCTGTTAAATCTGAATACAGACATTTACTACAAATTGGCAAAAAAGTTGAATTATACAATTTAGAAAAAACAAACACTTGGACTGGGAAAGTTATTCGTATCAACGGGAAAGTTGATACTTCAACACAAACCATAACTGCTTTTATACAAGTAAGTAGCCCTGATTTAAAAGAAGGACAATATGTAGAAGTAGCCTTACAAGCAAAATCTGAAGAAAATGCATATGAAATTTCAAGAAATCTTTTAGTTGACAACTCTAAACTTTACATTGTAAAAGATTCGGTACTAGATTTAGTGAATATCACCACTATTTTTGAAAATAAAAATAACGTAGTTATTAAAGGCTTAGAAAATGGTACACAGATACTCTCAAAGCCTGTTCCTGGAGCATATGCCGGAATGCTAGTTAAAGTTTCTACTCAAAAAACCAAGCAGTAATAATGAAGAAAATTATAACTTACTTTATAAAATTCCCTGTTGCTGTTAATGTAACCATAATTGCATTCATTGTTTTTGGTTTAGCCGGAGCACTGTCTATGAAATCTTCGTATTTCCCATTAACAGATTCACAGAACATATCTATCAATTTAACCTACCCTGGTGCTTCACCAGAGGAAATGGAAGAAGGAATTGTACTAAAAATAGAAGATAATTTAAAAGGAATTGTTGGTATTGACAGAGTAACTTCTGTTTCCAGAGAAAATTCTGCATCAATTAACGTAGAGATTTTCAAAGACATTAACATAGATGTTGTATTAGCAGATGTTAAAAATGCAGTAGATAGAGTTCCCTCCTTTCCTACTGGTATGGAACCTCCTATAATTGCTAAAATTGAAACAATACGACCAACCATTAGCTTTATTATTAGCGGTGATAACATTCCATTAGCTACCTTAAAAGAATACGCTAGAAAAGTTGAGAATGACATTCGGAATATTGATGGTATTTCACAAGTACGTCTTTCTGGATTTCCAGAACAAGAAATTGAAATAGCCATTCGTGAAAATGATTTACGTGCATATGATATGTCGTTTATTGAAGTATCAAATGCCGTAAGCAAAACTAATTTACTGATCTCAGGTGGTAATATTAAAACCGCAGATGAAGATTATTTAATAAGAGCTAGAAATAGAAATTACTACGGCGATGAATTGGAAAACATTGTTGTTAGAGCTGAAGCTGGAGGAAACATTATTCGGCTAAAAGATATTGCAGATGTTTCTGATACTTGGTCTGAAAACCCTGATAGAATATTTTTTAATGGAAAAAAATCAATTGATATTACGGTAAGTAACACTAACAGTGAAGATTTAATTTCTACTGCTGATAAAGTGAAAGAGTATATTAAAGTCTTTAACAAACAACATACTAATGTTCAAATAGGTATTTCAAGCGATTCATCCGTTACGTTATCACAGCGTACAGATTTGCTAATTGCAAATGCAGGTATGGGAGTTTTATTAGTTTTATTTTTCTTAGCGTTATTTTTAAATGTTCGATTGGCATTTTGGGTCGCTGCGGGTATTCCAATTGCCTTTTTTGGAATGTTTATTTTTGCTGCTCAATTAGGTGTTACCATCAATGTTCTTTCATTATTTGGTATGATTATCGTTATTGGTATTTTAGTAGATGATGGTATTGTTATTGGTGAAAATATTTATCATCATTACGAAAAAGGAAAAACACCTATACAAGCTGCAATTGATGGAACTTTAGAAGTAATTTCTCCTATTGTTTCAGCAATTTTAACAACTATCATTGCTTTTTCCACCTTCTTCTTTTTAGATGGAAGAATTGGTAATTTCTTTAGTGAGGTATCTCTAGTTGTAACACTTACCTTATTAGTTTCTCTTATAGAAGCCTTGATCATATTACCTGCGCATATTGCACATTCAAAAGCATTGGAGAAAAAAGATAAAAAAAGAAATAAACTGAATACCTTCTTTTTTAATGTAAATCAAAAAGCTGAACGGTTTTTATTTTTTATTCGAGACAACTGGTTTGCTCCTTTTTTAAAATTCTTTTTAAAACATAAAGTACTCGGGTTTGCCATACCTATTGCCCTTCTTATTTTCAGTATTGGTGGTGTTGGTGGTGGTATTGTTAAAACATCTTTCTTCCCTTCAATTGCAAGTGACAGAGTGGTAATTAACTTAAAAATGCTTCAGGGAACCAATGAAATGATTACAGATTCTATTATTTCTGAAATTGAAAAGGCTGCCTGGGAGGTGAATAATGAGTTTACAAAAAAGCAAACAGGGAATATCTCTGTAGTGGAAAACATTATTAAACGAATTGGCCCAGGATCTTCAAATGGAAGTTTAACCGTAAATCTATTACCTGGTGAAGCACGTGATTTTCCATCATCAGATATCACAAATGCTATTAGAGACAAGGTAGGAGTTGTACATGGCGTTGAAAGTTTAACCTTTGGTTCTGGAGGAAACTTTGGAGGTAGCCCAGTGGCAGTCTCATTATTGAGTAATAATATTGAAGAATTAAAAGCGGCAAAAATTGAATTGAAAGAAATTCTAAGTAAAAATTCTCAGTTAAAAGATATTTCTGACAATGACCCTGCAGGAATTAAAGAAGTTCAAATCAAGTTAAAAGACAATGCGTACCTACTTGGTTTAAATTTACAAACCGTTATGAATCAAGTTCGATCTGGATTTTTCGGATTACAGGTACAGCGATTTCAACGAGGACAAGATGAAATTAAAGTTTGGGTACGGTATCAAAAAGAGGACAGATCCTCTATTAAAAACTTAGATGATATGTGGATTACCACACCTACAAATCAAAGTGTGCCATTCTCCGAAATTGCCACGTATGAAATTAGACGTGGTGATGTTGTTATCAATCACCTAAGTAGCCAACGTGAAATACAAGTAACTGCAGATATGAAGTCTCCTGGTGAAAGTGCCACAGATATACTTGATGATATCAAAGCGAATGTGATGCCTGAGATATCTTCTAAATATCCTACAGTTACAGCCGTATACGAAGGTCAAAATAGAGAGGCACAAAAAACAATTGGGTCCGCCAAAAAAGTATTGCTAATCGTTATAGCGCTAATCTATTTAACTATTGCATTTACATTTAGATCGTACGAACAACCAATACTACTGTTAGTAATGATTCCTTTTAGTTTGATAGGAGTTGTTTGGGGGCATTGGATTCATAATTTCCCAATAAATATATTATCCTCGTTAGGTATCATCGCTTTAATTGGTATTATGGTAAATGATGGCTTAGTTCTAATTGAAAAATTTAATGGCTATCTAAAACAAGGTATGAAGTATGATGATGCCTTAATTCAAGCAGGTATTTCAAGATTTAGAGCAATTGTACTAACATCAATAACAACTATTGCAGGTTTAGCACCCCTACTTTTAGAAAAAAGCAGACAAGCTCAATTTTTACAACCTATGGCAGTATCCATCTCTTATGGAATCGCTATAGCAACTATATTAACCTTGGTAATGTTGCCTTTATTATTATCAGTTTCTAACTCCATCAAAGTATTTATAAAATGGTTAATCACTGGTAAAGAGGTAACCAAAGAGGAAGTAGAAAGAGCAATTATTGAATTAAAAAGTGAAAATGATGAATTACATTAATAAACTTACCTTATTATTTTTAATCAGTTTCTCAGTGAGTTTTGGACAAGAAAAACTGACAAAAGAAAACGCTGTTAATATAGCTTTAGAAAATAATTACGGCATTAAGATTGCCTATAACAGTCTTAAAATAGCTGAAAACAATAAAAGTATAATGAATTCTGGTTATTTACCGACACTTTCTGGAAATGCAGGTTCTACATTCAATAATGATAATACCGATGTTGAATTTGCAAATGGAGAAGTTACTAATTTAGAAGGGGCTAAAAGTAGTCGCTTTAATGCCTCAGTTAGTTTAAATTACACCTTGTTTGATGGTCTTGGTAGACACTATAATTACAAACAACTAAAAGAGCAATATAATTTATCTGAATTACAAGCGAGAGAAACTATCGAGAATACCCTATTACAATTATTTTCTGTGTATTATAATGTCGCACAGTTGACTGAAGAAGTATTACTCCTTAACAAAAGTTTAAAAGTTTCTAAAGATCGATTAATTAGGGCTAACTATCAATTTGAGTTTGGTCAGAACACAAAATTAGCTGTTTTAAATGCTGAAGTTGATGTAAATAATGACAGCATTAATTTGATAAATACCAAACAATTATTATCAAATGCTAAACGAGATTTATATGTTGTATTGGGTAAAAATGAATCGCCTATTTTTTCAGTAGATACTCAAGTCCTTTTTAATATAACAGCAACTAAACAACAGCTATTTGAACAAGTTAAAAGCAACAATGTAACATTACTCCAAACTGAAAAAAACATTCGAGTAAGTGATTTTCAACTTAAAGCAAACAAGTCTGGATATTTACCTACAATTGGTTTAAACAGCACCTATAGCTGGTCTAAAAATAATAATAATGCCGCTTCCTTTTTAACAGAGTCTACAAATACAGGGATATCAACCGGTTTTAATTTAACTTGGAATTTATTTAACGGTGGTAAAACAAGAACACAAGTACAAAATGCTAAAATTAATTATGAAACGCAACAATATTCAAAACTACAAACTCAATTACAAATAAATAGGGACTTCAACAATGCTTGGGAAGATTATAAGAATAAATTATTTGTACTTCAAACTCAGCAAAAAAATGTTGAGACCAATAAACGTAATTTTTCAAGAACCGATGAGCAGTTTAGTTTAGGACAAGTTACTTCAATTGACTTTAGACAGGCTCAAATTAATTTATTAAATGCACAATCTAATCTAAATCAGTCAAAGTACGCTGCAAAAAATGCTGAATTAAAATTACTTCAACTTACAGGTGAATTACTCAATTCTAAATTCTAACTAAAATTACATACACTTAATAAAGAGCCTTTTAGGGTCTTTTTCATTCCAATTAAATGTCGAAGTAACTTAAATTATAATGAGTAAATCCTATAAAAATAATGATATAAATCATAGTAAAAGAGAAGTATTCTGCATAGATTTGCAGCTTGATTAAATATTAAATTTAAAAYWAWARNTAAAWKRAWSRWKAYAMTRMWARAARWKWRRAYTAGAGTATTCAAATTTGGAGGTAAGACTGCAGATGGGAATAGCACTATGAAAAACCTTTTAGGGGGTAAAGGTGCTAACCTTGCAGAAATGAGTTTAATTGGAGTACCTGTTCCTGCTGGATTTACAATTACGACAGACGTATGTACAGAATACAACAAGTATGGAAAAGATGCTGTTGTAAAAATGATAAAAGATCAAGTTGAAGAAGCTGTAAAAGCTACTGAACAAACAATGAATGCCAAATTCAACTCTACAGATGGTTCTTTTCCWTTATTAYTATCTGTTCGTTCAGGWGCAAGAGTTTCWATGCCWGGWATGATGAATACWGTWYTWAACCTTGGTATGAATGATGAWACYGTRAAARTTATTGCTGAAGTATCAGGTAATSMAGAATTTGCATATGATTCATAYCGTCGYTTTATTCAAATGTAYGGTGGTGTTGTAATGGGTGTTGAAGCTGAAAATGGWGAACACGATCCATTTGAAGTAGTATTAGATAAAGTAAAAGAAGCTAAAGGYTATTCTTCAGATAACGAAATGAATATTGAAGATCTTAAAGCTGTTGTTGAAGAATTTAAAGCTGTTGTTCGTAAGCACGCTGGTGAAGATTTCCCTACAAATCCTTGGGATCARTTATGGGGATCTGTATGTGCTGTATTTGATTCTTGGAATACAGATCGTGCAATACTTTACCGTAGAATGGAAGGAATTCCTTCTGAATGGGGTACTGCTGTAAACGTACAAGCAATGGTATATGGTAATATGGGTGAAACTTCTGCAACTGGAGTTTGTTTCTCTCGTGATGCTGCAACTGGTGAAGACCAATTTAATGGTGAGTACTTAGTAAACGCACAAGGTGAAGATGTTGTTGCTGGTGTTAGAACTCCATTAGAAATTACAACTTTAGGTTCTAAAAGATGGGCTGAACGTAACGGTACTTCTGAAGAAGTTCGTGCAAAAGATTTCCCTTCTTTAGAAGAGGTTATGCCTTCATTATATAATGAATTAAACGAAACACAACAAAAACTTGAAGATCACTATAGTGATATGCAAGATATGGAATTTACGATCCAAGATGGTAAATTATGGATGCTTCAAACTCGTAGCGGTAAACGTACTGGTGGAGCAATGATAAAAATGGCTGTAGATATGTTAGCSCAAGGAATGATTGACGAAAAAACTGCAATTTTACGTCAAGAGCCAAATAAATTAGACGAATTACTTCACCCTGTATTTGATCAAGCTGCTTTAGATTCTGCAAAAGAAATTTCAAAAGGACTTCCTGCATCTCCAGGTGCTGCAACTGGTCAAGTTGTTTTCTCTGCTGATGCTGCTGAAAAATGGGCTGAAGATGGTAAAAAAGTAATTTTAGTACGTAGAGAAACTTCTCCAGAAGATTTAAAAGGTATGTACGCTGCTGAAGGTATTTTAACTGAACGTGGTGGTATGACTTCTCACGCGGCTGTAGTTGCTCGTGGTATGGGTAAATGTTGTATCTCTTCTGCTGCTGGTGTAGTTGTTTCTACAACTTCAATGACAGTAGATGGTGTTGTATACAAAGAAGGTGATTTTATTTCATTAAACGGTTCTACTGGTATTGTATATGACGGTAAAGTTGCAACGATTACTCCAACACTTGATGGTGACTTTGGTAAATTAATGGATTTAGCTGAGAAAAACACGCGTATGTACGTTCGTACAAATGCAGATTCYCCAGCTGATGCAAGAGCTGCTAAAGAATTTGGCGCTAAAGGTATTGGACTTTGTCGTACAGAGCACATGTTCTTTGAAGGAGATCGTATCTGGGCKATCCGTGAAATGATTCTTGCTGAAGATTTAGCAGGRCGTAAAGAGGCATTGGCTAAATTATTACCAATCCAACGTGAAGATTTCTACGGAATATTGGAAGCAATGGATGGGTACGGTGTAACTGTCCGTTTATTAGATCCACCTTTACACGAATTTRYTCCTMATSAWKYWGCKYMTCAARMWGAWWTRGCYGAARRWWTRSRTATWKCAKTTGATGTAGTAAAAGCTAAAGTTGACTCTTTACACGAATTTAACCCAATGTTAGGTCATAGAGGTTGTCGTTTAGGAAATACATACCCAGAAATTACTGAAATGCAAACTCGAGCTATTATCGAAGCTGCTTGTGATTTAAAAGCTAAAGGATTTAATCCTAAACCAGAAATCATGGTTCCTTTAATTGGTACTATGGAAGAATATGTAATGCAGGAAAAAATTATCCGTGAGGTTGCTGCTACCGTATTCGCTGAAAAAGGTATTAAAGTTGATTTCTTAGTAGGAACCATGATCGAGATTCCTCGTGCTTGTTTAACTGCTGATAAAATTGCTGAACACGCAGAGTTCTTCTCTTTTGGAACAAATGACCTCACTCAAATGGGATTCGGATATTCTCGTGATGATGCCGGTAAATTCTTACCTATCTATATTGAAAAAGGAATCTTGAAAAATGATCCTTTCCAAGTATTAGATCAAGAAGGTATTGGACAATTAGTTCAAATGGGATGTGAAAAAGGTAGAGCTGCTCGCCCTACTCTCAAAATAGGTATTTGTGGTGAACACGGTGGTGAACCAAGTTCAGTTGAATTCTGCCATAGAGTTGGTATGGAATATGTATCTTGTTCTCCTTTCCGTGTGCCAATCGCACGTTTAGCTGCTGCTCAAGCTGCAATTAGAGACTAATTTATATCATTAAATTATATTTAAAATTCCACCTTTTTTAAAGGTGGAATTTTTTTTGTACATCATTTAAAGTATCTTCGTGTAATGATTAAAATTGTAGTTCTAGGAGGAGGAAATCTTGCTTTTCATTTAACAAATGAATTCCTGAAAAATGATGCAATAAAAGTAGTGCAGGTTTATAACAGAAGTCTCAAAAGAATCGAGTATTTAAGAACTAAAACTTCAATTACCAATGCAATTTCAGAATTAAAAGATGCTGATATTTATATAATTTGTGTTTCCGACAATGCAATTTCARAGCTATCATCTACCTTAAATTTAAAAAATAAATTAGTGGTGCATACTTCTGGGAGCGTGTCAATGAATGAACTGAAATCAACTTCAAACAAAGGTGTATTTTATTTATTACAATCCTTTTCTGAAAAACGCCAAATAGCTTTTTCTAATATTCCTGTATGCATAGAAGCTRAAAMAGAMAATGATCTTATWTTATTAGAAAARTTAGGRAATTTAATTTCAAATAACTTGTACTATATAAATTCAAAGCAGAGAAAAAACTTACATGTTGCTGCCGTTTTCATAAATAATTTTGTCAATCATTTGTACCACCTTGGAAATGAAATATGTGAGAAAAATAAAATTCCTTTTGAAATATTACAACCTCTCATACAGGAAACAGCAAAAAAAATAATTGAATTATCTCCGCTGGATGCTCAAACTGGGCCAGCTAAAAGAAATGACACCGAAACTATTGAAAAACACAAGGAAATGTTAGCGGCTAATCAACAAGAAATTTATACATTGCTCAGCAAATCTATTCATAAATCGTATGGAAAAAAGTTATAAGGAAATAATGCCTCAAATCAATACATTTATTTTTGATATTGATGGTGTTTTAACAAATGGAGTAGTTACTATTTTTCCAAATGGAGAAATGGTACGAAATATGAATATTAAAGATGGTTATGCACTTAAAACTGCTGTAACCGCAGGTTATAATGTTTGTATAATTTCTGGTGGAACAAATGAAAATGTTAGAAAACGATTCAAAAATTTAGGAATAACAGAAGTATACTTAGGAGCTCACAATAAAATTGAACAATTTAATGAATACGTTCATAATCTTAATTTAAATCCTGAAAGTATATTGTATATGGGTGACGATATACCCGATTTTCCTGTGATGAAAAAAGTAGGATTACCTTGCTGTCCTAAAGACGCAGCCCCTGAAATACAAGATATTTCAATATATATTTCACAAAAAAAGGGAGGGAAAGGTTGTGTTCGTGACGTAATTGAGCAAGTGCTTAAAGTTCAAGGAAAATGGAACGGACAATTTGATGCAAAATATGATTAATTAGTAAACTTTATAAATTAAAATTTAAATCTTATGAGAAAAAACATTCTTTTAACTATCACATTTATTATAACTTTTGTTTTTGTAGGTAACGCACAATCAATTTTTGGTAAATGGAAAACTATAGATGATGAAACTGGAAATGAGAAATCTATAGTTGAAATATATAAGGTTGATGGAAAAGCATATGCAAAGATTCTACAATTATTAGAAAAGGGTAAGGAGGATAAACTTTGTGATGAATGCAAAGGAGATAAGAAAGGCAAACCAATTAAAGGAATGGTGATTATTAATGGTTTAACCGAAGACGGTGATGAATGGAATGATGCTAAAATATTGGATCCTAAAACAGGAAAAGAATATAAATGCTATMTTACTTTAGATGGTAATAACAAACTAAAAGTGCGCGGATATGTTGGTTTTGCCCTTTTAGGTAGAACGCAATACTGGCATAAATATACCGATTAGAAGTAGGTATAGTATATAAAAGAACCTATTTGAATATGCATTCAAATAGGTTCTTTCTAAATGATTGAGAATATTCTTAATTTCTTTTTTTCAACATGGGCACAAATCTAAAATTTCCTAACTCATGTTTTTCAAAATCCTTTTCACTGGTTCGAACAAATAAGGTCATGGTTTGAATATCACCACCAACGGGAATTACCAACCTTCCTCCTATTTTTAACTGACTTAGCAATGGTTTTGGAACAAAAGGGGCTCCTGCCGTTACAATTATACCATCAAAAGGCGCATTTTCTGGTAATCCTTTGTATCCATCACCAAAAACCATTTTCTTTGGATTATACCCAATTTTAGGTAAAAACAATGTTGATTTCTTAAACAATTCTTTTTGACGTTCTATGGTGTACACTTTTGCTTCCATTTCAATTAAAACAGCTGTTTGGTATCCTGATCCAGTACCAATTTCTAATATATTTTGGTTTGGTTTCACCTTTAATAATTCTGTTTGAAAGGCCACCGTATAAGGCTGTGAAATTGTTTGTTCTGCAGCAATAGGAAATGGTTTATCTTGGTATGCAAAGTCAACAAACCCTGAATCCATAAACAAGTGACGAGGTACATTGGAAATTGCGGTTAATACATTTTTATCGCTAATTCCTTTTCGTTCAATCAATTTTACTAATTGATTTCTAAGTCCATGATGTTTATGTGTATCCTTCACTAAATATTCGAATTTGAGTTGCTAAAAATAGGAATAAATGCGTAAAGATTGTTACTTTTGTTTACATAAAAATAAACATTCTTATTATGCTAAAAGCAGGAGTTTTAGGTGCRGGWCACCTTGGTAAAATTCACTTAAAATTAATAAATCAATCAGAAAAATATGAATTAGTTGGATTTTATGATCCAATAAAAGAAAATGCTAAAAAGGTTGAAAAAGAATTCGGATATAAATCATTTAATACCATTCAAGAATTAATTGATGCTGTAGATGTTGTTGATATTGTAACACCAACACTGTCTCATTTCGATTGTGCTAAAGAAGCCATTGAAAAAGGAAAACACATTTTTATTGAAAAACCAATTACAAAAACAGTTGAAGAGGCTAATACATTAATTGAACTTACATATAAATACAATGTAAAAGGTCAAGTTGGACATGTAGAGCGTTTCAATCCAGCCTTTACGGCTGTTAAAAATGCTATAACAACTCCAATGTTTATTGAATCACATAGATTGGCTGAATTCAATCCTAGAGGTACAGATGTTCCTGTTGTTTTAGATTTAATGATTCATGACATTGATATTATTTTAAGTGWGGTAAAATCACCTATAAAAAGTGTTAGTGCAAGTGGAGTTAAAGTAATTAGTGATACTCCAGATATAGCAAATGCTCGTTTAGAATTTGAAAACGGATGTGTTGCAAATTTAACGGCAAGTAGAATATCACTAAAAAACATGCGTAAATCACGCTTCTTTCAACGAGATGCATATATTGCCGTAGATTTCTTTGAAAAAGCAACAGAAGTAGTTAGAATGAAAAATGCTCCTGAAAAACCTGGAGATTTTGATATGATTTTACAAAACGCTGAAGGTGTTAAAAAACAAATTTATTTTGAAAATCCAACTATTGAAGCTAACAATGCAATTTTAGATGAATTAGAAACATTTGCTGATGCTATAAACAACAACACAACACCAATTGTAACTTTAGAACAAGGAACTGAAGCGCTTCGAATTGCACATATGATTATAAACGATTTTTAACATGAAAATTTATCAGGTTGACGCTTTTAACAATAAAGTATTTAAAGGAAATCCAGCTGCGGTTATCCCTCTAAATGAATTTATTTCAACCAACTTGATGCAAACTATTGCTGAAGAAAATAATTTATCAGAAACTGTTTTCTTCGTTAAAAATAATGACACTTTTGATATAAAATGGTTTACACCCACTTGTGAAGTAGACTTATGTGGTCATGCAACTTTAGCGGCTGCTCATATTATCTTTACTGAATTAAATTTTGAAAAAGACACCATCGAATTTAACTCTAATAGTGGAAAACTTACTGTAAAAAAGAATGAAAATTGGTATACACTGAATTTTCCTTCAGAAGAAATTTCAGCAATTGAAACACCTTCTATATTAGAAGAAGCTTTAAATGTTCCTGTCTTAAAAACATATAAAGGAACTTGGAAATTATTGGTTGAACTTGAAAATGAAACTACGGTAGCCAATTTAAAACCAAATTTTAGTCTGCTCTCTGAATTAAAATCAAGGGGGRTTATTGTAACTTCAAAAGGAGATTCAGTAGATTTTGTTTCTCGGTTTTTCGCTCCTAAAATTGGTATTAATGAAGATCCTGTAACGGGCTCGGCACACACCTTGCTAATTCCGTTTTGGGCTAAAAAATTAAATAAAACTAACTTAAACGCTGTTCAACTATCCAAAAGGGTTGGTGTTTTAAAATGTGAGTATTTAAATGATAGAGTTGAAATGAGTGGACAAGCCATAACATATCTAAAAGGGAATTTAATCCTATAATTAGAATTATGAAACGGGCATTTCAAATTTTAAAACATAAGAAAAATAATTAATCGCGAACAGCATTTGTTCCCGCTAAAAAAATAAAATTTAAACAGATGAAAAATATAGCCGTTATTGGTGCAGGTACAATGGGCAATGGTATTGCTCATGTTTTTGCTCAAAGTAAGTATAATGTAAATATAATTGATATTTCACAAAGCGCTTTAGACAAAGGTTTAGCTACTATTACTAAAAATTTAGACCGTCTATTAGCTAAAGARCGTATTACTTCAGAAATAAAAGATGAAACTTTAAGTAAAATTTCAACCTTTACTTCAATACCTGAAGGTATAAAGAATACTGATTTAGTTATTGAAGCGGCTACTGAAAATTTGGATTTAAAATTAAAAATATTTAAACAGTTAGACGAAGTAGTTCCTGCAAATACTATTCTAGCTACTAATACATCCTCAATTTCAATAACTCAAATTGCAGCTGTAACCAACCGCCCTGATAAAGTAATTGGAATGCACTTTATGAATCCTGTTCCAATTATGAAATTAGTTGAAATAATTAGAGGTTATTCTACTTCTAATGAAGTAACTGAAATGATTATGGAACTTTCAAAAACGCTAAAGAAAGTACCTGTTGAAGTTAATGACTATCCTGGTTTTGTAGCAAATCGTATTTTAATGCCTATGCTTAATGAAGCAATAGAAACATTGTATAATGGTGTTGCAGGAGTATATGAGATTGATACGGTTATGAAATTAGGAATGGCACACCCAATGGGTCCATTACAATTAGCCGATTTCATTGGTTTAGATGTCTGCCTATCTATCTTGAATGTTTTATACGACGGCTTCAAGAATCCAAAATATGCACCTTGTCCACTTTTAGTAAATATGGTACAAGCTGGTAAACTTGGTATTAAATCTGGCGAAGGATTTTATGATTATACCAAATCTAGAAAAGCTTCAACTATTTCCAAACAATTCAACTAAAAAATACCCCCAAATAGTGTCTAACTTTTTGGGGGCACATCAATATGCGGCTTTTTTTTATAAKGTTTTTAAGAAGAAATCCATCATCAATTCTTTTAATTGATAATGCATTTTTACAAATGTTTTCATTTCATCTTTYAACAATACTTGTTTTTCATGAAATAAAATTTCAGCATTACTTTCAAACTTTGTATATGCCAATTCCCTCTTTTTCATTCTAATTCGATGTCTTAAATGTCCCATCACTTCACGCTCACGAATTATTTTATTTTGAAACCCTTCCAACTGAACCATAACCTCTGTACCCACATTTCTAACCGCAATATGTTCTAATTTCTCTTCAAAATAATCCATTTCACTTTCTTGAAACTTCAACTCTCTTTTCCAAACATCTAAATTAAAATTTAGATCACTTAAGACTAATAACTGACTCTCCATATCCTATTTTGTTTTTAATTTTAACATTATAAAGTTCTAACTTTTTTTTAATCTTTTAATTGATAAAAATCATATAAATTTCAACTTGATAACTATTTATATTTTCAAAAGTAGTTGTATAAAGATATAAAAAAAGCGYTTTAATTTAAATTAAAACGCTTTAAAATTTTTAAAATCTTAATTATTAGTCATTATCTCCTTCTTCGTCTTCCTTTTTAGAAGTCTTATTCCAAATTTTAATTTCATCTTCTAAAGTAACACCTGATAAAATTTCAACATTTATACCATCAGAGATTCCYAATTCAACATCACGCTTTTCAAATTTTTGTTCTCCAGTTTTAACTTCTACATATGGCGTTTCTGTTTTTTTATCAAATTGTAATAGTGCTTCTTTAATTGAGAGTACACTGTCTTTCTTTTCTAAAACTATATCTGCATTAGCACTGTAACCTGCTCTTACAAAAAACTCTTCATCTAGTGTAATATCTCCTTTGATTTTAAATTGAACCGCCCCGTTTTCTTCTGTCCCTTTTGGTGCAATAAAATTCAATTTTGCTGAATACTTTTTCTTTTCAATAGCTCCTAAAGAAATTTCTAGAACTGTTCCTTTTTTAATTTTTCCAACTTCAGCTTCATCAACCTTACCTTCAAAGATCATTTTGGTCATATCAGCAATTACGGCAATTGTTGTTCCTGCGTTAAAATTATTACTTTCAATTACTTGATCTCCTTTACGTACAGGAATTTCTAATATAGTACCTGATATTTCAGCAGTAACATACGTATTTGCAGTTTTCCCAGTAGAAGCTGAACCTTTTCTAATAATTTTTACATTGTCTTGTGCTCTAACTAAATCTTCTCTGGAACTTAAAAAATTTAATTCAGCAGATTCAAATTCTTGGCGAGAAACAACCCCTTTTTCAAACAACTTTTTATTTCTTTCAAATAAAATTTTATCATTATTAAATTTCAATTCAAGTGTTTTTAAAGCCCCTAAAGCATTATTTAGAGATGCTTCATTAGGAACCACTCTAATTGTTGCAATAAGATCACCAATTGCTACTTTAGCCCCTTCTTCAACATACAATTTATCAATAATCCCAGAAACTTTTGGTTTAATTTCAACCTCTTCTAAAGGAATTACTTTTCCTGTAGCTACTGTTTTTCTAACAATATTTGTTTTAAATGGTTTTTCTGTTTCGTATTGAATAGGAGATTTACTATTTTTTGCTCCAAACCAAGCTAAAACAGCGATAAGTGCTACTGCCAATCCTCCAAAAGTTAATGTTTTTTTCATTTGTGTATTTTTTATTGTTTTTAAGACCAAATAGAATTCGTTATAATAAATATTTCATATTTTTTTAATTCTATTTTGACTCATTCCATTTATKTYRRTTTWYYKTYTWWYTTTATWTATTTATTCTTCTCTTAATGCTTCTATTGGYCKWATACTMACAGCKGTRTGWGCWGGTATKARYCCWATTAACGTACCWARYACAACTAANNNKRWRRYTGCAGNTNTAATNAYWACAGGAATATCWACTGTTGGATTTGWTAATGCYGCATCWGGYCCTTGYCCCATWGTAGCATCAATTAACATTAAKACMAGRCCTCCWGAAATAATKCCYARTGCTCCTGCWATACTTGTTARRAAMACAGATTCTAATATAATTTGACGTTTAATTTCCCAAGGYTTAGCRCCTATWGCTCTTCGAATTCCAATTTCTTTMGTWCGYTCTTTTACCGTTATTAATAAAATATTTCCAATWGCAAATACACCAGCTATTAATGTTGCAATACCTACAAACCAAGTTAAAAACTGCATACCTTTTAAAAATCCAGTTACCTTTGCAATCTCTTTTCCTAAATTAAAACTTCCAAACGCTCTTTCATCTTTTGGATGTACTTTATGCAAATTTCTCAATAATAATTTGACGTCTGCTTCAATTTGCGTAATATCAAATTCTGGTTGACCAGTAATCATCATCCAGCCAATACTATCTCCTTTATTATACACTTGTTGAAATGTTGTAAATGGAATATGAATATTCCCTTGAGGACCACCCATTCTTACCTGTCCTTCTTTGTACATGCCAATAATATTGTAATTTATACCGTTTATTTTTATGTATTCTCCTATAGGATATTCGTCCTTATCAAAAAGCTGCTTATATATTTCTTCTTCAATTACACATACTTTCTTTCTTTCATTAATGTCATTATCGTTGATAAATCTTCCATAAACCAAATTCTTTTTTTCAACCATATCTAACTCAGGGAAATCACCATAAATTCCAAAATTTCCAGTTTTAAAATTGTTAATTACTAAAGCTTGCCCTCTATGTCTAGGCACCACCATTTCTAACCCTTTGATTTCATTTTTAATGTTTTCTAGGTCTGACATTTTCAATGTAAGACTTTTTCCCTCTTGAAATCCTTTAAATGGTTTACTTGTCTGTTGAGCCCAAATAAATACACTATTTGTAGCAAAACTTCCAAATAATTTATTGAAATTATTCTCAACCCCTTTTGCTGCCCCTAATAATACAACCAATAAAAATATACCCCACATTACGCCGATGATTGTAATTCCAGTACGTATTTTATTTTTTCGAATGCTACTATATATTTCTTGCCACGTATCTTTGTCAAATAAAAAGCTCATACTTATTCATCGTTTAATGCTACAATTGGTTTGATTCCTGCTGCTCTTTTGGCCGGTATATACCCTGCAATTGTACCAGCTATAACAAGCACTATTGTCGCTCCAACAACCACATAGGTTTCAACGCTTGGGTTTATAATAAAATATTTTTCTAAACTATCTCCAATAGCTTTTAATGCAAATACGCCTATCAATAAACCTATATATCCTGCTACAGCTGTAACAAAAATAGATTCTAACATAATCATTCCTATGATTGATTTTGGGGTTGCGCCTAATGCTTTTCTAATTCCTAATTCTTTGGTTCTCTCCTTAACAATATATACCATAATATTGCTGATTCCAATAATTCCAGCAATCAGAGTTCCAATACCAATAAATAGGATTATTACATTCAACACCATCATAAACTGATTAACATTTTTATTAGCTTCTGCCATATTGCTAACACGAATGGCACTTTGATCACGTGGTGCTATGTCATGTTTATCTTTAAATTTATTGAGAATTATATTCCCGAACGAAATTGCTTGTTCTAAACTCATTACAGGATTGTACGTTAAATTAACCTGATCTATAAAATCATTATTCCCATAAATAGATTGAGCAGTTGATACTGGCATATAAATGTAACGTTCTTCGTTATCCCCACCTTCATCTGAAAAAATACCAATAACTTTATATGAAATACCACCTAGATTAATGTTTTTATTTAATGCGATTTTATTACCAAATAAATCTTCTTTAACTAAACGACCAATAGCAATGACCTTAGATTTCCTTTTTAAATCAAACATATTGATAAATCTACCTTCATCTATAATTGTTTTTTCTAAAAACTGATGATCCGGATGTACAGCTCTTACTGTATAATTATTTTGCTCATTTTTATAAATTGCCTGAATATTTTTATAAATTCTAGCGCTAATAAATTGAACTTTATTACCAAATTCATCTATAATAAAATTGTAATCTTCATTCTTAAATTGAATTTTTCTACCACTTTGTAGTCCTCTATATGGTTTTGTAGTTCTACCCGTTCTAATAAAAATAGCATTATTAGCATCATCATTAAAAGATTGCTCAAACGTATGTTTTAAACCATTTCCAACACCAAATAACAAGGTAAAAAGTAGTATTGCAAATGCAATTGTAAAACCTGACAATGCAGTTCTTAACTTATTTTTACTCAATGTTTGGAAAATTTCAATCCAACGATCTAGATCAAACATAATTTATACGTTTACCTTTTTAATTACTTTTTTGTTTACTTTCTCATCACTAATAATTACACCATCACGTAAGCGTACAATTCTATCTGTTCCTGCCGCGATATCTTCTTCATGTGTAATTACAAAAACTGTCATACCTTCTCTGTTAATTTCTTTTAACAACTCCATCACTGAACTTGAAGTAGTAGNATCTAAGGCTCCAGTTGGCTCATCTGCCAATACAACTTTAGGGTTCGTTACCAGTGCACGAGCTATTGCCACACGCTGTTTTTCACCTCCAGATAGCTCACTTGGCAGATGCTTGGCTCTATCTTTTAAACCTACTTTATCTAAAAATTGTAAAGCAATTTCTTGGCGYTCYTTTCTTCCWATACCTTTATAATAMARYGGWARAGCAACRTTCTCYAATGCRYTTTTATARGTRATTAAATTRAARGATTGAAATACAAATCCTAAAAATTTATTTCGAAGAACTGCKGCCTTYTTTTCATCTAAATTTTYAATTAATTGTCCATTTAAAAAATAATTACCTTCATCATGATTATCTAATAATCCTACAATATTTAAAAGTGTAGATTTTCCTGAGCCAGAAGATCCCATAATTGACACAAATTCACCTTCTTTTATATGTAAATCTAATCCTTTTAAAACATGGAGTGAGTCTTTTCCCATAGGATAGGATTTGTGCAGTTTTTCAATCTTAATCATTTGGTTTGCTGTTTTAAACGAAATTATGAATTGCTTATTAAAATTATTACTAATATTTTGTTAAAAGACGATTCAACATATAAAATATAACTTTGTTTAATGAACAATTTTAATGACAAATTAATTATACTGTTTGATGGTGTTTGTAATTTATGTAATTCGTCTATAAATTTTATTATTAAACACGATCACAAAAAACAATTTTTATTTGCCTCACTTCAATCAGACGCCGCAAAAGAAATTTTGTTACAGTTCTCTCAAAAAAAAATAGCATTAGATTCTATTGTATTTATTGAAAATAATGTTATCTATGATAAGTCTACTGCTATATTAAGGATTTCGAGGTATTTAAATGGAGGTTTTAAATTTTGCTATTATTTAGTAATTGTACCAAAACTTATACGAGATTGGCTTTATAAGTATATTGCTAAAAACAGATATAAATGGTTTGGTAAAAAAGAGCAATGCATGACTCYTTCTCGTGATGTAAAAAGCAGGTTTCTAGAATAAAGCGTTTTCATTTAAAAAGAAATGAGGTGTTAAGCAACACCCCATTTTTAAAATTTATATTTTTTTGGATAATTCTCATCCCACTCTCTCATATGTGTTTTCTTAATTTTCCGGTTTAGGGTATGGAAAGTTGCGGTTTTTAAACCGTAACTTTCCGTTGTATAAATTTAAGTTTTTTATGTTTTAGAAACATTCCATTTTGCTATAATTAGCAATTTTTTATACCCATTGTGCCTGTTGCACAAGTTAACTAAAAAGACATGAAAAATGATGTAATTTTCGTATCTTTAGTTATGCAAGGCAAGAAAGATTACCAAGAGAAATTATTTGCTCAATTCCAACTGAGTGAGCGAGTACCAAAGCACAATTTTTATAGACGATTGAAAGAGGTATTGGATTTGAATTTTCTGTATCTGATGACCAAATCCTACTATGGAGAAAGCGGACAAAAAAGCATCGACCCAGTGGTGTTCTTTAAATTGTGTTTGGTAGGTTATTTGGAAAATATCATTAGCGATAGGCAATTGATAAGTCATAGCAGTATGCGATTGGACATTCTCTATTTTTTAGGGTATGATATTGACGAGGAATTACCATGGCATTCTACCATCAGTCGTACCCGCCAGCTATATCCAGAGTCTATTTTTGAAGAAGTGTTTACCAAGATACTGAGCATGTGTGTAGAAAAGGGAATGGTGAGTGGTCATACCCAAGCCATTGATTCAGCCCCGGTAAAGGCCAATGCTTCTATGGACAGTCTGGAGCTTAAAGTTCCAAAAGAGGATTTGGAAGCCTACCTAAATGGTATCCGTGCAATTAGTGCAATGGATAAAAAAAAACTCCATTAAGAAAATCCAAAATCAACAAGGCACTTAAAGAACAACAAGAAATTACAGCAAGCAATCGTGAATTACAAGAAATAAAAAGTAGAAACAAGCGATGGAAAAAAGGCCAAGACCAACGTCCAGGAGCAGGCAATAAAGGCTCAAAGTATACTTCGAATAAAACACATTACAGTCCCACAGACCCTGACGCACGTATCAGTGTTAAACCCGGTAAGGCAAGAAAGTTAAATTATATGAGTCAGCTCAGTGTTGATACGGCACATCATGTAATCACAGATATCAAGGCTTACCATGCCGACAAAAAAGACAATCAATACTTACAAGATATTACCAAGCGATTAAAAAGTAGATTAAATAACCAAGGACTCCTTTGGCGTAACTGTGTAGCCGATACGGGTTATAGTAGTGGAGAGAATTATGCGTTTTTGGAAGCAGAGGGCTTGGATAGTTTTATACCCCCTCATGGAACTTACAAAGGAGGTCCTGAAGGGTTTACATACATCAAAGAACACGACCATTGGATTTGTTCTCAAAACAAAATCATTCCGTTTACCAAGGTATTTTATGAAGGGAATAATAACAATAAAAAGAAAGAATACCGGGCTCCCAAATATGTATGTATAGATTGCCCTATACGTACACAATGTTTAAAAAAAAGTCAGGAAAAACGAATCACAATCACTTTTTACAACAAGGAATATCAACGTAACAATAAACGTGTAAACAGCAAACGAGGTAGGTATATGAAATCCAAACGACAAAGTACTGTTGAACCCGTTTTTGGAACGCTTACCCAATTTATGGGGCTCAGAAAAATCAATACCATTGGAATCCAACAAGCAAATAAAGTAATGCATATGTCCGCTATTGCCTACAACCTCAAAAAATACTTGAAATTTATTACCAAAACTGTAAAAAGTGATGCCAAAGCAATGCATCATTTCTTTTCGATTCTAAAAGCCTTGTTTAGACCTCAAATAAAGACCTTAGCACCATTCTAATTTTGTAAAAACAATACTTACACAAAAATAAAAGCCCCTTAAAAAGGAGCTTATAGTGTTGCTATTTACGATTTTTAATGCTTTGTGCCACGACTACCATTGTTGGTAGCAGTGATTAATCATCATCATCATCGTGGTCATCTTTTTCGCCACCATTAAATGTTCCATTATCATCATTCACATTACTTGTTCTTATTTCAGAATGTCTAATTTCTCCTCCTGTGCTTCCAACTTTTACAAAAATTCCAAATGTTCCTAATGAAACTATTAACGTTACCAAACTTATCGTTTTTGAAAACGACAACTTTTTAATGATTGCAAATAGGCTGATAAGAGATAAAATTCCTAAAAGTCCCATTAACCATATTGCTTTTTCGGCAAGTTCTTCGTGATTTTCAATTAGTTGTTCAGAAACTCCTGCGATATGCTCAACGGTTTCTTCTGCTTCTTCTCCTGTTAGAAAAACAGGGATTGTCAAAATTGCCATTAGCACAAAAGTTACTAATGCTACTTTTTTTATTTCGTCATTTTTGGCAAATTGACCATAAGCCAAAATTCCAATTCCGATTATTGTTCCCACTATTGGGAAATGTGTCAATATTAAATGCAAATGTGTTGCGTCCATAATTTTAAATTTTATTTTTTGTTATTATTTTATTTTTCTGAATTGATTAAGTAAATAAAGGTGGACCCCTTAATCTATTCAGTTTAACAAAAAGTAATCTGTCAAAATTATTGGTATTAGATTTTAATATTTTTTCCGTTGTTATTTTTCCAACTGTTGAAGTCGTGTTGTCGAATATCGAAACTTTTGGATACGTGTGCTTGGAATCTGTTTTCTTAACACTTTCATATTGGGTAAAAATGAGATTGTCTAAACTCTCATCATCACTCTCGTGAAAAGCAAGTCTTATAAATCCAATTAATGAATTTGAATTTTGATGAAGTTCAAAATGCTTTTCTTCCGTTAATTTGTCTGAATGAGGATGTGGAATAATAGTGTGAAGTAAAATTAACACTAAAACACTATCAAACAGTATGTTTCTAAAAATTTTACTCATTCATTTTTATCTTTTAAAACGTAATAAAAATTAATATATTATATCGATAACAATTCATTCCCGTATTCATTTTTTTCTGTAATTGCTACCAACTACTGATATAACAACTATTCATACAACTTACTTTTTATGATTATAAGTAAGATGTTCKCCTTCCGATTTAGCAATTACAACAGTTCCGCAACTGTCGCTCCACACATTAACAGCAGTTCTAAACATGTCCAAAATTCTGTCAACAGCCAAAATCAAACCTACTCCTTCTAAAGGTAAATTCACCGCCGAAAGAATGACCGTTATCATCACGAGTCCTGCCATGGGAATACCTGCCGCTCCAATTGAGGCTAAAAGGGCCGTTATCACAACTATAATTTGTTCCCCAAAACTTAGATCTATTCCATAGGCTTGGGCTATAAAAATTGCCGCTATACATTCATACAGTGCCGTACCATCCATATTAATTGTTGCCCCAAGTGGTAATACAAAGCTGGTAATCTTATTAGAGGCTCCAGCCTTATGTTCAACAGCCTCCATTGTTAAGGGAAGAGTTGCTGAAGATGACGAAGTGGAAAATGCTGTTAACAGAGGAACCGACATCGCCTTAATATGTGAAAGAGGATTTATTTTCCCAACAAGTTTCAATATTAAAGGAAGTGTAATACAACTATGAACAATTAAGGCCAAAATTACTGCAACCATATAAAGTCCMAGTCTTCCYGCTACTTCCATCAGATCCTTTTGTTGCGCAACCTGAAAGGCTACAATTCCAAAAACTCCAAAAGGTGTAAATTTAATAACGAATTCAGTAATTTTCATCATCAATTCAAATCCCCCATTAAATATTTTAATGTAAAGTTTTTTATGTTTTTTTGAAATATTAGTGATGAATAAGCCAACTAAAATAGCGAAAAATATCACAGAAAGCATTTTGTTCTCAGCCATGGCTTGAATTACATTGGTTGGAATAATGTTTATTAAAGTTTGCCCGAAAGATTCTTTAGCTAAAGCTAGACCCTCAACTTCACTCACAAAGCCCAAATCAGCTCCTACACCAGGTTTAAGTAAATTCACCATAAAGAGACCTGTAACAATAGCGAAAACACTGGTAGCTATATAATACGATATTGTTTTTAATCCAATTTTTCCTAATTTTTCAAGACTCCCAATATTAACGATTCCTGAAATGATAGATGTCAATATAAGCGGGATGATTACCATTTTTAGGGCTCTCATAAACAAATCGCCCATCCAGCTTACGTATTTTACATAATCCGGTAGCCATACTCCTAAGACTACCCCTAATATCAGTGCAATTAATATTTGCCAATGTAATGCTAATTTTTTCATCTAAAAATTTTAAAATTCGTTGTAAGATAAAAAAAACATCAAAAATTACGTGGTTTTTTAGCATAAAAAAAAGCATATGAAGTGCTTTTTATCCCAATTTTATTAAATTAATTGAATTGATACCTTATAGAAAGTGCTAAATCTAAATCCGTATCTTTTCCATAGTCACCAATAATTCCTATTTCTGGTCTAAAATCGAGTGAAATTAAAATTGGCGCCTCAAAGTTATATTCAATACCAATATTTCCGTCTATATTTATAAATAAACCATCATCTTTATCCGAAACAAATCCATCATTATAACTCCAAGAACCTATTCCTGCCCCAAAACCAGCATACCAATTAAATCCCTCATCAATTTTCCAAATCCACTGATACACTCCCGTTAACTTAAAAGCATTAAAATTTTTATCGTTTTTATAGCCTAAATCTACTTCCAATCTATTGACTTCTGATAATTTCCTTTGATATGAAATTTCACCGCCAAAACCATCATTATCTCCAAATCTAATACCAATTGCATGATTGGAAATTTCTTGTGCATTAACTGTTGAAATAATACTAAGAAGCACCACTGAAACAAAAAATAATTTCTTCATAACTATAATTTAAAAGATGAATGCAATAGAACTTCAAAGTTTATGCCATAACAAATACAACGTACATTCGCTTTCAATATTTTNATTCTTCGCGTTCATCTTTTTATTTTATTTTTAAAAAATAAGTGTATTTTTGTGCCGAATTTATTGCAAATGGAAAAATTAAAACATCGCTGGGGATTAACTTCAAACTTTCAAGTTCTATTAATAATTATTGTTTTTTCAATAAATGGATCCTTTGCTACTTGGGTTGCAAAACCAGCTACTGAACTTATTGGTTTAAATCAGGAAACAACAAATCCTTGGATCTTTTGGCCTATTAGAATTCTTTTAGTATTTTTTATTTACCAAATTACATTACCGCTAGTTGGTTTTTGTTTTGGTCAATTTAATTTCTTCTGGAATTTTACAAAAAAAATGCTTAGCAGAATGGGGTTAAAATGTTTTTTTAAAGAAGACTAATTTTTTATTTATTATTGCTCTTTAATTTTTTTTTATATTTTTCAATAAACTTATCTAATTTAGGATTGATAACGGCTATACAATAGCCTTGTGTTTTATTATTGTTATAATAATTTTGATGGTATTCTTCCGCTTTATAAAATGCATTAAATTTAGTAATTTCTGTTATTATGGGATTCTCATAAATAATTGCTTCGCTTAGCGCCTTAATAAAATTTACTGCTGTATTTTTTTGACTCTCTGAATGATAGAAAATAGCCGACCTGTATTGTGTTCCTTTGTCATAGCCTTGTCTATTCAATGTTGTAGGATTGTGTGTACTGAAAAATACATCTAAAATTTCTTGAAAGGTTATTATGGAAGGGTTAAAATGGATTTGAATGGCTTCAGCATGTCCAGTTCTACCCGTTGTTACTTCTCTATAAGCTGGGTTTTTGATAGTTCCTCCTGAATATCCCGAAGTAACCTTCTCAACACCATTCAAGCGTTGAAAAATTGCTTCTGTACACCAAAAACAACCATTAGCCAATGTTGCTATTTCCAATTTATTAGTCATTTTTTTGTTTTTAGTTATTGTAGATTGTGCATAAAAGTTAAACAGTGAAAACGCAAAAATTATGGTTAGAAGAACATTTTTCATGTGTTTATATTTATTGTTTTTTAATGGTCACATGCTGTTCGCTATTAATCATCCTCCTTTGGTGATAAACATTTTAACATGCTCGTTTCATTTTTCTATATGATTTCTTAATTAAGTCGAAACAACATAAAATAAATTACATTCCTCTAGGAATTAATTTTCTAGGAAACTGAATTAAACTTTCAGCTCCATTTTTTCCAATACTTGCAACTCCGAATAAATAATTATCAATCACGATATTTTTTAAGGTATAGTCTGTGACATTACCTACAAACCTACTTTTTTGCCAAACTGGAGATGTTGTATCTCTCCAATAAATTTTATATCCAATTGTACTATCATCATCTGATTTATCCCATTTTRWTSRTRTWRAWGKWWRYWSWKCTSYKRCAWTYRYYAMATTWWKTGSTKMWAYTGKWKCWSCWSCKMMWGMTRCCRARRYWARWYWKYYWRCWKSSGTTAATTTAGCTGCATATTTAAAATCTACACCTTCAATTACATCTCCATAATTGATCCCATTTTCAATTCTAATATCTTGATGTTGTCGATTGTAATTTTCATGAGTTTCCATAATTCTTACTCCAGTAAAACCTTCATCATTAAAAGGTCTATGATGACCTCCTCTACCAAATCTATCCAATCTATAAATCATAATTGCATCTAAATTDGTCATATAATCATCTGTTAGTTTATCAATATRTCTAGCCAATTGACGTGAAGGTCCATCTACTTCACCTCCATAAAAACGCATACTGCTATGTTCCTTATCAGTTATTTTCATAGATATAGCTTCTGAAAATACTCTAAAAGTACTGTTATCAACAACACCATCAATTCCATGAAAATTACCAATCATATCATTATTAACAATTCCTATAATATCCCAATCATTATTCTTAGCATATTTTGCCATAATTTTACCTCCATATAATCCTTGCTCCTCTCCTGAAAGTCCAACATATATTATTGAAACCGGAAATTTATACTTACTTAAAATACGAGCAGCTTCAATTGTCCCTGCCATTCCTGAAGCGTTATCATTTGCTCCTGGAGAATTTGAAGTAAAATTATTTGGATCTGAAACTCTGGAATCAATATCTCCCGACATAATTACATAACGGTTTGGATATTTTGTACCGCGTTGAATTGCCAGAACATTTACAACTTTAGTATCTTTAATTATGCGCCTTCCATCAGTTTTTACCAAATCACTCAAATAATTTACCTCTAAACAATTATTACAATCTTTTGAAATATTCTCAAAAGTTGATTTAATCCAACGACGAGCAGCTCCAATTCCTCTTGTAGTTGACACTGTATCTGATAAGGTATGACGAGTTCCAAAATTTACTAACTTATTAATATCATTTTCAATTCTTTCAGCTGACGGAGCTGTTGCAATCTCTGTTAGTATTTTACTAATTTTTGATTGTGAAATTCCTACTGTACTTGTTAGCACCAAAAGTGCAGTTACTATAATTTTAATAAGTTTCATGTGTTTATATTATTGTTTTTTATGGTCACTTGCTGATTGCTAATAATCATTCTCCTTTGGTGAGAAAAATTTTAACACGCTCGTTTCATGTGTTTATATTTATTGTTTTTTAATGGTCACATGCAGTTCGCTATTCATCATTCTCCTTCGGTGATAAAAATTTTAACACGCTCGTTCCATGTGTTTATATTTATTGTTTTTTAATGGTCACATGCAGTTCGCTATTCATCATTCTCCTTCGGTGATAAAAATGTTAACATGCTCGTTTCATAAAGTAAATTATTTATATATTTTCTATCGTATTTACTACTATTTCAAGCATTTCTTCAGTAAAATCTAAATGAGTTACCATTCTCAACTTTCCTTGTCCCATTGAAATTAATAAGATTCCCGCATCGTTTAAACGATGTATAAAATCCTGTTCATTAATAGAATCAATGACATTAAAAATAATAATATTAGTTTCTATTGGTTCTACATTTTTTATTAAATCACATTTTCGAAGTGCTACGCCAATAACTTTAGCTCTTGTATGGTCAATAGCCAACCTTTCTACATGGTTATCTAATGCATAAATTCCTGCAGCTGCCAAATAGCCAACTTGTCTCATCCCTCCTCCAAAAAGCTTTCTTACTCTTAAAGCTTTTTCTATATGACTTTTGCTCCCTAACAATAACGAACCAACTGGTGCACCTAGACCCTTTGATAAACATATAGAAATGGTATCGAAAACGCCCCCATATTGCTGAGTAGATTCTTTTTTAGCAACTATAGCGTTAAATAATCGAGCACCATCTAAATGCAACGCCAAATTATTATTAGTACATATTTTCTTAATTTTTAATATTTCTTCAAAACTCCAACATGCACCTCCACCTTTGTTGGTTGTGTTTTCAATAGCTACTAACCTAGAATAAGGGGCATGAATATCTGATCTTCCACCTGATATAGCTTCTTTTAATTGAATTGCTGTGAACACACCTCTTTTACCGTCTATTAAATGTGAGGTAACCCCAGAATTAAATGCAGGACCACCGCCTTCAAAATTATATACATGTGCCCATTTATCACAAAACATTCTATCTCCTGGTTGTGTATGAATTTTAATGGCTGTTTGGTTTGCCATAGTCCCAGATGGAAAAAACAAAGCATCCTCCATATTAAACATTTTAGCCATTTTTGCTTGGAGTTCGTTTACTGTAGGGTCAGTTTTAAATACGTCGTCACCAACTTTGGCCTCCATCATTGCATTTAACATTCCTTGAGTTGGTTTTGTAACAGTATCGCTTATTAAATTTATTTGCATAATTAAATGTGAAAAGTTATTTCTAAAATTATTTTATTGAAAATCACACCTAATACTTCCAATTGGTGATCCATCTGGAATTTTAGGAGTAATTTCTTTTTTATATTGTGCTGGATGTTTTAAAAAATTGTCTATCATTTGAATACAACCATTCGCATACATTTCGTTGATTCCATTTACCTTGTTTTTTGCTAACCAGTTTTTTAATTCTTTTACCTTTGCTAAGGCAACTGACTTTACTTGAAATGTAGCTTTTTCATTAATTGACAAAGCTAATAATTCTTGTAATATTACATTGTTTATACTTTGTTGAATCTCATTTTCATACCCATTTGTATACTTCTTTTTAAAGGTTGCTTTGACTATCTCATCAATCATTTCATCTAAACCTATTTGTTTTTCAAATAGTGCTTTTTGTTGAATCATTCTTGAAACTCTTTCAGAATGAAACAGTAATTTAACAACTAATTCTGTTGCTGTTGAAGCCGCATTTAGAGCATCAAATGCCACACCATTCTTAGAACTAAATGATTCTCTGTTTCTTTTATAACCATTAGCTCTAGGAGGAAAAAGAGCAAGAATTTCTGTAGGAATTTTCAATGTTTCTACACTTATAGAATTCAATAAACTTTGCAATGCTTCTCTTTCCATTTTAGACGAAACTGGTTTTACAATTGTTTGTCCATCCCCTTTAACAGCATATGAATACTCCATACCCCCAATCATTTTAGTAGTTGCTTCTACTTGATATCTATGAAAAAAATACAACGGAACAAATACATCTTCTAAAACCGAATATGGTTCATTCTTATGAATATTATTTTTAGAAAAATTATTAATTGCAACAGCTCTAACATTCAAAACCCTATCCAATTCTTTTGAAGGACTTGTTCCATTATCCCATAAATGTGCGTAAATATGTGCGCCACCTTTAGCACGAGCATCTCTATCAGAAATAAATTTGAATCCTTTATCTATAGATTTTTGAATAATTTCATTTAACGCCTTGCCCTCATCAAATTTAGTAGAAAAATCTTGGTAAGAATAGGCAACAGTAACTTTATCCCATTCTCCAATCCCTATACCATATACTTGTGACAAATCTATATTTCCATCAGTTAATTTCACGTATGGATGTGGATAATCCATCACCGATGATCTACCGTTAAAACTTGAAGCAAAATTATGAGAAAATCCAAGTGTATGTCCAATTTCATGTGCTGATAGTTGTCTTATTCGTGCTAAAGCCATTTGCAGTAATGGATTTTCATCACCTGTTTTTTCTGAAGCGCCTAATAAAGCTTGGGCAATTAAATAATCTTGACGTATTCTTAATGATCCCAAACTTACATGTCCTTTTAAAATTTCACCTGTTCTTGGATCAACAACACTACTCCCATATGACCAACCTCTAGTAGATCTGTGTACCCATTGAACTACATTGTAACGAATATCTAAAGGATCAGCTCCTTCAGGTAATATTTTAATTTGAAAGGCATTTTTATATCCGGCAGCCTCAAAAGCTTGATTCCACCAACTTCCACCCTCTAATAATGCAGACTTAACTGGTTCAGGTGCACCTCTATCCAAATAATATATAATTGGTTTTTTAGCTTCACTTATTAATGCATCAGGGTTTATTTTCTCCAATCTATGACGTCTAATATATCTTTTTAAAATTGGAGATTCTATTGGAGTAGCATAATCTAAATATGAAATACTTTGAGCTCCAGATCTAGGATCAAAAACACGTTTTTTATAATTATTATCTGGCAATTTAATAAACGAGTGRTGTTGTCGAACAGTTATCAATGAAGAATTTGGAACAACACTTTTAATATAATTTCCTTTAGCCTCACCTTGAAAAGTTAATAAAGCTTCAAACTCAACATTTTTTGGAAAAGCTTTAGTACGCTCTAAATAAAATGCACTTTTACTTAAATCTAATTTATAGCTACCCTGTTTAGTTCTTTGTAATTTACTTGATACACCATGTGCATCTCTTAGAAAAAAATTTGATACATCTATCAAATAACTTTTATCTTTTTCTTCTTCGATAGGAAATCCAAATAACACAGATTGTGCAAAAGCCTCTTCAACAGATTTTTTTTCTTCTCCATTATTGGTAATAGCTCTGTACTTCAAATTTGGCTGAATTAACAACAATTTATTTCCAGCTTTCACAAACTTAACCACTGCAGTTTGTCCTAATTGACCCCTATCCAAACCTATATTGTTAGAACCAACACCCGCAGCAAGTGCATTTACATATAAAAATTCTTGATCTAATTCATTTACCTGTAAATAAATTTTATCTTTTGACGTTTCGTAATAAAAATTAAAGAAACCATTATAGGGTTTCATATCTTTAGTTTTCTGAAAAGATTGGGCTATTAGTGATTGACTTAGAATAAGCACAACAATACATAAAATACGTTTCATTAGTTAAAATTTTGTTGGTTATTTTTTTCTAAAGCTAAGCATTTTATTCAATTTATTGTTAATAGAATTAAGTCCTACATTTTTTAATTTAATTCATTTAATTTTATGGATAACATAAACACAAATACGCTATTTAAAATTATTTGCATATTTTAAAAATGAAAGGCTATTTTTGTATTTCTTATAATAAATAGATGATATCTAAAGAACATATAAATAAGTTACAAGAACGCATTGGCAAGTTAAAAACTTACCTTGAAATTGACAAGAAAATTATTGAAATATCAAACGAAGAAGAAAAAACTGCTAATCCTGATTTTTGGAACCACCCAAAAGAAGCTGAAATAATAATGAAAGCGCTTCGGTCAAAGAAAAAATGGGTAAATGACTTTAATAGTATTACAACTAATTTTGAAGAAATTTCTATTCTTTTTGATTTTTACGCTGAAGGTGAGGCTTCTGAAAATGAAATTATCAACTTATATAATGCTACAATTATTCTTATAGAAAATTTAGAATTTAAAAATATGCTTTCGAACGAAGGTGATAGCTTGAGTGCTGTACTTCAAATTACAGCTGGTGCTGGAGGTACTGAAAGCTGCGATTGGGCACAAATGCTTATGCGTATGTATTTAATGTGGAGCGAAAATCAAGGCTTCAAAGTAAAAGAATTAAACTTTCAAGCAGGTGATGTTGTAGGTATTAAAACTGTTACAATTGAAATTGAAGGAGAATATGCATTTGGTTATTTAAAAGGTGAAAACGGTGTGCACAGATTAGTTCGAATATCTCCTTTTGATAGCAATGCAAAAAGACATACGAGCTTTGCTTCTGTTTATGTTTACCCATTGGTTGATGATAGTATTGAGATCATTATTAACCCTTCTGATATTGAAATAGTAACTGCTCGCTCAAGTGGTGCTGGAGGTCAAAATGTAAATAAGGTTGAAACTAAAGTTCAATTAACACATAAACCAACAGGAATTCAAATTTCATGCTCAGAAACTCGTTCACAACACGAAAATAGGGATCGCGCTTTGCAGATGTTAAAATCTCAATTATATGAAATTGAACTAAAGAAACAACAAGAGGCCAGAAAAGATATTGAATCTGGTAAAATGAAAATTGATTTTGGATCTCAAATTAGAAATTATGTCATGCATCCATACAAACTGGTAAAAGATGTTAGAACAGCGCATGAAACTGGAAATGTTGATGCCGTAATGGATGGAGAAATTGATGGTTTTATTAAGGCCTTTTTAATGGAACAAGGACAAAAAGAAACATCTAACGAATTATAGTATGACTAAAATTGATACAATTATTTTTGATTTAGGTGGTGTGCTTGTAGATTGGAAACCTGAATATGTTTATAGAGAAGTTTTTAATGGCAACGAAGAAAAGGTGCAATGGTTTTTAAATACTGTTTGCACAAACGATTGGAATATTGAACAAGATGCCGGAAGAACAATTAAAGAAGCTGTAGCTATTAAAATAGCAGAATTTCCTCAATATGAAGAGTGGATTCAACTATATTATAAAGAATGGCACCACATGTTTTCAGGTCCAATTAAAGAAAATGTATCTCTTTTTAAAAAAATAAAATCTTCTGGGAATTATAAGGTTTATGCATTGACAAATTGGAGTGCTGAAACTTGGCCAATTGCTTTAAAGTTATTTCCTTTTTTAAATGATTTTGATGGAGTTGTAGTATCCGGACAAGAAAAAACTCGAAAACCTTTTCTAGCTATTTATAATGTTCTTTTAAATAGGTATAATATCATTCCTGAAAATGCAATTTTTATTGATGATAATGAAGAAAATATCATAGCTGCAAAAAAATTAAAATTACAAAGTGTACATTATAAGAACCCTTCTCAACTACTGAAATCAGTACATTCCTATCAAGTAATATTTTAGTTTTTGATGCAATTCCCTAGCAAACAGTAAATTATTATTTTTTAAGATGCTGTTAATTAACAATAATTTGTATTTTTACCTCCAAAAAAAGATGATGTTTTCATTCTGAAAACAAGAAAAAAAAATAAATTGCTACGAATAATTAATAAAATTATTATATGAGAAGATTTTTTTTAGCGTTATTTATATGTACCCCTTTACTTATATTTAGCCAAAAAAACAATAATCCCCATTATACAATATCTGGTAAAATAATTGATGCTTCTACACAATTACCTATAGAAGATGCTACAGTTATATTCAAAACTATTAATTCAGAAGAGATAGATTTTGGAGGAATCACAAATCAAAAAGGAAAATTTTCTATTGACGTTAAAAAAGGTATTTATAATGTCTATGTTGAATTTCTTTCATACCAAACAAAGCGACTTGAAATCTCATCAGTTACTAGAAATATCAATTTAGGTGTTATTTCATTAGAAATAGATACTGAATATTTGAATGAAATAGAAATTATTGGCGAAAAAAGAACCTTAGAATTTAAACGCAACAAAGTAATTTATAATGTTGATAAAGATATTTCAACAGCAGGAAGTACAGTCACAGATATTTTAAATAATATACCTTCCATTTCTGTTGATCCTGATGGCCAAATATCTGTCCAAGGGCAAGGTCTTGTCCAAGTCCTAATTAATGGAAAAACATCGCTATTATCTAAAGCCGAAGCACTAAAAACACTACCCGCTGGTTCAATTGAACATATTGAAGTAATTACGAATCCTGGTGCAAAATATAAGGCATCAGCACTTAGCGTAATTAATATTATTTTAAAAAAGGGCAAAGATGAAGGATTAAATGGATCTATCACTGCCACAGGTGGATATAAAGATTATTTTGGAGGTTTAATAACCCTAAACAACAAAACTAAAAATCTTAATTTTTTCACAAACGCAAATTACTATAACAGAAACATCGTTGAAATATCAAAATCTGAAAACGAATATTTCAGGAATGGAATTACTACTTCTTTTTTAAATGAGAATAGTGATTTTGACAGTAAGGGGAAAGGGTTTTACACCACTATTGGTGTTGACTTTTATTTTACAAAAAAAGCAACGCTAACAACAAGTATTAATTACCAAAATTTAGAAAATAAAAATAACACGTTAACTGAGTCCTATATTTTTGATGAATCAAAAATATTAACAAATTCAAATAATAGAGTACATGATGAGAATTTCAATAACGAATCCGCCGAATTTATTTTAGATTTTACACTCGACTTTAGTAAGGAAGGGAGACAATTAGCAACCTATATATCTCATCTAAAAGATACTGATGCTTCATCTGTTGCTATTAAAAATAACAATACATCAATTTATTTGGATGAAAATTATTTCCAAAAGGATAAATTAAAGAATACAATTGCATATCTTGAATTTATCAATCCAATTAATGAAAAGTCTGCCTATACAATTGGGTATGATGGTGATTTTAAAAATATATCTTTTTTATATTCTGAATTGCTGTCTGAAACAACTATAGAACAAAGTACGAATGTAAACGCTGCGTTTTTTGATTATACCTATGAAAATAAATCGTTCTTCTTCAATGTAGGTTTAAGAGCAGAATTTGCAGAGTTAAAACTTAACTATTCTGATGAAAATATTAATCAAATAACTCAATTTAATGACATTTCACCTTCCATTTCATTAAGTTATTCATTCTCAGATATAACAAGTATAACAGGTAGTTTCAAAAGATTAATTATTAGACCTTACTATTCAAGACTACAACCATTTGAACAAAAGTATAGCGAAACCTCATCTTATATTGGAAATCCCAATCTTGAACAAATTTATTTAGATAAATCGAGTATTTTGCTGAACTTTTATGGGAATAAGATAACTTTTTCATCAGAATTATTTTTTTCAAGATATAATGACTATTGGCAAGATGTAACTTATGAAACAGGAGTACAATTAGATGGAGTAAATAAAATTATTACTACTCCTGTAAATTTAGGAAAATTAGATTATTATGGTGTAAATTTAACATCAACGTTAAAAGTTAGTAAAATAGTAAACTTTATTGGAAACATTTCGTTATTTAATTATGATCAATCAGGAACTTTTGAAACTGTTAATTCGGCTAATCAAACAATTGTTTTAGACTATAATTATGCTAGTTTTAATGGGGAATTTGGATTGTTTACTCAACTTAAAATTCCAACTGTTTTTAATTTTCAAACGAACGTTAAGCACTTTTTAATTGCTGAAGGACCCTATTCAACCAGAAAAGCATATACTTATGCCAATGTGGCAATTAGTAAAGACATATTTGATAAAGAAGCTACTCTTACCTTAACTGTTGATGATCTATTTAATTCTAGAAAAACGGATAGAGATCGATTTGATACCAACTATTTTTCAAAAAGTCTTATCAAAAAAAAATACCGCACAATTTTGTTTTCCTTTACCTATAGATTTAACCAAAGCAAAAAGGATAGAAAAATTGATTTTTACAAAAAGAATATCAAGCCTAAATTCTGATTAAAACCTTACTGTTAATTCAGAATAATTACTTTTTWYAWWTAKTTTTGTGTAAAAGAAAAATCATGAAAATATACCACAATCCACGTTGTAGCAAAAGCCGCCAAGGTTTAGCAATTTTAGAAGCCTCAAAATTAAATTTTGAAACCATCAACTATTTAAAAACCCCACTGTTAAAAGAAGAATTAACTGAAATAATTAAATTATTAGGTATTTCACCATTAGACTTGGTTCGAAAAAATGAAGTCATTTGGAAAGAAAATTATAAAGATAAAAATCTTTCAGATGCCGAAATTATAGCTGTTATGATTCAAAACCCAAAACTAATTGAAAGACCTATAGTTATTAATAATGGAAAAGCAGTAATTGGCCGACCTCCAGAAATTATCAAGAGTATTTTATAAAATTTAAGATTTTCTTAACATTTAATTACTTGCCAATATTCACCATAAATTACTGGTGGATAGCTAATTTAATGAGGTTTTATACAGTATTTAAGCAATAGACGTTAAATTAACCGAAAGCAAACCTTCAAATAATAAACAAATCTATTAACACTCATTAACTTAATAAAAATCAGACAATCTTTATATTTGTCACAATAAATAATCTTAATTAAGTTCATTTATGAAAAAAATCGTTATTCTCATAATTACGGTAGTGTTCTCTTTAAATAGTTACGCACAAAAAAGAGGCAATAAACAAGCTCAAGTTTTAATTACAGGAAAAGTAATTGATTTAGAAACTAAGCAAGCTTTAGAATATGCAACAGTAATATTTACTCCAACACAAGGAAAACGAGTAACTGGAGGAATAACTGATAATAATGGTAAATTTAATATTCAGGTTCCAAAAGGAATTTACACCGTTTCAGTWGAGTTTATTTCATTTAAAACAAAAACATTTAAAAATAAAAAAATAGACTCTGAYGCTGATTTRGGTTCWATWTTTTTAGAAWTTAATGCRGAAGCTTTMGATGAAATTGAAATAATTGCTGAAAAAAGTACTGTCGAAATACGATTGGATAAAAAAATATACAAYGTTGGAAAAGATATGACTGTAAAAGGWGGTACAGCTTCWGAYGTAYTRGACAATGTTCCTTCAGTTTCGGTTGATGTTGAAGGGAATGTAAGTTTGAGAGGTAATGAGAATGTTAGAATATTGATAAATGGAAAACCTTCAGGTTTAGTTGGCTTAAGTGGTACAGATGCCCTAAGGCAATTACCTGCAGAAGCCATTGAAAAGGTTGAAGTAATTACAAGTCCATCAGCTAGATATGAAGCTGAAGGTACCGCTGGTATTATAAATCTTATTTTAAGAAAAGGAAAAGCTCAAGGCTTTAATGCTTCATTATCTACTTCAGCAGGAAATCCAGATAATTTTGGAATCTCAACAAATCTAAATTATAGAACAAAAAAAGCAAATTTCTTTACAAATACTGGTTATAATTATAGAAATGCACCTGGTAATTCATTTTCTAATGTTACTTATTTTGATGACTTAAGTAACATTGACAGTTATAGAAACGAAAACATTAATTATAATCGTGAACGAAAAAGATTTAATACAAGAATTGGATWWSRRTAKTTWTKRRSTKARMRAAGWKMKWKKRSKRKRAMYRTTYKYTRTWGKRRRKSTRRTGKKSMTSRYTYMWYCAMMMWCTTAATTAATCAACTAGATCAAAATAATATACTCAATGAATCAAGTATTAGACAAGAAAATGAGACTGAAAAAGATAAAACAATCGAGTATGATATAAATTTCACTAAAAATTTTAATAAATCAGGACATAGATTGTCTTTAGATATTCAATATGGAGTAAGTGAAGAAACTAATTTTAATTATATAACAGACATTACAAATTTTCCAGACCTATTAGAAAATGCACCAGAACGTAACTCAACSGATGAAAAACAAGTTGATTTTCAATTTAAAGGAGATTATACATTACCAATTGGTGAAGATACACAGTTTGAGTTCGGATTTAAAATTGATTTAGATGAATTGGATTCTGATTATTTAGTTGAAGATTATATAACTAATGAATTTATAAATAACACTAACTTTTCAAATACTTTAAATTTTGAACAGAATATCTATGCTGCTTATTCTCAATTTGGAAAAAAAATAGATAAATTCTCATACTTATTAGGGTTAAGAGCTGAAATAACAGATAGAAAAATAAATCTAATTCAAAGCAATGAAATTTATAATAAAAAGTATACTGAATTGTTTCCTACATTAWATTTAGGCTTAGAACTAGATGACACTGAAAGCCTAACCCTTGGATATAGTAGAAGATTAAGACGACCACGCCATTGGTTTTTAAACCCATTTGAATCAAGAATAAGTGAAACCTATATCAGAAAAGGAAATGTCAATTTAGATCCAACTTACACAAATTCTTTTGATTTAGGATACTTAAAAAGATGGAATAAATTTACTTTTAACACTTCAATTTATTATCAGCATTCCATCAACAATTTTGAGATGATTCAAACGGAAGAGTTACGAATAATTGATGATAAAGAAATACTTGTAATAATTAGAACTCCTATAAATTTAAGCACTCAAGATAGATTTGGTTATGAGTTTACCGCTAATTACACCCCTTTTAAATGGTGGAAGATTTCAAATAGTTTTAACCTGTACAAAGTTGTTACCAATGGTGATTATGACGGTGTAAATTACGATTCAAATGATATTACATGGTTTACTCGTTTTACATCTAGAATTTCATTGCCTGGAGAAATAGAATGGCAAACTAGAGGAATGTATAGAGCTCCCTATGAAAGTGCGCAATCTAAAAGAGAGGGAATGTTAAGTGTAAATCTTGCATTCAGTAAAGATATTCTAAAAGAAAAAGGAACGTTATCCTTAAATGTTAGTGACTTATTTAATTCACGCAAAAGAAATTCTGAATCATTTACTCCAACAACAACTACTATAAGTGAATTTCAATGGAGACAGCGGCAAATAATGCTGAACTTCACGTACAGATTCAATCAAAAAAAGAAAAGAGAACGTCAGGGAAATTATAACGGCGGCGGTGAAGAGGAAATGTTTAAAGCATAAATAAAAAGAGGGACAATTTAGTTATTGTCCCTCTTTTTTATAATATATAATTCTGAATTAATCTTTTCTAGGTGCAGGACCTTCTTTTCTAAATTTCCAAGCTTCTCTAAAATATCCTATTAACCAATAAGGAATAATGAAGGTTACTAAAAAAATCATCAACCAAAATCCCATTGTGAAAATCGTTAAGAATACTAAAAATCCTGAAAATTGTGATAAATCCATAATTAATGAATGCTGTTTTATGTTTTTTACAAAAATAGTATTTATTTTTAATTTAGCACATATGTTTTTATTTTTTTTGTAAATGACATTTCTCATTAAATTTATTAAAATAAATATGCATTTTTGATTCGTTAAAAAACAGAATTAATAACTTTGTAATTCAGCTATTTGAATAAATAAGAATATTATGAAATATAGAATAGAAAAAGATACTATGGGAAATGTAGAAGTTCCTGCTAACAAGTATTGGGGAGCTCAAACAGAACGTTCAAGAAATAACTTTAAAATTGGACCTGAAGGATCTATGCCTTTAGAAGTTGTGTACGGATTTGCATACCTTAAAAAAGCGGCGGCTCATACAAACTGCGAATTAGGTGTTTTGACTGAAGATAAAAGAGATCTAATCTCAGCTGTATGTGAAGAAATATTAGAAGGAAAACATGACGACCAATTTCCATTGGTCATTTGGCAAACTGGTTCGGGTACTCAAAGTAATATGAATTGTAACGAAGTTATTGCCAATCGTGCACATGAAATTGCAGGTAAAATAATCGGGGAAGGTGAAAAAACAATTCAACCAAATGACGATGTAAACAAATCACAATCAAGTAATGACACCTACCCCACTGGTATGCATATTGCTTGTTATAAAATGATTATTGATACTACGATCCCTGGTATAGAGAAATTAAGAGATACGCTTCAAGCTAAATCAGAAGAGTTTAAGGATGTAGTAAAAATTGGGCGAACGCACTTAATGGATGCTACTCCACTAACAATTGGTCAAGAATTTTCTGGGTATGTATCACAATTGAACCATGGTTTAAAAGCATTAAAAAACACGTTACCTCATTTAGCAGAACTTGCGTTAGGAGGAACAGCTGTTGGAACTGGATTAAATACACCAAAAGGATATGATGTTTTAGTTGCAAAAAAAATAGCAGAATTTACGAAACTACCATTTATTACTGCTGAAAATAAATTTGAGGCGCTGGCTTCACAYGATGCTATTGTTGAAAGCCATGGTGCTCTWAAACTTTTRGCSGTWTCATTAAATAAAATWGCAAATGATATTCGTATGATGGCTTCAGGTCCTCGTTCAGGAATTGGTGAATTAATTATYCCMGCGAATGARCCAGGAAGTTCAATTATGCCKGGTAAAGTRAATCCAACTCAATCAGAAGCKTTAACMATGGTTTGTGCTCAAGTWATGGGGAACGATGTWACTATTACWGTTGGAGGWAYKCAAGGGCAYTATGAATTGAATGTATTTAAACCTGTAATGGCTGCTAATTTTTTACAATCAGCTCGTTTACTTGGTGATGCCTGTGCTAGTTTTAATGAAAACTGTGCCGTAGGTATTGAGCCTAATTATACCCGTATTACTGAATTGGTAAACAATTCTTTAATGCTTGTAACTGCATTAAATACTAAAATTGGTTATTACAAAGCTGCTGAAATTGCAAACACTGCACATGCTAACGGAACTACCCTAAAAGAAGAAGCTGTTAGATTAGGATATGTGACTTCTGAAGAATATGATGCTTGGGTAAAACCTGAAAATATGATTGGTTCTATGAAATAAGAATCCATTATAATTTATAAAAAAAGCCTTGAATAACTTCAAGGCTTTTTTTATTTTAAAAATTGTCAACCTATTTTAGGACGACTCAATATAATAAAATTTCTTTTATTGATTTCCTAATATAATAGGCATTCCAGTTTTACCACTACCAATTACAATTACTTTACTGTTAGGAGAACTTGCTAATTTAAGTGTAGCTTCAATTCCTTTATCTCTAAGTATTTTATCCGTTAATGAAGCGCTCAATATACGGTTTGCATCTGCTTTACCTTTTGCTTCAATAACTGCTTTTTCAGCTTCCTTAGATGCAGTAACTAATCTAAATTCGTACTCAAGAGATTCTTGCTCTTGCTTTAGTTTACGCTCTATGGCATTTTTAATAGTTGCTGGTAAAGTAACATCTCTAACCAACACATCATTTAATTGTATAAATTGTTTGTCTAAAATCTTTTTTGTCTCATCAAAAATCTCCTTCTGAATTATATCCCTTTTACTTGAATATAATTGCTCAGGTGTATAACGTCCAACAACGCTACGTGCAGCTGAACGCAGTGCTGGCTTAATAACTCGATCTAAATAATTTTGTCCTTTTTGTTGGTGTAATTTACCTAATTCATCAGTTTTTGGTAAATACCAAGCRGTAGTTTCTAATATTATATCTAATCCGTTAGAAGAAAGCACTTTCATTTTTTCAAATAATTCTTGTTGACGTACTTCATATATGATCACATTATTCCAAGGTGCCACCATGTGGAATCCTTCACCCATAGCAGGTTGATCTGTTACTACACCTCCATCAAATCGTTTCCATAAAACTCCTGCCTCACCGGCGTCAATAGTTACAGTTGATTTTGAAAAAAATATAATTGCAATAATCCCAATAAATATGATTGGCATTAAAGATTTTGGTAATTGTAATTGTCCGTTGCTCATTTTTTTNAAATTTTAATTTAACTGTAAAAATACAAAACWGAAATTATAWWAAATTATGTTTMGTWAYWTATTTTWTKRATMACAAAAARYTCATCWYAACTTTCAAATTAGMWMMYMWWAKTTGTAGRAATTTARTRTWRYCTATTAAAKNCNAGTTACTKTAAARYATTRAAGTTCATTTTTTGAATTCTYACWGCATTTARAATAGCTAATAAAGAAACTCCAACATCAGCTATCACAGCTTCCCACATGGTTGCCATTCCAAGCGCTCCAAGAATAAGCACCAATATTTTAACCGTTAGCGCCAAAAAAATATTTTGCCAAATAATTTTGTTYGTTTCATTGCCTATWKTTATTGCYATYGCAATTTTTGAAGGTTGATCMGTTTGAATTACAATATCAGCAGTTTCTATTGCTGCATCACTWCCCAAACCACCCATGGCCATTCCAACATCGGAAATGGTAATTACAGGGGCATCGTTTATTCCATCTCCAATGAATGCAATAGTTTTACCTTCTCTTTTTAGTTTCTCAACTTCTTTAATTTTTTCTTCTGGAAGTAATTCTCCGATAGCCTTATCAATTCCTAATTGTTTTGCAATTTTGTCTACTACTATTTGTTTGTCGCCTGAAAGCATCACTATTTCAGTAACATTTTTAATACTTTGCAATGCACTTACAGCATCTATAGCATCGTCTTTTAAGGTGTCGGCTATGGAAATATAGCCTGCATATCTATTATTAATCGCTATGACAACTATAGTTTCAGTAATTGAATTTAGACTTTCATCAAACTCAATATTAAATTTATCAAGGAGTTTCATATTTCCTACTAGAATATCATAATTGCCCACTTTCCCTTTCATTCCATGACCAGAAATTTCTTCAACATCAGTAATTTTATAATTGAAATTTACTTTATTTACATATTTTTCAATTGCTTTAGCAATAGGATGTGTGGAATTGCTTTCTAAAATTGCGACTAGTTCTAATAGCAACTCTTTTTCAAAATCCACTGTAACCACCTTTTGCACTTCAAAAACTCCTTTTGTTAACGTTCCTGTTTTATCCAGTACAATGGTGTCTACTTTCGTAATCAAATCTAAAAAGTTAGCTCCTTTAAATAGGATTCCATTACTTGAACCTGCTCCTATTCCACCAAAATAACCTAATGGAATTGAAATTACTAATGCACATGGACAAGAGATTACCAAAAAGATTAAGGCACGTTGAAACCATAATTGAAATTGATACGTATCTCCTAAAAAAAAGGAAGGAATTACTACCAGTGCAATTGCTAACCAAAAAACAATTGGAGTATATACTTTAGCCAGACGACTGATCAACAACTGTGTTTCTGCTTTTCTACTCACAGCTTCTTGTACTAATTTTAATATTTTTGAAAGCTTGGTATCTTCGTATTTACTGGTTACTTTTATTTCAATAAGTTTATGGAGGTTTACCATACCTGCCAGAACAAGGTCTCCCTTTTCTAGGTTTTCAGGAACAGATTCACCTGTTAAGGCAGCTGTATTTAAAGTGGCTATTTCTGAAATTAAGGCTCCATCCAACGCTATTTTTTGTCCAGGTTTAGCTTGAATAATTTGTCCAATTTTAACGTCTCTTGGATGTTTAATTATTGAACTCCCATTTTCTAATACAATGACTTCTTCAACTTGAACTTTCAACAATGCCTCAATAGAATTTTTCACTCTTTTTACAGCTTTTTCTTGAAATAGTTCACCTACAACATAAAATAGCATCACAGCTATTCCTTCRGCATAAGAACCTATTAAAAAAGCACCAAGTGTTGCAACTGACATTAAAACAAATTCGTTGTAAATACTRCCTTTAACAATTAATTTAAGTGCTCTTAAAACAATTGGCCCTCCAACAATCACATAAATTATTGCAAACCATAAAAATGGAATAGGTGTTTCAAAAAACGGAACATCATAAAAATCGAATCCAATTCCCAGTAACAGAAAGAATAAACCAATCGTAGGAACTAAGTTTTTTTTATTCAATGTTGGTATTTTTTTAGAACCAATAGTATCTTTAGTAAAATCTACATTACAAGCAAATCCTTCCTTACAATTGTCGCTCATATTACTATTTTTAAAACTGAAATTATAAGAGAAATTAATCCACAATATDCATCAGTATTTATTTTTTAAAAATASVRTAAAATGACTTGCAACGGAAGTGCAWTTATGYAHTGGAACTTATBBGTAGGTATACACTAATTTTGAGATTGTTTAGTTACAAACGGTTTGGTACTATATTCAATATTGCCAACCGTAAATCCTGCATCCATAATTATTTTTTSAATACTTTCCTTCGTWGGTTTTTGTTGTATTGGAGTTGAGATGAAAGCTAAACCAACTTCTAATTCTATCTTTACATTGTAAACTCCAGCAACTTTTCTCAATTCTTTTTCCATTCCAAAAGCACAGTACGGACACGCCATTCCCATAATTTCAATTTTTACATAAATAAGGTCTTTTTTTTCGACTGTCTGTGCTTTGATAATTGTTGAAAATCCAACAATTATTAAAATCAATGCAAATGAAACTGTTTGTTTGAATGAATTTTTCATGTGTTTCTATTTATTGTTTTTTAACGGTCACATGCTGTTCGCTATTAATCATTACCTTGGGTAATAAACATTCCAACATGCTCGTTTCATAATTAGTAATTTTTAGTTAAGTAAAAATCTTGTACCCAATAAAACCATGTAATTGGTCTTATTAGCTAGTACATTTTTCTGTACAACTGGAATTTGAAAACTGGTTTCAAATAAAATTCTTCTTCCAGGTATAAATTGAAACCCTGGCGATATAAAAACAGTATGAACTTTAGGTCCAAACAGGTAATTCCCATTAAATTCAAGAAATGTATTGAGTTGCTTTTGAGGATATTGATGAGAAAGTAAAGGAATTCCTATTGAAAAATTGTAAGTGAAGTTATCCGTTGTGTCATTGCTTGTAATATGATAGCCAAAGTCACTATAAACACCTATTCCAGTAGTTATATTTCCCATAATTATTCCAACATATGTTTGAGAAATTCCTAAACCAATTCCGGTTTTCCCTGTTGGAAATGTTTGTTTAATGTTTGCTAAAATTCTTACTGTTTTTGCTATTTCATCTTTTTTGTAAATTTGATATTTTGCAAATAATATCAAATCTCCAAATCCACTAATTGTTTCTCCTTCATCTAGTCTTTTTAACATCAATGGAATGATACCACCTACTTGAAATTTTGTTGAAATATTATAGGGTATTGCGATTGGCTGGACATAAATAGTTCCGTTTTTTTTTGAAATAAACTTACCAAAAGTTCTAATTCCACTGCCTTCTAGGCCAAACATGACAGGGGTTTCTACAGTTATTGGAGGTCCTTGAGCAAACAAATTTATTGTTGAAAGGAGGCAAATTGTTAGTATGTTTAATTTATTCATTTTCAATATTTTTAATTACATACCTTGTAGATTGGATGGCTTCTTTTATTTTATCATCTTAAGTTAGCAATCTATTTTTTTGTATTATTAATCTGAAAGAATAAAAGAACGGATTAAGGTTAATTAGCCATTAAAACTAAAGAATTGATTAACATTACTAACAACAACTTGATTTTCCACTATTTTCACTTTCTTGTATTGGAGGACAAGGAACTGACCCATAAGAACAATAAACACAACAATCGTTATTTATTGGCTTTAAAATTTTATTACAACTAGTACATTCATAGAAATACTGACAAGCATCAGTTGGCATTTCCTCTTCTTTCGTACATCCACATTTTGGACAAGTTAATGTTGATTTTAATTCAATTTTACTCATTTTTATTTGTTTTAATGTTATTCTTAATCCCTGAAAATTCTGTTAATTATTTGTTTTAGGAACTTTATATCCTGTCGAATTTATYGTCTTTTTTATTTCATTTTCASTTGTTTTAGARRTATCAAATTCTATAATTGCAYTGCTATTTTCATAAGATGCATTTGAATTAATAATACCTTCTAGCTTATTCACCTCAAAATTTACCATTTCAGCACAACCACTACAAGTCATACCAACGATATCAAACTCAACAGTTTTAATGTTAGAAGCATCCACAATAATTACCTCTTTTTTAGTATTTGGGTAAAAGGTATCTGCATAATAAGGAAATGCAAGCATCACAATTGAAAATAWTGTWACGATRCCTAAAAATGTTTTTGATTGYATAAATGGCTGCTTTTCATYTTCTTCRCAAGCGCAGTCAATTTTTTCTTTTGTACTGGACTTTAATTTTTGATACCACGCAAAAGCTAATACTACAATTGTCAATACAATTAAATAAGGCCTAAAAGGCTCAATCCAAGAAAAAGAAGCTGCCATACTAGTAGTTCCTGCAAACAATGCTAGCACTGGGGCTATACAGCAAAGCGAGGCAGCTACAGCACTTAAAATCCCCATTCCAACCAACTTGTTTTTTTGTTTATCCGTACCCATCATTAAATAGTTATTTTATCAGAAACTAGCGCTAAAATATGATTTACAATAGCACTATTTTCTTCAGTAATAGTATAATAAATAGTTTGTTTTTCTCTAATAGATTCAATAACATTGACGTCTTTAAGTTTCCTTAAATGTTGCGAAATTGCTGGTACACTCATTTGTAAAATATCAGCTAAATCACATACGCAAAATTTATCTTCATTTATYAACCACATYAATTKTAATCKKACWTCATTTCCAATCAAWCCWACTATKTTRCYAACTGTTTTAAARTCTTTTGAAAAATYAGTTATCAGATTTTCGAAACTGTTAATTTTCAATTGATCTTTGTGTTCTCTTATACAGGATACAGCTTTCATATWTMRRWTTTAWWKWATWGTCGWTAAAKATARTAAATRATTACATTAATTAAGCAAATACTTAAATATAAAACACGTATTTAACTATTTATAAGTAAAAAACGGCTTATCTCAAATTTTAAAAAAGTAATAAATCTTTCAAGATCATGCTACTTTTAATCTATTAAACAACCTTTAAAAAATATCCAATTTTATTTAAATACCACTGAAATTTAGCTGTTACACAGATCGCAGACTCCTTTAACTACCAAATTAACTTCTTCAGCCTTAAAATTATCAGGCAAACTTATAGTTGGAATTAAATGCTTTGGCAAACAACTAGTTTTCTTGCATGAATTACAATGAAAATGAACATGTAAATCGGTCTCTATATCACAATTACAATTTTCTTCGCATAAGGCATACTTTGTTACTCCTGTACCATCATCAATTTTGTGGGCAATACCACTTTCAACAAATGTTTTTAAAGTACGAAATAAGGTTGTCCTATCTGATTTTTCAAAATAGTTTTCCAAATTAGTTAAGCTCAAAGCAACTTCTTTGTTTAAGAGAAATTGTAAAACCAACAAGCGCATCGCTGTTGGTCTTACATTATTTTTTTCTAATATTTTTTCCAAATCCAACATCATACCAATGATTGATTAATTTTTAGATTCAAATTTCAGATATATAGACACTAACATTCGAATTGCTATTAAATTTACAAATAAATATCTAATTATAGAAATACCCACAGCTGACATACCTCATCAGTAAATTTTAATGATTGTGTTCACCAAATTCACCTTTATTTAACTCAGCATTTACATAGTAAGCACCTTTAGTAACGACTATCATATTATTTTGAATATCATTCACAAAAACAACCTCTGAAAAACCTAGATCAGAAACTCCCCTATTAACCTGAATTTTTTCAAGAACAATTTCTTCTTTATTTTTTTCTATTTGAATAAAAATATAATCCAATCCATCTTCATTTACAAATGCTGCATCTGGAAGTGCATTTACTTTTGTATTTGTAATTATTATTCTTGCATCTACAAACATACCTGTAAGAAGTCCTTCGTGAGTTCCCACTATTTTTGCATGTACTTTTACAGCTCTTGTATCCATGTCAAATGCCTTTCCCAATGCAAAAATTTCAGCTTCATATATTTTATCAGACCTYGTTGTAAGTGAAAATGTTATAATTTGTCCAACTTTTGCTTTATCTATATCTTTTTCGAAAACTTTTAAGCCTAAATGTAAGAATTCATTATCAACAATTTCGAACATTTCTTTTGCTGGTGATACATATTTTCCAATATTAATTTCAATATTTTGAACATATCCTTTTATAGGTGCAATTATAGGAATTGATGAAACTATAATACCCTTTTCAATTGTGGCTATGTTTAAACCCATTAACTGCAATGTAGATTTAGAAGCGCTCAAACTCGATTTTGATTCGTAATAGTCAGCTTCCGTTTGTTGAAATGACTTCACAGAAGTAATTCCGTCATTCAACAATATTTTTTTTCGCTGGTATTCATTTTCTAAAAAAGTAAAACTACTTTTTACAGAAAGATAATCACGTTGCATTTTAATAATTTCAGGATTGTTCAAATATGCAACTACCTGACCTTTTTTAACATAATCACCTTCTATTACAGATATACTTTGTAATCTACCTCCTAATATAGTGCTCACGCTTGCCTTTTTTTGAGGAGGCAATTCTAATTGTCCATTTACTTTTAATGTAGATCCTAAATTTACCTGACTAACTATACCGAGTTCTATATTCATTACATTTAGTTGATTTAACTTCAATGTAACCATGGTAGAGCTCTCCTCTTCGTTATTATTATCTTTAGTATGAAGTTCTTCACTTTTTCTAATCGAATTTTTGTGATTATTTCTTTGTTGCTTATTTTCTTCACAACTTATCAAAGCGATAAGAAGTAAAAAAAAAATACTTATTTTTAATATATTTTTCATCTTCTAATTATGTTTTCCTATTAAATAGTTAATTTTAATAATTGTTTGATTGTACAAATTAAGTCTATCTAAATAGCTTCTTTTAATTTGCACCGCTTGTTCTAGAGTTGTGATGTACTCTACATAACCAATTTCACCTTCTTTATATGCTTTGTTAGCAGAAAAGTATAAAGTATCTGCTAATTGTAAACCTCTAGTTTCATAATACAAAAGAGAAGCTTCATGTTTTGTAAATTCCGAAAGATTGGTTTGAAAAATCGACTTCAAATCTAATTTGGACTGCTCAAAATTCATTTGAGCAATTTCATTATTTTTTTTAGCAGCTTGTGTCTTTCCTTTTTGAGACCAAAAAAATATGGGAATTTTAACACCTAATTGAAAACCTGTAAAATTTTTTACACCTTCTATTTGTTGATTAAAGTAACCCGCTGTTAAATCTGGTAAATAGTTAGATTTTTCAACGTTGTACTCTCTTTCTGAGATAGTTACTACTTGCTTTTTCACTCTTAAATTTGGGATATCATTCCCTAATTTTTCAATCCTCTCAAAAGGTAGTTTATTTAACTCTTCATTTGAAATCGTTATTGAATCTTCAAAGTTAAGTAGCAATTGAAGTTGCTTTCTTAAATTTTCTACATCCAAATATATTTCAGTTTTTTGCAATCTAACCTCTTCAAGTTTAGCTTCAGCGGCCATTTTCTCAATTAAATTTGTATCTCCGATTTCAAACCTCTTATGAGCAATAACGGCAAAATTGTCAAACTCCTTTTCTAGCTTTGAAATCAATTTGAGCTTATTTTTAGTATACAATAACCCCATATACAAAGCCTTAACATTACGTTCCAAATTATTTTTTTGAAGCATTAAAGTCACTTGACTTAATACAATCTTCTCTTTTTGCAATTTCAGCTGTGTTCCATACACTGTAGGGAATTTAAAATCTTGAGAAACATTCCATTCATAATCGCTTTGAACCCCATTTAGTTCGCCTCTTGAATAAGTTATAGCTGTTTTATCAATATCAAATACCGATTTTTTTAAACGCTGTTGCTTCTCAATTTCCAAATTTGCAGCCTTTATCGTTGGATTGTTCTCAAAAGCAATTGTAATTACTTCCTCTAAGCTTAAGATCTGATTATTTTCTTGGGCTATTGCCGAAACATTTCCAACAAAATAAGTAAACCCAATGATAAAAAATGTAGCCATTGATGTATTTATTTTACTTATTTTCATCGTTTTTATTTTTTTAGAACGACTTTCAACGATATAATACAATACTGGAATAACCAACAGTGTTAAAAGTGTTGATGAAATTAACCCCCCAATTACAACTGTAGCTAAAGGTCTTTGAACTTCGGCACCAGCTGAAGCTGAAATTGCCATTGGCACAAACCCCATAATTGCCGCAACTGCTGTAAGTAAAATTGGACGCAAACGCTCTTTAGTAGCTATTAAAATTCGCTGTGTCAAATCTGTTTTGCCTTCCAACTTTAAACTATTAAATCTACTCACCAAAACGAGACCATTTAGAACAGCAACACCAAATAACACAACAAAACCTACACCAGCCGAGATGCTAAATGGCATCCCTCTAAAAGATAAACTATAAATTCCACCAATTGCTGACAATGGCACTGCCATGTATATCATTGTGGCTTGTGAAACAGAGTTTAAAGCAAAATAAAGAAGTATAAAAATTAAAAATAACGCAATTGGTACAACAATAGATAAACGTTCTTTAGCTCTTTTTAAATTTTCAAAAGAGCCACCATATTCGATAAAATAACCATCAGGTAAATCTAAGTCGGCTTCTAATTTTTGTTGTACTTCTTCAACCATAGACTCTACATCACGTCCTCTTACATTTACACCCACAGATACTCTTCTATAGGTATTGTCTCGAGAAATTTGCATTGGTCCAGGTTTGTAACTGATATTCGCTAATTCTTTGAGCGGAATTTGGGTTTCTGAATTTGGTAAATCAACGAATAGATTTCGTAGATCATCAATGCTTTTCCTGTAAGTTTCAGAAAAACGAACTACCAGATCAAAGCGTTTTTCACCTTCAAATATAGTTCCAGCATCTGCTCCAGCAAACGCAGCGCTTACATATCTATTTAATTTATCAATGGTTAAGCCATACTTAGCCAATTTTTCTCTTTGATAAATTATAGTAATTTGAGGAAGTCCATCAGTAGCCTCGGCACGTACATCTGCAGCACCCTGAACTGTTTGAATGATTTTTGCCATTTCTTCAGCTTTAGTTGCTAAAACAGTTAAATCATTACCATACAATTTTATTGCTACATCTTCACGAACACCAGTAAGCAACTCATTAAAACGGAGTTCAACAGGTTGTGTAAAAATAAAATTTACACCAACAATCACATTTAATTTGTCTCGTATTTTTTTAACCAATTCAGGTTTTGATTTCGCGGAAGTCCATTTATCAGTATCCTTTTCTAAAATGATAAAGCAATCAGCAATATCCATTGGCATAGGATCTGTCGGTATTTCAGAAACCCCTATTCTAGCTACAATTGTTTTAACTTCAGGAAAATTTCCCTTGATAATATGTTCAACTTCTTCTGAAACTTTAATAGATTCGGTTAAAGAACTACCTGGCTTCATAATAATTTGCATAGCAATATCACCTTCATCTAATTTAGGAATAAATTCACCACCCATTCTTGAAAATACAACAACTGCAATCACAAACATAAGAGTAGCAATAATTATCACAGACCTTCTAAATTTTAATGCCTTTTTAACCAAAGGTGCATACATCTTAAAAATACCTGACATCATTTTGTTGCTAATTTTGGAAAGCCAAGATTCAAAATGTACAAACCAATTTCCCTTTCTTTCTGAAGTAGGCTTCATAAAAAGTGAAGCCATAACAGGTACATAGGTTAAACAAAGTAATAATGCTCCTAAAACTGCATAACCAAAAGTAAATGCCATTGGACGAAACATTTTTCCTTCTACACCAGTTAAAAATAAAATAGGAGTAAATACAATAAGTATAATTAATTGCCCAAAGAAGGCAGAATTCATCATCATACTGCTGGATTTATAGGCAAGCTCATCCATTTCCTCAGCAGAAAAATCATTTTTATTCTTTTTTATTCGTTGTTCAATATGATACACGGTTCCTTCAACAATAATTACGGCTCCGTCAACAATAATCCCAAAATCAATGGCTCCTAATGACATTAAATTTGCCCAGACACCTGTTGCTTTCATTAATATAAAAGCAAACAAAAGCGAGAGTGGAATAATTGAAGCCGTAAGCAAACCACCACGTAAACTTCCGAGCAATAGTACTAAAACAAATACGACTATTAGGGCTCCTTCAATTAAGTTTTTTGAAACTGTACTTGTGGTCCTTGATATTAAATCACTTCTATCTAAAAATGGTTTTATTTCGATTCCTTCAGGTAATGATTTTTGAATATTTTCAATACGCTTTTTAACTTTTTTTATGACTTCATTAGGGTTTTCTCCTTTTAACATTAATACTTGTCCTCCAACAGATTCTTGACCATCTTCAGTAAAAGCACCAAATCGTACCGCTTTACCAAAGCGAACCGCATCTGCCACATCTTTAATTAAAATAGGTGTATTGTAATTATTTTTGATTACAATATTTTCAATATCTCCCAATGTTCTAGCCAATCCTTCTCCTCTAATGAAATTTGCTTGATGATTTCTTTCTATATAGGCTCCCCCTGTATTTGAATTGTTGTTTTCAAGCGCTTCTAAAATTTCATTTATACTAATCCCCATGCTCTTTAATCTGTTCGGATTTAAAGCAATTTCATATTGCTTCACATTTCCTCCAAAAGAATTAATCTCTACGACTCCTGGGATTAATGCCATTTGTCGTTTTACAATCCAATCTTGAATGGTACGTAATTCAGTTGGTGAATAGTTGTCTTCATAGCCTTTTTTTGGAACGAGAGAATATTGGTAAATTTCACCCAACCCAGTAGCAATTGGAGCCATAAAAGGTTTTCCAAAACCCTTAGGTATATTTTCTTTTATATCTGCTAATTTTTCTTGAACAAGCTGCCTTGGCAAGTAAGTCCCCATATCGTCTCTAAAAACAATCGTGACTACAGAAAGTCCAAAACGAGAAACGGAACGTAGCTCAACTACACTTGGCAAATTAGCAACGGCCAATTCAATTGGATAGGTTACAAATTGTTCTATATCTTCGGTTCCTAAATTTGGAGCAACTGTAATTACTTGTACTTGGTTATTAGTAATATCAGGAACAGATCCCAATTTTACGGTCATCATTGAATAGGTTCCAGCACCAATAAGTATAAGAATAAGCAGACCTATAATGAATTTGTTTTGAATAGAAAAACGAATAATTTTATCTATCATTTCTAAATAAATTTAAGTTATTATATATATATAGTTACACCTATTTCATTCTAAAAAAGGTGTTCAAAACGGATATAAAACTTAAACTCTAGGAGGCTGGAAAAATTTATTGATAACTAAACTTGTAGATGGTTCTTTGTATGTGAATTTTGTATTTACTAAAAAAGATTCTTGATAATAACCAAAAAATTCATTTGCAGAAACTATAAACACTAGTTGAGAATGTGCATCAAGATGTTGATGCTTAAAAGGCAGTTCTTGATGTTTTTCATGTTCAGTTTTTGGTGCATTCTCGTCTCCGCTGTAATGAATTGCGATAAAATCATCAATCGTATCACCATCTTCAAAGTGACAATCTAAATGTTCCATAAGATTTGAAATCTTTTGAATATCACTTATATCAAAATTAAAACTTTGAATTAAAATGGTACAGGACAATATGATTGAAGCTAGTTTCATAAACTGAAGCAAATGTAAGGAATAATTAAATGCACTAGTGTTGCATTTTTAATAGATTTTAAATCTCCCCAAAATATTTTCGGGTAAACCATTCAACGCTAAATAAAAGTATAATTATTCCTAAAATCCACTTCCAATTTATCAATGGTGTTTTAATATAGTTTATTTTCTGAATACTTTTAAATCTAGTATCATTTTTCAAATCTTCTACTAATTTAGGTTCCTGAGTATAGAAATACGTATTTCCCCCAGTTTTTGCAGCTAATAACTCAAGCGCATGCTTATTAGCTGTTGCAAATTGCTGCTCTACTTCAAATGGCAATACTTTAAAATTTCCTAAAGCTATTTCATTATTATTTTCTATAGAAACAGCATAGTTATAATCGTCATGTGGAATATTTGACAATTCAGCTATATACCTCGCTCCAGATATTGCAAATGGAATTTTTTTAGAGAAACTGTTTTCTGAATTTGAAATCGTTAACCATAATTTAGCTCGGTTATCAAAATTGAAATTCTTATCTAAATAACTTGCAGAAAATTTTATTCTTTCATTCGCATGATAAAATGATTTGACAGAAATATTAAATCGTTTCTTTCTGTTGGCAGAAGATAAATACTGTATTAAATTCGACATAAATCCATCAAAAGATTCAAAAGATTTATTTTTTTTATGACTTGCCATACGCCAACTCCACATATTTTCACCAAATAAAACCGCTCCCCTATGGAGATTATTTTCAAAAGTAGCTAATAAAGGTTGTTCAGTATCAATAGCTCCTATTTTTTTAAATAATAGGGTGTTATAAGGAACAAAAAACGAAGTTTTTCCAAATTGATCTGTTAAGGGTTGGAAAWTCTTAAAATCAATGTCTTCATTAATAAAACTTGCGTAAGAAAGGTTGAGTAATGGATAATAATTTTCAGCCGAAAATATAGCTTCTTTTTTAAATTTTCCTTGAATTTTATTTAAAAAACCCCAATCGGTATTTAATCCAGTAATGATAAAATAATTTAATTTTTTAGTGCTGATCTGAGCCATTATTTTATCAAAATTACTTGTTGGCTGATACAATATAATTAATTGGTAATCTGATAAGTTACCTTTAAAATTAACACTATTAATAATTGATACGTCACGCTGTCTATTGCTCTCTATCGATTTTTTAAACATACCTAAATCAGGATGCAAAACTGAAGTTAAAATCAGAATTTTAGCTGTTTCTTCTATGACTTTTATACTAAAATCTTTACGATTATTTACGGTGTTTCGTTCATTTGCTAGCTGTTCAATTGTGGCCGTATAATATTGAGAGCCCTTTGTTATAGCAGTTAAATAAAAAGATTCCGTTTTAACATTATCAGTTTTTGAAAAATGTAATTGTTTTGAAAAAACGTTAGTTCCTTTGTGATATATCGTTAATTTTTTAGAAATTGATTTATTCCCTGTATAATTTACAAATAATTCAACAGGAAATTTATTCTTTAAATTGGTAAACTTATTTACATTTATCTGTTGAATATAGATATCTTCAAAAACTGTAGTATCACCAACTATAAAAGGAAAAACTGGGTTTTCATAAGTAATAAATTCAATATTATTTCCAATGGTTTGATTTCCATCAGAAATTAATATGACAGGAGCCATTTTATTTTTATACAGTCTTAAAAATTCTTGAAATGGAACAGCTAAATTAGTTTGATTTTCATTAAAATTTAAAGAACCTAATTCATATAAATTATTTCCAAAACCATAATAATTAATAGAATATTTGTCATTTAAGGCTTTGGAATTTTTAATTAATTGTACAAGTTTTATTACCGTCTCATTTTGTGAATTGTACTTTATTGATGTTGAATTATCAACAGCTATTAATAATTTTGGTTTTACAATTTCAACCTTCTTTTTAATTATAGAAGGGTTTATTAAGAGTAGTAATATTNNAAAAAWMYASWKKAARAMYKWWMWWRWKWMRRYYRAWAATTTAATCGGCTTTTCTCTTTATTATGAAATAAATATTGAAATACAGCGATAAATAATGCGGTAAAAACTGCTAAAATTATCAATAATAGTGTTGCTGTACTCAATAGGTATAATTTAAGTTAACATTCCTCCATCTACACTTAATGTTTGTCCGGTAATATATGAACTCATATCTGAAGCTAAAAATACACAAGCATTTGCTACATCATCTGGTGTTCCTCCTCGTTTCAAAGGAATGGCATTTCTCCATTCTTTTACTTTTTCTTCGGGTAAACTTGAAGTCATTTCAGTTTCTATAAACCCTGGAGCAATCACATTGCTCCTAATATTTCTTGATCCTAGCTCTAAAGCTACTGATTTTGAAAATCCTATAATACCCGATTTCGAAGCGGCATAATTAGTTTGGCCTGCGTTTCCTTTTATTCCAACAACTGAGCTCATATTTATAATTGAACCTGCACGTTGTTTCATCATTGGCCTAATTACTGCTTTTGTTAAATTAAAAACAGATTTTAAATTGACCTCAATTACTTTATCAAAATCATCTTCAGAAATACGCATTAATAAATTATCTTTTGTTATTCCTGCATTATTTATTAAAATATCAATAGTTCCAAATTCTTTTAGAACTTCAGCCGCCAATTCCTGTGCAGCTTCAAAATTTGCTGCGTTAGATTGGTATCCCTTTGCTTTTATACCAAATGATTCCAATTCTTTTTCTAGCTCTTGAGCTGCTTCAACTGAAGAACTATATGTAAATGCCACATTTGCTCCTTGTTTTGCAAATGTCACTGCAATACCTTTTCCAATTCCTCTAGTTGCACCAGTGATAATTGCCGTTTTATTTTCTAAAAGTTTCATATTATAATCTTTCCTTAATTTTTTAATATTTTCAATAAATCAAATATACACATTTGTATAAAAAAAGCCTCCTTATAGGAAGCTTTTAACTATTATTACAAATTATTTTATCCTAATATTTCAGCAACTTTTTCTCCAATTTTTGCTGGAGACTCAACTACATGAATTCCATTTTCTCTTAAAATATCCATTTTTGCTTGTGCCGTGTCATCTTTACCTCCAACAATTGCACCAGCATGGCCCATTGTTCTTCCTTTTGGAGCAGTTTGGCCTGCAATGAAACCAACTACAGGTTTTTTATTTCCAGTAGCTTTAACCCAACGTGCAGCTTCAGCTTCTAACTGACCTCCTATTTCGCCAATCATTACAATCAAATCAGTTTCATCATCATTCATTAATAACTCAACAGCATCTTTAGTTGTCGTTCCAATAATTGGGTCTCCGCCAATACCAATAGCAGTAGTAATTCCATAGCCTTTTTTCACAACTTGATCAGCAGCTTCATAGGTTAATGTTCCTGATTTAGAAACTACACCCACTCTACCTTTTTTGAAAATAAAACCTGGCATAATACCAACTTTAGCTTCTCCAGCTGTAATTACTCCTGGGCAATTTGGACCAACCAATCTGCATTCTTTATTATCAATATAGGCTTTTACTTTTACCATATCGGCAATAGGAATTCCTTCAGTAATACATATGATAACTTTTATTCCTGCAGCAGCAGCTTCCATAATTGCATCTGCAGCAAAAGCTGGTGGCACAAAAAYTATTGAAGTATCAGCTCCTACCTTGTCAACAGCATCTTGCACTGTATTAAAAACAGGTTTGTCTAAATGAGTTTGTCCTCCTTTWCCTGGTGTAACACCTCCAACAACATTGGTCCCATACTCAATCATTTGAGTTGCATGAAATGTCCCTTCACCTCCAGTAAAACCTTGCACAATTATATTTGAATTTTTATTTACTAAAACGCTCATTAAAGTCTATTTTTAAATTAAAGTATTTAACATCTACAAAAGTAATTTTTTCTATGTTCTGAATAAAACAAAAGTCACTTTTTCTGCTTTTTTATTAATTCTTTTATTTGTGCCATTTCTTTCAGCTTTTTCCTAGATTCGTCAATTGGGGTTCCGAAATAAGTTTTACCTCCATTCACAGATTTTGTTACTCCTGTTTGCCCTAGAATTATAGCTCCTTTCCCAATAGTTATACCACTATTTGTTCCTACTTGACCCCACAATGTAACTTCATCTTCCACAATAACACAACCCGCTATTCCAGTTTGAGAAGCTATTAAGCATTTTTCTCCAATTATTGTATCATGCCCTATTTGCACTTGATTGTCTATTTTTGTTCCTTCTTTTATAATGGTACTCATTGAAACACCTCTATCAATAGTGCAAAGTGCTCCTATATCTACATTATCTTCTATTACAACATTACCGCCAGATAGCAGTTTATCAAAACCTTCATCACGCTTTTTATAATAAAAAGCATCAGCTCCCAAAATACTTCCTGCATGAATAGTCACATTATTTCCTATACTGCAATTATCATAAATTGTTACATTGGGGTATAGTAGACAGTTTTCTCCTATGACAACATTATTACCTATAAAAACATTGGGTTGTATAATAGTATTCTTACCTATTTTTGCACTTTTTGAGATCAAAGAATCTGAAGTTTCAAAAGGTTTAAAGTGCTTTGTTAATTTATTAAAATCTGTGAAAGGATCTTTTGAAATTAATAATGCTTTACCCTGTGGGCATTTTACTTTTTTATTAATTAAAATTACAGTTGCCTTAGATTCTAAAGCTTTATTGTAATATTTTGGATGGTCTACGAAAACAATATCTCCTTCTTCAACAACGTGAATTTCATTACAACCAGAAACTGGAAAATTAGAGGGACCAACATATTTGGAGCCTATCAATTCTGCTATTTCTTCTATTGTATATTTACGAGGAAATTTCATCTTCTATTATTCTTTAACACGTTCTAAGTAAGCTCCTTTTACGGTATCAACTTTAACTTTATCTCCTTCATTTATGAATAAAGGAACATTTATAGTTGCACCCGTTTCAACAGTTGCAGGTTTAGTAGCATTTGTAGCTGTATTGCCTTTTACTCCGGGCTCTGTATGTTTAATTTCTAAAATTACACTAGCTGGCATGTCCACGGAAAGAGGCATATCGTCTTCCGTGTTAAAAATTATAGTTACTATTTCACCTTCTTTTAACAAATCTGGTGCATCAAGAGTGTCTTTTTCCAATGTAATTTGATTGTAATCATTGGTATTCATAAAGTGAAAAGTCTCGCCTTCTGGATATAAAAATTGATATTTTCGAGTTTCAACTCTAATGTCTTCAATTTTTCTTCCTGCTGGAAACGTATTATCTAAAACCTTACCTGAAGTTAAACTTTTTAATTTTGTTCTAACAAATGCTGGACCTTTACCCGGTTTTACATGTAAAAACCCTATTACTTTGAAAATATCATTGTTGTGTCTAATACACAATCCATTTCTAATATCTGATGTTGTTGCCATATATATTGTTTTTTAACTACCTGTGTAGCCTTTCATTATACCTCTTTGAGAGTTTTTAATAAAAAGTATTAATTGATCTCTTTCTTTAGTTGCTTCCATTTCAGCTTCAATTTTTTCTAAAGCCTGTGTGGTATTGTAATTTTTTTGATATAATAACCTGAAAATATCTTGAATTTCTCTAATTTTTTCTGTTTGAAAACCTCTTCGTCTTAGTCCAATAGAATTTATTCCAATAAATGATAAAGGCTCTTTACCGGCTTTTGAAAATGGTGGTACATCTTTTCTTACAAGTGAACCTCCAGAAACTAATGCGTGATCACCAATATGAATAAATTGGTGAACAGCTACTAAACCACTTAAGATAGCAAAATCACCTATAGTAACATGCCCTGCTATAATTGTACCATTAGCCAAAATACAATTATTACCTATAATGCAATCATGCGCTACGTGTGATGTTGCCATAATTAAACAATTGTCACCTATTTGGGTTTTCCCCAATACCTTAGTTCCTCTATTAACTGTAACGCATTCTCTAATTGTAGTATTATCCCCAATAATAGCTATTGAATCTTCTCCATCAAATTTCAAATCTTGAGGAATTGCAGAAATTACTGCACCTGGGAAAATTCTACAATTTTTACCAATTCTGGCACCTTCCATAATTGTTACGTTAGAACCAATCCATGTCCCCGAACCTATTCTAACATTACTATGAATTGTTGTGAAAGGTTCTACTACTACATTAGTTGCAATTTTTGCTTCTGGATGTATATATGCTAAAGGTTGATTCATTATTTTTGAGATTTTCTTGCTATTTGAGCCATTAATTCTGCTTCAACTACTAATTTAYCATTCGCATAACCATAAGATTTCATGTAGCAAATACCTCTTCTTATTGGTGTAATAAGTTCTGCTGTAAARATTAAAGTATCACCTGGTAATACTTTTTGTTTGAACTTAACTTTATCCATTTTCATGAAATATGTCAAATAATTTTCAGGATCAGGAACTGAACTTAATACTAATATACCTCCGCACTGTGCCATTGCTTCAACTTGAAGTACACCYGGCATWACWGGAGCACCAGGAAAATGCCCTACAAAAAATGGTTCATTCATAGTTACATTTTTCATACCMACMACATGGTTCTCTGATAGTTCTAAAATTCTATCAATCATTARAAATGGAGGTCTATGAGGAAGAATACTCATTATTTTTTGAGTATCCATTAATGGTGGTTGAGATAAATCAAATTTTGGTACTTTATTTCTTTTTTCTATTTTAATTATTTTTTGAAGTTTTTTAGCAAAAGTAGTATTCACCAAATGACCTGGTTTATTAGCGATTACTTTTCCTCTTATTCTTGTACCTACTAAAGCTAAATCACCTATTACATCTAATAATTTATGACGAGCKGCCYCATTAGCCCAACGTAAAGTTAGATTATCTAATATGCCGTTTGACTTCACAGCTAAATCCTTTTTATTAAAAGCTTTTTTAAGCTTTGTCATTGTAAGGTCAGAAATTTCTTTATCTACATAAATTATTGCATTATTAAGATCTCCTCCTTTAATTAGGTCATTATCAATGAGCATTTCTAATTCATGCAAGAAGCTAAACGTTCTTGCATCTGCTATATCCTTCTTAAAATCAGAAAGAGAATTAAGTGTAGCATTTTGAGTTCCTAATATCTTTGTTCCAAAATCTACCATAGTAGTAATTTGGTATTCATCAGAAGGCATTAAAATTATTTCACTTCCTGTTTTCTCATCTTTATATGAAATAATTTCATTTACAATATATTCTTCACGTTCTGCTTCTTGCTCTATAATTCCAGCATTTTCAAGTGCTTCAATAAAATATTTTGATGAGCCATCCATTATTGGGGGCTCAGCAGCATTTATTTCAATGCAAATATTATCAATATCTAATGCTACAACAGCAGCTAACACATGTTCAGAAGTATTTACAAAAACACCTCTTTTTTCAAGATTTGTACCTCTTTGAGTATTTACAACATACTCAGCACTAGCCTCAATTACTGGTTCTCCCTCTAAATCCATTCTAACAAAAGCATATCCATGATTTATTGGTGCAGGTTTAAAAGTCATCGTAACTTCAATACCAGTATGTAATCCAACACCTGAAAGCGTTACTTCATTCTTAATCGTTTTTTGTTTACTACCCATTATAATTCTTTTAAAGCTTTTAGTTCTTTTTCCAACCTACTTATTTTCGCTACCAATTCAGGTAATTTTTTAAAATAAATATATGATTTGTTATAATCAGAATAACCTATTGCTGGTGATCCTTGAATTACWTCATTATCNTTTAWWATTYNTACCAAYWCCTGWTTGYGCYTGWAYTCGYACATTRTYKCCWAWWRTRATATGRCCAGCAATACCAACYTGWCCWCCAATCATACAATTTTYRCCWATTTTASTWGAACCWGCWATRCCWGTTTGAGCAGCWAYTRCWGTRTTTTYWYCAATTTCAACATTATGWGCYACYTGWATTTGATTGTCMAGTTTTACKCCYTTTCTAATAATTGTTGAACCTAGCGTAGCCCTGTCAATGGTAGTTGCAGCTCCAATATCTACATTATCTTCTATTATTACATTTCCTATTTGTGGTACAGCAGTATAAACTCCTTCTTTATTTGATGTAAAACCAAATCCATCAGCACCAATGATGGCTCCTGCATGAATCACACAATTTTCACCTATYATAGTTTCAGAATAAATTTTAGCTCCAGCAAAAAGTGTTGTATTAGAACCAATGGTAACATTATYACCAATAAAAACTCCTGGATAAATTTTAACATCATCTCYWRKTWTTWYATYRMCAMYYATATWTRCWAMTKSWYYTAYKTMWAAMTTTYCSYCWWRTTKWRCYRWKWYAWWWATAAATGATGGTGTTTCTATTCCTGATTTATTTAATTTGATTTGATTATAAAACTCTAACAATTTAGAAAACGCTTTATATGCATCTTCAACTTTAATAAGAGTTGTATGAATTTTCTTTTCAGGTAAAAAGTCCTTATTTACTATAGTAATAGTAGCTTTTGTAGAATAAATAAATGGTGTGTATTTTGGATTTGAAAGGAACGTTAAAGATCCATTTTCTCCTTCTTCAATTTTTGAAAGCTTATAAACTTCGGCGTTATCATTCCCCTCTATTTTTCCTCCTAAAATTTCTGCTATTTGAGTTGCTGTGAATTTCATTGGGTGCAAATTTAAAAAAAAAGTTGAATACTACCTATTTCTTGGGGTAACAGATATAGTACTTTATTACAGGAATTGATAATGCTTGCAAATTCAAATGATCCGAAGCTTCCGTAACATCTTTAATAGCTCCGTCTTTATATAATATTTGAATATTGTTTTTTGTAACATCGTATGCCTGATTTTGAATTTTACCATGATATACGAAATAATCTAATTCAGCATCATTAAGAGCAAATGTCTTTTTAACTTGTTGACATATTTTATCGATTTGAGCCTTTGTAAACGGTGCTTTTTGAAGAATAACCTTCGGTAGTTTTCTATTTATTAAACTTTCCGATAATTTTGAAAGTATTTTATCTTCATGTGAAATCCACTCTTTTATTGCTGAAAACACGTCATAATCATCTAATTTCGCAAATGTTTTAAGTGTTTCTAGCGTAAAATTACTCTCATCTATTTGATGTGTTAAAAAATAGGTAAAGGCTTTGCTTGCAGGGAGTTTTTCACCTAATAAAGCCAATTCATTTGCACGAGTTAAAATTTTCCCTAACAACTTTTCAGCAACCAATCCTGTTTTATGCAAATATACTTGCCAGTACATCAATCTTCTTGCAACAATAAATTTTTCGACTGAATATATGCCCTTTTCTTCAATCACTAAATTGTCATCTTGTATATTCAACATAGTAATTAAACGTTCCGAACTAATATTTCCTTCAGCTACACCCGTATAGAAACTATCACGATTTAAATAATCTAAACGATCCATATCTAGCTGACTGGATATTAATTGATATAAAAATTTTCGATGGTATTTCTCAGTAAAAATGGTGATTGCCAGACTTAATTCCCCATTGAATTCATCATTCAAAGCATTCATAAATTTTAATGAAATTGTTTCGTGATCAATACCAGAAACAATACTTTGTTCTAAGGCATGTGAAAATGCTCCATGACCAATATCATGCAATAGAATTGCGATGTAAAGTGCATTTGCCTCGTCATCAGAAATAACAACTCCCTTAAATCTTAAATTTATAACTGCTTTTTGCATCAAATGCATACTCCCTAATGCATGATGAAACCGCGTATGATGTGCGCCTGGGTAGACCAAGTGCGATAAACCCATTTGGGAAATTCTTCTTAATCGTTGAAAATAAGGATGATCAATTAAATCGCAAATTAAAGAGTTTGGAATAGTAATAAATCCGTAAATTGGATCGTTTAATATTTTTAGTTTGTTCGTTTTTTTTTCGGTCAAAACAATTATTTTATTAATAGTTCTACAAATATAACAATATGAGTGATATAAACATTTTATGGGTTGATGATGAAATAGATATTTTAAAAGCACACATTCTTTTTTTAGAAAAAAAAGGATACATCGTTACAACTTGTAATAATGGAGCAGACTCAATAGATATGTGTGATGAAAACAATTACGACATTGTTTTTTTAGATGAAAATATGCCTGGATTGAGCGGCTTAGAAACGTTGATTGAAATTAAGAGCAAACGTCCTAACTTACCTATTGTAATGATTACCAAGAGTGAAGAGGAGTATATAATGGAAGATGCTATTGGAAATAAAATAGCTGATTATTTGATTAAACCCGTAAACCCTCATCAAATATTACTAAGTTTAAAAAAGAATTTAGATCATTCTCGCTTGGTTTCAGAAAAAACAACCTCAAATTACCAGCAAGAATTTAGAAAAATAGCAATGGATTTAGCCATGGTAAATTCATATCAAGATTGGGCAGAACTCTATAAAAAGTTAGTTTACTGGGAGTTAGAACTTGAAAATATTAGTGATTCTGGTATGATAGAAATACTGGAAAGTCAAAAGCAGGAAGCTAATTCACTATTTTTTAAATTTATAAAAAACAATTACTCAAGTTGGATTCATTCGAATGAAGATGACGTTCCAATATTATCTAATACGCTGTTTAAAAAAGTCATATTTCCTGAAGTTAATAAATCAAATGGAACATTATTGGTGGTTATAGATAATTTACGCTATGATCAATTCAATATTTTGGAAAAATCCATTACCAAATATTATAAAAAAGAAGAAGAAATTTCATATTTCAGTATTTTACCAACAGCAACACAATACGCACGTAATGCCATTTTTTCAGGATTGCTGCCCTTAGAAATGGAAAAAAAACATGCTAATTATTGGAAAAATGATATTGATGAAGGTGGTAAAAATTTATTTGAAAAAGAATTTTTACAAGCTCAATTGCAACGACTGGGTAAAGATATTAAGCTTGAATACTTTAAAATAACAAATYTAAAAGCAGGAAAACAATTAGCTGTTAATTTCAATTCAATTAAAGARAAYGAYTTAACAGTGATTGTWTATAATTTTGTTGATATGCTYTCTCATGCGAAGACTGAAATGGAAGTTATTAAAGAATTAGCTAGTGATGATAAGGCCTACAGATCTTTATCTAATAGTTGGTTTGTAAATTCTCCTTTGTTGGAGATGATTCAAAAATCTCAGCATTTGGGATTAAAATTAATTATAACCACTGACCATGGAACTATTAATGCAAAAGTACCTTCAAAAGTAATAGGAGACAAAAATATAAGCTCAAATTTACGCTATAAAACTGGTAGAAGCTTGTCTTATGAAGAGAAGGAAGTGTATGCTGTTAAAAACCCTAAAGAAATAGGCTTACCTTCTATTTCAATGAATAGCTCTTTTATTTTTGCCAAAGAAGATTTCTTTTTTGCCTATCCAAATAATTTCAATCATTTCGTGAAATATTATAAAAATACTTATCAACATGGAGGAATTTCTTTAGAGGAAATGATAATTCCTTGTGCTATATTTGCACCTAAATAAATAGTGTATGGTTAAAAATTACTCACTGAAACAATTACCAAAAATTGCAAAAGAAGTTCTTAAATATGCTGAACACAATGTCCTCTTATTTTATGGTGAAATGGGTGTAGGAAAAACTACTTTAATTAAAGAAATCGTAAATCAGTTGGGGGTCACAGATAATGTGAGTTCCCCTACTTTTTCATTGGTGAATGAATACCATACGAATCAAGGTGAAAAAGTATTCCATTTTGATTTCTACAGAATTGATCATGAAGAAGAAGCAATGGATATGGGAATTGAAGAATATTTTTATAGCGATAGCTTGTGTTTAGTTGAATGGCCAAATAAAGTGGAAAATTTACTACCTTTAAAGTCGGTAACTATTATAATTACCACAGACCAAGATCAACAACGAACTATAGAACTTAAAAATAATGAGTAAAAAAGCTACTTCTCCATTTAGCAAACAAGAATTACTACCACAAGAAGAAACGTTGGAAATAAAGAAACAAAAAGGTGAGCTTATTATAGGAATTCCAAAAGAAACACATTACCAAGAAAAAAGAGTCTGCCTTACTCCTGATGCAGTTGCTGCGTTAACGGCGCACGGTCACAAATTTATAATTGAAACTGGTGCTGGTAATGGTGCTAATTTTTCAGATAAAGATTATTCGGAAGCGGGTGCAAAAATTTCTTATGATGTTAAAGAAGCTTTTGAATGCAACATAATTTTAAAGGTAGAACCACCTTCATTAGATGAAATAAAACTTATCAATCCGCAAAGTACCTTATTCTCTGCGTTGCAATTAAAAACACAAACGAAAAAATATTTTGAAGCAATAGCCAGTAAACGTATTACAGCAATTGCATTTGATTATATACGAGATAATCAAGGTGTTTATTCAATTGTTAAATCGCTAAGTGAAATTGCTGGGACTGCTTCAATTCTAATTGCCTCTGAAATAATGAGTAATGCGAATGAAGGAAATGGATTATTATTAGGGAACATTAGTGGTGTTCCACCTAGTGAAGTTGTTATTTTAGGAGCAGGGACTGTTGGAGAGTTTGCAGCTCGATCAGCTATTGGATTGGGTGCAAATGTTAAAGTTTTTGATAATTCTATTACAAAATTACGTTGTCTACAACGTAATTTAGGAAGAGCAATTTATACATCAACCATACAACCAAAAACCTTACAAAAAGCATTAATGCGCTGTGATGTTGCTATTGGAGCATTAAGAGGGAAGTCCAGATCTCCTGTGATTGTTACAGAAGAAATGGTTGGAGAAATGAAAGATGGGGCTGTAATTGTTGATGTTAGTATAGATAGAGGTGGATGTTTTGATACTTCAGAAATTACAACTCATAAAAAACCTACATTTGTTAAACACGGTGTTATCCATTATTGCGTACCAAATATACCTTCTAGATATTCCAGAACTGCCTCAGTATCAATCAGTAATATTTTCACACCTTATTTATTAAGTATTGCCGAAGAAGGCGGATTCGAAAATGCAGCTCGTTTAGACAGAAGTTTGCAAAAAGGTATGTATTTTTACCACGGAATTTTAACMAATAGAACSGTTGCAGATTGGTTTAATTTRCCGTTTAGAGATATTAATTTATTATTTTTGTAGYATGACTTTTAAACAACGWTTACCTTATTTTTTAGGAGGYTTAACTATKGGTGTTATTTTTGTAYTATTYATTTGGAATAAAAAAGAGACTGAGCCATTTGCTTATAGCCCTAATTCAAGAATTTTAAAAAATATTCGAATTAAAAATCGTTTATTTTCTGCTGAAGCCTTGACATTTATAAACTCTTACAAAGTTGATACTTCTCACATTTCTCAAATTTTAAAAAATGGAAATGTTGACGTATGGAACAAAGAAAAATTAGAAGGTTGTATACGATATCGTATAAAAGGGCGTAAAGATTTAAAGAATGTTACTTTAACAATTAAAAATTGTGATTCARCTGCAACTATTGAAAAAATCACTATTRAATAACAATTTCTGAGTAATAATATTCCTTAATTTTTTTARTACTTTTAATTGACTTTTGAAGCCATTCTAAATATAATTCATTCTTTTCAAGCGCATCTAATTTCCATTTAACTTCTGATTTTTTTAGTTTTTCATTCATGTGTTGAAGAATAATGGCTGCTGCCACAGAAATATTTAAACTTTCTGTAAATCCAACCATTGGAATTTTCAAATATCCATCAGCATTTTCCATAACATCTTTTGAAAGTCCCTCTTTCTCAACTCCAAAAAAGAAAGCCGATTTTTGATTTATATCAAAATCCTGCAGCACACAAGAATCATTATGAGGAGTTGTAGCAATTATTTTGTACCCTTTATTCCTTAATGATTCAATACACGCCAATGTGTTATTTGTATCCTTCTTCTTATATAGAGAAAAGTTCAGCCATTTTTGAGCTCCTTTTGAAACTTGATTAGAAGCATAAAACTTGTATTTATTTTCAATAACATGTACATCTTGAATTCCAAAAATCTCACAACTTCTAACTACTGCACTTGCATTATGTGGCTGGTAAATATCTTCAATGGCAACTGTAAAATGCCTCGTTCGTTCATCGAGTACTTTTTTAAATAAGTTTCTTCTTTTATCAGTTACAAACTGTTCTAAATACTCAATAAATTTATAATCAACCATTAAAATTATCTTTCTTCAAAGATAAAATTTTACTATTTATTATATTAGTGAAATGAAAAAAATAGTAGTTCTTACTGGAGCTGGAATAAGTGCTGAAAGTGGCATTAAAACTTTTAGAGATGATGATGGTCTTTGGGAGGGTCACGATATTATGGAAGTTGCTTCTCCAATTGGATGGGAGCACAATAAAAATTTAGTGTTAGATTTTTACAATAAACGAAGAGCACAATTACTTAAAGTAAGCCCAAATGAAGGACATAAGGCATTGGTTTTATTAGGAAATAGTTATGATGTTACTATTATAACCCAAAATGTTGACGATTTGCATGAGCGAGCTGGAAGTAAAAATGTTGTTCATTTACACGGTGAATTACTAAAAGTAAGAAGTACAAAAAATAAAACTCTTATTTATAATTGGAAAAAAGAATTGATAATTGGAGATCATTGTGAAGAAAATGGTCAATTAAGACCTCATATTGTTTGGTTTGGAGAAGATGTCCCTATGCTAAATATCGCAATTAAAATAACTTCAGAGGCTGATATTTTGATTATAATTGGAACTTCTATGCAAGTATATCCAGCTGCCAGCTTGGTTAACTTTGTAAAACCTTCAATTCCAATTTATTTTATTGATCCTAAGCCAAGCATACAAAAAAATGCGTTTCCAAATTTAACTGTCATTTCAGAAAAAGCTTCAACAGGTGTAAAAAAAGTTGTTAGCTTATTAATTGACTGATTGAGTTGAAAAGATCTCCTTTAGAAATTTGACTTCCCATTTCAATCAATTTAAATAGTTCAAGATTTCTATTTTTAGTGTATTTCTTAGCAGCTTTAAAATATTCAATGCTGTCATCTAAAGGATGATCCAAAAGCCATTTAAAATCACTCGCATTTAATAAGCTTTTAGTCGTATCATTTAATTTAATATAAATTCTAATAATTTCTTTTGAGTTACATTTAAATAAGTTCATATCGTTCTCAGAAATATGCTCTAAATAGGTTGTTTTAGTTAGCACATCTTCCCATACTACATCGCTAAAAATAGTTAGCTCTTCCTCAGCCATTAAAGGATTTTCCTTTTTGATGGTATCCCATTCTTTAACGTCAATTTGTTGAGTTGCCAAAAATTTAGCAAACTCTTGGTTTAATTCAGAAAATTGCTCTTTTGTTAAATGTCTGTATTTCATTCTTTAAAGCTTATTTAAATCTAGCTATCATTCCTGCTATCATATTTATTGTCATTCTAGCTTTATTATTGTCATTCCTGCGAAGGTAGGCATCTATAAATTACTGAAATGTGGATTCCTGCCTTCGCAGGAATGACAATCTACACGTATTTATTAGGTTTCTAATTGATAGTTCAATAAAATCAAAAGGCTTATTTATCATTTCAAAATACACAATAACCWATNAAAAAAACCGCCCAAWTWGGGCGGTTCAAATATAWWAWATTTAWWNNTTTAGAAMGAATAKCKCAAYCCAAACTGTAATTGCCATCTAGATAATAAACTAACGTCATAACCAAATGTTTCTTGAATATCTCCATCAAAAGTATATGTTGGAGTTCCTGCTCCATCAACTTCTACTCTTATAGGTTGCACTGAATTTGGTTGTTGTACTAATCCCCAATCAGAACTGATCATATTTCCAAAATTTAAAATATCAATACTAAATTCAATTGAATTATTGTCAGATACTTTTAAATTTTGAATAAATTTCACATCCCATTTACCTCTCCAAGGAGCTAAAGCACCATAACGCTCAGCATATTGTCCTCTTCTTTCACTCATATAATCATCTCGTTGAATAAATTGTTCAAATGCAGCCGCTTGACCAGCGCCTGAGAATTGCATTGAGTTAATTTCAGATGCAGTTGGAATATAGATTAAATCATTCACCGAAGAACCATCCCCATTAAGATCTCCTCCATATGTATAATTGAATCTTCCTCCTTGTGCATACTCAAAAACAGTTGACAAACTTGTTGCCCATTGGTCATTGGAACCATATTGCCAACTTTTAGATATAATACCTAGAACTCTGTGTTTATCTCCATATTTAGAATTTGCCAAAGTAGCATCATTTACATTTCCTAAAGCTGGATTAAATGCAAAGGCATCACCCGTAATCTCTGCTTCAATAGAGTTTACATCTTTAGAATCTAAATAATTATAAGCTAAACTTGTATATAATCCATTATCAAAAGATTTTTGAGCTTTAAAAGTTGCATTAAACGTTCTTCCTTTATCAGAGTTTGTTAATACATATGCATTTGCTTTTTCCGCTCCCCAAGGCGCAGCCCAATAAGCATGGTCTGTAGCTGTATAAATAGGTCTATTATCTACACCATTCAAAGAACCTGTTGGGAGTCCTAATCCCCAGTTTTGAACATGAACTCCATTGATATCTTTTGTATATGTTAAATCAGTAGAAAGTACTGTTCCATCTTCCAATTTATAATCTAAACCTAAACTATTTCTCCAAACCTGTGGAAATTGAAAGTCTGGATCAACAACTTGATAAAAGAATACATCTGATCCACCAACTTGATTTCCAATCCATACAAATGGCAAACGACCCGTAAACAATCCAGATCCACCTCTAAATTGTACTGTTTTATCTCCTTTTACATCCCAGTTAAATCCTACTCTAGGAGATATTAAGAAATCGTTATTAGGCATTTCTGAAGAATCAAAAACATTTGTTGCTCCAGTTGAAGGGTCAATATATTCAATACCAGGAACAAACCATTCCGAATTATTTGTATCAATAAATTTTTGTGCTAATTCAGAAGTATTAAAATATAATGGTTTATCAAATCTAACTCCATATGATAATTTAAAGTCGTCAGTAATATTCCATTCATCTTGAGTATAAAATGCTAATTGACCTACATTAGTTTCTGCCAAGTTCCATCCACCGTCAACTCCATCAGCTAACCCATTTTTAGTTTCAAAAGTGGTCTGTGCTCCTGCAAAAGTATCTACATAATTATTAGCATCAAAATCGTTTATATCTACACTTCCAAAAACATCAAAACCATATCCTTTTAAGTTAAAAGAATTTAAAAACTCAAATTTCTCATAAGAAAACCCTAAAGTATACGTATGATTACCTTTCGTAATATTTAAATTATTTGTAATTTGAAAAACTTTTTGATCTAACTTATTATTAATCGAAAAAGGTTCATGACCAGCTATAATATATGGTGATCCATTTTTTGTTATATTTATAACAGGAGCTGGCGTTGAAAATGGATTTCTAAAATCTTCAAAATGCGTATACCCAACTTGTAATTTATTAGTTACATTATTACTTAAAGTTGAATTTAATTCGACTAAGGCAGATTTTAATTTATTATTAATTTGGTATCCTGAATTTTCAAACTGCATTGTATTAAAATCCGGTCCTCTACGATTAATTGCTGTAGGGTGAGCTGGTTTATCACTTGATGCATCTAAAAAGTTATATACAAAAGCTAAACGATTATTTTTATTGATATTCCAATCTAATTTAATAAGACCTTTTGTACTATTAGAATCATGCGTAAATCCTTCATAAGATCCAGTATCATACCCAATAGCTGCTAAACCAGCTTGTACATCCCGAAGATCCGATAATAGTACTCTTGATTCATTAATTGCACCTGAACCAGTATTTGGTAACCACGTTTGACCTAAATCAGTTCTTTCATCTTTTTCGAAATTTACAAAAATAAATAACTTATCTTTAATAATTGGACCACCAATACTAAAACCATATTGAGACTGTTCTAATTTTGGAACAAAAATATCTTCTCCTTTAATTTTACCCCCAGTAAAATCTTGATTTCTAAAATATCCATATACGGTTCCAGTTAGTTTATTCGTTCCACTTTTAGTTACAGCATTTACTGAAGCACCGGTAAAACCAGATAATGTAACGTCATAAGGAGCAGTTGCGACAGAAATTTGCTCAATTGCATCTAAAGATACAGGTTGTGCTCCTGTTTGTCCTCCTGGTGTTGCAGCATCCAATCCAAACGGATTGTTAAAAATAGAACCATCCAGCGTAAAATTATTAAATTGATCATTTCTACCTCCAAAAGAACCTCCTGAAGCAGATGGGTCTAATCTAGTAAAATCTGAAGCTGATCTTGAAATTGTTGGTAATTTAGTTAATTCTCTTTTTCCAACACTTGTCGCTGCTCCTGTTCTACTATTGTTAAAAGTAGTACTTCTTCCTCCCGAAATAACAACTTCATCAAGTTGCTCACTTTCGCCTACCATTTGCACATCAATATCTAATGCAGTACCCAAATTTAAATACACATCTGTATATTCAATTGTTCTGAATCCAATATAGCTAATAGTCACAGTATAAGGCCCTCCAACACGTAAATTTGGTAATGAGTACCTTCCACTTTCTAATGTCATAGTACCAACAACCGTACCTGTTGGCATATGCTTTGCTATAACGTTTGCTCCATACAAACCTACAGAAGTGTCATCACTTACTACACCTTGAATTTTTGAAGTTGTTACTTGAGAAARACCAGTAACAGCACAAAAGATTGAAATAAGTAATGAAAATAGTAATTGTTTTTTCATTTTATTTAATGTTTAGTTTAGAATAATTAATTGATAAAGCAAATTTAAAAAAAAAGTCTACTTAAAACGTAGATTTAAAATATCTTTATTAACTAAAAATTGTTAATTACTTAATCTTTTTATCTTTTTTTAAATAAAAAATATACTATTCAACATTTTAGTTTATAATAATCAACTTTAAAAATTATTATAACTAAAAAAAGCCCACTTAAAAAAGTGGGCTTCAATATTCTTTATTGACAAAGTTTCTTAATTACTTTGTTCAGCTATTATTTCAATAGGCAATTCAATAATTACTGCTCTGTGTAATCTAATYGTAGCGTTGTATTTTCCAAGTCTTTTAATGTTTCCACCTTCAACTTTAATGAATTTTTTATCCACTTCTTGTCCTGCAGCTGCTAATACTTCAGCAACATTTCCATTATTAACAGAACCAAATAATTTAGAACCATCACCTGTTTTGGCAACAATTTTAATTTCTAATTCTTTAATTGCATTTGCAATTTTAGTAGCGTCTTTTACTAGTTTTTCTTCTTTAAAAGCACGTTGCTTTAAAGTTTCTGCTAATACTTTTTTTGCTGATGTAGTTGCTAATACTGCAAATCCTTGAGGAATTAAATGATTACGACCGTAACCATTTTTTACAGTTACAATATCATCTGTAAAACCTAAGTTTTCTACGTCTTGTTTTAATATAATTTCCATATTCCTTCCTCTTATTATTTTAACATATCTCCTACGTATGGCATTAAAGCTAAGTGACGAGCTCTTTTAATAGCTACAGACACTTTACGTTGGAATTTTAATGATGTTCCTGTTAAACGACGTGGTAAAATTTTACCTTGCTCATTTACTAAGTAGAATAAAAATTTAGCATCCTTATAATCAATATACTTAATACCATTCTTTTTGAAGCGACAGTATTTAATAACTTGTTTTGTGTCGATGTCCAGTGGAGTTAGGTAACGAACCTCACCTTGTTTTCCTCCTTTTGCTTGTTGTTCTATAGACATAACTTATTTTTTAGTTGCTTTGTTTCTTTCTCTTCTCTTTTCAGCCCAAGCAATAGCGTGTTTATCAAGCCTTACCGTTAAATAACGCATAACGCTATCATCTCTTCTAAATTCAAGTTCAAAAGGAGTAATAATTTCTCCGCTAACTTTGTATTCAATTAAGTGGTAAAATCCACTCTTTTTGTTTTGGATTGCGTACGCTAATTTTTTTAGCCCCCAATCCTCTTTTGAGATCATTTCGGCACCTTTAGAAACAAGATAGTCGTGAAACTTCTGTACTGCTTCCTTTACCTGAGATTCAGATAAAACGGGATTCAAAATGAAAACAGTTTCGTAATGATTCATAATTAATAATTTAAGTTTTAAGCGTGCAAATATACAATATTAATGTTGGTTAACAAACGTAAATTTCAAATTAAAAAAATTAGTAATTATCTACATCAATATTAAATCGAATTGGACGATATTCCTTTATTGCTTGAAATGAGTTTTTTACTCTTAAAATATTCTTTTTTGTAGATAATAGTGACTGATTTTGTGGAATCTTAATAATAAGCGTTCTTATATAATAGTTTCTAATTTTTGAAACTGAAGGTGTGGATGGACCTAATACATGTTCTTTAAAAATATTCACAAAAGATTTTCCCAGCCAATTAGCACCATCATCAACCCTGTTGTAATCTTTATGCTTTAAGGTTATTTTAATTATCCTGAAAAATGGAGGATAATGGTATTGCCAACGTTCATCCAATTGTTCTTTATACATTTCATCAAAGGAATTGGTTGCAACTTGCTGTAATATTTGATGAAATGGATTAAAGGTTTGAATGGCTACATTTCCCCTTTTTTTGGATCTTCCAGCTCTCCCAGAAACTTGCACCATTAATTGAAAACTTCGTTCGTGAGCCCTAAAATCTGGAAAATTCAACATATTGTCTGCATTCATAATTCCAACCAATGAAACATTCGCAAAATCCAATCCTTTAGATAGCATCTGTGTACCCACAAGTATATCTATTTCTTGTGCCTGAAATTGACCAATTATTTTTTGATAGCCATATTTACCACGTGTGGTATCTAAATCCATTCTTCCAATTTTAACTTCTGGAAAAAGCGCTTCCAATTCCATTTCAATTTGTTCAGTACCAAATCCTTTCGAATTTAATTTTTCGCTTCCACAGGCACCACAATTAGTAGGCATTGCCTTACGATAACCACAATAATGGCAACGTAATTCTTTTCTATAATTATGGAACGTTAAGCTAACATCGCATTGTGGGCATTGGGGAGAAACACCACATGTTTCACATTCAATTACAGGTGAATAACCTCTTCTATTTTGAAATAGAATGACTTGTTCATTATTTTTAATAGCCTCTGTAATCATTTCAATCAATCGATCTGAAAAGTGACCTGTCATTCTTTTTTTTCGATGCTTYTCYTTRATATCAACWAKCTCAATTTCWGGYAATAATACATCYCCAWAMCKTCTGTTWARTTCAACWAAACCATATTTACCTTGYTGWGCATTGTAAWAMGTTTCWATACWWGGTGTTGCRGASCCYAAYAAAACWTTTGCYTTATGKTTAKTTGCTAAYACAATWGCWGCRTCWCKKGCRTGGTAYCTTGGWGCAGGATCRTATTGTTTAAATGAAGGCTCATGTTCTTCATCAACAATTATTAACCCTAAATTTGAAAATGGCAAAAACATTGAAGAACGTGCACCCAATATTAATTGTGCTTTTTGGTTGCCTTTCAATACATTATTCCAAACTTCAACGCGTTCATTCATAGAGTATTTTGAATGAAATACGGCTAAATATTCACCAAAATAATATTGCAATCGCTCAATCAATTGGGTTGTTAACGCTATTTCTGGGAGTAAATAAAGCACTTGCTGTTTACTATCCAGTATTTCTTTAATTAATTTAACGTAAATTTCAGTTTTTCCACTACTAGTAATTCCTTTTAAAAGGACCGTTTGCTTCGTTTTAAAAATATCTTTTATGGAAACATATGCGGTCTCTTGGTGCTCCGTTAACTCCTTTAATTTAGAAGAAACACCACTAAAATTAATGCGGTCTTTCTGTACAAAATAATATTCAAAAATACCTTTATCTACCAAAGATTTTAGTACGGCCACTGAACAATTTGATTTTTCCTGAAGTTTTGAAACTTTAATTGCTTTTTTCAAAGCATTTAGTTGGAAATATGTCAAAACAACATCACGCTGTTTTTTAGCTCTACTTAATACTTCTAATAATTCAGATAACTTTTTATTTGAATTCCACTCATCATTTAAACGGATATATTTAATTAGTTTTGGTTTGTATTGCTCGTATATTTGCTCTTTTACAAAAACTACTTTCTTTTCAATTAATTCCTTAATAACTGGAAAAACTGATTTCTTATCTAAAATTTCTACAATTTGTTGAATAGACAGTTGTGGCTGATGCTGTAACGCTTCAAAAACTAAAAATTCATCATTACTAAGCTCATTTTCATTTAAGAAACCTTGAATAAATTGGATAACCGTTTCACTTTCTAATAAAAAAGCTGAGGGCAACGCAGCTCTAAAAACTTCACCTAAAGAACACATATAGTAATCCGAAATCCACTCCCAATGCTTTAGCTGAATTTCATTTACGATTGGTGTTTCATCCAATATTTGATGAATTTCTTTTGCTTCATATCCAATTGGCGCTTCTTTATGAATATCATAAACTAAGGCAGTATATATTTTTGATTTTCCAAATTCAACAGCAACGCGCATCCCTTTTTTTAAAAAAGTAGCTTCTGCCTCTGTTATTTTATAAGTAAATAACTTTTGTAAAGGAATGGGTAATATGACGTWTATATAATTAATGGCTCTTAAATAAAAATAAGATTAATTGATTTGTTACAAAAATAATTATTTGAGAATGCTAATCACACAAAAAAATCATTTTTAATTAAAAATATTTTAAAGTTTTGTTTTTCAATAACTTACATTCTTATTTATTTTTTGGCACGTTGTTTGTAATTATAATTTTAGTTAATACTGACCAATAAGATTTTATATTAACATTAAAATTCTTAATTATGAAAAACAAGATATTAGTTTTCGCAATAGCCTTATTTATAAGCTATGGAATGTTTGCAACAACAACAGCTTCAAAACATACCAGTTATTATAATAATTATGGGGATTCATTCACTTTTGTTGAACGAGGTGTAACATTCTCTATTTTTCAAAATGGAGAGTTTGACTTTTATATAAATCCAAGAAATGGATTACACATTGAATTTGGAAATAGAAATTCAAACATCAGCTTCAATTCAGGWTAYAAYTATRAYGCWTATGTACARTATGAYRAYTATGGTGCWRTSRTWCAAATWGAAWMYAYTCCTATTTATTAYGATTATTAYGGACGTGTAGATCGAATAGGAAATATAAATGTAAACTATAGGTTTGGAAGATTAGCAAATTTAGGTGGCTTGAATGTTTATTACGACAATTATGGATACTATTCTCATCATTCAGGATACATAAATGCTTATAATCGAAGCTATGTTTATCATCCATTTCATAATTTTTTCGTAAGACCTTTATTCGAATTTAGTGTTGTAAGTTACAAACCATATAGACATCATTACAAACCTAATAGACACAAATATTATAGAAATCATTCTAGAAATAAATATTATAAAAACAATAAAAAACATACAAATTATAATTCAAGACGTCGATTTGCTACACGCGACATTCCTAAAAGAAGAAACGAAAGAATTGCTAAAGTCGACAGAAATAATGCTAGATCAAAAAGTAATAATAATTCATACAGAAAAAATTATAGATCAAAAAATACTTCTGTTAAAAGAAGCTCTAAAAATAAAAAATCTAATAGAAATACTCGTATCATTACTGAAAGGAAAAAAAAACCTACATCAGAAAGAATACATGAAAGAAAAACTCAGAGAAAAAGGGCTATTACAAAACGTAAACCTATTAAAATAGATAAAAAGAAAAGTACAACTACTAGAAAACCTGCTAAAAGAAGTAAAAATGATAACAAAAGAAAAAGAAGAGGTTAATAAATTCAAAGCTCCTACTTTAAATTTAAAATAGGAGTTTTTTATATAATGCAATTTTAAAAAATATTTTTATAAACTACTCAAACTAGCTTTTAGTGTTTCAACCTTAGCTAATGCATCAGCTTCTTTTTGACGTTCGATCTTAATAACTTGTTCTGGAGCATTATTTACAAATCGTTCATTGCTCAATTTCTTTTGAACAGATTTTAGGAAGCCTTCAATATATTTTAATTCTTCCTCAATCTTGGCTTTTTCTTCTTCTACATTTATATCAGAAGTCATTGGTACAAAATACTCGTTAGATTTAACTCTAAAACTTAGGGCTCCATCAACTTTTTCTTCCACGTATTTAATTGAAGATAAATTCCCTAATTTTTCAATTACAGCATCAAAATTAGTATTTGAGTTGTTCGTTGTTAAAACTGAAAAATCAATTTGATTTTTAAAAGCAATGTTTCCATCTTTTCTAATAGTTCTAATTCCTGAAATTACTTCAGAAGCAATCTTAAATTCATTGATTAAAGTTTTGTTTACTTCAACCATCTTTGGATATTCTGCAATTATTAATGCTTCATCAGAGGTTCTATTTGAAATATCTTGCCAAATCTCTTCAGAAATAAAYGGCATATAYGGATGCAATACTTTTAAATTATCYTCTAAAAAATTAATWACAGCTTTTAAWGTTTTTGRATCAATTGGYTGTTGATAWGCWGGTTTTACCATTTCCAAAAACCATGATGAAAAATCATCCCAAATTAATTTATAAATACTCATTAGAGCCTCGCTAATACGGTATTGATCAAATGATTTTTCTAGATCTCTTAAAGTTTGTTGAAATTTAGCCTGATACCATTCAATTGCTACTTTAGATGAATTTGGTTGAACTAAAGATTCATCAACTTCCCATCCTTTAATTAAGCGATAGGAATTCCAAATTTTATTTGAAAAGTTACGTCCTTGAGCACATAATTCTTCATCAAATAACAAATCATTTCCTGCAGCTGAACATAATAACATTCCAACACGTACACCATCTGCACCATACTTATCTATTAATTCAATTGGATCAGGAGAGTTCCCTAATGATTTTGACATTTTTCTACCTTTTCCATCTCGTACAATTCCAGTGAAATACACGTTTGTAAATGGTTTTTCATTTTTGAATTCATACCCCGCAAAAATCATACGTGCMACCCAAAAGAAWATAATATCTGGACCTGTTACTAAATCGTTTGTAGGATAATAGTAYKMAATTTCTTYGTTATCRGGATTTCTTATWCCRTCAAAAACAGAAATTGGCCATARCCAAGATGAAAACCAAGTATCTAAGGCATCTTCATCTTGYTTTAAATCAGCWACTKTTAATTCTTTYCCTAGTTTWWCWGAAGCYAWTTTTACAGCYTCWTCKATTGAAGKTGCAATWACAAAATCATTTACWCCATCTCCATAAAARTAKGCTGGRATTTGATGTCCCCACCAAAGTTGACGAGAAATATTCCAATCCCTWATATTTTCTAACCAATGTTTATAWGTACTATTATAATGCTTHGGAAAAAAATGAATTKCTKMATCTTCTAAAACTGCTTTTAAAGCTGGCTTAACAATGGTATCCATTTTYAAAAACCACTGWGCAGATATTTTTGGTTCRATAACCTCTTTAGTTCTTTCTGARGTTCCAACCTTATGCATATRCTGTTCAAYYTTAACTAAACARCCTARGYYTTCTAATTCTTTAGTAATYTCTTTTCTAACWACAAATCTRTCTTTTCCTTCATAATGYAATCCGTATGAATTTAAAGTAGCATCATCATTAAAAATATCTATSACCTCTAAATTATGTTTTTCRCCTAAGGYTTTATCGTTCTGATCATGYGCAGGAGTWACYTTTAAACAACCWGTWCCAAATTCAATATCAACATATTCRTCTTCAATAATWGGRATTACTCTATTAGCAATTGGAACAATTGCTTTTCTTCCTTTTAAATGTKTAAATCGTTCGTCATTHGGATTGATACAAATAGCTGAATCACCTAAAATAGTTTCAGGGCGTGTAGTTGCRATAGTTAATACATCHTCACTTCCTTCAATTTTATAGTTTACATAATATAAATTRCCTTGTTTTTCTTCAAAWATYACTTCTTCATCWGACAATGTTGTTTTMGCWGCAGGATCCCAATTTACCATTCTATATCCTCTATAAATCAACCCTTTTTTGTACAAATCAACAAAGACTTTGGTAACAGCTTCATTTAAATCATCATCCATTGTAAACTTAGTACGCTCCCAATCACATGATGCACCCAATTTTTTTAATTGTTCTAAAATCATTCCACCGTGTTCTTCGGTCCAATCCCAGGCATGTTTTAAAAATTCATCTCGTGATAAATCCAATTTATTAATACCTTGTTCTTTCAATTTAGCGACAACTTTAGCTTCTGTTGCAATTGATGCATGGTCAGTTCCAGGCACCCAACAAGCATTGAAACCTTTCAAACGTGCTCTTCTAATTAATACATCCTGGATTGTATTATTAAGCATGTGTCCCATGTGTAAAACTCCTGTCACATTTGGCGGTGGAATTACTATTGTATAAGGTTCTTTTTTATTTGGAGATGAATGAAAATAATTATTTTTCATCCAGTAATCATACCATTTGTTCTCAATTTCTTGAGGGTTGTATTTTGTCGCTAAACTCATTGTGGTCTAATATTTGTAATATAGTTTGCAAATGTACAATTATAAGAGATAACTTAAAATATTTTGAAAGCATAAAAAAATAACTAACTTTACGCTATTAAATTGAAAATTATGAGAAAAATTATAACATTATTATTTATTGGATTTATTACGTTATCAATAAATGCACAAGAAAAAAAATTAGTTGAAAAAGTTCAAGATCCTAATGCTCCTGAGTTTAAATTTGACACAGAAATTATTGATTATGGTAAAATTGATCAAAATGCAAATGGTGTCCGCGTTTTTAAGTTTACAAACGTTGGAAAGTCTCCATTAATTATTACCAAAATAAAATCTAGTTGTGGCTGTACGGTTCCAAAAAAACCAACTGAACCTATAATGCCTGGTGAAACTGGTGAGATTGAAGTTAAATATGCTACAAACAGGCTTGGAGGATTTTCAAAAATGCTTACTATTACTTCAAATGCTTCAGAACCAATTAAAAGGTTAAGAATTAAAGGAATTGTTACGAAACCTGAATCAGCAATTGAAAAAAAGAAATCTATTATTTCTTCATAAACAACTTACAGCTATAAAAAAAAAGGGATTTTCAAAATTGAAAACTCCTTTTTTTTAGTTTATTAATTTACTTTCCTCCATCAATATCTCATATAAATAACCCTGACCAAAATCTTTATTTAAGATTATGGTTCCTTCAAAAGTTACAATATCTCCAACCTTCACCATCTCAAGAGTGGTAATAGTCAAACTTTTGATTCCTTCAAACTGAGTTCCATCACTTATATGAACCCAATTTCTATTCATAATACCGTTATTTACTTTCACCACTTTTCCTTTAACTATAATTACCTTATTGGAAAATGATTCTTTCTCAGAAAAAAGTTTATTTAACGAAGTTCCATTTTCAGGTAAATCAATTTTAATAATTTCAGGAGTATTTATATGCGAGTGTTTTTTTTCATCTTTTGTAGCGCTAATTTTTTCAGTGGTTCTTATCCCTTCAACAAAAGTTACATATTCAAAAGTTTTTTTCAGTTGTTTACTTTCAAAATCCTTCATCAATACTCCTCCTGTATAATAATAAGTAGCTCCTACAATAACTTTTGTGTTTGGGATTGCAATCCAATACATATTGCTCTCTTCAGTAACGCTAACATACGTGTAGGTTCCTGCATTTTTAAATTCATTTACAACAATCTCATGAATTCTGTCCTTTACGGGAATTTGTGAGTTCTTTAGTTTTGAATAACTTTGTTTTTCTTTACAACTAAACAATAATAGAACACTAAAAACTAGTGTAAAAAATTTGACTTGAATCTTCATCTTTAAAATTTTTATTTCGTACAAATATAACTAGAAAAGTATTTAAATTATATGATTAAAATCACCATTCAACCACTGAAAGCCCTTGTTCTTTTAAATAATTATTTGTCTTACTAAAATGATTATTTCCAAACCAAAATCCTCTATTAGCACTTAAAGGTGATGGGTGGCCAGAAGTTAAAATACAGTGTTTCGTATTGTCAATTTTCATTCCTTTCTTTTTAGCATAACCTCCCCAAAGCAAAAAAACAACACTTTCTTTTTCTTCAGAAACTTTTGAGATTACAGCATCCGTAAATTGTTCCCAACCTTTCCTTTGATGCGATCCTGCATTATGGGCTTTAACTGTTAAAGTTGCATTTAATAAAAGTACACCTTGCTTTGCCCATCGCTCTAAATTTCCACTTTTCGGATACGAAATATTTAAATCAGTATTAATTTCTTTAAAAATATTAATTAATGAAGGTGGATGTGTAATTCCCTCATTTACAGAAAAACACAACCCATGCGCCTGTCCTACTCCGTGATATGGGTCTTGTCCTATAATAACCACTTTTAAATCGTCAAAATCGCATAAATTGAACGCTTCAAAAATTTGATCTCCTTTAGGAAAACAAGTAGTTGAAGCATATTCTTCTTTTACAAAATTGGCAAGCTCTTTAAAATACGATTTCTCAAATTCTTGTTGCAGTATATTTCTCCAGCTTTCAGCTATTTCAACTTTCATGATTGCTATTCATCTTAAATTTATACTTTTGTCTAACTTTTCAAAAGTAGCAAATTTTATGAGTATTATTTCAGAAAAAACATTATTGGATTTAGAATTATCTACCATTTTAAAATCGGTAAGTGAGTTTTGCATTTCTAGTTTAGGAAAAAATGAAACCTTACTAATAAAGCCTTTTGATACTATACAAAAACTGCAACCAGAATTACATAGGGTTAATGAATATTTATCCTCTTTTGTGAATGATAATAGAATTCCAAATCATTATTTTGATGATATACAAAAGGAAATTCATTTGCTAAATATAGAGAATAGTTATTTGGAACCTGCTTCATTCTTAAAAATAGTAAACAATACAACAACCATTTTTGAATTACTTAAGTATTTTAAAAATTATAAGGAATATTATCCAACGTTATTTAATTCTTCGGAAGAAATTAATTACCAAAAACAACTTGTTCAAAACATAGAAAAAATAATTACTTCTTATGGCGAAGTAACTGAAAATGCTTCGGCATTACTAAAACAAATTAGAAGAGATATTAACTCGGTTCGTTCAAAAATTGGAGGCAGTTTTACGAAGGCATTAAGTCAATATATTAGTGCTGGTTATTTAGATGAAATACGTGAATCTGTCATCGATAATCAGCGGGTTTTAGCTGTAACTGCGATGTATAGGCGCAAAGTAAAAGGCAGCTTAGTAGGAAGCTCTAAAACTGGTAGTATTGTGTATATTGCTCCCGAAGCTACTTTACAATTTAGTAGAGAACTCCAAAATTTAACATATGAAGAACATCAGGAAGTAATTAGAATTTTAAAAGAATTAACAAATTTATTACGTGAATATACACCCAATTTAATATCCTATCAAAATTACTTAACAAAGCTTGATGTAATTGCTGCAAAAGCTAAATATGCAACTAAAATAAATGGCGTTTTACCTAAACTAACTTCAAATAAAAATCTTTTTTTTAAAAATGCGTACCACCCAATTCTATTAGAGCAAAATAATGAACAACATCTAAAAACAATTCCGCAAACAATTGAACTGAACGAACATCAACAAATTATTGTTATATCAGGTCCAAATGCTGGAGGTAAAAGTATAGCACTTAAAACAATTGGATTACTGCAAGTTATGCTTCAAAGTGGATTATTGATTCCTGTACATGAACGATCTAGCACTTGTTTTTTTAGTAAAATTCTTACAGATATTGGAGATAATCAATCTATTGAAAATCAACTAAGCACATACAGTTATCGGTTAAAAAATATGCGTAATTTTTTACGAAAATGCAACGATAATACGCTATTCTTAATTGATGAATTTGGAACTGGAAGTGATCCTGAATTAGGCGGTGCATTGGCTGAAATATTTTTAGAAGAATTTTATACTAAAGGTTCGTTTGGGATAATTACAACCCATTACTCAAACTTAAAAGTATTGGCAAATGAACTAGARAATGTTGCGAATGCAAATATGCAATTTGACGAAAAAACATTAGAGCCTTTATACARRYTATTTATTGGTCAGGCTGGTAGTTCWTTTACATTTGAAGTTGCTCAAAAAAATGGTATTCCTTTTAGTTTAATCAATAAAGCAAAAAAACGAGTTGATGGTGAAAAAGTTAGATTAGACAAAACCATTTCAAGTCTTCAAAAAGAACGGAACAAACTTCAAAAAAACTCTGAAACTTTAAAAAAAGAAAAATTGAAGGCTCTTGAGAAATCAGATAACTTATCTGAAAAACAACAAAAAATTCAAGAGAAATTAGAAAATTTTCAAGAATTATACGATAGTAATCAGAAAATGCTTGCATTTGGAAGAAAGACAAATGAACTTATTCACAAGTATTTTCAAACAAACAATAAAAAACAATTGAACATTGATTTTAATAATTGGGTAACACTTGAAAAAACAAAACATTTAAAAAAGAATCCATCCAAACCTAAAACTAAAGTTCAAAGAAAAAAGGTAAAAATCCAAGAACAGCTAATTGAAAAGAAACTTAAAACTATTGAAACCGAAGTATTAGTCGAAGTTATTAAGGTTAGAGAACTCAAAAAAGTTGCAGCGCAAAAAGTTGCAGCGCAAAAAGCCAATTATATTTTTAAAACAAATGATAAAGTACGCGTAATTGGAAGTAATTCAAGTGGAACTATTGAAAAAATTGAAAAAAAGAATGTCTTTATTAATTACGGCGTTTTTAAAACAAAAACTACGCTAAATAAGCTTGAATTGGTAGAATCAGCAAAAAAATAATATTTTAGATGTAATTACATCATTTATAGCAATTTAAATTTGTTCCGAACAAATTTATTATTAAATTTAGCGTGCTGAAAATTTGTCATGCTAAATTATTTTAAAGCTTTTTCTATTTTTTTATTTTGGGTTTTAATTGCCCTAAGTTCTCATTATTATATTAGTAATAAATATTTCAATAATTGTAATCTAAGTTTAGGTACTATAAAAATAGCAACTACTACTAAAAATTTACTGTATTTAGATACTGGTGAAGAATGTACTTCAATTTACAATCTACACACAGGATTTATCATAAATAAACAGAATAGTCATGTTTCTAGTATTCTTAATATGCCTTTTTTAAAAGATAGTATAAGATCCATTTTAGACTATGATTACTCAAAAGAATTACATATTATTGGAAAATATACTGTAAACGAAATTAATGCTATGAGAATAGGAAATATTGGACTGCAGCGTGCTGAATTTGTAAAAAGAGAATTGATAAGCTTAGGTATACTACCTTTTAAAATTAAAACTCTCGGCAATATTTTTAATTTTTCATACAGCAATAAAGGAATTTACGATCATGGCATTGAAATGAAATTAAAAAATATACAGCAACCTTCTTTGGATAGTTTAGAATATAGGATTGCTAACAAAACTCTTTATGTTAACTTTGAAAATGGCAATCTTTTAGACACCAAATACTTAGCCGGCTACACCCTGATTTTAAAACAATATTTAAAAAAATATGTCGATAAAAAAGTACAGATCATTGGTCATACAGACAATTTAGGATATTATGATAAAAATCTAATTATTGGAATGAATAGCGCCATTAAAGTACGAGAATACTTTGTTAATAATGGTATAAATTTCAATAAAATTATAACCTTATCAAAAGGAGAATCAGAACCAATAGCGAAGAAAGGAACTGAAGAAGGAAGAGCAAAAAACAGAAGAATTGAATTAAAAATCAACTAATATAAGCTATGTTTTTACCACTATTTTCAACTCTTAACATTACACATTTAATTGAAATCTTTTTTTGGATGTTAGGCTCATTTTTAATTGGCTTGTTCTATAGCGGTTTCATAAAAAAGAAAAAAAATGATTCTGATAAAATAAAAGAGTTTGAAGATTTAAATATTAAAGATGATATTTCAAAAATTAGAGCTACTAAAACTTTTGATCGAGGAGGTAGAGAAATGATAAAAAATGTTCCCGCAGACATTTACAAAAACGGGTTAAACTTTAATCGAATTGGAATAGTATCAAACCAAGATAAGGACAACTTACAAAAAATAAAGGGCATTGAATTTTCAATTGAAGAAAAACTCAATAATATTGGTRTTTTTRCTTTTGAACAAATCGGTAATTTTAATAGTAAAGATATTAYTAMARTCACTAMATTAATCRAYTTTWYMCMAGGTAGAATTGAACGTGATGATTGGGTAGRGCAAGCKTATAACTTGCTRAATRARAADGAAAAATAACGTTAATTATTCTTTTTCATARCGTTCCATTTCTCGATCGTAAAATTCAGTTGCTTGACCAATAAGTACAGCTACTTCACCTTCCAATTCTTCTTGATCTTCRCCTTGAAAATCTTCTAACCAYTCWATTTCRTCATCMACYAAATTGATAAYAAATCKTGGAAACTCCGTATGAATAACAAAWATATCYTCTTTACAATCWGTRTTATCYCCCAATAAAAATTTAGGTAAGTTCATTTTTTTCTTGTATTAATTTATTTGTTAAATAATTGAATCTAAAAAACAGCATAATTGCTGAACAAGTTAATGCCGTAAGCAATCCTATCCATATACCTAGCGTTCCTAGTGCATTTTCATCACCTAAAAAATAACATATTGGAAACCCAATTATCCAATAAGCAATAAATGATAATATTGAAGGCCATTTAACATCTTGCAGCCCTCTTARCCCACCTAAAATAACRGCTTGTAATCCATCYGAYAATTGAAATAACCCTGCGATAATTAATAAACTTGATGCCATTTTAATAACTTCCAAATTATCAGTAWACATCCAAGGCAAAATATCTTTTAATAACACAAACCCAATTGAAAAAGAAAACATGATAATTAATATCAAATAGAAGTTTGAAAAAGCGATACGTCGTAATTCAACATAATTTTTTAACCCTTTTTGATTTCCTACTCTTATTGTAGACGCAWCTCCCACACCTACTGCGATCATAAATGTTGTTGAGGCCAATTTTAAAGCTATTTGGTTTGCTGCTTGGGGGAATGCACCTAAGGTACCAGCTAACAATACCGAAGCCGTAAACAATCCAACTTCAAAAAGCATTTGTAAGGCTGTAGGAAACCCTAAATTAATTATTTTTCTGAATACTTTATTCTTAAGTTCTTCAATTTTTAATCTTCTCATATAAACAGCAAATTTGTCTTTCTTCAATAATACTACATATATAAAAACTACCATTACAACTCTTGAAATTAACGTCCCTAAAGCTGCGCCCACTATTTCTAAACGAGGAAAAATCCAAAGACCATATATCAATGCAAAATTTAGTATCACATTTACAATATTTGTTAAAACCGTAGAATACATTGCATATTTTGTTTCGGACAACCCATCGGTAAATTGCTTAAATCCTTGAAAAATCATTAATGGAATCATTGATATCGCAACAATTTCATAATATGGAATTGCTAAAACCACCACTTCTTCAGGTTGATCTAAATGGTACAAAATAGGTTTTATTAACAACAACATTGCAAACATAGCAACACCTATAATAGTCATTAAAATTAAACCATGTTGAAAAATACTTCTTCCTTTTTCTTTGTCTCCTTCTCCATCAGATTCAGCAATTAATGGTGTTATTGCAAACGAAAATCCAATACCAATTGAAAGTGCTATAAAAATTAAACTATTTCCAAGTGAGGTTGCTGCCAACTCAACTGGTCCAAGCCTACCCACCATAATATCATCAATCAAACCAACTAGTAAATGACCTAAAGACCCCATCATAATTGGAGTGGCTAATCTTAAGTTATTTTTAAACTCTGAAGTGTAATTTTTAAGCTTCAATAATCATTAATTTAAGCTGCGAAGATACAAGAATAATAATTAGTTGTATATCATCTATTTTCAATAATAAATAAAATCTATTTAGGAATAAAATATTAAAATTAACTTGATTTTATAAAGCTATATAAAAACGTACATTTGTAAAACAAAAATTAATATTCACAAAAAAAATTATTATAATGGCTGTATTAGTTGGAAAAAAAGCACCAAAATTTAGCGCTCAAGCTGTAGTAAATGGCGTAGAATTTACCGAAAATTATTCTTTGGAACAATTTGAAGGAAACAAATATGTAGTATTATTCTTTTATCCAAAAGATTTTACATTTGTTTGCCCTACTGAATTATTTGCTTTTCAAGAAAAATTAGCGGAATTCGAAAAAAGAAATGTTCAATTAGTCGCTGTATCTACTGATACGGAGCAATCTCACTGGGGATGGTTACAAATGCCTAAAGACCAAGGAGGTATCAAAGGAATTACTTATCCTTTGGTTGCTGATACTAACAAAACAATTTCTAAAAACTACGATGTCTTAACAGGAGATTATTTTTATGATGATAATGATGAATTACAAGCAAGTGGCGAGCTAATTGCGTACCGTGGTCTATTTTTAATTGACAAAGAAGGTATTGTACGCCATCAAGTTGTAAATGATTTACCATTAGGAAGAAATATAGACGAAGCCTTAAGAATGGTAGATGCCTTACAATTTACAGAAGAGCATGGAGAAGCTTGTCCAGCAAACTGGAATTCTGAAAAAGAAGGCTTAAAAGCAACACATGAAGGCATTGCTGAATACTTATCGAAAAACTAACAAAAATCAAATATATCTAAAAACTCTCGAACTAATTAGAGAGTTTTTAGATTTTAAATTAACTTTGATAATAAAAAAATAATTATGGCTAAAATAACACTAAAAGGAAATCCAATAAAAACAGTTGGTACCTTGCCAAAAATAGGAAAAAAAGCACCAAAATTTAATTTAATTAAAACTGACCTTTCTAAAGCAAAATCAAAAGATTTTAAAGGATCTAAATTAATATTAAATATATTTCCAAGTTTAGATACTGGAACTTGTGCTGCGTCAGTAAGAAGATTTAACAAAGAAGTTAGTGAACTTGAAAATACGAAAGTATTGTGTATTTCTAGAGATTTACCGTTTGCTCAATCCCGTTTTTGTGGAGCTGAAGGATTAGAAAATGTAATTTCTTTATCTGATTTTGCAAAAGGAAAATTTGGAAAAGCTTATGGAGTAACAATTGAAGATGGTCCCTTAGCAAATCTGCATTCAAGAGCAATTGTCATTATCAATGAAGAAGGAGTCGTTACATATACTGAACAAGTTCCTGAAATTGTTGATGAACCTAATTATGAAGCAGCTTTAAAAGCGCTTTAAATATGAACACAGAACGTAATTTTTTCATCAACCGATTAAAATCTGTAAAATATGCAGCAAAAGGATTTTGGATATTAATTACTTCTGAAAAAAGTATAATAACACAAGTCATTATTGCCTTAATAATGACAATTATTGGCTTTTTAATGCATCTTTCTGCTACTGAATGGATGTTTCAGTTTCTCGCAATTGGACTTCTTTTAGTAGCAGAATCACTGAATACAGCGATTGAAAAAATTGCAGATTTTATTCACCCAGAATATCACAAAAAAATTGGCAGAATTAAAGATATTTCAGCAGGTGCTGCTTTTTTTGCTGCAATATTTGCTGTAATTATCGGTTTAATTATTTACTTACCTAAATTTATTTAGGAATTTAACTAGAATCACATTAATTTTATATTTTTGTGTGATACTAAAGTAAATGGCTAAAAAGAAAACAACAACAAAAAAAAMTGTAGTAAAACCAMATTCCMAAAAAACAACATCMTTTTTTGGCAATAGGCAAACGCAAACAATAATAGGCTTATTTATTACGCTATTTTCGATATTCTTATTCGTATCATTTATATCTTACCTTTTTAACTGGCAACAAGACCAAAGTCAGCTTTCTAATTTTACTGAAAAAGATATTAACGTAAAAAATCTTTTAGGAAAAATAGGCGCTAGTATTAGCCATTTTTTTATTTATAAAAGTTTTGGAGTAGCAGCACTCTACATACCTATACTTCTATTCCTTTCAGGTATATTAATTTTTTTAAAAGGAAGTTTAAAAAGGGTGAGAGGATCTTGGGGATGGGGAATTTTAGGTATTCTTTGGTTTTCAATTTCATTTGCATTTTTATCACATAATAACTCCTTGTTAGCTGGTGTAATTGGTTTTGAATTAAACATTTATTTACAACAATTTTTAGGTGAAATTGGACTAATATTAGTGCTATTATTTTTATTAATTTCTTTTTTGGTTATTAGATTTAAATTGACTCCTGATATATTTAGAAGAAGTGTTGATCCTAATAAAAATGACAATAAAACTACTATTGACGACACCCCAGTTGAAAATCCTCTAAGAGAAACTAATTCTTCAATTGAATTGCCTCTTGAAAATATTGAACCCATCATAAAAAACAATTCAAATAAGTCTGGTTCTACAACTAAAAAAAATAGTGTTGATAAAGATTTAGATTTTACCCTTGAAGAAAACTCTGATCCTAACGATGTTGAGATTGCAATTGATAAAATTGTTGAAGAAAATCATGTAACTGAAAATTTAGCTGATAAGCTCGTAAAAGATTTTGGCGAGTTTGATCCAACTTTAGAATTGGGTAATTACAAATTTCCAACATTAAATTTATTAAGAGACTATAACGAAAATATTTCGGTAGATCAAGAAGAATTAGAAGCAAATAAAAATAAAATTGTAGCAACTTTAAATAATTATAATATTGGTATTGACCGTATTAAAGCAACAGTTGGACCTACTGTAACGTTATATGAAATAATCCCAGAAGCTGGTATTCGTATTTCAAAAATAAAAAATTTAGAAGACGATATTGCATTGTCACTTTCTGCAATGGGAATTAGAATTATAGCTCCAATCCCTGGAAAAGGTACTATTGGTATTGAAGTTCCAAATAAAAAACCAACTATGGTTTCTATGAAATCGGTAATTTCATCCACAAAATTTCAAAATTCTGAAATGGAATTACCAATAGCACTAGGAAAAACTATTTCAAATGAAACTTTTGTTATTGACCTTGCTAAAATGCCTCATTTACTAATGGCTGGTGCAACAGGCCAAGGTAAATCAGTTGGTTTAAATGCTGTTTTAACTTCGTTATTGTACAAAAAACATCCTGCAGAAGTTAAATTTGTTTTGGTCGATCCAAAAAAAGTTGAACTAACATTATTCAATAAAATTGAACGCCATTATTTGGCAAAACTACCTGATACTGATGAAGCAATAATTACTGATACTACTAAAGTTATTAATACTTTAAATTCATTATGTATTGAAATGGATGCTCGCTATGATTTATTGAAAATTGCGATGGTTAGAAACATAAAAGAATACAATATAAAATTTAAAGCTCGAAAATTAAATCCTAATGACGGACATAAATTTTTACCTTATATTGTTTTAATTATTGACGAATTTGCAGATTTAATAATGACGGCTGGAAAAGAAATTGAAACTCCAATAGCTCGTTTAGCACAATTAGCGCGTGCCATTGGAATTCATTTAATTGTAGCAACTCAGCGTCCGTCAGTAAATGTAATTACTGGTATTATAAAAGCCAATTTCCCAGCAAGAGCTGCTTTTAGAGTTACTTCAAAAATAGATTCTAGAACCATTCTTGATGGTCAAGGTGCTGATCAATTAATTGGTAGGGGTGATATGCTTTTCTCTGGAGGAAACAATCTTATTCGTTTACAATGCGCTTTTGTAGACACTCCTGAAATTGATAAAATAACCGATTTTATAGGTTCACAACGCGCCTATCCTAATGCCTATATATTACCTGAGTATAACGGCGAGGAAGTTGGCACAAGTCTTGATATAAATATTAGTGAACGCGATGCACTTTTTAGAGATGCTGCACTGGTAATAGTTCATGCGCAACAAGGTTCAGCCTCATTGTTGCAACGAAAATTAAAATTAGGATACAATAGAGCTGGTAGATTAATTGATCAATTAGAAGCAGCGGGTATTGTTGGTCAATTTGAAGGAAGCAAAGCTCGTCAGGTTTTAGTCCCTGATGAAATGGCTTTAAATCAATTATTAGATAACGAAGTAAGTAATAGTTAATGAACAACATGATAGAATGAAAAACATAATATTTTTCCTAGTAATAAGCCTTTTAAGCATTTCTGCTTTTAGCCAAAAACATAATGACGCAAAAGCATTATTAGATGAAGTAGCACAAAAAGTGGAAGCTTATGAAAATATATATATTGAATTTAACCATAAGTTTGATAATACTGATGCAAACGTTCATCAAGAAACAAGAGGTAGTGTTACCTTAAAAAAAGAGTTGTATCATCTAAATTATATGGGAACTGAGCAGATTTTTGATGGAAAAAAAATCTTCCTTATTATTCATGAAGACGAAGAAGTGATTATTCAAAGCCCATCGGATAATAGTGAAGATACCTTAACTCCTTCAAAAATGTTTTCCTTTTATAAAAATGGATATACTTATAAAATGGATGAATTAAAAACCCTTAATGGAGTTAAAATACAATATGTTAAATTGAGACCTATCGATAGTAATTCAGAAATTATTAGTGTACTTATTGGAATTGATGTAAAAACTAAACACATTTATAATGTGATTGAAACTGGTAAAAACGATACTATAACTACACTTGAAGTAAGAACTTTCAAAACAAATCAACCTATCTCAGAAAAGCTTTTTATCTTTGACACTGAAAAATACAAAGATCAAAAAAAATATACCATCTCTGAACCAAAATAAAAGCGTTGAAAATATTTGATAAATACATTTTAAAAAGTTTTTTAGAACCTTTTTTCGCCACTTTTTTTGTGGTACTTTTTGTTTTAGTTATGCAATCTTTATGGCTGGCATTTGATGAAATTGCTGGCAAAGGAATTGACCTCTTTTTTATATTAAAATTCCTGAGTTATTTAGCGCTTATGCTTACGCCTACTGCGCTGCCAATTGGAATTTTATTATCATCCATAATGGCTTTAGGAAATTTAGCTGAAAACTATGAATTTGCTGCAATTAAATCTGCTGGCATCTCACTTAAGAGGGTTATTAGACCCCTAATCGTTTTAGTATTATTTATAAGCGCACTTAACTTCGTATTCTTAAACAATGTTTATCCTTGGGCTACGCTGAAACAAAAGAATTTATATTTAAATATAAAAAAGAAAAAACCTGCGTTAGCGTTAGTTCCTGGTGCCTTCAATACAGAAATACCAGGGTATAGCATTAAATTTGAAGAGAAATACGGTGAAGAAGAAAATTTATTGAAAAACGTCCAAATTGCCGATTTAAGTGGAGCCAAAGGGAAAATAAAAGTTATTACTGCTGAAAAAGGAATCATTTCTACTGAAGAAGGTAGTAAATACATGACGCTAACTTTGGAAAATGGTTATTATTATGAAGAACATATTAAAAAAACAATGTTACCAAATGAAAGGTTGAAAATGCCTGCATCAAATGCTACATTTAAAACCTATACTATTAATATTGATATATCCTCTTTTAATGATGATGATTCGTTAGATGATGAAAAAGTTAAAGAGCATTATAGTATGCTAAGTATAAGTCAACTAGACTCGATTTCGAAAGAAAAAAAAATAGCTTATAATAAGTATGTTAAGAACAGAGCAGATTATTTTTACACTATCATTGAAGCTAAAAAATTATATAAATATCCTGATTCACTTATTGGTGATAAATTAGATTCCGATTTACTTCAAAATTTTAATACCAAGAATAAAAGTTTAGTTCTAAATGGATCACTTCAATTACTAAAACGAACAATTGATAGAAATAAAAATCAAAAAAAGTCATTTAAAAACCATAGAAAACTCTTAAACCTTTATGACCATGAGTATAGCTACAGAATAGCATTTTCTTTAGCTTGCCTAGTATTGTTCTTTATTGGAGCTCCTTTAGGATCCATCATAAGAAAAGGTGGGTTTGGATTACCAATGATTTTAGCTATTGGAGTATTTGTAATTTACTTTTTTATATCAAAATTTGGTGGAAATTTAGCCGAAGAAAGCGTAATTTCGGCTTTATTAGGAAGCTGGCTTTCAACATTGATATTACTACCCTTCGGTATATTATTAACAAGGAGAGCGACAAAAGGAATGGGTATTTTTAATCTTGATACGGTTCTTGATAATATTCAAAAACTCTTCAATAAATTAACGAATAAATCTACAAATTAATAAAATGGAAAGTTCTACAAATAAAATTAAACTTAATACAATACAAGAAGCCATTGACGATGTTAAAAATGGTAAAATAATTATTGTAGTTGATGATGAAGATAGAGAAAATGAAGGAGATTTTATTGCTGCTGCGGAGTGCGTTACTCCTGAAATGATTAATTTTATGGCTAAACATGGGAGAGGTTTAATTTGTGCTCCGCTAACTGGAACAAAATGTAATGAATTGGATCTACCTCTTATGGTAAATAAAAACACTGTTTTACACAATACGCAGTTCACGGTTTCAATTGATTTAATTGGKCATGGTTGTACAACTGGTATTTCTGTYCAYGATAGAGCAAAAACTATTAAAGCATTAACTTCAAAAAATACAAAACCCGAAGATTTCGGAAAACCTGGACATATATTTCCATTAATAGCAAAGGAAGGTGGTGTTCTTCGTAGAACTGGGCATACTGAAGCTTCAATTGATTTAGCACGWTTAGCYGGNTTTCAACCAGCTGGYATTTTAGTTGAAATTTTAAATGAGGATGGTACCATGGCTCGATTACCACAATTGCTTGAGGTAGCAAAAAAATTCGATTTAAAAATTATTTCTATCGAAGATTTGGTTGCATATCGTATGAAATATGATTCATTAATTAATAAGATCGAAGATTTCACAATGCAAACACGGTTTGGTGAGTATCGTTTAAGAGCTTATAAACAAACAACAAACAATCAAATTCATATAGCGTTAACTAAGGGGTCTTGGAGCAAAAATGAACCTGTAATGGTTCGTGTAAACTCATCTTTAATAAATAATGATATTATTAGGCTTTTAACACAAAAACCTGATAACACTTTTGCTAGAGTTTTTAAAATGATTAATGAGGAAGGAAAAGGTGCCGTCGTTTTTATTAGCCAAGAGAATCAATCATTTAACCTCATAAATCGTTTATCGTTATTAAAGAAAGCCCAAGAGGAACATGAAAATAAGGTGCCTCGCATAAAACCTGATGACAAAGATTTTGGTATTGGAGCTCAAATTTTACATGATGTAGAAATAAATAAGTTAATAGTTTTATCAAACGCTCCATCTATAAAGAAGCGTATTGGTATGACTGGTTATGGATTGGAAATTGTTGAGTATATGAATTATTAATTTTAGCCTTTTAAATGAAACGATTTTTTTTACTTGGTGTCTTTTGTATCCTACTTATTTCATGTAAAAAAAATGTTTCAGAAGTAAGACAACCAAATAGTTCAACTAATGATAGCATCAGTGGTTTTGAATTGAATGGCAGGTTAGAAAATTTTTACCCTAAAAAAGTCTATTTAAATAAAATAATTGAAAACTCAATTTATCCAATAGATTCTTCTGAAGTAAATAACAACCATTTCACATTTAAAGGTTTTGTAGAAATCCCTGAGCGTTATTCGTTAACTTTTGAAAATTATTCATCAAAAGTAATTTGCATCATTGAAAATGTACAACTTGATATATTTTTAAGTGCAAACAACATAAATGATCCAATAATTAACGGATCAAGAGCCAATACGCTACTCAATCAATACAAAGTACAATCAAAACAAATTTTTAAAAAAATAGATTATTTATTTCCTCAATTTCAAAAAGCTCGTCTTGAAAATAACGTTGAAAAATTAACTGAAATCAGAGGCGAAATGAGAGAAATTGAAATTGAATATACCGAATTTAGTTATCATTTTATCATTCAAAATAAAACATCTTATGTCGCTGCAATGATTTTAAGAGATCAGTTGAAATTACCTAAAATTGACACACTTAGAATAAAAAACACCTACCAATTTTTACCTGAAAAAATAAAAAAATCGCCTGACAGTCAAATTATTGAATCTTTTTTAGGACTACACTAAAAAACTAAAGTCAGTTTCTGGAGGTAATTCTACTGGCGATTTATGTTGTTTAAATAATCGCGCATTAAAAGTACCTTTCAAAATTACTTTATGACCTTCAACTTGCAACCAGCTACCTTCTCTAAGTCCTAAAACAGTAGCTTTATTAACCGTATGATACTCATTGATCCTTGTTTCTCTAGTCTCTCCCATGTGAGTAGAGTTTAGATCTGGATCTAAATAATGGCAATTTAAATTGAAGTTAATTAATCCAAACGTGTCAAAACTTGGGGGATAAATTATAGGCATGTCATTCGTGTTTTGCATTGTTTGACCCGTTATAACGCTTCCTGCACTTGTTCCAAAATAAGGAACACCATTTTCAACAACATTTTTAATTATTGAAATTAACTTATTTTTATACAATTGTTGTACTAGTAGAAATGTATTACCACCACCTATAAAAATACCCTTAGCACTGTTAACGGCATCTATTTGATTCTTATATTCGTGTATGCCTTTTACCTGAATATTTATATTCTCAAATCCTTTTTTGGCAACCATTGTATACTCGTCGTGGGTCAAACCACTTGGCCTAGCATAAGGAATAAATAAAATTTCATTTACACCTTTAAAAAAATCAGATAATTGAGGTAAAATATATTCTAAATAGCCTTTTCCATGTACGGTAGAAGTGCTAGCGATAAATAATTTCTTCATTAAAAATAAATTTTATCAAATGTAGTAATTTGAAAGCTTTAACAAAAGTTTACCATTGCATTAATATTATTTTAAGATTTCAATTTCTTACTTTGTTTATGAATTTAAGACTAACCAACTTATTTCTGTTAACATTTCTAGCTATGAATTGTTTTTCTCAAGAAACAGCTACCGTTATTTCTGGAAAAATAGTTAGTTTTAATAACTCCGTACCTAATGTGCACATCATTAACTTAAGCAATAAACAAGGGACTATAAGTGATAATCAAGGAAATTTCGAAATAAAAGTTAAAATTTATGACACTTTGTTTTTGTCAGCAATCCAATAYAAAAATTTAAAAGTTATTATTACAAAAAGTTGTTTTATATCTAAAAAAATTGAAATATTTTTAAACCCATCAGTTACTATTTTGGATGAAGTTTTTTTGCATGRTTTAAMKKKAMAYWTGMAYYWWGWMYWWAASAWAAYTNNCCAATMSWTAMWKKKCYRWWNCATARWWTWRWRTTTAARTYAAYKKAWWTARMTWMMANAATTRYYWSCTRAYAMRCWCRRWKKWWTRRAWGSWMMRAATRCTCTTGCATCCACTGACCCAACATATRGTGGTGGCGGAGGAGCTTCAGCATCAATCCCTGATTATTATATGATTAAAGTACGGAAATTAAAACGTGAACTATCTCAAAAAAAACAATTTCCTATAAAAATTAAGAAAGACCTAGGGATAGATTTTTTCACAAATGGGTTAAACATTTCTGAAGAAAAAATCAACCACTTTTTAGCTTATTGTGAATATAAAAATATTATTGAAGTATATTATAAAAATAATTTATTAGAAGTCATAAAAATATTGCTAGAAGAAAGTAAAACCTACCATGAATTATAAAAAGATAAATAAGTTACTACTATTAATAGCCTGTTTTAAGTAATAAATATTGTAGCTCAAGACAAAAGCACTAAACTAAGAGGAACTATGCAGTATAATTCTACCTATATATCAGATATTAACATCTTAAACAAGTCTACCCTTTTAGGAACTTCAAGTGATGCAAATGGACGCTTTTCTTTATTTGCTAAAAAAGGTGATTCCCTTTTATTTTCTTCAATAATGTTTAAAAACAGAATTGTAAAAGTTACAGAAACTCACATAAAATCAAAATCAATAACCGTTTATTTAGAGCCTAGTTATTTACAATTGGATCAAATAATGCTCAACAAAGTGCTAGTTATAGATTGGGGAAAAGCCTCCGTTACAAAAGGAACTATTTTAAATAATGACAACATAACAAATCGCAAAGCACCAGATGCAAGAAAATTAACCGATCCTAATTCTAATGCCGGTGGCCTAAACCCTACCGCTATTTTTTTGGCTCTGACCAAAAAGGCTCGTCTCAAAAGAAAAAAAAGAAGAGTTGAAAAAGAAAGAAATCATCAAATAAAAAATAAATTCCCAACAACAATCAGAGTTTTATATGGTAATGATTTTTTTGTGGAATGGCTTCATATACCAGAAGAAAACATAAATTTATTGATAGATTATTGTGAAGGAAATGGATTGAGTGAATTTTATAACAGCAATGAAATTCTTATCAAGAATTTTCTATTTGTACAAGCCAAAAAATTTAATTCAATTAGAAATTAACATAATTTATAGAAACTTAAATATTGCATATTGAAATGATTTTTGTTTATTAGCCTTCAAAATTTACTGAAATGAAATTCAAAAAATTTATTGCGTTACTGCTGCTTTTACCCCTTTTTGCTTTTACAGTACATAAATACTATATAAGTATGTGTGAGATTGAATATGTTAAAGCACAGAAATCACTTCAAATTACGGTGGGAATGTTTATCGATGACATTGAATTCACATTAAACAAAAATCACAATACTTCATTGAATTTAGCTACAAAAAATGAAAATAWTCAAATTGATAACTACTATTCCGAATACCTAAAGAAACACTTTAAAGTTATTGTAAATAATACCCCAAAATCATTCATGTTTRTTGGAAAAGAATATGATGATGATATTGTTCGTTTTTACTTAGAAATAACTGATATAAATGAACTAAAATCAGTTGAGGTAATTAATACTTCTTTATTAAGAGATTTTGAAAATCAACAGAATATTATTAAAATAAATGCAAACAACACGCATAAAACTTTTTATTTAAACAGAAAGAATGATAAAAGTTTGTTAAATTTTTAATTTTTCGACTTCAATCTTACTGAAAATATTTATTTTTCAAAATTAATTTTCATAAAACAACTAGCCATGAAAAAATTAGTACTACTAATCCTTTYATTAATAGGTGCATCTTCATCATTTTATGCACAAGAAAAAGAGGTACAAAAAGAAATACAACAAGGACACTATAACACAAGTAAATTCAAACAACTTAATCAAGAGCTTCCTACACCAAACAAACAACATACTGCTTCAGGAGCACCTGGATATGAGTATAGTCAACAGCAAGTTGATTATAAAATGAACATCATTTTAGATGATGAAAATCATCGTATTTTCGGTGAGGAAACTATTACGTATCATAATAATTCAAAAGATAATTTAGAGTACTTATGGGTTCAACTAGATCAAAATGTACGAGCTCCAAATTCAAAAACACCACATATAAAGGGTGGTGGTTCAGATGCATTGTATTCGCCTTCTAAATTTACAAAATTATTTATGGGAAAACCTTTCCAAGGTGGTTTCAATATTGAATATATTACTGATGCAACTGGAAATGCGATTGATTATGTAATTAACTCTACAATGATGCGAGTTGATCTAACGAAGCCATTAGCTTCAGGTGAAAAATTTGTATTTAATATAAAATGGTGGTATAATATAAATAATTATAGGGTGGACAGAGGAAGGTCTGGGTACGAAATTTTTGACGATGGAAAACCTGCTTATGCTATTGCTCAATTTTTTCCAAGGCTAGCAGTTTATAATAATGTAGAAGGATGGCAAAACCTACAGTTTTGGGGTTCAAGTGAATTTGCATTGGAATTTGGAGATTATAACGTATCAATAACAACTCCAAGTGATTTTATTTTAAATGGTACAGGAGTGATTCAAAACCCAAAAGAAGTTTTAACAAAAAAACAATATAAAAGATACCAAGAGGCTCAAACTTCTTATGACAATCCAATGTATATAGTAACTCCTGAAGAAATAGCAGAAGCTTCAAATGGAAAAAGTTCCAAAACAAAAACATGGAAATTAAATGCTGAAAATGTTCGAGATTTTGCTTTTGCAACTTCTCGTAACTACATGTGGGATGCTATGGCGGTTAAATTAAATAACAACACTGTAATGGCATACTCCTTATTTCCAAAAGAAGGTGGTAAGTTATGGGAAGAGCATTCTACCAGAGTTGTAGCAAATACATTAAAGGTATACTCTAAACACACCATCGATTATCCTTACCCACAAGCCACGTCTGTGAATGTTCAAATGGGAATGGAATATCCAATGATTTGTTTCAATTTTGGAAGATCAGATGAAAATGGCAATTTTAGCGAAAGAACTAAAAAGGGAATGATTGGTGTAATTACGCACGAGGTTGGTCATAATTTTTTTCCTATGATTATAAACTCAGATGAACGTCAGTGGACTTGGATGGATGAAGGTATAAACTCATTTGTTGAAATTTTAGCTGAATACAAATACGATTCAGAATTATTTCCAATGAAAAAATATCCTAAAAATATAACCCGTTATATGTCTGGMGATCAAAGTAGGTTATCTCCYATTATGTCTCAAGGYGATAATGTTTTTAATTTTGGAGCWAATGCCTATGCAAAACCTGCAGCTGGTTTATTYATWTTAAGACAAACAATTATGGGMCCTGAATTATTTGACCAYGCATTTAARACKTATGCWAAGCGTTGGRMATTTAAACACCCWACTCCTGCTGAYTTCTTTAGAASTATGGAAGATGCTTCAGCGATGGATTTAGATTGGTTTTGGAGAGGTTGGTTTTATACTACTGGAAACAATGATATTGGTATAAAAGAAGTGAAAAAATTCTATGTAACTGATCAACCTACTGAACGTGCTAAAAATATGGCTAAACGTTATGGAATTACTATAGATCAGCTACCTCCATCTCTATACTTAGTTTCTGAAGACAGTGAAGAATTTAACGAAGATTTGAAAAATAAAAAAGTTGAAGACTTCAGTCTTTTAAACGATTATATTTCAACTAATTTTTCTTCAGAAGATAAATCAACTTTAAAGGCTCCCAACTATTTTTATGAATTAGTTTTTGAAAARCCSGGTGATYTAGTAATGCCWATTATTGTTGAAWTTGAATATGAAGATGGYWCCAAAGAACGCAAACAATATCCTGCTCAAATWTGGAGAAAAAATGATAAAGAAGTAACCAAAGTWTTTCCTTCTARYAAAGCAATTGTTAAAATTACAATTGATCCAGATGAAGAAACTGCTGACGTTGACCTAAGCAATAACAGATGGCCAAAAAATAAAGAAACTAAATTTGAAAAGTTTAAAAGAGACCAAATTAAAGGGTAATATTTCAGCCACTCTGATGAGTGGCTTTTTTTATTCTATTTAATATTACTATTTTAGAAATCTTAAAACTAACTACTTAACTTATGAAAAAATTATTCTTCACTCCTATTCTTGTTCTGGGTATTATTATAACAACTTTTGCTCAAGAATCTGAAAGACAAAAAGGACATTATAATACAAGTAAATTTAAGCAACTAAATCAAGAATTACCTACACCTAATAGTCAACACACCGCTTCTGGTGCGCCTGGCTATGAATATACTCAACAACAAGTAGATTATAAAATAGATATAATTTTAGATGATAATAATCAACGTATATATGGAGAGGAAACAATTACCTACCATAACAATTCTAAAGATATTTTAGAATATTTATGGATTCAATTAGATCAAAATATGCGAGCTAAAAATTCAGAGACTCCTGACATACAAGGGAATGGAGCAAATACACTATATTCTCCATCTCAGTTTTCAAAAACATTTATTGAAGATCCTTTTGATGGAGGTTTTAAAATTGAATATGTAAAAAATATTGATGGAACAWACRMRKSTWAMMAWAYARATRAAACAATGATGCGATTAAATTTAGAAGAACCTTTGGTTTCAGGTGCAACTCATTCATTTAAAATTAAATGGTGGTATAACATTAATAACCATGTTGAACAAGGAGGTAGATCTGGTTTTGAGCATTTTTCTACTGATGGAAACAACAGCTATGTTATTGCACAATTTTTTCCAAGACTTTGTGTTTACGACAATGTAGATGGTTGGCAAAATTTACAATTTTGGGGGCGTAGTGAATTTGCTTTAGAATTTGGAAACTATGAGGTTTCAATAACTACACCAGCCGACCATGTTTTAGGAGCAACTGGAGTTCTTAAAAATGAAAACGAAGTTTTAACCAAAACACAACAAAAAAGATTAGCTAAAGCAAGAAAGACTTTCGACAACCCTGTAATTATAGTTACYCAAGATGAAGCYRTAAAAACTGAACAAAGTAAATCTAAARAAACAAAAACBTGGAAGTTCTTTGCTGAGAATGTAAGAGATTAYGCTTTTGCMWCATCGAGAAAATTTATWTGGGATGCTATGGCAGTKGATATCAATGGAAGAACVGTAATGGCMTATTCTTATTATTCAAAAGAAGCDAATCCATTATACGGAGATCATTCTACAAGAGCTGTAGCCCAAACTTTAATAACCTATTCAAAACATACTTTTGACTATCCTTATCACAAAGCAATATCCGTTGATGGGCAAATGGGTATGGAGTATCCCCAAATTTGTTTCAATCCTGGAAGACCRAATCCKGATGGAACTTATTCTGACAGAACAAAATATAGAATGATTGGTGTTACMATYCACGAAGTTGGACATAACTTCTTTCCWATGATTATYAATTCYGAYGAAMGWCARTGGACKTGGATGGATGARGGMTTAAATTCTTTYGTTCAAATRCTASCWCAATTAGAKTATGAANAWAATTACCCWTTAAGMAGAGGGCTWCCAAAAAATATTGTTGGATATATGAAAGGKGATCARTCCAAACTTACACCAATAATGACTCAAGGMGAYCTKCTKYWTAATTTTGGAGCTAAYGCTTAYGCWAAACCTGCWGCWGGWTTATATATGTTACGCCATACCATTATGGGACCTGAATTATTTGACCATGCATTTAAGACTTATGCAAAGCGTTGGAAATTTAAACACCCTACTCCTGCTGATTTCTTTAGAAGTATGGAAGATGCTTCAGCGATGGATTNAGACTGGTTTTGGAGAGGTTGGTTTTATACTACTGGTAATAATGATATTGGTATAAAAGAAGTTAAAAAGTTCTATGTAACTGATCAACCAACTGAACGTGCAAAAAATATGGCTAAACGCTATGGAATTACTATTGATCAATTACCTCCTTCTTTATATTTGGTTTCTGAAGATAGTGAAGAATTTAATGAAGATTTGAAAAATAAAAAAGTTGAAGATTTCAGTCTTTTAAACGATTATATCTCAACTAATTTCTCTTCAGAAGATAAATCAACATTAAAAGTACCCAACTATTTTTACGAATTAGTTTTTGAAAAACCGGGTGATCTAGTAATGCCTATTATTGTTGAATTTGAATATGAAGATGGCACCAAAGAACGCAAACAATATCCTGCTCAAATTTGGAGAAAAAATGATAAAGAAGTAACCAAAGTTTTTCCTTCTAATAAAGCAATTGTTAAAATTACAATTGATCCAGATGAAGAAACTGCTGACGTTGACCTAAGCAATAACAGATGGCCAAAAAATAAAGAAACTAAATTTGAAAAGTTTAAAAGAGACCAAATTAAAGGATAATATTTCAGCCACTCTGGAGTGGCTTTTTTTATTGAATATTACTTTCTTAGAAACCTATAAAATTAACTACTCAACTTATGAAAAAATTATTCATCACTACACTCCTTGTCCTTGGTATTATTGTAACAACTTTTGCTCAAGAACCTGAAAGACAAAAAGGGCATTACAATACAAATAAATTTAAGCAATTAAATCAGGAATTACCAACACCTAATAGTCAACACACTGCATCAGGTGCACCTGGATATGAATATACTCAACAACAAGTAGATTATAAAATAGATATAATTTTAGATGATAATAATCAACGTATATATGGAGAGGAAACAATTACCTACCATAACAATTCTAAAGATATTTTAGAATATTTATGGATTCAATTAGATCAAAATATGCGAGCTAAAAATTCAGAGACTCCTGACATACAAGGGAATGGAGCAAATACACTATATTCTCCATCTCAGTTTTCAAAAACATTTATTGAAGATCCTTTTGATGGAGGTTTTAAAATTGAATATGTAAAAAATATTGATGGAACAAACGCGTCTTACCATATAAATAAAACAATGATGCGATTAAATTTAGAAGAACCTTTGGTTTCAGGTGCAACTCATTCATTTAAAATTAAATGGTGGTATAACATTAATAACCATGTTGAACAAGGAGGTAGATCTGGTTTTGAGCATTTTTCTACTGATGGAAACAACAGCTATGTTATTGCACAATTTTTTCCAAGACTTTGTGTTTA
>NVVE01000006.1 GCA_002733285.1 Lutibacter sp. | reverse complement strand
GAATAGAGGGTTTATAAACCCTCTATTCATTATTTCTTGAATATCTTCTTCCTAATATTTCTAAAAAGATTTATTTCATCTAAAGCAATTTGCTCCATTTTATCTGGAAAAATAAAAATAAATAAATATCTAATTAAAAATATTAACATAATGACTTGGTATAAAGGAATTTTATTTAATAAATCAAACTTTAAAACAAGCACTAATAAGAATCCTATTAGAAGGAAAAGAAAAAACTTCTTCATAATTCTTTAATAAGTCGCAATTAAACATCCAATACCAAACCCGATATATACTCCTGCTACACCAGCAGGTCCAAAAAATCCAGCAGTCACAGCAAGACCAATTCCTTCTGCAGAACCTGCCGCATCCGAAAAGCATTCTCTCCAACTACCCCATCCTCCTTCTAAAACTTCCATTTGATTTAATTCTAATGTTTTCATAAGAATACATTTTTTAAAATATAAAATAACAAAGCGAATAAAACAGTAACCATATTATCTCATATAAATTTAATTAATACCTACAATTTTTTTTAAGACACTCATAGCGCTATGTCTTATTTTACGTAAAATCAGTTGTGAAAGTAATCGCATTCCGTCTCATAAAAAAAGATGTAACTATCTTTTTTAGACAAAAACCTCCGCTTATGATTTCCATTTTACCGGTAGTAAGGCTATTTAGTGAAAATAGTGTATCAATACAAAAAGGATGGACATAGTAAAAACTGTTTGTTTTTCGAGAATATTCAATAAGTGCACCATAATCTCTAATCATTTCTATTAAACGATATACATGGCTTCGGCTAACACCTAATTTGTTTGCTAACTCAATTGGGGTTCCARTACATTCTGCTTTTAATAATGTATCTAATTTTTGAAAACGTTCAATTTGCTTGATAAATTTCATAGGCTTTTTTTAAAGATGAAAATTCGTAAATAAAATCGATTCTTAATTACGGTTTAACCGTAAAATTATTACAGACGATTATTCTTACTTCCTAAAGTAAATATTTACAGGTCACAATAGAAARTCTAGCAGACTTTTGGATAACTGTTAGCATGTTTACAGCTTAGTTTTTGTCAATAAAAAAGCTCACCAATAGTGAGCTTTTTTTATATAACTATTTAATTTTTTAATACGCTCTCTTATCAGAACCTTCATAAAAATTAATAAAAGCATCATTTACAACACGATTACCCCCTGGAGTTGGATAATCTCCAGTAAAGTACCAATCTCCCAAATGATCAGGACACGCTTTATGTAAGTTTTCTACGGTTTGATAAATAATTTCAACCTCTGCATTTATACTTTCTGTTTTTAACATTTGAGCAATTTTATCTGAGATATGTTCATTTGTAAACGGAGCATACACTTCTTTWACATAATTTACAATTTCAGTATCCTCTAATTCTCTTTGAGCAACCGCTTTTTTATAAACCTCCTTAACAATATGGTATTGATTCGTATCTTTCAATAATTCAATGGCTGCTTTAAATGCTATAAAATCACCAATTTTAGCCATGTCAATACCGTAGCAATCTGGGTATCGAATTTGAGGAGCCGATGATACCACTATTATCTTTTTAGGGGCTAACCTGTCTAAAATTTTAATAATACTTTTCTTTAATGTAGTTCCCCTCACAATACTGTCATCAATAATAACCAAATTATCATCTGACTTTACAACTCCATAAGTAACATCATAAATATGTGCAACCAAATCGTCTCTACTACTATCATCAGCAATAAAAGTTCTCAATTTAGCATCTTTAATTGCTAATTTTTCAACACGAGGTCTTTCAGATAAAATCTCTTTAACTTCATCCGTAGATAAACTTCTTTTGCCATTTAATATAGTAGCTGTTTTTTGTAGRTTTAAAAAATCTTCRGCTGCTTCRCRCATTCCATARAAAGAAGTTTCTGCTGTATTAGGAATGTAAGAAAATACGGTATTTTTWATATYGTTGTYAATTTTYTCTAATATTTGAGGAAAYACYARYTTTCCWARWTTTTTWCGYTCWGTATAWATATCRGCATCACTTCCTCTAGAAAAATAAATACGYTCAAACGAACATGATTTYTTMGGCAWTTGTTCTCTYACTTCTTCAACTGTAACAGTTCCATTACGTTTAACAATTAAYGCATGACCTCKMTCTAATTCTTTAACATCATTAATTTTGACATTAAAAACAGTTTGAATAACTGGTCGCTCTGAAGCGACAACAACCACTTCATCATCTTGATAATAAAATGTAGGTCTTATTCCTGAAGGATCACGTAATACAAACGCATCACCATGACCCAATAAACCTGCCATCGCATATCCTCCATCCCAGTTTTTGGCCGATCTTTTTAATATTTTTTGAATATTTATTCTTTCTCCTATTAGTGGAGATGCTTGTTTTTTATTGATCCCTTCTGCTTTAAGTTCATCATACAATTCAGACACTTCATTATCAATAAAATGTCCAATTTTTTCCATTACAGTAACCGTATCTGTTACTTCCTTAGGGTGTTGTCCTAAAGCAATCAAATCATCAAACAAGCGTTTCGAATTGGTCATATTAAAATTCCCTGCCACTATTAAATTCTTATGCATCCAATTACTTTGGCGTAAAAAAGGATGAACACTTTCAATACTGTTTTTACCGAAAGTACCGTAACGTACATGTCCTAAAAACAGATTCCCTAAATAAGGTGCATTGTTATTTTGCCATTCTACATCATCTATTTTATCAGGAAACGTTTCGTTTATTTCATTTAAACGACCATTAATCTGAGCAAAAATATCTTGAATTGGTTGATCTGCATTTGAACGAACTCTACTTATATATCGTGTTCCTGGAGCAACATCAAATTTTATACTTGCCAAACCTGCACCATCTTGACCCCGATTGTGCTGTTTTTCCATTAACAAATACATTTTATTTARACCATAAAACGCTGTTCCATATTTGTCCTTATAATATTGTAATGGTTTTAATAATCTAACCATTGCAATTCCRCATTCATGTTTAATAGCGTNNCKCWYWTWKWWTWGTWTTMKTAGTAAATTTAAATNAAAAATTCCGCACRMKGGCGGAATTCAWTTTAACTTAACTCAATATCAAATTGTGTTAATAGTTTAAATTGTAATAGTCTTTTCTGRATTTCATCTTTCGTAAGATTYTCCATTCGYTCAGTTCCAAATTTTTCTACACAAAATGACGCTAAATTTGAACCTGATATAACAGCTCTTTTCATATTMTCAAAYGAWATATCTCCSKTTTTWGCAATATAYCCAATAAAMCCWCCTGCAAAAGTRTCTCCWGCTCCYGTTGGRTCAAAAACYTCTTCTAATGGTAAAGCTGGTGCAWAAAACACATTGCCKTCATTAAATAATAAGGCTCCGTGTTCTCCTTTTTTRATGACYACAWATTTTGGTCCCATTTTTTGAATTTTTTTGGCTGCTTTCACCAATGAATATTCCCCTGAAAGTTGACGAGCTTCTTCATCATTTATGGTAATAACATCAATTTTAGCAATTACYKCCATCAAYTCATCYAAGGTRTTATCCATCCAAAAATTCATCGTRTCTAAYACAACTAATTTMGGTCTTRCAGGAATTTGATTAATAACATCCATTTGTACAGAAGGATGTAAATTCCCCAACATTAAAAAATCTGTATCGTTGTAATTTTTAGGAACAACAGGTTTAAAATCAGCCAAAACATTTAAATCCGTAATTAAAGTATCACGTGAATTTAAATCGTTGTGATATACCCCTTTCCAAAAAAATGTTTTACCATCTTCAACTATTTCAATCCCTTCAGTACTAATGTTTTTAGCATTTAATTTATCTAAATATGCTTTTGGAAAATCCCCTCCTACAACCGAAACAATTCCTGAATCTACACCAAATTGAGAAGCGGAAAGTGAAATGTACGTTGCGGCACCTCCTAATATTTTATCCGTCTGTCCAAACGGAGTTTCTATAGCGTCAAAAGCAACGGTACCTACAATTAGTAATTTGTTCATTTTTTTTAATTTCTTTACACATCCATTACACTTTAATTGTGWTTATATTTTTTTTAAACAGCAGATGTGATTATTTTTGCAAAAATAAGTTTAAAAAATGACTATCAAAGAAATACAAGAAGAAATTATAGATGAGTTTTCAATGTTTGAAGATTGGATGGAGCGTTATGAATATATCATAGAGCTTGGAAAATCACTGCCCCTTATAAGTGAGTCCTTTAAATTAGATGAGAATTTAATTGTAGGTTGTCAATCTAAAGTTTGGTTATATTCTGAATTTAAAAACGATACGATTAAATTTACTGCCGATAGTGATGCTATTTTAACCAAAGGAATTGTGGCTATTTTATTACGTGTTTTTAACAACCAAAAACCTTCAGCTATTTTAGAAGCTGACCTCTATTTTATTGATGAAATTGGACTAAAAGAGCACTTGTCGCCAACGCGCGCAAATGGTTTGGTATCTATGATTAAACAAATTAAATTATACGCCTTAGCATTTCAATCAAAATTGAGTTAATAATTGTATATTTGCACTTATTTAGAATGAATATAAATAGAGTTTGTAGTAATGAATAGTGAACGAGTAGAAGAATTAGGCGTTAAAATAGTTGAAGTTTTAAAATCTATTTATGATCCTGAAATTCCGGTAGACATATATGAGCTGGGTTTAATTTATGACGTTATGGTTAGTGAAAATAACGACGTTAAAATATTAATGACCTTAACATCACCTAATTGTCCCGTAGCTGAAACTTTACCAGTTGAAATAGAAGAAAAAGTAAAAACACTTGAGGAAGTAAAAACTGCCGAAGTTGAAATTACATTTGACCCAATGTGGACTCAAGACATGATGAGCGAAGAAGCAAAATTAGAACTTGGTTTTCTTTAAAAACTTACCCTAAATGTCTGATGAAATTGTAAATAGAGTTGCAAATAGCCAACTAAAAACAATTGATCTTGAGGAATTATACCCTCAAGGCACAAGAACAATTCTTGACATAAAAAATTGGCTATTTCAAGAGCTTATATTAAAAGAAAATGATTTTCGTGAACATTTAAAAAATCATGATTGGTCACAATACAAAAATCATTATGTTGCATTAACTTGTTCATGTGAGGCTATTATTCCTTCTTGGGCATTTATGTTAATTGCAACTTATTTATTGCCTTTTACTAAAAATGTAGTAGTTGGTGATTTAGCGACTTTAGAAACTATCCTATTTAATGAAATCATTGTAAAAATTAATATTGAAAATTATAAAAATATCCCTGTAATAATAAAAGGATGTGCCAGCAAACCAATTCCTGAAACTGCTTACATTCAACTTATTGAAAAACTTCAACCCGTAGCCAAATCTATTATGTTTGGTGAAGCCTGTTCAACCGTTCCTCTTTATAAAAAAAGCACTTAATTTTCTATCTATTTAGAGGAAAACCAATTTAATAAAAAACCTGAAATTAGTCATAAACTATATTCTTAAGAATCTAAATGAATTTTATTTCTTATTTTAGTAGTTAAACACCGTCTCAAATGTCATTGCTCTTACTGTACGCATCTCTTTCAATTTTCTTTTCATTTCTGTGTTCCATCCTTGAAGCTGTTTTATTAAGTATTACTCCAACATTTATCACTATAAAAAAACAAGAAGGAAAACATTTCGCTACAACTCTTGAACGCTTAAAAAATGATGTTGACAAACCGTTAATTGCCATTTTAACTATAAATACTATTGCACATACTGTGGGTGCAATTATGGTAGGTGTACAAGCTGAAACATTAGAGTATAAAATAAACATCCTTGGAATAAATATCGTTGGCATCGTTTCTGCTCTGATGACTATTTTAATTTTAGTAGCTTCAGAAATTATTCCTAAAACAATTGGAGCTACATACTGGCAACAACTTGCTAATTTAACGTCTAAGATCTTGGTTTTATTAATTTTTCCTTTAAAATGGACTGGTATTTTATGGTTATTGCAATTAACTACAAAATTGATTAGTGGAAAAAATATTCATGGCTCAGTTTTAAGTAGAGCAGATTTTCATGCGATGACAGATATTGCTCAAAAACAAGGTGTTTTTGAAGAAAGTGAAAGTGCTATTATTAAAAATCTACTTACATTTAAAGAAGTAGAAGTCAAAGATATTATGACTCCTAGAACCGTTATGGTCAGTGCTTCTGAAGATGAAACTATTCAATCTTTTTTTGAAAAACATCGGAAACTTCAATTCTCAAGAATTCCCATTTTTAAAACAACTTCTGATAATATTACAGGGTTTATTTTGAAAGATGAAGTCTTGGAGGAAATTATTAATGGAAAGGGTAATAACAATCTTAAAAATTTAAAACGTGAAATATTAGTCACAAATAGAAATTTACCAATCCCTGATTTATTTGAGAAATTTATCTCTAAACGTGAGCATATCGCTTTGGTTGTTGATGAATACGGGACTACAAGCGGCTTGGTAACCATGGAAGATGTTATTGAAACCTTATTAGGTCTTGAAATAATGGATGAAAGTGACAATGTTGCCGATTTACAATTATTAGCTCGTAAGAGTTGGGAGATAAGAGCTAAAAAACTCGGGATTTTAGAAGAAAAAAAGAAAGGGAAAGAAGAAAATAATTAACTTTCTTCTTCATATTCTTCATATAGAAAGTCATTATAAGGAAAACGTGTGATATGAATTTTCTTTACTTCTTCAAAAATTTTCGCTCTAAATTCTTCAAAATTTTCTTTATTCAATGCTGAAATAAATAAACAGTTATTTTCTAACCTATTCATCCATGTTTTTTCCCATTCAGCCAATGTATAGTGTACTTTTGTCTTTTCAGTAATCAAATCATCCTCATCAATAGTTTGATGTTGATATGCATCAATTTTATTAAAAACCATGACCGTTGGCTTATTTGCACTTTTAATTTCATCTAGAATTTTATTCACTGAAGCAATGTGATCTTCAAAATTGGGATGTGAAATATCAACTACGTGCAACAACAGATCAGCTTCTCTAACCTCATCTAATGTAGATTTAAAAGATTCTACCAGTTGGGTTGGTAATTTTCTAATAAATCCAACAGTGTCAGTTAATAAAAAGGGGATGTTCTTTATTACAACTTTTCTAACCGTTGTGTCTAATGTTGCAAATAGTTTGTTTTCAGCAAAAACCTTACTTTTACTTACCACATTCATTAATGTTGATTTACCAACATTTGTATAACCAACCAACGCAACTCGCACCATTTTACCGCGATTTTTACGTTGTACCGCCATCTGCTTGTCAATTATTTTCAACTTCTTTTTAAGCAACGTAATTTTATCTCTAATAATACGTCTGTCTGTTTCAATTTCGGTTTCACCAGGTCCACGCAACCCAATTCCCCCTTTTTGGCGTTCTAAATGTGTCCAAAGACGTGTTAATCTAGGTAATAAATATTGGCATTGTGCCAATTCCACTTGTGTACGCGCATAACTTGTTCGAGCTCGAGATGCAAAAATATCAAGAAWYAAAKKTKWWMWAWCTRWCAMWWKWCAWWNTAATMCYWTNTNTNTATTTCTKAATTKWRWTKWARRWAKYTYWKCMYMWAWTWTKKSWRYWTSAWTRTWRTWARMAMYMAWGWRRWMATTKASTTMATSCRWKWWWSCSSTTCCAATAAATGTTTTTGGGTTTGGAATTTCTAAATTTTGAGTAAATCGTTTCACCGCTTTACCTCCAGCAGTTAGCGTCAAAAATTCTAATTCATCTAAATACTCATTTGATTGTTCATGATTTTGGTGCTGTGTTATAACCCCAATTAAAACAACTTTTTCAGATGTAACTTTTTTCTTATCAATCATATTTCAATTAGCCTATTGTACATTTAAATTAAAACAACTTATAACTCTATTTAAATTTGTTGTTTTAAATGGCAAAGATACAAATACAAAATCTATTTCAAATCTTGTATTTTTTATATCCAAGGGGGGAATATTAAGATTTTTAAAAACATCAGCGAAAATTATTTATTGTATAAATGGAACTACTCTCATATTCTTAAAAAATAACTATAGTATTTTCTAATTTTTGATGATTTCTTAAAAAACACACCCTTTTCATACGAGATTTTCACGCCGATTTTCCAATTTTCAACACCTCAAAAAGGTGAAAAATGATCGTTTTTTGATTATTTTTATGTCGTTTTTCTTGTATAAACGGTATTCTTTTGTAAATAAACAGTATTTTTTTATTTCCTGAAAACCCAGTGATACATGACCTAATTGACACTTTAATCATATAAATGGTACGTTTTATCTAACAAATGGTAATTTTTATCGATTTTTGTTTGGTATATTGAAAAAGTATTCTATCTTTGTCGTGTAATTAAAACTTATTAACCCCGGAATGAAAAATAAATCAACCCTTAACCCCTAAATTAAATTAACCCTAATAAATCAACCCTTAACCCCAAAAAAATGAAAACTTTAGCCCCTCTTGCAATTATTATCCTTTTAACTTCTACTCTTTTTTCTTGTTCTCCTGATGATGATGGTATCTTTTTTAATGAAACTAGTGAAGTAATTAATGTAGCAGCTGTTTCTTATTCTCAAATGGAAACTGAAATCTTAAACTTAGTAAACGATCACAGAATTAGCATTGGTTTATCTAAACTTAATACCTTAACTATTATTTCTGGTGTAGCCGAAGGTCATACTGAATATATGATTGAAAATGATGCTGTAAGTCACGATAATTTCTCTAGAAGATCTCAAACTTTAATGGATCAAGCAGATGCAATAACTGTTGGTGAAAATGTTGCTTACGGATATAGCTCAGCTCAAGGAGTTGTTAATGGATGGCTAAACAGTAGCTCTCACAAAAGAATTATTGAAAATCCAAACTACACGCACTTTGGAATATCAACTGAAGTAAACAATGAAAACAGAAATTACTTTACACACATCTTTATAAAAAAATAATCACCAATAAAAACCCACAATTAGTAACCCCTTAATTTAACTATTATGAAAGCTTCAAATTTAAAACAGTCAACTAATAACCCTTATTTAAAAATTGTAAAAAGTAATATCAATACTAAAATAAACCGAATCTATATTAATACCCTAGCTCCTAGTTTTAACTATATCAACCATATGAATAAACTAGTTACTCGTAAAAACTGTGCATTACTATAAATCACATTAGCTTTTCCCACAACGGTAGTAGCTAAAGAGTCCCCACAACGGTAGTTTTATAAAATTTGAATACACTAAAAAATGTCGTTCCCACAACGATAAAATTATAAAAAAATGAAATCAAATCGTTCCCACAACGATGGTATAACCAACATAAAAAACATTAAAAAGTGTCGTTCCCACAACGATTCCTACTAGTAATTTATTGAATAGTATATTTTTTGGATTAACTAGGGAGGCCTATTTATTATCTGTAAGGGGTTACAGTTAATGAAATTCGCTTCCCTTCTTCTATATATATACGGAAAACAGCCACCATGGCATTTGATTTTATAAAAATGAAGTGATTAATTTAAGGAGAGGCATTCTAAAACAAATATTAAGAAAGAGGTATAGAGGTCGATTTAGTCATATGTTTTCTGTTATTCCTAATTTAAAATTTACAAAAAAATAACAAAAAAAAACTCAAACCTATTTAGTTTGAGTTTTTATGTTTTTAGTTTTCTTTTCATGAGGCTTTAACTTTTAAAGGCATAGTATATAATTTATCTCTTTCGCCAGGATTATTAACCTTTTTATAATTTAAGTTTTCACGAATGTAATTTAAGATATTTGCATCTCTAGAATCTACCTTTAAGATTACTATTTCTCCTTCAGAACTAAAGGTAAAGGTTAATACTACAGTGACATCTTTATCAAAAACAAAATCAGGAGTATCCAATAAGTTTACAATTTGGGTTCTAATTTTTTTGTTTGTTTCTTTGGGGTCATCCCCATTGGTAGCAAATAAGCTTGCTGTTCCAATTACTAAGGCCAGGGCCAATAATTTAAATTTTCTCATAATAAATAAGTTTAAATAAAACATTAATTTGTTTTGATATATCAAATGTATCTCTAAAACTAGCTCAACCTATTAACTTATATCCGATTAACAAATGTTTAACCAAAACAACCTCTATTATTTCATGTAATTTCTAATCTATTTTTTAAATAAAATTTTAACAATCTATTTTACAGTGTTTTACCTCAATTATTAAAGGATGTAATTCTCTTAAATTATATATTCCATTAACTTAAATTATGTTAAAAAGTAATTTTATGCACTTTAAGGTTGAAATTAAAATGATAAATTTGTACTTGTATTAACTTAATAAATGATAAATAATCATGTATAAATTAATTTTTAGTATTTTTTTTTCTTTGACTATTATTGGTGTATCATCTCAAAATGTAATGACACCAGAAATGTTAATTCAACTTAATAAAGTTTCTGGTAAAGGAATAAGCAAAGATGGCAAATACATCATCTATAGCATTTCTAAATACAGTATAGAAACGAATCATAAAACTTCTATCAGTTATAAAATACCAATTTCAGGTGGAGAACCACAAGTAATAAATGATTACACCAATCTATTAAATGACAAACACATTTCGCCTAATGGATTATTTAAAATTACAACGGCTGATGTAAAACTAAAGAAAATAACAGGTCAAGATCATTATAACGATGTTGTAAACTCAAATGTGAAAATTTATGATGCACTAAACTATCGTCACTGGGATACATGGGAAGATGGTTCCTATAGTCATGTTATGTACCAATCTACATCAAATAAAAACGCTGAAATTATTGATATTATGGCTAAAGAACCTTTTGATTGTCCTCAAAAACCATTTGGTGGTTCAGAAGATTACAGTTGGAGTCCTGACAGTAAAAGTATCCTATATGTTACAAAAAAATTAAGTGGTGATGATTATGCGGTTAGTACAAATAGTGACATTTATGAATATAACATTGCATCGAAAACCACTACTAATTTAACTGTTGAAAATAAAGGGTATGATACGCAACCTGCTTTTTCATCAAAAGGACAATTGGCTTGGTTACAAATGAAAAGAGATGGTTATGAAGCTGATAAAAATGACATCATCGTTAAAATTAATAATACAGCTGTAAATTTAACTTCTGGATGGGATGGAACCGTAAATAGCTTTATTTGGCAAGATAATGGTGATAAAATTTATTTTGTTTCCCCTGTTTTGGGAACTGTCCAATTATTTGAAATTGAAGTTCCTTCTTCTTTAAAAATAATAAGCACTCCGAAACAAATTACAAACGGTCAGTTTGATGTAAATGGAATTGTTGGACAATTAAAAAATACAGTTATTGCAAGCAGAAGAGATATGAATCATGCCGTGGAATTATATTCAGTTAATCTTAGAAATGGTGAAATGATTCAACTAACTCATGCCAATGATGACATTTATAATAGTATTAATCTAGGGAAAGTTGAAAAAAGAATGGTTAAAACTACCGATGGAAAAGAGATGCTCACTTGGGTAATCTATCCTCCAAATTTTGATCCTTCTAAAAAGTATCCTACTCTTTTGTATTGTAAAGGAGGTCCTCAAGGAGCTTTAAGTCAATCCTATTCTTTTAGATGGAACTTTCAGTTAATGGCTGCAAATGGTTATATTGTTGTTGCTCCCAGCAGAAGAGGAATGTCGGGTTTTGGTATAGCATGGAATGAACAAATAAGTAAAGATTATGGGGGACAAAATATGCAAGATTACTTAGCTGCTATTGATGATATTTCGAAAGAATCGTATGTTGATACCAATCGTTTAGGAGCTGTAGGAGCCAGTTATGGTGGGTATTCAGTATTTTATTTAGCAGCAATTCATGAAGGAAGATTTAAAAGTTTTATCTCTCATGATGGCATGTTTAATTTAAAAAGCATGTATGGAACCACCGAGGAACTATTTTTTGTGAATTGGGATTTAGGTGGTGCTTATTGGGAAAAAAATAATGCTGCAGCACAAAAAACATTTTCAAAATTTAACCCTGCCAATATGGTAAATCAATGGACCACTCCTATTCTAATTATCCAAGGAGGAAAAGATTATAGAGTACCAATTGGGCAAGGTTTAGAAGCTTTTCAAGCTGCTCAATTGCTAGGAATAAAAAGTAAACTATTATTCTTCCCTGAAGAAAACCATTGGGTGCTAAACCCACAAAATAGTTTRGTTTGGCAGCGAGAATTTTACAAATGGTTGAAAGAAACTTTGTAAAWTATTAACTATATAATCTTAATAAGCAGTTAGTAAAAATTTTACTAACTGCTTATTTTAGTTTAAACTAAAGCTCCTTTATTTACATTATAAATTCATTTTTTTAAATTTAATTTCTTTCCTTATTAATTCTAAAAAAGAATATTTCTAAGTTTGTTAACTTCATTTTAACAATTAAAGGTTAAAAACGCATCGTAAAGTTAAAAATTTGTTAATACCTTATTTTTCAACCACTCATAGCGTAACATTATACTTTTTAGAACGTCATTTATGTATACTTAACTAATTAAATTTTTTATTATGAAAACAATAAACACTAACTCAACAACAGAAAATAAACCTAAATTAATCTTTGTAAGTTTTACAAATACAAAAAGATCATTATGGAGTAATTAYAGAAGATATGCTTCTTAACCCRAAACAAAYAACCCYAKATATATAAAACCTGYAAACAAWNAATTGTTTACRGGTTTTTCATTTAATMCTTTTTNACCGCTCTCTYGGATTAAAATCWTYTGGWGCATTTTGAGGYKCATTTGAATTTGTAATTAGGCTATTTGAAGCATTWGAATAAATAGTCCATTCACTCACTGTAAAAGTTATGCTTGGGTCAGCAATGCTCAAATTTCTAACAGCTCTTCCATCTAAATATTCCCAATTAGTACCGTTACCATCTTCACCTATCACACCAAATATATCAATTGTTGTTCCAGCATTATCAACCAATTCATATACATCATCTCCATTTCCAGAAATATAGGTTGTTATTATTTCTGGTACATCATTAAAAATTGCTCCATAACCTGTATTTGCAATAATTACAAATTCACCAACAGCAATATTAATTCCAGTCAATTCTATAGGAGAACCCGAAACCGTTGATGCTCCATTTATATATTTCTTCAATCTCCAACCTGTTAAATTTATTGCTGATTCACCTGCGTTATACAATTCTACAAATCTAGCTGAAACACTATTTTTCGGATCAGCTACTTCAGTTATCATAATTTTAGGAATGATTACAGGACACGGTTCAAAACGAGCCGAAAATTGAATATCTCTTTGCGATCTCATCTCTAAGTTATTGGTTAAAACTCCACTTATTGCCCCATGCTCTTCAGGAAATAACTCATTAGAAAAAGAAGCATTTCCATTGGTAAACACCCCTAATTTTGTAGTTTCTCCGCACGTTTCAAGTGTTCTAATTTCATCCTTATTCCCAGAGAAAAAAGTAAAGGCCTTTCCTAATTCATTTTCAACCAATTGAACATCTAAAATACTTACTAATGTATTTTCATGCTCCGAATTTAAAACTTCTGAAATTAAAATCTCTGTAGGTGTTATTTCAAAATTTTCTCCACTATTGTAAATAAAATTTCCAATCTTACTTTCTTCAATAGTTGCAATTTTATGTTCATTAGGAAAACCTATGGTTAAAATTCCTTCATTTTTTGACATATACAATTTATCTAGTTTGATAAAAATTTTATCTCCAATATTATAGTCTTCAAAAATCGCATCGCTTTCCAATAAAATTTGAATTCCTACAGTTGGATTTTCTATCGTATCTTGAAGTACTAATCTTTCCTTAAAATTTCCGTCTTGATCACTTGAAATTACATAACCTTTTATTATGAAGTTATTATTYACCCCAAATTCAATCATCGATCCTTGATACAAATCTCTAACTTCTGAAAGTGTTATGTTTGGAATTAATGCGTTGGAATAATCACAACGTTCTTCTACTAATTTCACATCATCAGTGTTGCGCAAATACAATTGAAAATCATCATAATAATTTCCTAAAACAGCAATTATATTTCCATTTCCTTCAGGCAATAGTTGATTCTTAAATTTTGAAAAACCGCTGTTTCTAATGAGTATTTCATCAACCAAATTACAGTTACTATTAAAGCTTTCTAACACTCTATTTACTGTTGTAGTATTATCCATATTTGCATACGATAAACCCAAATCAGTCGTTTTAAATTGAACTTTTTCAATTTCAATGAGCATTTCTAACATCCCTTCATTCAATTCTGAAATTGTAATTTTTTTAGGTATAATTTCAGTGACTTCACAAGAACGAATTATGTGATTGTCAACTTCAAAAGCTGAAATACGTTCTAACTCAGTACCAACTGCTTGCCCTATTTGAATACTACCAAAACTGTAACCAACAGCCAATCCCTTTAATTTTACATAAATTTTACGTCCTACTTCAAACTTAGTATACAAGTTAGTTTCATCGATGGAGATTTTGACAGCTGAAGTAGGATTTTCGGGTTTATCTTGTATTGAAAGAGTTTTATATATATTTCCTGATTTGTCACTTGAAACAACATAACCTTCAATAACAACATCCGTATCAATCACCGTTGCTCCACCAAAAGTATACATGTCTTTTACTTGTTGAATCGTATTTGTTGCAAAAATTTTAGGCTCTTCACAATTAACTATTGGAACTGAAAAATCCTGATCTTTTACACAACTTAAAAACAGACTGACAAACAGCAATATTCCTATTGTTTTTTCATGCATTTTATTCGTTTTCATATGTTTATATTTATTGTTTTTTAACGGTCACATGCTTTTCGCTATTAATCATTATCCTTTGGTGATCAACATTTTAACATGCTCGTTTCATAACGTTATTTTTTAAAATCTTACATATAAATTTAAGTAGTATGATGTACCATTTCCGTACCAATATTTTGGCCCAAAAATTGGTTCATTCAATAATTTATCCTCTTTTAATTCTTTGTAATTTGCATTTCTTGATTGTTCAAAACCACCCGTTTTAAAAAGTTCTTCAAAAACATTGTTGACACTCAAAAAAAATCCAATATAATTTTGGTCAATTAACCACGTTTTTCCTCCTACAAAATTTACCAAAAAAGTATCTTCAAATTTTTCCTGAGCTAATAAAGAATTGACTTGTTCCTGACTAACTTCAACACCTGTTTCACCATCTACAAATGGAACTCCATCTGTGTCTAAATAAAAATTATCGGTTCGTAATAAAGGTGAAATATCTATGTAATTATTTGATAAAAAATTAGCATTAGCCTGAAACCACCAAAAATTTGGATCTCGGTATTCAAACCCAAGTGAATAGGCTCTTTGTGGTGTACCCGAAATTCGATAATTCTTTAAATATGCAGTTCCAAAATCACTATTTTCATCGGTAAAGCTCTCAGATTGAATATACAAATTTGGATTATTATCATATGTAAACTGGCCAAAAGCACCAGCTCCTAAGAGTTTAATAGTTGACGTAATTTGATATTTTAAACTAAGTTCAACTCCAATATTTCTTTTTTCAACTCCAGTAATGATTTCGTTTACAAAATCGGCTTGATTCCCTAACAATCCTTCTGCAAAAAAGAAAGATGTTTCAATAGCGTTTCTAAATTTCGTATAATATGCTGTGAACCTTGATTGAATTTTTGGTAACCTGAAAATATAGCTCAAATCTACTGTTTCAATTTTTTCACTTGATAAATCTGGTGTAATATTGTTATTTACTCTTGAGTTAGAAAATGCATTCCTAATTGTTGGAGCATTTGATATAAATGCACCATTCATAATTACTAAATGTCGCCCTGTAAATTTATATGTAAATCCTCCCTTCAAACTAAATCCAGAAAATGACTGTTTTTCTCCTTTACCAAAGGAATTTGATGAATACGTTCCATTTTGATACAATCCAACTCGTTGATAATTGGTATTTTTAACGTTAATACCTACAAAATAATCCGCCTTTTTTTGAGCGAATTGTAATTGAGCAAAAGTATTTAACACTGAAGCATTTATTTTATAATTGTATTGAAATTTATCACCAACACCCACCACTCTATTCTGGTTATTTAAATCATTTTGTTGTGCTTCTCCTTCAGCATATTGGTCTAAATCTACAAAACCTGTTCCTCCAAGCAAATCAATCATCTTTCCATAATTTTTTGATGCTAAATTCTTGTAAGAAAAACCAGCATTTAACTTTATATGTTCCGTTAGCGTTGTATTGAAGGTTGAATTAACCGAAATTTGAGAATCATCAACCCTATCTTCGTATAAATAATACAATGAATTGCCATTATTAGCATTTATTTGATACATTTCGGCCCAATTTATCTGTCCGTTTTTTAAAAACTCTTGTGTTGCTAAAAAAGCGTTTGCATAATCTAAATCGTCTTCAAAACGCAAATAATTACTTGGTAAATATTTCCAATACGTTGGATCTGGATTTGGAGTGTTAAAATAACCCAAACGGCTGTTTCCAATTTTGCCAAATTGATAAGCTATTGTTGTTTTTAATGTTGTGTTTTCATTGGTGTAAAAATGGCTTAACATAACAACTGGTTCTATAATTTCTTTAATTCGTGAATTTCGTTTGTCACTCATTTGCAAACCCCAATAAGCATTGTATTTATATCCTTTTAAATCATAAATTTCTTGAGTATTTGGTGATGATTTCCCTCTTCGGTTTGGTGCAACAAAAGCCGTCAAGTTTAAGCTGTGATTATTATTCAATCTCTTTTCTGCAGCTAAAAAAGCAGCCCAAGCGTTATAAGATGTACCTTCTAAATATCCTTCATTTGCAATTCTTCGAGAACCTGAAACAACAAAAGCCCAATTGTTTACATTTAATCCCGTAGCGTAAGTTGCCATGACTCTACCTGTATAACTTTTATTTGTTGATGATATTGATACTTTATTCACCTTTTGATACACTGACGCTCTTGTACTAAAATTTGTAGTACCCAATATCCCTCCAAATGTATAGTCAGCTGCTAAAATTCCATTTGTAAATTCCTGATTTCGAAAAGCATCATTTAAACCTCCCCAATTGCTCCATTGTGGTCTTCCATCATACAATTTATTCATTTCAATACCATTTATTAAAATGGTTCCATAACTTGAATCATAGCCCCTAACTTTAAACCAAACTTGACCAAAATTAAAAGCAGCTGCTTTTAAATAAGTATCTTTAGATGATTGAAATAATCCAGCAATATAATCAGAACTGTGTTCTTCTTCATCTACTAAATCATCATCAGATAAAGAAATGATACTTATTTGGAAAAGTTCATTTATAGTTTTGATTAAAAAAATTGTCCCTAAATCAACTAGTTCATTTTCAATGCTTTTTACGGGAATGTTTTGAGTATCAAAACCATCATAAAATAGTTGTATAATTTGATTTCCTACTGGAAGACCTTTAATGATAAAATCACCCTTAAAATTAGTTTCAACAACAATAGAAGAACCCCTAATTTTAACTGTTACTCCTTGTAAAGCATTTTCTGTAGTTACTTCAACTATTTTACCTTTTACTGAAGTTACTATTTGTGAAGTCATTTTTAAAGCACAGCACATGCTTAAAAAACCTATAAAATATAGCTTTTTCATTTGCAATTTTTTTTCAAAGTAACACTTTTTATTTAAAAAAACAAAGCACTTCAGAAAATTTCAAAGCGATATCATTTGTAGCAATAAACCAATTAATGTGTTCATTAACAGGGAGAACTATCAAAAAAATTGCATAAAAAAAAGCATGAATTGTGAGAATTCCATGCTTTTATGTCAATTTTAGAAAATCTATTAATTCCAAAACTGACTTAAATTAGGTATCGTTATTTAAGATCGTGTTCCCAAACCTGACTTTTTATAGACTCCGTAATTTCAGTCCATTCGTCCATTGCATTTTCCCAACTTCCTTCGCCATTAATTTCTTCATAATATTTTTTAATACCACCRTCWTCATCATCAAATTCTGCCCAGTTAYTATACTCCCAAACRATGGTTACCTCTCTMCCATCTCCAGCATTAAATTGGTTATCATACACTCTGATACTACCTTYCCCTCTTTTCTCATGAGCAGCTTTTATTTTAGTCATCAATGCTTTGAATCTGTAATAATCTCCACGTTTCAAATCAATAACCCAAAGATTTTCATATTTGGTTGATTCGTCTACTCCTCCATAAGAAAGTTTTTCGTTATATCTCCAATATTCTGTTCTTCCATATTTATGAACAAGAGGTGAAATATTTTTGTTCCAATGCTCTGTATGAGCACCTTCTCCTGGTCTGCTGTCTAAATCCGTAAAGGTACAGGGACCCATTATCCAAACAAACCAACCTGCTTCTTTCCCTGTTAGAACATTATCCAAATGTGCCTGATAAGGACCCTCTTTATGATACAGGTTATTGTGTGCTGTAACAGCTTTTACAAATGCCTTTTCCATCCCAATTTTTGGAAGCATAAATGTGATTTCAGCCATATCATATGACTTTTTTTCTTTTTCTTGAGCAATTCCAGTTGCAGTTAACAACAGTGCAGCAATAAGCAATGATGCCAACAAATTTCTCTTTGTTTTCATGATTATTTGATGTTAGTTAGTAATAATTATATATCAATTTAAGTCGATATCAATTTAATTTGTTTGAGGTTTTAAAATGGGATTAGGGATATTCAGGGAAATTTAGACCCTCGGATTTATGAAGGTATTGGGTGTTTTTTTAACTTGACATTTATCGTATCCATATGCTAATATAATAAATAAATGTCATATTGTTAAAAAATATATTAAAAAAATAAAGATTTAATTAAAAAACATAAAGATTTTGTCGAATTCGAAAATTTAAATATTCATGGTGAATATTGATCCTTAATTAATAGTTTTATGACTCAAACTTTGTTAGTACATTAGCAATTAAAAATACTATGATCCGTTTTTCTATAATTTTTGCATTTCTCTGTATTAATATAACAACTGTTTACTGCCAAAAAAGTTATCAAATTAGAACTATTGCTTTTTATAATTTAGAAAATCTTTTTGATACTATTAATGATCCTACAAAAAATGATGAAGCAAGTCCAATAATGAGAATTAAAGGAAATAGAACAGCCATCTATCAAAAGAAACTGAACAATATGGCAAAAGTCCTTTCTGAAATAGGAGTACAAGAAGCAAAAAATACGCCTATTATTATTGGGGTTTCAGAAATTGAAAATCGTAGTGTGCTGGAAGATCTTATTCAAACATCTTATTTGAAGGATAAAAACTACGGTATTATTCAATATGATTCTCCCGATTTGAGAGGTATTGATGTTGCTTTGTTATATCAAGAAAATCAATTTAAGCCTATACATCATGAAACTTTTGAATTGCGCTTATGGGATGAAAAAGGAATACGAATTTACACAAGAGATCAATTGTTAGTTTCTGGTTATTTGGATAATGAATTGATTCATATCATTGTGAATCATTGGCCATCAAGAAGAGGGGGCGAAGAAAAAAGTAGATTTAAAAGAGAAAAAGCGGCTTATTTAAATACTCAAATAATTGAGAAAATAAAGTTAAGAGATCCAAATCCAAAAATTATTATTATGGGAGATTTAAATGATGACCCAACTAATTCTAGTTTAAAAACTGTGTTAAAAACAAAGGCTATAAAAGCAAGTGTAAAAACAGGAGACATTTTTAACCCAATGGAAGAAATGTTTAGGCGTGGTCAAAATACCTTAGTATATAGAGATAACATAAACCTATTTGATCAAATTATGATCACATCGGCTTTGTTGACTACTACTAGAGACTATTCTACCTTTAAAATGTATAAAACAAAAATTTTTAATCCACAGTATTTAACAACACAAACTGGGAAATACAAAGGGTATCCGTTCAGAAGTTTTTCAGGTAATAATTTTATAGGTGGTTATAGCGATCATTATCCCGTTTATATGTATTTGATAAAGGAAAATTAAACAATATCACTGATTATAAAAGTATAACTCTAAGCAATTTTATTCTTCTTGTATATCTTTCAGCAATAATTGTAGAGATGTGAATCCATTCCAATGGTTTTCATCAATATTAAAAACTGCTTTGAATGAAGAACCATTTTTTGTTAGTTCATGTTTTTCTCCCATACTAAATCCAATGGCATTGTATATTTTTTGATTAGAGCCCTCGAAAATACTTAATTTTAAGTGTGTTTCATCGGCCCCCACTTTTTTACCATACCCGTTATCTCTTAAACCACTAGACAAAAACACGGGTTTCATATTTTGAGGTCCAAATGGTTCCAACTGTTTTATTATTCTGAAAAATTTCGGAGTAACTTCTGATAAACTTATTTCTGCGTCAATAGAAATTTCGGGAGTTCGTAAGGCTGAAGGAAGCGTTTTTCGTACCACTTCTTCAAACTTTTGTTTAAAATTTTGATAGTTTTCTTCTTTCAAAGTTAAACCCGCCGCATATTTATGACCTCCAAACTGCTCAATAAATTCTGAACATTGCTCTAATGCATTGTATACATCAAATCCTTTAACAGAGCGCGCAGAAGCCGCTAGTACATCACCACTTTTCGTAAACACCAATGTAGGTTTGTAATACGTTTCTATCAGTCTAGAAGCCACAATACCAATAACACCTTTATGCCAAGTTTTAGCATAAACAACCGTTGAAAAAGTTTGCTCTTCATTATTGTTTTTAATTTGTTGTATGGCTTCATTTGTAATGGATTTATCTAATTCTTTTCTATCGTTATTATTTTGTTCAATTTCAAGAGCCAATTTTACAGCGGTATCAAAATCCATTTCAGTTAACAATTCAACCGCATAATTTCCATGTTTTATTCTTCCTGCGGCATTAATTCGAGGTGCTAAAACAAAAACAACATCGGTAATTGTGAATCTTTCTTTTTTTACTTGCTGAATCATGGCTTTAATTCCAGTTCTTGGATTGGAATTAATTACTTGTAATCCAACATAAGCAAGAATTCTATTTTCACCGGTTATTGGAACAATATCAGCGGCAATTGCAGTTGCTACCAAATCTAAATAAGGAATTAAATCATCAATAGTTTTACCTTTTTTTCCTGCCAAGGCTTGAATTAATTTAAACCCAACTCCACAACCACACAATTCTTTATATGGATATTCGCAATCTGGTTGCTTTGGATCTAAAACAGCAATAGCTTCTGGTATTTTATCTCCTGGACGGTGATGATCACAAATAATAAAATCAATGCCTTTTTCCCTAGCATATTTTACTTTATCAATAGCTTTTATTCCACAATCTAGTGCAATTATTAAAGTAACATCATTATCTTCTGCAAAATCGATGCTTTTAAATGAAATACCATACCCCTCAGCATATCTATCAGGAATGTAAGTTGCAACGTTCGAATAATATGTTTTTAAATAAGACGATACTAACGAAACAGCTGTAGTTCCATCAACATCATAATCGCCATAGACAAGAATATTTTCATTCCTTTTTATTGCATTTTCAATGCGTTCAACCGCTAGATTCATATCTTTCATCAAGAATGGATCATGTAATTCGGTTAAACTTGGTCTGAAAAAAGCTTTTGCTTGATCAAAAGAATGTATTCCACGTTGAACTAACAATTTTGAAATCGTRTAGTCAATTCCTAATTCTTGAGCTAATTTTGAGGTAATTTGAGGATTAGTTTCGGGTTTTAATTTCCAGCGCATAGCWTTGCTTTTTCCTCAAAAGTAAGCAAATTTTTTTATTGCTCTATGTATACTATTTCTGTTGAAACTTCCGAAAATTTACGAAACATTTCCATCACACCACAATACCGTTCTACTGATAGATTAACAGATTTTTCTATTTTATCTTTTTTGAAATCACTTCCGTAAAAACGATAAATAAGATGAACTTTATCATAATATTTCGGATGCTCATCGGTTAAATTGGCTTCAGCTTCAATCTTAAAATTATCAACTTCAGCACGCATTTTTTTCAACAAAGATGCAATATCCATTGCTGTGCAACCAGCCAGTGAAGTTAGCATCATTGCTTTTGGACGTAATCCTTTTCCTTGTCCACCAACTTCTTCAGCGGCGTCAATCATCACATTTCCTGCTTCCGACACCGATTCAAATAACATTTGCCCTTTCCAACTAACTTCTATTTTATTTGTCATAWTTATTYTWTWATTTTRWWGTGTAAATTTAACTGAATTATTATGTAACATCGTAACATTGTTTACAATTCATTTGTGAACTATGTAGCACGCTGAAAATTGTAGCATAAAGTTCATTTAAATAAGTTCTATAATTGAAATTGGTTACCAACATCAAAAAATGACATATACTACTTATATAAAAAATATGGTTTGCCCACGATGCATAACTACTGTTGAAACTATTTTCGACAATCTATCAATTAACTACAATTCTGTTATTCTCGGTGAAGTTAAATCACCTCAATTAATTGAATCTATAGAAAAAGAACACTTAAAACAAGAGCTGTCAAATCATGGGTTTGAATTACTTGAAGATTCGAAATCAAAAGTTATCAATAGCATTAAAGCTTTAATTATAGATGAAATTCACTATAAAAAAGATATTTTAAAAGTGAATTTTTCTTCATTCTTATCTGATAAACTTCATCAGGAATATACATCATTAAGTAAATTATTTTCAACATTAGAAGGAATAACTATTGAACGATTTATTTTAAAACAAAAAATTGAAAGAGTAAAAGAATTGTTGTTTTATAACCAGCTTACTTTGTCAGAAATTGCTTTTCAATTAAATTATAGCAGTACTGCACATTTGTCTTCACAGTTTAAAAAAGAAACTGGCTTAACTCCAACTCAATTTAAAAAAATTAGAAAACCTTTACACAAATCATTAGATCAATTGTAATCTTTTTAAATTTAAATACTTTGAATGAATGTTCTTAAATCAATTATGTATCTTTGAAAAGTCGTGTAAAACACCATCCTTTTATGTGGGTTGTTAAACTTAAGTGTCTTTTATTTTTACTACTAATTTTACCTATTATTGGCTGGTCACAAATTAACATTACTGCAACAGGTAGTCAAATTTATTGTCCACAAAGTGAAATAACTATAGTTACTGACTTCAATATTTTGGATACTAGTAATTCTATTAATGCTATTTTTATACAAATTTCTGAAGGGTATATACAAGGTGAAGATCTATTAACTTTAAGTAATCCTACTTCTAATATTTCAGATTCTTGGAATGCTTCTGAAGGTAAATTAACCTTGAATTGGACCCGCACAATAGCCGTAGATTACAACGAATTAATAACTGCGGTTAAAAGTATTGTTTTCAAAAGTAGTTCTCTCTCTCCATCAGATAAATCCTTTTCTATAACAATTAGTGATGCTAATTATTTGCCATTGACAGGACATTTCTACCAATATATCTCTCATGTTGGAATTACTTGGCAAGATGCTAAAATTGCTGCTGAATTATTGGATTATTATGGTTTACAAGGATATTTAGCAACAATAACATTGCCCGAAGAAAAACAATTAACTGGAGAACAAGCGTCAGGAGCGGGTTGGCTAGGTGGAAGTGATGCTGAAACTGAGGGTGTGTGGAAATGGGTAACAGGCCCTGAAGGTTTAAATGGAGGAACCATATTTTGGAATGGACTTGCAGATGGATCTACTCCAAATTATGCATTTTGGAATTCTGGAGAACCAAATCAATCTGGGGATGAAGATTATGCGCATATTACTGCTCCTAATGTAGGTATTAGAGGTTCTTGGAATGATTTAAGTAATACAGGTGCTTCCTCTGGTGATTACCAACCAAAAGGATATATTGTTGAATATGGGGGAATGCCTGGCGAAGCACCATTAAATATCTCTGCGAGTACTAAAATTTCAATTGCTAAAATTAACACAACAATCCCAAATTCAACTTGCGGTGCTGGATCTGTTAATATTTCTGCAACTTCTAGTTCAGGATTTGTACTTTGGTTTGACCAACCTACTGAAGGAACATTACTTTATAAAGGAGCTAATTTTATGACACCTTCTATTTCAATCTCTACAACTTATTATGCATTGGCCTCAAGTGATGGTAGCTGTGAAAATGGTATAAGAACTCCTGTTATAGCAACGGTAAATGAGATTCCTAGAATAACATCAACTCAAGATATCACCATTTGTGAAGCTAGTTCTGGAACATTAGTGGCTTCGGCTTCGGGAGGTGTCATAAATTGGTTTACTAAAGCAACTGGCGGAATTTCAATTGGTACAGGAACTTCCTTTACATCACCTTCAATAACAACAACCACTACGTATTATATAGATGCTACAGAAAATGGTTGCACAACCAATACGAGAGTTCCTGTAACTATAAATGTTCAATATACTTTAGCTCCTACAACTACAGCATCTCAACAACAATTTTGTGATTTTGCAAATGCCATTATTGATGATTTACTCGTTACTGGAAGTTCAATCTTATGGTATGATAGCCTTACAGGAGGAACTCAACTAGCTGGTTCAGATGTATTAACTAACAACACCTATTATGCTTCTCAAACTGTTAATGGATGTGAAAGTACTGCAAGATTATCCATTGATGTTTCAATTTTTGAAACTGTCACTCCTCCAGTTACAATTACTCCACTAACAGCATGTGATTCCATTGATGATGGTGACGATACAAACGGAATAACACAATTTGATTTAACATTGAATGAAGCTGATATGTTAAACGGAAAAATTGCAACCAATTTTTCTTTTACCTATTTTACTGATGCAACCTATTCAGCGGCAAGTCAAATCTTAAATGAAACTAACTTTTTAAATACAACTACTGGTGGTCAATTTATTTATGTTCGGATTACCAATAATTTAGATGCAACTTGTTTTACAGATACTTCTTTTGAAATTACTGTCAACGAATTACCCACAAYTCAATCTTCTATTTCATTTGAAAACTGTGACGAAGATGGTACCTCAGATGGTTATACTGATTTTAATTTGGATGAAGTCAGTTCAATAATAACTAACGGAGATCAAACATTAACAGTAACTTATCATCTTAGTATTAATGAAGCTGAAACTAATGTAAACATGTTGAATCCATCTCCCTTTAACAATGTAGACGCCATAGGAAATAGGGTGTATGCTCGTGTTGAAAATAGGGTTGGCTGTTATCGTGTTTCAACTGTGAATTTAGATGTTTCTTCAACTTTACTTCCCGAAGGTTTTAATTATGAACTTTCAAATTGTGATGTTGATGACACTAGCAATGGCTTGTATTTGTTTGACCTCTCAGATGCAACTCAGCATTTTTTAGCACAACTCCCACCACAAAATTTGAGTGTTCATTATTTTAGAAATTTACAGGATGCACAATTAGAACAAAACGAAATAACACCTCAAAATGCTTATATGAATGAAACCTCATTTTCACAATCTTTATTTGTAAGAGTTGAAAATGATGACAATGGAAATTGTTACGGTATTGGAGAACATTTATCTTTAACTGTATTCCCAAGACCTGAGTTTGAAGTAAATTCATCAGAAATAATTTGCTTAAACTTACCCCCAATTACTTTAGAAGTGTTTAACCCACAAGGTATTTATACCTATCAGTGGCTCAATGAAAACGGTATTGTTATAAGTCCGAATTCAACAGTTGAGGTTTTATCAGGAGGGATTTATACTGTAGTAGCAACTTCTAGTTTAAATTGTGAGTCCTTTCCACAAACAGTAACCGTAAGTGAATCTCAAATTGCTATAATTTCTTCAGATGATGTGACTATTACTGATGATTCAGAAAACAATACCATTACTATCAACACTAACAATTTAGGAATTGGAGATTATGAATTTGCGTTAGATAGCAATTTTGGGTCTTATCAAGATGAGCCCTATTTTGAAAATGTAGCTGCTGGAATTCACACTATTTTTATACGGGATAAAAATAGTTGCGGAGTTGCTCAATTAGCTATTTCTGTAATTGGTTTTCCTAAATTTTTCACACCAAATAATGATGGAGTTAATGACAGATGGCAAATTAAAGGTGTCAGTGCTGACTTTTTTCCAACATCATTAATTTATATTTTTAATCGATTTGGTAAATTAATTACACAAATTAATCCTTCAGAATGGGGTTGGGATGGAACTTTTAATGGTGAAATTCTTTCATCTACCGATTATTGGTTCTCTGTACAATTAATTGATCTAAATGGAAATATCCGTGAAAAACGAGGACATTTCAGTTTAATTAGAAGATGAATCTATAACGTATTAAGCCAATCAATAGTAGTATCATGTGTTACAAACCGATATTAGCTAAAAATCAAAAAACAATTATAAATACTATTTTAAGCCGTTATTTTTTAAATTTTGTGAGAGGCAAAATCATTGGTGTGCTTTTTTGATATTCTCTATAAACATCTCCATGCATTTTCACTAAATCTCTTTCTTCTAAAAATTTAACAGCTATAAAAATATAGCTTGTAGTTACTACCGCAAATAATAAATGACCATAGGTCATTACAGGTGTAGCCCAAAAGCCAATAATAAACCCTAACATTAGTGGATGTCTAACAATTTTGTAGAAAAGAATCTTTTTAAAAATAGGATTGCTCATCGTTTGATTTTTAAAATTATCATATACTTGTAATAATCCAAACAAGTGAAAATGGTTAATTAAAAATGTTGAAATAAGTACAATAATCCATCCAGCCCAAAATATAATTTCAATAATTGCAACAAGCATTGTGTTTTCAACATTCCAAACTTCAGTGGTCATTGGTTGCCATTTCCAAAAAATCAATAGCAATGCGCCACTAGAAAGTAATACATAAATACTTCGCTCAACAGCAGGGCTAAAAAAGGAAGTCAACCATTTTTTAAATGCTGGCCTAGCCATTACACTATGTTGAATTGCAAAAATACTTAACAATACTACATTATAAATAACTGCAAAGACCATACTTTCTTCCTCCCCTGTATCTATAGTTTTAGGCACAAAAACATTGCCTACAAATCCAATCGCATACAAAAAGGTTAACAAGAAAATAGCATAAGAAATAATCCCAAATAGCAATATCAGCGTTTTTTTCATGATTGTTAGTTTTAGTTAGAATATTGGTTAATTGTAATTAAAATTCAATACCTATTTAAAACATTAAAAGCAATAAATTCTATGAGGGATTCATTTCAAATATAAGAAAAACAAACGAAATACACTAATTAACAGCCATTTAYASAAAACTTRATAGTGCCAAAATTAAAACCCATGAATTCAATATACTAAAACAATTCTTCAAGAATTTTAGCGACACCATCATTTCTATTGGTATCGGTAACTTTATCTGCTATTGCCAGAACTTCTAAATTAGCATTAGAAACTGCAACTCCTAAACCAACAGATTTTAGCATCTCAATATCATTATAATTATCTCCAAAAGCAACAACATCATTCATTGAAATTGCTGGATAACACTCTTTTAACAATACTTCAATTGCTGTTTTTTTAGAAATAGATTTATGAGAAATTTCTATATAAGTTGGTTTTGAACGATATAACATTATTTCATTAGGGTAATTTTCTTCTAAAGCTTTATATAGCCTGTCTATTTCAACTTCATCACCCATACACATTATTTTATGCGCTCCTTTTCCTTCTTCCTCCCACTCAGAAAGCACCTTTCTATTCGATTTAACCAGTGGAACGACCTTCGTATTGTTAGCCTCTCTTTTAGCCCAATAATCCATTGAAGGAACATACCACTCATCGTTAAAATACAAACTTAAATGAATTGTAGTTTCTGAACATTGGTTTATAATTACTTCCAATACTTTATTATCAATACAAGTAGAATGTAAAATTTTATTATTCCCAATTACTAAGCCTCCATTATAGGCAATTAATGGTGTTGTTGTATTCCCAAACTCATTTTGTAAATGTCGCATTGCTTTCGGCATACGAGAAGAGAGAAGTACAAACGGTACTGGTGCAATTCGCTGTACTTGCTCAATTGTCTTTTTTGATAACTCTCTGTTCTTGTTTAATAGTGTACCATCTATATCACTGCATATCAATCTATAACTCATACCTAACTCCATTTTTTCAGTTTGCAAAAGTAACTACATTACTGATTAAAATCATATAAATAGGCTGTTATTTTACTTGTTTTTATTCAAAAATGGTAAATCCAAACAATTCTAGTACCTTTGCGCGCTTATTCAAATTATATGACATTCAAAGATTTAGGAATCATTAAACCAATTCTGAAAGCGATTCAGGAAGAAGGCTATACCAATCCAACACCAATTCAGGAACAATCTATTCCTATTTTATTAGACAGAAAAGATTTATTAGGTTGTGCTCAAACAGGTACAGGTAAAACAGCTGCTTTTACTATCCCAATTTTACAGCATTTATTCAATAGCAAAAACGATTATAAAGGAAAACGAAAAATTAGATCACTTATAGTTACACCAACTCGCGAATTAGCAATTCAAATATCAGAAAATGTTACCTCCTATGGAAAATACACTGACATAAAAAATGTGGTGATATTTGGAGGTGTTAAACAAAGGGCTCAAACTGATGCTTTACGACGTGGTGCAGATATTTTGGTTGCAACTCCTGGACGTTTATTAGATTTAATTTCACAAGGTTATATTTCTTTAAGAGATGTAAAATACTTTGTGTTAGATGAAGCAGATCAAATGTTAGATATGGGTTTTATCCATGATATTAAAAAGATCATAGCAAAATTACCAGCAAAAAGACAATCGTTATTCTTTTCTGCTACAATGCCATCTGCCATCATTGACTTATCTGGAAAAATACTTGGGAGACCAGAAAAAGTAGCAATAAAACCAAAACAAGCCACTGCTGAAAAAGTTGAGCAAGGTATCTATTTTGTAAGTAAACCAAATAAAACGAACCTATTAACACATTTGTTAGAAGGAAATCCAGATTCATCGGTATTGGTATTTTCAAGAACTAAACATGGTGCAGATAAAATTGTTCGTAAACTTAACAAGGCGAAAATTCAATCAGCAGCAATTCATGGAAATAAATCTCAAGGTGCAAGACAACGTGCTTTAGGTGATTTTAAAAAAGGAAAATTAAATGTTTTAATCGCTACAGATATTGCAGCTAGAGGAATTGATGTTGAAGAATTATCTTTAGTTATTAATTACGATTTACCAAATATTCCTGAAACTTACGTCCACCGAATTGGTAGAACAGGTAGAGCAAAAGCAAGTGGAGTTGCTTTGTCATTTTGTAATGCCGAAGAAAAGGTCTACTTAAAGGATATTCAAAAATTAATTAATCAAGAAATACCTGTAATATCAGAACATCCATTTATTGATGATGGTATTGAAGATGCACCTATCCCTAAAACAACAAATAATCAGCGTAAAAAAGTTCAACGAAGATCCGATACTAAACCTAAGAACGGTTCTAAAAAAACTGGCGATCAAAAAAATAGAAAACCATTTTCAAAAAGAAGAAGATATTAACCTTTTTAAAATTTAGATTCGTTTTTTCAAAACAACCACGGTTTTGGGTTAATTATCAATTTTCATACCGAGATAATTAATGTTGCTCAATATTCGTTAAAACAGTATTATTATCACATTACAACATTTTTTACAGCACTATTTTGAACTGATTTCTTATAGATATCTATTAGTCAATAGAATCAACAAGTTTTAAACACTATATTTGATAGTCAAAACAATTTAAAAATTAATCAACCATAATAATGAAAATAATACTAATTCTATTTATAGGAATATTACTAATTTCTTGTTCAAAAAAAGATGAATCTTTAAAATTTGCATTGGATAGTTTTACTGAAAAAGATTTAGAAAAACACACTAAAATATTAGCATCAGATTCTTTTTTAGGTAGAAAGCCTTTTACAAAGGGCGAAACAAAAACCATTAATTATTTAAAAGATGAATTTACCAAAATAGGCTTGGAAAGTTTCTTCCAAGAAGTTCCTTTAATACAAGTTACAGGTAAACCAAGTAATAAATTAACGATTACTAAAGAAAATAAAAAATTGGAATTGGCATTAAATGATGAGTTTGTTGCTTTTTCGAGAGTTCAAAAAGAAGTTGTCGCTCTTGAAGCTTCTGAGTTGGTTTTTGCTGGTTATGGGATTGTTGCTCCAGAATATAACTGGAATGATTATTCAGACATTGATGTAAGAGAAAAAACTGTTGTTGTGTTGGTTAATGACCCAGGAATTACAACAGGTGATTCAAATTTCTTTAAAGGAAATACTATGACCTATTATGGGAGATGGACCTATAAATATGAAGAAGCTGCCCGACAAGGTGCAAAAGGGTGTATTATAGTCCACAATGACAAAGGAGCTGGTTATAATTTTAGTGTAGTTAGAAATGGAGCAACCTTTCCAAAATTATATTTACAAAATAAAGATGGCTATAAAAACAGATGTGAAATAGAAGGATGGATGACAACCTCTGCAGCTCAAAAACTATTTTCTTTTTGTGATGTAGATACCAATATCATTGATAAAGCTGCAACCAAAAATCACCAATCACAATCATTAGGCGCCCATGCAACTACTGCTATTAAACAATCGTTTATCTCAAAGAAATCTAATAATGTATTTGGTTATTTGGAAGGTTCAGATAAAAAAGATGAATTAATAATATTTACAGCACATTGGGATTGTTTTGGCATTGGGCCTAAAGTTGATGGAGATTCAATTTACAATGGARMWWKRGWYMWKRRTWYWWMAMTWKMATGGATGCTTGAAACGGCAGAAGCTTTTAAAAAATTGAAGCAAAAACAATCTCGCTCTATCTTATTTTTTGCGCCAACTGCTGAAGAAGCTGGGTTATTAGGGTCTTCTTATTATGTTAAAAATCCTATTTATCCGTTGGCAAAAACCATTGCAGTAATTAATAACGATTTAATGTTTCCTTATGGAAAAACTAAAGATGTTATGGTCACTGGTTACGGGCAATCTGAATTAGATGATTTATTAGAAAATGAAGCCAAAAAACAGGGTCGCTATTTATTACCAGATCCTAATTCTCATACAGGAATGTTCTTTAGATCCGATCATTTTAGTTTTGCTAAGGTTGGTGTTCCTGCATTGTTTGCTCGAAGCTACCACGACCATTATGAAAAAGGGAAAGAATGGATGCGTGCTAAAGAAACAGACTATTTATCCAATAAATACCATAAAACAACAGATGAAGTTGAAGATGATTGGGATTTGTCAGGTGTTGTATTAGACAGTAAATTATTATTTAATTTATCCTACCACTTAAGTAATTCAGATGTATATCCACAATGGAAATCGGGTTCTGAATTTAAAAATATAAAGCGATAGTTTTAGTTAAAGCAAGTTCCAACTACTATTTCGAATACTATTTTGAACTTGCTTATGGAACATAAACCTATTTTTTGTTCTTGTTTCGGACGTATATTAACTTAAAACGTCCACTTGATTTAGAACGCTCTCTTTGTTCAATTTCAAACAAATTTAAGGATGTAAACAACGGTGTAAGTTTCTCAAATCCGAAATTACGCGAATCAAAATTCGGCTTTTTCTTTAAAATTAAGGAACCTACATCTCCCATAAAAGCCCAGCCATCTTCATCGGCAGCAGCTTCTACTGAATTTCTTAAGAACCTTACCACCTTAGGTGTAATAGTAGCTATATTTGCTTTTTTATGTTTTACTTTTCCGTTTTCAGTAATATCTTCTTCAGTGTCTAAAATTTCCAGATAAATAAATTTATCGCAGGCAACAATAAATGGATTAGGTGTTTTCTCTTCTCCAATACCATAAACAATCAATCCAGCTTCTCTTAATCGTGTCGCTAATTTGGTGAAATCACTATCCGACGAAACCAAACAAAATCCATCTACCTTCTGTGAATATAATATATCCATCGCATCAATAATCATCGCTGAGTCCGTCGCATTTTTACCTGTTGTATAACCGTATTGTTGAATAGGTGTTATGGCATTTTCCAGTAATATGTTTTTCCATTTAGATAAATGTGGTTTGGTCCAATCTCCATAGATACGTTTTATAGTTGGAGTTCCATATTTTGTTATTTCCTCCATCATTTCTTTAATGTATTTTGAAGGAATGTTATCTCCGTCTATTAAAACGGCTAATTTTATATCTTTTATCATAAGAGTTAAAGGTACAGAAAAAAGAATAAAAATGATGTTCCAAAAAAGTAAAGCAATATTTTTTTGAAATTACTTTATCCTAATGTCAAAAATTTAAAAGGCAACCTAATTGGGTTGCCTTTTAAAAATCATTTCTGGTAAAAATTGTTCTTATTCTTCAAAATGTCTTCTTCCAGAAGAAGAATTATTAAACAACACACCTCCAGCATCTTCAAATTCTTTTTCCAATTCAGGTAATTTTACATCAAACAACTTATTTAAATCTTTTTCTTTTCCTTTAAAGTCCTTTTTAGCAATAGTGAACTGTTCTTTTTGAGAACCAGTAACATTTACATGTGCATAAGATGTAGTATAAATTGCAAATTCAATTCGGCTTGCAACCGTATTTTTAGCTCCAAAACCACCAATAATAACTTTTGCAATTACATCAATTTGCTTTTGTAATACCTCAATTTTATTGACCAAAACGTTCGATTCAACTGGCATATTTTCAAGATTGTTCTTCATGTTTTTTAAACGAGCATTCATATCCTGTATTTTACCTCTGGTTGATTTTACCTGAACATTTAAATCAGTCACTTCTTTTATGAATTTAAAATTATCATCATAGTTAGGTGTCCCCAATGCATTTGGAATAGAAATTACTTTAAACGACTGTGGCTCTATAAGTCTCGTGAATTTACCTCCAACCTTCTTGTCAATTGCAACTTTGTATGTTCCAGGTGGAACTTTTGGTCCTCTTTTCGTTAAATAAGAHAAATCCCAATYAVTRCTATTATABCCTTTTTTAAGTGATTTATTAATCTTTCTCATAATAGCGCCTTTTGCATCATAAATGGTTAATATCAATGCTGCTTTAACTTCTGCTTTTTCAGCAAGTAATTCTTCTTCCGTTGGATATAGGTACTTATCAGATTTTTTACTCTCTTTTTGAGCTTTTATACGCTTTTGTTTTAACGTTTCAACCCCATCTTTTATGTAGTATTCAAACTTTGCAGAAGGTTTAGGGTTTGGCGTTCTAAAATGAACATCTCCTTGATTATTTAAATTACTTGAAGGGAAATACAATAAAGCATCTTTAATCTCAAATAGATGTGCATCTTTTTTAGCAACTTCATCACTTAATTTTCTTAAAGAGGAATAATTATCCAAAACATAAAAACCTCGACCGAAAGTTGCAACTACCAAATCATTTTCACGTTTTTGAATTGTTAATTCTTTCACTTGAATGGTTGGTATTCCTTTTTTAATCTGAACCCATTTTTTACCACCGTCAATAGTTGTCCAAACTCCCCACTCAGTTCCAATAAATAATACATTAGGATTTATATGATCTTCCTGAATACAATAAACAGTTCCTGACGGTAAGTTTGCAGCAATAGATTTCCACGTTTTTCCTTTATCAGTACTCTTAATTAAATACGGAGTAAAATCACTGCTATTTTTTCGTCCGTCAAAACAAGCATAAACAGTATTCCCCTCATGTTGTGAAGGAAGAATATAATTCACGAAAGTCATGTCCGGAACACCTGGAAATTTATCGTATTTYGTCCAGCTTYCKCCATCATTTTCAGTTACCTGAATCAATCCATCATCAGTACCAGCATAAACTACTCCTTGTTTAAAATGAGACTCAGCCAAAGCAAAAATATTTCCAAATTTTGAAGTAGACATATTTTTAGCAACTGCTTCAGGTGGCCATATTTTCCCCATCATTGGTAAACTATTTTGATCTATTTGYCTTGTCAAGTCCRKACTAATCTTTTTCCATGTTCCACCCATRTCAGTACTTTTCAATACATAATTYCCTGCTACATACAATGTTTTAGAGTCAAAAGAACTTAAAAAATAAGGTGTATTCCAATTCCATCTGTATTCTTCATTTATGGTGGGKTGTGGCTTAATAGAAATACTATTACCAGTAGTACGATCATATCTTCTAAGTCCGCAATATTGTGATTCACAATAGTGAATATCCGGATTATTTGGATCTGGAATTGATAAGTAACCATCTCCTCCAATTGTATAAGTCCAGTCTCCATTTACTAATGAACGACGATTTGTTTGAGAAGGACCAAACCAAGAACCATTATCTTGTGCTCCACCATAAACATTGTAAAAAGGATAATCGTTATCAGTTCTCACATGATAATATTGAGTGATCGGCAAATTACTCATAAACTGCCAGGTTTTTGCTCTATCATAACTTTCGTATAAACCACCATCACTCCCCATCAAATAATGGTTAGTATCGTTTGGATTAATCCAAAGTGCGTGATTATCAACATGTTTATTTTTTCCTTCAATATTTTCCCAGGTTTTACCACCATCATTTGAAAGAGCAGCTCTAGTATCCATTAATATAATACGATTGGGATTTACCGGATCTGCATAAAGTTCATTATAATATTGTGGGCTACCAGAAACTTTGTCGCTTCTTTTTTCCCAGCTTTCACCCATATCATTYGAACGATAGAKCCCACCTTTATTMTCTGGYAATTCAATAACMGCATAAATAATATCTGGATTCGTTGGTGCYAATGCRAGTCCAATACGCCCAAYATCTCCWYTAGGSAGTCCTTTTTTTAATTTTGTCCAKGTTGCTCCKGCATYAACAGATTTRTAAATAGCTGATTCWGGTCCACCATCAATTTTTGAATAAACTCKRCGTTCRCGYTGATGAGAAGYYGCRTATAAAATATCAGGRTTTCTAGGATCCATTTCCAWATCYGAAATACCAGTRTATTCACCTACTTCAAGAAYTCGATTCCAWGTTTTACCGCCATCAGTTGTTTTRTAYAATCCTCKTTCTCCTCCYGGTCCCCAAACTTGTCCTTGTGAAGCAACATATACCACATTACTATTTCTAGGATCAATCATTATTTTACCAATTTGAGAACTGGTTTTTAATCCCATATTGGTAAAAGATTTACCTCCATCGGTTGTTTTATAAACGCCATCACCATACGCTAAGTTTCTTTGGGAGTTATTCTCTCCTGTTCCAACCCAAAGTACATTTGAGTTATTAGGATCCATTGCTATGCAACCTATTGAAAAAACAGATTCTTTATCAAAAATTGGTTTGAAAGTTGTTCCATGATTAATAGTTTTCCATAATCCTCCTGCTGCAACTCCAACATAATATTCAGATGGATTATCTGGATTAACAGCTAAATCTGATATACGACCAGAATAAGCTGCRGGRCCAATGCTTCTAAATTGAAGYATGTTTAACATTTTTTCAGAAAGTTCAAACTCCTTGTTGGTTTTTGATTTCTTTTTACTTTTTTGCGCATAAGATTGCATTGAAGGAACCATAAATAATATGGCTAGGGTAAAAGCAACTATCCAACCCTTGTTTTTCATTTTATACATCATAGTTTTTTAAAATTTTATGTTTGGAGTTTGTTCTATAAAAATATGGTTTTTTAATAGTATAACAGCTCCTATTTAGTAAGAAAATGTTAAAGAAATCATAATATCAATTATTGAATTCTTATTAAAAAGAGGGGTAGAAAGTTAAATTTGATAATAGAAACATGGATTCATGTATCTTTGCTCGAATTTCATTCTTACACATGAAAAAATTAATACTTATTTCAGCCCTAATTATTACCCAATTGGGATTTGCTCAAAAAGATAATACAAGAGGATATAAAGTAAAAGTTGGAGAACAATCGCCACAGTTTTCATTTTCACTAATAGATGGAACTCCTGTCACTAATGAAACTTTAAAAGGTAAAGTAGTTGTATTACAATTTACAGCTTCATGGTGTGGTGTTTGCCGAAAAGAAATGCCACATTTAGAAAAAGAAGTTTGGCAACGATTTAAGAATGATGATTTTTTACTGATTGGAATCGATTTAAAAGAAGAACCTGAAAAAGTAAAACGTTTTGTTGAACAAATGAAAGTTACCTATCCTATTGGAATTGATGTGCATGGTTACAATTTTGAAAGTTTCACTATTCCAAATGCTGGAGTTACAAGAAATATTGTATTAGATAAAAACGGGGAAATTATATTTCTTTCACGCTTGTACGAAATAAAAGAATTTCAACATATGATTGAAGTTATTGATGCTGAATTAAAAAAAGTTTAATTGTAAATGAATACCGAAAATCAGCAACCTAACAATCCTTTACACGGAGTTAAACTTGCCGAAATTTTACAGTTTTTAGTTTCAACTTATGGTTGGGAAGAGTTAGGATCAATGATTAAAATAAATTGTTTCAATAGCAATCCTACAATAAAATCAAGCCTCAAATTTTTAAGAAAAACTCCTTGGGCAAGAACAAAAGTGGAGAATTTATACTTAAAGTCCATTCAAAAATAACATAGGTCAACTTCCTCTTTTGATTTAAAAAGTGCTTATAAATATGTGTACCTTTGCAAAAATCTTGTTTTAAACAACACATATGCAATTTAAAGACTTACGGTTAAATAAACCTATTTTAAGAGCACTATTTGAAAAGGGGTATGAACTAGCTACTCCTATTCAAGAACAAACCATTCCCTTGGTACTGGAAAAAAAAGATGTGATTGCCTCTGCCCAAACCGGCACTGGTAAAACAGCTGCATTTGCACTTCCTATTTTGCAATTGCTTTTTGACAAACAAGATGCCGGTAAAAAAACAAAAAAAATAAGAGCGTTGATTGTAAGTCCTACGCGTGAATTAGCTATACAAATTGAAGAAAATTTTAAATTGTATGGCAAGTACACTAATTTAAGAACTACTGTTCTATTTGGCGGAACTTCAATTGAACCACAAAAAGATATTCTTAAAAAAGGTATTGATATTTTAATTGCTACTCCAGGTAGATTGTTAGATTTACATAAGCAAGATTGTGTAAATCTTAGTTTTGTTGAAACCTTGGTGTTAGATGAAGCCGATTTAATGCTGGATATGGGATTTATTGACGACGTCAAAAAAATAGAACGGCTGTGTCCTAAATCCAAACAGCTATTGTTGTTCTCTGCTACCATGCCAGATAAAGTCGTTGCATTGGCAAATACCATTCTAAACGAGCCTAAAACTATAAATATAACTCCTACATCTTCAACTGCCGAAAATGTAAACCAAGCGTTGTATTACGTTCCTAAAAACAAAAAAATGGAACTGTGCCTGCACCTTTTAAGAAATAACATAAAAGGCAATATCCTAATTTTTAGGCGTACCAAATTTGGTGTGGATAAATTAGAAAAWMWSTTAAANAAAAATGGRTATAAAGTAAACAGTATTCACGGTGATAAAACACAAAGCGCTAGGGAAGAAGCCTTAAATAAATTTAAAAATAAACAAGTTAATATATTAATTGCAACCGATGTTGCGTCTCGCGGAATTGATATTAATAATTTAGATGCAGTTATTAATTTTGACATTCCAAATGTACCTGAGACCTATGTTCATAGAATTGGTAGAACAGGAAGAGCTGGAAAAACTGGTAATTCTTATTCATTTTGTGCAGCAGACGAAAAAACCTATATTGGAACCATTGAAAAGCTAATTAGAAATGTGATTCCTCTTGAAAAAGAACACCCCTATCCTTTGGATCCAAATGCAAAACCTGAAGTGTATATCAAAAAAGGCAGTAGCAGTAAGAAAAACAGAAAGTCTGCCGCTTCAAAAAAGAATAAAAAACGTTGGTATTAATACAATTCATTTAACACCTTCAAAACAATTAATACTTCACCATGATAGAAAAGTTTTCAAAAGAAATCGTTGTTCAAAAAAATGATATAGATGAATTAAACCATGTAAATAACGTGCGTTATGTTCAATGGATTCAAAATATTTCTAAAGATCATTGGTTTACTTTAATTAAAAACAAAATTACTACACAGTATATATGGGTTGTTGCCAGTCATTTTATTGAATACAAATCTTCAGCTTTATTAAATGATAATTTGTCAATTGAAACATATATAAAAGATTTTGAGGGACCTTTTTCACATAGGGTAGTCGAAATTAGAAATGCGAAGACCAATAGAATTGTTGTTAAATCTCTAACAAAATGGTGCTTGATAGATCTTAACACTAAAAAACCACTAATAGTTCCAGAAGAAATATTAAATCTAATTTAATACAAGTAAAGAATATAACTCCTTAGGCATCATTATTCCAATCCTTTTGTTCCTCTTCTGTTAAAAAAGTCCATGCTACAACTCGAGTAACTTTATTTCCCTGATTCATTGGAATGGTTTTTACTTTGGTTGCCCCTAGTTTTTCTAATGAATTATAGATACTTTCTAAATTTCCTTTTTTTGAAACTAAAGTACTATACCAAAAGCATTGTTCTTTAAACTTTGAACTTTCATATAAATACGTATGAACAAATGCTTTTTCTCCACCTTTATACCATAATTCTTGCTGTTTCCCACTAAAATTTCGTGTTGCAACATCATCGCTAATTCCTAATCCTTCCAATTTTCTGGCATTAGCCTCCATCGCTTCTTCCTGTGATCTATAAAACGGTGGATTACACATGGTAGCCGAAAACTTATCAATTTCACCTAAAATTCCTTCAAAAATATGAGTTGAATCTTTTTGCTGTTTTAGTTTAACAACATCAACAAGTTCATTCTTTTTTAAAATTTTCTCAGCACGATCAATTGATTTTTTATCAATATCCGTTCCTACAAATTSCCAAYYATAWWCDGCATTTCCYAATAADGGATAAATACAACTTGCTCCCATACCAATATCCAATACTTTTGCATCCTCCTTAATTCCAGATGATTTCAACAAATCGGCTAAATGATGAATATAATCAACTCTTCCAGGAATTGCCGGACACAAATTATCATCAGGAAAATCCCAAAATTTTATATTATAATGTTTGAATAGTAAGGATCTATTTAATTCTTTAACCGCAATAGGATTCGCAAAATCTATTGTTTCCGTTTTATACTTATTTACAAACACAAATTCTTTCAATGCTGGATTCACTTCACACAATTCTGAAAAGTGATACCCATTTTGATGGGTATTGTTTTGATGAAGTTTTTCGTTACTATTTCTATTAATTCCCATAATATGTATAAGCCAACAAAAGTACTACATTTTAAGTTTAACATTATTTTATAATTACAAAATGAATGAACGTTCACTTTGTAATTATTTTTATATATATTTGCACCTTAATTATTTGAAAAAAAGAAAATTAACAATTTATGGCAATTCGTCAAAAATGTATTGAAAAAAGAACTGCATTGTTAAATGCAACACTCCATTTGGTTAATAATAATGGCTTTCACGATGCTCCGATGTCTAAAATTGCAAAATTAGCAGAAGTATCCCCGGCTACCATTTACATTTATTTTGAAAACAAGCAAGATTTAATAAATCAGTTGTATTTAGAAATTAAGGCATCATTTAGCAACGATGCTTTTCATAATTATGACGATACTAATACTGTAAAGGAAGGATTTAAAATCATTTGGAATAACATTGCTCACTTTAAATTAAATCAAGTTGAAAAATCCATGTTTCTAACACAATGTGATACTACTCCGATGATAGATAAAGAAAGTAGAGAAAAGGGATTACTTCATCTACAACCATTATTAGATTTATGGGAACGAGGGCAAAAAGAAGGTGTGATAAAACCAATTTCGCCCTATTTATTATATGCTTTCTCTATTTATCCTTTAGGTTTTTTAATGACCATGCAACAACGAAAATCTTGTGAATATAATGAAGTTAATTTGGTAGATGCATTTCAATCTGCTTGGAACAGTATAAAACTATAAAGATGGGGAAAACTGCAATAATATTAGGTGCTTCAGGACTAACTGGAGGACTCGTATTGAAAAAACTTTTAGATGATGATCGCTATGAAACTATTAAACTTTTTTCAAGGAAAAGTATTGGAATAACAAATTCAAAAATCAGTGAAAATATTGGGAATTTATTGGAGTTAGAAAAATTTAAAGATGACTTTACCGCTGATGAAGTGTTTTGTTGTATTGGAACAACAGCCAAAAAAACAACAGATAAAGCAGCTTATAAAAATATCGATTACGGAATACCTGCAAAAGCAGCAAAACTTGCCAAGGAGAATAAAATAAAGACATTTATAGTTGTTTCAGCTTTAGGTGCAAATGTAAAAAGCAATGTTTTTTATAATAGAACCAAAGGAGAGATGGAAAAAGCTATTTTAAAACAACACATTCCTAACACCTTTATTTTACAACCTTCTATAATTGAAGGTCAAAGAGATGAAGTAAGGTCTTTTGAAAAAATAGGAATCAAACTTTTTAAATTAATGAAACCAATACTCCTAGGGAAATTAAAAAAATATAGAGCAATTAAAGCTGAATACATCGCTCAAGCCATGATTTATTTGGCAAACACCAAAACAAAACAACAACAAATTATTTCTTCAAACAATATAAAAGAAATAGCTATTAACAATAAATAAATTAAAAAAATGGAATTATTAGATAAGTTAAATTGGAGATATGCTTCAAAAGCAATGAACAAAGAAGTAGTGTCTCAAGAAAAAGTTGATAAAATTATCGAAGCAGCAAGATTGGCACCTACTTCAAGTGGATTGCAACCTTTTGAAATATTAATAATTACAAATCAAGAAATTAAAGAACAAATCAGACCAATTTCTTGGAATCAATCAGTAATTACCGATTGTTCTCACCTATTGGTTTTTGCTGCATGGGATACCTATACAGAAGACCGAATCAACAAAATGTTTGACTTAACAAATAAAGTGAGAGGTTTTAAAAATGAAGGTTGGGAAAATTACCGTCAAATGTTATTAGGCATGTATCCTCAAAAAGATGCGGAAGAAAACTTTAATCATGCCGCAAAACAAGCCTATATCGCTTTTGGGWTGTCTATTGTTGCAGCAGCTTTTGAAGGTGTTGATACCACTCCKRTAGAAGGTTTTGAAGCAGATGCTTTGGACAAAATATTAGGGTTAAGAGAAAAAGGATTAAGAAGTGCGGTTATGCTACCAATTGGATATAGAGATACCGAAAAAGATTGGTTAGTAAACCTAAAAAAGATTAGAAAAAGTACTAACGATTTAGTTACCAAAATTGACTAATTCGTTTTAAATTAATAAAAAATATATTATGAATAATTTTGATTTTCAAAATCCGACAAAAATTCTCTTTGGGAAAAACCAAATAGAGAATTTGACCAAAGAAATCCCAGAAAATGCCAAGGTACTACTACTCTTTGGYGGWGGAAGTATTAAAAAAAATGRMGTWTATGAACAAGTTTCGAAAGCWCTTACAAATTTTGAWGTCATAGAATTTGGAGGAATTCCTKCCAAYCCAGAATACGATGTWTTAATGGARGCYTTRGATATTATAAAAGCTGAAAAAATCACATTTTTATTAGCTGTTGGTGGTGGTTCTGTTATTGATGGAACAAAATTTTTGTCAGCGGCTACATTTTACGAAGGTGATGATCCTTGGAATATCTTAAAAAATAACGAGCGTACGTTAAATGGATTGCCTTTTGGAACAGTGCTTACTTTACCTGCAACAGGTTCTGAAATGAACTCTGGAGCTGTAATTACTAGAAGATCAACTAAAGAAAAATTTGCAATGGGAGGTCCTGGATTATTTCCGATATTTTCAATATTAGATCCTGAAGTAATCAAGTCTATCCCTGAACGCCAAATAGCAAATGGAATAGCAGATGCCTTTACCCACGTTTTAGAACAGTATATTACATATCCTGTAAATGCACTACTTCAAGATCGTTTATCTGAAAGCATTTTACAAACTTTAGTTGAGATTGCTCCAAAGATTATGAAAGACACTTCAAATTATGAAGCAGCTACAAATTTTATGTGGAGTTGTACAATGGCTTTAAACGGATTGATTCAAAAAGGAGTACCYTCWGATTGGGCRRTWCATATGATGGGTCAYGAGTTAACWGCWTTATTTRRTATWGATCACGCYCGTACKTTRGCWATWATWRCWGAAAGTCATTAYACWTAYAATYTWGAAGATAAAAARGARAAACTWGYACAATAYGCTGAACGWGTTTGGAATRTTWCTGAAGGKWSYRTTGAAGARAAGGCRAAAGCTGGAATTRYTAAAACWACWGMGTTTTTYCWWTCWYTAGGTATTAAAACGAAACTTTCTGAATATACARAAGACTATAAAGGWACTGCTGAAATTATYTCRAAACGATTTWCAGWTCGTGGWTGGAAMGGATTAGGWGAAMRAGGSAAAGTTACACCWARTGAYGTTNNGAAAAKAKTKKWAAKRWGNNTTATTAAAACTTCGTAATATTAACATAATAGAACAGCTTTAACCCCCGTATTTAAGTCCATTTATGAAAATTAATGGGCTTTATCATTTATTACAATCTCAATATGAAATTTACAAATATTTCTTTTTCTGTCTGATTGTTAACTAGTTAAATGAATTTAACCCTATTTATAAATGTTAAATATTTCATAAAATAGTACTTTGTTTTGCATAGTACTATATTTGTATATATATTTGTACCATCATTAACTAAATAAACAATATATTATGAAAACTTTAGACAACATTATCAACATCTTAACTTCACAAGAAAACGATCAATTAGAACACAAAGGTAGATTTATTGACTTCCATAACACTAAAAGAACAAGTTGGAATAACAAGAGAAATTACGGATTTTAAAATTTCTAACTTTTAAATTAACTTTCGTATGAGAAAATATAACTATTTAATTATTGCAGGTTTTATTCCTATAGTAGCATTAATTCTGTTCACTAAGTTTGAATATTCAACTCTTATTTACACCGTTTTAATTACAACAATTACACTGTTTTCCATTACTTTATGGAAACATAAAAACCCTCAGATACAACCTGCTTTAATTTCATTACCTATTTCTATTATTTTTAGTGGGTTTATTATTTTAGAATTAGGAATAAATCTACTTTTATTAACCCTAATATAATAATCGAATTTTTTATTATATCTTTTTCACTATCTGCTTTTCATTGAAAAATAATACACATTATCATATAACGTAATTACTTCTTTCCACCTACTACAATCACAAACTCACCCCTAGGATCTTTTTTAGTAAAATGAGCGATCACTTCTCCCAGTGTTCCTCTAACAGTTTCTTCGTATAATTTGGTAAGCTCTCTTGAAACTGATACGGGTCGGTCTTCACCAAAATATTCTGAAAAATGTGTCAATGTTTTTAACAATTTATGAGGCGATTCGTAAAAAATCATGGTTCTCATTTCTTCTGCTAAAAAAATCAATCGAGTTTGACGCCCTTTTTTCACAGGTAAAAAACCTTCGAACACAAATTTATCATTTGGCAATCCACTATTTACCAAAGCTGGTACAAAAGCTGTAGCACCAGGTAAACACTCAATTTCAATTCCGTTTTCAACGCAAGCCCTGCTTAATAAAAAACCGGGATCTGAAATGGCAGGTGTCCCTGCGTCAGAAATCAATGCAATAGAATCGCCCCCCTTAATGCGTTCCACAATTCTGGCAACCATTTTATGCTCATTGTGCATATGGTGACTTTGCATTTGTGTACCAATTTCAAAATGTTTTAACAACTTACCACTGGTTCGTGTATCTTCAGCTAAAATCAAATCCACCTCTTTTAATACTTTAATTGCTCTTAAAGTGATGTCTTCTAAATTTCCAATAGGTGTTGGAACTAAATATAGTTTTGATTCCAAAGTGTTGTTTTTAGTGTTGCGTATTAAAATTACAATAAAGATTTACTCATTGTACATTTTTTCAATAAGCTCTTTATATTTTTTCTGAATAAATTTACGCTTTAACTTTAATGTAGCCGTAATTTCTCCAGCTTCAATACTAAATTCTTTAGGTAAAAGGGTAAATTTTTTAATTTTTTCAAATACAGAGAATTCTTTTTGTAATTCTTCAAATCGTTTTTCAAACATATCCTTAATTTGATTATGATTGATCAATTCTTCAATATCCTTAAAACTAATTTTATGCTGAATAGCATATTTCTTTAAATTTTCAAAGCTCGGCACCGCCAAAGCAGTAACATATTTTTGTTGGTCTCCAATAACTGCAATTTGTTCAATAAAAGCATCGTTAATTAAGGCAGTTTCTAATTTTTGAGGTGCAATATATTTACCTCCTGATGTTTTCATTAAGTCTTTAATTCTATCCGTAATAACTAAATTGCCCTTTTTATCAATTTTTCCAGCATCACCAGTACAAAACCATCCATCCTTAAATACTTCAGCAGTCTCTTTTGGTTTTTTGTAATAGCCCCTCATTACTCCCGGACCTTTTACCAAAATTTCATCATTATCACCAATCATTATGGTTGAACCTTCAATCGTTTTTCCGGCAGAATTAAATTCGAAAAAAGTGTCTCCAAAAAGCGATACTGTTGCAGTTGTTTCAGTTAAGCCATAACCACACTTAACATTTAAACCAAAAGAATGAAAATATGCCACCATTTCTGGCGCCAATGGAGCACCTCCACAAGGCATAAATCTTATGCGACCGCCAAATACTTCTCTCAATTTAGAAAGCACCAGCTTATCAGCAATTTTATGTTTTAATTTCAAAAAATTAGTTACAGGTATTTCTACTCTTTTATGCTGATTGTAATAATCATTTCCTACAGATAAAGCCCAATTCATCATTTTTACTTTTGTAGACGAGGCTTCTTTCTTTTTATCCTGGATTGCTGAATAAATTTTTTCATAAATTCTAGGAACTGTACACATTATAGTAGGCCTCACCTCTTTTAAAACTTCAGCTATTTGCTTTGGATCTTGATTGAAATATACTTCAATACCTCTATGCAAACAGAAAAACACCCAACTGCGTTCATAAATATGACTTAACGGCAAAAAGCTTAATGAAACATCTTTCTCAGAAACATCCAATTCAAAATCATGGGCTTTTAATGACTCTATAAAATTTGTATGATCTAACATGACTCCTTTAGGTTCTCCAGTGGTCCCTGAAGTATAAATAATACTGGCTAAATCACTTGATTCACATTCAACATATCTTTTGTGAAGCTCTTGCTCTATGCCTCCGTCAAAATTTTCAGAAATAAAATCATGAAGGTAAACAGAATTTTCTGTGTTTTGAAGCTTAATATTTTTATCTAAGGCTACAATTAACTTTAAATAACTATTCTTTTTTAAAATTTYTARCGCTTTATTGTATTCTTCCTGRGCMCCWACAAAWASWAWGCTKATTTCAGCATCRTYWATRATATAKGTTGCCTCCTTTTTAGAGTTTGTTGCATAAATTGGAACRGTRACAGCTCTAACRCTCATAATWCCAACATCTGCAATAATCCATTCCGGCATATTTTCTGAAAATATTCCAATATTGTCTTGTTCTTTAATTCCAAATTTCAATAGACCTCTAGAAACATTTTGATGTTGTTTTCCGAATTCATTCCAAGAAATTCCAATCCATTTATTTGAGTTACTATTTTTATAATAAATCGCTTTTTTATGTTGGTATTGTTGTACCCTTTCTCTAATTTCTATCCCAATGTGCTTATCACTCATTCTTTATATTGTTTCGAATGTTTCTACAGTTAATTTATTCGTTATATTTCCGGTATGCTTAATAGCTAAGGGCTCAAAAAGTAACACATGAACTTCCTCTTTTGCAATTGGTTTGTGCTCAACTCCTTTTGGTATTATTAATAGTTCTCCTTCGTTTAAAGTAACTGTTTTATCTCTAAATTCAATACTTAAACTCCCTTTTATAATGTGAAAAAGTTCGTCTTCATTTTCATGTGTGTGCCAAATAAATTCACCTTTTAGCTTAGCAAGTAGTAATTGTTGTCCGTTTAGTTCTCCAATTTTTTTAGGAGTCCAATGTTCATTAAACAGTTTAAATTTTTCTGAAATATTGATAGCTTTCATTCTGCTAAAATACGAAGATTTTTAGATAAAAAAATGTTGTATTTGAAGTCTTTTTTTWAAAAAAAATACAAAAAATCACCAACTCAACGACCTGTTTTTTCTTCTGAAAAATAAGAAATCAACAATAATATCATAAAAATAGTAGGGAAAGGGTCAAATTCACCTATCATAACATGTGCAAAAAATGCCAAGATAAAATTGAATAAAAAACCAGCATAAGCAAGTTTTTTCAACAATGAATTTTTATAAAATAAAATAACTATAGACCCCATAATTTTTGCGATAGCCAAAGGATAAATTAAATAGATTGGATAGCCATAGCTCTCAAAATATATTACTAATTTTTCATAATAGACCATATAAAAAATGCCTGTTAGAATTAACATACTAAATAGACTAATTGTTGATATCCAATACACGTATTTATTACGAATCATAATTTAATTACTTAACTTAAAGTTGTAAATTCTCTTTTCAAATTTAAAGTTTTATTGGGAAATTTAAAAAATACTTTTAATTCTATTTATCTAACTACTATTTCATTAAATTTGCACATTCTTATAAAAATTGAACAATGTATAGAACACATTCAAACGGCGAATTACGAATAGAAAATAAAGGTCAGGAAGTTACTTTAGCCGGATGGGTGCAAAAAACACGCGATAAAGGATTTATGATGTGGGTTGATTTACGTGACCGTTACGGAATTACCCAATTAATTTTTGATGAAGAACGCACTTCAAAAGAAATCATGGAAAGTGCAAAAACACTAGGACGTGAATTTGTAATTCAAGTGAAAGGTGAAGTTATTGAACGTGTTTCAAAAAATAAGAATATTCCTACCGGAGAAATTGAAATATTAGTAAAAGAACTCACCGTTTTAAACAAATCTATTGTTCCTCCATTTACTATTGAAGATGAAACTGATGGTGGTGATGAGTTGAGAATGAAGTATCGTTATTTAGATATTCGAAGAAATCCTGTGAAAAATAACTTAATTTTTCGTCATAAAGTGGCTATGGAAGTTCGAAAATACCTTTCTGATAAGGATTTTATTGAGATTGAAACACCTGTTTTAATTAAATCTACTCCTGAAGGTGCGCGTGACTTTGTGGTACCAAGCCGCATGAATGAAGGTCAGTTTTATGCATTACCWCAATCGCCWCAAACWTTTAARCAGTTGTTAATGRTTGGYGGAATGGATAARTATTTTCAAATTGTAAAATGCTTTAGAGAYGAAGATYTACGTGCCGACAGACAACCWGAATTTACACAAATTGAYTGTGAAATGGCWTTTGTWGARCAAGATGAYATWTTAAATRYTTTTGAAGGAYTKACACGTCAYTTATTAAAAGARGTWAATRRTGTTGAAATTGGWGAWTTYCCAAGAATGACCTATRRYGMAGCAATGAAAAAATAYGGWAACGACAAACCAGATATTCGTTTTGGAATGGAGTTTGGCGAATTAAATGAAGTTGCCCAACATAAAGATTTTGCTGTATTTAACAATGCTGAATTAGTAGTTGGAATTGCTGTTCCTGGAGGTAATAAATATACTAGAAAGGAAATTGATAAACTAATTAAATGGGTTAAACGACCTCAAGTTGGGGCGTTAGGAATGGTTTATTCAAGATGCAATGATGATGGTTCTTATAAATCATCTGTCGATAAATTTTACGATCAAGAGGATTTAGCGAAATGGGCTGAAGTTACGGGTGCTAAATCTGGTGATCTAATATGCATCCTATCTGGAGATGCTGATAAAGTGAGAACACAATTAAGCGCTTTACGAATGGAATTGGCTGAACGATTAGGGCTTAGAAACCCTCAAGAATTTGCCCCTTTATGGGTGGTTGATTTCCCTTTATTAGAATGGGATGAAGAAACAAAACGTTACCATGCCATGCATCATCCGTTTACTTCACCAAAACCTGAAGATATGGCAATGTTAGATACTGACCCTGGAAAAGTACGTGCCAATGCTTATGACTTGGTATTGAATGGAAATGAAATTGGTGGTGGTTCTATCCGTATTCACGATAAAGAAACACAGGCTTTAATGTTCAATCATTTAGGGTTTACACCTGAACAAGCCGAAGATCAATTCGGGTTTTTAATGAATGCCTTTGAATATGGAGCACCTCCACACGGCGGACTTGCTTTTGGATTGGATCGATTGGTTGCTRTTTTAGGTGGACAAGAAACGATTCGTGATTTTATTGCATTCCCTAAAAATAATAGCGGAAGAGATGTAATGATTGATGCTCCTTCAAAAATTGATGAAACTCAGTTAAAAGAATTAAGTTTGAAATTAAATTTAAAATAAATTTCATATTTATGAGTGCTAATGCTAAAATTCATAAAAAATTAAATGAATTAGCGGCTACTGCAATTTGTGGCAATGATATAAGTTCGTCTGTTCTATATGTTTCTGCTTTAGCTATTGCATTTGCCGGTCAATACGCCTGGATTACGTTACTAATAGTATCTCTTGTATTATTTCTTTTTAGGAAAATTTATGGTGAAGTTGTTGGAGCGTTACCCTTAAACGGTGGTGCTTATAATGCATTGTTAAATACAACTAGTAAAGGAATGGCATCTTTTGCTGCAACGTTAACATTGCTTTCTTATATGGCAACAGCAGTAATATCTGGAAACGAAGCAATACATTACTTACACCACTTAATTCCTTCAATGCCTATCATAATTTCTACAATAATATTACTAGCATTTTTTGCTGTTTTAACAATTGGAGGCATTACAGAATCGGCTAAAGTAGCTATAGGGATTTTCATTTTTCATTTATCTTCATTATTCATATTAAGCTGGTTTATAATTTTTTATTTATCTGAAAATGGTATCTCTTTATTTTTTGAAAACTGGCATTTCCCAATACAAAATGGTAGTATTATGAATGCTATTTTTTTGGGGTTTGCTGCTTCTATGTTGGGGGTTTCTGGATTTGAAAGTTCTGCAAATTTTGTTGAAGAACAGAAAAAAGGAGTTTTCCCAAAAACACTAAGAAATATGTGGGGTATTGTAAGCATCATAAACCCACTAATGGCTGTTTTTGCATTGGCATTATTTACAATTCCAATGTTACAAAGTGACGAATTTCAAAATACTTTATTAATTGAAATGGGAAACCATGTGGGAGGAAAATGGGTGGCAACCTTAATTGCTGTTGATGCTTTTTTAGTACTAAGCGGTGCTGTTTTAACAAGTTTTGTAGGTGTTACAGGCCTTTTAGAACGTATGACATTAGACAGAATTATACCTCAGTTTTTTCTAAAGAAAAATAAAAAAGGAAGCTCCTATAGAATTATAATAATGTTCTTTTTGTTAGCTGTCTCAGTATTGTTAATTACAAATGGAAATGTAAAATTGCTTGCTGGTGTTTACACCATTTCTTTTTTATCTGTAATGGCTTTATTTGGCATAGGTAATATTTTATTAAAAGTAAAAAGAAATAAATTACCTAGACCCGAAAAAGCATCTTGGATTTCAATCTTAATAGCTATTGGGGCGGTTATTATTGCTTTAGTAGGAAATATTACTATGGAGACAAAAGAAGATTTACCAAGTAATTTAATGGTCTTTTTAGATTACTTTATTCCTTCAATTCTATTTATTTCTATGATGTTAAATAGAACGGTATTATTGAAATTTTTATTAAGTTCTATTCATACAATTTTTGATCCAGTTCGTAGCATTGTTATAAAAACTGATAAAAAAATTCTTTTGTTAATTGATAAAATTAATTCACAAGAATTTGTGTTTTTCACTAAAGGTGACAAGATTTCAACACTTAATAAAGTAATGCTTTACATTTTGAAAAATGAACATACTAAAAAAATTAAAATTGTACTTGCATTAGAAAAAGACGAGTTAGTACCTAAAAACTTGCCTCAAGAAATTGATTTTCTAGGAAGGGAATATCCCGAAATTGCAATAGAATTTTTGGTTATTGATGGTAAATTTAGCCCAGAATTGATTAAAAATCTTTCTAATAAATGGGATATTCCTATTAACTTTATGTTTATAGGTTCTCCTAGTGATAAATTTCCTTATAGAGTTGAAGAATTAGGAGGTGTACGATTAATTATTTAATACAAAAACTAATTATTTTTAGTATGAATATTTTAATCCTTATATCAAAAACAACTAACCTTAATGTGTGGCACGAATGAAGAATATTGTAAAAAACACCAAAAGAAAGGTGATTAGAAATGTAAAAAAATTTCTGAAACGAGTCTAATACTAGCTATATTTTAATACTTTTGCAGTCGCCTTTTATGACAATTTAATATGCCTACAAGTTTTAATAAAATATTACGWAARTTTTTAATTTGGAAATATAAACATATTYCACARCGWCAATTTATTTATATAYTAAGTRTYTTAATKGGMTTGTTRGCAGGTCTTGGTGCYGTWGYYTTAAAAAATKTAACACAYTATATYCAGYATCTWYTMGAAAGTGAGTTTATTAAAGAAATTCACCATGTATTCTATTTTATATTTCCAATAATTGGGTTACTTTTAGTCATTCTTGCTGTTAAATACATTATAAATAAAAAAGTAGGTCATGGAATTCCTTCTACTTTATATGCTATTTCAAAACAGAAAGGAATTATGCCTCGCCATCAAATGTGGGCATCATTATTAACGGCACCTCTTACAGTTGGTTTTGGAGGATCCGTTGGATTAGAAGGCCCAACCGTTGCAACAGGTGCAGCATTAGGTTCTAACTTTGCGCGTTTATTTCATTTAAATCAAACAGCGAGGACCTTACTTATTGGGTGTGCTGCTGCAGGCGCTATGTCATCTATATTTAAAGCTCCAATTGCTGCCATTATATTTGCTGTAGAAATTTTTAGCTTGGAATTGACTTTGGCCTCTATGATCCCATTATTGTTAGCTTCAGTTTCAGCAATATTAACATCGTATTTCTTTTTTGGAGATGATGTTTTACTTCATTTTAAAATACAAGATAAGTTTGAATTAAATGCTGTATTCTTTTATGTACTCTTAGGGGTTACATCAGCCACAACTTCAATTTATTTTAGCAAGGCTTATTTTGGAATAGGTAACTTTTTTAAACGATTTAGTAATCCTTATAAAAAGTTGCTAATTGGTGGGATTTCAATCGGAATTATTGTTTTTCTTGTTCCTCCTCTCTTTGGTGAAGGATTTGAAACCATTAACAATGTTTTAAAAGGAAATATTACAGAAGTTATTACCAATAATATTTTTCAGGTTGCAACAGATAACATTTGGGTTATTATTACATTACTTGTTGGTTTAGTTACCTTTAAAGTAATTGCAATGTCGTTCACTTTTGGAGCTGGTGGTGTTGGAGGTGTTTTTGCCCCAACCTTGTTTACAGGGAGTATTTCTGGATATATTCTTGCTTTGATTATAAATTATAGCAATCTATTTAGTCATCAATTATCACTCACTAATTTTGCCATGGTTGGTATGGCTGGACTCATGGCTGGCGTTTTACAAGCACCTTTAACCGCCATTTTCTTAATTGCTGAAATTACAGGAGGTTACGAACTATTTATTCCATTAATGATTGTTTCTCCTATTTCTTTTTTAATCACAAAAAAATATGTTCCGCATAACATCTATGCTGCTGAATTAGCTAAAAGAGGTGAGTTGATAACACATGACAAGGATAGAAATGTGCTAATGTTATTAGATATTGATAAAGTAATTGAAACAAATTTTATTTCTCTTTATCCTGAAATGTGTTTGGGCGAAGTTGTAAACAATGCCGTAGCAAAATCATCACGTAATCATTTTCCTGTTGTTAATGACCAAAATGAATTTTTAGGAATTCTGACCCTTAACGATATTAGAAGTATCATGTTTGATAAAAAATTATACGAAAAAGTAAAAGTGCGAAGTCTAATGCACAGTGCTTCCGACATTATTTATTATGAGAAAGACTCTACAGAAGAAATACTAAATAAATTCAAGGGAAGTGGAGCTTGGAATTTAGTTGTAATTAAAGGAGGTAAATATTACGGGTTTATTTCAAAATCTCGTTTACTTACTGCTTACCGTAGAAAATTAATAGATGTTACTTCGTAGCATTTAAAAATTTTGAGACCTTATCGGGAAAATCAGTAAAAACACCATCAACTTTTGCTTCATAAAAAGCAACATTTAAGAGCTCTTTAAAAGTTTTAAACTCACCTAATTGATCGGCTCTAAATGTATATGCATGTACTTTTAAATTGTACTGATGTGCTTTAGAAACTAAATCTGATAGTATCCATGTTCCGTCTTTATTTTTTCCTGTAATAATTTGCTGGTACCAAGGTCCAATTCCATCAGCATATTCCGAAATTTCCTTCATGTTATGTTCCGCTTCTTTAAATTCAATCAATTGTACCAAAAAAAGTTGACTTTTAAATTCATTTCTTATCCTTTTTAATTCTATTGAATCAAAACATTGTAATATACAATTGTCTTTTTTACTAACATATCCATAATTATCAAGTACTGACAATACAATTTTAGAAATGTCTTTCCCTTCATTAAGATGAAATAATGGTTCTTTAATTTCAGGATAAATTCCAACATTTTTCCCTGTGCTTTTGTTCAATCCTTGAATTAATTCAATTTCCTCCATTAAAGAATGCAACTTAAAGTTAGATGTATTTGTTGGAAATCTATTTTTGTAAATAGCCATKCTACTTATGGGATTAAATCGTTCCGATACATTTAATTCTTTTAATTCTTCAAAGGTAAAATCKATCACATAAAATCGRYCRTCTWYTCTATTTCTCCCTGGRAATTTYATKGCAACATCGGTCACMGWYTCTAAATGAATATCATGTATAAYAATAGGAACATTGTCTTTRCTTARYACAATATCTTGCTCTATATAATCKACATYCATMGCATAAGCCATCGCTTTTGCKGGCAAGGTRTGTTCKGGTAAATAYCCCGATGCWCCTCTATGYGCTATTACAACTTTTTTACTTRAAACTAACTCTRRTTGAGTTACGCTWATATTACAACTTGTAAAAACTAWCAGTACTRTTAAAAATCTGAACATACYACGCWTTTAWAATCTGCTTAAATATACTCAAACTAACTATGKYTTTTGAAAATTGATTAAATWACTTTTTGTAATTTTACGCTCTAATTTGCAATAGTCTTTTTTATGAAGTATCTAATAAGTACTGTATTGATCGTTATTCTTGGAATGTTAGCTTACGGTTTTTACATTAAAAGTACTGGTGATGTTAATGGTGAAATTATTGTTGGAATTAGCGTTTTACTTATTGCTTTTGTATTGATGCCTTTATTTATTTTTCACAGGTATAAAGATAAAAATATGAGTGAATTTAGATTAGATAAATGGTTTGATAAATTGAGAGAAAATGAAAAAAACAATAAAAAATAAGGTTTTAATTATCACTTAATTCAACTTACGTTTTTCTATAAAAAAACGTTTTAAAAGGGCACCACATTCCTCTTTTAAAACACCTCCTACAATTTCAGTTTTTGGATGAAGTGTTGTATTTAATGTTAAAAAACCTCTTTTTTCTTCAGAAGCGCCATATACTATTTTTCCAAGTTGAGTCCAATAGCTTGCTCCTGCACACATTTGGCACGGTTCTAAAGTAACATACAACGTGCAATCTTTTAAATATTTTCCACCTAAAAAATCTGCAGCAGCTGTAAAGGCTTGCATTTCTGCATGAGCGGTCACATCGTTTAAAGTTTCCGTTAAATTATGAGATCTTGCAATAATTTGATTGTTCATAACTACAACAGCACCAACAGGTACTTCATTTTTAGCAAAAGCYTGYTGTGCTTCTTCTAAAGCACGTTTCATAAAATAAGTATCATCAAAAGGATCTAGCATCCTTCAAAAGTAATTTTTTTTAATTCATCGAACAATATAAATAGTGTAGATTTGTAATTGATGAACCGAGCACCACAAATTTTGATATATATAATGATGCTGAATAGCGAACACCATCTGTTACCTCTAAAAAATAAAGTTTGAACAGATGAAAACAAACTTGTTAAAACAGATTAACAATCCCAAAGATCTGCGAATTCTAGATAAAATTCAACTTAAGCAAGTTGCCCAAGAATTACGCGATTTTATAATTGATATTGTTTCCACAAAAGAAGGGCATTTAGGTGCAAGTTTAGGCGTCATAGAATTAACTATTGCGCTTCATTATGTATTCGACACACCCAATGATTTATTAATTTGGGATGTTGGTCATCAGGCTTATGGACATAAAATTTTAACTGAAAGAAGAAATCAATTTCATACAAACAGACAATTTGGAGGAATTGCAGGATTCCCTAACAGGAAAGAAAGTAGGTACGATGCATTTGGAACAGGACATTCATCTACTTCTATTTCAGCAGCATTGGGAATGGCAATAGCTTCTAACCTAAAAGGAAAAACAGAAAAACAACATATTGCGGTAATTGGTGATGCATCCATTGCTAGTGGAATTGCTTTTGAGGGGTTGAATCATGCAGGAGCTACCAACGCAAATATATTGATTATTTTAAATGATAATACCATGGGTATCGACCCAAGTGTTGGTGCTTTAAAAAACTATTTTGAACAAGTAAAAGCTGGAGATAAAGTTAGAAAAAACAACATTATTGAAGCTTTAAATTTTAACTATTCTGGACCAATAGACGGACATAATATAGAAGTTATTGTTACTGAATTGGAGCGATTAAAACATGTAAAAGGCCCAAAGTTCTTACATATTATYACTACCAAAGGAAARGGGTTGAAAAAAGCSGAACAAGATCAAGTRAAATATCAYGCKCCTGGAAAGTTTGATAAAAATACTGGGGAACTAATTATAAAAACTACTGAAACTCAACCTCCAAAATACCAAGATGTATTTGGAGAAACCATTGTTGAATTAGCTAAAATTAATGAGTCTATAGTTGGTATAACACCTGCAATGCCTACAGGAAGCTCTTTAAAGTTAATGATTGATGAAATTCCTGACAGAGCCTTTGATGTTGGTATAGCCGAACAACATGCTGTTACTTTAGCCGCCGGCATGGCAACTCAGGGATTGATTCCATTTTGTGCAATTTATTCTACTTTTTTACAACGGGCATACGATCAAATTATTCATGATGTTGCTTTACAAAATTTGCCTGTTATCTTTTGTATTGATAGGGCTGGTGTGGTAGGTGAAGACGGCGCAACACATCATGGCGTTTTTGATATCGCTTATTTGAGATGTATTCCTAATTTGGTAATATTTACGCCTTTAAATGAAATTGAATTGCGTAACATAATGTACACCGCACAATTAGGAATAGATTTTCCATTAGCAATTAGATATCCCAGAGGGATTGGAACCACTATTGATTGGAAAAAACCTATGACCAAAATTGAAATTGGAAAAGGAGAATGTATTTTAGRAGGAACCAATATTGCCGTATTAAGTATTGGAACCATTGGAAATAACATGATAGAACTTCAGTACGAATTACCAAAAAACAGTATTGCGCATTACAATATGCGTTTTGTAAAACCATTAGATGAAGGATTGTTACACTCAATATTTAAAAAATTTAGTACGATTGTTACTATTGAAGATGGCACAATTATAGGAGGTTTTGGAAGTGCTATTTTAGAGTTTGCTTCAAATAACAAGTATACTAGCAATAACATAGAACGGTTAGGGATTCCTGATAATTTTATTGAACATGGTAAAGTAACAKATTTACTTAGGAGCATTCATTTGTCAAAAGAAAAGATAAAAGATTTTTTATTAAAAATTTTATAAGTTCCCTTTTATTCTTTTCTTTGCCCTTAACGTTTTTTTTAATAATCAATATTCTCATAAAATGAGGTTTCATTTACGCTTTTTTGTTATTATTCTGCTTTCTTTCACATCAAAATCGGCTATTTTAAAAGACTCTTTAGCTATTAAACCCGACTCAATAAGTAATTGGAAAAACACCAATAATGTTAAATTAATTTTCACACAAAATTCCTTTGTAAATTGGAATGCCGGTGGAAACAATTCCATGTCTGGGATTTTAAAGATTCATTTAACTAGAAATTTAAAAAATAAGCATTTGGTTTGGGCAAACGAACTAAAAACCAATTATGGATTAAATAAAGAAGCCAAGAGAGAATTAAGGAAAACTGAAGATCTATTTGAATTAAACTCAACTTTTGGTTACCGTAAAAACCCTAATTCAAACTGGTACAATTCAGCTAAATTTAATTTTAAAACGCAATTTACCAACGGTTATAACTACCCAAATACTGAAAAACCAATATCAAAATTCTTTGCTCCTGCATATATGTTTGTTGGAGTTGGGTCAGAATATTATTCAAAAAAAGTTAATTTAAAACTATACCTATCTCCATTAACAAATAAAACAACTTTTGTATTTAATCAAGCATTAGCCAATGAAGGATCATTTGGTGTGTCTCCAGCTATTTATGATGAGGTTGGCAATCTAATTTCTGAAGGTAAAAATTTAAAAATGGAATTTGGAACCTTAGTTACTGGAGAATGGAAAACTCAGGTGATGGAAAATATTAAAATGGCAAACAAGCTTATATTATATTCTGACTATCTTAATAATTATGGTAATATTGATATTGACTGGGAGTTAAATTTTGATTTAACCATCAATAAATATATCTCTGCAAATGTTGGATCTCATTTAATTTTTGATGATGATGTAAAACATAAAGAAGACATAAATAATAATGGAGAATTGGATATATTAGGTCCTAAAATTCAAATTAAACAACTGTTAGGTGTAGGTTTTAATTATACTTTTTAATCGCAGGGCGATAGCCCAATTGGGTTTAATTCCCCGACGCTTGCATCAAAATAAAAAGGGAATTCCTATTTAATACTTCGTACCCTTGAGTCGTGGTCATTTATTTAATTTCCTTTTAACTTTTTATACAACTGCAAAGCAAAACCATCAGTTAAACTTGCTATATATCCACACACCATTAAAATTCTGAGGTATAGATTATCTTTCGGTTGCTGCAAGCTCTCTGGTAATAACGATATAATTAATTTATCATAATTTGTTATTGAATTTTTAAATTTATTATTGATAGCAGTCAAAAACACATCTAGCAATTTTGTAATTATGCTATATCCAGCCAGTTCTTTTTCAACAACTTCTCTGCTCTTATATATTTTTTCGATACTCAATTTAATGATATCATTTATTTGAGCCTCGTACTTACATTTTTCTAATAAAGAGTAAGGGTAATCGCCATTTAAAATTGCTTCTTCATTTGTTAAAAAAACAGCAGCAGCTTCACTTATAAGTGTGCCAATAGCTAAAGCTCTCAAATAACTAAGTCGATCTTTCTTATACTTTAACTGATAATATTTAGTTGTATCAATGGTATCTTTTACTAGTTTTATTAAATATTCTAAGGCAAATTCTTCTTCAATTAAGCCTAAGTTTATACCATCTTCAAAATCTATGATCGTATAACAAATATCRTCMGCTGCTTCAACKAAATAAGCTAAAGGATGCCTTTTATAAGCAACATTCCCTTTTTTACCTGTAGAGATTAGCCCTAATTCCTGAACAACATCATTAAAAAAAGAAATTTCAGATTGAAATATTCCAAATTTTTTATCTGCTATTTGATTTGTTGGTTTTTTAGGTAGTGATTCTTTTGGGTATTTTATAAAAGTGCCCAAAGTCGCATACGATAAACGCAAGCCTCCTTCTACTCCCTCTTTATTTTCAGTTAAAATTTTAAACCCGTTGGCATTCCCTTCAAAATCAATTAAATCTTGCCATTGCTTTGCAGTAAGCTGATTTTTATATTTTTSCCCATTTCCTCTCTTAAAATATTCCCCAATGGCTTTTTCTCCATTATGTCCAAAAGGTGGATTGCCAATATCATGTGCTAAAGCTGCAGTGGCAACTATAGCTCCCAAATCATTCATTTTATACCCTTTCTCTCCTAAATTTGGGTATTTTTCAAGTATTTTCTTCCCTACAATTCTACCTAAAGAACGTGCCACAACACTCACTTCTAAACTGTGAGTTAAACGTGTGTGAACGAAGTCTGTTTTTGAAAGTGGAACAACTTGCGTTTTATCCTGTAAGCTTCTAAACGAATCAGAAAAGATAATTCTATCATAATCCACTTCAAAACCTAACCTGGTTTCGTCTTGATCTTTTCGTAATCTTTTTTTTGTGTCTCCATAACGCTTTAGAGAAAGTAATTGTTCCCAGTTCATACCTTAAATTTAGTGATTGCAAGATACTTAATAATTACACTTATAAGAGAAGTTTGTTTTTAACGGATTTAACATTTAGATTATAAAATAATAAACTACTGATAACCTTTAGTTAACACCTGTAATGTTAATTTGTTTCTTATATAAAATAATTAAAAATGAAAACTTTTCAGCTTGCTTTATTGCTCTTTTCCAGCACCTTAGTACATAGTCAATCTTACAATATTGGATCCTTATTAGCAGGCATGCATAAAAATGGAGAAATAAAAGGTGTGGTATTTGATAATGAAACTAATAACCAACCTTTATTATTTGCAAACGTTGCTGTTAAAAACTCAAGTTTTACAACTACTACTAATTCAGATGGTTCTTTTTTATTAAAAATAAAACCTGGCATCTATACACTCGTTTTTAGTTTTATTGGATATAAAACTATTGAAGTTCAAAATGTGAAGGTTATTGCAAGTGAAACAACTGAACACAACCAAACATTATTAGCTTTAAATCTTGAATCTAATATTTCTTCCGTAAATTAAAATATGAATTGTTTTTAAAAAAATTACATTTTTTGATGTCAGAATTAATTATTAAAATCTCATTCTATAGCTAACATTAAGTTAACACTTTTATGAACATTAAATAACTACAGGTTAACTTTTCATTTACACTATTTAGGTTTCTTTGTCAGAGAAATCAATACAAGAAATGAAGAAAATTTTTATAACAATACTAGTAGTTATTAATACGGTAGTAATATATAGCCAAACAAATGGTATAATACAAGGAACGGTTTATGATAAAGAAGTGGAACATGCTCCATTACCTTTCGCAAATGTTTTTATTAAAGGAACCTCTATAGGAACCACAACTGAATTTGATGGAACTTATATTTTTAAAGTTGAGCCAGGAACTTATACTTTAGTGTTTAGCTTTATTGGATACAAAACTGTAGAAGTGTCTAACTTAATTGTAAAAGCAGACGAAACTACTACAATAAACAAAACCTTAAGTGCTAGTGAAGGTGTATCATTAAGTGAAATTCAAATTACGGCTTCCAATAAAAAAGAATCTGAAACGGCACTTTTAACCGAACAAAAGAAAGCTGTTTCTATTAAACAAAGCATTGGTGCAGAAGAATTAAACCGAAAAGGTGTTAGTGATGCTGCAACTGCAATTACAAAAATATCAGGTATTTCTAAAGAGGGTTCAAGTAATGTTTATGTACGTGGTTTAGGTGACCGATATCTGAATACTACATTAAACGGACTTTCAATGCCTTCAAATGATATTAATAAAAAGAACATTGATCTAAGTTTATTCTCTTCAGATATTATTCAAAATGTATCCGTTAGTAAAGCGTATGCTGCAAATTTTTACAGTGATTTTGCTGCGGGTAATATAAACATTACTTCAAAAGAGTTTATGGGGAATAGTTTTATTGATGCTTCTTTAACTACTGGAGTAAACTCAAATGCAGCAGGTAAAAATTTTGTGAAAAGTGACGGCACTGGATTTATGGGTTTTTATGGAAGACACGACCACAATCCTTACGCTGTTGTGCTTTCTCACGGAGTTGATCCTATTGACGCTCAAGAACCTATTAATACAGGCATAAGCTTATCTGCAGGTAAATCATTTGAAATTGGTGAAGATGGTAAACTTAGTTTATTTGTAACTGGATTATTTGAAAATAATTATACGTTTTTTGAAGGAAATGAAACTGAATACACTAACGTAGAAAAAAAGTCGTTCAAAAATGTTGAAAGATATAACTACTCAACCAATTCAACCATCCTGGGTAGTGCTTTGTACAAAATTAACAATGATAACAAAATTACTTTCAACTCATTATTTATTAATAGTTCAAGTGACGAAGTTGGCTATTACGGTGTAAAAGGATTAGGTACAAATAGAGATGCTAAGTTAGATACTGACAAAGGCTTTTACCAAATGAACGTCCAGTTTAATCAAGATTTAGTTTTTGTAAATCAATTTTTAGGAGAACATAAAATTGATGATAAATTTAAAATTGACTGGGGTTTGGGTTACAACAACGTGTACTCTCATGAACCAGACAGAAAAAGAATCTCTTTAGAACAATATAATTTTGAATTGGATAATAATCCTAATACAAATGCATCATTATACACCAATAATTCTTTTGATAATCAACGTTATTTTGAAAAAATTATTGATAAAGAGTTCAATGAAAAATTTAATATAAAGTACAATCTTTCTAATGCTGTTAAATTTAATCTTGGATTTAATGGAAGAAGCAAAGAACGTAGATTTAACAATATAAGATATGGCTATAAAAATATAGATGAAACACTTAATATAGATCCAACAAACTTCAATGCAATTTTTAATTATAATAATTGGGCTGATGGCTTATATGAAACAGATGTTTTTAGAGCGTTATACCCTGAAGGAGAAGGCGTATTTCATATAGGACCTACAAATAACCCGGGAAAATATGAAAATACTTATAAAGGTGAATTAGAAGTATATTCAGGTTATGCTTCTGCTGAATTAGATTTAGGCGAAAAATGGTTACTCGTTCCCGGATTTAGATCAGAATACTTCAATCAAAAAATTAATTATGATGTTATAAACCTTATCAACAATCCTGGTATTGCTGAAGTAACGGAAAAATTGTACTTACCTACTTTAAACATTAAATATGCGTTGACTGATGAAATAAATTTTAGAGTATCCTATAGTAACACCGCATCGTTTCCTGAATTTAAAGAAATGGCTCCTTATGTTTATGAAGGTGTAACATCGAGAGTTGGTGGAAATCCAGATTTATTAGGTCATAAAGCAAACATAAACTATACAAATGTTAAAGATGTATCGTACTCAAAAATTCTAAACCTCGATTTTAAATTTGAATGGTTTATGAATAGAGGAGAAATTTTATCTATAGCAGGTTTTGCTAAAAAAATTAAAGATCCTGTTAATTTAGTTGTTGCAAATGATGCAACTGGTACACAACGTTTTTTTAGAACTGGTAACAAAGCAAAGATTTATGGTGTTGAAGCTGAAGTAAAAAAAGAAATTCTTTCTAAAAACAATGAAACACTATTATCAGGTGGTTTTAATATTTCTTATATGCATACAGAACAAGATTTATTTAGTACCATACAAGGTACTTACAGTACTGCGTTTACTAAAGATACCGAAGAACTACAAGGAGCTTCTCCATTATTAATAAATGCCGATTTAAACTTTACTCCAAATTTTGATGAAAAAATAAAAGCAACAATTAATGTAATTGCTAATTATTTTTCTGATAGAATTTTCGCTTTAGGTTCAGGTCAATTAGGTAACAAAATTGAAAAAGGATTTACAACACTTGATTTTGTATGGAAAAATAAAATAGGTGAAAATACAGAACTAAACTTTAGTGCTAAAAATATTTTAGACCCTGAAGTTAATATAATCCGAGAAATAGCTAACAATCAGGAAATAGTACTTGAAAGCTACAAACGTGGTATAAACTTTAGCCTACAATTCAAATATAAATTTTAACAAAAAAAATCAACCATTAAAACAATTTAAAACAATGAAAAATACATTTTTAACTTTAGCAATAGCTTCAATGCTATTAATTTCTTGCGGTGAAGATGATACCGCAGATATCATCTTCAACAATACTGATAATTCAGTAACAAATAATACCACTGGAAACACTACTAATCCAAACGAAAGTCAAGCCATAAGTATTTCTGGTACATATGTTGATGACCTATTATTAGAGGCTAAAAATCAATACACTCTAAACGGTGCTTTGGTAATGGCTGAAGGAACAACTTTAACTATTGAAGCTGGAACTACTATTGAAGCTTTAGCTGCAGGTTCTGATATTTATATTGCAATTTCTCAAGGAGCAAAAATTCAAGCAAACGGAACTGTAGATGCACCAATTATAATGACTTCTAACTCTTCTACACCTCAGGCTGGTGACTGGGGTGGTTTAATTATTTTAGGAAAAGCGCCTATCAACTCTGTTTCAACAGGAACTTCAACTTCTGAAATAGGAAGTTTACCTTACGGTGGAACTGATGCTACTGATAATTCAGGAGCTATTCGTTACGTACGTGTGCAATATTCAGGAGGAAAAGCTGATGGACAATCAGAAAATAATGGGTTTTCTTTCTATGGCGTTGGAAACGGTACCACTGTAGAATATATTCAAATGTTTGAAGGTTTAGATGATGGTGTTGAGTTTTTTGGTGGAACTGTAAATGTAAGCTACATTTCTATTGTAAACGCTCAAGATGATTCTATAGACTGGACTGAAGGATATACAGGAACCATTACGAATGCATACATTAAACACGGTACTAATCATGACAAAGGTTTTGAATGTGATGGTTATAATACTGACATAGGAAACAACTCTGATCCTCTATACTTTTCAAAACCATATGTAAGTAACGTAACTATTGTTGGTTTAGGTTCTGGAAACGGGAATGAAGCTGTTAGATTAAGAGCTGGAACTCAAGGAATTTTTACTAACTTTTCTATTGAAGGATTTGATGAAGGGTTTGATTTAGATGGTGATACCACAACAAACCCAACAGGACAAGGTGTAATTGATGGTGATTTAGATATAATTGATATTACTTTTACCAATGTTACTTTAAAAATGAAGAATGATACTGGATTTACCTTTGTTGAAGCTGATTTAATTTCAGGTGATGGAAATGGAACTGGTACAGATTATGCTTCTTGGGGTGCCAATTGGACTGTTGAATAACAATCAATACCTAGATTGAGCTTATAAAAAAAGGATGCTAATATTAGCATCCTTTTTTTATAATACATTGAAAAATTTAAACTAGTTATTTAATTCAAAACCAGTGCTTTTTCTTCAACATTAATTATTATATTTTCTTTGTAGGTAACTATATTAATCTTATCTTTTTTAAAGTATGTCCATACACCATCTTTTTTTCCATCTTTATAATTGGCTATTACCGTTTTATTACCTTGAATATCATAACTGATCCATGTTCCTTGTAGTTTACCTTCTTCATTAAAAAATCCTTCACGCTCAACAATAGCACTATTATTAGCAAAATAGTACGTTGCTTTAACTAAAGCATTATTTAGTTGCTTATAGTCTACTTTTTGTTCTTGAGAAAATGCTGTTATGCAAAACAACAAAATAACTACTTTTAAGATCGTTTTCATATTTATATTTTTTTGTTATTCAAATCTATGAAATTAGCGTTTACTTTACTATTTGTTAACGTTATGTTTACATTAAGTTTTTTCAAATACTCACAATACGTTGATATTCAATATATTATGATCATTGTGATTTTCTAAAAAAATTTAGATTCTAAAAAATCAATATTGAAAAGCTGAAACTTAACTGTCTAAAGTCAATTAAAAAATTAATAATTAAATAATCCTTTGTTAATGTAGAACTTTGATGATTAAAGGATATTTGCGTTATAAATAGACCATTTCAAATAAACTATTAGTTTTTGTCAACTATAATTTGAAGTGTAAACCTCCTAACAAATGGAGGTTTTTTTATAAGCTTATCCTATTAAATAATTAAATAACATAGTGATAACATTTTATTAACATTTTTATAAGTTCTTTGCATCGACAAAAACTAATACCTTTATGAAAATTAAAAATGTTCTATCCGTACTAATTTTGCTTATTCCCTTATATGCAAATTCCCAAGAAAAAAAAGAAAATCAGTTTTCAACTAAATGGGATAACGGATTTAAAATTGAAAACGCTGATAAAAGCATTAAACTAAAATTTGGTGGTCGTATTATGTACGATTTTGGTTTTTTCTCTTTAAACAATGAAGCCGAAACAAATGGATACATTTTGGCATCTAAAAATGGAAATGAATTTAGAAGAGCCCGATTTTTTACATCAGGGTCAATTTACAACAATGTAGATTTTAAATTACAGATTGATTTTACTGGAGGAAAAGTAACATTAAAAGATGCCTTTATCACTTTAAAAAAATTACCTGTGGGTAATTTACGTGTTGGTCATTTTAAAGAACCTTTTAGATTAGAAGCTCTTACAAGTAGTAAATACATTACTTTTATGGAAAGAGCRCTTCCTATTAGTATHATYCCTGAAAGAAATTCDGGKTTTATGCTYTTTAATGAAACGGTTAATAAAAGAATGTCTTGGCAAGTTGGTTTGTTTAGAGGTGCTGATAAAGCAACATCTGATAGCCCTGAAGCCAACGGTGATTACGCTGTAACTTCAAGATTGGCTGGTGTTGTTGTAAAAAATGACAATACGCTGTTACATTTAGGTGTTTCACATAGTTATAGAAAACCGCAAGAGGATAAAACATTCGGATATTCTGTGAGACCAGAAGTTCATATCTCAGATAAGTACATTAAAACAAGTGTAAATGGGGTGGAAAACGTTAATTTATTTAACTTCGAAACTGCTTTAGTTTCAAATTCATTTTCGCTACAAGGTGAATATTCAATAGCAAATGTAAAATCTTCAATAAATAACGAAACTTTTAACAGTTACTATGTACAAGCTAGTTATTTTTTAACCGGCGAAAAAAGAGCTTATAAAAACACAATTGTAGGGTTTGGASGTGTAAAACCTTTGAAAAACTTTGGGGATAGTGATGGAATGGGTGCTTTAGAATTGGCATTGCGATACTCGGCAATTGATGGAATGGGTAATGATAACATGCGTAATATTTCTGCTGGTTTAAATTGGCATTTAAATCCTGCTACTCGTGTGATGGCAAACTATGTGATTTCTAACATAGAAAATAATACACAATTTACTGGAAATGGACAGTTTAACGCTTTTCAAATGCGTTTTCAAATAGATTTTTAAAGAAAACTTACACACATAACAATAAAGAGACTTCAACATAGAGGTCTCTTTTTGATTTATAAAAGGTTGTTATCAAAACAAAAATTGGTTAACATTAGCGTAACTTTTAAATAGCATTTTATTCACTTTAAGTTTACATCTAGAATACATCCAGTGCCTTTATTTSTDATAHAAAATTANVAVACHAACAAAGATGAAAAAATTARTAATHATTATGTCHWTHGCTTTAVTDKTTGGAGCYTGTGGCGAGAAAAAAGAAAAAACATTAGAATTAACAGGATCTATTTCTATTGATGGYTCAGGAACTGTTTTTCCAGTTTCAGARGCGGTAGCTGAAGAATTTTTAAAAGTTGAACCAAAAGTAAAAATTACTGTTGGTGARTCTGGTACTGGTGGTGGTTTTAAAAAATTTGGAACTGGAGTTACTGATATTAGTGATGCTTCAAGAGAAATTAAAGATAMAGAAATTRCGCTGTGTAAAGAAAATARTATTGAATACATTCAATTAACAGTTGCACTTGATGGTATTACTGTTGTTGTYAATAAGAAAAATACTTGGGCTACAACCTTAACTACTGAAGAACTTAAAAACCTTTGGGAACCAAATAGTACTGTTAAGAAATGGAATGAAATTAGAACTGAATGGCCAAATAAAGAAATTCACTTATACGGCCCTAATACATCACACGGTACCTATGATTTCTTTACTGAAGTGATTATGGGCGAATCAGGAGCCAGTAGAACAGACTATAATGCGGTTTCTGATTATAATGTTGCTGTTCAAGGTATTGAAAAAGACCTATATGCATTGGGTTATTTTGGATTGTCTTATTATGAGGAAAATAAAGACAAATTAGGTGTTATTGGAATTGATAATGGAAAAGGTGCCGTATTGCCAAGYTTAGAAACTGTAGCAAATAATGAATATGCTCCATTATCTAGATCATTATTCATTTTTGTGAATACAAAATCCGCACAACGGCCTGAAGTTCAAAAATTTGTGAATTACTATTTAGACAATGCACCTCAATTATCTAAAGAAGTTGGCTATGTTCCTATGCCACAAAGTGGTTATGATGAACAAAAAGAAGCTTTTAGTAAAGTGCTGGTAAGATAAACACTAACTATAAAATTATATTTGCCGGTAAGGTTTCTTATCGGCAATTGTATGGTATGAAAATCAAAGAAAAATTAATTGAACTCATTYTAAAGCTCTGTGCTTCTATTACCATATTRACTACAATTGGTATTATCGCAGTACTTTTATTTGAAAGCATTTCTTTTTTTAGAAGTGTGTCCTTATTTGAGTTTTTAACAGATACRAGATGGACACCTTTATTTAGTGAAAAGCATTTTGGTATTTTAGCGTTGGTTTCAGGAACATTTTTAACTGCGGCAATAGCCATTGCTGTGGCRCTTCCAATTGGATTGACCATTGCCATTTATTTAAATATGTATGCCCCAAAAAGTTTTAGAAAAAYGTTAAAACCATTTCTTGAAATTTTAGCTGCAATACCAACTGTTGTCTATGGCTTTTTTGCATTGTCAATTGTAACACCATTTTTACAAAATATTTACCCTGATTTAGAAACATTCAATTCATTGTCTGCAGGGATTGTGATGGGTATTATGATTATTCCATTTATATCCTCTTTAAGTGAAGATGCTTTGTATGCRGTTCCAAAATCATTRAAATTAGCTGCTTTTGGAATGGGTTCAACCCGATTTCAAACAGCATTTAAAGTGATGGTTCCTGCTGCTTCATCTGGAATTATAGTATCCATCATATTAGCAATTTCAAGAGCTATTGGTGAAACTATGATTGTCGCCATTGCTGCTGGGCAACAAGCCCAGTTCACGTTAGATCCAACTATACCTATTCAAACCATTACGTCTTATATAGTACAAGTAAGTTCRGGTGATGCACCTCAAGGYTCTCTWGAATACAAAACTATTTTTGCGGCAGGCCTTACCTTGTTTTTATTTACCTTTTCCTTGAACACCATTAGTTTTTGGATTAAGAAAAAATACCAAGAAAAATATGAATAACATTCGAAAAAATAAATATAAAGATCAGTCTTTTAAAATTTTAGGTATRCTGTTTACCCTTTTTGGAATTTCAATTCTRGCCATTCTAATTTGTAATATTTTACAGCTRGGTTTTACACGAATTAATTGGGATTTTTTAACAAGTTTACCTTCAAGAAAACCTGAACAAGCAGGAGTTTATACCGCTATTATTGGCACATTAGATTTGATGCTTCTAACAATTATTTTTGCAATTCCTATAGGGGTTGGGGCTGGAATTTATTTGGAAGAATATTCAAAAAAATCTAGATTATCATCGTTATTGGAAATTAATATTTCGAATTTAGCCGGGGTTCCTTCTATCATATATGGGTTATTGGGATTGGGAATTTTTGTTCGGTTTTTTAATTTTGGAGGAAGTATTTTGGCTGGAAGCCTAACCTTATCTCTTTTAATTTTACCGATTATTATTGTRGCAACAAGGGAAGCTATAAAAGCAGTGCCTCCGTCAATAAAAGAAGCCTCATTTGCATTGGGTGCTTCTAAATGGCAAACTATACAGAATGTTGTTTTGCCTTCCTCATTTGGAGGTATTATAACAGGAATAATCCTCTCTTTATCAAGGGCAATAGGTGAAACTGCTCCTTTGATTGTRGTTGGTGCTATGGCGTATGTTCCATTTGTACCACACTCTCTTTTTGATACATTTTCAGTACTGCCAATGCAAATTTTTAACTGGACAACAAGACCGCAACAAGGATTTGCAATTGCAGCTTCCGCAGCAATCATAATATTATTGCTTATTACATTTATAATGAATGGTGTTGCTGTTTATTTTAGAAACAGATGGCAAAAAAAGTTACAATAAAACAATGAATGATGTCATGACAGAAAAAATCGTAGAAACTAAAATAAAAACTTCAACTTCTGAAAAATATAAGTTACTTGCTAAAAATGTAAATGTGTTTTATGGAGACTTTCAGGCCATTAAAAATATTTCCATGAACATTAAACCAAAAAGCATTACTGCTTTTATAGGCCCTTCAGGTTGTGGTAAATCAACTTTTCTTCGATTGTTTAACAGAATGAATGACTATATTGAAGGATTCAAAGTGGAAGGGAAAATTAAGTTAGAAGGAAAAAATATTTATAAGGAAAAAATTCTGGTAGAAGAATTAAGAAAAGAAGTTGGTATGGTTTTTCAAAAACCAAATCCATTTCCAAAATCTATTTTYGAAAATGTTTCRTATGGGCTTAAAATTCAAGGWATAACTAATAAGAAAATTTTAAATGARCGTGTTGAAAAGGCYTTAAAACAAGCCGATCTTTGGGAKGAAGTAAAAGRYGATTTAAAAAAATCTGCTTTAGCACTTTCAGGTGGGCAACAACAACGATTATGTATCGCCCGAACTTTAGCCGTTGAACCTTCCATTATTTTAATGGATGAACCTACGTCTGCATTGGATCCAATTTCAACAGCAAAAATTGAAAATCTTATTTATGAATTAAAAGAAAAATATACCATTATAATCGTAACTCATAATATGCAACAAGCGAGTAGAATTAGTGATTATACCGCATTTTTTTATTTAGGTGAGCTTATTGAGTAYAACAAAACAAAAACAATTTTTACAAATCCAGAAAAAAAACAAACCGAAAATTACATTACAGGTAGGTTTGGTTAAAAAATAAGACTATGATAAATATTGAAGAACAACGGGTTGCTTTAAGTAAAATTAGTGAAGAAATGTTTRGYCTATGCCAAAGTCAAGTTCAACTYTCATTTGAAGCTTTTWCSCTTTTTGATACAGATTTAGCAGAAGAGGTCATTTTAAAAGAAAAYAGAGTAAACGCACTTGATTTAAAAATAGAAAGAGATACCGATCAATTTATAGCATTATATCATCCWGTRGCTACYGATTTGAGATTTGCWTTAGCAATACTTAAAATTAATTATAATCTAGAGAGAATTGGYGAYCAAGCTTTTGATATTGCWAATTAYACCATAGATTTAAATCAAAAACTAGCTCCAGAATTAATTGATAAATTACAGTTTAATACCATGTTTCAAACACTTGAAAGTATGTTCAAAAATGTAATTACTGCCTATACTGATGAAAATTTAAAAATAGCAAGAAAAGTGTTTAAAAAAGATAAAATTATTAATGAAATAAATTCGAACACATTTAATATCGTTGCCGTTGAGGTTGTTAAAAATCCTGCGTTAATTAAACACTATTTAACGGCATTAGTAGTGATGAAAAAATTTGAAAAAATAGGAGATCTTCTTAAAAATATTTCTGAGAGTATCATTTATTACATTGATGCTAAGGTTCTAAAGCATCAAAATAAAAAATAATTTTGTGTTTATTAAATTCTGTATTCAATAATGATAATTTTTATTTCTTACTATTTATTTAATATTCTAGTTACATCTAATAAAGATTTTTTCTTGAAATTTGTTATGTATTTGAGTTCTTAAAATACCACGTTTCAAACATTCTATTCGTTTTTGTCAACAAGATTTTGAAATGTTAAGGTCATCTTTTAAAAGGTGACCTTTTTTCATTGAAAGTAAACTTTGTTAAATGATAACATAATGTTAACATTACACTCATAAATGTTTTAGTTATTTGCAATGACAAAACGAATACAATAATGAGGTATACTAATGTGGTTTTATCTATTACTTTTTTTTCATTCTTTAATGTAAACTCATAAAAAAAGTATGAAAAAATTAATTCAATCAATCTCACTTTATAAAACATTTCAAAATAATGGATAATATTTATTTATTAATGATAGTCGCATTGGCAATATTAGCTGTAGCAGACTTAGTTGTTGGTGTAAGTAACGATGCCGTAAACTTCTTAAATTCCGCAATTGGATCAAAAGCTGTTTCTTTTAAAACGATCATGATTGTTGCGAGTATTGGTATTGCTTGCGGTGCTATTTTTTCAAGTGGAATGATGGAGGTCGCTCGGAAAGGTATCTTTAACCCTAGCATGTTTATGTTTAGTGATATCATGGTGATTTTTATGGCCGTTATGATTACTGATATATTGCTGCTTGATTTTTTCAATACTTTAGGAATGCCAACTTCGACTACAGTTTCAATTGTATTTGAATTATTAGGTGCAGCGGTAGCTGTATCCTTAATTAAAATTGGAGCTGGAAGTGGTGATTTTTCTGAAGTAACAAGTTATATAAACACCGCAAAGGCAACTCAAATTATTTTTGGAATTCTGCTCTCCGTTATTGTTGCCTTTTCAATTGGAGCTTTTGTACAATTTATTTCTCGTTTACTATTATCTTTTCATTTTGAAAGAAAGAAAAAATGGGTAGGTGCATTATTTGGAGGTGTAGCCTTAACTGCTATGGTCTATTTTATTTTAATGAAAGGGATTAAAGGGGCTGATATAGCAAAAGAAGGTCTCGATTTTATAGGGGGATTAACTATCAATGGTTTTTTAGAACAATATGTTGTTGCCATCATAGGAGTAAGCCTAATTGTATGGTCATCATTATCATATCTTTTGATATCCTTTTTTAAATTTAATATTTACAAAATTATTATTGTAGTAGGAACTTTTGCATTGGCATTGGCATTTGCAGGAAATGATTTGGTAAATTTTATTGGAGTCCCAATAGCTGCTTGGCAATCTTATGAGGCTTGGGTAGGATCTGGAATTCCAGCAACAGAGTTTGCTATGGATTTTCTAGGTAAAAAAGTTCCGACCCCTACAATATTACTTTTTATTGCAGGTTTTGTGATGGTGGTAACATTATGGTTTTCTAAAAAAGCTAGATATGTTGCCGAAACAGAAATAAACTTAGCTAGAGAGGGAGATGGAAAAGAACGTTTTGAACCTACTTTTTTATCCCGAGTTTTAGTACGAAGTTCAATCTTACTTTCAAGATATTTTTCAGCTATAATTCCCAATTCAATAGAAAAGAAAATTGAAAAACAATTTGAAAAACCAATGATAAAATTAGCGCAAGGGAAAACACACGAATTGCCAGCTTTTGACTCAGTACGTGCCGCTGTAAATTTAATGGTTGCCGGTGTATTAATTTCTATTGCTACATCATATAAACTACCATTATCAACAACTTATGTAACTTTTATGGTTGCCATGGGTACTTCATTAGCTGACAGAGCTTGGGGAAGTGAAAGCGCCGTTTATAGAGTTGCGGGAGTTTTAAATGTAATTGGCGGGTGGTTTTTCACTGCAATCAGTGCTTTTATAGCAGCTGGGGTTGCGGCCTATTTAATTTATTTAGGTGGATCAACAATGATTGCGATTTTATTATTAATTACTGTTATTTTGTTGGTGAGAAATTCATTAAATTACATTAGAAAATCAAAAGAGACTAAAGCTGAAGATAGTTTAGTAAGAGCTGAGAGTAAATCTGTTAAAGGTGTAATTGAAGAAAGTGCCGATAATATTTCTAAAGTATTAAAGAGGGTTAGTAAAATTAACGAAAACACAATTAATGGTTTAATTAAGCAAGATTTACAAATGCTTAAAAAGGCTAAAAACACTGTTGTTAAATTAGAAGCTGAGATTGAAGATTTACAAAATAACATTTTTTACTTTATTAGAAATTTAGATGAGTCATCAGTAAGTGCAAGTACTTTTTATATAGATGTCGTTGGAGATTTACAGGATATTGCGCAATCTGTATCATTTATTTCAAAAGTAAGTCATAAACATATTAATAATAACCATAAAGGATTAAAGGATAATCAAGCAAAAGAATTAAAAGAAATTGATGAAAAATTAAATCATTTGTTTAAAAAAATAAGAACCATTTTTGATTCACGTTCTTTTGACCAGATTAATTCTATAATCGAAGAAAAACAAGGGTTATTGAATGATGTATCTGCTTATGCTCAAAAACAAGTAGAACGTACTAGAACTAGCGAGTCTAGTCCTAAAAACACCACGCTTTATTTTAGTATTTTATTAGAGACTGAAGACTTGATAAAAGCAATTATGGACTTGGTAGAATCGTATGCCGTAAAAAAATAGCACATACAATACACTAAATGAAAACCTCAACTAATTAGTTGGTTGGGGTTTTAAAATTTGTATATCATATTTAAGTAAATAGATGCTTTCTATTTATTATCAGGATTTTAACCTCTTTTTAATTATTAAAAATTACGTTTATTAACTTTAATGTATATTATAAATCACAAAAAAAATCTCAATTTTTTCAAATTGAGATTTTAATTATTGGGTTGATCATCTATTCAATTTAATTATAACATATTAAATAGTTTATTTCATCGAATATTATAACTCAAATATCTTAAAAAGATAAGCTTTAACACCCCTTAAATGATTAATGTTATTCACAAGATATTAACATTGGTGATTTTTCCGCTCTATTTTTTAAGAACCACACATTAAACAATCATCTGGATTGTCTTTAGATTGCAATAAGAGTTCTTTTAATTCTTCTGGAGATAATGGTTCTTCTTCTTCTTTTTTAGCCTTTGAAACGGTAAATTGAATTGCATTCACTGCACTCTTTGTTCTCAAATAATACATTCCTGTTTTCAAGCCCGATTTCCAAGCGTAAAAATGCATGGAGGTTAATTTTGAATAGTTTGCATCTTGCATAAATAAATTTAAAGATTGAGATTGATCAACAAAATACCCTCTTTGGCGAGACATATCTATAATGTCCTTCATGCTCAATTCCCAAACAGTTTTATACAACTCTTTTAAGTTTTGTGGAATAACATCTATATGTTGAATAGATCCATTAGCTCGCATAATTTCCTCTTTCATTTCATTATCCCATAAATCTAATTCCACTAAATCTTCTAATAAATGTTTATTTACAACAATAAATTCCCCACTTAATACTCTCCGTGTATAAATATTTGAAGTGTAAGGCTCAAAAGCTTCATTGTTTCCTAAAATTTGAGAAGTTGAAGCGGTTGGCATTGGCGCTACTAACAAAGAATTTCGCATTCCAGTTGTCATTACTTTTTTTCTTAATCTTTTCCAGTCCCATCTACCACTTAAATCATCTTCAGAAACTCCCCACATGTTAAATTGAAATTCACCTTTAGACATTGGGGATCCTTTAAATGTTGAATATGGTTCTTTCGTTTTTGCCATTTCCATAGATGAAGTAACTGCAGCAAAATAAATAGTTTCAAAAATCTCTTGATTTAATTTTTTCGCTTCATCACTTGTAAAAGGAAATCGTAGCATAATAAAAGCATCTGCTAACCCTTGAATTCCWAWACCRATTGGTCTGTGACGAAYATTGGAATTTTCAGCCTCTTTCACTGGATAATAATTTCGATCTATAACTGTATCTAAATTTCGAGTAATTTTTTTAGTGACCTCAAAAAGACTTTGATGATTAAAAAATTTACTCCCTTTTTCGTCTTCTTCAACAAACATTGGAATGGCTATAGAGGCTAAGTTACATACGGCAACTTCATCTTTTGCTGTATACTCCATAATTTCAGTACATAGATTTGAAGAGCGAATAGTTCCTAAATTCTTTTGATTAGATTTTCTATTAGCAGCATCTTTATACAACATATAAGGATTGCCAGTTTCAATTTGAGCTTCTAGTATTTTCTCCCAAAGTTCTCGAGCTCTTACAGTTTTGCGCCCTTTCCCTACTTTTTCGTAACCTGTATATAATTTTTCAAACTCATCTCCATAGGTATCAAATAAATGTGGACATTCATTAGGACACATTAAGGTCCATTCTCCATCTTCTTCAACTCGCTTCATAAATAAATCTGGGATCCACATGGCGTAAAATAAATCACGTGCACGCATTTCTTCTTTCCCTGTATTTTTTCGAAGATCTAAAAAATCGAATACGTCGGCATGCCAAGGTTCCATATAAATAGCAAAAGACCCTTTTCGTTTTCCGCCGCCCTGATCTACATATCGAGCAGTATCATTATACACTTTTAACATTGGAACAATTCCGTTTGAAGTCCCATTAGTTCCTCTGATATAAGAACCTGTTGAACGTACATTATGTATTGATAATCCAATGCCTCCTGCCGATTGTGATATTTTAGCTGTTTGTTTTAGTGTATCATAAATTCCTTCAATACTATCGTCCTGCATTTGCAGCAAAAAACAAGATGACATCTGTGGTTTTGGAGTTCCAGAATTAAATAACGTTGGAGTAGCATGTGTAAATATTTTTTTAGACATTAACTCATAGGTTTCAATTGCTTCGTCAATATCTTGTTGATGAATTCCAATTGCGACACGCATTAACATATGTTGAGGGCGTTCAACTATTTGTCCATTCAATTTTAATAAATAAGAGCGTTCTAAGGTTTTAAAACCAAAATAATCATATCCAAAATCTCTATTATAAATAATAGTTGAATCCAATTTTGCCGCATTATCCACAATTATTTTATAGGTCTCTTCTGACAATAATGGTGCTTTTTTTCCTGTGCGCAGATTTACATAGTTGTACAAATCGGCCATTACTTCAGAAAATGTTTTTTTAGTATTTTTATGTAAGTTTGAAACAGCGATGCGAGCAGCAAGCTTTGCATAATCTGGATGTTGAACAGTCATAGTTGCAGCTATTTCAGCGGCTAAATTGTCCAATTCAGAAGTGGTGACCCCATCGTATAAACCCTCAATAACTCTCATGGCAACCTTCACCGGATCAACCAATTTATTTAAACCATAGCACATTTTCCGAATTCTGGATGTAATTTTATCAAACATCACAGGTTCTTTTCTATCATCTCTTTTTAATACAAACATAGGGTACACATTTTTAGTTAGTAATAATATTGTACATCAGGAAGGCTTATTAAACCTGACTTATGAATAATTCAAATTCAATAACACTTTTTTGAAATTTGAATATTATTTTATGTTTTCTTGATTTTAAAAATCCGCATCAAAACTAATGCTTCCTGTACCTCCACTTTTTACACCAGCTTTTTGATATTCTGAAACTCTTTTTTCAAAGAAGTTGGTTTTACCTTCTAAAGAAATCATTTCCATAAAATCGAATGGATTGGTAGCATTATAAACTTTATCACATCCATATTCAACCAACAATCTATCTGTTACAAACTCTAAATATTGAGTCATTAATTTTGAGTTCATTCCAATTAAGCTTACGGGTAGCGATTCTGTAATGAATACTCGTTCTATATCTAGTGCGTCTATTAAAATTTCTGTAATTCGTTCTTTTGAAACTTTATTCACAATGTGGTTTTGATGTAAGTGAACAGCAAAATCTGCATGCAACCCCTCGTCACGGTTTATTAATTCGTTCGAAAAGGTTAAACCTGGTAATAATCCTCTTTTTTTCATCCAAAATATAGCGCAAAAACTACCTGAAAAAAAGATTCCTTCAACTGCTGAAAATGCGATTAAACGTTCAGCAAAACTATCGCTCTCAATCCATTTCAATGCCCAATCAGCTTTTTCTTTAATCGCAGGGAAAATTTCAATAGCTCTAAAAAGTTCATCTTTTTCACTGTCATTCTTAATATAAGTATCTATTAATAATGAATATACTTCAGAGTGAATATTTTCCATCATTAATTGAAATCCATAGAAAAATTTTGCTTCGGTATATTGAACTTCGCTTACAAAATTTTCAGCTAAATTTTCGTTTACAATGCCATCAGAAGCCGCAAAAAAAGCTAAAATATGTTTTATGAAATAACGTTCGTCATCGTTCAATTTTGTTTCCCAATCTATCACGTCTTGATGCAAATCTATCTCTTCAGCGGTCCATATACTCGCTTCTTGTTTCTTATACCAATCCCATATATCATGGTGTTGAATAGGAAAAATTACGAATCGATTTTTGTTAGGTTGTAAAATAGGTTCAATGAATGACATTAATCTTAGCTTTAGTTAGTAGGTGAATTGCTGTTAGTAATTGTAAAAACAAGTGAAACAAATATTGAAAAAAAAAAGCCAAAAAAAAAGGGCACTTATTCACATTTATAAATAAGTTTTTAACATTCTTACAAAATTTCAAAAATAAAACAATTATTGTTACATATTGAATTTCAGTGTTTTAAAGTTTTAAAACCTTCTTAGAAGCTGAGTTTGCTGAGTTTGTTGAGTTTGTTAAAATTTTTAAATGCAACTAAATAATTATTTAGTGTAATTTTTTGCAACTTTTTCAAGTTCTGTATACCAATCTTCCCCAAATTTTCTAATTAACGCCTCTTTTACAAATTTATAAACAGGAAGTCCTAGTTCTTTCCCTAATGTACAAGCATCATCGCATATAGGCCATTTATGATAATTTACTGCAGAAAACTCACTGTATTTCATAATTCGAATAGGGTACAAATGACAAGAAACAGGTTTTTTCCAATCAATCACTCCCTGGTTATAAGCTTCTTCAATACCACATTTAGCGATCCTTTTATCATCAAAAATTACATATGAACAATCTTTTCCATCTATTAAAGGAGTTTCAAATTCTCCTTCATTAGTAATAAAAAGACCTTGGTCTTCTATTGCTTTAATTCCTTCATCCCTTAAAAAGGGTTTTACTTTTGGATAAACATCCATGAGTATTTTAAGTTCGTCCTCTTCTAAAGGAGCTCCCGCCTCTCCATTAATACAACACTTACCCTTACAGGCTGATAAATTACAGATAAACTCTTTCTCAATTATATCTTCTGAAACTATTGTTTTCCCTAATTGAAACATCCTACAAAAATAAACTATTTTTTATATACTTTTACTACAAATTAACTGGTGATTTTATACTTTTACCACGTTTTAATTATTTTAAGATGGATTTAAATATTAAAGAAATATTTACGGCAACAATGATATTATTTGCTGTGATTGATATTGTTGGTAACATTCCAATTATTATTGATTTAAGAACAAAAGTTGGGAATATTCAATCAGAAAAGGCTTCAATTGTAGCGGGCATTATAATGATTGCTTTTTTATTTTTAGGAGCGAGTATTCTAAATTTAATAGGAATAGATATTAATTCATTTGCAGTAGCAGGTTCGTTTATATTATTTTTTCTTGCCCTGGAAATGATCCTCGGAGTTTCAATTTTTAAAGAAGATGACACTAATGCACATACAGCCTCGGTATTTCCAATTGCATTTCCTTTAATTGCTGGACCGGGTAGTTTGACTTCCATACTATCATTAAGGGCCGAATATGCTACAGTCAATATCATAATTGCAATCATTATAAATATTTTTTTCATGTACATCGTGCTAAAAACCTCTTCAAAAATTGAAAAGCTAATTGGTGAAAATGGAATTAGAATTATTAGAAAAATATTCGGAGTAATTCTATTAGCCATCTCCGTAAAATTATTCGCAACTAACGCTAAATTATTATTCTAAAAAACAGATCTAGTACGTGGTATATCTTTTATTTTATCAATTTCGGTTTCGATGACTTCGAAATAAGAAATATCAATCTTTAAAAAGAGAAGAGCACTTTCTAATGTGCTAAAAACCATGTAACTATCCTTTTTTAGATTTTTATTTAAACTAAACATCATTGATTGTACTACTTGCTGTGGGGTAGAAGTTAAAATAGTATTTAAATTAACCCTTGCTGCTTGTAATTTCTTTCCCACCCATGTTCCATACTCTTCAACTTCTTCTAAAGTAAGGCTATTGTTGGATAATCTCACGTCTGATAAAACTTTATATTCCGGGTTATAACATTTATCTCGGAAAAGATTTCGTTTCATATTTTTCAAACCACTCAAAGTGATATCACCTTGGTAGAATTGAATTATTAAATTAATTTCTTCTAAAATTGTATATCTGTAAACTCCTTTCAAATGCAGCTAAATTAATTTTGTTTGCGAATATACTTTTTATTTAAACAAATGGCTATGTTTTTATCATAAATAACATGTTTTCTTTAACAAATAGATRATTTTTAACTATCACACATACCTTTTATATTTTTAAAATTCCTAAAAATGGCAGCTTTTCATGAACTAGGAATTTGATTGATCTTCAATATTTAATCCGTAAAGACTTGATTAGGATCAGGCATTATAACTATTTTTTTCATGTTCATCGTACTCAAAACTTCTTTAAAAAATTGAAAAGCTAGTTGGTGAAAATGAAATTAGAATTATAAAAATATTCGCAATAAATGTAAAGTTGCTTTTCTAAAAAACAGATACTATAGGTTGTTTAAATTTTATTTTATTTATTTCGTTTTTTATTACTTCAATATTAGAAATATCTATGCTTAAAAAATTAAGAACTCCTTCCAATGTGCTAAAAACCTTGCAATTATTTTTTTTAAAATTAACATTTGAACTATAAATTAATGATTGTACTACTTGTTGAGGAGTAGAAGTTAAGATTGCTTGTGAGCTAGAGCCTAGTGATTTTAATTTTTCTCCAACCCATGCTCCATAATCTTCAGCTTCTTCTATAGTAAGACTATTTTTTGACAATCTCAAATCTGATAAAAYTTTATATTCAGCGTTATAATACTTATCTTGAAAAAGATTTCGTTTCATATTTTTCATACCCCTCAATGTGATATCACCTTGGTAGAATTCAATTATTAATTTTATTTCTTCTAAAATAATATATTCGTAAAATACACTCAAAAGTAGCCGAATTAATTTCGCTAGCGAATATAACTTTTATTTAAAAACAAATGGCTATTTTATATTAATAATTTACTTGATTTACTTAATGAATGGATAATTAAATATTATCATTAACAACTTTAATTTTTTAAAATCCAAAAGCGATGGTTTTTATATTCAAGTAACTTTTTTTAACTAACCAGTAACTTGATTGTTCATTCAATATTTTATCAGAAGTTATTGATCTAAAATTTTTAAGGAGTAATTTCAAAAATACTGGTTAGTTAGTATCCCTTTATTACAAAAGAAAAAATGAATTATATCACACTTTATTACTCCACCGTAACTGATTTAGCCAAATTACGAGGTTGGTCAACATTACAATCTCTCATGACTGCGATATGATACGAAAGTAGTTGTAAAGGAATTGTAGTTAATAATGGTACGAAAGCTTCCACGGTTTCAGGAATTTCAATAATGTGATCGGCAAGCTCTCTTACAATGGTATCACCTTTTGTAACAACTGCAATAATTTTCCCTTCTCTCGACTTTATTTCCTGAATATTGCTAACCACTTTATCATAGTGTCCTTTTTTAGTTGCAATAACTACCACTGGCATTGACTCATCAATTAAAGCAATAGGTCCGTGTTTCATTTCAGCCGCTGGATATCCTTCAGCATGAATATAGGATATTTCCTTTAATTTTAAAGCTCCTTCTAATGCTACCGGAAAGTTATAACCTCTTCCTAAATATAAACAATTTGGTGCATCTTTATAAATTGAAGCTATTTCTTCAACAATAGTATTAATTTTTAATGTCTCTTCTACTTTAGAAGGAATCAAACTCATTTCTTGAAGATAAGTGTTAAATTGTGAGTTTGAAAGTTCGCCTTTTAAATTACCTAATTTTAAAGCAATCAACGCAAGAACTGTGATTTGAGTTGTAAAAGCTTTGGTTGATGCTACTCCTATTTCAGGTCCTGCATGAGTATATGCACCTGTATCAGTTTCTCTAGCAATAGAAGACCCTACTACATTACAAACTCCAAATACAAAAGCTCCTCGAGATTTCGCTAATTTTACAGCTGCTAAGGTATCGGCAGTTTCACCAGATTGTGATATTGCGATAACAATATCCCCCTTATTAATTATTGGGTTTCTATATCTAAATTCTGATGCGTATTCTACTTCAACAGGTATACGTGCTAGATCTTCAAATAAATATTCAGCAACCAAMCCTGCATGCCAAGAAGTTCCACAGGCTACAATWATKATACGGTTTGCATTTAAAAATTTAGCAATGTTATTATCAACACTACCCATTTTTATAATTCCCTGATCGGCTAAAAGTCTTCCTCTGTATGTATCTGAAATTGCATTAGGTTGCTCATGAATTTCTTTCAACATAAAGTGGTCATAGCCACCTTTTTCAATTTGTTCTAAATTAAGTTTTAACTCTTGAATATTTGGTTCAACAACAGAATTATCATGGATTTTACGAATTTTTATCTTTTTACCAATTTTAATAATTGCCAATTCTTCATCATCTAAATAAATAGCATCTTTTGTAAATTCAATAAATGGGGAGGCGTCTGATGCAACAAAAAATTCTTTATTATTTTCTCCAATACCAATTGCAATGGGGCTTCCTAAACGTGCAACAATTATTTCTTCTGGGTTTGAAACGTCAAAAACAGCAATTGCATAAGCTCCAACTGCATTTGTTAAGGCCAATTGAACAGCTTGTTCTAATTCACAATTATTGCTTATTTTAATTTCTTCAATTAAATTAATTAAAACTTCTGTATCTGTATCACTTTTGAATGAATAACCTCTTGCTAAAAGCTCTTTTTTTAATGTATTGTAATTTTCAATTATTCCATTATGAACAATTACTAACTTTCCTGAATTTGAAAGATGCGGGTGAGAATTTTCATTGTTAGGAATTCCATGGGTAGCCCAACGAGTATGTCCTAAAGCTAAACAACCCTCAACATTATTTTTTGCTACTAATTCTTTAAGTTCTGAAACCTTCCCTTTGGTTTTGTAAAGATTTACTTGATTACCGTCTGTTAATATAACTCCTGCGCTGTCATAACCTCTGTATTCCAACCTTTGTAACCCGTTAATTACAATTGGATATGCTTTTCTATAACCTAGATAACCAACAATTCCACACATAGCAATCGTATTTAATTATTTAATTCAGAATAAAATATTTCAAATTTAATTCTTTTGTCTCCAGCATTAACTCCGCCTCCAAATAATACGACACCTTGGGGATTCCAGCTAAAATCTCTTATAGCTGTGTCTGTAATACTAGTTGGTAAATCTGTTAAACCGTACACTTTTAATCCCAGTTTCACTAAGTCTAAAGGTTCATCCGATTTTAATAATTCTGATATATAATCTGTGATTTTAAAAACGTATCTAAATGGTTTTCCGTCTTCATCTCTTTCTAATGTACCTCCAACAGCATTTATTCCTTCTGTGATCATATCTAATATTTGCATATTCTCATCATAATTATATAAGAAAAGTTGTTCAGGAACAATATTACTTGAAGCATTTTGATCTACATAAAAAGTTAAATTAGTATTTGTAATTAACCAATTTTGCTCTCTTAAATCTTCCAAATTTCCGATACTTAAATCAATTGTTACAATTGAACCAGCAGCGCCTTGTACGTATAGCCTGTCCTCTCCACTTGTTTTAACAATAGTTTTATCTCTATCTAATACATTTGATTTTATTGATCCAAATGAAAATTCAAACTGTTGCTTAATCCTAACTCCTTGCTCTCCATCTGTACCATTATCATTCAAATCTTGTCCTTCAGCTTCATCCTCATCATTTGAATAATAAATGGTCAATTTAGCATTHGCCATATCTAAAGAAAWTAAATGTGAATTAGCACTTGATAATTCTTCAGCTTCAATATACAACCCTCTAAAATAATGTTGAAAATCATTGATAGATGAAAATTCAGCATTAGCTGCGTTATCAACAAAGAGTTGTTGAATCATATTTTCATTTAACGGAATTTTAATACTTGGACTTAAATTACTTTGCTTAACCGTATCAATATCAAAAACTGTTACTGCATCGCTCATATATCTTTTTATGTAAGACACTGTATCGCTCGGATTGATTTTAAAATTTCCAGAAAACAATGAGGTTTCATCTCTTTGAAATTCTTTGTCTGAATAATATACAGCAAGCTTTGATGGATCATTAGGATCTAACGTATTTAAAAACGTTTTTAATTCATAAACATTTAGTTGAAATTCAACATCTGAATCTCCTATGACAGAATCAATTGAAAACCTAGGTCTACCATCAGATTCATTATCTTCTCTTGTTGATTGGTAAGGTATATTTATTAGGACTGAATCTATTACTGCATTTATTCCGTAATTATAACTTTCACCTGATGTTGGTAGTAATAATTGAGATACAATTGAAGCTTTTAACTTCCCAAATTCAGTATCTGAATAAACTCCTAGTAAATATTGTGGAACTCCATTAGAAATAACTCTCTCAACATTTTTGTTAGTAGTTACAATGTCTGCTGTTAAGTGATTCGTGCTAAAATTATTATTATCTACAAGGTTTACACCTATACTATCTATTTCCTTTTCGCAAGAAATTATCGTAAAAAATACTGTTAAGAAAAGCCCTACGTATTTTAAAACATTTACAACTTTAGTTGTCATTTGTRATTTTTGATTTTTKAWNATTAAACTATAAAACTTTATTYAAGTAAAAWTCTGTATAAGCAGTATCAAATTCACTTAYATGAAAATAWTCYAATACTGGTTTTTCACTTGTTTTTAAAAATTCTTCTAACTCGCTTGGTAATTCTTCGCTTGCTTTAATTACAGCATCTGAATTCTCAATAGCATTTATTAAAATATTTGTATAGTTTGGATTAGAGATTGTTTTGATTTTGGATTCTTCGATGTTGTCGAACTTAATTTTTTTAGAAAACTCCTTATTCAACGAGCCTTCAAATCCATTTTTGTATATTGATGTAACTATTTTACTTCCTGAAAACAAAGGGTCATCTTTATAATATTCCCTAATGTATAGTGGTAAAAGTGAAGCCAACCATCCGTGTATATGAATAATGTCAGGCGCCCAATTTAATTTTTTTACAGTTTCAACTACACCTTTCGCAAAAAATATTGCTCTTTCATCATTGTCATCAAATAGGTTATTGTCTTCATCAGTGAACAATGCTTTTCTTTTAAAATACTCATCRTTATCAATAAAATAAACCTGCATTCTTTCTTTTGGAATTGAAGCTACTTTAATTATTAAYGGCATATCCATGTCGTTAATAACCAAATTCATTCCAGATAAACGAATTACCTCGTGTAATTGATGTCTTCTTTCATTAATTAAACCAAAGCGAGGCATAAATATTCGGGTTTGACCTCCTTTTCCATGAATCATTTTTGCAGTTTCAAATGAAGTTGTTGATAATTCATTTTCTGGCAAATACGGAACAACTTCTGAAGAAACAACTAATACTCTCTTATCTTTCATAAAACCAACTTTATATTTTAAAGAATATGCAAAATTACGAAATTTTATGTAGATTTTAGCTTGAAAAATGTAAGTTTGCACGCTTTTAACGTTTATTAACAACACTATATGTTAGTTTTTGCTAAAATAAAATCGCTACAACAAAAAATTAAGTCGTTAAAAAAAGGAAATTCTATTGGCTTTGTACCCACTATGGGGGCTCTTCATGAGGGTCATTTATCACTTATTAAACAAGCTAAAAAAGAAAATAATATTGTAGTCGTTAGTATTTTTGTAAATCCAACTCAATTTGATAAAAAAGAAGATTTAATAAACTACCCAAAAACTATTGATTATGATTTATCATTATTAAAGTCTATTTTTTGTGACATTGTTTTTACTCCGACAGCTGAAGAAATATATGCTGATAACATTCAATCACAATTATTTGATTTTGATGGGTTAGAATACCAAATGGAAGGGAAATTTAGAGATGGACATTTTAATGGCGTTGGTACAATTGTGAAACGATTATTTGAAATTGTAAAACCACACAAAGCCTATTTTGGAGAAAAAGATTATCAGCAATTACAAATCATTCGCAAAATGGTAGAAAAACATCTAATTCCTGTCAGGGTTATTGGGTGTGATATTTTTAGAGAAGAAGACGGTTTGGCAATGAGTTCTAGAAATAGCAGACTGACAAAAAAGCATAGAACTGTTGTACCGTTTATTTATAAAACGATAAAATATGCTAAAAAAAAGTTTGGCACAAAAAATGCTTTAGAAGTAACAAATTGGGTTGAAAATGAATTTAAACACCAACCCTTATTAAAGTTAGAATATTTTGAAATAGCCGATGAAGAAACACTGCTACCAGTTAAAAATAAAGACCCTAAGCAAAAATCCAGGGCTTTTATAGCCGTTTTTGCTGATAAAATTAGACTTATTGATAATATAAGTCTATAAATATGAATAGATTAACACAAAATTATTAATTTTGCACTATGCAGATAGAAGTAGTCAAATCAAAAATTCACAGAGTTAAAGTAACTGGAGCCGATTTACAATACATTGGTAGTGTTACTATTGATGAGGATTTAATGGATGCGGCAAATATTATTCAAGGAGAAAAAGTTCAAATTGTAAATATTAACAATGGAGAACGTCTTGAAACATATGCCATTCCTGGTCCTCGAAAAAGTGGAGAAATTACATTAAACGGTCCAGCTGCCCGTAAAGTAGCTAAAGGCGACATTGTTATTATTATTTCATATGGATTACTAGACTTTGAAGAAGCTAAGTCGTTTAAACCATCATTAATTTTTCCTAATGAAGAAGACAATTCATTAACTTAATTTGAATAAAAAATTAAAAAAAATAAGTTTTATAACACTCCCAATCGCATTGGGAGTTTTTTTAATTTGGTATTCCCTTTCAAAATTAACGGATAACGATTTTAAATCCATAAAAACATCGTTTAGAACTGCAAACTATTGGTGGGTATTATTATCACTTGCATTTGGTGCTTTGAGCCATTTATCACGTGCATATCGTTGGCAATTCTTATTAGAGCCACTGGGTTATAAACCTAAACTTGCTAATAGCATAATGGCTGTTTTAATTGCGTATTTACTTAATTTAGTAGTCCCAAGATCTGGTGAAATTGCTCGAGCAGCCAGCATAAAAAAATATGAAAATATTCCATTTAAAAAAGCATTTGGAACTATTGTTGCTGAGCGTGTATCAGATGTAATTATGCTATTTTGTATTATCGGAATTGCTTTTATTTTACAAACTGAATTAATTAGTAGTTATATTTTTAAAGAAGGTGACGGAAGTATCTATACAAAAATCATTGTTTTTGGTGTAATACCTTTTACTGGATTTTTAACTTACTGGTTTTTAAAAAAGTCTGAAAATCCAGTTATCCAAAAAATACTACTATTTATTAACGGCTTATTTGACGGCGTAAAAAGCATTTATAAAATGAAAAAAAAGTGGAAATTTCTTTTTCACACTATTTTTATTTGGGCGATGTATGTGCTAATGTTTTATGCCGTAACTTTTGCACTACCCGAAACAACTAATCTTCCTTTTTCAGCCATAATTGTTGGTTTTGTAGTTGGCGGCTTGAGTATGGCATTAACAAATGGAGGTTTAGGTACCTATCCTGTATTTGTGGCGAGTGCTCTTATTTTATACAATGTTGACGATAATCCCGCTCGTGCTTTTGGTTGGATTATGTGGACAGCACAAACCGTTATGGTTATTTTATTTGGAGGATTGTCCTTTTTGTTCCTTCCAATCTATAATAAATACCAAAAAGAATAGATCTATTGTTTGAATTTATGTATAAAAGCATATTTATTTTAAATTCAATTTCTTCTCTCTTTAAAATTCAAAGCTCTTTTAATACTTAATTGTATGACTGTATTAGTTTACTAAATATTCATCGATAAAATATTTAATTTTTAATTATTCATGCTTAATAGTTCCCTATATTTACTTCTTACAATTAACTTAGAATGACCAAAACCAAAACAACTTTTTTTTGTCAAAATTGCGGTACTCAATATGCAAAATGGCTTGGGCAATGTAACTCATGTAACGAGTGGAACACCATTGTTGAAGAAATTATTCAAAAAGAAGCAAAAAGAAAATGGCAACAATCTTCTTCTGGGATAAAAAAAACAAATAAAGCATTAAATATTGGTGAAATATCTTTAGAAAAAGAAGATCGAATTTCAACAAACAATAAAGAGTTTAATAGAGTTTTAGGAGGTGGTTTGGTTAGGGGGTCAATGCTMTTATTAGGTGGAGAACCCGGGATTGGAAAGTCTACTTTATTACTACAAATAGCATTAACCATTCCCAAAAAAGTACTTTATGTTTCAGGTGAAGAAAGTCAAWCTCAAATAAAAATGCGTGCTGAACGTGTACATGGTACTAACACAAATTGCTTAATTTTAACCGAAACTAACACACAAAATATATTTAAAACTATTGAAGAGGTCAAACCAGAAGTTGTGGTTATAGATTCCATTCAAACTTTATACACTGATTATATTGAAGCATCTCCTGGCTCAATATCTCAAATTAGAGAAACTACTGCTGAGCTTATCAAATTTGCAAAAGAAACAGCAACACCAGTACTACTAATTGGTCACATAACAAAAGATGGCAACATCGCTGGCCCAAAAATACTAGAACATATGGTTGATGTTGTGTTACAATTTGAAGGAGACCGAAATCATACCTACAGAATTTTACGTGCAAATAAAAACCGCTTTGGATCCACCGCTGAACTTGGTATTTATGAAATGCAAAATGTTGGTTTGCGAGAAGTTGAAAACCCTTCTGAAATTTTAATTTCTCAAAAAGAAGATGATTTAAGTGGTACAGCAATTGCTGCTACTTTAGAGGGATTAAGACCTTTAATGATCGAAGTTCAAGCCTTAGTGAGTACAGCCGTTTATGGAACACCTCAACGTTCAACAACTGGTTATGACACGAAACGATTGAACATGCTTTTAGCCGTTTTAGAAAAGCGTGCTGGGTTTAGATTAGGTGCTAAAGATGTTTATTTAAATATCGCTGGAGGAATAAAAGTAGATGACCCTGCAATTGATTTAGCAGTTATAAGTGCTATATTATCTTCTAATGAAAATGATGAGATCCCTCAAGATTATTGTTTTGCTGCTGAAATTGGATTAGCAGGTGAAATTCGTCCTGTAAACAGAATTGAACAACGCATTCAAGAAGCTGAAAAACTTGGCTTCCACAAAATTTTTATTTCAAAGTTTAAYAAAATAAGTAAATTAAATAATGCTATTRAAATAGTGAAAGTTTCAAAAGTTGAAGATATTTTCGCAAATTTATTTGCATAAAAAAACCGAGTTTAACTCGGTTTTTTTATCTTTTTAATATGTTATTTTTTATTTGCCTGAATAATAAATTTTTCCAGTGCCATCGTCATTGAAGGTGTTTCAGGTGTAGGCGCTTGAATATTACATTTTAGACCAGCTTTTGTCGCTGCTTTAACAGTTGAATTTCCAAAGACAGCTATACAGGTATTATTTTGTTTAAACTCTGGAAAATTTTTAAATAGTGAATCTATTCCTGATGGACTAAAAAAGACTAAAATGTCATAAAAAACGTCTTCTAAATCAGACAAATCACTCATAACGGTTTTGTAAAAAATACCTCTATTCCAATTTACCTCAAGTTCATTTAAGGTACTTGGTACAACTTCCTTTAATTTATCTGAGGATGGCAATAAAAACTTTTCGTTTTTATGCTTCTTTATAATTTTAGACAATTCTTCAAATGTTCGTCCGCCAACGTAAATCTTACGCTTGCGATATACTACATACTTTTGTAAGTAAAATGCTACAGCTTCAGATTCACAAAAGTATTTCATTTCATCGGGTACTGTAAATCGCATTTCTTCAGCAATTCTAAAAAAATGATCAACTGCATTTCTACTWGTTAAAATAATTGCAGTAAAATTTTTCAAATCAATTTTTTGAACTCTTACCTCTTTTGCTGAAACTCCTTCAACATGGATAAAAGGTCTAAAGTCAATTTTTACTTTTTGTTTTTCTGATAATTCTAAATAAGGTGAGTTTTCTGACTTTGGAGCCGGCTGAGAAACCAATATTGTTTTCACTTTCATATTCTTCAATTTTATCTTTAAATACTTAATTTTAAAATAATTATTAAAGGTGCTATTTCAAGAGCGCAAAGGTATAAAATAAAATAGAACAAGTTATTAAAAATAGACTTTTTATTATTTAAAAGAATTAACCCATATCTCAACACTAACAATAGCACAAACAATGTAAGTGTAATTTCTAGAAATAACCTTTTGTATTCACTAATGTAAACACTAAAAATCAAAAATGGTAAAAGCCACAAAATTAAACTGTTAAAATAGCTTATTTTATCATAAATTATTTTACTATACTCCTTTTCTAAATCAAACAAAAATGCTAATAAGACCCCTATTAAATAACGCACACTAAAATACAACCCAACCCAACAAACTATCAAAATAAAACTATCGGAATTGAATAAAAATAATTGAAACTGAAAATAAATATTTGACAAATAAAACAGCAACGATAATACTAAAAGTTGAACGATGAAAAGTAATGCTTGAAACAAATTAAAAGGTTTTATTTTCCCTTTATTAAAATAAATAGAAAGGTGGTGTTTTAAAAAAAACAACTTGAACACATGGTATAATCTATCTTTGAATAACACCTTAGAGAGTGCTAAAACCATAAAAATAATTATAAAAACCAGTGTAATCCAATCATTATTTTGTTGTATTATTTTGGTTGCTTCAAACATTAAGTTAGCCATTATTTTAACGCAAAATTAGGAATAATTTGTTTTATCTTTGCCGAATAATTTTGTTATATGTCAAATACGCTAGTTATTATTCCTACTTACAATGAAATTGAAAATATTGAAGCTATTATTAAAGCTGTATTTTCTCAAGAAAAACAATTTGATATATTAGTTGTTGATGATAGTTCACCTGACGGAACCTCAGATATTGTAAAACAACTACAACATGAATTTTCTAATTTATTTTTAGAAGTTAGAAAAGAAAAAACGGGTCTTGGTGCTGCTTATATTCATGGTTTTAAATGGGCTCTAAAAAAGGAGTACGATTACATCATAGAAATGGATGCGGATTTTTCGCATAATCCGAAAGATTTAATATCTTTATACAATGCTTGTGCTGTTGAAGGAGCTGACTTTTCAATAGGATCAAGATATTTAAACAATAAAATTAACGTAGTTAATTGGGATTTTAAAAGGTTGTTTTTATCCTATTTCGCCTCTAAATACGTTCGAATTATAACCAAAATTCCTATTTTTGATACTACTGCAGGTTTTGTTTGTTACAAGAGAAACTTGTTAAAAAATATTGAATTAGATAATATTAAATTTGTAGGTTATGCATTTCAAATTGAAATGAAATTTAAAGCATGGAAGCAAAATTTTAAATATAAAGAAGTCTCGGTTATTTTTACCGACCGAAAAAAAGGAACTTCAAAAATGAGTGGTTCCATAATTTCAGAAGCTGTTTTTGGAGTTATTAAAATGAGATTACAAAGAATATCAAAATAAAGAAAAAAATGAGTTTAACTCTTATTAAAAATGCTCAAATTGTCAACGAAGGAAAAATAGTTGAAGGAGATGTATTAATTGACGGAGAATATATTGTGGATATTGATTCTTCAATTAGTTCAAAATCAGCAAATACTACAGTAATTGATGCTGAAGGGAAATATTTAATCCCTGGAGTTATTGATGATCAAGTCCACTTTCGTGAACCTGGACTAACCCATAAAGCAACTATTAAAAGTGAAAGTAAAGCTGCCATAGCTGGTGGTATAACTTCATTTATTGAAATGCCAAATACAGTTCCGCAAGCAACTACTCAAGAGTTATTAGAACAAAAATTTAAAATCGCGTCAAATAGTTCATATGCCAACTATTCATTTATGTTTGGTGGTACCAACGATAATTTAGAGGAATTATTAAAAACAAATCCCACTAATGTTGCTGGAATTAAATTGTTTTTAGGTTCTTCAACTGGAAATATGTTGGTGGATAATGAGGATGTTTTAAAAAAAATATTTTCGTCAACAAAAATGCTCATTGCAGTACATTGTGAAGACGAAGCTACCATTAAGAAAAATTTAGAAATCTACTTAAAAGAATATGGTGACGATATTCCTTTAAATTTACATCCTAAAATTAGAAGTGAAGAAGCCTGTTATTTATCGTCATCCAAAGCTATTGAATTAGCTAAAAAAACGGGGGCTCGCCTGCATGTTTTTCATATATCAACTGCTAAAGAAACATCGCTTTTTACTAATAGAATTCCTATTGAGAAAAAACAAATAACGGCGGAAGTTTGTGTGCATCACTTATGGTTTGATGAGCGAGATTACGAAAAAAAAGGTGCATTTATTAAGTGGAATCCAGCGATAAAAACTAAAAAAGATAAGGAAGGTCTGTGGAAAGCTTTATTAGAAGATAAAATTGATGTTATAGCCTCAGACCATGCGCCACATACAAAAAAAGAAAAACAACAAGTATACACCAAAGCTCCAAGCGGAGGCCCTTTAGTACAGCACGCTTTACCAGCGTTATTACAAGCGCACCGACAAGGGAAAATTTCAATTGAAAAAATAGTTGAAAAAATGTGCCATAATCCAGCTAAAATCTTCAAAATTGTGAAAAGAGGATTTATTAAAAAAGGATATTATGCTGATTTGGTATTGGTAGATATTTCATCTCCCTGGACGGTTACCAAAGAAAATATATTGTACAAATGTGGTTGGTCTCCATTTGAAGGTACTACCTTTTACTCAAAAATTACACATACGTTTGTTAATGGATATTTAGCATTTCATAATGGTGTATTTCATAACATATTAAAAGGAAAACGATTACTGTTTAATAGAACAAATGAATAAAAATATTTACATAATCATTTTGAGCATTTTTTTAAGTGCCTGTACCAGTAATACCATTATTAAAAAACCCGAAAATTTAATACCAAAAGATCAGATGGTTGATTTACTAGCTGATTTGTATATTGCTAAAGGTGGTGATAATATTAAAAATATAAACCTTCAACGCAATGTTAATTATTTTCCTTTTGTCTTTGAAAAATATCAAATTGACTCGATTCGATTTAAAGAAAGCAATTATTATTACACTTCCAGAATTGATGATTACGATGAAATACTGGGAAAAGTTGACGAACGTTTAAAAGCCTTAAAAAAACAATACGATGATGAAAATATACTGAACGATTCATTAGCAATTATAAAAAAAGAATCAATTAAGAGATTAAATATTAGACCTGTAAAAGGAAAAATTATTGATCTTCCTTTCCCTAAATATAAGAGGCATTCAACGGAAAAAGATTTCTTTGATTATTTAAACTCTGCTAACTATGTATTTACAAAATAGCTTAGATGAAATTCGCTAAATCTTATAAATTTCACAAATACTTTTTATCGTTTTTGAAATTGGTTTGAACTTAAAATTTAAAGTTTTTTTTATTTTTTCTGAAGAATAATAATGCTTATTATGAATAGATTTTGAAGTCTGTTTAGTTAGCATTGGTGGTTTACCCGTAAAAACAGCTTTTATTTTTTCTATTCTCCAACCCACTGAGCTCATTAGTTTTGAGACTTTTATTGAAGGCGGTTTTTTATTAAAATTATCTGCTATTTRAAAAAATACATCTTTGAAGCTACAATTTTCCGAAACTAAAATATAYCGYTCATTTTTCTTWTTACTTTTCATTAACTKAATCATAAYTGTTACAACGTCTTTTACRGATACAAAYCCTGTAATTCCTTCCGTATAAAATTTTAGCCCTTTGTAAATTTTAGAAAATAGTTCTCCCGATCCATTTTTCCAAAAACCAGCCCCTAGAATTACCCCTGGGTTTACAACAACAACATCAACACCTTCTTGAGAAGCCCTCCAAACTTCCATTTCTGCCCCATGTTTAGTAATGGCATAGCCATAATTATTCAACTCTGTGTTCCATTCACATTCTTCATCAATGCTCGTATTCTTCAACGATTTTTCCATTGTTGCAATTGAGCTCACAAAACACAGTTTTTTAACTTTTTTATCAATACAAAGATTTACAATATTTGAAGTCCCTTCAATATTTGTTTTTCGCATTGCTTTGTAGTCATCCGGATTGAAAGATACCAATGCTGCCGAATGGTAAACTTCAGTTACATTTTCTAATGCTTTTTCTAAGGAATAAACATCTGTAATATCAGCCTCAATCCATTCAATTTTATTAAAAACAACCTCAAAATCATCAGAATAATAACTAAAAACATTTTTCACAGCATTTAAATCGCTCTTTTTTCTATGAATAGCTTTTACGCAGCTATTTTCAATCAAAAGATGATACAATAAATGTGCACCAACTAAACCTGTACCTCCAGTTACTAAAATCATAAAACGAAAGTATAAAAAATGTTTGGGTATTTTACATCACAAGTGATTAAAAAACTAATAACTAAACACAGTAACTAACAACTAAAATTTTATCTTTGCTGAAAATAAAAATTTAGAAAATGAATTTTGTTGAAGAACTACGTTGGAGAGGCATGTTACATGATATCATGCCCGAAACTGAAGACTATTTATTAAAAAATAAAACTACTGGTTATATTGGTTTTGATCCAACTGCCGATTCTTTACATATTGGAAGTTTAGTGCCTATAATTATATTAATGCATTTTCAAAAAGCTGGTCATAATCCTATAGCATTGGTTGGTGGAGCAACTGGAATGGTTGGAGATCCTTCAGGAAAATCTGATGAACGAAATTTGCTAGATGAAGAAACACTAACTAAAAATATTACAGGCGTAAAAGGTCAATTAGCACGTTTTTTAAACTTTGACAGTTCTTCTGAAAATGCTGCTGAATTAGTAAATAATTACGATTGGATGAAAGATATTTCATTGATCGATTTTGTTCGTGATATAGGAAAACATATTACTGTTAATTATATGATGGCGAAAGATTCTGTAAAAAAACGTTTAGATTCTGATGCTAAAACTGGAATGAGTTTTACTGAATTTACCTACCAACTATTTCAAGGATATGATTTTTACCATTTATATAAAGAAAAAAATTGTGTACTTCAAATGGGAGGATCTGATCAATGGGGTAATATTACAACTGGAACCGAACTTGTAAGAAGAAAAGCACAAGGTAAAGCTTATGCTTTAACTTGTAAATTAATAACTAAAGCTGATGGAACAAAGTTTGGGAAAACTGCTGGTGGCAATGTTTGGTTAGATGCAAACAGAACTTCCCCTTACAAATATTACCAATACTGGTTAAACTCATCAGATGAAGATGCAGAAAAGTATATTAAAATATTTACGTTCTTAGATAAAGAAACCATAGATCAGTTAATAGCTGAGCATAAAGAAGCGCCACATGCGCGTATTCTTCAAAAGAAAATTGGAGAAGAAGTTACTATTATGACACATGGAAAAGATGCGTATGATAATGCTATAAAAGCTTCCAATATATTATTTGGAAAATCTACTTCAAACGATTTAATAGCATTAGATGAGCAAACATTTTTAGATGTTTTTGATGGAGTTCCTCAAGCTGAAATCAACCGTTCTGTTATTGAAAACGGATTGGAAATTGTTGCTGCATTTGCTGAAAATGGATTTTTAAAATCTAATGGGGAAGTTCGAAGGGCTTTAAAAGAAAATTCCATATCTGTAAACAAAGCTAAAGTAAAAGACGATTGTGTAATCACAACTAAAAACTTAATTGCTGATAAATTTGTGTTATTACAACGTGGTAAAAAGAGTTATTATTTATTGAAGGTAGTTTAATTGGAATAATTTAGATTGTCATTCCTGCGAAGGCAGGAATCTTACAATTTGAAACCCAGATTAAAAATGGATTCCTGCCTTCGCAGGAATGACAGAGTGTTAAAATATCATCAAATTACATCCTCTAATATCTGAATCATCAAAGCGACCTAAAACTTCAAATGTTCCATTTGTATAAGTTTTACCCAAATCTTGTGTCGCAATAAATGAACAAGAATTAATATTTGCCAAATCAATTACATTGATACCCCCTGATTTTCCTTCAGGCAAAATAGTAAGTGTATCTTCAGTATCACGGGTTAATACTTTCATCCAAGGGGGACAATTAAAAATTCCATCTCCTTTTGAATATGCTTGACTTAATAATTCTGTCATTCCATATTCTGAATGAATTTTTTTTACACCAAAACCATTGCATAAAACCTGGTGTAATTCTTCTCTAATCAATTCTTTTCTTCTTCCTTTCATTCCTCCAGTTTCCATAATTATGACATTTTTTAGTTTAAAATTGAATTTTTCAACTAAATCCAATAATGCATAAGAAACTCCAATAAGTAGTACTTTTTGGTTGTTTTTATCTAATGCTATTAAATTTTCACGCAATTCGTCTAAATTATTTAAGTAAAATCCACTTTTAGGCTTTTTTGATTTATTAATTAAATCATTTACCATATAAATTAAAGAAGATCCTTCTTGCTCCAAATAAGAAGGTAACAATGCCAATACAGTATAATTTTCAATACTTCCGTAAAAACATTCAAAACCTTTTAAAAAACTTTTTTCATAAATATCTAGTTCTGAAATATAATGCTTACTTTGAGTCTTTCCGGTGGTTCCGCTACTTAAAAAAACTTGATGAATGGGCAAATTTGAAGCAATTACTTTATGAGATTTAAAAAATTGAATTGGTAAAAAAGGAATCTGATTTATACTTTTAACATCATTAATATTGAGTTTTAAATGATTTATAAATTCTTTGTAAACAGTACACTTTTTAGCTTGTAATTGAAATATTTCAATCGATATTTTTTCGAAATTAATACTATTCTGAAGATTAAAAAGGCTATTTCTTTTCATAAATTTTGGGAAACATCACAAAAGTAATGTAAATTTACGCAACCTATTATCTTTATAGGTATCTTATTAATGATTAAAACGATTGCTTTTGAGTTTAAATGAGCTCGTAAAACAATGTGCAAAAAACAACCGAAAGGCACAAAAAGAAATTTACCAGCTTTTTGCAGGTAAGTTATTCTCAATATGCTTAAAGTACTCTAAAAATAAACAAGAGGCTCAGGATAATTTTCAAGATGGTTTTATTACCATTTTTGATAAAATTGGGCAATTTAAATTTCAAGGTTCTTTTGAAGGTTGGTTAAAGCGCGTTATGGTTAACACTATTCTTTTAAAATATAGACAAAAGAATGTGTTGAATATTGTTACTGAGGAGATACCAGATGAAGTGATTGTTGACATAGATGATGAAGAAATTTCTTTGGATTTTTTATTGAATCTAATACAGGAGTTACCAGATAGATACAGGATGGTTTTTAACCTTTATGTTTTAGACGGTTGTTCTCATAAAGAAATTTCTAAAATGTTGCTTATTGCAGAAGGCACTTCAAAATCGAATTTAGCCAGAGCAAGAGCCATTTTAAAACAAAAAATTGAAAAGCATCAAGAAGGTCAACTGTCTATTTAAGATTAAGAGATACTAGTGAGAGATTTAAAAAACATTGATAGAGTCTTCCAAGAGAATTTGAAAGACTTAGAAGTTTCCCCACCTACTAAATTGTGGAATGCTATTGAGAAGCAATTACCTACTGTTTCAAAAAAACGGAGAACGCCTATTTGGTTTAAAATTGCAAGTATCGCTGCATTATTTGTTTTATTTTTTAGTATTGGAACTATTTACTTTCTTCCATCGTCAGATGTTACAAAAAATTTAATTCCTGAAAGAAATAAACAACAAAACGAAATTCAAGAAAAGGATGCGTCAGATAATATAACTCCAGCAAATTCAATTGAAAAAAACTTCTTAGTTGATAGCTCAATTAAAGAAAGTAATGAAATGGGTATATCAACCAATTTAAGTAGCTTGTCTGATAAAGTTACTGATGATGTTTTAGTTGGAGGTGAAAATGATAATGAGTCTTTAACTAAATTTTATTTAGCTGATACAAAAAATTTACCGCTTACCAATTCCAAAAATAAAGAAATTTCTAGAGAAGATATTACGCCTAGTAAATTTACAATAGCTACCATTTTTGCGCCTATTTATATCAATTCTTTTGGTGATGGATCTGGAATCGATCCTCAATTTATAGGTCATTCAACTTCTGGAAGTTCTTCTTATTCTTATGGTGTTAAAATTGCATATAAGCTTAACAATAAATTTAGTATACAATCAGGTATTAATCTTATTAATTTAGGGTATATTACAAATGATATTTATATAACTCCAGGAGTTTCTGTTGTTGGTTTTTCTAATTTATCTAGTAGTCCTATTTTATCTAAAGGTGAAACTAAATACTCAAAAGAAAATGACAATTCAGGAAATCTAAATCAGATTTTTGGCTATGTAGAGATACCTGTTGAATTAAAATACAATGTAGTAAACGGTAAACTTGGCGTAAATTTAGTTGGTGGATTTAGTACACTTCTTTTAAATAGAAATGAAGTTTTTATTGAAACTAGCACCTTTACTCAAAGTTTAGGAGCTTCAAACAACTTACGATCAATAAACTTTAGTGGTAATATTGGACTAGATGTAGATTATTCTATCCGAAAAAATCTATACATTAATATATCTCCAATGTTTAAAGTTCAAACAAATACCTTTTCAAAAAACTCTGGAAGTATTCAGCCGTATTATTTAGGAGTTTATACAGGTTTAAATTATAAGTTTTAGTTGGTTTATTATTTGGTTGGTTACCAAATATTGAATGAAGATAGCCGTTTCAATTTTGAAGCGGCTTTTCTTTTTAAAACATATATTAATTGTAATTTTGCGCATAACAACAATAAAAATATATCCACCATATGGAAATAATAACGATAGAAAACACCTTAATTAAATTAGGTGTAAAAGATTTAAATAATGGTACATCAACAGGTTCCAATTTCTTTGGAAATGGTGATATCCTCGAATCATATTCTCCTGTAAATGGAAACTTAATTGGTAAAGTAACTACAACATCAAAAGAAGATTTTGATAAAGTTATTGAAACTGCTCAAAGTGCCTTTAAAACATGGAGGCTAAAACCTGCACCACAACGTGGAGAAATTGTTCGTCAGTTTGGTGAAAAATTACGTGAACTAAAACAACCTTTAGGTGAATTAGTTTCATATGAAATGGGAAAATCCCTTCAGGAAGGTTTAGGTGAAGTTCAAGAAATGATAGACATCTGTGACTTTGCAGTTGGTTTATCGCGTCAATTACAAGGATCTACCTTGCACTCTGAACGCCCTGGACATAGAATGTACGACCAATACCATCCTCTTGGAATTGTAGGAATTATTTCTGCTTTTAATTTTCCTGTAGCTGTATGGGCTTGGAATACAGCATTGGCTTGGATAGCTGGTGATGTTTGTATATGGAAAGCTTCTGAAAAAGCGCCTTTATGTAGCATTGCATGTCAAAATATTATTGCTGAAGTACTAAAAGAAAACAACTTGCCAGAAGGCATATCATGTATTGTAAATGGTGATTACAAGGTAGGTGAGTACATGACAACGAGTAAGTTTATTCCATTAATTTCAGCAACAGGCTCTATAAGAATGGGAAAAATTGTTGCTAAAACTGTCGCGGAACGTTTAGGCAGATCATTATTAGAATTAGGTGGAAACAATGCAATTATTGTAACTCCAGATGCAGATCTTAAAATGACAATCATTGGTGCTGCTTTTGGAGCCGTCGGTACTGCTGGACAAAGATGTACATCTACACGTAGATTAATCATTCATGAATCTATGTATGACAAAGTGAAGGATTCATTAGTTGCTGCTTACAAACAATTACGAATTGGAAATCCTTTAGATGAAAATAATCATGTTGGTCCACTAATTGACACTGATGCCGTGAAGATGTATGAAAATGCGTTGCAAAAAGTTGTTGAAGAAGGGGGTAATCTAATTGTTGAAGGAGGCGTTTTAACGGGTGAAGGTTTTGAAAGTGGATGCTATGTCAAACCTGCAATTGCCGAGGCTAAGAACCATTTTAGCATTGTACAAAATGAAACTTTTGCGCCTATTTTATATTTATTAAAATACTCAGGCGATGTTAATAATGCTATCGAAATTCAAAACGGAGTTGTTCAAGGACTTTCTTCAGCAATTATGACAAACAATTTACGTGAAGCTGAACAATTTTTGTCTCAAGCAGGTTCAGATTGTGGTATTGCAAACGTAAATATTGGGACATCAGGCGCTGAAATTGGAGGTGCTTTTGGTGGTGAAAAAGAAACTGGAGGAGGAAGAGAATCTGGCTCTGATGCTTGGAAAGTATATATGAGACGTCAAACAAATACAATTAACTATACCACAGAACTCCCTTTAGCACAGGGGATTAAATTTGATTTGTAAAATTTCATTCAATAAAAAAACGCTCTAAATTAGAGCGTTTTTTTATTGATTTTTGACTTTCCTTAAAACTCTTACTGCTTCTTTGTACTTTATATAAGCAGATTTATCTTCCAATTCTCTTAAAAATTTTCTACTTTCTTTTAAATTTGGTAAGGCATCTTCAAAATCATTTAAAGCACAAATCAAATAATTAGTTGGTAACTCTTTTAAGTCTGCTAGTTCAATTTCATTGAGAGGTAATTTCCTTTTTAATTTATTCAATATAGCATTGCAATTATTAAATACATGATGTAACACAGCTTTATCAAATTGAGGTGGTTGAAATAACAGTTCACTCACAATATCGTGCTTACCATTTTCTTTAAAATGTATCACTTTTTTTTCCAAAGGATAATAGTCAAATTCATCTTTAATCTTTAAAAAAACATATTCCGTTATAATAAATGCGCTTTGATTGAATTCAATTTTAACTTCATCTAAAGCAGAATAGAAGAGCCTTACTTGTTCATTTATCAATTCAATATCCACACGAGAATAAAAAACTTTAGTACCAACACTCTTTTTTTTACCAGCCCAACACAAAACAAATTGTTCGTTAAAAACTTTATAGGTTGGATGGTATTCTTGCTTATGTCTATTCATAAAATCAAAAACACCATCTAAGGTTAGTTTAATATTATTACTAGCGTTTATTTCAATAGCCTCAACAATAGTTTGGTTGATATTTTTCAGTTCAAATTTCCCTAAGGTTGACATTGAGTTACTCCCTCTTCTAAAAAAAATTCGCCCTTTAACATATTTCCAAATAGCTTTTTTTAAAAAAGTTACTTTGTTATTGGGGTGAATTGTAACTAAGCCAACCACTTTATGCCTTGGTAATCTTGGAAAAGGAATATTTTCATATTTTATTTGTGGTGGATTTTCAAAATAAGAATTTATTAGGTTTTGAATTTTACTATCATCAAAAAAATCAACCCCTTCAATTATATTAACCTGATCCTCAACTCCAATTACTATAAATGAATTATTTGTAGGATTTGAATTTGATAATGCACAAACGTGTTTTAAAAACTTAGCTTTACCCTCATTGGTGTCTAATGAAATTTTACGCTTTTTATCATAAAAGCTATTCTCATCGTTATGAGCCAGTAAATTTTTTATTAATAACCGCTTGTTAATCATTTTAAAAAAATTATTCTTTATTCAAAATTGTTGCGCTAGCCTGTGCAGTAGGATATACAATTAAATCTTCAATATTTACATAATATGGTCTTGAGATTACAAAATAAATTATATCTGCAATATCTTCAGCTTGTAAAGCTTTAAAACCCGTATAAACCTTTCTAGCTTTTTCTACATCTCCTTTAAAACGCACTTCAGAAAACTCAGTTTCTACTGCGCCAGGATGAATCGCAGATACTCGAATATTGTAGTTATTTAAATCTACTCGCATCGCTTTATTTAATGCATTTACAGCGTGTTTTGACGCACAATACACATTTCCATGAGGGTATACTTCTTTCCCGGCAATAGACCCAATGTTTACAATAAATCCATCATTTCTTTCAACCATTTTAGGAAGTATTGCTTTAGAAACGTATAATAATCCTTTAACGTTAATATCTATCATAGCATCCCAATCATCTAATTCCCCATCTTGAATACTACTTAAACCATGAGCATTACCCGCATTATTTATTAAAATATCTATTTTTTGAAATGCTGTTGGTAACGATTCAATAGCGTTAAAAACTTCTTTTTTATTTCGAACATCAAATTGCAATGTAGTAACATCTGTCAAATTACTTAGTTCTTCTTTTAATCGAATTAATCGCTCAATACGTCTTCCACAAAGAATCAATCTTATCTTGTTTCGTGCAAAAAGTTGAGCTGTTGCTTTCCCTATCCCTGAAGTTGCTCCTGTAATAAAAGCAGTTTTTTGATTCATTGTACCTAATTTTTATAATTATAAAGATACAAAAAAACCGCCCCGACCAAGGAGCGGTTTGACTTAATTGGTTACAAGAATAACCAATCAAAAATCAACTAACCAAACTTTATTTTAAATTTCTTCTTATTTTTGTCTCTCTTATTRCYTTAGTYCGTTTTCKTCCTTCATTCCTTACAGTTTYWTTTAACGAACTTGRCTTTAAAAATTGAATGTATTCTCTTCCKGTAAATTCATACAWYKTTCCYGAATTTATATGATACAAACTTATCGCTCCATCATTTAAAACGGTCAACTCAAATTCTTCATTGCCCCAAGAATCATAATCTAATGTTAAAATTTTCAGATTATCATATCCCTGAACATTCGCTACCGAATAATTYCCTACATAATCCCAATAWATRTYWKCAATATTTGTGCCAACTTCATCTTGTGAAGAGTAAAATGTTGTAATATTTTCAGGTGTAAAGCTTAAAAAATTTTCATTATCAAATTCATTCAATTCTCCCGTTTGACTTGTGAATGTTTTTTCCCATACATTATATTCTTGTAAAAAGTATTCTATATTATCATAAAATATTTTATCGTAATCAAAATTATATTTTTGATAACCTTCTAAATAATAAGAAACATGGTTGTAATTATCAATTAGTTTTAATCTATCACTTGCTATTTGAACAACTTCAAAATCATAATAACCATCTAAATTATGGTCAATTTCTAAAACCCCTGTATATGCATCATAATACCCAATTTGAATACCATAACCGTTTCCTGTAGTTCCAATTCCAACTAAATTATTATTAACAAATAAATTTCCGTTAATAAATGATACTGTAAATGCTTTAGATAAAAAAGGTACATCACCAGTACCTGTAGTGTTGTTGTAATCGACATACCATAAATCATATGCTGTAACTACTTCATCAAGGTTCACATAATATGGGTCATTTATATCGTCTATTACAATGCTACATGATGTAAATGATACCCCAACAAATAATGCTGCAAAAAGTAATTTTAAAGTCTTCATAATCATATATTTTTGGTTACACATTAACAGTTCCAATTTTTATGCCATAAATTTTAAAACTGGAATAATGAAACTTTATCTAATTGATTATGGGTTTATTATATTGCTATTTATTTTTGGAGGGATACAGTATCGGTTTTATTTTAACAAGTGTTTCGATTTTATAATAATGTATATTTCCATTATATGAATAACTTACAACAGCTTCATTTTTTTTAAGTTCAAATGAAGTTTTCGCCAAAATATTGGGTGCTTTATTTCCATACTCTTTTAATGGATCCTTGTCTAAATTATAATCTTGTTTAGTTTTTTGTTCTGTAAATACTCCAACAAAAACTGTTTCTTTTATTGTTAACTTTTGTTTTAATGGTGCTTTCATATTTCTAAAAAAAACAGTGTCTAATTTAATTTCAGGTTTATCAATTGAAATTAAAATATGAACACCTTTTGCCCCTGGCATACCACCTACCCATGYATTATACGTTGCCTTAGTAACTCTAAAAGGATGATCGTTAATGGTTCCATTTGTTACATTACTTTTTGTAGTACTACAAAATGAAAATCCAAAAAGAATGATTACTGAAATTAATATACTTGTTAATTTTTTCATGTGTATATATTTATTGTTTTTTAACGGTCACATGCTGTTCGCTATTAATCATTCATTTGGGTGATAAATATTTTAACAGGCTCGTTTCATAATGACATTATTTATTTATTTACTTACAAAGTATATACCAAACTACAAAAAAAGAGCTTATCAAAAATTGATAAGCTCTTTTTATATATTATTTAAAATTTGGCTCTTCCTAATTATTAAGTGCTTCAAGGCTGTGAAAAATTTGACCTCACTCCGCGCCGTCTAATTATTAAGTGCTTCAGCACCACTTTAAACATTTGGCTTCGCCTAATTATTACGTGCTTATGCGCCACTTTAAACATTTGGCTTCGCCTAATTATTTAAAGCCTCTGCGCCTCCAACAATTTCTAAAATTTCATTTGTAATTGCCGCTTGACGCGCTTTATTATATTTTAATAACAAGTCATCTCTTAATTCCGCTGCATTGTCCGTTGCTTTATGCATGGCGGTCATACGAGCCCCGTGTTCCGAAGCAAAAGAATCTCTAATAGCTTTATATAATTGTGTTTTAAGTGATTTTGGAATCAATTGTAACACGATTTCAGCTTTAGAAGGTTCAAAAAGATAATCAATATTCGTAGTTGATGCACTTTCTATTGGTACAATTGGTAAAAATTGCTCAATAGTTTCAATTTGAGTTGCTGCATTTTTAAATCTGTTATATACCAATTCAATCTTATCATACTGCCCAGAAGCAAATAATTTCATTATTTTTTCAGCAATAACGGCAACATTATCAAATGTTAAATCATCAAAAACTTCATTGTGGTTTTCAATAACGGTAAATTTTTTCACTAAAATATCATGTCCCTTTTTTCCAATAGTTAAAAGATCAACTTGTTTACCTTTATAATTATTTTCGATATGTTTAATAGATGCTTTAATTACTGATGAATTAAACCCACCACACAAACCTCTGTTTGAAGTAATTACAACTAATAAAACTTTTGAAACTTCTTTTTGTTCAGAATAAATCCCACCTGCTTCACCTTCTAAAGTTGCACTTAAACTTTGTAAAAGTTCTGTCAACTTATCAGCATACGGCCGCATTTGAGTAATTGCATCTTGTGCTTTTTTCAACTTWGCMGCAGATACCATTTTCATGGCACTGGTAATTTGCATTGTTGATCCAATGGATGTAATTCTRTTWCGWATTTCTTTTAAGTTTGCCATTTTTAATTTTATTTGTCATTCYGYACTTGRTGYGGAATCTKTTTAAATGARCTTTAAATCATGAGATTCYCGCTYTCGYAGGAATGACAATTTATGTTTTAAACGTATTTAGCTGAAACTTCTTTTGCTGCACTTGTTAAAGTGTCTGTAACYTCMTCWGTTAATTTMCCTGCTTTTAAARTATCTAAKRTATCTCTGTGCTTTGCATTTAAATACTGAATATAATCACTTTCAAATTCCTTTACTTTTTCAACAGGAACSKCTCTTAATAAGTTTTTAGAACCTGCATAAATAATYGCAATTTGATCTTCAACAGWAAATGGATCKGATTGATTTTGCTTTAAAATCTCAACATTACGTCTCCCTTTTTCAATTACATTYAATGTYGCTGCATCYAAATCTGAACCAAACTTAGCGAATGCTTCTAATTCACGGTATTGTGCTTGATCCAATTTTAATGTACCTGCTACTTTTTTCATTGATTTAATTTGAGCATTACCTCCTACACGAGATACAGAAATACCCACGTTAATAGCTGGTCGTACACCCGAGTTAAATAAATCAGACTCTAAGAAAATTTGCCCATCCGTAATAGAAATTACGTTTGTAGGAATATATGCAGAAACATCTCCCGCCTGTGTTTCAATAATTGGTAAAGCTGTTAATGAACCTCCTCCTTTTATTTTTCCTTTTAAAGAAACTGGAACATCATTCATTTGAGCAGCAATTGTATCATCATTAATAACCTTTGCAGCACGTTCTAATAAACGAGAGTGTAAGTAAAATACATCTCCCGGGTATGCCTCACGTCCTGGTGGGCGACGCAATAATAATGAGATTTCACGGTATGCAACCGCTTGTTTAGATAAATCATCATACACAATTAATGCAGGGCGACCAGTATCTCTAAAATACTCACCAATTGCAGCACCTCCCATTGGAGCATATACTTGCATTGATGCAGGATCTGAAGCGTTAGCAGCAACTATTGTTGTATATGCCATTGCTCCTTTTTCTTCTAATAAATTTGCGATACCCGCAACCGTAGATGCTTTTTGACCAATTGCAACATAAATACAATATACTGGATTACCAGCATCGTAAAATTCCTTTTGATTCATAATGGTATCAATAGCAACTGTTGATTTACCAGTTTGACGGTCACCAATAATAAGTTCACGTTGACCTCTACCAACAGGAATCATAGCATCTACTGCTTTTACACCTGTTTGTAATGGTTCTGTTACAGGCTCACGATAAATAACCCCTGGAGCTTTACGCTCTAATGGCATTTCAAAAGTTTCACCTTGAATTGGTCCTTTACCATCAATTGGAAGCCCCAATGTATTAACAACACGTCCAACAATTCCTTCTCCAACTTTCAAAGAGGCAATTCTTTCAGTACGTTTTACAGTAGATCCTTCTGTAATTGATTTAGAATGACCCAATAAAACAACTCCTACATTGTCTTCTTCTAAGTTCAACACAATTCCTTCTAATCCATCTTCAAACTCAACTAACTCTCCATACTGTACGTTTTCTAAACCGTAAACACGCGCAATACCATCTCCTACTTGCAATACCGTACCTACTTCATCTAATGAAGCAGCTCCTTCAAATCCCGCTAATTGTTGTTTTAAAATAGCTGATACTTCAGCTGGTTTTATTGATGCCATTTTATATAATTTTTAAAACTAAAATCTTTATTTTTTACAATTTTGAAATGTAAGATTCATTTTCAAATTGCCTTTTTAATCCTTGTAATTTATTTGCAAYACTTGCATCGTATTGAACATCGCCAATACGAAGTATAAACCCACCWATAATGTCAGGGTCTATTTCATTTTCTATAGTTGCATCTTTTCCTGTAATTTCTTTTACTTTGCTTAAAACTTGTTTGTTTAAAGCATCTGTTAATGGAAATGCWGTAGTCACTTTAGCGACTTCTATTCCTTTTAACTTATCAAAAARAAGGGTATATCTTTTTGCAACATCATKTATAATTGAYAGCCTTTTATTATCAATTAATAAATTRATYAAACCTGTGGTTAAACTTGATAYTTTAGTTGCAAAAACTTCTTTTAAAGCTRYTTTTTTTAATTCAGATTTAATAAYTGGGCTATTMAGCAACAMTTGTAAATCTTTACTTTCTTCAATGGTAGTAGTAATCAATAACATATCTTCATTCACTTGAACTTCTTTATTTTGTTCAAGTGCAAAGCTTAATATTGCTTTTGCATACCGTACTGCCGCTCTAGATCCGCTCATTTGAATTTAATTAGCTAATAGTTACTTCTTTTAACATTTCTTCAACAAGTTTGGTTTGCTTGTCCTTATCAGATAATTCACGCCTCACCACTTTTTCTGCTATTCTAATTGATAACTCAGCAACTTGATTTTTTAAATCAGTAATTGCAGCTTGTTTTTCAGACTGAATGGTCGCTTGTGCTTGTTCAACCACTTTATTTGCTTGTACTTGTGCTTCTTCTTTAGCTTCAGCAACAATACTTTCTTTCATTTCACGTGCTTCTTTTAAAAGTGTATCACGTTCTATACGTGCTTCTTTTAATATACGCTCATTATCAGCAGTAAGATTTTGCATTTCTTTACGTGCATTCTCGGCTTCATCCAAAGCATTTTTAATCCCTTCTTCTCTTTCATTAACTGCATTTAGAATTGGTTTCCAAGCGAACTTTTTTAATAAAAGTACTAATGCAATAAACAATATTGTTTGCCAGAAAAACAACCCTAAGGAAAACTGTTCTATTAACTTATCCATGTTCTACGTCTTATTATATTATTTAATGTAACTAATAGTTGAAACAATAGCTACAACCAACCGTTGTAGCTATTTGTTTTTTCTTAAGCTGCAAATAAAGCAGCAAATCCAATACCTTCAATTAACGCTGCTGCAATCAACATCGCTGTTTGAATTTTTCCTGAAGCTTCTGGTTGACGTGCAATAGCGTCCATTGCTGAACCACCAATTCTACCGATACCTAAACCAGCACCGATTACGATTAAACCTGCTCCTACAATTTCTGGAATATCCATAATATATATAATTAATTAATTAAACATTCATTTTTAGTGTTCATCATGTTCTTCTACAGCCATACCAAAGTACAGAGCAGATAACATGGTGAAAATATAAGCTTGTAGCGCTGCTACTAATAATTCAAGTAGGGCAAGAGCAAATGCCAATCCAAATGACAATGGACTCCCAATCCAACTTTTGAAAATAAACATTAAACCAATGATACTCATTAATACAATGTGACCCGCGGTAATGTTTGCATACAAACGAATCATTAATGAGAATGGCTTAATAATAGTTCCTAATAATTCAATAGGTGCTAAAATTATTTTCATTGGTCCCGGAACCCCTGGCATCCAAAAAATATGTTTCCAGTAATTTTTGTTTGCTGTAAATGTTGTTAAAAAATAAGTTATTAACGCCAATGAAAGGGTAACCGCAATATTATTTGTTACGTTAACTCCCAGTGGAGTTAATCCAAGTAAGNTTATGATCCACACAARGAAAAACACAGTTAAAAGGTAACTCATGTATTTTTTATAGTGTTTTTTACCAATATTCGGAATTGCTATATCATCTCTAATATACAATACTATAGGTTCTAATAAACGCCCCATTCCATTTGGCATTAAACCGTTTTTTTGGTAAGATTTAGCCATTCTACTAAACATAAAGAACATTAAAAGTCCAACTAAAAAAATAACAGTTACATTTTTTGTGATTGAAAAATCTAATGGCTTTGTATTTGTTGGGTGATGCGCTTCATCATAAGTAATGGTTCCCGAAGCATCTGTTTTATATATTTTGTTATGGTATACTTTGTAGTAATTACCATCCACTTCCGCTACCGTTTCACCGTGATGAAATTTAGACGATAAAAACACTTTTAATCCGCCRTCCCATAAAATAATAGGTAAAGGTGCACCAACGTATTTATGCTCTCCAGAATCATTTGTAAATGAATACAAACTAAAGTCGTAAGAATCTAATAAGTGATGGTTTATGTACTCCTTAATTTCTGTCTTAAGATCTTTTACTCCGTGCTCTTCCTCCTTAACAGAATTGGCTATTGCATTAATTGAAAAAGTTACTAATAATAAAAATAACGTAAACGTTCTTAGTAATTTATATTTATACATTTGTCTTAGTTAATAGTATGTCCTAAAAATATTTTGCAAATGTACGTTTTTAAATTAGAAACCAAAAAATATTTTTAGGGGTTTTACTCAGATTATAACACTCCCTATTTAGCCTCGTAAATCCTTGCTATTCAATAATTTTATCAAATAAAAAGTTTCAATCATTAAACAGGTTAAATAAGGCGATAAAAAAGAAATTGCTTCATTAAAACTTACATTTCCATTTTCTTTAAAGGATGAATTAAAAAATATAAAATACACTGCAAACTTTATGAAACTACCGCCCATAAAAGCAAAGCCTAACAGATCTAAATATTTTATTCTCAATTTATACAATGTGATATAAATTGCAACAGCCAATACATAATTTACGCTATATGAAGCTAAAATATAATTATCAAATAGCGGAAGACCTAAATAAGACAATATTGTAATATGAATACCAAAAACAACTCCTAAAACAAGTAATAGCTTTACACAAAAACCAATGCTAGGCTTACTCATATTTATCATTTATTTTTTTTAATTGTGCCAATACACTCCAAATAGATATTACCATCGCTAACAATGTACCAATAATCGTGAAAATTTTAGTTGAAGTTTGAAAATGTGCATCTAGTTTTTTACCAAAATAAGCACCTAAATAAATAGTAATGCCCATTTGAAAAGCCACACCTGTTAATTGTATATAACGATTAAGCTGTTTTTTCTTGTTTGATTTGGTCATTTTTTAATTCCTTAACCGATCCTTTCATAGCGCACGTAGCATTAAATTCAGCTCCTGGTTCTACGGATAGTTTACTGATAACAACATCTCCAGAAATTGTTGCAGTAGCCTTTAAAGTCAGTAAATTATTTACCACTAACTCTCCTGAAAATTTACCCTCAATATCAGCATTGTTACATTCTACTTTACCGCTTACGCTTCCAGATTTTCCTATCACTACTCGTCCAGCTGTTTTTATAGTTCCCTCAACTTTTCCGTCAATTCTAAAATCTCCTTCAGAAATAACATCACCTACAATTGAGGTGTTTTTCCCTATAATATTTCGTTCTAATACTTGTGGTTGTTTTTCTTTTTTTTCTGTAAACATAGTGCTATTACTTTTGATCTTTTTATTATAATTTTTCTTTTAAAGTCTCAATAATTTCTAAGGCTTTTTTTCCTTCCTCAGTTGTAGGATAGTTCATTGCAACAAAAACTAACGCTTCTTTAAAAGCTATTAAGCCTTCTTTTTTTCCAACTGCATAAGCTTTTAATAATTCAAATTTCGGGACTATTTTTTGTCCTTCATATTTGCGTATTGCAATAATAGATTTTTTAATTACACTATCAAAAAGTTCATCTTTATATTCATAATAAATTAATGCATATTCATCTTCCGGTGTAATTTTAGTGTCATCATTTAAAATCTCGTTTGGATTTAAAATAATTTTAGCATAATTCGAAGTTGGGTAATTATCAACAATGTCTTTTTTCAAAATTACAGCTTTATCGCTATTTTGATAGCTATAAATTTTATATAAATGATAGTTGGTTGGCAATAAAATAGTTTCTCTTGGGTTAAACGTACGTAATTTTTCGAATTTAGAAACAGCTAAATCTACTTCTTTAAATTGTTCTTTATAAATAATTCCTAATTTAAAATAAGCTTCGTTTCTTTCTCTAATAATACTGTCTATTTTAACTTTATCGGTAATTATTTTATTTAAATAATAAGAAAGTTCAAATTTCTCTGAGGTCCCTGATTGACTAATCTTTTGTGAATTATCAATACTACTTTTACCTATATTTAAAACTGTTTTATCACTCAATCTCCAACCATCTTCCAAGGGTCTATTTCCCCAAATACGCTGAAATTCTTGCTCCCCAAAACCAACAACCTGTACATTGTAAAAATACCATTTCCCTGAACCTTGYTCTTTATMATTTGAACTTTTTGATTTGTAAAAACTTGACCCTGAGGTTTTTCTTAGTTGCTGTAGCTYTTSCGTTGCTTTAATTTTTTCAATATGAGTTGTAAAAAAAACWGTTYTTTCATRTTCACTCATYGAATTGAYACTTAAAATRCTGTCGTTGGWTTTTACAATATTTTCGTAAAAAATAACTTCATTYAAATTATTTCTCTTTCTTGTTAAACGTCTGATTCKTTTTGTRTTTTCTTCTTTTGTTATTTTTAAAATACTATCGTAATATGCTCCWGCTATAATAAATTCAGCTTTATCAAAATATAAATCCCCWACMGCTTGRTACGTMAATTCTTTTTGTAAATTAATGGTTTTACTTGCTCGCAATGATTTTTTAAAAAATTCAATTGCATTCTCTAAATTATTTTCTTTCTCCAGCGTCCCTAATTGAAAATACAATTCATCTAAATAAGGTCTGTTATCTCTATCCTTTAAAAGTTTCGTTAAATTCTCAATAATAGCTTCGGCTTCTTCTTTATCTGAAACATTTTTAGCTTTCTCAATATGGGCGTGAATTTTATATTTAAAAGGTGCTTTTTTAAAATCTATTATCTTTTGAAACGCAAAATTAGAAGAATCTACTAATTTTTTTTCTCTATAAATTTGACCAAGGACAAATAAATTTCGTGCAGTTTGTTCTTTGTTATTAGAAGTTAATACAGCTTTATTTAAATGGTTAGTTACTTGCTGTAAACTATCCATTCTAACATACGCCATTGCAATTGCAGTATGTGCTTCTTCTTTAATTTTACTCGTTAACTCTTTATCGTTAAGTAAATATTTTAAGTTTTCAATTGCTTGTTCTTCGTTTTGTAAACGGACTAAAGTTTTTGCTTGCCAAATTTTAGTTTCATTCATTAAATCGGCATTCGGGTAGTTTACTATTACAAAATTAAATGCTTCTAAAGCAGGAACAAATCTCTTTGAATAATAACGCGACTTTCCTAATAATAAATACGCATTATCAATTTGACTATTGCGTTCTATTCTTGCAATTAACATAGAATGCTTTTGAACTGCTTTTACCGCTTTTTCTTCTGCTTTCTCAAATTCTTTAGGGGAATCGTCTATATCGCTTTGCGTACCAGGCATTGACAATTTATCAACTTTTAAAGGCTCAATTGGTAAACGATTCCAATAATTATCTTTGTAATTTGAATTTAGCTTTATTAACCCTATTCGCAAAGCTTCATTTCCGTTATAAAGTACATTGTATTTTGTAGACAACGCTTGAAAATTTCGGTTTAAAAAAGCGTCTTTTTTGGTTGAGCAACCAACCACAAAAAAAACGAATATTAAGATTCCAACTATTTTATAAATACTTTTCAAGAAAATCATTTTACATACCCTTTAACTTACTACTTAACTCAATTATTGTAAAGGGTTTGTAAAAATACAAAAAACTACTTGTTTATTTAACTTACACTGAAAAATACGCTTCTAACTCTTCCAGTGTTTCTTCTGAAGTTTTTATATCTTTAACAACCAATCCCTTATCTAATACTACGATTCTTTCGCAAACTTCAGTGACATGTCCTAAATCATGACTAGAAATTAGTACTGTAGCATTGCTGTTTTTTGTCAGATCTTTCAATAATTTTTTCAGCCTTATTTGGGTAGTTGGATCTAAATTAGCAAATGGTTCGTCTAAAATAATTACTTCGGGATTACCGATTAATGCCGCTACAATTCCTGCTTTTTTCTGATTCCCTTTTGATAAATCTCGTAGGTATTTCTTTTTTCCAATAATTTCATCATTAAAAATTTCTAAAAACTGCTCTAAAAAAGTATCAATATCAGCTTTGTTCATTCCGCGTAATTCTCCTATAAAATAAAAATATTCCTCCGGTGTTAAATAACCTACTAAAAAACTTTCATCAATAAAAGCTGCGGTAAAAGGTTTCCATTCTTCACTTTTATTCACTTGAATTTCATTATTAATAATTGATCCTGTAGTTGGGCTAATAAGGTCTAATATCAAATTGAAAAATGTTGTTTTTCCAGCTCCATTGTTTCCTACCAATCCAAAAGCTTGTCCTTTTGGAATTTCTAATGCCGCTATATTTAAAACGGTGTTTCCACCATATTTTTTTGAAAGTTCAGTTGCTTGTATCATATTATTGTTTGTTAATCGTGAATTCGTTTAATTGTTCTGGTCAAAAGCACTTATCATTTTATACTTTGATTTTAGATACTTTTTAATAATAAAAGTCATTAATTTTTGATGAAATACAATGCCTATAGCACCTAAAATAATAAGGGTGGCAATACCCGCTTCAAAACCAATAAATTTATAGGGTATATAAAAAAATAAGATTGGAAATACTAATAATGGAAAACCAATAATCCATTGTACTGCTCCGGTTCCTTGGTAATTAAATGCAGCGCGCTGTGTTAAATCAATCTTCTTTCTATTAAATGAGCCTCCATACAGTAATACATGTGTATTTACTCCAATATTATAAATCATAGCTGCAAAATGAATAACTAATATTTTCCAGCCAAAATATACATAAGGAATGCTTAAAATAAACATYAARATWGAGCTCATTAACATTAATGAAAATTTTGAATTTAAGTATTCCTTGTATTTTATATTTTGGCTCATTAATAATTTGTAATACCCACTATCCCAAGCTGGTATGAATTGCCCAAAATTGATCATAAAAATACCTGTTACAAATACCCCTACAAATATGAACATTGGAACCATTTCTTTATAAACCGGATTAGGATAAAAGGCCAATCCATATAACAAACCAATTACTAAAATAAAAAGTGTAGATCTAGGGCGCTTATTTCTCCAAATTAATTTCAAATCAAGGCGTAAAAACGGAGCAATATCTCCAAATCTATAGGTCCAAGCTAATTCGGATGTTGCTGCAATTTGTTCTTTCGCTTTTAAGGATCCATCAACAAATAATTTGGGTTTTAAAATTGAATAGTTTAAAAAGTAGAGTCCACATAAAATTGCAATTGGGAAAATCACTAAAATTGGATTTGCAGTAATTGGATTTACTCCATTTGAAAGCAGCGTTGAAAGTGAAACTATTTCAAAATAATTCAATGAAAACAACCCCGAAGCAATTATAATAATTGGTAAAAATGATAATTCAGTCTCTGCAGATTTTGCTTCAATTATAAAATTTAAAAAATTGATAATAAGTGTAAAAATAACCATTAACAGCATCCAAATTAGAATTGAAGTTGAACTGTATTCTTTAGAAATTARGACAAGTCCAAAAGGAATAATTGCAAAAAGAGGTAGGAAATTAAAAAATGAAAATGCTGATTTACTTAACACATAATGTAAAATACTGCGACGTTTTATCGGTAAAACTAATAATGGTTTTACGTCCATAGCAGGTAATTTTTGTAAGAAAAAACGTATTGATAAATCGGCTAAAAACCAATAAAATAAAAACCCATTCACCATTATTAATGGATCTGAATCTGGAAATTGTTTTTTAAGTATTGGGTACATCCCAAACCCTAACGCTAGAAAAACTAGTATAAAAAAGAGTGCCAAAAACACCAATAAAATATTTATTGCAATACTTTTTTGCCAATACGATGAACGAAAAAATTGTTTCCATTCAAAATTTATAAAATGCTGAATCATTTGGTTAAATTATGTGTCTTTATGGTTAATGAGTATATTTTTTAATTAAATTGTTACAGTTAAAATTACATTCTTAAAAACTGATTACCTAAAGATTAATTACTTTTGTAAATTCAAAATATTAAAATGTCTAAATTTCAATCGCTCACAATAAAGGAAATAAAAAAAGAAACTGAGAACGCAGTATCAATTTTATTTGATATTCCTACAGAACTAGAACCAGCGTTTAATTTTATTGCTGGACAATATATCACCCTAAGAATTCTTATTGAAGAAAAAGAAATTAGAAGATCCTATTCAATATGTTCTGCTCCCGAAAGTAACGAATTAAGAGTTGTAGTTAAAGAAGTCGAAAATGGCCTGTTCTCAAACTATGCTACAAAAAAATTAAAAAAGGGCGATCGTTTAGAAGTTGCCCCACCTGAAGGTAAATTTGTATTACAAACTGCAACTTCTCATCAAAGAAATTATGCTGCATTTGCCGCTGGCAGTGGTATTACTCCAATAATGTCCATGATTAAATCTGTACTTTTAAAAGAAATTCACAGTACTTTTGTATTAGTTTACGGGAATAGAACCATCGATGAAACTATTTTTAAATTAGAAATAGATGATTTAAAAAAACGATTCCCTGAACGATTCTTTGTGAAATATGTATTTAGTAAAAAAATACATAAAGATTCAATTCTTGGTAGAATTGATAGGTCAATTGTTAATTTAATAGTCAAACAGACCTTTAAAAATATTGTTTTTGATGGCTTTTATTTATGTGGCCCTGGAAAAATGATTGATCTAGTAACCAACTCTTTAAAAGAAAATGGGGTAGCTGGTAGCAATATCCATTTTGAACTTTTTACCAGTACATACACTTCGGGAGACACCACTTCAAACAATTTAGAAGGAAGTACTGAAATCACCATTATTTTAGATGATGAAGAAACCTCTTTTAAAATGCCTCAAAAGAAACTTATATTAACCGCCGCTCTTGATGAAGGATTGGATGCACCTTTTTCATGTCAAGGTGGAATTTGCAGTAGCTGCTTAGCTAAAATTATAGAAGGAAGTGCTATCATGGATAAAAATACTATTTTATCAGATGCTGAAGTTAATGACGGTTTCATTTTAACTTGCCAAGCACATCCAACTTCTCATAAAATAACTATTGATTACGACGATGTTTAATAAAATATAGTATTTTCACGTTTCATTAAACAACTATGACATTTAACGAAATAAAAGACGCGGCACTCATTGGATTTTTCTTATCTTTTATGATTGGTCCTGTTTTCTTTATGCTCATACAAACTAGTGTTCTTAAAGGTGCTAGAGCTGCCATTGCCTTTGATTTAGGAGTGGTATTAGGTGATATTGTTTTTATTTTAATTGCCTACTACGGCAGTAAAAGTTTATTAGAACAAATTAAAGATGATCCTCGTTTATTCTACATTGGAGGTCTAATTTTATTGGTCTATGGTATCATCATGTATTTAGATAAAAATCAAAAAAACGGCTTGCAAAGTGAACCTTTAATACTACCTGAAAAAACAAATTATACAAAACTCTTCATTAAAGGATTTTTACTCAACTTTATTAACGTTGGTGTGTTAGCTTTTTGGCTAGGAATGATTGTAGTTGTAGGTTCTAATTTTCACATGAATCCATCTAAAATATTTAACTATTTCACTGTGATTTTAGTTRGCTATTTAATTACAGATATTGGTAAAATTTTGTTGGCTAAACAATTAAAAAAGAAGTTAACCCCRAAAATAATATACAAAGTAAAACGAATTATGGGTATTATATTAATGGTTTTTGGTATTGTTTTAATGTTAAAAGGATTTATTCCAAAAGAAAAAATGAATCTAAAAACTGTTATWGAAMGAGTAGAATAATAAGCANKAAATTTAATTTTTAATAAATCCCAATRTTCAATTAATGACAAAAACAAAATCACGACAAAAGCAAGCAAAARTTTTACGCWTATTTAGAAAAGTTCATAAAACAACTGGAGCTATACTTTTTATTTTCTTTTTTGTCATTTCAGTATCTGGTATTTTGCTGGGTTGGAAAAATAACAGTAACGGACTTATCTTACCTCAATCAATTGAAGGAATTTCTACAGATCTACAGCATTGGTTACACCTTGATAGTTTGCATAAACAAGCATGTATATTTCTTAAGGATTCTGTTTCTCAAAATCTATCCTTAGAAATTGATCGAATTGATATTMGAAAAAATAAAGGAATGGTYAAATTTATWTTTGAAAATCAYTATTGGGAAATACAACTTGATGGRACAACRGGAGAACTTTTGCAAATAGGCAAAAGAMATTCTGACTTTATTGAAAATTTACATGATGGTTCAATTATAGACACTTGGTTGAATACGAGCAAAAAACAATTTAAAGTGTTATATACTTCTATTATGGGGGTAGCCTTACTTATTTTTACGACTACAGGTTTTTGGCTATGGTATGGTCCTAAAAAGATGAAACGAGATAGAAAATTACAACACTAATTCTTCTTTTTTAAAGGTTTATCTCAAACGATCAACAACTTATTTTATTATCTTTAATGTATATCATTAAGTATAATCTTATATTTTAAGAAAGTCTTCGTTCAGTTTACGTCATTTCTTTATATTTGATACCGAAAATATATACCTGTTTTTTCGTATAAACATGATGAATGATGAACAAAATTAAGTTAACAGATAAACTGGAAATTTCTCGAATAGTTCACGGACATTGGAGATTAACAGATTGGAATTTAAATGCAGAAGAATTACTTAAATTAACTCAACAAACAATTGAATTAGGTATTTCAACTTTTGACCATGCAGACATTTATGGAAATTATAGTTGCGAAAAATTATTTGGAGATGCACTAAACTTAAATAAAGGGCTTCGTAAAGACATTCAAATTATTACTAAATGCGGTATTAAATTGATTTCTGATAAATTCCCATCAAGAAAAATAAAGTTGTATGATTATAGTTTTGACCACATTATTTCTTCAGTTGAAAATTCTTTAATAAACTTTAGAACAGATTATATTGATGTTCTTTTATTGCACCGCCCTTCTCCTTTTATTAACCCTGAAGAAGTTTCTAAAGCATTTTCTATTTTAAAACAACAAGGGAAAGTGTTAAATTTTGGAGTTTCTAATTTTAACCCGCAGCAATTTAACATGTTAACCTCTTATTTGGAAGAACCATTAATTACAAATCAGGTTGAAATGTCACCSTACTGTTTAGAACATTTTGAAAATGGAAATATCGATTATTTTTTAACCGAAAAAATAAAACCAATGGCATGGTCKCCWTTRGCWGGGGGTAACATCWTAAATCCAACTACTGAAAAAGGACAACGATTATTAAACACTTTATCAGAAGTAGCAAACGACTTRTCAATTAACAATWTAGAYACACTWATTTATAGTTGGCTATTAAAYCACCCTGCKCAAATTATTCCAGTTATTGGTACYMGKAAAATTGAGCGAATTARGAATGCTRTAAATGCTTTAAAAATTRAACTAAGTTCAGATTTGTGGCAAAAAATWTATATYKCTTCTTTAGGAAAAGACCTCCCTTAAAATTGAAATCACGTCATTAAAAAATCTAACAATAGAAACTTATGGTAGCTAAAAAACTAGACGGTAAGGMTAGAAAGAATATCCAACTAGGAACAACCGTAGAAATAGTCCAAAAACACCATCAAAGAAGTGGTGAATTAACTGAAGGTATTGTAAAAAAAATACTCRCAAAATCTGCTAACCATCCTCATGGAATAAAAGTACAATTACAAACTGGCTTAGTTGGACGGGTTAAAAATGTTTTAATTTATCTGTCTTAATTGATATCAATTAAGCGAGAAACAAAACCTCATAACAACATGCTTCATAAATTGACAGTAAATTTACGATGGTTAAAAAATTATAACAGGTATCAAAAGTTTAACAATAAATAAAACTAAAATTATAAACTAAAAACATTTATAATTTTTTAAAAACTCTTCTAGTGTCATTGGTTTCATGTTTCTAGCTTTGTTGTGTTTTACGTACGTGTTATAATTTCTTCTAGCCACTCTTATGACTGCTTCTGAATCAGAATTTTTAAAAAACAACTCTTGTTTCATAATAAAGAAATTAGGAGTTAATGTAATATTATAAAGGTATAAAGCTACAATACAAATAGTTACAATCCTAATAATTTACCGTTTGTTCGAGTTTTAATACTTTTTATGCGATTTTATTTACCATTTGTTTAATGTTATTGTATTTCGAAAACTCTTTTACACTACATAAACTAGAACGTTTATTTAAAAAAATAACGATTCTTAAGCAACATCTGATGTTACTTCTTTTCAAAAGTATTGTTTTCCCTATCGATATCTGCCATTAATTGAGTAGGGTCAATCTCAAYAGTTTTAATTTCCTTTAAAGTAGCAAAGGTATAGGTTGGGTGTGCCCAGGTCCAATCTTTAAGAATGGTAGCTGAGGTTGGTTTTTCACCACGCATCATACGTAGAGGGATATTAAAATCTTCTGTAGTTCCATCCACATAAGTAACTGATACGTCAATTGGCATAGGCATTTTACCTACTCTTGCCAACGTAATGTTATTTCCTTCAACTTTCGCAATCGCATAATCAATTGTGTGTATAGTTTCGGTCCATTCGTTTAAATACCAATCTAATTGTATCCCTGAAACTTTCTCAGCAGTCCGTTTAATATCATTAGGTGTTGGATGTTTAAACTTAAAATCATTGTARTATTTTTTTAGTGTTTTCTTYACRTTGTCTTCTCCAATAATGTARTTTAATTGCGATAAAAACATCCTTCCCTTAGTATAACTTGCAATGCTAAATGCTGTGTTGGTATTAAATCTATCAGCATGTGTTGTTAGCGGTTCTTCAATTTCTGCATTTACCACATAATAGTACCCTCTATAACTTTTAGCAGAAGGTTTTGCTTTGCCTCCTCTTAATATTTTTGTTGAAGCCATTGATGAAATGTACGAAGTAAATCCTTCGTCCATCCATGAGTGTTTACTTTCATTCGTTGCTAACAGCTGTTGAAACCATGCATGAGCAAATTCATGAAAAATGGTTCCCGCGATACTATTGAACGTTTCTCCACCACTGATCAAGGTACACATTGCATATTCCATACCTCCATCACCTCCTTGAATTACTGAATACTGTTTCCAAGGGTAAGGGCCAATATTTTCATTATAAAAGTCCAATGCCTTTTCAGTATATGATTGTACTTCTTTCCAAGATTTAGCATATTTTTTATCATTTTTATATAAAAAATGAAGATCGGTTCCACTGGCAGTTTTTAACACATCATGCGTATAATTAGGATCGGCGGCCCATGTAAAATCATGTACGTTCGGTGCTTTAAAGTGCCAAGCTAATTTTTCACCTTTTTGAATTTTTRATTTTTTTGATTTGTCTTCATAGCCATGTCCTATTTCTTGTGGATTTTGAAGGTAGCCCGTTCCTCCAATTGTATAGGTTCTATCAATATGAATTGTGACATCAAAATTTCCCCAAACCCCTTGAAACTCACGAGCAATATAGGGATGAGCATGCCAACCTTCAAAATCGTATTCAGCCATTTTAGGGTACCACTGCGCCATAGAAAGTGCCACACCATCTTCACTATTTCTCCCCGCTCTTCTAATATGTACAGGTAATTGACCCTYAAAARTCATTTCAAAAATTACTTTCTCCCCAGGTTGAATTGGAGTGWTTAAARTAACTTCTAAAACTGTTCCTTCGGTGGTATAATTAACAGTTTTTCCATTTTGCTTTAATGATAAAACTTTTAAATACCCAATTTCATTTGGTAATAGTTTAGCAATTCTACTTTCATATTTCGGATTCTCTTTTGTGCCTCTATTAATAACCATTCTTCTATCTGGATTTACAATACTCTGTAAGCGTGCATCCATTTCACTTTTTGGCTGAAAGGCATTGTAATATAAATGATAAAATACTTGTTTTAAAGCATCTGGAGAATTGTTTGTATACACGAGTTTTTGTGATCCTTTATATTGGTAGTTATTTACATCTACATCTACATCCATTGTGTAATCTACATGTTGTTGCCAATACGAAGTGTTGTTTTGAGCAGAAGCGATAATTGCAACAATTAAAATAATTAATGTTAGTAGTTTTTTCATTAAAGATTAATTTTATATTTCGCAATATAGAAATATCTAAAGAAAACAAAAAAGCACACTCTGGTAGAGTGTGCTTTTTAACAGAATATTATAATTTATTATTTTCCGTTTACCATTTTATCGGCTAGTACTAATGCGTTGTATGCGTTAGCTACTTTACCTGAAACAGATAATTCAGAGAATTTTGCTTTTTCACCTTTTTTACCTGGTATTAATACTTCCATCTTAATTTCAACTCCTGAATTCATAATTACATGTTTTACTTGGCTTGCAGATAATTGTGGGTAATATGACCTCACTAATGTTGCAATCCCAGCTACTTCAGGTGATGCCATTGAAGTTCCGTTGTATTTAGCATATTTATTTTGAGGAACTGTAGAGTAAATTTGAACTCCTGGAGCGAATACATCTACATTTAATTTACCATAATTAGTGAATGTAGCTGGTAAATTTTCGTTATAGTTAGAACTCATCGCTCCAACTGTTAGTARATTATCGGCTATTTCAACTACTTTATCAGCAGAATCATTTGGCCAATTATCTTTTACATCAATATCCTTATGGTCATTCCCTGCTGCATGAACCAATAATACGTCATGTTTTTCAGCATATTTTATGGCGTCAAATACCCAATGACGGTATGGAGAAAAACTTTTCCCAAAACTCATATTTACAACTTTAGCGCCATTGTCTACAGCATATCTAATAGCTAATGCAACATCTTTATCGCGCTCATCACCATCTGGTACAGTTCTTACAGACATTAATTTAGCATTATGTGCAACTCCATTCATTCCAACACCATTATTACGTGAAGCTAAGATAATACCCGAAACATGGGTTCCGTGAGATTCTATTTTTGTAGACCCAATTACAAATTCGTTTCCGTAGTTAACATCCAAAATATTTTCCGGATTATCACCCACAATTGCTCTACCGTCAAAATTAAAATCGTAATTTTTATTTCTCTTTTGAGTCTCGTAATACTCTAAATAAGCATGCTCATCAAAACCCCTACCTTGTAAATTTAAAATATCTTCTATTTGAGCTTTAAGAGTTTCGTCTTCAGTTTCAATAGCTTTAAGTTCTTCATTTGTAAAACTATCTTTTCCTAAGATTTTTTTAACTGAAGCAAAATTATCTCCAATTTGAGCTAATCTATCCAATGTTTTGAAATGTCTACTAGAAGAAGCATTGTATGCCTTTAAGTAATCTTGATAAATTTTAAAAGCTGCTTTTTCTTCTTCTCTAATATTATCAATTGTCTTACCTTCAAAACGAGGATTCATTTTAGCAACTAAACGAGTTATTTCAAGTTGTTCAGGAGCAGCAACTCCATTTCCCCCTAAGAAATTCCAGCCATAAACATCATCAACATACCCATTTTTATCATCATCAATCTTATTACCCGCAATTTCATTTGGATTTGTCCAAAGAACATCTTTTAAATCTTCATGTTCAATATCAATTCCTGAATCAATTACAGCTACAATAACGGTGACACCTGTTTTCCCTTCTAAAAATTTATATGCTTTATCTAAACTCATMCCCGGAATGGTATCAGTTGCTAAATCGGCGTGTGCCCAGTGGTTAAATTGTTCTTCTCCAATTTCCCCTTTTTTTGCCGTAATAGATACAGCCGTATCCATCGTTGGTACTGCTAAATTTTTTACGGAACTACAACTTGCTAAGGTAACAGCTGCTACTGCTAAAACACTTATTGTTTTAAATATTCTCATTTCTGTTTATTATTTAATTAAATACTTCGTTAAATTTATATGTTTGGTTTAATCGTACTCCTTTTTCGGTATGCTTAACAGTACACAATTCATTGGTTGCATCATGTTCTAAAAACAATACATAATTATTATCCGCAGCTTTAGCTAAAAACCTTGCTTTTTCATCCATAGTTAAAAGTGGTCGGGTGTCATATCCCATAACATAAGGTAATGRAATATGCCCTACTGTAGGTAACAAATCGGCAACAAATACAATGGTTTTTTCTTTGTACTGAATATGTGGAATCATTTGTTTTTCGGTATGGCCGTCAGCAAATAATATGTCAAAACCTAATTCCGAATTTTGAACTACATCATTCGTTGGTAAATTCACAAAATTTAATTGCCCGCTCGACTCTATTGGATTAATATTTTCCCTTAAAAATGACGCTTTTTCTCTAACGTTAGGATTAACAGCCCATTGCCAATGGTTTTTATTACTCCAAAATTTGGCATTTTTGAATGCTGGTTCATAACCTGTTCTATCTTTATTCCATTGAATACTTCCACCACAATGGTCAAAATGTAAATGAGTTAAAAAAACATCGGTAATATCATTTCTATGAAAACCGTGTTTTGCTAAAGACGTGTCTAACGAAAAATTTCCAAAAAAATAGTAATAGCTAAAAAACTTATCTGATTGTTTATTCCCGGTACCAGTATCAATTAAAATAAGTCTATTTCCATCTTCAATAAGCATGGTTCTTAGACTCATATCTATCAAATTATTACTATCTGCAGGGTTAGTGCGTTGCCATAAAACTTTGGGGACTACCCCAAACATGGCTCCTCCATCTAACTTAAAGTTTCCTGTTTCGATAGGGTATATTTTCATACGTAAACTTATAGGTACAAAGATACATGAATTTATACTTAATAATATGTTAAATAAAAGCAAAAACCTAAGTGAAGTACTTAGGTTTTATTTGAGGCATCGAGCGGATTCGAACCGCTGTAGGAGCTTTTGCAGAGCCCAGCCTAGCCACTCGGCCACGATGCCATAATTGGACTGCAAATTTAAGGATTTTTAATTTGTTAGCAAGTCTTTTTTTAATTATTTGGATTTGTATAATTGTTAAAGTTTGTTGCTATTTTTTACGCTATAAATTTGAAACTTAACAATTTTGAAATTTTAAGATTGATCACTTTCTTCTTTTMGACATCTCTATAGTTACCATAGCTACATTTCCCCCAATTGGTGGGTTTAGTTTAGAGACCGATACATCAGCTTTATTTACTAATGCTATTTCGCTAAAGATTCTATCTAAAATACGTTTGGCCACTTCTTCCAATAAATTGGAGCGGATTGCCATTTCTTGTTTTATTATTTTATTTAAATGCACATAATCTACTGTATCTGAAAGATCGTCAGTTTTTGCTGACTTTGACAAATCGGCTTTAACGGTTAAATCAACTCGGTAATCAGAGCCTATTTTTCCTTCTTCTATTAAACATCCATGATATGCATATACACGAATATTTTTAATCTTTACTGTTCCCATTTCAAAACCTTTAGGCAAATATAGGGTGTTTTAGTAATTTATTCCTATTGATTTTATTTTTTAACCCTTTCGATAAAGTACAACGTGTTTGAGCCTTTTTTTAGTTGCAATGCCAAAAAAATTCGATAATTTTGCAGCTTATTAGTTATCATATTATGATTGAAGAAAAAAAGTCACTTAATTTCTTAGAACAAATTATTGAAGAAGATTTAGCAAATGGTTTGTCGAAAGAAAAACTACGTTTTAGATTTCCTCCTGAGCCAAATGGCTATTTACATATTGGTCACGCGGCATCCATATGTTTAAATTTTGGATTGGGATTGAAATATAATGCTCCCGTTAATTTACGTTTTGACGATACCAATCCAGCAAAAGAAGAACAAGAATATGTTGACTCCATTAAGCATGATGTGAGTTGGTTAGGTTTTAAATGGGATCAAGAACGGTATTCTTCTGACTATTTTCAGCAATTATATGATTGGACACTTGAATTGATTAAAGAAGGAAAAGCCTATGTAGATAACCAAACTTCTGAAGAGATGGCGATTCAAAAAGGAACGCCAACAGAAACAGGAACGAATAGTCCAAACCGTGATAGAACTGTTGATGAAAATCTAGATTTATTCTTAAAAATGAAAAATGGGGAGTTTGAAGAAGGCTCTCATGTGTTACGCGCAAAAATTGATATGAAACATGTGAATATGCATATGCGTGATCCTATTATGTATCGAATTTTGAAAAAACATCATCATCGAACAGGAAGCGATTGGTGTATTTACCCTATGTACGACTGGACGCACGGAGAATCTGATTATATTGAGCAAATTTCACACTCAATTTGTACCTTAGAATTTAAAAGTCACAGAGATTTATACGATTGGTATGTTGAACAAGTTTATGATTCCACTAATTTACGACCAAAACAACGCGAATTTGCGCGAAGAAATTTAAGTTATACTGTAATGAGTAAACGTAAATTACTACAATTGGTTGAAGAGGGTGTAGTTAATGGTTGGGATGACCCACGTATGCCTACAATTTCAGGATTAAGAAGAAGGGGGTATACGCCACAATCTATCAGAAATTTTAGCGATACTGCAGGGATTTCTAAACGTGATAATATTACGGATGTGGCACTATTAGAACATTGTATTAAGGATGATTTAAATAAAACTGCTCCACGCGTGATGGCTGTTTTAAATCCGGTAAAAGTTGTTATCACTAATTATCCTGAAGATAAAGAAGAATGGTTAACTGCTGAAAATAATCAAGAAGATGAAAATGCAGGATTTAGAAAAGTTCCATTTAGTAGAGAAATATATATAGAAAAAGAAGATTTTAGAGAAGAAGCCAATAAAAAATTCTTCCGTTTAAAATTAGGAAAAGAAGTTCGCTTAAAGAATGCTTACATTATAAAAGCTGAAAGTTGTGTAAAAGATGAAAAAGGAGCCATTACTGAAATATACTGTACTTATGATGAGGATAGCAGAAGCGGTAGTGGAACAGAAGCCAGCAAACGAAAAGTAAAAGGGACATTGCATTGGGTTTCAATTAAGCATGCTGAAAAAGCCGAAGTTAGAGTGTATGACCGATTATTTACTGATGAAGCACCTGATGGACATAAAGAAAAAGATTTTAAAGAATTTATAAATCCCGATTCTTTAACTGTTATGAATGCTTTTGTTGAACCAAGTTTAAAAAGTGCACAAAATTTAGATAGATTTCAATTTCAACGTTTAGGATATTTTTGTGTCGATAAAGATGCTACTAAAAATAGGTTGGTTTTTAATAGAACTGTTCCTTTACGTGATAGTTGGGCTAAAATAGAGAAATAAACTCTTGCTTTTTAACAGTTAGAATTATACCCCTAAAAGTTATTGCCGTTACTACAAATGGAACGGTGAACATAATAGAGAAATTAGAAAAGGGTATATTTNGCTGGTATTTAATTAATTTTAAGTGTTTTTAAAATAGCTTCTATTTCAAACATATAATCGCGCTTGTTAATTGATGGTGCAAAGGTTAACCCTTCAACTACAACTAAGCGATTATTTGCTTTATCAACAACTGTATAGCTTAGAAAAGGACCTGCCATATAAGCTCCTTTAACCTCCCATTTACCCCTAGTTTCAAAAGCTTTTTTACCATCTAACTTTACTTCAAAAACATGTGGAGTATACGCTTTTTCAGTGATCATGTAAGAACCTTCAAGACCTCCTGGTATATATTTTTCTCCAATGGCATCTCTACCAGCAACAATGTTGTTTCCATTTGTGTCATCTTCAGATGTAATTGGAATTGTATATGTAATTAATTCCATGCTATTCCCTCCAAATAAATGATAACGATACCAAACAAAATCGCCATTATCTTCAACTTTATTGTATTGACGGGGAATTTTTATAGAGTATCCTTGTTTTTTAAATGTTTCTATTTTTAAAGGATCCCAATATTTTTTAAGTATTTTTCTTCGAACCGCTCTTAAATCTGAACTTTTAAATTCTGAAATTATTTTTGAACTATTTTTTTGAATCTCATTTTTTAATTCTTCTCTATTTTTACCAGTTATCGTAATTATTTTTTGAGGTGAAGCATAAACATCCGTTGCAACAGTAAAAGAATTTTTATTTGAAATTCCTATCTTTAAAACACTTCTACTAGCTTTAAACATACTTCCAAAGTTTTCTAAAGGAACTTGGGTGACTTCAAATTGAGCTTCTGGTTGAGGCAAACCCAAAACTGGTTCTGCAATAATTTTTCTTAATTCATCACCGGCATCACCTTCCCATTCACTGTTTTTCATAATAATAAGTAGGTGGTTAATTCTACCGTTTGCATCCATTAATATCAGTTGATTTTTCCCTGATTCACAGGAAAATAAAAATGAAATAATAACTATAAGGATTCCTAATTTTTTCATCTGTATATTCTTTTTAAAATGGTAAGATGCTGTTCGCTATTAATCATTTCCTAGAAGAGAAAATTTTTAACAAGTTCGTTTCATCTTATTTATTAAATATTTTTAATTCAGTTCCTGGCTTTAAACTTTTAACACTCCAAATATTGTTCCATTCTTTAATATTTTGGACAGAAATATTAGCAAATTTTTGAGCAATTAACCATAATGAATCTCCAGACTTCACAATGTAGGTATCAAATTCTCCTTTTGTTACTATTTTTTTTGAAGTTTTACTTTTTAGTTTTGAACGAGTTACGCCATTCAATTTTCTAGGATAAATTGTTAAACGCTGCCCAACTCGTAATCGAGTACTTCGCATATTGTTCCAACGCTTAATTTTTGTAACTGAAACACCATACTTTTCTGCAATTTTCCCTAAATAATCACCACTTCTAACTTTATACCTTACCCTATCGTTCATTTCAAAGTACTTCGGTAACGGCTTTTCTCTTTTAGCCTCTTCAACATCCACATAAGCATAAATTTGCTGTTCATTACTTATAAAATTTCCTACATCTTTTACGGGCAAAGTAAGTGTGTAATTTTTTCCTTTTATATATGGAATTATATCTAATTTATATTGTGGATTTAAAAATTGAAGCACTTCAATATCCACGTTCAATGTTTCGTAAATTTGTTCAAATGTCAATTGTCTTTTTACTTGAATTGTATCTGTTTCAAAATACGTAATTGCACTTTCTTTCGCTTTAATATTATGCTCGTTTGCATATTCAAAAATATACATTGTTGCATAAAAAGCAGGAACATAACCCGCTGTTTCGCGAGGTAAATTATGTCTTATATTCCAATAGTTCTTACTTCCTCCTGAGCGTCTTATTGCTTTACTTACGTTTCCAGGGCCAGAATTATAAGCCGCTAAGGCTAAATCCCAATCACCAAATATTTTATATAAACTAGCTAAATATTTACAAGCAGCTTCTGTTGCTCGATATGGGTCCGAACGCTCATCGACATACGAACTCACATTTAAATCAAACTGTTTTCCCGTTTGATACATAAATTGCCACAATCCTGTTGCTCCAACTCGTGATCGTGCTCTTGGCTTTAAAGCCGATTCTACGATGGCCAAATATTTTACTTCTAAAGGAATATCATACTTGTCTAATTGCTCTTCAAACATTGGAAAGTAGTACCGTGCTTTTTCCATTAAATTAGAAAATGAAGATTTTCTTCGYTTTARATAGGTTTTTATTACTTGCTCTAAACTTTTATTATATTCRATATGAAAYGGTGTTTTACTATCTAATAMTTTCAATCGYTCTTTTAGCAGTTCGGTTGGTAATTCTTCTAATTCCGTAATAAAAATCTCGTCATCTTTTAACACATATTGAATGGTGTCATACAATGGTGATTTTATTAATTCATTGAGCCATAAACTATCAATTAAGCTGGCCTCTTTATGAAGTTTTAATGTCAAAGAGTCTGATTTGTTAAAAAATAATGTATCGTTATTTGAAAACAAGTCTTTAGTATCTTCAATTTTTTGAAGTTTTAAGGTGTCAACTTCTGTTTGCGAATACCCATAACCAACAACTAATAAAAAGGCAATATGTAGTAATTTCTTCATTAACTTTTATTCATTTAATAATTTTGAAATTTGATCTAGGTTTGGGGCTAAAATAATTTCAATTCTTCTGTTTTTTGCTTTTCCTTCTTTTGTTTTATTGGTGTTTACTGGAACAAATTCACTTCTTCCAGCCGCAGTAATTTGAGTTGGGTTAACACCATTACTTTTTAAAATTCTGACAATCGCCGTTGCTCGCTTTACTGATAAATCCCAGTTATCAATTAGGGTGACTCCGGCATAAGGGTCGTTATCAGTATGTCCTTCAATTAACACATGAATATCGGCATTTTCAGCTAAAACCCGTGCCAATTGTATAACCGCTTTTTTTCCTTCATTTCCTACTGCCCAACTTCCTGAATTAAACAATAATTTATTCTCCATAGAAACATAAATTTTTCCATTTTTATGGACTACTGTTAACCCTTTTCCTTCAAAATTATGCAATGCATTTGAAATAGCATTCTTCAATTGTTGCATTTGAACTTCTTTGGCATCAATCAATGTTTGTAAATCACTAATTTGTTTAGAACGCTTATTTAGTTCATTTTGAAGTTCTTCCAATCGGGCACTTTCCAGTGCCATTTTTTGCTCTTTGGTTTCTAACTCTAACAATAATTGTTGATTTTTTTGGGATTGATCAGCTAATTTCTTTGAGCTTTGCGATGCTAATAATTTATAAGATTCATCTAAATTTTTATAGTTAGATTGAAGGGAAGTAAACTCGCTAGCTAGAATTTCCTTTTGAGCTGATAACTCAGCAAATAGTGTGTTAAGTTTTTCTAAATCAATAATTAATTCCTTTTTTGAAACCAATAAATTATCTTTTTCTTTAATTAAAGATGAATTTGAAGCTCTTAATTTATGGTATTTCGAATCTAATTCCTGATATAATTTTTTTGAAACACAAGAATTTAATGTGAGTATAATTACTAATAACCCTATTGTTTTTTTAAACATATTACCCTCAATTTATTTATTCAATTTCAACTACTATAGGACAATGATCAGAATGTTTTGCTTCTGGCAAAATATAAGCTCTTTTAATGCTGTCTTTCAATGGTTCGCTTACCAAATRATAATCCAATCGCCAACCTTTGTTATTATTTCTTGCATTTGCTCGGTAACTCCACCAAGTGTAATTATGTGGTTCTTTGTTTAAATATCTATATGAATCTATAAATCCACTCTCCAAAAAATTACCTAACCACTCGCGTTCAACGGGTAAAAACCCTGAAGTATTTTTTAACCCTTTTGGGTTGTGGATATCAATTTCTGTATGGCAAATATTATAATCTCCACAAATAATAATATTTGGAATTTCCTTTTTCAACTCATTTATATATTGTTGAAATTGAGCCATGTAATTCAATTTGAATTCCAAACGAGCATCATTGGTTCCTGAAGGCAAGTACAAGCTCATCACTGAGAACTCTTCAAAATCTATACGGAGGTTTCTTCCCTCAAAATCCATTGATTCAATTCCTGTTCCATATTCAATATGTTTTGGTTCAATTTTAGACAAAATAGCCACGCTGCTATACCCCTTTTTTTGAGCAGAAAACCAGTACTGATAAGGATATCCTGCTTGTTCAAACAAACTCAAATCCAATTGTTCTTTATGCGCTTTTGTTTCTTGAATACATATCACATCTGGATTGGCATCTTGTAACCAATCAATAAAACCTTTTTTTAAAGCTGCTCTAATTCCGTTTACATTGTATGATATTATTTTCATTCGTTTATACTTGGATTTTTATAAGGTTGAATTTTTTTAGAAAACTATTTTTATACAGTTTAAAATGACCCTTACAGTGTCATTTCGGAAATTTTTCCATCAACAATCAAAGTTCCTTCGGTAGCTGTTTTAATTTCTTCTATAGAAACTCCTGGTGCTCTTTCTATTAAATAAAACGCATTATTTTTCACTTCTAAAACAGCCAAATTCGTTACTATTTTCTTTACACAACCCACTCCTGTTAATGGTAGAGAGCAACTTTTCAATAATTTTGATTCTCCTTTTTTATTCGTGTGCATCATGGCTACAATAATATTCTCTGCAGAAGCCACTAAATCCATTGCTCCACCCATTCCTTTAACCATYCTTCCTGGAATTTTCCAGTTGGCTATATCTCCATTCTGAGAAACTTCCATTGCTCCTAAAACAGTTAATTGAACATGTTGCCCGCGAATCATCGCGAAACTCAATGCCGAATCAAACAAAGAACCTCCRTTTAAAATAGTAACTGTTTGTTTTCCTGCATTGATYAAATCAGCRTCTTCTTCTCCATCAATTGGAAAAGGTCCCATTCCTAACAATCCGTTTTCAGACTGAAACTCTACRTCAATATCTTTAGGAATATAATTAGCAACAAGCGTTGGTATCCCAATTCCTAAATTTACATACCAATTATTTTGTAATTCCTGAGCTATTCTTTGCGCAATTTGCAATTTTGATAAAGCCATGATTTTAAGATTTTGGAGTTACTGTTCTTTGCTCAATTCTCTTTTCATACCCAATTCCTTGAAAAATACGCTGTACAAAAATTCCTGGTGTATGTATTTGATTCGGATCCAATTCCCCAACCTCAACCAACTCTTCAACTTCAGCAACAGTTATTTTTCCAGCCATAGCCATCATAGGATTAAAATTACGTGCGGTTCCTTTAAAAATTAGATTGCCTGCAGTATCTCCTTTCCAAGCTTTTACAATTGCAAATTGCGGATCAAACGCATGTTCTAATACATACATTTTACCGTTAAACTCTCTGGTTTCTTTTCCATATGCGACTTCAGTTCCAAAGCCTGCTGGTGTATAAAACGCTGGAATTCCTGCTCCAGTAGCTCTACAACGCTCTGCCAGTGTTCCTTGAGGAATTAACTCTACATCTAATTCYCCAGAAAGCATTTGTCKTTCAAATTCATCATTTTCACCTACATAAGAAGATATCATTTTTTTAATTTGGCGTTTTTTTAATAACAAACCCAATCCAAAATCATCAACTCCAGCATTGTTAGAGATACAGGTTAATCTTGAAATCTCTAAACGAACTAATTCAGCAATACTATTTTCTGGTATTCCGCATAAACCAAAGCCACCCAGCATAACTGTCATACCATCTTTTACACCTTTTAAAGCTTCCTGAGCATTTTTCACTACTTTATTTATCATAACTTTTACTCATTTAAAATTCTGGATCTTCTTCAATAATTTCATTCAGATTTTCGGCTGTTTCATCAACTTCATTACAATTAATTTCAATACTTAACTTTTCAGGTTTTTCAAATTCTTCTTGACTAATATTTAAACTTTCATCAGCGTATAATTTCTTATAATAAAGTGCCCAAATAGGCAATGCCATTGTAGCTCCTTGTCCAAAGGTAATCCCCTCAAAATGAGTTGCTCTGTCTTCTCCTCCAACCCAAACTCCTGTTGCTAAATTAGGTACAATTCCCATAAACCAACCGTCTGATTGATTTTGTGTGGTTCCTGTTTTTCCAGCAATCGGATTGGTAAATTCGTAAGGATAACCTGTTGATACATTGTCTGGGTATTTACCCCATTTACCTCGTAAACGAACTCCAGAACCCGCTGTAGTAACACCTTCTAATAAATTAATTACAACATARGCAGATTCTTCACTTAACACCTCTTTAGAATTTGGAATAAATTGCTCTAAAACTGTTCCGTTTTTGTCTTCAATTTTTAACAACATCATTGGCTCAACTTGTAGCCCTTTATTTGCAAAAGTAGCATAGGCGCCAACCATTTCATATAAAGACAAATCTACAGAACCCAGTGCTATTGCCGGTACCGCTGGAATTTTACTTTTTATACCAGCACTTTTAGCCAAACTAACAACGTTTCTAGGATGAACCATGTCAATTAATTTTGCGGTAATTACATTTACCGAACCTGCCAAAGCTTGTTTTAAGGTTAATTCTCCTCCGTATTTTTCTCCAGAATTTTTCGGGGTCCAATCTTCAGGCATTCCATATTTTTCTTTTGGAATTGTGTATGGTGTATTGGGAAATTTTGTACAAGGAGATAAATTTAGTTGATTAATTGCTGTAGCATAAACAAACGGCTTAAAGGTCGATCCTACTTGACGTTTTTGCTGTTTTACAGCATCAAATTGAAAATGCTTGTAGTTGATTCCTCCTACCCAAGCTTTCACATGACCAGATTCAGGCTCAACAGATAGCAATCCCGATCTTAAGATGTGCTTGTAATAACGAATAGAATCTCTAGGTGACATTAATGTATCAATATCCCCTTTCCAAGAAAAGATTTTCATCTTGGTTTTTTTATTAAACGAAGTGCTAATTTCCTTTTCTGAAGCTCCATTCCGTTTCATTCTAATCCAACGATTAGAACGTTTCATTGCTTGTCGCATGGTAAATGCTATTTGCTCTTTTTCAATATCGTAAAATGGCGCAGTTGGATTTCGTTTTTGTTCTTTAAAAAATACGCGTTGTAAATTAGACATATGCTCTTGCATAGCTTCTTCAGCATATTTTTGCATACGCGAATCAATGGTTACATAAATTTTAAGACCGTCTCTATGTAAGTTATAAAACGAACCGTCAGGTTTTGGATTATTCTTAATCCATTTTTTCATAACGTCTCTTAAATATTCTCTGAAATAGGTTGCGTATCCATCGCTATGGCTTTCTCTATTAATATTTAAACCTAAATCTTGTTGTTGTAACGAATCCTTTTCAACTTGAGTGATAAATTCATTTTTGAGCATTTGACCAAAAACTGTATTTCTACGTTTCATAACCCTTTCCGCTCTTCTTAAAGGATTGTAAAGAGAAGAATTTTTTAACATTCCAACTAACATTGCAGATTCCGAAACCGTTAAATCTATCGGTTCTTTTCCAAAATAAATACGTGAAGCTGAACGAATCCCAACTGCTAAATTTAAAAAATCGTACTTGTTTAAGTACATTGTTAATATTTCTTGTTTGGTATATTGACGTTCAAGTCGAACGGCTATCACATATTCTTTAAATTTTTGAAGTATTCTTTTAGGTAAGTTTTTGGATCCTTCACCATGGAATAACAATTTTGCTAATTGTTGTGTAATAGTGCTTCCTCCTCCGCCTTTACCCAATTTGATAACGGCTCTTAACGTCGATTTGAAATCGATGCCTGAATGCTCGAAAAAACGCTCATCTTCAGTAGCAACTAAAGCATTGATTAAATTTTCGGGTAAATCTTTAAAGTTGACAGGAGTTCTGTTTTCTTTAAAATATTTACCTAAGGTTTTACCATCAATTGAAATAACTTCAGAAGCTAAGTTTTTTTCAGGATTTTCTAATTCTTCAAATGATGGTAGCGTTCCAAAAACACCCCAAGACGCTAATAGAAAAATCCCGATTAAAGCTAAAATCCCCCCTGAAATAGCAATCCAAAACCATTTTATATAAATAGAAAATTTATTGTTTTTAGTTCCCTTTTTTTTCATGCTCGTTTCATTTCTTAACTTTTTCTATTCTTAATCCTACATCGGTAATGCCTTGTAAAGGGATTTTCCCTTCAATATCATTAACCCCTCTAGTTGCTTGATATAMATTAAATTTATAATCTCCCTTTTCATCAAAAACAACATTTTCTTTATAAAAAAGTTTATTTTCTTTAATGTCCGTGAAWCCTGAACCTAACCATTTCCCAAAAGAATCTGTCATTTCATACTCTAAAGTATCAACAACCTGATACCCGTTAGGAAATTCCATTTCAGCAATTAAAAACAACGAACTAAACTCGTAGTTTTTATTGTTTCTAATAGTTATAAACACATTATTTGCTGAAATAGTATCTGAATTGTTCACTAAAAAATGAATATTATTTTCTGAGCGCCATTCATGGTTTCCAATAGATATATATTGGTCATACACCGTATTTGAGTCACATGAAAATAACAGGAGTGCACCTATAAAAATAGGGATGCATTTATGTATTTTTATCAGTGTTTGCACTTTTTCTTGGTGGTCTTCTTTTTTTGTTTCTATTGGTATTATTGCCCTTATTATTCGGGGAATTTTTTTGTTGATTTTGAGCTAATTTTGGTCTTTGTTGTTTTTGGTTTTGTTGACCTCCAACTTGCTTTTTTTGTTGATTTCTGGATTTCTTTTTCTTGTTTCTCTTCTTTTTCCGTTTTGGAACGTCAAACCTTGTTAAACTATCTTGACCAACAACATTTTCAAAATCAATCTTTGGAACTTCAACTACATCTGCCTCATATTCTTCCAAAGAAGTTGCTACCTCATTATCTTTATTTAAATCAATAATTTCTTGAACCTGTTCAAGTGTAAGCTTAAACCATTTAACTCTATTCTCTTTATAGGTATACCAAAGTAATCCTTTAAAAATATCCATTTTAATAAAGGTGGCTTCACCTTTTTCAGTTTTTAAAACTATATCCTGCTTTGGAAAATCTTTGAGCGCATCTAAATAGGTGTCCAATTCGTAATTCAAACAACATTTTAACTTACCGCATTGCCCTGCTAATTTTTGAGGGTTTAATGATAACTGTTGATAACGTGCTGCTGAAGTACTAACGTTCCGTAAATCTGTTAACCAGGTCGAACAACATAGTTCTCTTCCACATGAACCAACCCCTCCAAGTCTAGCTGCTTCTTGVCGCAAACCAACTTGTTTCATTTCAACTCTAATGCTAAAAGCTCCTGCTAAATCTCTAATTAATTGTCTAAAATCAACGCGTTCATCAGCGGTATAATAAAATGTAGCTTTATTTCCATCTCCCTGATATTCAACATCAGATAATTTCATTTTTAACCCTAATCTACCTAAAATTTCACGTCCGCGATATTGCGTATCGTATTCTTTATTACGAGCAGATGTCCAAATATCAATATCTTTTTGGGTAGCTTTACGGTAGATCTTTTTGATGTCTTCACTATCTAAGTCGACACCTTTTTTCTTCATTTGTACTTTCACTAATTCTCCACTTAGAGAAACAGTTCCAATATCATGACCAGGATTTCCTTCGACCGCAATAATATCACCTATGGAAATTTGTAATTTATCTTGATTTCTATAAAAATGTTTCCGTCCGTTTTTAAAGCGTACTTCAACTATATTAAAACGTTCTTGACCTGTTGGTAATGACATATTTCCCAACCAGTCGAATACTGAAAGTTTTTCACAGCTATCAGTAGCACAACTTCCATTACTTTTACAACCTTTTGGTACACTATTTATATCTGAAGAGCAACTATTACAGCTCATATATTCCTAAATTTATTTAAGTTAAGGTAAATTGAATAACTCAATTTTACAATCTTCACTAATTTGTAAAGATATAATTAAAATTACGAACTCTAAAACGWTAAAAAWCCTTTTTAAATTTGTTTTACATCAATAATTTTAACTGGRCAAGCTTCTTTRGCTTTTACACTAGYATCAAAAATAGTATCATCDGGAGATTTAATGGTRAAAAAWCCCTTTTTTTCTTTTGAATGAAGCAATACAGMTTTGCCATCTCTTTTAGACATTTGAAATTGAGCAGGCGCTAATTCTACACAGTAATTACAACCAATACATTTAGCTCTTTGTAAGGTGATAATTACCATTTATACTTCTACTTTATTTTCAACAATTTTATACAATTTATCTGAAGGGCGAATTCTGAAATCTAATGGAATSGTTATTGAATCACCTTTTTGTCCTTTTTCCCCTTTTACATCATTCACATACATTTCTGTTACTTCCATTTCTTTGGCACCGGTGGTAGGTCCGGTAATTAAAATAGTATCACCAACAATAATATCGTAGGCTTCAATTTTAAATTCACCAATATTAGATTTAGGAAAATAATGCATTCCTTTTCCTAAATATACTTTCTTTTGGGTGGCGTGACTTCCAGATCCTTTACTCCATTCACCTAATTTTTGCCCTAAATAATAGCCGCTCCAGAAACCACGATTGTACACTTTTTCAAGTTCCAACATCCAAGAAATAACCTTGTCTTTATGGTAAGTTCCCTCTTCAATACTATCAATAGCATCTCTGTAGCATTTTATTACATTTGCHACATACTCAGGYGCTCTACCTCTACCTTCWATTTTTAAAACTTTTACCCCAGCATCTTCAATTTGATCTAAAAAATCAATGGTACATAAGTCTTTTGGTGACATAATGTACTCATTATCCAGTTCCATTTCTACACCAGTTTCTTGATCGATAACTGTATATTTTTTTCTGCAGTTTTGTTTACAAGCACCTCTATTTGCTGAGGAGTTATGACTGTGCAAACTCATATAACATTTTCCAGAAACTGCCATACATAACGCTCCATGTCCAAATATTTCAATTTCAACCAATTTTCCTGAAGGTCCACGAACATCTTCTTTTACAATATACTCTGTAATTTTTTTTACTTGTCGTAARCTCAACTCTCTACTCAACACCATRGTATCRGCAAACATRGCATAAAACTTAACCGTTTCAATGTTTGTAATGTTTATTTGTGTTGATATRTGWACCTCCATTCCAAYAGCTCTTGCCGAAGCAATYACMGCTTGATCCATKGCAATTACMGCTGTAATATYRGCKTCTTTAGCTTTCTGAATTAACGTTTTAACAATTGATAAATCGTGGTCGTAAATTATAGTGTTTAACGTAAGATAGGTTCTTACATTTTTAGCTTTACATCTTTCAGAAATTTCCTGTAAATCATCTAAGGTGAAATTTATAGATGCTCTTGCYCTCATATTTAATTGCTCWACRCCAAARTAAATTGAATCAGCYCCATTATCTAAAGCAGCTTGCATTGATTCAAAAYTTCCAGCAGGAGCCATTAATTCAATTCTTCCTGTAGTAGTCATTAATTTTGATTTTTTGCAAAATTACATGTTTTCTTATAACTAATGTTGTTTCAAGCTAATAATAGTTTGTTCAGTACTACAGATATTTGGTACTTAGTAAATATTGTTAAAGTAATTTAGATCTATTTACTTTAGTTTTTTCAAAATCAATAATACTGATTTTATAAACTCTTTTCGATGGCATTTTTGAGTAGTTCGTTCCAAGATAGCCTCCAAGAATATAAAGTTGATTCTTTGAAAAGAACATTTTTGCCCCTCTTAAGTCTAAATCAACTAAATATTCGTTCAATTCTTTTGTTAAGATATTAAAGGTTATCATTTTTCCATTTTCAAAAATATAGAGTACCTCATTATTATTAGCAATCGCAGGACTTTTCATACCTTCAAACAGATCTCCTTCCTTTTTCCATTGATTTGTATTTAAATCCAGACTTTCTATTTCTGTTAATGCTTTTCTATAGAATCCGCCAAGCAAATATATTTTATCACTTACCACAATTCCACTCACTTCCTTTGCTTTATTCATAGGATCCTGTTCATACCACAAGCCATTTTTTATATTGAATGCATGCACTTTATCTGTATAGGTTTTTATACCAAAGCTATTTTTTTTGAGAGATCCTCCCATTACTAAAATAAAATCCTTGTATTTAAAAGATGAAAAACTCACTGCCTGATGTGGATTGGTATGGTCTATCCGAATACTGTCATTGTTTAATTTAAACCATTCAATTTTATCCTCTAAATATTCTCTCCTACCACTTCTTGAAACTCTTTTCCCACCTAATACAACTATTTCGTCTTCCAATTGAATTACATTATGGTAAGCTCTTTTTCTAAACTTCTTTTTTTGTATGCTCCATGTATCAGTTTTAATGTCATAAATAAGTAGATCTCCTTTAAATCGAGTTTTTGAATAGTCGGACTTCGCATTGTTAATCATCATGGTGATAATATTAGAGACCTCCCCTTCTGCATAGTTCTGATATTCTTCCATAAACTTTAAGTTGGGATTTTCATCCATTGAATTGTCCCCTCCAACCACATATATTTTATCATTTTTAAAAACTGCTCCAAAAGAATGAATCCCATAATTCATGGATGCCAGTTTAGTAAATTTTAACGAAGATTTTAAATTCTTCTTATATTCAACATTTACTTCTGTTAGTTTATAAATATCTTTCAATAGGTATATGGAATAACTTGTCTTCTTTTTGAAATAGGGAATCATTTTATCAGCGTAGCCAATATGAGAAAATGAAATGGTGTCATTTCTTTTTATTTTTGAAGGGATTTTCAGATAAAATTCACCTTTTTCGTTTGTAAAAGTTCCTGTATAAAAGGACGTTATAAAAACGTGGACTTTTTCAATAGGTTTTTGCGTTTGCGCATCTAAAACACGCCCTTCAACAAATTGGGCATAAGAATAAAAAGATGCAAAAATTAAAATAAAAAATAAGATGTGATTTTTCATAATAAGCATATGATTCTTAAAAATTAATGAAATTGAATTATCTTATAAAAAGTATCATTCTATAATGTTTTTGACTTTTGAATTTTTGTGTTTTCAAATTCATGTAAATCAATACTAAAAAGTCCTCTAGAAGGGTTTATTGAATAGTTAGTTAATTTAAACCCGCCAAGGATATATAATTTATTATTAGCATAAAACAACTCTGGTGATTCCAAATTTAAATCTATAAAATACTCCTTTAATTGCTTTGTTTTTATGTTATAAGTACCTATTCTACCTTCGTTATAAAAGTAAATTATATCATTTTTATGTGTGATACCTGGTTTACTAATTCCACGAAAAAGTTCGCCTTCTTTTTCCCATTTTTGCGTAACCAAATTAAAGGTTTCAATACCTGAAAAAGGCTTTTTATTAAAACCTCCTAGTAAATAAATTTTATCTTCAATTAAAATACCTCTAACCTCTTTAGCAATTGGCATACTTCCCAGTTGATACCAATAGCCTGTTTTTAAATTGTATAAATGAACTTTATTAGAATATTCTTTAAAACCATTTCTGCTCTTTTTAATAGAGCCTCCCATAACTATAATTTTATCCTTATAAATAAACGAGGCAAAATCTACAGCTTGATGTGGATTGGTATTGTCAATTTTTATTGAATTACTTTTAAAATCAAATACTTCAATTTCATCTACTAAATATTCGATTTTCTTATTTTTAGAGATTCTTTTACCTCCTAAAACATATATATTATTTTCATAATAATTAACGTTATGATAAGCTCTTTTACTAAACTTTTCTTTTTCAATTCGCCAAGTATTCGCGTTAATATTGTATATTAATAAATCTCCTTTATATCGTTGTTTAGAAAAATTCGGTCGAGCCTTTTCAAGCATTTCTCCAAAAGAAGGATCTGGAGTTTCTGTTAAATATTTTAAATAACTATTTTCTTCAAAAGAACTATCCCCTCCAATTACATAAATTTTCTCATTTTTTAGAAAAGCCCCAAAAGAGTGAATACCACTTTTCATAGAGGCAAGTCTTTTATAAGAAAGACTCGATTTTAATTTTCTGTTCTGATATAGTTCTATTTCACTTAGCTTTTTTACATCTCTAATAAGATAAATCAAGTATTCTTTTTTCTTTGAACTATACGGAATTTCCACCTCCTTATAAGCAATATGAGATAAACTAATGATGTCATTTTTTACAATTTTATAAGGAAATTTCAAGTAATAATTCCCTCTTTCATTCGTTAAAGTCCCTTTATTAATTCCTTTCATGTACACGTGAACCCCTTCTATTGGTTCGTTAGTTTCTGCGTCCAATACTTTACCTTCTATGTATTGTGAAAATGATAAAAATGTTGAGAACGAAAAAATAAAAAATAAGATTCGATTTTTCATACTAAGTTTTTTTAAATGCGTCAAAAATTATACCGCTTTATAAATCAGTTAAATGAGCTATATTCAACATCAAAATATCAATGTAAATAGAATTAAAATTAACAAAAAATTATTTTTTTGTTAATTTTCAATGAATTTCTATATGTTGTTACATTTTTTTGTAAAATTTGCATACAAATTAATTTAGATAAAATACAAAGGAATGAAAGTAGCAGTTGTAGGCGCAACAGGAATGGTRGGAAATGTACTATTACAAGTTTTAGCAGAACGTAATTTTCCAWTAACGGAATTATTAGTTGTTGCTTCAGAAAGATCAAAAGGAAAACAGCTCGAATTTAAAGGTGAAAAATATACTGTAATTGGGTTACAAGATGCTGTAAATGCGCGCCCTAATATTGCATTATTTTCTGCAGGAGGGTCTACTTCTGAAGAATGGGCTCCAAAATTTGCTGAGGTAGGTTGTACGGTTGTGGATAATTCTTCGGCATGGAGAATGGATCCTACCAAAAAATTAGTAGTTCCTGAAATTAATGGAGCTATTTTAACAAAAGAAGATAAAATTATAGCAAATCCGAACTGCTCTACGATTCAATTAGTAATGGCTTTGGCGCCCTTGCACAAAAAGTATAAAATGAATCGTGTTGTTATATCTACTTATCAATCGGTTTCTGGTACAGGTGTTAAAGCTGTTCAACAACTTGAAAACGAAACCAAGGGAATTAAAGGTGAAATGGCATATCATTATCCTATTAATAGGAATGCAATTCCACACTGCGATGATTTCTTAGAAAATGGATACACAAAGGAAGAAATGAAATTGGTAAAWGAACCTAAGAAAATTTTAGGAGATSAWTCWTTTTCTGTAACGGCAACWGCSGTTCGAATTCCAACWGCTGGWGGTCATTCAGAAGCTGTAAATGTGCARTTTGAAAATGATTTTGATKTAGCTGATGTTCGAAAATTATTGAGCCAAACTCCAGGTGTTATTGTTCAAGATAATTTAGATACGAATACCTATCCAATGCCTATTTACGCACACAACAAGGATGAAGTTTTTGTAGGTCGTATTCGTAGAGATGAGTCACAACCAAATACGTTAAACTTGTGGATTGTATCAGATAATTTGCGAAAAGGAGCAGCAACAAATACAATTCAAATTGCTGAATATTTAATTGAAAATAACTTAGTTTAAATTCATAAAGCGGCTTTTTTATGGTGTCTATCGGGGTTATTTTGAAGCCTTTAATACATCTCCAATAATTTGTTCAAATTGATGTTTAGGTAATGCTCCTTGTGCCATTTGAGGTTCTCCTTCTTTAGGCACAAATAACATTGAGGGAATACTTCTAATACCAAATGCCGCTGCTAATTCTTGCTCAACTTCTGTGTCTACTTTATAAATATTAATTTTTCCTTCATATTCATTACTCAATTCTTCTAAAACTGGTGCTACTGCCTTGCAAGGTCCACACCAATCTGCATAAAAATCAATGATACAAGGAACATCTCCTTTAAACTTCCATTCTTTATTTTTTTCGAAATTAAAAACTTTTTCTAAAAAAGTTTTTTTTGTCAATAATTCAGTCATTATTTTAAAAATTTATTTTAATACTAACGCAATTTTAGTGCCACTCAATTTGTCGACAAAGTGACATAAAAACTAACAAAGTAGAAGTAACATTAGTTACGTCTATAATTAATTTTGTAATTTAACAACTTAACCAACAATTTTTTAACTAAAATTTATTTATTATGAATTCAAAATTAACAATGGTATTACGTCTTCTTTTAGGTTTGATTCTATTAGTGTTTGGAGTAAACAAATTTTTACAGTTTATGCCAATGCCACCAATGGAAGGGCCTCCAGCAGATTTCATGGGAGCATTAGGAAATACTGGATATATGTTTCCTCTTATTGCACTAACAGAAATAGTTGCTGGTATTCTTTTGCTAATTAATAAATGGAAAGGCTTTGCTTTAATTTTCGCCTCAATTCTTTCCGTAAATGTTGTTCTATTTCACTTAGTTCTTGATCCAGCTGGTGTTGGTCTTGCGGCTTTGGTTGCAATTTTAACCACTGTTTTAATTTATGCAAATTGGAAAAAATTTAAGACACTATTTTAAAAAACTTAACACCCTAAAATAGAAAGGCATATTCAGTTGAATATGCCTTTTTTAATTACATTTGTTAGACAAAAAAGATTTAAAAATGAAAAATATCTTATTAATAACAATGATTGGAGTTTTTATGTTTTCCTGTAATAATTCTGAGTCTAATAAAAACACCGTTAAATTGAATTACCCAATTACTAAAAAAGTGGATACTGTTACTAACTATTTTGGTACAGAAGTTAAAGATTCTTACCGCTGGTTAGAAAATGATATGTCTGAAGAAACAGCCAATTGGGTTAAAGATCAAAATGAAGTTACTTTTGATTATTTATCTAATATTCCATACAGAGAAGTACTAAAAAAACGCTTAGAAAAATTATGGAATTACGAAAAAATTGGATCCCCTTTTAAAGAAGGTGACTATACTTATTTTTATAAAAATAACGGTCTTCAAAATCAATATGTATTATACCGTTATAAAAATGAAAATGATGAACCTGAAGTGTTTTTAGATCCGAATTCTTTTTCTGAAGATGGAACAACATCGTTGGGTGGATTATCATTTTCAAAAGATGGAAGCATTGTTGCTTATGCTATTTCTGAAGGAGGAAGCGATTGGAGAAAAATTATTATAATGGATGTAGCTTCAAAAGAAATTAAAGAAGATACCATTATTGATGTTAAATTTAGCGGAATGGCCTGGAAARGAAATGAAGGAGTCTTTTATTCGAGCTATGAAAAACCTAAAGGAAGTGAGCTTTCTGCAAAAACAGATCAACATCGTTTGTTTTATCACAAATTAGGTACTCCTCAAAAAAGTGATAAACTATTATTTGGTGAACAAGAAAAAAGAAGATACGTAAACGGTTCAGTAACCGAAGACGGCAACTATTTAATTATAAAAGCTTCTACTTCTACTTCTGGTAACGAATTATATTTTAAAGATTTATCAAACCCAAAAAGTGAAATTAAACCTATAATTTTRGGGTTTGACAATGACACTTATGTATTAGATCATAAAAATGGAACATTTCTATTGGTTACCAATGTAAATGCTCCAAATAAACGCGTTGTAAAAGTATCTGTTAACAATCCTAATAAAAAAAATTGGATTGATGTAATTCCCGAAACCAAAAACGTTTTATCTCCATCAAAATCAAGTGGTTATATTTTTACAAATTACATGGTTGATGCTGTTTCAAAATTAAAACAATACGATTATTCCGGAAAATTAATACGTGATATTGAACTTCCTGGAATAGGTTCAGCAGGTGGATTTAGAGGTAAAAAGAATGCCGAAACTATTTATTACTCTTTTTCCAATTATATAACACCTGGTTCAATTTATTCTTTTAAACCAGCCTCAGGAATTTCTGAATTGTATAAAAAACCAGCCATCGATTTTGATTCGGAAGATTTTGAATCAAAACAAATCTTTTACACTTCAAAAGATGGTACAAAAATTCCAATGATTATTTCTTACWAAAAAGGAACAGTACTTAATGGTCAAAATCCAACTATTTTATACGCTTATGGAGGTTTTAATATTAGCCTCACACCTCGCTTTAGTATTACAAATGCTGTTTGGATGGAGCAAGGTGGAATTTATGCAGTTCCAAATTTACGTGGCGGTGGAGAATATGGAAAAGAATGGCATAAGGCAGGCATAAAATTGGATAAACAAAATGTATTTGACGACTTTATTGCAGCTGCTGAATATTTAATTGAAAATAAGTACACATCTTCAAGTCATTTGGCTATTAAAGGTGCTTCTAATGGTGGATTATTAGTAGGAGCTACCATGACTCAAAGACCCGATTTAATGAAAGTAGCTTTACCAGCTGTAGGGGTTATGGATATGCTGCGTTACCATACATTTACTGCAGGTGCAGGATGGGCCTATGATTATGGTACAGCTAACGATTCTAAAGAAATGTTCGAATACTTAAAAGGCTACTCACCTGTTCATAATATAAAAGAAGGAATAGAGTATCCAGCAACTATGGTAACAACTGGAGATCATGATGATAGAGTTGTGCCTGCACATTCATTTAAATTTACTGCAGAATTACAAGAAAAACAAAAGGGAAATAACCCTACTTTAATACGTATTGAAACAAATGCCGGTCATGGAGCAGGAACGCCTGTATCCAAAACAATTGAACAATATGCTGATATTTTTGGATTTACATTATATAATATGGGTTATAAAGAATTGCCTAGTGAAACTAAAATAAAAGGATAAATTCAATATTATTTAAAATTTTTAGAGTCCTAAATATTAGTTAATATTTAGGCTCTTTGATTAATATCATCTTATTTTAAAAATATCATACTTATTTTTGATTTTAAATAGATTACTTATGAAAGAAGCAATTGTTGAAGTTAATTACGGTCCCTTAAAAGAATTAATAGGTGTTTGGAAAGGTGATAAAGGAATGGATATTGCTCCTGAACCTGATGGTGCCGAAGAAAACCCTTACTATGAAACTATCACTTTTACTGAAGGTGGGGATTTAACAAATGCAGAATCTCAAATATTATCAGTATTACATTATAGAAGAATTGTTAAGTGTAAATCTGATGGTGGTGTCTTTCATGATGAAACAGGCTATTGGATGTGGGATACAAAAAATAATGTAATTATGCATTCTTTAAATATTCCTAGAGCTGTTAGCTTATTAGCAGGAGCTCCTTTTAATAATGCCAATTATAATGATGATAAACTACGTATTGAAGTAGTGGCAGCGATAAACAATGAGGGTTGGGGAATTATTCAATCTCCATTTATGAAAGAAAAAGCATTAACAAAAAGCTATCATCAAATAATTGAGATAGAAAATGGAAAGATGACATATGCTGAAACTACAATGTTAGATATTTACGGTASAGAATTTGAACATACTGATAAAAATGTATTAGTGCTTCAGAAATAAATCTTAAGTATCTTTTTAATATTCAAGAAGATTAAAAAAAAATTAAGATTTTTGCATTATTAAACTGAATAATTCCTCCTATATGTTTTCCCAATAATTGTTGTCCTATTGGCGAATTTGTAGAAATAGCAAAATAATGAACAGTATCTATTGTAATTTTCCCAGCGCTTATTGCTAAATAATAATTAATCTTGTCGGTTATTATTAAACTTCCTAAGCAAATCACTTCCGATTTTTTTTTATAATCCATCTTTTTCAGAACATCATCCATCAAATTGATTTCACCCAATTGCCCACTTAATTTTTCCATTTCTAACTGAATCATAGCTCTCCCTGTTTCATGCTTATCACCTGCTGAACTTTTAGTTTCAGAAAACAATGCTTTTTTGTTTGAATGCATCATATTCATAACTGTAGTTAACTTTTCATTTGTAAAATGTAAGCAAGCTTTGTACAATTTTTCTTTAATTTCTAAGTAATCTTTCATAATTGAAGTGTAAAAATAGCTCGATAAATTTTAATGGAAAATTTAAAATCCAATAAAAACTGCAATAACAATTGCTACGGCTCCAACTCCTAATATTACCAATGTAAATTTAAAAATAAACTTAAACCATTGATCGAAAGGTATACCCGCTATAGCAATAATTGCCATTAAAGCACCTTGCGTTGGATAAATTAAATCTGTCATAACAGCACCATATTGGAAGGCTAATACACAAACCTGACGAGAAATCCCTATCAAATCTGATAGTGGAGCTAAAATTGGCATCGTTAAAATGGCTTGACCTGAATAACTTGAAACGGGAAAATGTAGCACAGATTGTGAAGCCATCATAGAAACAGCCGCCAAGCTTTTTGGTAAATACTGCATAGGAGTAAATAAGCCATAAATTATAGAATCTATAATCATACCCTGCTTTAAAATAATTGAAATACTACTAGCAAAACCAACAATCATAGCTGCAAAAACTAATTCTTTAAAACCGTCAATATAGGTTTCAATAGTACCATTCATCCCTAATTTCCCAATCAAACCAACAAGTATTCCAAGTGTGAAAAATTCTGCTGACATTTCATTAAAYCCCCAGTTRTATTTCATCATTCCAATAATTAAAATAACAAAAGCAATTCCAACAAGTGTTAAAATAATAATACTTCGTATACTTACTTTTTTAACCAATTCATTCTTTTCAACAAGCTTTTCAACTTTATTTTTATTTGCATATCTAATTATCATAAACATCCAAACAATAAAAGCAATTGCTAGTATGAACAATCTATATCCACTTCCTGATAAAAATTCTAAACCTGTTTCTTTTTGAGCAATTACAACGGCAAATGGATTAATTGGACTAAATGAGGCTCCTAAAATAGCAGAGCCAAAACTTATTGCAATTGCAACAAAAGCATTATAGCCTAAACGTGAGGTTAAATAAAGTAGAACGGGCATCATTGCTATTATTTCTTCTTGTAAGCCCATAAGTGCACCGGCTATTAAAAAAATTATAGATACTACTATTAATACAATTTCTTCTTTACCGTTGAGCTTTATTGTTAAGTAAGTAATCCCTTCTTTTAATGCTCCCGTTTTTTCAATAATATAAAAACACCCACCTATTAAAAGTATAAGCGCAATTAAATCGGCTCTATCTACTATTCCTTCTGGAATAGATAACATTGTTTTTAGAATAGAAACTGGTTCTGCGTTAACTGTTTTGTAAGAACCTGGAATTACAGTTACCTGATTTGTTTCTGGATTGGTAATTCTTTCATATTGACCTTGTGGAATAATGTAGGTTAAAATTGCAGAAAGCAAGATAAACCCAATCATAATGACTAGCGCATTTGGGAATTTTTTCATTTATTTAGTTAGTTAGTATTTCTAAAGATAGCAAAAATTTAATTTTAAAATAATATTGAATATTGTTGAATAACAATCCCTAATTTTGTCAAATATTTTTTTTATATGCTCTTTACAGGAAAACGATACCTAGACTACTCTTCTTTCATTAAATCAACCTTTGGAGAAAGAGTGCAAAAAATATCATTARATATTGGGTTCTCTTGTCCCAACAGAGATGGCTCAAAGGGTTTTGGTGGTTGTACATACTGTAATAATGATACTTTTAATCCTGATTATTGTGAGCCAACAAAGAGTATTAAAGATCAATTAGAACAAGGTATTGCGTTTTTTGGTAAAAAGTACAAATCTCAAAAATACCTAGCCTATTTTCAAGCTTATACGAATACATATGCTGCTATTGAATCGCTTAAAAAAATGTATGAAGAAGCCTTAAATGTTGAAAGGGTTATAGGGTTAGTTATTGGTACACGCCCCGATTGTATTTCAAAAGAAATTATTGATTATTTATCGTTTTTATCAAAAAAATATTTTATTTCATTAGAATTTGGTGTAGAAAGCACCAATGAGAAAACGTTAGTTTCAGTAAATCGTTGTCATACTTTTGAAGAAACAAAAGCGACTTACGAGCTATGCAAAAATAAAGGATTCCATTTAGGAGCACACATTATTATTGGGTTGCCAGGTGAAACCACTGAAGATCTTTTAAATCATGCAATTGAAATTTCAAAACTTCCAATTAACACTTTAAAATTACATCATTTGCAAATAGTTAAAAACTCTATCATGCAAATTCAGTATAAACGAAACCCAGAAAATTTCGATTTATTTACTGCAGAATCTTACATAAATTTAATAACTGATTTTGTCGGAAAATTAAGACCTGACATTATAATTGAACGATTTATTAGTGAAACACCACAAGATTTACTAATTGCACCCAAATGGAATAATCTGAAAAATTTTGAAATTGTTGCAAAAATTGATAAAAAACTTATCGAGAAAAATATGTGGCAAGGGAAATTTTATAATGAGTAGTTTTTATTCCAAAATAAATTGTACGTTTGAATATGAAATTTCATCGTATTAAAAACTTATCTGAAATGCCATGGATTTTAATTCCGGGATTATAAGTTAAGTCTAACTTTTCGTATAATACCAACTGAATTTCAAAATGATCGTTATTGGTTTGATTTATTTTTTGTTCAAATAAAATAGAAAATCTAATCCTAGCATTGGCTACGGTTCTATTTTATATTGAAATTTGTGTGAAAAAGAAACGAATGAAATAGATCATTATGATGTTTATTTGGTATAACAAGTACTTCTACTTGTAAAATTCACTTTATCATTCATTTTTTAAATTAACAAACATTATGAGCAATATAATTGTATTAGGTGCCGGCATGGTAGGCAGCACAATGGCTATAGATTTAGCTRAAAAACATTCCGTTACTATCACTGATTTYAATGAAAAAGCWTTARAWAAARCCMYWAAAAAATGYAACAWCCTYACTCCAATWGTWTTGGATGTRACMGATAAAAATAAACTTCAAAAAACCATTAAACCATTTGATTTAGTTATTTGTGCTGTTCCAGGGTTTTTAGGTTTTGAAACTTTAAAAAATATTATTGAGGCCGAAAAAAATGTAATCGATATTTCTTTCTTCCCAGAAAATTCACTGGATTTACATGAATTAGCAAAAGAAAAAAATGTGACTGCTATTGTGGATTGCGGTGTTGCTCCAGGTATGGGAAGTATTATTCTAGGCTATTATAATGAAAAATTAAAACTAACCGATTTTGAATGTTTGGTTGGTGGACTTCCAAAAATTAAAAAATGGCCTTTTAGCTACAAAGCACCGTTTTCACCTATTGATGTAATTGAAGAATATACGCGCCCTGCTCGTTATGTTGAAAATGGTGTTATGGTAACTAAAGAAGCCTTAACAGATTGTGAATTTGTGGAATTTGATCGAGTAGGGACTTTAGAATCTTTTAATTCTGATGGCCTTCGTTCCATCATTTTTACCATGCCTCACATCAAAAACATGAAGGAAAAAACGCTGCGATATCCTGATCATATTGAGTATATAAAGGTATTAAAGGCGAGCGGTTTTTTTAGCGAAGAAAAAATAACTATCAGTGGTACTGAGATATCACCCTTAGATTTCACCTCTGAGATTTTATTCAATGAATGGAAATTAGAAGACACTGAAGAGGAAATTACGGTGATGCGAATAACTTTAAAAGGAACGAACGAAAAAGGTGAACATAAAACCATTGTTTATAATTTGCAYGATGAATATTGTAMWGAWACAAAAAYCTCATCTATGGCTCGAACTACWGGTTAYACWGCYACRGCMGCTGCKAAYTTATTTTTAGATGGTTTATTTAWTGAAAAAGGAATATTCCCYCCAGAACTTGTRGGAAAACAYGAAGTTTGTTTTAAGTATATTTTAAAKTACTTRRAARATCGAAAYGTRATTTAYACRTTGGAAGAATCTTAAAATTCAAACTTTAGCTGAACCGCTACAGGTTCTTCTCTTTTTTTTGAATGTATATTTAAATTAGTTACTGATATTCCCAATAAACGTACAGAATTAAGTGTTTTTTCTTGAAATAATAATTCTTTTACTGTTTCAAATAAAATCGCTTTTTCTTTTACATAAAAAGGGACTGTTTTACTACGCGTTTGTAGTTTAAAATCGCTGTATTTTATTTTTAACGTAATTGTTTTTCCCGATACTTTTGACAGAATTAAGCGCTGTTCTAATTCTTTTGAAATCTTCTTCAATTTTTCAAGCATAAATATTTCAGAAGTTAGGTTTTTTGCAAAAGTATGTTCAGCAGCCACCGATTTTCGAAGTCGGTTTGGCTTTACTTCACTATGCTGAATTCCACGAACTATRTAGTAATAATGACTTCCTGATTTTTTAAAATGTTGAGTTAAAAATTCAATACTTTTTTCTTTTAAATTCTTACCTGTGAAAATTCCCAATTTATACATTTTCGAAGCGGTAACTTTTCCTACTCCAAAGAATTTTTCGATAGGTAACTCTTCTAAAAAAGGTATAACATCTTCTGGCGGTATTGTTTTTTGTCCGTTAGGTTTATTAATATCAGAAGCAATTTTAGCTACAAATTTATTGATTGAAATTCCTGCTGAAGCATTCAATTGTAACTCATCAAAAATACGTTGTCTTATTTCTTTCGCAATTAAACTAGCAGATGGATTTCCCTTTTTGTTTTCTGTGACATCTAAATAGGCTTCATCTAATGAAAGAGGTTCTACCAAATCGGTATATTCAAAAAAAATAGCCCTAATTTTTTGAGATATTTCCTTATATCTTTCAAATCTAGGTTTTACAAAAATTAAGTGAGGACAATTCTTTTTTGCCAATGCACCACTCATTGCAGATCGCACTTTAAACTTTCGTGCTTCATAACTAGCTGCAGCAACTACGCCACGCTCTCCACCACCACCAACCGCAACAGGCTTTCCTTTTAGTTCAGGATTGTCAAGTTGTTCTACAGAAGCATAAAAAGCATCCATATCTACATGAATGATTTTTCGATATTGGGTAGGCTTTTCCATTAATTAACAAATATAAAAAGAAAAAGGGTTGCTAATTAGCAACCCTTTTTAAAAATATAATAATTACAAAATTATACAATACCTAGATCTAACATCGCATCAGCAACTTTTATAAAGCCTGCTATATTTGCTCCTTTAACATAATTGATATAACCATCATCTTGCGTTCCATATTTCAAACAAGCCACATGAATTGATGACATTATTTGAAGCAATTTAGCATCTACTTCCTCAGCAGTCCAATTTAATTTCATGGCATTTTGAGACATCTCTAGGCCTGATACAGCAACACCTCCTGCATTTACTGCTTTACCCGGTGCGTAAGGTATTTTTTGTTGCTGAAATGCATCTATAGCTTCTGGTGTGCAACCCATATTAGATACTTCAGCAACATATTTAACTCCATTAGCAATTAACTGTTCAGCATCTTCACCATTTAATTCATTTTGAATGGCGCAAGGCATTGCAATATCACACGCAACTTCCCATGGTTTTTTTCCTGCAATAAATTTAGCCTCGGGAAATTCTTCTGCATAAGGAGCAACAACATCATTATTAGAAGCTCTTAATTCTAATAAATATTCAATTTTTTCAGCATCTAATCCTTTTTCGTCATAAATATATCCATCAGGACCAGAAATTGTAACTACTTTACCTCCAAGTTCGGTAACTTTAAGGGCCACTCCCCAAGATACATTCCCAAAGCCAGATACAGTAACCACCTTACCTTTAAATTTATCATTATTTATTTCTAACATTTCCTTTGTGAAGTAAGTCCCGCCAAAACCTGTAGCTTCCGGTCGAATTAAACTCCCTCCCCAATTTAAGCCTTTACCTGTGAAAACACCCGTATTTTCGAATTGTAACTTTTTATACATCCCGTATAAGAAACCAATTTCCCTACCTCCTGTTCCAATATCTCCTGCTGGTACATCAGAGCTAGGTCCAATAACTCTCCATAATTCAAGCATAAAAGCTTGGCAAAAACGCATAATTTCAGCATCTGATTTCCCTTTTGGGTTAAAATCAGATCCTCCTTTACCACCACCCAAAGGTAATGTAGTTAGTGCATTTTTAAAGATCTGCTCAAACCCTAAAAATTTAAGAATACTTAAATTAACACTTGGGTGTAAGCGAATACCTCCTTTGTAAGGGCCAATAGCATTATTAAATTGTACTCTATACCCTAAATTAACATGAACTTCACCTTCATCATCAACCCAAGAAACTCTAAATGTTAGGATGCGATCAGGTTCAACTAACCTCTCAATAATTTTAGCTGCTTCATATTGTGGATTTTCATTATAAATTGTTTGAATAGATTCTAATACTTCCTGAACTGCTTGTAAGTATTCCTTCTCTCCTGGATGCTTAGTTTCAAGGTTATTCAATATCTCTTTTACATTCATAATATTATAATTTCTAAGTATTTAAACTTTTTTTAAAATTTTGATGCAAAATTACAGCTATTTATCTCATTTGTAATTTAAAATTCTGTGTTTTTTACATTCTAAATTACCTACTTTACATAAATCCATCAGGAGGCAAATCATCAATAGTACTTTCTAATAAGTTTTGAGTATCAATTGGTTTGTACTCTTTCTTAAAAATAACAGCTTTATTACTTTTCCCATCAATAATTACATTTAAAGGTTCTTCAAAACAAATATGTCTTAAATAAGTATCTTCGTATACGGCTTCTTGATTATTTAAATAATCTAAATCAAAAAATCCATCATCTATAAAAGGATTTATGGTTAAGTATCCCACTTTAAATGAGGTTAAATTTTGAAAAAAATGAGTCCCTTGGCTTGGATCAATTCTAAAATTATTAAGACCTGCCTCAACAATAATTTTTGCTGATGATATTTGTGGCCAAATTACGGGAATTCCCAACCAAGGATCACTTGATCCCCATCTACCAGGTCCTACTAAAATATATTGTTTATTGAGTGATGTGAATTTTTTATTAATTTCTTCAACTGCCGATGCAATTTGTCTTGTATTTGCACTATTAAACGTTTCGGGTTTTACATAAACAAAATCGTGTATCCCTTCATACTTTCCGTTTCCTAGAGCCGATTCTGAATATATTATCGAATCAGAAAGCTTAAAATCTTCCGGAAGTTCACTCACTGTTTCGTTCGTTTCTATAATAGGTCTAATTTGTAAAAAACTAAATTCTTTCTGACTTCCTTCTGGCACATCAAGATTTATGGCAAACTCCATTTCTATAGGGTTTCGCATTTCTCGTTGACCTATTCGCAATAAGTCTTTCAAAATTTCAGCTAATGGAAACGTATTGTATTTCAATATATTGTCGAATGAAATTACACGAATTCCATCATGCAATACTCCGGGTTTAATGATGTTATTTTGTAGATCGTACGTTGAAGCTACAAATTTTAAAGAGCTATGTTTTTTTGCGTTTCTAATACTAATTTTCTTTTTGTTGACTGCTTCACTTGTTGAAACTTTATAACTATCAGGATTCAGATCTAGGCCATAAAAAAATTGTTGTGTGTCGCGTTGAGTTGAATCGGGAGAAGAAAGTTGCAATATTTTTTTGGGATGGTAAGGTGAAAATCTTAAGGTTCGACCTCCTCCAACAATAATTTCTCCCAAACCTAATGCTATATTTACAATTCCTTCATTAGGTTTTTCATTACCAATAGGGTAAAAATTAATTGACCTTGCAACTCCTGAAACATTCGGATAATAAACATCTTCATACTGTTTCCCTGTAACTTCTTGCAAAATTACCGCCATTTTACTTTCTTCAATTGAATGAGAAGTCGCCTTTAAATATACCTTACTATTTTGAAAAAATGCTGACGCCATCACAGATTTGATTGCTATTGAAACAATTTCAAGCATTTTTTTCTCCTTCGCTTTCGGTAACATATAGGTAGCAAATATCCCGGCAAATGGTTGATAATTAGAATCTTCTAAGACACTTGAAGACCTTACTGCAACTGGACATTTTGTTACATTTAAAAAAGCTGAAATATCGTCTAAAACCCATTGTGGTAATTTTTTTGAAATGAATTTTTTCAAAATTTCATTGTCATTATTACATTTTGCAACAAACCCAATTAATTCATGACCTTCCATAAATTCATCAAATACTTCCGTGCTTATTACTACAGTTCTTGGGATAGAAATAGTTACATCCTTATATTTTTCTGATAAATTATGGCGTTTTAAAAAGGAATCAATGAATGCCAAGCCTCTTCCTTTTCCTCCTAAGGCCCCATCTCCAATTCTAGAAAATCCTAAATATTCATCGTATTTATTTTTGTCAAACTTTGAAATTACACCTCTGGATCTGTATATTCGATATACTTTAATTGCTTTTATCAGAAATTCTCTTATTTGTTCTGCGTCATCAAAATCCTCATATTCTACTGTACTAAACAAGTTAGCTAATGGAAAAAGTGCTCTAGATTTTAGCCATTTTGAATATTCACTTCGTTTTGCATGGTATACCAATGCTTCTGAAGTAACTAAGGATAGCGCTTTTTGAAAATTACTTAGATCTTTTACTGTTTCTAAAACCTTCATTTGAGCAGGATCCCAAAATTCAAAATCTCCAAATGAAAAATATTTAGTGATGTAATTTTTTATCTCATCTTCTAAAGTTTCAGAATGTTTGTATAAAAATTTACCCTTAAGATCTATTGCTTTTTTTTCATTATTCTTATTCGATGATTGAATCAAAAAAGGAAAATAACGCTTAAAACTTCTTACATATTTTAAAAAATGAAATCCCGCTTCTGAATCACGTTTTCCTTCTTTGAAGTAACTAACGTCAGAAATTACGCCTAATAAATTGTATTTATATTGTTGAAATAAATCCAATCCTTCTTCATAGTTAGTTGCCAATAATATCTTTGGTCGTCCTCTTAAGAGCATCATTCTACGGTGTTCATTTAAGCCTTCAGACATAAATGACCGTGTTTGTTTTAAAATAATTTTATAAATAATAGGTAAATACCTTGAATAAAACTTCAAAGAATCTTCAACTAATAAAATGGCTTTAACTCCAATTTTATTTATATCCTTTTCGGCATTCATTCTATCCTCAGTCAATTTAATAATGGCTAAAAAAATATCAACATTACCATTCCAATGAAAAACAAAGTCTATGATACCCATATTTCCTTGTTTCAATTTTTCTCTTAATTGAGAAGAATAATGACTAAGTGCTGCAATAGGAACTTCAGGGAATGCTTCTTTTATAAGTTTCGAAGTTTCAAAAGCTTTGTAGTCACCAATGTCTAACCAAGTAATTACCAAATCTATTTTATCCGTACGTAACATTTTAATTGCTCTTTTTGCCGAATTAGCGTGTCTAAAACTTGGTGGATACCTTAAATTAAGAGCGGTGTATTCATTAAAAATACGTTCATCAATTCTACCATCTTCTTGCAGCATGTAATAATCATAGTTTGAACAAACAATTAACACTTTGTTAATTCTATTTTGCATTAATTGATCAAATGCAACTTCTTCAAACGTATAAGATTTTAAATCTGGTAATAATTTATTTGTCATTTTTAAAAGACTTTTTTACAAATGCAAGATATAATTTTAGCAATAAATTTTACTGTTTTTATGTAGATTAATAACCCAAAATAAAAAAGGTTGCTCATGAGCAACCTTTTTTATTTAAAATTTATCTGGTAAGAATTAAACAACTCCTTGTGCTAACATTGCATCAGCAACTTTAACAAAACCAGCAATATTTGCCCCTCTTACATAGTCGATATATCCATTTTCATTTTTCCCAAATTCTATACAAGCATCATGAATATCGGACATAATTTTCTTTAATTTTTCATCAACTTCTTCACGTGACCAATTAATACGTAAAGAGTTTTGACTCATTTCTAAACCTGATGTTGCAACACCACCAGCATTTGATGCTTTTCCTGGTGCATATAATATTTTAGCTGATTGAAAAGCTGTAACTGCTTCTGGTTTAGAAGGCATATTTGCACCTTCACTTATGACAAAACATCCATTACTTAACAACATTTTAGCGTCTTCACCATTTACTTCATTCTGAGTAGCACAAGGCATCGCGACTTCACATTTAATTCCCCATGGCGTTTTCCCTTCAATGTATTTTGCTTTTGGATATTTTTTAATGTATTCGCTAATTCTACCACGTTTTATATTTTTTAATTCCATCACAAATGCTAATTTAGCAGTATCAATACCTTCATTATCAAAAATAAATCCAGATGAATCTGATAACGTAACAACTTTGGCACCTAATTGAGTCGCTTTTTCACAAGCATACTGAGCAACATTACCAGAACCTGATACAACAACCGTTTTATCTTTAAGAGAATCTCCTCTAGTTTCAAGCATACTTTGTGCAAAATATACTGTTCCATAACCTGTTGCTTCAGGACGAATTAAGGAACCACCCCAAGAAATTCCTTTACCTGTTAATACTCCTGTAAATTCATTTCTCATTTTTTTATACATCCCAAACAGGAATCCTATTTCTCTTGCTCCAACACCAATATCACCGGCTGGAATATCAGTATGTGACCCTATATGGCGGCTTAATTCAGCCATAAAACTATGACAGAAACGCATAATTTCTTCGTCCGATTTTCCTTTAGGATCAAAATCAGAACCTCCTTTACCACCACCCATTGGCAACGTAGTTAATGCATTTTTAAACACCTGCTCAAATGCTAAGAATTTAAGAATACTAAGATTTACTGAGGGGTGAAAACGTAAGCCTCCTTTGTATGGGCCAATTGCTGAATTCATTTGGATTCTATATCCTCTATTTACAACAACTTCTCCATTATCATCAATCCACGGCACACGGAACATTAGAACTCTTTCTGGTTCAACCATTCTTAATAGAACGTTTTTACCATTGTAAATTTCGTTATTAACAATGTAAGGAATAACAGTCTCTGCTACTTCCTCAACAGCTTGTAAAAACTCTGGTTCATGTGGGTTTCTTTGCTTTACCAAGTCCATGAACCCTTTTATTTTAGATTTCATAATTTTTAGTATGTTATTTTGTGTTATTATTAATTTACCTAACAAATATACTTAATATTTGAATATATCTAAAAAAAACAAGGGTTTTTATTAAGTAAATTTCACAATTTCAAACGTTTTCGTTATAGATTGAAAAACCCTTTTTAAGGAGCCTTTATAAACATTGAATAATTGTTAAAAGATCGATCAATTATCATTCAATTACTTATTCTTTTTTCAAAATAAAATTGCTTAAATTTGCAGCCTAATTTTATAATTAAAATGTTAGATAAAGTAAAAGAACTGATTGGTGAAGTAAAAGCATTTAATGGTGCTACGAAAGATGAAATTGAAACTTTTAGAATTAAATTCTTAGGTAAAAAAGGATTGCTTAACGATTTATTTGTAGAATTTAAAAATGTAGCACCCGCCGAAAGAAAAGATTTTGGACAAGCATTAAATACGTTAAAAAAATCAGCACAAGATAAAGTAGCTCATTTAAAAGATAACTTAGAAAATTTAACCGAACAAAAAGATATTTACGGTGATTTAACCCGACCATCAGAACCTATTGAATTAGGTTCTCGTCATCCAATATCATTAGTTCGAAATAAAATTATTGATGTATTTTCACGCATTGGTTTTACTGTTTCTGAGGGTCCTGAAATTGAAGATGACTGGCATAATTTTACAGCGTTAAATTTACCTGAGTATCATCCAGCTCGAGATATGCAGGACACTTTCTTTATTGAAAAAAATCCAGATATATTATTACGTACACACACCTCGTCGGTTCAAGTGCGATATATGGAAAGTCATAAACCTCCAATCAGAACCATATCTCCAGGTAGAGTATTTAGAAACGAAGATATTTCAGCTAGGGCACATTGCATCTTTCACCAAGTAGAGGGTCTGTATATTGATACAGACGTTTCTTTCGCTGACTTAAAACAAACTTTATTGTATTTCACTAAAGAAATGTTTGGGAAATCTAAAATCAGGTTGCGCCCTTCCTATTTTCCTTTTACAGAACCTAGTGCTGAAGTTGATATTTATTGGGGTTTAGAAACCGAAACCGATTATAAGATTACTAAAGGAACTGGATGGCTAGAAATTATGGGTTGCGGAATGGTAGACCCAAATGTACTTAAAAATGCTAATATTGATTCAGAAGTGTATTCTGGGTATGCATTTGGGATGGGTATAGAGCGTATTGCTATGTTGTTATATCAAATCCYAGATATTAGAATGTTCTACGAAAATGACATTCGCTTTTTAGAACAATTTAAATCGGTTTTATAAATTAATCATTCCGCTCTTATGCGGAATTTTTTTTAACTAGAATCTTATGAAAAAAGATATTCGAATACCTGRAGTTACTGATATTTTTATGGCTGTTGTTAAAGAATATAATGACGAATTTCAATCTGATGATTGGTATGCTTATATTATCAATAATAAAGAATTCGCAATAGAAATGGTATTAATTGTTTCAAAAGGTTATGATGAAGATAAACTTATTGAAACTTCTTTAATGCGTCATAAAATTGACAATCTTCCTGCTAAATCTTTCGCTAAGGTTGAATTATTACAAGGGGAGGTTTTAACCCTTTCAAATTTTTTTAATGTTACTTTTTTTGAAGGAAATGCTATGTTTGATAAAAAGTTTTTATTTGAAAAAAATACCATCAAAGAAAGTGCATTGCGTACAATTCCCTTGTTAAACAAACGAGGTGTTTTGATTAAATAATTGCGATTTACAAAACTTCACTTATTTAGTCTTATTTTTAAATCCTTAAAAATTCATTTTATGAAARAATATTTRTKCTATGTGTGTTTTACACTTAGCTTTTCAATTTTTGCTCAAGATAATACCTCATTGTATGTTGGTACCTATACCGATGGTGAAAGTAAGGGAATTTATCAAATTTCATTTAATCAGAATACCGGAGAACTTGGTGCGCTTAAATTAGTAGCTAAACTAGAAAATCCCTCTTTTTTAATATATAGTCCAGATAAAAAATATTTATATACTGTTGGTGAAACCAATAATTTTAATGCTGGTAATAGCGGTTTTGTTTCAGCTTTTAAAGTTCAAAAAAATGGAAAATTACAATTTTTAAATACGGTAAGTAGTAAAGGAGCACACCCTTGCCATATTTCAATTGATTCAACTGGTGAAAAAGTGGCTGTTTCAAACTATACAGCTGGTACTATTGCAATTTTTCCAATTTTAGCTAATGGTTATTTAGATGAAGCTAATCAAGTTTTTAACCATGCTTCCGAAACTGAAATTTCACATGTACACTCGTCACAATTTATCAACGATCGTCTTTTTGTAGCTAATTTAGGTAAAAATGCTATCTACGAATATAAAGAAGTTAACAACAGCTATAGATTGGTTACGAATAATATTGTAACCCTGCAAGAAAACTCAGGTCCTCGACATTTTGTAATGAGYAAAAATGGTAATTTAATACATATCATCAATGAATATTCAAATACAATTACATCAGCTATTAAATTAAATGGAAAATTTAAACTCTTAGAACATTCTTCAACGTTGGATAAAACTTTTAAGGCTGAAAGTTTTTGTGCTGATATTCACCTTTCTAATGATGAAAATTTTTTATACGGTTCAAATAGAGGAGAAAATTCAATTGTTGTTTTCAAACATGATCAAAAAACTGGAAACATTGACAAAATTCAAACAATAAGTACTAAAGGAAACTGGCCTCGTAATTTTACCCTGTCTCCTAATGGAAAATATCTGTTAGTAGCAAATCAAAAAAGTAAAAATATTAGTGTTTATACAATAGACAAAACAACTGGAATGTTAACTTTTAATTATAGTAAAGATATACCTACTCCTGTATGTTTGCTTTTTTAATATTTTTACAGCGTTTTTAAACTTTTAATTTCTTTCAATTGTCTTAAATATAGTTTAATCTTACTTTTTAACGCTTCATTATTTATAGGTTTTGAAATAAAATCCATGAAACCTACATGAATGGCTTTTTCTTTATCCTCTGATGTTGAATATGCCGTTAAAGCAACTATTGGTAGTTTAGGAAGTGTTTTTTTTATTTGTTCTGTTGCATCAAATCCATTCATTTTTGGCATTTTAATATCCATAAATACAATATCAATCTCAGGGTTATTTTTACAAATTTCAACAGCTTCTTCGCCATCTTTAGCATGTAAAATGTTACAATTGAGTTTCATTTCTTCTATTAAAATTATTTCTAAAAATAAATAATTAACCTCCTCATCCTCAGCAATCAAAATAGTGTACTCATATTTACTATCATCATTTTCATCATCCTTAAAAATTGGGTTGTAAGGAATAGAAACAAAAAATGTAGCTCCTTTTTCTTTTTCAGATACTACCGAGATTTCACCACCCAACAATTCTATATTTTCTTTAGCTATAGACAAGCCTAACCCCAATCCTCCTGCTTTTTTTGAGAGGTCCTTTTCGGTTTGTGAAAAACGGTCAAAAATAAGCATTTGATCTTCTAAATCTATTCCGGCTCCTGTGTCTTTAATATAAAGTTCTACCCTGTTGTTTTTTAAAAAATATCCGAACTCAATAGATCCACGATCCGTAAACTTAATGGCGTTTTCTAATAAATTACTTAATACTTTATTCAATTTTTTTTTGTCTGTAAATATGGTGCTTTGCTTGTCTGAAAGCGATTTTTTAAGATATAAAGGCGTTTTATTTTCTTTTGCTTTTATATCAAATATTGAAAATAATTCTAACAATGTGTCGTTTAAACAAACTTCTTCTTCCTTAACTTTTACTTGATTGGTTTCTAATCTAGAAATTTCTAAAATATCGTCAATAATCTGTAATAATTGATTGCCGCTATTTTGAATAATGTTCACAAAATTGGTTCGTTTCTCTTCAGATACATCACTATCAAGTAACATCTTTGAAAAGCCTAATATACCATTCATTGGAGTTCGTATTTCATGCGACATGTTGTTCAAAAACTCCGTTTTTAAACGATTGCTTTCTTCTGCCTTCTCTTTAGCTTTTAATAGTTCCTCTTCCCCTCTTTTACGATTCGTAACATCTTCTTTAATTCCTAAATAGTTTATAATTTTCCCTTCATCATCTTTTATTGCCGTTATTGTAACTTGTTCCCAAAATAAATTACCTCTTATATCTTTGTTGTGAAACTCTCCTTTCCAAGTCTTTCCACTTTTAATTGTTTGCCACATTTTTGTGTAATACGCTTTTGGCTGTGTGCCTGATTTTAATATCCGCTGATTCTTCCCTAAAATTTCAGACGCTGTATACCCTGTAAGTTTACTGAATTTAGGATTGGTATACTCTATGTTTCCCTTGATATCTGTAAGCACTATTGAATTAGCACTTTGCTCAACCGCAACCGAAAGTTTTCTGTTTTCTTTTGCTTTCTCATCTGCAATTATTTTTGTTTTTTTCAATTCATCAAGCTGTAAAATAATTTTATTTTTTATAACAAAAAATGAAATTGTCGATATACTAATAATTGAGAAAATTAATGCATTGATAATTCCTATTAGCCAATAATTATAAGTATCGTACATTTGGACACTTTTTTGAATTCTTGGCTTAAAAACTTGATAAAACTCTTCAATAGAATTCATTATTAGAGCTTTATTTTCATAGTATCTATCATCAAATAATACGGAGTGCGCCTTAGCAATATCAGGAGTACCTTTACCAGTAAAATTGCCTGATCCATCATTAAACAATCCTTTTGTTGCATTCATAGCAACTTTTTCAATCGCAATTAAATTATTAAAATTTTGAGATGCTTTTTCTAATAAAAAGAATTCTTCCTTTGTGAAATCAAATTTTTTTAAACTGTCTTGAAAAGAAATAATTCTACCATTGGGTCTCGGTTTATTTCCATAATGAACGTCCAGCTTTTTTAGATACTTATCTTCCCAAGTACTGTCACCTGTTAAAACATACGTTCTACAATAACGTGTTAAATCTATAGAAGTCTTTCTTAAATGACTCGCGATTCCATATGAATTTAATCGAATTTCATTCGTCCTCTTAATATTTCCTCTATTTTGAAATGTTAAGAGGCTGAGTATACTTAAGGTTAGTAATAAAATTATCAGTCCTACATGAGTTCTAGTAAACAATTTTTTTAAATTCATTTCTCTTCTTTATTAAAAAATCCCTCTCTCTATAATGGTGAATTTAAGTTTTATATAATTAAGTTTATTAGCTAATCTTTTCCTTTAAAACTTTATCAACTGTTTTTAAAAGCAATTCTTTTTTAATTGGTTTTGAAATAAAATCACTACATCCTGCTGCCATTGCTTTTTCTCTATCTTCTGATGTAGAATATGCTGTTAATGCAATTATCGGTAAATTAGGTTGCATTTTTTTAATTTGTTTTGTTGCTTCATAGCCATTCATTCTTGGCATTCTAATATCCATAAATACAAAATCAATATCTGAATTGTTTTTACACATTTCAACAGCTTCTAACCCATCTTTCGCATGCAAAATACTACAATTAAGTTTCATTTTTTCTGTTAAAATTATTTCCAAAAATAAATAATTAACCTCTTCATCTTCAGCAATTAAAATTGTGTATTTCGCCTTCTTTTCTAAATGGTTATTTTGAATTGAATTATTTGTACTTAAATTTACGGGCTTATAAGGTATGGTAACCAAAAATGTAGCACCTTCCATTATTTTAGATTTTACTGAAATTTCACCCCCCAACAGCTCCGTATTTTCTTTAGCTATTGATAATCCCAATCCCAATCCACCAACATTTTTGGAAAGCTCTTTTTCTGCTTGTGAAAAACGTTCAAATATGAGTTGATGTTTTTCAGGTTTAATACCTATTCCGCTGTCTTTTACATATATTTCAAGTACTTCCTTATCCCCCCTTTTTTTAAGGTTATAACCAAATTCAATAAATCCTTGGTTCGTAAATTTYAACGCATTTTCTAWKARRTTWMWYAWAAYYTKMATMAKTYTYSTTTKATCWRYAAAWAYGGWGSKTWRMTYAKWTGRAAKWKMTKTNTTTAWKWTWWWWWKKCGWTYWRWKWKYTTTTGCYWWWATAWMWMWAATTGAWWRYRWWKYWARCWATATTCGCCAAAATTAGCTGTCTGAGAGAACATTTGATAGTTAGGTAGCATTCTTTCAAGTAAAGCAGCACAAAAGGCATCACGTTGCCATAGGCTTAATTTTTTAATAGGTAGTTGGATAGACAAGGTATTCTCGTTAATTCATTAACTCTTTAAGTTTAATAAAGTTTAAAATGATGACCTTTTTAACGGATCATCAATTAATAATAGTTACTGCGATTGTTTCATTAATTGTTTTTGGGCATATTCAAAGCGTAACCGATATTCAGTCAGTTTTTCTTCTAATTCAGCTATTTGTTGTTCTAACTTGCCATTTAATTCAAAATTCTCATCGCGTAAATACTTAATGGTTTCACGAGCATTGTTGGCATCTTTTTCGTATTTTTCACGATGATTCTCTATACGTTTATCAGCTTTATCATATTGCTCTTGCGTCTCTTTAATCGTTTGTTGTAATTTTTCTACTTCACCTGAATGAATTTCAAGCGTTGCAGCCACATCAATATCATGCTTTTGTTGTAGCTCGGTAAACTGCTGCGACCAATGTTGCTCTTTTTCAATCATTAATACTTTTTGTTCACTTAAAGACTTATTAATTTCTTCTTGTTTACTATTCGCATCATTTAGATGGGTAATTAAATTTTTACTTTCTACGCCAGCTTGAGTTAATTGCTCTTTTAGCTCACTTACCTTTTGTTGTTCACTCTTGTTTTTTTCTTTTAATACGTTAACTTGATTCTCTAATTCGCTAGCGGCTTTTTTATGTTCCACTGTTGATTTTGTATGCACTTTATTTAAATCATCAAGTGCTTGTTTATTTTTTTCGCCTAATTCTTTGTAACTTTGTTGTTGTCTTGCTAATTTTTTATTTAACTCGTCAAGATTATTTTCAAGTGTTATTTTTTGTTCGGTTAGTGATTTTATTTGTTTATTTAACTGTTCGGTTTGTTTTTTGGCTAATTCAGCTTGTTGAGTGCTAGATAATTTTAATTCATTATAAGCTTGTTCTGCCTGTTTACTGGTTGCTACTAAAGAACTTTTTAATTGCTCATGTTGATTACTAAGCTCAGTATTTTGTACGACTAATTGACTTATTTCTTCGCTTTGCTGTTGCTCAGTATCAGATAAAACTTCCAAAGCATTTTCATAATCTTCAATGGTTTTATTTAATGCTGTTGTTTTTTCAGCAAACGTATTTTGTATTTTCTCAGCAGCAATTTTTTGCGTAGCTAGCTGTTCTGATAATAATTTTTCTTGTGTTGATTTTTGTGCTAATTCTGCTGTTAACTTTGTAAATTTAGCGGTTAATTGATCAAACTCTTGCTTTAACGTGTCAACTTCACCTTGACTTTTTACCAAAGTTTCAATCACGGTTGATGAGTCTTGCGATTGTTGTGTTTTAAAATGCTCATATTTACTATTTATGTGATCAAGCTGGGTTTTAAGTGTCGATATTTGCTGGCTTTGTGTGGTAATAGTTATTGCTTTTTCAGTATCACTTTTTGATAACAATTGTTCAGCTTGCTGTTTTTCGTCTAACTGTTTATTTAACGCTGTTAATTCATCTGATTTTTCAGCTACTTGTTTGGTTAATGCTAGCTCACTGGTGGTAATACGTTCAAGACTAATTTTTAATGATGAAACTTCGCTTAACTTTTCTTTTAACGTTTGATCACTATCGGTTAATTTAGCTTGGTTAAGCGTGGCATTATTAGCCAACTCTGTTGTTTTTTCAGTAATTTCTGCTTGTAACTTTGTTATTTTTTTATTTAATTGTTCACAACTACTGCGTTGTTCTTGATAAGATTTTTGTGCGACGGTTAACTCTGCAAGGGTAGTTTTTTGTTGTACTAATAAATCTTTATAATGTTGGTGTTGTTCAATAGCATCACTTGTGATTTCAGTGTGTTGAGATGATAAATCAGCCACTAACGAGGTTATTTTATCTTCAACCTGAATATAAATATCACCAGCAAATGATTGAATTTGATCTTCTAGTTCTTTCGATATTTTTTCCGGCTCAGCCATTACTTTATAACCTCAGTAAACTAACTTTAGTCTAAATTAACATAGCTTTAATATAATACCAATACGAATAAATAGGTGATCATTTTAAATGTACTAAAAAGGAGCAACTAAGCTCCTTTTCTATTTTCTTTTATTCAACGAGCTTAGGCTTCTGCTTTTTCTTCAGCAACCAGAGTATTAATTTGAATACCGCTTACTTTGTTGTCAGATTGCTGGTTACGCATTTTAATTAAACGATTAATTTGACCAATAGAACCTAACATTGCGTAAATAGGTACAAATAAACCACGCTTGTGGAAAGTAAGTACTTGTTCATTGGTTAATTCTGCTAATTTTTTCTCGTTAATGGTAAAAATACCAACCAATTTTTTCTTTTCGCCATTTGCAAAACTAACAGCTAATTCAAGCTCTTGCATTAAATCGTTAGCAATCATTTCTTTCGTAAATTGCTCTGAAGCTATTTCATTGTTATACAAATGAGCTAATGAATCTTCAATTTTTTTGAAAAAATCAGTATGTTCGCCCTTTTCATCAAACAAAGCATGCTCTTTATCTTCACCCACAAAAGGGCTCTCTAAATCAATACAGGTAGTTAAGGTTTTTTCTTTTTCTGGATCTAATCCTAATGCGAATGGCACCATACCAACACTTTGTGGTACATATAAAGCATCCCATTTTTCATCTTGATAAAATAAATTTTCACCCGCTTCTAAACCTAGCATTAATACACTACGAAAGGTGTTGGTGTCTGCATCTTTAATGAATACAATAGGGTAGCTTGTTGCAGCTTGCGCAAACTCATGGGCATTTACAGGAACGATATGCTGATTTGCTGCATGTGCTAAATTTCTTTTATTAGCAATTTTTAAATTTTTATGAAGATCTTTTTTTACTGGGACGATATTAGCCATGAATTTTCTCTTAAATTTTTATTGGTTACTTTGTAATAATTTTTATAATAATAATTACGCTTGGTATAAGTTATGGAGACTCTTTTATTGGCTTTCAATGGTTGTAACTAAAAAAATAACATATTATTAAATTATTCAATTTGTTTGCTTAGTGTTAATGTGAGAAGAAAATGCCTAAATATACCGTTAATTTACTCCTTTTTTGGTGTTGTTTATTAAGCATATCAGTTAACGCATCACCAAAAATATCAGTAAGTTACGATTTAGATGCAAATCAATTTGTAAAAATAAAAGTAAAAAATGAAACACGACGAACGTTAGGTTGTTACGTGGCAATTAACGGCATTAAAAAAAAGTTTAAACTGACCGCTTTAGCAAGCTCTCGTTGGTTTAGCGCGACTGACAAACGTTTTAATTATACTGACTTTAGTGTGTTTTGTGATTATATTGAATATGTTAAATAACAGTTTTTTCATGATAATGTAGTTGGATTTATATTTTGTAGGCTTCCGCTACGCTCTACCACAACCCTGTATCATGTTCAGAACGCTTTAATTAAAAATATCTTTTATTAATCAAACTCTTTCRGTTCACTGAAAAAATAACCTTGTGAATAATCAATTCCCAGTTCTTCAATAATTTTTTGTACCGCTTCGTTATGGACAAATTCGGCAATACATTCAACCTTAGCGTTGCGAGCAAAATAGGCGATAGCTTTAGTTATTTCATAGCTTTTTTCATCTTTGTCGATATTTTTAATGTATTTAGCATCAATCTTTAAAAAATCAATCTCAAGATCAAGAATACGCTCAAAATTAGAATATTCGGCACCAAAATCATCAATCGCTAATCGATAGCCATGCCGCTTTAAATCATTTAATTGCTGAATTTGACTCGATTTTCCCGCTGAGCTTACTCCCTCTAAAATTTCTAAAATAATTCTGCTAGTATTAATTTGATACTGCTCTGCCTTTTTAGCCAAAAAATCACTTAAATAATTTCGACTTAAATCATCTTCAGTAATATTGATAGAAAAATCTTCACTACGATGTTGCATAACAGCAAAACTTTTATCAATGATCATTTTGGTAATTTCAGGTAACATGCCTGATAATTTTGCCGGCTCTAAAAAATGAAATGGGGTG
>NVVE01000005.1 GCA_002733285.1 Lutibacter sp. | reverse complement strand
TGTCAACGGAGACAATATCATTATAAACACAACACCTGTTTCCAACCCTACAAATGGTTCGGTGGTAGTTAATGCGATGGAACATACACCTACACTCCGAACACAGGTTATATCGGCCCGGATAATTTTGTGTATCAGATATGTGATGATGGAAATCCAGCATTATGTGATACAGCTGATGTAATTATTACTGTACTACCACTGGTAGTTGGAAATACAACCTATGCGAATGATGATGCTTACAATGGCGATATAAATATGACTATCAATGGAAATGTATTAGATAATGATACTGACCCAGAAGGAGATACACAAACGGTAAATACCACACCAATAGTTGATGTTAATAACGGAGTATTGGTATTAAATTCAGATGGAACATTTACTTTTACGCCAAATGWTGACTTCTYTGGAMCAGATAGTTTTGTATATGAAGTATGTGATAATGGAAGTCCNNNRKYWGCTTGTGATCARGCWACTGTAGTGATTACTGTTAATCCTCCATTAAATACTACCACAGCCATAGACGATATTAATGATACATTTGTAAATATACCAGTAAGTGGTAATGTATTGACCAATGATGAGGATAAAGAGGGCGATACACAAGYAGTTACAGSAAATACATCKCCAMTTAACGGAACTGTTGTTKTAAATGCAGATGGTAGTTATATTTATACTCCAGYTCCTGATTTTAYWGGAWCAGATAGTTTTGAATATTCAATTTGTGATAATGGARTGCCRCAGGCATGTGATTCTGCRACAGTGACAATTGARGTTATYGATGGTACATTGTCAAACAATCCACCAGTAGCAAACAATGACACAGCTACTACAGWAGTCRATACACCAGTTGATGGGTATGTATTACCAAATGATTTTGATCCAGATAAAGATCCAATAACTGTAAGTACATCACCGATAATTGATCCAACTCATGGTTCTGTAGTTATCAACTCAGATGGTACATTTACTTACACACCAGACAATGGATTTGTTGGAGTAGATATATTTACCTATCAGATATGTGATGATGGAAATCCAGCATTATGTGATACAGCTGATGTAATTATTACTGTACTACCACTGGTAGTTGGAAATACAACCTATGCGAATGATGATGCTTACAATGGCGATATAAATATGACTATCAATGGAAATGTATTAGATAATGATACTGACCCAGAAGGAGATACACAAACGGTAAATACCACACCAATAGTTGATGTTAATAACGGAGTATTGGTATTAAATTCAGATGGAACATTTACTTTTACGCCAAATGTTGACTTCTTTGGACCAGATAGTTTTGTATATGAAGTATGTGATAATGGAAGTCCATCAGCTTGTGATCAAGCTACTGCAGTGATTACGGTTAATCCAGATATTTGTTTAAATTTTAATGTTTCAGAAATTGTCGTTATTTGTGATGAATTATTTGATACTAATGGAAATTCAGTTCAAACAATTGATCTGAATGATTATTTAAGTGTTGCACCTGGAACTAACGGAATATGGGAAAGTGTAGATGACCAAAATAGAATTAATGGAAGTTTATTTAATGTTGTTGATATACAAAATGGCGAATATGAATTCACATTTACTTCAGACCAAGGATGTATTGCATATCTTACTTTAGTAATCGATTGTCTTGTTTTGCCATGTGCAACAATTGAGGATATTTCAAAAGTTGTAACAGCAAATGGTGACGGTTACAACGATACGTTTAATATTGGAGAAGTTTTAGATGATGGAGCTTGTAAATATGTAGTTAAAATATTTAATCGTTGGGGAAAATTAGTATTTGAATCTGATGATTACCAAAATAATTGGGGAGGATACCATAATAACTCTGGTTTAACAGTAAATTCAAGCGCAAAATTACCTACAGGAACATACTATTATGTAGTTAATGTAGTTGATACAGGTGGAGGTACTACAAGACCAATAACTGGCTATATTTATTTAGGAACTAACTAATAAAAGATAACTATGAAGCGTTTAATTATAATTTCAATAATGTTGATTTTAGGATTTGAAAATTCTAACGCACAACAATTGCCACAGTTTACACAATATATGTACAATACAATTGCTATTAATCCTGCTTATGCAGGTAGTAGAAATGCGTTAAGCATAGTTGGGTTAAATAGAAACCAATGGGCTGGTTTTGATGGAGGTCCTCAAACGCAAACGTTGTCAATTCATTCTCCACTTAGAAATCAAAAAATTGGTTTAGGTCTGTCTTTAATAAATGACAAAACAGGTTTTGAAAACTTTACGTATGTATATGCTGATTTTTCTTATACTATTGAAGCTAATGATTATGTAAATGTTAGTTTCGGTTTAAAGGGAGGGATGAATTATTATAAATTATCTGAAGAGCTTTATAACTCATCTGAAGTTAATCAGGATCCTTATTTTGATGAACGACTTAATAGATGGAATCCAAATTTTGGTGCAGGTATATTATTGCATAGTGATAGATGGTATTTTGGTGTTTCGGTTCCTAAACTTATAAATCATGATTTAAATAACTCAACAGAATATGCTGCATTAGAACAAGTTCATTACTATGGAATTGGAGGATATGTATTTGATTTAAACAGTAATTTAAAATTGAAGCCCTCATTTATGTTAAAATATACAAAAGGAGCGGCTTTATCAACAGATTTAACTGCAAACTTTTTGTTTGATGAAAAATTTTGGATTGGAGGCTCTTATAGAATTAATGGAGAGCAAAGAGCCCTTGGTGCTCTAGTAGATTTTCAAGTTTCAGATCAGTTTAGGATAGGTTATACATATGAAATTCCGACAGGTGAAATTAGACCTTATACTTCAGGATCTCACGAGATTTTATTAATGTATGAATTTAAATTCAATAAAGCGAAGATGAAATCACCTAGATATTTTTAACCAAATAGAATTAAAATTATGAAAGCAATAAAACCATTTATAATCATTTTTTTATTAATATGTTCATCTTCATTTGGGCAATCGGGCAAATTAAAAAGAGCAGACAGACTTTACAATAGTTTTTCGTTTGTTAAAGCAATTGATAAATATGAAAATTTAATTGATAAAAATTTTAATAAAAGTTACGCTATGAGGAAATTGGGTGATTCTTATATGTATTTAAGAAAACCTGAAGAAGCAGTTGAAGTTTATAAACATGTGGTCGAACAAGAAAATGTACCAAAAGAGTATTATTATTTTTATGCTCAAGCACTTAGAGGAGCTGGTTTGTACAAAGCATCGAAAATATGGATGAAGAAGTATAAATTTGAGGCGGAGAATGATTCAAGAGTTAAAAAGTTTTTTGACAATGAAGATTTTATTAGTGAAATGTTTAATGCAAAAAAGAAATATACATTATCAAAAATAAACTTTAATACTAAGTTTAGCGATTTTGGAGCCGTAGAATATAATGATGAAATTGTTTTTGCTTCAACACGAGACGAAGGAGTCTCAATAAAGAGAAAATACGTATGGAACGCACAACCTTTTTTAGATATTTTTAAGGTTAATAAAAGTGGTACTCTTGAAGAAGTTAAAAAAATTGAGGGAGATGTAAATACCAAATATCATGAGGGTCCTGCAACTTTTTCAAGAAATGGTGATAAAATGTTTTTTTCAAGAAATAATTACTTTGAGGGAGAAAAAGGAAAAGATAAAAAAGGTGTAAACAACCTTAAAATTTACCAAGCTAAATTAGTAAACGGAATGTGGACTAATATTAAGGGGATTCATTTTAATAATGATGAATATTCTGTAGGTCACCCATCATTAAGTAGTGATGGAAAAAAGCTATATTTTACTTCTGATATGCCAGGAGGATTTGGAGGTTCAGATATTTATGTTGTTAATATAAATGACGATGGAACAATTGGAACTCCTGAAAATATGGGAGAGATAGTTAACACTGAAGGAAATGAAATGTTTCCTTTTATTCATAATGAAGGAACGTTATTTTTCTCTTCGGATGGTCATGTAGGGTTTGGTTTATTAGATATTTTCGCTACAATAGCTGGGGAAAATAAGATTGCTAGCATTTTAAATCTTGGGGAGCCAATTAATAGTTCAAAAGATGACTTTTCTTATTTTTTGTCAAAAGAAGGATTTGACGGATATATTTCTTCAAACAGAGAAGGTGGAGTTGGTGATGATGATATTTATAAATTTAAAAGAATACCTCCATTAACACTTAAAGGGCAAATTTTTGATGACGCTAATAATGAACCAGTAGAAAATGCAAAGGTTGTTTTAAAGGATGTTAATGGCGATGAAATAGCTTATTTTATTACTGAATCGGATGGATATTATGAACATATTATTGATAGAGATGCTAATTTTATATTAGAAGGATCAAAAGAAAAATACACAAGTGTTTCTAAAGATTTCAGTTCATTTAGGTTAGATGAAGAAATAGAATTAATCGTTAATTTAGATGTAGGTCTAAAACCTATTGAGGACATTGCATTATTAGCAGATTTAGATATAATTTACTTTGATTTAGATAAATCGTTTATAAGACCTGATGCTGCTGTAGAGTTAAATAAAGTAGTTTCTTTATTGAATAAATATCCAGGAATGGTAATTAGAATGGAGTCACATACTGACAGTAGAGCTCCTGATATGTATAATATAAAATTATCAAGTAGAAGAGCAACATCTACCTATAAATATATAATTTCTAAAGGAATAGATCCTAGTAGAATTACAAAATATGAAGGTTTTGGAGAAACTCAATTAGTAAATAAATGTTCAAATGGTATTAAATGTACGGAAAAAGAGCACCAGCTTAATAGAAGAACAGAATTTATTATTATAAAAATGAAATAAAAACTTGGCAGCCGTAAAATAAGAATGTTGATTATACTACCGTTGTGGGGACGACAATTTTCTGCAATTATTATTAGCGGCTGCTTTTTCTTAATAATTAATTAGACATTATTTGTGTTGAAGAGAAATTCTAAAATAATGTTGTGGAACAAGGAAGCTTTTATATATCACTTAAATTTAACCCCCGACGTGAAATATAAAGAAGGTGTTCCCTTGTACTTATCCACAAACTTAGATCGACTCTCCTAAGTAATCTTTAAAAATAGATATCCTAAATGTTAATTGATAAACTTAATTGGTCAATGGCCCAGTTATTATTTATTTATCTCTCTCTAACATTAGAGGCTAACTAATTTCTATTAAAAAGGTTAGATGGCTATTGGAGATTACAGTTTTTGAAGTTTATGGATCTCACATATTTAAAAAAAAACATACTTGTTTAATAGTATAGTTTTCCCCAAACTATTTGTAAAACTGAAATTTGGAACTAAAGTATTGACAGGAATTCTAGTTATGATTTTTTTTTGGACTACCTCTAAACCCTTTTTTTGAATGTTCTCATACAAAGATATTGATTTCATAATGCAATGTTTTTTTAGGTTATGTTAATATTTGCATAATTTAATCAGTAGTGCGGAGGACAAACTAATTTGTTATTTTTTATAATTTTTTAGGCAACGTAATTACTTTACATCGCCTGTTGATTCAGTTAATATTCAAAATGTGTGTAGATTTCGCTTTCATTATTTTAGTTCTTTAGGGTTACGTAAAAAAGTTAATTCAGAGTGATTATGCTATTAATTTTAAACTAGTAAAATATATTTACATAATCACTTCCGAATCCCCCTAAAAATTTTAATTAGCTGTTTTGAACTTATTTAATCAATTTTTAAAATCATCAAATCTACTTTTTGCAAACCAATTTTGATGATTTGTTGGTTTATTAATCAATGGTTTTTGGTTGATTAATATAGATACACTATGTCACATTAAATTAAAATATTTTATTAAATGTTAGGGTTTGAAAAATGCTAACCAAGCTAAAGTATAATGATTATTTTATAAAATAAGAGAAAACATCAAAAAACTACCAATTGAACATTGAAAACATCAAAATATGGGACAAAACAAGTATTTTATATATACTAAAAAAATATTATTTACTATTGTTATATGCTCATTTAATTAATATTGATACAGGTGAGTTTATGTGCCAAATCAAGCAGGTAAAAAGCAATTTTTATTTTAAAAGACCTGCACGTTTTAATAAAGCATTGTTAGTTGGTTTTTTACCTCTAAAATTAATATACAATTCCATTGGCTTTAGAGTGCCTCCTTTTTCTAAAATATTGGTTTTGAAATTTAGGGAAGTTTCTTTATCGAAAACTCCATTTTCTAAAAATAGAGCAAATGCATCAGCATCCAATACTTCAGCCCATTTGTAAGAATAATAACCTGAAGAATAACCACCTTGAAAAATATGTGAAAATGAGGTACTCATACAATTTCCCTTTACAATAGGGAAAAATTGTGTTTTTGAAAATGCTAAAGACTCAAATTCTTTAACATTATTAATTTTCGAATTATCTTTATCGTGCCATTTTAAATCTAAAATCCCAAAACTTAACTGGCGTAAAGTTTGCATACCTTCTAAAAAGTTAGAAGAATTTTTAATTTTTTTTATAAAATCTAATGGAATTATTTCATTGGTTTTATAATGTTTAGCAAAGAGGCTTAATGCTTCTTTCTCGTAGCACCAGTTTTCTAATAATTGACTAGGAAGCTCAACAAAATCCCAATATACATTAGTACCAGATAAACTAGGGTATGTAGTATTAGCTAACATACCGTGCAATGCATGTCCAAATTCGTGAAATAAGGTGGTTACTTCATTGAAAGTTAATAGTGAAGGTTCAGTTTCTGTTGGTTTAGTGAAATTGCACACAATTGAAATGTGAGGTCTTGAGTTTTTCCCATCTTTTTTCCATTGGCTTTTAAAGGAAGTCATCCAAGCACCATTCCTTTTCCCTTTTCTTGGGAAAAAATCTGCATATAGAATAGCAATAAAATTTCCAGAAGTATCACTTACTTTATAGGTTTTAACATCTTCATGGTATTTTTCTATGGTATGAATTTCTTCAAACTCTAAATCGTACAATTTATTAGAAACAGAAAATACACCTTCAATAACGTTTTCTAACTTAAAATATGGTTTTAGCTGTTCTTCTTCTAAATCGAAAAGCTCTTTTTTAAGTTTCTCAGAATAATATGCGCTGTCCCACTTTTCAAGTTGAAGAATACCGTCTTTTTTAGCAAAATCAGAAAGAGTTTCAAATTCTTCTTTCGCTACAGGTTTAGCTTTTACTAATAAATCATCTAAAAAGGCCTTTACATTTTTAGGTGATTCAGCCATTCGATCTTCTAAAACAAAATGTGCGTGTGATTTATAGCCTAATAAATTGGCTCTCTTATGTCGTAATTTAACCAAGTCTAAAATGATTAGTTGGTTATCATTGTCATTATTCTGAAAAGCTCTTGCACCAAATGCAAATGCCATTTTTTTTCTTAGTTCTCTGTTATCCGCAAAAGTGATAAAAGGGATATAACTGGGGTAATCTAGCGTAAAAATCCABCCTTTTTTATTTTTTTGTTTGGCTACCATTTGAGCTGCTTCGATAGTGCTTTTAGGCAACCCTTTTAGTTGGTTTTTACGGGTTAAATGAAGTTCAAAAGTATTTGTTTCAGCAAGCACATTTTCTCCAAAATTTAATTTTAATTTAGCAAGTTCAGCATCAATTTTTCGTAATTTTAATTTGTCGCTATCATTTAAGTTAGCTCCATTTCTTGCAAAATTTTTATAATTATTGGTTAATAAAGTATCTTGCTCAGGAGTTAAATTAAATTTGCCTTTAGTGTTGAAAATTAATTTTACTCTTTTAAAAAGTTTTTCATTGAGCCTTATATCATTTGAAAATTCTGTTAATAGGGGGGAAACTTCTTGTGCTATTTGTTGAATATCATCATTAGTTTCAGCTGAATTCAAATTGAAAAAAATACTGGAAACCCTATCTAATATTGGTCCACTAAAATCTAATGCTTCAATCGTATTTTCAAAAGTTGGAGGCTCATCGTTTTCTGAAATTTCATGAATCTCTTGTTTTGCCAACTGAATTGCCTTTACAAAAGCAGGTTTAAAATGCTCATTTTTTATTTTTGAAAAAGGAGCAGTATTATAGGGGGTATTATATATTTCTAATAATGGATTATTCATTGTTGTAAGTAAAAATAAAGGTTAATTTTCGACAAAGATATTATATAAAGAGACTTTTTTTGTTAATTTTTTTAAATGAAATACTTGTTTTGTTATTTACACGTTTATTAAGGGATTTTAGTTGTTAAATTTAAAAGAGAATGATGAATGAAGCGGGTATTAAAAACCCAGCACATAAAAAAATTAATTTAAAAATGAGTAAACCCCAGATAAATAAATTAGAGAAACGAATACAAAATTTAGTTATAAATACGTTAATTCCTAAATTTAAGTTTAAAAATAATAAAGGGGAAACAATTGTGATTAAGATTATTAATTTAATCTAATTTTATTTTTTAATTTTTTCTGCAGCTTTAAAAACTTTTAGTTTTAAGCCCTCTTTATATAGTAAAATTTTGTCAAATACACACTTATCTGAGCTTCCAATAATTTGAGCCGCTAAAATACCTGCATTTTGAGCACCATCTAAAGCAACCGTTGCAACCGGTACACCAGCAGGCATTTGAAGGATTGAAAGGATAGAATCCCATCCATCAATTGAATTTCTAGATTTTACGGGAACACCAATAACAGGTAAGGGGCTCATAGAGGCAACCATTCCTGGTAAATGAGCTGCACCTCCTGCGCCAGCAATAATCACAGAAATTCCTTTAGTATGAGCATTTTTAGCATAGTCAACTAATTTTTCAGGAGTTCTGTGTGCCGAAACAATATCTACCTCCGTTTCAATGTCAAAGCTTTGTAAAATGGTAATAGCTTGTTGCATTATTGGAAGGTCTGAGTCGCTTCCCATGATAATTCCTACTTTGCTCATAATTGGTTTATTTACTTATTACTCTAATAGTATTTTTTACTTTTTCAGCTATTTTTCGAGCTTCACTAATATTGTTATTTACAACTGTTACATGTCCCATTTTCCGGAATGGTCTTGTTAGTTTTTTTCCATAAATATGAGGTGTTACACCATCCATTTTAAGGATTTCTTCCATATTTTCATAAACTACTTCACCTGTAAAACCTTCTTCACCAACCAAATTTACCATAATTCCAGCAACTTTGCTCTCTGTATTTCCTAAAGGTAGATTTAAAATACTTCTTAAATGTTGTTCAAATTGATTTGTATAGGAAGCTTCAATACTAAAATGACCGCTATTATGAGTTCGTGGAGCGACCTCATTTACTAAAATTTCATCATCTTCAGTTTGAAAAAGTTCAACAGCTAATAGCCCTATATGTTTAAATGATTCGGCGACTTTTAAAGCTAAAGTTCTTGCTTTTTGAGCAACTTCATCAGATACTCGTGCTGGACAAATTACATATTCTACCTGGTTTGCTTCAGGGTGAAATTCCATTTCAACAACAGGATATGTTTTAATTTTTCCTTCTTTATTTCTAGCTACAATTACTGCTAATTCATTTTTAAAGGGAATTAATTCTTCAATAATACAGTCCGTATCAGCTAATGAATAGAGATCGTTTAGGTTTCTGATAATTTTAACGCCTGTGCCATCATAACCAAATTGTGAAGATTTCCAGACAAAAGGAAAAGATAAAGTTTCATTTTTCAATTCTTTTAGAGATGAAAACCGTTTATGTGGTGATGTTGGAATATTATTTTCAACAAAAAAATCTTTTTGTTTTCCTTTATGCTGAATGGTTTGAATTACGGTTGGTTGTGGGTAAATAGCCAATCCTTCTTTTTCTAATTTTAAAAGGGCATCAATATTTACATGTTCGATTTCAATTGTTAGTAGATCTACTTTTTTTCCGAAATTGTAAACAGTTTCAAAATCTAATAAGTCACCTTGATGAAATTCATTACAAATTTGTGCACAAGGGGCATTTGCTGAAGCATCTAAAATAACAGTATAAATGTCGAATTTATGTGTTTCAGTGAGGAGCATTTTACCTAACTGACCTCCACCTAAAACGCCTAATTTAAAATTTGATGAGAAATAATTTTTCACTTTTATCACTTTCCAACAAAAATAGTAATCTGTTTTTAATAATGAAATTAAAAGTTGGTAATATTTAGAGTTTTAGGATTTATTAAGTTGACTCTATATTCTCTTGCAAAATTTGAATAACCTGAAGTTTGAGGTGAGCCATCAATAATACTATACTCACTACTATCACAAGGGCATTTCATTTTTAAACTTCCGTCAAAAGTCATTGCTGAAGAACAATCATTAGTCGGACAAGCTCTATCAAAGGCTTTGAATGGAGGATTTCCAACTCCAATGTTTTGAATAAGAATCCCTTTAACGCCACCGTTAACCACTGTCCATCCATTTGGAATTAATAAATCTTGGTATTGAGGTAAATTTAAATTTAGTGTTATATTTACAGGTACATTTGGTAAAATATCATTTGTTTCATTTTTTTCACAAGAAAAAAAAATAAGAAATAAAAACAATAAAAGTAAATTACGCATAGTTTAAATATCAAGTTTAATAGTTAACGGCTGCAATTTACAAATATTTTGTACCTTTGTGTATGATCTCATTCTGGTGCCAGTTTTGGGATTTTTTGTATTTATTTAAAAGATAGGTTATGAGTGAAATTTCGTACTATTCAGCAGAAGGAATGAAAAAACTTAAGGATGAATTAGATCATTTAGAACATGTTGAGCGCCCTAGAGTTAGTAATGATATTGCTGAAGCAAGAGATAAAGGAGATTTAAGTGAAAATGCTGAATACCATGCAGCAAAAGAAGAACAATCGCATTTAGAATTTAAAATAGCAAAGCTTAAGGAAGTAGTTTCTAATGCCAGAATTATTGATGAATCGTTATTAGATACATCTAAAATATTGATACATTCAATTGTAAAAATAAAGAATACGGCTAACAATATGGAGTTTAATTATACMYTRGTAGCAGATTCGGAAACAAATATYAARGAAGGCAAATTATCTGTAAATTCTCCAATAGGAAAAGGGTTACTAGGTAAAGAAATAGGCGATATAGCTGAAATTCAAGTTCCAAATGGTGTCATGAAATTTGAAATCTTAGAGATTTCAAGAGGATAGAATTTAATAATATTGTGTAAGCTCTTTTCAGTTTGTTAATTGAAAAGGGTTTCTTATTTTTGATTAAAAATGTAATTATGTCAATATTTACTAAAATAATTAAAGGTGAAATTCCTTCCTATAAAGTTGCAGAGAACGATCAATTCTACGCGTTTTTAGACATCAATCCAAATGCTAAAGGGCATACCTTAGTTGTGCCTAAAAGAGAAGTAAATAAGCTTTTTGACTTAGATGAGAAAACCTATACTGAGTTAATGAGTTTTTCAAGAAAAATTGCCATCGCTATTGAAAAAGTTATTCCATGTGATCGTGTTGGAATGTCAGTTATTGGATTAGAAGTACCCCATGTACATGTGCATTTAATACCTTTAAAAGCAATGGAAGATATTCAATTTATTAAAAAAGTGAAATTACAACCTGAAGAATTTGAAGCAGTAGCAAAAGCTATTTCTAAAAATTTATAGAGGTGATTTGTTGTAAAAAACTTTCTTGGAACTCTTAAGAATATCTTTTGTTCTGAATATTTCTATACTACCTTTGCCGATACCAATATTTGAAAATTTTATATTTTAATGACAACTATTAAAACTTCGTTTGAAAAAGAATTAGACGATGAAATTGCGCTTCTTCCAATAATAGAATTAAAAGCGAACAGTGTAGTTTTAATGGAAAATACTTACGTAAAAAACATACCTATTTTACTTGAAGGTTCTATTAAAGTTCGAAAAACAGATGAATCTGGTAAAGAAATTATACTTTATCAAATTTATCCAGGTGAAAGTTGTATTCTTTCTATAATTTCCTGTTTGAATGATAAGCATTGCAACGCGGAAGCTTTTGTAGAGAAAACATCAAAATTAATTATGATTCCTKCTTCCAAAGTCAAATTATGGATGGAGAAGTATAGTTCATGGAAACAATATGTTTTTAATYATTATTATGATCGATTTGACGAATTGATAACGTTAATTGATGCGATTGCCTTTAAACAAGTTGATATGCGTTTGCTAAATAAGCTAAAAGAATATCAAATTAAACAAGGCGATAAAATTAAGATTACTCATCAAACTTTAGCCAATGAAATTGGAACAGCCAGAGAAGTTATATCTCGACTTTTAAAGCAACTTGAAAAAGAAAATTTCGTAAAACTTGAACGAGGAATTATTAATATAACCAGAACATTGTAATCCAAGTCACGGGATCTATTAAAAGCTTCAAACTACTTTTATATTTGATAAAATTCATTCATAGATGTKATATAATTTTTAAAAATCGACCTAATAATTCATAGTTGTTTTAACAAGTTYTAACCTTTTTATTAAATAATTATGGTGACTTAGGTCACTGTAATTATTTAATAGTTCTTATAATTTTGCAGTTGTTTAATATTAAAAATATAAAAATATGAGAATTTTAATTTTAGTAATTTTATTTATGTTATTAGGTCAGACCTCACAACCTATTTACGCAAACAATCCTATTGTTAGTATTACAAACAATAAGGTGAACAATTACATCATGACTACAGGTGTTCCAGGCTATGTACCTGTCATAATTATGGCTGCTGCAGAAATGAAGTCAAAAGAAGGTGAGAAGTTTGGAAAATTTCAAGTTGTTATCTATGGTGAAGCTGTGAAACAATTTGCAGATAAAGATGCAGGACAAAAGTTAATTGAAATGGCTAAGGCTTCAGGTGCTACTATAATTTTGTGTGATTTAGCCCTTCAACATTTTGGAATTTCAAAAGAGTCGCTTCCTAAAGGTCTTGAATTTGTTCAAAATGCTTTTATGTACAACTTAAATATGTTAAAGGAAAATTATTTTGTATTAGGAGTATGACAGATGTAAATTGAACAAAATCACTGCTAGATTAGCCTTGGAAAGGATGGTTTTAAGACTCAGTCTTTTAATTTGAAATTAGGTTATTAAAAAAGTCAGACATCAATTTTTAATGAGTCTGACTTTTTTTTGTAGGGTGGGTTTTTAGCAGTTTGGCTCGTTTGGTAAAATAGCAAAGATGAATTTAGCAAGTTGAATTCATTTGTTAAATAAATTTAAAGAATATCAACTTAGTATTTAAGAAATAGGTATTACAGTTGAATTGTAAGAAATTATTTATAGTAGCAGCTTAGATGCTACTACAGACCAAAACAAAGAAAAAAGTTCTGTGAAATTAAAATCATYYSWWGAARKMWRTTKWTWTWSTKTAAWTTYAWWTRWMMWWYSMWTWYWWMTTKCWRAWTTYAWMWYTGATATTTTGCCATTGTGGTAATCTTCTATAATTCTTTTTGCAAGAGATAAACCCAATCCCCAACCACGTTTTTTAGTGGTATAACCTGGTGAGAATATTTTTTGTTGTAAATTTTTCGAGATGCCTTTCCCAGTATCAGAAATGGCAATGTAAACGTTTTTACTATTTTCATTAATATTGAGCACTATTCTGCCTTTTCCCTCCATAGCATCAATKGCATTYTTCACTAAATTTTCWATAACCCARCTAAATAATTGAAGGTTYAKWTWYAYATAAATTTCATYGTTRGAWSYWTCAAAWTTAAAWTCAACTTGTTTWGAACTTCTTGATTTTAARTAATTRAATGAATTGTTAGTTGCTTCAACAATATTSAKSTTTTTTAGCGTAGGAATRGAYCCAATTTTYGAAAATCTTTCAGCTATGGTATTTAATCTATGRACATCATTTTCAATTTCCTTAACGGTATTTTCATTGGTATTCTCTAATCGTAAAATTTCRATCCATCCTAATARAGAAGATAAAGGRGTTCCAATTTGRTGGGCTGTTTCCTTTGCCATTCCTGTCCAAAGTTTGTTTTGTTCAGCAATTTTATTCGATTTAAAAAATAAATAGATRACACTGGCAAACAAAAATAATATAAGAATTAAAGCGACAGGGTAATATTTTAGTTTGGTTAATAGATCAGAATCTCTGTAATAAATAAATAATGTGACGTTTATTCCTTCAACTTTATAGCGAATAACAATAGGCTTGTTTTGCCCTTTCATGATAGAAAGTTGCTTCAATAAAAATTGGTGATCTTTTGTTTTTTCAATAGGTAAGTTAGACCATTCTGTGATACTGTCTTTTTTATTTGTAATAATCATTGGAATGGTATGATTGTTACCAATAATTTTAGATTCAAGRGAWATTTCAGCATCTAAATCGGCGCTGCTGAAACGTTCATAAGCTCCTGCTAAAATTTCCATTTTTGCACGTTCTTCAGTTTTAAATTTCTGAAAAAAGTCATATGTATTCCATAAAATCARCGCTACAATAATAAATGAGGTTGTTATTACAACCCATTTAATAATTTGTRAATKTTTTTGGAAAGCCATTAWTCAAATATAGAATTTATGTTGATATAACTTAAAAATATAATCGATATTATTTATAAGCTGAAATATTTATATTTGTTAAAAAGAAATTGATGTTAAGTATAAATCCAAAAGACATACCAACTGTTAAATTACATGGGTATTTATTAAGTGCTGTTGCGCCAAGACCAATAGCTTTAGCTAGTACTGTTGATGTCAACGGCAACTCTAATTTATCTCCTTTCAGTTTTTTTAATGTTTTTAGTGCAAATCCACCAATATTAATATTCTCGCCTGCAAGAAGAGTGCACGGTAACACAACAAAACACACATTAGAAAACGCGAAAGCAACCAAAGAAGTGGTAATAAATATAGTGAATTATGATATTGTACAGCAAATGTCATTGTCTAGTACAGAATATCCAAAAGAAGTAAATGAATTTGAAAAAGCTGGTTTTACRATGCTAGCTTCAGAAAAAATARSACCATTTAGAGTTGCGGAATCACCAATACAATTAGAATGTAAAGTAATTAATGTAATTGAACTTGGAACTGAAGGTGGCGCAGGAAATTTAATAATATGCGAAGTGGTTAAACTGCATATTAAAAAAGAATTTATAAATAGNCAAGGAGCTATTGATCAGCAAAAGCTAGATTTAGTAGCACGGGCAGGAGGAAGTTTGTATTCAAGAGCAAAAGAAGGATTTTTCGAAATTCCAAAGCCATTGACCAATTTAGGTATTGGTGTTGATGCTATTCCATTAGAAATTAGAAATAGTAGTGTATTAACAGGAAACGATTTAGGAAAGTTAGGAAATATAGAAGTAATTCCTTCAGAAACTGATGTTGATAAGTTTGCGAAAGAACATCTAGAAAATATTGAGGATACTACTGTAAAAAAACATACATTTGCGAAAGCATTTTTAGAAAAAAACGATGTARTAAGTGCTTGGAAAGTRCTTTTAATGAAATAATTTTGAAATATGGAAATTACAGGGAAAATTAAAAAAATTGACGAGACCAAAACTTTTGGAGCAAGTGGTTTCAGAAAAAGAGAACTGGTTGTCACAACAAATGAGCAATATCCACAAATGTTAATGGTGGAATTTGTGCAAGATAAATGCGATTTATTAGATAGCTATCAAGTTGGACAAGATGTGAAAATTTCAATAAATTTAAGAGGTAGAGAATGGATTAACCCAGAAGGAAAAGCAGTATACTTTAACTCTATTCAAGGATGGAGAATTGAAGTTGCTCAAGCTGAAGGAGCAACAGAAGTTCCTCCAGTAGCTCCCTTAGATAATTTAGAAACGACGTCAGATTTAAACGAAAGTGAACCAGACGATTTGCCTTTTTAAATAACGGTATTAAACGATATTAAAGAGAGAAAAGTTTAAACTTTTCTCTCTTTTTGTTTTTAAGAAAATTATATTTGTTAAAAATAAAAAGCATGTATTTACTTTCAAAAGAAATAGTATTTCCACCAGTTCATTTATCAAATGACGATGGTTTGCTGGCTGTTGGTGGTGATTTATCTGTTGAAAGATTATTGTTGGCATATAAAAGCGGAATTTTTCCTTGGTACAATCAAGGAGAACCAATTATTTGGTACAGTCCAGATCCAAGAATGGTTTTATTCCCATCGGATTTGAAAATTTCAAAAAGTATGAAACAACTTATTCGAAASAAAGAATTTATGATTACCTACAATCAGAACTTTTCAGAAGTAATTTCTAATTGCAAACATATTTATAGACAGTCTGACCAAGGAGGAACTTGGATTACGAATGAAATGCAGCAAGCGTATATTAATTTGCATAAAAAAGGAGTAGCAAAATCAGTAGAAGTTTGGCAAAATGATGAATTAGTAGGTGGTTTATATGGAATTGATCTGGAGACCGTTTTTTGTGGAGAATCTATGTTTAGTAAAGTAAGTAATGCTTCTAAATTGGCATTTATTCATTTGGTTCAAAAATTAGAGAAAGAAAATTATAAGTTAATAGATTGTCAGGTTTACAACAACCATTTAGCTAGTTTAGGTGCCTATGAAATTTCAAGAGATGAGTTTTTGAACTTCTTACCAAATAAATGAACCTATTTCTAACACGTTTTATCCTCGATTTGAAGTTGGTTTCCGGCTTCTTTAGCATTTTTATCAAGGTTAGTTCCAACAATAATACCTAGAAGCGTACCTATCCCAATCCCAATAGCTATATTTCCAGAATCATTCAAAATAACTGAAAMAACGACTCCAAAAGACATTCCMAWAACCAWCCATAAAGTTTTATAATGGTTTTTAGGGACAAATTTTAATTCCTTCTTAACAAGTGCAAGTATGCTTGTATATTTCTTGGTAAAAGCTTTTGTGAGTTCTTTTTCTGTTCCTGAAAATGAATTTAATAATTGAATAGCTTCATTAATACTATTTAATAYTTCAGAAGGAATTTCTTTAGTACTCAATGCTTCAATTAAGCAATGTACTTTGTTGTATGCTTTCATCAATCTTGGATTGTTGTCAGCATTTTTTAATTCTTTAAGTTTTTCTATGKTCATTTTAAACTATTTTCTTAATTCTTCAATGTCTGCTATCAAATCGTTTAGTCTCCTAAAAACTCTTCCATATATTAAATTTACATCAAAATTGTAAATTTTATCTCCAAATATTGCCATTAAACTTGCAATTAAAATAACAGGTATAAGCCATAATATAGGAAATCCATTTACCAAATAAATTTGATGAGGTTTTCCCAGTATTTCAGAAAATAATGTTTGAAAATTTCCAGAAAACCAAATGCCAACAACTGCAGTAATAAAATATAATGGATAATAAATTCTGGCTAATTTTCTATTTAATGTAAGTTGACCTTCCATCCAGTCATTAAATGCTTTTAAATAGTTATAACTACTCACATTTTTATTAATATTYGTAAGTGTTCTTTTTAATTTAAGATTAACAATAACAATTGCATTAGAAATGAGAAAAACACCTATGCCCATTACTAAAATGTCAGCAAAAACTGCATAAATAAGAAATAGCGTAGATCCTAATACTAAACCTATAAGGTTTCTTTTAAACATTCGGTTAAATTTTGCAATAACGTGTTTTGATTTTTTATGGTACAAATTGTTTAATTTTGGAGCTACAAGCGCATCGTTTTTTAAAAAACCATCTTTCCAAATTGTTTCTATAGATTTTTCCATTTTTAATTTAATATTTTTTTTAAGCGTTCTTTTATTCTTGTAATTCGTACAGCAATGTTGTTATGACTTGTGCCAATAATTTCTGCAATTTCTTTATAAGATYTTTCTTCTAAATACAATAAGATTACAGCCCTGTCAATTTCAGATAATTTTTTAATGGCATCATATAAAAGATTTAAGGACTCATCTGAAAATGCATGATTGTCCTCTGTTGCCTCAGGTACCGAGTAATCAGAAACAACATGTTGACGATTGTTCTTCTTTTTCTTAATCATCGTTAAACAAATGTTTAAAGCCAACCTATATATCCATGTAGACCATTTTGATTCACCTCTAAACTGATCTCTGCTTCTCCATACCTGTAAGCAAACTTCTTGATAGTAATCTTCAAAATCTTCTTGAGAATCAGTATATGCCCTACATATTTTAATAATTATTCCGGAATAGGGTATAATTGAATTCGTATAAAAATCGCTACTCATTAAATGTATTTTCTTAATTAGTGTGTTAAGTTAAATAATATTACATACCCATTGAAATATTTTTAAATAAGTGATTTAATGTAATGAACGGTCTAACTATCTTTTTGAAAAAATTAAYAAAMNNNGTAATATAWWWRWAAAATTAATAAGAATGTAAAGATGGATATTAAAAACGCACAAGTTATAGTTGATAAATGGATTAAAGAGCATGGAGTTCGTTATTTTAATGAACTAACTAATATGGCTCAATTAACTGAAGAAGTAGGGGAAGTAGCTCGTATTATTGCTAGACGTTATGGAGAACAAAGTGAAAAAGAAAGCGATAAGGGGAAAGATTTAGGAGAGGAGTTAGCTGATGTTATTTTTGTAGTGTTGTGTTTAGCAAATCAAACAGGAATTGATTTACAGACCTCTTTTGATAAAAAAATGGAGGTTAAAACAAAACGGGATCACGATAGACATCATAACAATCAAAAATTGAAATAAATGAATACATATAAAAATCAATCATTTTTAAAGTTAACCTTCCGTTTTGGATTTATATTTTTAATAGTTATTACGAGTATAAAAATAATATTTTCCATTTTTACAAATGGAGGAATTAATGGAATGCTGAATGAATTTTTCTCGCCTACAACGTGGCAATTATTTGTTAAAATGCAATTATTAATGGCTGCTTTATATGGCGTATTTATGGCAGGGTATTACAAGTTTATCAAGAAATAATAAAAAACTGTCATTCCTGCGAAGGCAGGAATCCATACCGCTCTTTTAACAATTGAGCAAAACTTAATCACATTAACCAACCAGTAACAAAATAATTGAAAGCCTAACAAACAATTAAAATCTTATAGATTCCTGCCTTCGCAGGAATGACAAATAGATTCCTAGTATAGTTGTATAAACGCTCTGCCCAATTGCGAACGTAGCGTCTTGTTCTTTCTCCTTTTATTATTCATCTAAGTTAAAATTCAATTATTTATCTTTTTACAAACATAGTATAACAGTTATATCATCAATTTAAATTAATCAAGTTAATATCACTTTCTTTTACTTTTTTATTGAGTTTTTTAACATCATTTTCAAAAATTGAATAGATGTTCATTAATTCAGCATCAATCAATTTTATAATTTCATTTTTAAATTCTACAGACTGGTCTGTAGGTTTAAAATCTCCAATTGAACTTAAAGAATTTAAATGGGCTAATTTGTTATTTAACTTAATTGGAAAGTTCAAAGGATCTTGGTTGCTTTTACTTTTAGTTTGGTACAATTCGTTTTCATGAGTAGTTAATTCTTTTACAATTTTATCTGCTAAATCAATAATTTGGTTGTTTTTTTCTTTATCAGTAATTGATGATTTTAACTGTTTAACTTGCTTTTTAACTTTTGTGATGTTTTTTAAAGTTTTATGAATTTCAGTTAGTTTTTCTTGAATTTCAATGATAAAGTTAAATTGGGCTTGCAAATCCTCTTTGGAGGCGCTACTTCTAGGGTCTTTTAGCAATGTAAAAATTTGTTCTGATACAACTTCCCCGTTGTTACTTAATGTTACTTTATAGTCTCCAGGTAATGCTTTAGGCCCTTTTAATGAAGCCCACCATAAAATCATTCCTTTTACTTTTTCAGCATCGGGATATTGTAAATTCCAATTGAACTGATTTGCTCCTTTTTTAACTTTTAATTCTTCTTCTTTCTGTTCTTTGTCAGGTTTTGTTGAAAATGTTTTAATATGCTTTTCCGAATTATCAAAGAAAGAGAGACTTAATGTATCTTTTTCTGCTACTTCTTTTACATAATAATTTACAAGTACCCCTCCAGGGTGATTTTGACCAGCAGTTTTTGACTTTCTGCTACTTCCACCCATTCGATAGCTATCCATTGGTTTGTATAGAAATAAATTAGTGGTAATTAAAGATTCATTTAGTTGATGTAATGGAGTTAGATCATCAATAATCCAAAACGAACGACCTTGAGTAGCTGCAATTAAATTATCATTTTTAATGGTAAGATCAGTGATTGGAACTATTGGTAAATTCAGTTGGAAAGGACTCCAGTTTGGACCATCATCAAAACTTATGTACATGCCATTTTCTGTTCCCGCATATAATAAGCCCTTTCTTTTCGGATCGGAGCGCAAGGCTCTTGTGAAATGCTCAGAAGCAATACCATTGGTTAATAATTTCCAGCTTTTCCCATAATTATTTGTTTTGTAAATATATGGAGTATAATCTCCTAATTTATAACGTGTTCCAACTACATATGCTCCTCCAGCTGTAAACGGATCTACTTCAATACAGTTGATCATCATCCATTCTGGCATTTTTTTAGGCGTAACATTTTTCCAATTTTTACCACCATCTGTAGTTATATGAACCAAACCATCGTCAGAACCAGTCCAAATTAAATTTTCTTCAAAAGGAGATTCTACGGCAGCGAAAATAGTTCCGTAATATTCAACCCCAGTATTGTCTTTGGTTAAAGGACCTCCAGAAGCACCTAAAGTTTTGGGGTCATTTCGAGTTAAATCTGGACTTATAATTTCAAAAGATTGTCCCTCATTATAAGTTACATGAACAACGTTTGAAGTAGTGTATAGTTTCTTTTTATTGTGAGGTGAAAAGAAAATTGGATAATTCCATTGAAAACGGTATTTCATATCTTCAGCTCCATGACCCATTGGGTCATCAGGCCAAACATTAATAACTCTGCGTTCAGCTGTTTTGTGATTTACCCGTGTTAGTAAGCCGCCATAACTTCCACCATAAACAATATCATTATTTAACGGATCTATTGCAATATGAGCACTTTCACCACCAGCAGTACTTTCCCAATCACTTTCGCCTATAGAGCGACCATCGGTTCTATGCGAAATTCGAATGGTAGAATTATCTTGTTGTGCTCCATAAATTCTATATGGAAAGTGATTATCTGTAACTACTCGATATATTTGAGCAGTTGGTTGATTCATATAGGTACTCCAGTTTTCACCTGTATCAAAACTAATTTGAGCTCCACCATCATCACCAATTATCATACGTTGATTGTCTTCGGGAGCAATCCAAAGATCGTGATGATCACCGTGAGGGGCATTAAATGTTTTAAAGGTTTTTCCGCCATCCTTAGATTGATGATATTGAACATTGACTACATAAACTGTACTTTCATCCTGTGTATCAGCATAAATACGTGTATAATACCAAGCCCGTTGTCGTAATTTCCGTTCACTGTTAATTAATTTCCATGTCTTTCCTGCATTGGTAGATTTGTATATTCCACCATCTTTATTTTCAATTAAAGCCCAAATTATATCTGAATTTAGTGGTGAAACCGTAACTCCACTAATTCCCCAAATACCTTTTGGTAATCCTTCATTGGTTGAAATATTAGTCCATGTTTCACCTTCATCCGTACTTTTCCATAAAGCAGAACCTTCACCACCACTAGATAAACTATAAGGAGTTCTTCGAACATTCCAAGTTGAAGCGTATATAATTCGTGAATTAGTGGGGTCAATTATTAAATCTACAGCTCCAGCATTTTCATTTGCGAACAATACTTTTCTCCAGTTGTTTCCACCGTCAATTGATTTATAAACACCTCTCTCAGAACTTGGTTTGTACAAATCACCCAAAACAGCAGCAAATACTATGTTTGAATTTTTAGGATGAATTCGAACTCTTGGAATATGACGAGCGTTTCTCAACCCTATGTGTTGCCAACTTTTACCTGCATCAACAGACCTCCACATTCCATCACCAGATGAGACATTTCCTCGAACAGTAACTTCTCCATTACCAACATATATCACATTTGTATCGGACTCACTTACAGCAATTGAACCAACAGATCCTCCAAAAAAACCATCAGAAATATTGGACCAAGTATTACCCGCATCTGTTGTTTTCCAAACACCACCACCAGTTGCTCCAAAATAGTAGAGATTTGCTTTGTTAGAAACTCCTGTTACAGCAGCGCTTCTACCACCTCTAAAAGGACCTATATTACGCYATTGAATAGATTCATAATATTCCTCACTAAATTTGGATACTATTTTTTGTGCATTAACTTTGTGAGCTGAAATTAAAAACAAACAGCTTACTAATAAAAGGTATTTTTTCATGGTTCTTAAGTTTGTTGATTGAAAATAAAATGAAAAGTAAATCTATTAAAAAATACTTTAATATAAGTTATTAAAAATACAGAGAATGAATTCGTTGAAAATCAATAAAGTAAATAAAACGATAATTGGGAATATTAAAATTACGGGTTCTAAAAGCGAAACAAATAGATTACTGATTTTGCAACAATTTTATCAGAATTTAAAAATTGAAAATGTTTCAAACTCWGATGATTCTAAGTTAATGCTTCAAGCATTAGCTACTAACTCAAATGAAATAAATATTGGGCACGCAGGTACGGCCATGCGCTTTTTAACAGCCTATTTTTCTGTTAAAGAAAATTCTGAAATTGTATTAACAGGGTCTCATCGAATGAGAAATAGACCTATTAAAATTTTAGTAGATGCTTTAAGAGAGTTAGGTGCCGAAATTCAATACTTGGAAAAAAAGGGATATCCTCCGTTAAAAATTTCAGGAAAAAAGTTAGTGAAAGATTTCGTTGAAATAGATGGAAATGTAAGCAGCCAATATATTTCGGCATTGTTATTAATTGCGCCATCGTTAAAAAACGGATTAAAATTAAAGTTTAAAAATGAAGTTACATCGGTTCCTTACATAAAAATGACATTGCAGTTATTGGCTGATTTAGGTATTAAATATTCTTGGGAAGCGAATGTTATTTCCATTCAACCCAAAAGGATAATTGAAGCTAAAACAGTGGTTGTAGAATCTGATTGGAGCTCGGCTTCTTATTATTATAGTTTGGTAGCATTGAGTTTGAATTCAACAATAAAATTATCATTTTATAAAAAAGATAGTCTGCAGGGTGATTCAGTTTTGGCGACTATTTATAAAGATTTAGGTGTTGAAACAACTTTTGAGTCGAATTCAATTTTATTGAATAATTCAAAAAAAATAACTCCTAAGCCATTAACTTTAGATCTAAAAAGCGCTCCGGATATTGCTCAAACTATTGCTGTTACTTGCTTTGGTTTGGGAATTGAATGTTTTTTATCGGGACTTCATACGCTAAAAATTAAAGAAACGGATAGACTAGTTGCTCTAAAAACTGAGATTGAGAAATTAGGTGGTGAAGTACTAATTACCAATGAAACATTGCATTTAAAACCATCAACTAAAATTAACGAAGATATTTGTATTTCAACCTATGACGATCATAGGATGGCTATGGCTTTTGCGCCGTTAGCAACAAAAGTTTCAATGATTGTTGAAGATCCACATGTAGTATCAAAATCGTATCCTTCATTTTGGAAAGATTTTGAAAAAATTACAGGTTAAATACCGCTAAAACAAAGTTTTATTCCGAATCACTTGACAACGCCTATGGCGATGTTGTATATTTGCGCTCATTCTATAAAAAAAGTACATGAAATTATCAAAGTTTAAATTTGAATTACCGGAAGATTTATTGGCAGAATATCCAGCGGAACACAGAGATGAATCTCGTTTAATGGTTTTGAATAGAAAAGAACAAACTATTGAACATCACCAATTTAAAGATTTAATAAATTATTTTGATGAGGGTGATTTATTCATATTGAATAATACGAAAGTATTTCCTGCTCGTATGTATGGTGAAAAAGAAAAAACAGGTGCAAGAATTGAAGTCTTTCTTTTAAGAGAACTTAATGCAGAAAGCAGATTGTGGGATGTTTTGGTTGATCCAGCTAGAAAAATTAGAATTGGGAATAAATTATTTTTTGGTGATGATGAAAGTTTAGTAGCCGAGGTAATTGACAATACAACTTCAAGAGGAAGAACATTGCGTTTTTTATATGATGGTTCATATGAAGAGTTTAGAAAAAAATTACAAGTTCTGGGTGAAACGCCATTACCAAAATATATTCAAAGAGAAGTTGAAGCTAGTGATGCAGAACGTTACCAAACAATTTATGCAAAACACGAAGGTGCTGTTGCTGCTCCAACTGCAGGATTACATTTTTCTAAGCATTTAATGAAGCGTTTAGAAATTAAAGGTATTGATTTTTCGGAAGTTACATTACATGTTGGTTTGGGAACTTTTAGTCCAGTAGAGGTTGAAGATTTATCGAAACATAAAATGGATTCAGAGAAAGCATTAGTTACTCCAGAAACTATTAAAACAGTAAATAGTGCTATGAACCGTAAAAAACGTGTATGTGCTGTTGGTACAACTGTTATGAGAGCATTAGAAAGTTCTGTTTCTTCAAACGGACGCTTAAATACGTTTGATGGTTGGACAAATAAATTTATTTTTCCTCCGTATGATTTTAGTATTGCAAATTGTATGATTACAAATTTTCATACACCAAAATCAACATTAATGATGATGGCTGCTGCTTTTGCTGGATATGATTTTTTAATGGAAGCTTATGAAGAAGCAGTTAAGGAAAAATATAAATTTTATTCGTACGGAGATGCGATGTTAATTATTTAAAATAGTTGCAATTTTAGTGAATGGAGTTCATCTGAAAAGGGTAGTATAAATAGTTTAGCATTTCCAACCTTCTAACCCTTGTTAGATTTTTCTTTTATACTTTGTTAATTAGGGATAGCCGTATTCATAAAATAAAAAAATGAAATGAAAATAACAGTAATAGGAACGGGTTATGTTGGCTTGGTATCAGGGACTTGTTTTTCAGAAATGGGAAATAATGTAACATGTGTAGATATAGATAATGCTAAAATAGAAAACYTAATCAAAGGGGTTATTCCTATTTATGAACCAGGGCTAGAACCCATGGTTTTAAAAAATTTGCAAAGCGGAAATTTAAGTTTCTCAACAAATTTAAATTCTATTGCTTTTGATGCGGAAATAGTTTTTATTGCAGTAGGTACACCTATGGATGAAGATGGTTCAGCAGATCTTCAATATGTATTGGAAGTAGCCAAATCTATAGGAAAAACTATGCATAAAAAAGTGATAGTTGTAAATAAATCAACAGTACCAGTAGGAACAGCAGATAAAGTAAAAGCAACCATTCAACAAGAGTTAGATAAAAGAAGTATTTCAATAGCGTTTGACGTAGTTTCTAATCCTGAATTTTTAAAGGAAGGAAATGCAATTATTGATTTTATGAAGCCTGACAGAGTAATTATTGGTGCTGAAAGTGATTATGCTATTGAAAAAATGAAACAGTTGTATGCGCCATTTTCAATGTCGCACGAGCGTTTTATTTGTATGGATGTTCGTTCTGCAGAAATGACCAAATATGCCGCTAATGCAATGCTAGCTACTAAAATTTCATTTATGAATGAAATTGCCAATATTTGCGAAAAAGTAGGTGCTGATGCTAATCAGGTGCGTGTAGGTATAGGCTCTGACAGTCGAATTGGCTATAATTTTATCTATCCGGGATGCGGTTACGGAGGTTCTTGTTTTCCAAAAGATGTAAAAGCGCTAATGAAAACGGCTTCAGAACACCATTACAATGCAAAATTAATCACTTCAGTAGAAGAAGTAAACGATGCGCAAAAATTAGTGATTGCCAATAAAATAATAGCTCGTTTTGGGGAAAATTTATCAGGCTTCACTTTCGGTCTATGGGGATTGGCATTTAAGCCGGGAACTGATGATATGCGTGAAGCACCAGCCTTGTATATTATCAAAGAGTTAGTTAAGCGAGGCGCTAAAATTCAGGCTTATGATCCAAAAGCAATGGATGAAGCAAAAGCATATTATTTAAAAGATATAGAAAATGTATCATATGTTCATTCAAAGTATCAAGCTTGTGAAAATGCCGATGCTATGGTATTGTTAACAGAATGGAAAGAATTTCGTTCGCCAGATTTCAAATTACTCAAAAATCAACTGAAAACCCCTATCATTTTTGATGGTCGAAATCAATACAATATGTCTAATTTAGCGGATAAAGGATTTGAATATTATCAAATAGGAAAAGCAGAGCTTAAAGAAAATGTTAGCGTAAAACTTATTTAAAACGTAATAGAAAAATGAAAAACTTTGCATTAATTGGAGCTAGTGGTTATGTAGCACCGCGCCATATGAAAGCTATCAAAGAAACCAATAATAATTTAGTGGCAGCATTAGATAAGTTTGACAGTGTTGGAGTAATAGATAGTTATTTCCCAAGTGCAGATTTTTTTACTGAATTTGAACGCTTTGACCGCCATATTTCTAAATTAAAATTTGAACAAAACCTACCATTAGATTATGTAAGTATTTGTACTCCTAATTATTTGCATGATGCGCATATTCGTTTTGCCTTAAGACAAGGAGCGCATGCAATTTGTGAAAAACCATTGGTGCTTAATCCATGGAATATGGATGCTTTGGCAAAAATAGAGAATGAAACAGGTAAAAAAATATACAATATCCTGCAATTGAGAGTACACCCAAGTATTATTGCTTTAAAAGAAAAAATTAAAAACGGACCTAAAGATAAAATATACGATGTAGATTTAACATACCTTACTTCTAGAGGGCATTGGTATTATACATCTTGGAAAGGCGATGTTTCAAAATCAGGTGGTATTGCAACCAATATTGGAGTTCACTTTTTTGACATGCTCTCATGGATTTTTGGTGATTTAAAACAAAATATCGTTCACATAAACACGCATGACCGTTCTTCAGGATATTTAGAATTTAAAAAAGCCCGAGTACGTTGGTTTTTATCAATAAATTACGACGTATTACCAGAAGAAATTAAAGTTAAAGGGCAACGAACCTACCGTTCTATTACTATTGAAGGTGAGGAACTTGAGTTTAGCGGAGGGTTTACAGATTTACACACTATTTCGTACCAAGAAATATTAAAAGGGAATGGCTATGGTATTGAAGAACCACGCCAAGCAATTGAAATTGTACACAATGTTCGTCACGCTCATCCCATAGGAGCAAAAGGAGATTACCATCCTTTTGTGAAAAAACCTTTAGCTAAGCACCCATTTAATAAATGATTATAGCTAACTTCTTATCATTAGAATTTTGGTAATAATTTGTTACAACCTGATTTTTTTCTTTTGGAAAGTTGCTTTATTAATAGTTGGGAAATAAGTAAACTTAAATGTGAAAAGGTCACTTTAAAGATATGAACACTATTAATATTTGAATATTTTAGTAATTTTGAGGGTATTTTCATAAAGTTTGTTTATTTTTTTGAAAAAGCCTTGTTTTTATAAAATTAATGTATAGATTTGTCGTCTAATTACTGATAATGAGAACAAATAACACTTGGAATAGCTTCTTTTTTTACTTTTATTTTAGAAATAAGAGGTGAGGCTTGGTATGTGTTTTTAAAAAAAATAAATAAAAAAGTCTCGAAATTTTCGAGGCTTTTTTTTTGGAAAAAAGTTAATAATGAAAGTAGCAATACAAGGAATTAGAGGATCTTTTCATCATATAGTGGCAGAACAATATTTTGGAAAAAATATTGAATTGATCGAGTGCCTGTCTTTTGGTGAAATGCCTGACCTATTACATAGTAAACAGGCAGAAGTTCTAATTATGGCAATTGAAAATACAATAGCTGGGGCAATTCTTCCAAATTACGCTTTAATTGATGATTATAAATTGACAATTTGTGGAGAGCACCATTTGCCTATTCATCACAATTTAATGGCTTTGAAAGGTCAAAAAATTGAAGATTTAGAAGAAGTGTATTCTCACCCTATGGCACTGTTGCAATGTCATCAGTTTTTTAAAGACCATCCCCATATAAAATTAATAGAGGATAAAGRTACTGCTGTTGTTGCTAAAAGGATATGTGATGAGCAATTAAAAGGGGTTGGAGCTATTGCAAGTTCTTTAGCTGCAGGGACTTATAAATTAGAAATAATAGCTCCAGAGATTCAGACCATAAAAGAGAATGCAACTCGATTTTTTATCATCACAAACTCAGAAAATAAAAGCAGTGTTTCTGCGAATAAGGCATCTATTAAATTTATAACAAGTAATGATACGGGTAGTTTGGCTGAGGTTCTAACTATTTTGGCTGACCATAATTTAAATCTTTCTAAAATTCAATCCATGCCGGTTATTGAAACACCATGGAAGTACGCTTTCTTTGCCGATTTTATTTTTAAAAATTATGCCGATTATTTTAATGCAATACATAAGGTAAAGGAAAAAGTTGAGATGTTGCAAGTGTTAGGTGAATATAACAAAGGGAAAAGATAATGATACAAAAAGCAGATAGATTAAACGATGTTAAAGAATACTACTTTTCTAGTAAATTGAGAGAAGTAGCCGCATTAAAAAATGAAGGAAGGCCAATAATTAATATAGCTATTGGGAGCCCAGATCTGCATCCACCTACAAATGTAATTGAAGCAATTAAAAGTAGTATGGAGCTTCCCAATGCGCATCAATATCAAAGTTATCAGGGAATTCCTGAATTTAGAGCTGGTATAAGTACATTTTACAAAATTAATTACAACGTAAATTTAGATGCTAATTCTGAGATTCTTCCATTAATGGGGTCTAAGGAAGGGATTATGCATATATCAATGGCTTTTTTAAATAAGGGCGATAAAGTTTTAATTCCTAATCCGGGATACCCAACATATGGGTCTGTTACAAAATTAGTAGGGGCTGATCCAATATTGTATAATCTAACAGAGGATACGAATTGGTTACCAAATTTTGAAGAGTTAGAGAAAGAAGAACTTGACAAAGTGAAAATTATGTGGATTAATTATCCACATATGCCTACAGGTGCGGCAGCTTCAAAATCGGCTTTTGAACAACTGATTTTATTTGCAAAAAAACACGATATATTACTCGTAAATGACAATCCTTATAGTTTTATTTTAACAAAAAATCCGCAAAGTATATTAGCAATTGACGGAGCAAAAGAAGTCGCAATTGAGTTAAACTCACTAAGTAAGACGTTTAATATGGCTGGCTGGAGAGTGGGAATGGTAGTAGGGTCTGCAGAAATCATTAAAACCATTTTACAAGTGAAAAGCAATATGGATTCTGGCATGTTTTTAGGAATTCAAAAAGGAGCAATAGAGGCTCTTAAATTATCTAAGGATTGGTTTGAAAAACAAAATTCAATTTATAAAAAGAGAAGAGATTTGGTTTGGGAAATTTTTAATAAACTGAACTGTACTTATGATAGAAGTAAAGGTGGATTATTTGTTTGGGCTAAATTACCTAAAGGAAGAAAATCAGAGGAATTTATAGATGATTTATTGAATGAGAAAAATATTTTTTTGGCGCCAGGAACTATTTTTGGAACAAATGGAGAAGGCTATATCAGAGCTTCATTGTGTGTAACTGCAGAACTGCTTTCGGAAGTGATAACCCGTTTGTCAATTGTAAAATCTAAGTAATGGAAAAAATAGTAGTAATTGGATTAGGGTTGATAGGAGGTTCTTTGGCATTAGATTTAAAGAAAAGAAGAAGTTTTGAAGTGTGGGGAATTGATAAAAATCCAGCTCATGTTGTAAAAGCCTTGGAATTAGGAGTTATTGATAAAGAAGTAGATTTTTCAGAAATTGAAAAAGCGTCAATAATAATTGTAGCGGTACCTGTTGATAAGATAGCTGATGTAACTAGAGAGGTGTTAGAAAAAGTTTCGGGTGATACGTTGGTTTTTGATGTAGGTTCTGTAAAAAAAGAAATTTGCAACGAATTGGAACATCATATAAATCGCAAAAACTTTRTAGCTGCACATCCATTGGCTGGAACAGAATTTTCAGGACCTGAAGCCGCGATTTTAAATTTGTTTGATGATAAAGTAAATATCATTWGTCAACCTGAAAAAAGCGACTGGAGAATTTTGGATAAAGCATTAAGCTTATTTAAAGTACTAAATATGAGAATAAAAATGATGGATCCTGTTGAACACGATAGGCACATAGCATATGTATCGCATCTTTCTCATGTAAGTTCGTTTATGTTGGGAAAAACAGTATTGGAAATTGAAAAAAATGAAGAAGCAATTTTTGATATGGCTAGTACAGGATTTGCTTCAACTGTACGATTGGCAAAAAGTTCAGCAGATACTTGGACGCCCATTTTTATGGCGAATAAAGAAAATTTAATTAAATCGTTAGAAGAGTACATAAAAAATTTAACCAAGTTTAAAGAATATGTAGTAACAGATAATATTGCGATGTTAAACAAAACAATGAACGATACCAATTATATAAAATCAATATTAAACGGAATTGAAAATAATAACAAATAAAGAATAAAAGGAAACTAAATTAAGATGGAAATAACTAAAGAAAACAGAAAATGGCTAGATGATATGGGTTTGTCACACCCAATTGTAATAGCAGGTCCTTGTAGTGCCGAAACAGAAGAGCAAGTCTTAAAAACAGCTCATGAACTCAAAAAAACAGATACAAATGTATTTAGAGCAGGGATTTGGAAACCAAGAACACGTCCGGGAGGTTTTGAAGGTGTGGGAGAAATAGGATTGCCTTGGTTACAAAAAGTAAAAGAAGAAACCGGATTAATGGTTACAACTGAAGTTGGGAACGCAAATCACGTTGAGTTAGCTTTAAAACATGGGATAGATATTTTATGGATTGGAGCAAGAACAACGGTAAACCCATTTGTAATTCAAGAAATTGCGGATGCTTTAAAAGGTGTTGATATACCTGTATTAGTAAAAAATCCTGTAAATCCAGATTTACCCTTATGGTTGGGAGCAGTTGAGCGTTTTAAAACTGCTGGAATTTCTCAATTAGGTGTTATTCACAGAGGGTTTTCAACCTACAATTCACTGCACTACCGCAACAAACCAAAATGGCATTTAGCAATAGAGTTGAAAAAAGAGTTTCCTTCCTTGCCGTTAATTTTAGATCCATCACATATTTGTGGACGTAGAGATACACTGTTAGATGTATCACAAACAGGGTTGGACTTAAATTATGATGGATTTATGATTGAAACACATATTGATCCAGACAATGCTTGGAGTGATGCAGCCCAACAAGTAACACCGAAGCAATTAAGTCAGATTACTGAAGATTTAAAAATTCGTCAAAAAAGTAGTACAAAAGAAGAATTTCAACGCAAGTTGAATATGCACAGAAAAGAATTGGATTTAATTGATAGTACAATTATTGATGTTTTAGGCGATAGGATGGGTATTTCTAAAGAAATAGGAAAATTAAAACATAGCGAAAACGTAGCTATTTTACAAAGTAGAAGGTGGTCAGATATACTTTCAAAAATGGTGAATGATGGAAAGGAAAAGGGTTTAAGCAAAGAATTTGTTGAAGAGATATTTAGAGCAATTCATGTAGAGTCAATTAACATTCAACACCGTACAAAGTAAATTTCAAAGAGGTTGTTTTTATTCAAATAATAGATCATCTAGAGTTTCTGAATGTATTTAGAAAGATGATAAATAATTTAAAACAACCTCTTTTATAAGTGTTTTATTTTTTTAATCGTTTAAATATATAACGGGTTATATAGATTCCTTTTCCATCACCTTTACCTGCATCACTTTCAACTCCACTAGTTACAAAAGCCAAGTCCCATCCTTCTGAGACCATCGTATTAATTTTAGAACTCATAAGAGCATCATTGGAAGCAATATTTTTAAAATTAATACCAGCAACACTATAAAAATTCACCAATTTTGTTTCTTCAAACTGACTAATTTTTGCTTCAGATCTTTTTGTTTTATTTTGTTTTTTGTTTGTCGCCGATCTTAGCGTAGTAAAATTTTTTTCATGTGAATCTCGTTTTTAAAAAGTTAGTAATATTCAATTCAAATATAGGGTAAATTTAAACTATATTTGTGCTGATATGTAGTCTAATAGTTTACCAAAATGATTAATTTTTTATAGTTAGGTGATAGGAATTGTAACAAAATCGACAGGAAGTTGGTACACCGTTTATCTTGAAAATAGGGATAAAATAGAGTGTAGATTAAAAGGTAAATTTAGAATTAAAGGGATTAAAAGTACAAACCCTGTAGCTGTTGGAGACCATGTAAATTTTGAATATGAAGCAGGGAAAGAAACAGGGGTTATCAATGAAATTTTCGATCGAAAAAATTATATTATTAGAAAGTCTGTAAACTTATCTAAACAAACTCATATCATTGCTTCAAATATTGACATTGCTTTTTTAATGGTAACAATTGATAACCCACCTACATCACCAGGTTTTATTGATCGTTTTTTAGCAACAGCTGAAGCTTATAGCATTCCTGTTATTTTACTGTTTAATAAAATAGATATTTATAGTGATGATGAATTAGAAAAATTAGCAATGCTAGAAGATATCTACACTGAAATTGGATATAAATGCATTGCAATTTCGGCTACAAAAAGAATTGATATTGAAAGTGTAAAGAAATTAATGCAAGGGAAAACAACCATGTTCTCAGGGCATTCAGGAGTTGGGAAATCTACGTTAATTAATATACTTGAGCCCAAGTTAAATTTAAAAACAGCAGAACTATCAAAAATGCATAAACAAGGATTGCATACCACTACTTTTGCTGAAATGTTTGAGCTAAGTTTTGGCGGATTTATTATTGATACGCCTGGTATAAAAGGATTTGGAGTTGTTGATTTTGAGCCTGAAGAAATTACAGATTATTTTCCTGAGTTTTTTAAGCTGAAGTCGAAATGTAAATTTAACAATTGCTTGCATATAAATGAACCAAAGTGCGCCATCAAAGATGCTGTAGAGAATGATGAAATTGCCTATTCTAGATACAATAGCTATTTACAAATGGTAGAAGGAGATGAAGAAAATTATAGAGTAGATGTGTACGGATAAACTTCAAAAAATAAAAGTACAAAATAAGAAATGAGAGCCGTAATTCAAAGAGTATCTAATGCTTCCGTAACTATTGATAACAACATAGTAAGTGAAATTGCAAAAGGATTATTGATTTTAGTAGGAATTGAAAATGAAGATAATTTGGAAGATATAGTATGGCTATCAAAGAAAATAGTTAATCTCCGTATTTTTAATGATGAAAATGAAGTCATGAATAAATCCTTAATAAGTGAAAATGGAGATGCCATTATCGTAAGTCAATTTACATTACAAGCGAACACAAAAAAAGGCAATAGACCGTCTTATATCAACGCTGCAAAACCTGAAATAGCAATTCCAATCTATGAGCAGTTTGTATCTCAAGTAGAAAAAGACTTAAATAAAAAAGTAGGGACAGGTGAATTTGGTGCAGATATGAAAGTTTCACTTATGAATGATGGTCCGGTTACAATTCTAATTGATTCAAAAAGAAGAGATTAATTTCTATTTCAACTAAAGATTATTTATATTTATAGAAAAATTAAATTCTATGAAAAAAAATGTCTTAAGTACACTTCTTGTACTTTTCTTTATTGTGCTTACATATTCCCAAGATTACAATTTTAATGTTTCATCTATTCCTGAAAATCTTAAAGAAAATGCGAATTCTGTAATTCTTTTTGATGATGTTGCTGTTGAAGTTAGATCTCAAAAATCAATTGTTATTAGGGTGAAAAAGACCATAACAATTTTAAATAAATTAGGAGATAAATATAAATTTGTTGGGGTTGGTTTTGATAATTCAAGAAAAATTAAAAATATTAAAACCATTATCTATAATTCTTTAGGGATCGAAATAAAAAAGGTTAAACGTAAAGAGTACAGAGATGTTAGTATGGTTGATGGTGGCACATTGTATGCAGATAATAGATTGTTGTATTATGAGCATGTACCAATTGAATATCCGTATACAATTTATTATGAGTATGAGGTAGAGTCTCCTAACACTGCTTTTTTAAATAGTTGGAAACCAATAAAATCATTTTCAACAGGGATTTTATCTTCTTCATATAAAATTGCTAATCCTGAAAATCTTTCAATTCAATTAAAAGAAGATAATTTTAATGATTATCCAATAGAAAAAACAAGATTAGATAATGAAATAACATATTCATTAAAGTTGGTTGAACCAATTAGGTATGAGCCTTTAACTCCTTCATTAAGAGAGTTAATGCCACGAGTTCAACCAGTACTTAATAAATTTTATGCCCAAGGAATAGCTGGAGAAGCTGAGAATTGGGAGGAATTGGGGAAATGGCAGTACAATAATTTTTATAAAGATGTTGGTAATTTATCAGAAAGAGCTAAGCAAAACATTATTAATTTGGTTAAAGGAATTAATGATCCAATTGAAAAGGCAAAAATTGTTTATCAATATGTTCAAGATAAAACTAGGTATATTAGTGTTCAGGTGGGCATAGGAGGTTTAAGACCTATGCTAGCTGATGATGTTGATAGGTTGGGGTATGGAGATTGTAAAGGGTTAACTAATTATACAAAATCGTTACTAGAAGCTGTTGGAGTAAAGTCGTATTTTACTGAATTGTATGGCGGTTATGAAAAAATAAATATGGATTTTGAATCTCCTAATATTCAAGGTAATCATGTGATTCTTAATATCCCAAATGGTGAAAATGATATTTGGCTTGAATGTACTAGTCAAAAGGTTCCTTTTGGATACATAGCCAATTTTACTGATGATAGAGATGTTATAGTAATAAAACCTGAGGGAGGAGAAATAAAACATACTAAAAAATATAAAACAGAAGAGAATTTACAATTTACAAAAGGTAGTTATACTATAGATTCATTAGGTAATATTGGAGCATTAATTAAAATAGAATCGTTTGGAACTCAATATAATGATAATTTAGACGATTGCGAAGGAGAGAGTCAAAAAAACCTGCGTCATCTAGTTCAATGATGCAACTTGTATTGGATGAAGATGGAGTAATTGAGGGGACTAAGAGGACCAGACTTCTAAATCAAAAAGCATTAAATTATAGAAATGAGTATTTAAAAATTAAAGAAGAAGATCTTATTTTAAAAATAGAAGAGGATTATGGAGGAATAGAAATTTCAAATTTTAAATTATCTAATAAAAAAGAAATATATAAACCAATAGTTGAGATGTTTAAATTTTCATCAGAAGATATGGTTGAGATAATAGGTAATAAAATTTATTTTAAACCATTGTTTTTTGAAGCAATAACTAAAAACCCGTTTAAATTAGACAAAAGGCAGTACCCAATTGATTTCGGAACTCTTATTTCCAATAAGGATTTAGTAAATATAATAATTCCAAAAGGATACATCGTAGAATCTATACCTGAAAAATTAGCCATCGGACTCCCTAATAATTATGGTGTTTATAGATTTAGTGTAAAAGCAGTTGGAGATGTGTTAAGTGTATTATCAAAATTTGAAATTAATACAGCTATTTATCCCACTCAAAATTATTCAGAGCTAAAAGAGTTTTATAAATTAATTGTAGCTAAAAATTTGGAGCAGGTTGTATTAAAAAGGATATAATATCAATTGTAAAAAAATATTAAATGCACTTTAATTTTTATAGTTAAGGTGTTTTTTTAGTATCATTGTGAATAAAACAATAACTAAATGAATCATCATGAAAAAAATAGGAATTTTAATTTTGGCAGTTGCATTTGTTTCAATGTCTTTTGTTAGCCTAACTTCTGAAGTTGAAAGTAAATTGAAAGTTGATGTCACAAACTCTAGTATTAAGTGGAAAGGTTACAAGCCAATTGGATCACATCACGGTACAATAGCATTGCTGAATGGTGAATTAAAAATGAGAGGTGCTAAATTAAAAGGTGGCTTTTTTAAGGTGGATATGCTCTCATTAAAAGATGCAGATAATAGCAAAAAATTAGAAGGACATTTAAAGTCAAAAGACTTTTTTGAAGTTGAAGTATTTCCAATTGCAACATTTGAAATTGCAGGTAGTGAAAATAAAGATGGAAAAACATATATTTTTGGGGAAATGACTATTAAAGATATTACTAAAGAAATGACCATACCTGCAATAGTTACTGAAAATAATGGAACAATTACGTTAACTACCGAAACCTTTAAAATCAATAGAGCAGAGTTTAATATAAAGTACAAATCAAAATCTTTTTTTAATAATTTGAAAGAAAAGTTTATCAATGATCAATTTGATTTACAAGCGACTATTGTAGCGAATAAGAAAAAATAATATTATAAGTCAAACTTTTGCTATCTGGATTAGGTGCTTTACTTCCCGATACAGAAATTAGCAAAAATATTACCTAATAGATCTTCTGTAGTGACTTCGCCAGTAATTTCACCTAAATGAAATAATGCTTGACGAATGTCAATTGCAAATAGATCGCTGCTTATTGCGTTGTCAATTCCTTTTTGTACTTCTTTGATTGCGTTAAAAGCGTTGTTTAAAGCTTCAAAATGACGCGAATTACTAACGATGGTTTCGTTATTGCTTAAAGCTCCTTTATTGGCTAATTGGGTGAGGGTAGAAGTAAGTTCTAAAATTCCGATTTTTTGTTTTGCTGAAAGAAAAATAAGAGGTGTTTTTTGAAAAGAAGTTGTAGTTTCAGCAATTATTTTTTCATCAACCAAATCAACCTTGTTAGCAATTAAAAGTAGTTGCTTGGTTGGGTGTTTTTCTTTTATCTTTTTAATTTCGGAAATACTATTTTCAATAGTTGTCAGTTTATTTTTTATTTTCTCTAAATCGAACAAATAAATAACCAATTGTGCCTGTTCAATTTTTTCAAATGTTTTTTTAATGCCAATACTTTCAATGAAGTCTTTGGTATTTCTAATACCGGCAGTATCGATAAATCGGTATGTAACACCATCGATATTAATTTCATCTTCAATAGCATCTCTTGTGGTTCCCTCAATATGGCTAACAATGGCTTTTTCTTCATTTAATAAAGCGTTCAATAAGGTAGACTTTCCAACATTTGGTTCTCCAACGATAGCCACAGGAATACCATTTTTTAATACATTCCCTAAAGCAAAGGATTCTATGAGTCGTTTTAAAGTTGAACTTATCTTCGTTATTAAATTGTTAAATGCTGTTCTATCAGCAAATTCAACATCTTCTTCTGAAAAGTCGAGCTCCAATTCAATTAAACTCGCAAAATTTAGTAACTGTTGTCGTAAATCTTGAATTTCAGAGCTAAAGCCTCCACGCATTTGTTGTAGAGCCACTTGATGTGAAGCTGCTGAGTTGGATGAAATTAAATCTGCCACAGCTTCAGCCTGACTTAGATCCATTTTACCATTTAAAAAAGCACGTAAGGTAAATTCTCCAGCATTCGCATTTCGGACACCATTTTTTAAAAATAATTGAATGATTTCTTGTTGAATATAAACGGATCCATGACAACTTATTTCTATTACATTTTCGCCTGTATACGAATGTGGATTTTTAAATACAGATACCAATACTTCATCAATAATACGATTGTTTTCAACAATAGTTCCAAGATGGATGGTATGAGATTTTACATTGGTTAGATCTTTAGTTCTAAACTTAGATTGAAAAAATTGATTCACAATTTTAATGCAATTCTCACCAGACAAACGTATAACTGCGATAGCTCCAATTCCTGACGAGGTTGCCAAAGCAATAATGGTATCATTATTAATCATAGTGCAAAAATACAGTTTATTTTAATTTTCAAATTTATATGCTTGTTTAAATGGGTAATTTTTTAAAACCGATGTTATTTTCATCTGAGTTTAAATTGAAACTATTATATATTAATAACAATTAAAAGATAACTTGCTTTATAAAATCTTCAAAATCATCATAAAATAATTCAAATTGATGCATAGTTTCATTGAAAAAATGATAAGCGGATTGCCATGTGTTTTTATCGTGAATATTAAACTTTTGTTGATGTTTCACATAAATTCTATGAATTATTTTTCCGTTTTCTAACAGATAGTTATCATCAAAAATCGCTTCTGGTAAATATTCTTTAATCAATATATTTTTTAATTCTAACAATTGTTCAAAAAGTAGTTGATTTTTTACCTTGTCGTATGACTCAATATCCAAACAAACCATCGCTTGTTTTTGGTTGGCAACAAATTTAAAACTAAAGTCTTTTATTTGAGTATTGTACAATACCCATTTTCTTGGAAAAGATTTGCCAAAACTAGTCCAGAAAAGTTTTCGAAATTGTATAGATTCTGATTTACTGAACATTATCCGTGAACTAGTGGTGTTTTACCTTGCGTACTCATATATGCAGCTTCATAAGTTAATAATTCGTCCCATTTCTTATCAACAATACTTTTATCTTGATACGTTCTGGCAAATTTAAGAAACTGGGTATAGTGGCCAGCTTCTGATACAATTAAATCGTTATAAAACTGTGTTAATTCTTTATCGGAAGTGTAATTTGCTAGGGTTTTAAATCGTTCACAGCTTCTAGCCTCTATAAGGGCTGCAATTAAACATCTACTAACCAAGCTTTCTATTCTATCTTTTGTTTTTGGGAAGAATTTAAGTAAATGTGCGGCATAGTTACTTTTTTGATCTCTGCCAAGTGTATATCCACGTGATATCATAAAGTCATGTACCAATTTAAAATGTTCAGTTTCTTCAATCGTATATTCGCTCAGTGCTTTTACTAATTCAGTTTCTTCAGAGTAAGCTATAATTAATGAGAATCCACCAGCCGCTGCTTTTTGTTCAGCAAATGCATGATCGGTTAAAAACACACCCAAATTATCTTCTACTATTTTAGCCCATTTTGGATTTGTGGTTGATTTTAAACCTAGCACTATGTATCAAATTTAAATTTAAGAGCTTCTAAACTCGTTTCTGAACCAACCAGAGTAATGATATCACCTAATCTCAAACGAGTATAACCATGTGAAACCAGTAATTGCCCTTTTCTTTTTACTGAAAGAACTAACACGTCTGAAGGCAATCGTAAATCTCGTAATCGTATTCCATGTATGTCTTGGTTTCTTATTTCAATATCCATAGAATCCTGTCCTTCATCCATACCAAGCAATAATGAAGTGGCACTTGGTGAACGTACAAAATGATCTAATAAACTTACCATTGCAGTTGCAGGTTCAATTATTAAAGTACCAAGTTTGTGGAATTTTTCAAAATAATTTCGGTCATTTAGGCGTACAATTACGTCTTTAGTGCCTATATTTTCATAAATAAGATCAGCTAATTTATAGTTGTCATCATCTGATAGCATTAAAATAACAGTTTCGGTTTTTTCTAAATTTAAAGGTTTAATAGCGCTAAAGCTGATAGTTTTTAAATCTAGAATTTCAACATTGTCAATTTCGCGTTCTCGTTTTTTATGGACGTCAACAATACGAACTCCCCATTTATTTTTTTGCAATTGTTTAGCTAAGGCAATAGATTGATTTTCTAATCCAAAAATAACAGCGTCTTGTGTACCATCAAACTTTGGAATTTTAGCACGTAAATGACTTTCTTTTACGTAATTAAGTGACCATTTAAAAAGAGGTGGTCCCACAAGTTGATTGATAACTATTACCGCAATAACTATAGTTTCGAACTCATGTCCCCAAACTGGAAATTCTCTAGCAATTATTGTTGCTAAACCTAAAGCGACACCTGCTTGTGTTAAATAAGGCATCCAGGCTATTAACGCATATTTTTTAAAATCGCGAGCGGCATACACACCAAAAACACCACCAAAGAACATGGTGAAAAGTCGCAAGAAAAAGAATCCTATCGCAATTCCAAAAACACTCATTAATGTTTGTATAGATAATGATGCGCCGGTGAGGGTAAAGAAAATGATATAAATAACAGGGCTTATTCCTTTTAAAGATTCGGAAAATTCAATTCTGTGTTTACTGTAATTTGTTAACACAAAACTTCCAATAATACAAATTAATAAGGGTTCTAAAACAAATTCATGATGAAATAATTCTAGTGTTTTAATTTTTATATAATGTGAAAATAAGTAAACACTATAWCCTATTAAAATAATTGCAATACCTTTTAATTGCTTATCAGCTTTAGTTAAAAAAGGTAGTTGTAACATTTTACCAAGTAGATACCCTAACCCAAAGGAAACAATTATTTCAAAAAATAAGATAACAAAGAATAGCACTCCTGTTGTTTCATCGTTTATCAATGCTTTTGCTATAGACAAACAAATGGCAAATAGAATAATTACCAGCACGTCTTTTACAACAGTTACCCCCATTACGGTTTTGGTAAAAGGGCCGTTAGCTCTCATTTCATTAATAACTGCAATTGCTGATGATGGAGATCTGGCCACAAATATGGTTGCAAATAAAACAGCAACAGCCAGAATATGTGTAGGAGGCATTTCTGCCATAAATGGTATTTGATGTGCAACAAAATAAATGGCAGTGGTACTCATAAAAAAAGTAATTACAAGCTGACCAATAGTCATCCACTTTATACTTTTAATTCTACTGCGTAATTCATTTAGGTATAATTCTGAACCCGCTGAAAATGCAATTATAGCTAACGCTATTTCGTTTAAGAAATTTAATTTATCAATAGCTTCAGTTGTAATAAAGTTTAACACTGATGACCCAGCAATAATACCAGTAATAATAAGTCCAGTAATTAACGGGAATTTTATTTTCTGAAAAACTTTAGCAATTTGATTAGCTGCAAGGGCAACAATTAAAAAGCCAATTAAAAATGTGATTAGTAACTTTATCTCCAAATTAAATAATTTAATTAGCTAAAGATAATCAATGAAGTGTAATATCAAAATTTATAAGTCTAAATCAAAAGTTTTCTTTAACAATTCAATAGATTTATTKGTTTCTTTTAATTTTTGATATTTTTCTTGAGGTGTGTATGCGTATTTTTTAGTTACCTCCTCGTTAACATTAAGTACAATACGAATTTTAAAGTTGTTAAGGTTTTCTCTTAAAAATTTTAATAAAGGTCCTTTAGCTCTATCCAATTGATCTTTCATTGATGTATTTGGAAGCTCAAAATAGAAATCATTATCTTTTATGGTAGGATTGCTAGCGTTCATGATTGAAGCAACACTCTTTTTACCTTGCTCAATCAATTTTTTAGCATATTGTTTCCAAAGAAGTAACGCTTTATTTTCAGGAAATTTATCGGTAGGTAATCCTTCAATTTCTTCATATTCAACTTCAATAACTTCAATCTCCTTTTTTCTGTTAATACTGGTTATCGAAAGGGCAGAAGGTCTTCTTTTTTCGTTTTTTAATATTGGTTTAATGAGTTCTTTTTTAGGTGTTTTCGATTTTTTGGTGGGCAATGAAATAGTTGAAGGTTGTTCAACTTTAGGTCTAAATAGCTGCTTTGAAACTACGCCTGTATTAAAATGAAGTGAAGCAATTATGTAGGGTTTATTGTTTTTTTTTTCTCTATCAAAAGTGATAGAGGCCAATTGCATTAGCGTAAGTTCAACTAAGAGTCGTTGATTTTTGCTAGTTTTATATTTTAAATCACAATCGTTGGCCAATTCAATAGCTTGGATAAGAAATCGCAAATCAGTTTTTTCAGATTGCTCTAAATATTTCTTTTTAGCATTGTCTCCAACTTCTAATAACTCAATAGTCACTTTATCCTTAGCCACTAATAAATCTCTAAAATGTGAAGCTAATCCAGTTATAAAATGATGACCTTCGAAACCTTTTGCTAAAATTGAATTAAAGTGAATTAAAACTGCTGGAATTTTATTTTTTAAGATGAGATCGGTTGTTTTAAAATATTCATCGTAATCGAGCACATTTAAGTTTTCTGTAACTGCTTTACGGGTTAATTCTTTCCCTGAGAAACTTACCACTCGATCAAAAATCGAAAGTGCATCACGCATTGCACCATCAGCTTTTTGAGCAATAATATGTAATGCATCATCTTCAGCCTTGATATTTTCTTGTAGTGCAATTTTCGCCAAATATTCTTTAGTATCGAGAACACCAATCCTTTTAAAATCAAAAATTTGACAGCGTGAAAGTATTGTTGGAATTATTTTATGTTTCTCGGTAGTTGCTAAAATAAAAATGGCATGTGCAGGCGGTTCTTCTAATGTTTTTAAAAATGCATTAAAAGCAGCTGTAGATAGCATATGTACCTCATCAATAATATACACTTTATACTTTCCAGTTTGAGGTGGAATTCTAACTTGATCCGTTAAACTTCTAATATCATCAACTGAGTTATTTGAGGCAGCATCTAATTCAAAAATGTTGAAAGCAAAATCATCATCAATATTTTCCGAGCTATTTTGATTAATTTGCTTTGCTAAAATTCGTGCACAAGTAGTTTTACCAACACCACGTGGGCCTGTAAATAACAAGGCTTGAGCTAAATGGTTGCTWTTTATAGCGTTTTCAAGCGTATTAGTAATTGCTTTTTGCCCAACAACATCCTCAAATACTTGAGGTCGGTATTTACGCGCTGATACTATAAAATGTTCCATGTTTTTTTCTTATATAGCAAAAATATAAAAATAAGTATAAACTTAGTGCTCTTGTGAATAAAAAACCTAACAAAATAATGGTCGGTTTTTAAAATTAATGAATGGCTATTTATTAGGATTCAATTTCATAAATTTTATTGTACAAAAGTTTATATTTTGCTAATATTTCAGTTCTTTTTGGTTTCATAGTTGGAGTTAGTAATCCGTTGTCAATTCCCCAGACTTCAGGTGTTAATTCAAAACGTTTAATAGTTTCCCATTTAGCAAAGTTTTTATTTCCTTTGTCTAGTTCTAATTGAATTCGAGCTATAATATGTGGGTTTTCAATTAAATCTTGATTATTTCCAGGGATTGGTTCGTGATGAATTCTAGCCCATTCTCTTAAAAAATCATAATGAGGTTGTATGATAGCAGCAGGCATTTTTTGTCCTTCGCCAATGACTAGAATTTGTTCAATAAAACGAGATTGTTTCATTTCATTTTCTAGTAAAGCAGGAACTACATATTTTCCTCCTGAAGTTTTGAAAATTTCTTTTTTTCGCCCCGTTATTTTTAAAAACCCTTCTGCATCAATTTCGCCTTTATCTCCAGTATGGAAAAAGTCTCCAGTCATTACTCTTGCAGTTTTTTCTGGATCTTTGTAATAACCTTGCATAATGTTTGGACCTTTTACTAAAATTTCACCATCATCAGCAATTTTAACTTCGACATTACTAATAGGTTTACCAACGGATCCTATTTTTAATAATTGATCGTTATACATATTTACAGAAACCACAGGAGATGTTTCCGTTAAACCATAACCTTCCATAACTTGCATGTTAGCAGCAGTAAAAACTCTGGCTAAACGTGGTTGAAGTGCAGCACTACCAGAAACCATGGTTGATAAATTACCGCCTAAAGCTTCACGCCATTTGCTAAAGATCAGTTTATTAGCTAAAGCTAATTTTTTTTCATACCACCATCCGTTTTCTCCATAAGGTTTATATTTTAACCCTAAATCAACTGCCCAAAAGAATAGCATCTTTTTTATCCCTTTTAATTCAGATCCTTTAGTGATGATGCCATCGTACACTTTTTCAAGTAAACGTGGAACTACTGACATAATCGAAGGATTCGTTTCTTTAAGGTTATCACCAATTTTTTCAATGGATTCAGCAAAATAAATGGTTACCCCTGCATATTGGTATAAATAAAGCAGCATCCGTTCAAAAACATGACATACAGGTAAAAAACTTAACGCTATCATGTTGCCTTCTGTCAGTGGTAGTCTTGGCAAGCTATCAAGGGTATTAGTTACAATATTTTTATGTGAAAGCATCACTCCTTTTGGTCTTCCAGTGGTGCCTGAAGTATATATAATGGTAGCTAAATCATCTGTTTTAACTTGATTCTTTAAGTTTTCAACATCTGATTGGTTATCATCATTTTTCCCTAAATTTAGAACTTCTTTCCAATTTTTACAATTTTCAATTTCATCAAACGAATATACATCTTTTAATGATGTTACATTTTCTTTAATTGCTTCAACTTTATCAAATAATTCTTGATCCGAAATAAAGCAATGTGTAATTTCTGAATGATTAAAGATATATTCGTAATCTTCTTTAGATATTGTCGGGTAAATAGGAATATTTATAGCACCTATTTGAAGTATACCAATATCTAATATATTCCATTCAGTTCTATTTGCGGAAGAAATAATACCAATTTTATCTCCAGGTTTAACCCCTAGTTTTAGCAATCCTCTACTAATTGCATTTGCTTTATTGATGTATTCTTGAGAAGATGTTGAGACCCATTCTCCGTCATATTTTGTAACGAGTGCTTTTTCTAAATTGTATTTTTCAAGTTGGTAATATGCGAAGTCAAATAATCGAGTAATTTTTTGAGCCATTGAATTTGGTTTGATTGTGTACTTGCAAAGTATAAAAATTAATAGGATTTCACAAGCATTGCACAMGCAATAATTTTAAGGYTYAATTTTATAAATATTATYGTATAAGTCRCTRTAYTTCTGCTTAATAGCTTTTCTTTTCAACTTCATTGTTGGTGTTAATAAGCCATCTTCAATACTCCAAATTTCAGCGGTTAATTCAAAATCCTTTATTTTCTCCCAATTCCCAAAGAAAGAATTAGCGAAAACGATTTCTTTRTGRATTCTTTTAAKCACTTTTTTGTTTGAAATAACAGCTTTATAGGATGATGTATTCACTTTTAATTGTTTACGTTTRAYCCATTCAATTAAAAATTCAAAATGAGGCTGAATGATAGCTGCGGGCATTTTTTCACTTTCACCAATTACCATTGCTTGTTCTATAAAACGAGATTCTTTTAATTTATTTTCAAGAACTGCMGGAGCAATATATTTMCCTCCTGAAGTTTTAAACATTTCTTTTTTTCGATCTGTAATTTTTAGAAAGCCATCRTTGTCTAGTTCACCAATATCACCCGTATGTAAATARCCKTTTAYAMYRRTTTWAWTRGTKARMGYYGKYWYYTTGWWATAWMYYWWMRKWWRRYWARMSCYWWWSAMYWWYWTWTMAMMRWMKWTKKYTWWWYWYWCRWGAATACCTTCTAAGATTTTTCCAACAGTACCAATTTTGAATCCACCGTTTCTAAAATCATTGATTGAAATACCAGGTGAAGTTTCGGTCATTCCATAGCCTTCAAAAATAGGGATTCCAGCAGCTGTAAAAATTTGAATAAGTACAGGTTGTAACGGAGCACTTCCAGAAACTAAAAATTTTATATTTCCGCCTAAAGCAGCACGCCATTTTTTAAAAATTAATAGGGAGGCAATTCTTAATTGAAAGTGATACCACCAACCATTTTCACGATAAGGTTTGTATTTTTTCCCTAAATTTAGAGACCAAAAGAAAAGCATTCGTTTCACTCCTTTTAAATTACTTCCCTTATCTACAATTTTATCATAAATTTTTTCTAATAACCTTGGAACTACAGGAATGAAATGGGGTTTTACTTCTTTTAAATTATCATCTAATTTATCAATAGATTCTGCAAAATAAACTTCAAATCCCATAAATTGATAATAATACAGTGCAAAACGTTCAAAAATATGGCAAACAGGTAAATAACTCAACACTTTATAGTTTGCTGGTTTAAAATCTAACGCATTTGCACTGGCAAAAGCATTTTCAACAATATTTTTATGAGATARCATCACACCTTTAGGRGTRCCCGTTGTGCCTGAAGTATAAATAATTGTTGCTAAACTTAATGGTGAAACGTTCCTTTTTAATTCTTCTACTTCTTGCTGGTTGGAAGTGTCCTTACCGAGTTCTATCAATGATTCCCAGCTAGGAATACCGTTAAGAGTATCAAATGAATATAGGTTTTTTAGCTGAGTTTTATCTTTAATTATTGAAACTTTCTTAAGAAGCTCCTTGTCTGAAACAACGCATAAAATAGTATCAGAATGATTGATAATATATTGATAATCAGCTGAAGAAATAGTAGGATACAAAGGAACATTTACGGCTCCAATTTGTAAAACAGCAACATCTAAAATGCTCCACTCTACACGGTTGGTTGATGTTACTACAGCTATTTTGTCATTCGGTTTAATACCTAACCTTAATAAGGCTCTGCTAATAGTATTTGCTTGCTCAATATATTCTTTTGTTGAAGTTGCAATCCATTCCCCGTTAATTTTAGAATTGAAACATTTGGGTTGTGGATTTGTTGCTAATTGATGGTATGCAAAATCAAATAATCGCGTGATTTTAAGAGTCATATCTGGTGTTTGGTTGATTGCAAAATAGAAATAAAAAAAGGATTTCACAACAATGAAATCCTTTTTGCAATCGTAAAAAGTTTAGTACTAATTATTTTCTAACCATTTTCGAGCATTTACAAAAGCTTCTGCCCAAGGCGAAACTTCATCTTTTCTTTGGGTAGGATAATATGCCCAATTCCATTGGAAAATAGATCGTTCTATATGAGGCATCATTACTAAATGACGGCCGTCTTTTGAACTCATCATGGCAACATTATAGTCAGACCCATTTGGATTTGAAGGATATGTATTATAACCATATTTAGCTACAATAGTGTACTGATCTTCTTTCAGGGGTAAGTTAAATTTACCTTCACCGTGTGAAATCCAAACACCTAAAGTACTTCCTTCTAAAGAAGCTAACATCACTGAATTATTTTTTTGAATTGTAACAGAAGTAAAATTACTTTCGTGTTTGTGAGAATCATTGTGAAGTAATTTTCCATGTACTTCATGTTCAGGATTAATGACTTCTAATTCCATAAATAACTGACAACCGTTGCAAATACCAACGGATAACGTATCATCTCTATCAAAGAAATTCTTTAAAGCTGTATTGGCCTTTTCATTGTATAAAAATGCACCTGCCCAACCTTTGGCCGAGCCTAAAACATCTGAGTTTGAGAATCCTCCAACTGCACCAATAAATTGAATATCTTCTAACGTTTCTCTACCGCTAATTAAATCGGTCATATGTACATCTTTTACATCAAAACCAGCTAAATACATAGCGTTTGCCATTTCACGTTCAGAATTGCTTCCTTTTTCACGAATGATAGCTGCCTTTGGTCTTTTTTTAGATTGGTCAATGATCGGAGTGTTTCCGGTGAAATGTTTCGGAAACGCATACTTTAATGGTTGATTTTTATAATTCTCAAATCGTTCTTGTGCCTTGTTGTTTGCACATTGTTTTTGATCTAATAAATAAGAAGTTTCATACCAARYATCWCKTARTTYAGGAATGTTAAATTCTAAWAYWTYWCCATTATTTKTAATKSTWACAKWTTCACTTCTWACMGCATTTCCTATTTCAAAGAAWTCAAYRTTGTTTTCTTTTAAARTARMAGCTAYMSTGYCATCAYTACTTTGGAAAATAATWCCACTATTTTCAGCAAATAAAGCTTTTACGGTATCATTTTCGCCTAATTTAGAAATGTCGATAGTTAATCCTACCATTTCTTGTGAAAAACACAGTTCTAATAATGTGGTAAGCATCCCTCCAGCAGAAATATCGTGACCTGCAGAAATTCTTTCTTCTTTTATTAAATYYTGGATGGTRTTRAAAGCGTTTTTAAATTTAGCAGCACTTTTAATAGTTGGTGTTTCATTCCCAATTTTATTTTKAATCTGCGCAAATGAAGAWCCTCCYAATTTRAAAGWRTCATTTGAKARGTTGATATAGTAGATTTTATTCAAYCCACTTTTTTGTAACACAGGTTCAACAACTTTTGTGATATCATTACAATGTCCAGTTGCTGAAATTATAACTGTACCTGGAGAAATGACTTCATCATTTGGATATTTTTGTTTCATAGATAAAGAATCTTTCCCTGTTGGGACATTGATTCCTAATTCAATGGAGAACTCTGATACCGCTTTTACAGCGCGATATAAACGAGCATCTTCACCTTTATTTTTACAAGGCCACATCCAGTTGGCAGATAGAGAAATTGAAGCTAGATTATTTTCTAAAGGAGCCCAAATAATATTGGTTAAAGCTTCAGCAATCGCATTTTTACTGCCGGCTTCAGGGTCTATGATTGCACTTAAAGGAGCATGTCCTATGGACGTAGCAATTCCTTCTTTTCCCTTGTAATCTAACGCCATAACACCCACATTATTTAGGGGTAATTGTAATGGTCCTGCACATTGTTGTTTCGCAACTTTCCCACCAACACAGCGGTCTACTTTATTAGTTAGCCAATCTTTACACGCAACGGCTTCAAGTTGGAATACTTGTTTTAGATAACTGTGAATTTTATCTTGGCGATAAGAAAGATCTTCATAATTTCTTACTATTGTGCTATCTGTCATTATTGTTTTAGGAGAACTACCAAACATATCGCTCAACTCTAAATCCATAGGTTTTTCACCAGTTGTTTTAGATTTGAATGTAAATCGATTGTTGTTAGTTACTTCACCAACTTCGTAATATGGTGAGCGTTCCCTTTCGGCAATTTGTTTTAAAATAGTTGCATGTTCTTTTGCAATTACCAATCCCATTCGTTCTTGAGATTCGTTTCCTATAATTTCTTTTGCAGAGAGTGTTGGGTCTCCAACAGGCAGTTTGTCTAAGTCAATTAAACCTCCTGTTTCTTCAACTAACTCAGACAAGCAATTTAAGTGTCCGCCAGCACCATGATCGTGAATCGAAACAATTTGGTTGATATCGCTCTCTACCATGCCTCTAACAGCATTGGCAGCTCTTTTTTGCATTTCAGGATTAGAACGTTGAACAGCATTTAATTCAATACCACTTGCAAATTCACCTGTATCAGCAGAAGATACAGCTGCACCTCCCATTCCAATTCTATAATTATCACCTCCAAGTAATACAATCTTATCACTAGTTTTAGGTGTGTCTTTTAGTGCTTGATCTGCTTTTCCATATCCAATACCACCAGCCTGCATAATAACTTTATCAAAACCTAATTTTCTTGCTTCTTCTTCATGTTCAAATGTTAAAACAGAACCTGTAATTAAAGGTTGTCCAAATTTGTTTCCAAAATCCGATGCCCCATTAGATGCTTTTATTAAAATATCCATTGGAGTTTGATATAACCAATTTCTTTCTTTCATTCCATCTTCCCAAGGTCTGTTTTCATTCAGACGAGAATAGGATGTCATATAAACAGCTGTTCCAGCTAAAGGCAATGACCCTTTTCCACCTGCTAACCTGTCTCTAATTTCACCACCAGAACCAGTTGCAGCTCCATTAAAAGGTTCTACAGTTGTTGGAAAATTATGAGTTTCAGCTTTTAAAGAAATCACAGATTTATAATCTTTTTTCTCGTAAAAATCTGGTTTATTGGCAGATTTTGGTGCAAATTGCTCAACTGTTGGACCTTCAATAAAAGCGACATTGTCTTTATAGGCTGATACAATTGTATTGTGATTTTCTTTTGAAGTTTTCTTAATCATTTTAAATAATGAAGAAGGCATTTCTTCCCCATCTATCACGAAAGTTCCGTTGAAAATTTTATGACGACAATGTTCTGAATTKACTTGTGAAAAACCAAATACTTCAGAATCTGTAAGTTTTCTACCAATTTTAGCACTTAACTTGTTCAARTATTCAACTTCWTCATCATTTAAAGACAATCCTWCTAGCTTGTTATAAGCTGCAATATCTTTAACTTCCAACACTTCTTCAGGYYKCAWGTCTATTGTRAAAATAGYTTGATTTAAAGCAGTATATTTTTGAAAAATCWTGGAGTCAAATTCTTCTTCCTTAGTAGAATAATTAAATTCTTCAATACGAATAATTCCTTCTATCCCCATATTTTGAGTAATTTCAACAGCATTGGTACTCCAAGGAGTAATCATCGCAGCACGAGGACCAATAAAAAAAGCATCAATAGATGCCTCAGCTAATTTTTCTTGATTTCCAAAAAGCCAATTTAATTTTTGAACAGTTTGTTTAGTAAGTTCTTTTGACGTTTGCACAGCAAATATTTTACTGTTTTTGTTTCCAAAGAATTGAATCATAGGATGATTTAGTTTAGTGTAATGTTAGAAAGTGCAAATTTAACTAAATTATTAGAAACAAGTAATTTAGTTTTTGTAGAAATTAAACAGTTATTAAAAGAGTTTTAAACAGAAAGATTGAGTAATTGTTGGAAAATCAGTATATTAGTGCTTAACTCCACTATTAACTAACAATTAAATATTTTTATTATGAAAAAAGTACTATTGCTTATTGCAGTGGTATTGCTTGGTAGCAGTACAATTGCACAGGAGAAAACTTATCTTGTTTTTGAATTTATGCGAGTAGACAATAATCAGGAAAATGCCTATCAGGAAACAGAGAGTTTCTGGGAAAAAATTCACAAACAGAGAGTAAAAAATGGAGATATTGTAGGATGGGATTTATGGTCATTAAAGCCAGGTGGTGAAGATCAAGGATTTCAATATATGACTGTAAATGTCTATAATGATCCTGTGAAAATGTTTAATAGTGAGGGAGACTTTCAAGCAGCTTTGAATGCAGCATTTCCAGATTTATCGGAAAAGGAGCTACAGGAGCAATTTAATAAAACGAGTAAATCCAGAGATTTGGCGGTTCGTTTGTATCTGGAAATTGTAAAAGGAACCACGGGAGACTTTAAAATGGATGTTGGTACAGTAGCCAGTATCGATTTTATGAAAGCGACCAATGGAAGTGGAGCTTATGAAAGTGCAGAAATAGAAACTTTTTTACCAATGCATCAAAAAGCAGTAGATGCAGGAGAAAAAGGAAGTTGGGATCTGTGTAGAATCATGTCTCCAATGGGTAGTGATGCATATGCAACTCATTTAACTGTGAATATGTATACCGGTTATAATCAATATTTTAAATCCCAACAAGCCATGTGGGAAACGCCACCGAGTGATGAGGATTCACAGAAAATCGAGAAAGGAATAGCAACTAGAGATATGAAATGGGTAAGCCTTGCGACGTTGATAAAAAAAGTGAGATGATTATAGGCGTTTAAAGTTGAGATTTTGTGATATTCATAACAAATTTTAAGTATTTGTAAAATTTAGTGTGATTATTACGTTGTTTCTTAATCTTATTTATATATTTGCCTAATCAACAAGAAATAATGAAATTTATTCAATTACATCATCATCATTTTCATTCTGGCACTCAAGCGAGCTGAAAATGTATTGAATTAATTCAAGATATAATTAGAAACCCGTTTGAGTAAATCAAACGGGTTTTTTTATGCTCATTTATGATTTACTCAAACATATTAAAAATTTAACATGAGTAAAATTAAAATAGCAATTCAAAAATCAGGTAGATTAAACGAAGATTCCCTGAAATTATTAAAAGATTGTGGAATTTACATTGATAATGGGAAAGACCAATTAAAAGCTTCAGCAAGTAATTTTCCGTTAGAAGTATTGTATTTACGTAATGGTGATATTCCACAATACCTCCGCGATGGAGTAGTAGATATAGCCATTATTGGTGAAAATGTACTTATTGAAAAGGGCAATGATATTAGTATTGTTGAATACTTAGGTTTTTCTAAGTGCAGAGTTTCAATAGCGGTTCCAAAAGGCACGATTTATAACAGTGTTAAAGATTTGGATGGAATGCGTATTGCAACTTCTTATCCAAATACGGTAAAAGCGTATTTCAAAAAATACGATGTTACACCTGATATTCACCTCATTAATGGATCAGTTGAAATCGCACCTAACATTGGATTGGCTGATGCTATTTGCGATATTGTTTCAAGTGGAAGCACGTTATTTAAAAATAATTTGAAAGAAGTTGAAGAAATGTTGAGAAGTGAGGCTGTATTGGCGGTTTCGCCAACTATTACCGAAGAAAATAAAAAAATTCTTGAAAGGCTTCAATTTAGAATTCAGGCAGTGTTAAAAGCAAGAAATTCAAAATATATTTTAATGAATGCACCTAATAATAAAATTGAGGAAATCACTAAAATTCTTCCGGGTATGCGTAGCCCAACAGTGCTACCATTAGTAGAGGAAGGATGGAGTTCCATTCACACAGTTTTAGAAAAAGATTCTTTTTGGGAGGTAATAGACAAGCTAAAATCCTTAGGTGCAGAGGGGCTTTTAGTAGTTCCTATTGAAAAAATGGTATTGTAGTTAAAGATTAAAGTTATGATGAACAAAATAATAAATCCAGCAAAGAGTGAATGGTCTACAATATTACAAAGACCAACTCAGACTATTGAATCTATTGAAGAAACAGTGCTATCAATTTTTGATGATATTAAACGTAATGGGGATGATGGTGTTAAAAGATATACATCCATTTTTGATGGGGTAGAATTGAATGATTTTTATGTTTCAGATACCGAAATTAGAGAGGCTAAATTGAAAATTTCAGACGAATTAAAAGGGGCAATATCCTTGGCCAAATCAACTATTGAAAAATTTCATAGAGCTCAAAAAACAAGTAAAATATATGCTGAAACTATTGAAGGTGTTGAATGTTGGCAGGAAAAAAGAGCAATTCAAAAAGTTGGATTGTACATTCCAGGAGGAACTGCACCTTTGTTTTCATCAGTATTAATGTTAGCAATTCCTGCACAAATTGCAGGTTGTAAAGAAATTATTTTAGCAACACCTCCAAATAAAAAAGGAGAAATTAACCCAGCTATAATTTATACGGCAGCATTATGTGGCATTACAAAAATTATAAAAGTAGGAGGAATACAGGCAATTGCAGGGCTCACATTTGGTACCGAGACAATTCCAAAAGTTTATAAAATACTTGGTCCCGGAAATCAATTTGTTACTGCCGCTAAACAATTGTCAACAAAATATGGAGTTGCCATTGATATGCCAGCAGGACCAAGTGAATTATTAGTTGTTGCTGACGAAACTGCCAACGCAAGTTTTATTGCGTCCGATTTATTAAGTCAGGCCGAACATGGTACAGATAGCCAAGTAATTTTGGTTTCAACTTCTCTAAAAATGTTAAATGAAGTAACCAAAGAAATTGAATTTCAAATTAAAGTTTTATCTAGGATTAAAATTGTAAAACAGGCGTTAGAAAATTCAAAATTAATTTTGGTTGAAACAAATGAAATAGCCTTAGATCTAATTAATGAATATGGTCCTGAGCATTTGATTATTTGTACCAAGAATGCTAATTTTTATACGAATGGTATTCAAAATGCAGGTTCGGTGTTTATTGGGAATTACACACCTGAAAGTGCAGGTGATTATGCATCAGGAACCAATCATACATTACCAACAAATGGTTATTCAAAAGCCTATTCTGGAGTAAATTTAGATTCATTTTTGAAATCAATTACTTTTCAAAAAATTTCAAAAAAAGGGATACAGAAAATTGGAAATTCAATAGAATTAATGGCTCAAGCCGAAGGTTTAGATGCACATAAAAATGCAGTTACAATACGTTTAAACAGTTTAAAATGAATATAAATCAACTTGTTCGTGATAACATAAAATTGTTAAAACCTTATTCTTCAGCAAGAGATGAGTTTAAGGTGTTTAATAAAGAAATGGTTTTTTTAGACGCAAATGAAAATCCGTTTAATAATGGTTTAAATCGCTACCCAGATCCTCAACAAACTGCTATTAAATATGAGTTGTCTGAACTAAAAGAAATTTCTTCTGCTCAAATACTATTAGGTAATGGGAGCGATGAGGTCTTAGATTTGATTTTTAGAGCATTTTGTGAACCTAAAAAGGACAATATTATAACGTTACCACCAACATATGGAATGTATAAAGTGTTGGCTGCAATCAATAATATTGAAGAAAAAGAGGTGTTATTAACTTCCAAATTTCAACCAAATGTTGAAGCAATTTTGGAGGTTGTTGATGAAAATTCCAAGCTATTGTTCTTGTGTTCACCAAACAATCCTACAGGGAATTCATTTTCTGTTGAAAATGTTGAAATATTATTAAAATCATTTCAAGGATTGGTAATACTTGATGAAGCATATATCGATTTTTCTGAACAAAAGAGTTGGTTGCAACGATTAGAAGAGTTCCCTAATTTAATTATCACTCAAACACTCTCTAAAGCCTTTGGAATGGCAGGGATTAGATTAGGAATTTGTTATGCTTCTAAGGAAATTATTTTCATTTTAAATAAAATAAAACCACCTTACAATATAAATGAACTTACACAACAAAAAGCACTGAAAAGGTTGTTAAAAATAGAGAAGGTTCAGAAAGAAATTAATAAGATTTTAAAACAACGAAAAAMATTGATTTCAAATTTAGWAAGCATTTCTTTTGTTGAAAAAGTRTATAAAACAGATGCYAATTTTGTATTGGYAAAAGTTGACRATGCWACTAAAAKATAYAACCAACTAATAGCWAAAGGAATTGTAATACGCAAYAGAACTACACAACCATTATGTGAAAACACATTRCGATTTACTGTTGGAACAAAAAAAGAAACAACGCTTTTAATAAAAGCATTAAATGAATTGTAATATGAGTAAAAAAGTATTGTTTATTGACCGTGATGGAACGTTGGTGAAAGAACCACCAATAGATTATCAATTAGATAGCTTAGAAAAACTGGAGTTTTATCCTAAAGTGTTTCAATATCTTGGTAAAATAGCGCAAGAGCTCGATTTTGAATTGGTGATGGTAACCAATCAAGATGGGTTGGGAACAGCATCTTTTCCTGAAGATACTTTTTGGCCTACACAAAATAAATTAGTAAAGGCATTTGAAAATGAAGGTGTTTTATTTGATGAAATTATTATTGATAAAACGTTTCCTGAAGAAAATGCTCCTACCAGAAAACCTAGAACAGGATTACTTACCAAGTACTTGAATGCTGAAAATTACGATATGCCAAATTCATTTGTAATTGGTGATCGATTGACAGATATCGAATTGGCTAAAAATATGAAGGCTCAAGGTATTTATATAGCTGACAACAACAATGTTGGAGACGACGAGCTTTCAGTTAAAAAAGAAGCCTTAAATAAGATAATTTCATTAGAAACAACCGATTGGAAAGCGATTTATGAGTTTTTAAAACTTGAAAATCGTACCGCTGAATTGACAAGAAATACAAATGAAACTAAGATTTATATCAAATTAAATTTAGATGGTACTGGTAACAGTAAAATTTCCACCGGAATTGCTTTTTTTGACCATATGTTAGATCAAATAGCACGTCATGGTAATATGGATTTAACGATTCAAGTTGAAGGGGACTTGGAAGTTGATGAGCACCATACAATTGAGGATACCATGATTGCTTTAGGAGAAGTTTTTGCAAAAACATTGGGGAGTAAATTAGGAATTGAGCGCTATGGTTTTTGCCTGCCAATGGATGATTGTTTAGCACAAGTTGCTATCGATTTTGGAGGCAGAAATTGGCTCATTTGGGATGCGGAATTTAAACGTGAAAAGATTGGCGAAATGCCTACAGAAATGTTTTATCATTTGTTCAAATCATTCACCGATGGGGCAAAATGCAATTTGAATATTAAGGCTGAAGGTACCAATGAGCACCATAAAATTGAAGGAATATTTAAAGCATTTGCAAAAGCACTAAAAGCTGCTGTTAAAAGAGATCCTGAAAAAATGATTTTACCCTCAACTAAAGGAATGTTGTAAATTAAAAATGATTTTTTTGTGCACAATAAAAATGAAAAATATAAATGAAAATAGTGATCATAAATTACGGAGCAGGCAATATTCAATCTATCAAATTTGCAATTCAGCGTTTAGGTTATGAAGCAGTATTATCTGATAATTCGGAAGTGATAAGAGCGGCTGATAAAGTTATTTTCCCAGGAGTAGGAGAAGCAAGTAGTGCAATGGAAAAATTAAAAGCAAGTAAATTAAATAAACTGATCCCGATGTTAAAACAACCTGTTTTAGGAATTTGTTTAGGAATGCAACTGATGTGTAATTATTGTGAAGAGGGAAATACGCAAGGCTTAAGAATTTTCAATGTAGATGTTGTTAAGTTTAATAATACGCTTAAAGTTCCTCAAATTGGATGGAATCAAGTTGGAAACTTAAAAACAGCGTTGTTTAACAAAATCAATGAAAAAGAATTTATGTATTTAGTACATAGTTTTTATGTTCCATTGAATAAAGAAACAATTGCAGTTACAAATTATGGTATAAAATATGCCACAGCTTTAAAAAAAGATAATTTTTACGGCGTACAATTTCATCCAGAAAAAAGTAGTAAAGCAGGGGAGCAATTATTAAAGAATTTTTTAGAATTATGAGAATAATACCAGCCATAGATATTATAGAAGGTAAATGTGTACGTCTTTCAAAAGGCGATTACAGTACTAAAAAGATTTACAACGAAAATCCATTAGAGATTGCTAAAATGTTTCAAGATTATGGAGTTGAACACTTACATTTGGTTGATTTGGATGGCGCCAAAGCTAGTCATATTGTAAATTATAAAGTGCTAGAAACCATTGCTTCAAAAACAAATTTAGCTATTGATTTTGGTGGCGGATTAAAATCAGAAGAAGATTTGAAGATCGCTTTTGAATCTGGAGCAAATCAAATAACAGGAGGAAGTATWGCRGTTAAAAATCCRGATGTTTTTAAAGACTGGCTTCTAAAATATGGTYCAAAYAAAATTATTTTGGGAGCTGATGCAACTAATGAAAAAGTTGCCGTTAGCGGTTGGTTGGAAGAATCAGATAAAGAATTAATTCCATTTATTAAGAATTATGAAAAGGAGGGTATTGGTTATGTAATTTGTACTGATATTTCTAAGGATGGAATGTTGGAAGGACCATCCTTTGATTTGTATCAAAAAATATTAATTGAAACTTCCAATATTAAATTAATTGCTTCTGGGGGGATTTCAACTTTTGATGAATTACCAAAATTAGCTGCAATGGGCTGTGAGGGAACTATTATTGGAAAGGCAATTTATGAGCATAAAATTAGCATGAAACAGTTAGAGCGTTTCATATTGAATAACTAATATAATTTTAAGAATTAGTTTGTTTCAACGACAAGAGCTGTTTCAAAAGGAGTAATAAATAAAGAAATATGTTAACAAAAAGAATTATACCATGTTTAGATATTAAAAACGGAAGAACCGTTAAAGGGGTGAATTTTGTGGATTTGCGAGATGCWGGAGATCCTTGTGAATTAGCTGAAATGTATGCGAATAAYGGYGCTGATGAACTGGTTTTTTTAGATATTACTGCGACTGAGCAACGAAGAAAAACMTTGGCAGAAYTAGTATTAAAAGTAGCATCAACCATAAATATTCCTTTTACTGTTGGTGGTGGAATTTCATCGGTTGARGATGTTGAAATACTTTTRAATTCWGGAGCTGATAAGGTTTCTATAAATTCTTCCGCAGTAAAAAACCCACAGTTGATWAATGATTTAGCYGCCAAGTTTGGAAGTCAGTGTATTGTTGTTGCRATTGATGCAAAGCAAGTAAWWGGGGAGTGGCTRGTACATTTAATTGGKGGTAAAGTTCCAACRGAAATAAAGCTATTTGATTGGGCTAAAGAAGTTGAACAAAGAGGAGCKGGTGAAATCTTATTTACATCTATGGATCACGATGGAACAAAAAATGGTTTTGCAAATGAAGCACTAGCATATCTGAGTAATTTGGTGAATATTCCTATAATTGCTTCTGGTGGAGCAGGAAAGATGCAGCATTTTATAGATACATTTATGGTAGGAAAAGCCGATGCAGCTTTAGCTGCAAGTGTGTTCCATTTTAAAGAAATTGAAATAATAGATTTAAAAAAAGAATTAAAAAGAAATCATATTCCAGTACGGTTATGATATCATTCTTTCGATGAACGGAATCTCAAAATTCAGTATTCTGTAAAACAGATTCTGGCATTCATAGGAAGGTTAATAGAAAATAAAGTATACTAATTATGAATATTGATTTTAATAAAAACAATAATGGTCTAGTACCTGCAATCATTCAAGATGCAAAAACAAAAAGTGTTTTAATGTTGGGGTATATGAACTCAGCGGCATTTGCTAAAACTGTTGAATTGAATAAAGTAACTTTTTTTAGTAGAACCAAAAATAGATTATGGACTAAAGGAGAGGAAAGTGGTAATTTTTTAAATGTAGTTTCAATGAAAAACGATTGTGATAATGATACATTGCTAATTCAGGTAAACCCGGTTGGACCAACATGTCACAAAGGAACAGATACTTGTTGGGGAGAAAAAAACAACCAATCATTTGGATTTCTAACTGAATTAGAAGCCGTTATTAAAAGTAGGCGAGAGGATGCAAATACAAAAAAAAGCTATGTGGCATCTCTTTTTGAAAAAGGGATAAATAAAATTGCTCAGAAAGTAGGTGAAGAGGCCATAGAAATTGTTATTGAAGCCAAGGATGATAATGACGATTTATTTTTAAATGAAGGAGCAGATTTACTATTTCATTATTTAATTTTGCTACAAGCAAAAGGCTATACTTTAAAAGATATTGTTGAGGTTTTAGAAGGTAGGCATTAGTATTTATCTGTATGAACAGGTGTTAACTACTTATAGAAAATTGCTAACTTCATTTTTAAGAAATGATAGTGCAGTGCTTGAAGGAGGTGTGCTGTTTACCATTTTTTTTAAAATGATTTCTCTTAATTCTTGAGCATTTGTAGATGTACTTTCGTCTGCAGTTTTCTTAATTAATTGAATTGTAGCATTTTTTGAAGCTATAATAACACTCCAACATTTTTCAGAAATATAAATTTGCTGTGTTAAATTGTGTTCAAACTCTTGCTCAATTGTACTAATTAAACTTTGTACATATGCATTTTTATCATTGTTAATTGAAGGAACTCTGAGTAATATTTTTGAAGGATTCATGCGCTCTATAAATAAAGTCATACGTTCATATGCTTGTAATTTGATAGGTAATAAATCTTTTTGATTTTCTTTTAGCAAACTTAGCTTCAATTTTTTTTCTTCAGTTTTAGTGTGATTCAGAAAGAAATAATAAGTAATAACACCAACTACTATTGAGGGAATAGTATAACTCAATAATTCAATAATTTTTACAAATTCCATATACTTTTATTTATTATCCAAATTTATTGTTTGTAATTCAAATTTTTCTATTTTTAACTAAAAATATTTATTGGTGGGTTTTTTAGGATAATTTTTTTTAAGGATACACTTAATATATTAATCCGTTTTAAGTGTAACAATTATCACAAAGCGAACCGGTTTTTATGATAATTATCAGTTATTTAAAAGCTGCTAAGATATAATTTTGTGTCAGCTAACTGTTGTAACTACTTGAGATAGAGTATGTAACAATTGTTACACAAGGAAACATCATTAAAATTAAATCATACATTATGAAAAACTTATTACGATTAGCAATAGTATTATTTTCTACTGCAACTTTTGCACAGGCAGGGCATATTATGCAAGCTGCAGGTTCTGTTAATATGTCTATGGGTGGAGCTGCTACAGCTCAGCCATTAGGTATAAGTGGAGCTTTACAATGGAATCCAGCATCCATTTCATCTTTTGACAATAAAATAATAGATTTTAGCATAGGAGCATTCTTTTCTTCTCCTGAGTTAAGTTCATCATTGCCTGCAGGAATGTTAGGAGAAGGTGCTCCAGCGGTGTCTGGTATTACTAAGGATGATAGAGGTATTTCTCCAATGCCTGCGCTGGCCATGGTTTGGGGTAAAGCAGATAGCAAGCATACTTTTGGAGTGTCAGCTTTCGGTATTAGTGGTTTTGGGGTTACATTTCCGGAGGAAGCTAATAATCCATTGAGTCCAGCATTTAACCCTACAGTTAATTCAAATCCTATTAATTATCCTCAACAAGCACAAGGATTTGGACATATTGAATCTGATTATATGTTATTACAAGTAGGTTTAGCTTGGGCATATGAAATATCTGAGAGCTTTTCAATTGGTGTTCAGCCAACATTTAATTATGCTTCATTAGAACTTGCACCAAACCCAACAGCAAATCCAAATGCATCTGGTTACCCTTCAAGTGATAAAGCTTCGGCACTTGGTTTCGGAGCGCAGTTTGGTGTGTTTTATAATTCTCCAGGTGGTGTGAAACTTGGTGTTTCTTATAAAACAACACAAAAATTTAGTGATTTAGAATTTGAGAATACTCATTTAGACAATTCTACTTCTACGAATTCATTTAATATGGATTATCCTTCAATTTTATCGTTTGGTTTAGGGTATTCAAAAGCAGATTTCGATTTTGCTATTGACTATAGATATGTTGATTACGAAAATACAAATGGTTTTTCTGAAAAGGGTTGGACACAAACAGGATCCGTAAAAGGATTTGGATATAAAAACATAAGTGTTGTTTCTGTAGGTCTTCAGTATAAAGGTATTGAAAAGTTACCTTTAAGAGTTGGTTATACATATAGCASTAATCCAATTGATGATGAATTGGCATTTTWCTCWATTCCTGCAACWGCWRTTATWGMAAATGCATTTCAATTTGGRTTTAGTTAYCCAATCACGGATAGTTTACTATTAAATGGAGTGTACCAYTATRGWGCAAGTGATGGTAAAACAGAAGGTCAAAWGTTAAATCCAATGTTAGCTTCTCCAACAAATCCTTATGGAGCTGTCCCAGGAACAAAAGTTGGTTATGAAATGACAACAAGCATGATTATGTTTGGTGTTTCATATACGTTTGCAAAATAAAAGATAAACAACAGACAAAAACGGCTTCAATTTGAAGCCGTTTTTTTATGACTAAAATCTAAGAGATTACATAAAATTCTTGTTTATTTGTAGTCTAAAATGTTATAAATGTTGCTTAATAAAAACAATAAATTTCTTTATTTCTATGCTTTTGCATTGTTTATTTTATCTGCTTTCTACGGATTGTTATTGAGATGGAATTTTACGTTTCCTTTAAAATTTATTGAGTATCGGAATTTTTTGCAAAGCCATTCACATGTAGCATTTTTAGGTTGGGGATACCTTGTAACTATAGGTGCTATTAAGTATTATTTTATTCCAAAAATAACACATAAAAAAGCATATAATTTTGCACTTACAATAATATTAGTATCACTAACATTAATGTTAGTGAGTTTTCCTTTAAGTGGCTATAAAGTATTTTCTATTGTGTTGCTTTCAGTTTTTGGCATTACAAGTTATATACTTTCATTGTTGCTTTTGAAAGATATTAGAGGAAACAATACAGCAGTTAAATTAATTAAATATGGTATTTATTATTATTTATTATCAAGTTTAGCTACTTGGTTTTTAGCTGGTGTATTAGTAACCCAAGGTAAAACAGCGCTATATTACAATACTATTTATTTTTATTTGCACTTTTTATATAATGGCTACTTTGCTTTTGTACTATTCGGGCTTTTATTTAAAATATTTGAAGTGAAGCAGATTGCAATTTCTAATAAATTTCAAAAAAAGTTTTTTTTGTATTTAAATATTGCTTGTATACCAGCATATTCATTGTCGGTTTTATGGAGTAATGTTTCCTTGGTATATCATATTATTGGTTTTGTAGCATCTATATTGCAATTAATTTCACTTTTCTTCTTACTAAAAATTATGAGAGAAGCATTAGGTCAGCTTAATTGGAGTCGATTATCTAAACTATTATTGAAATTTGGGTTGTTAGCTTATAGTTTAAAAATTATCATTCAAATAGCATCAGCATTTCCTTTCATTGTAAAAAAATCATTGGCTTTAAAACCTTTTTTTATAATTGGGTATTTGCATTTATTCACTTTAGGTTTTATGAGTGTTTTACTATTTTTAATTTTGAGTAAGTTAAAAATACTCGAATTTAAAAGTAAGGTGTCGAGACTTGGGATAGTAACTTTTTTATTAGGGATTTTGGTAACTGAATTCCTATTATTCTCACAAGGGTTTTTATTGTTGAATGGATTAAAACCAATAGTCAGTTATAATTTATTATTGTTAATTTTTAGCGCTGTTATGATAATTGGATTAGTTTTAATTTTTGTAAATCAGTTTAGAAAGCAACCAACCAGAATTAATTAAAGTTTGTCAATAACTTTTATTGCCAAACTAACTTTGGAATAGTACTTTTGGCTACTAAACAATTACGGTGACAAACTACTTAGAAAATCTTAATCCTTCACAAAAAGATGCTGTCTTACATAAAGAGGGTCCTATGATTATTATTGCTGGGGCAGGTTCTGGTAAAACACGTGTTTTAACGTATAGAATTGCTAATTTAATGAATAATAACGTTGATGCATTTAATATTTTGGCATTGACATTTACCAATAAAGCTGCACGAGAAATGAAAAATCGTATTGCAACTGTTGTTGGAAATTCTGAAGCAAAAAATTTATGGATGGGTACATTTCATTCAGTTTTTGCGCGTATTTTACGTTCTGAAGGGCACCATTTAGGATTTCCGTCTAATTTTACAATTTACGATACCCAAGATGCTGTTAGATTGCTTTCATCTATAATTAAAGAAATGCAATTAGATAAAGATCGATATAAACCAAAACAGGTGTTAAGTAGGATATCATCTTTAAAAAACAGCTTAATAACGGTAAGAGTATATCGTAATAATCCAGATTTGATAATGGATGATAAAAAGGCAAGCCGACCTAAATTGGGTGACATTTATAAGGAATATGTTGATCGCTGTTTTAAAGCTGGAGCAATGGATTTTGACGATCTATTGTTACGAACTAATGAATTGTTAAATCATTTTCCCACGGTATTAGCAAAATATCAAAGTCGTTTTAAATATATTTTGGTGGACGAGTATCAGGATACAAACCACTCTCAATACTTAATTGTTAAAGCATTGGCTGATCGTTTTCAAAATATATGTGTTGTTGGAGATGATTCACAAAGTATCTATTCCTTCCGTGGAGCAAATATTCAAAATATATTAAATTTTCAGAAGAGTTATGAAGATGTTAAAATATTTAAATTAGAACAAAATTATCGTTCTTCAAAAAATATTGTAGACGCTTCAAATAGTATCATTCAAAAAAATAAAACGAAACTAGATAAGCAGATTTGGACCGCTAATAATGAAGGTCCGAAGATAAAAGTGATGCGAACTTTTACGGAAGGAGAAGAAGGGCGGTTTATTGCAAATTCWATTTTTGAYAATAAAATGAACTTRCARCTTAAAAACTCRRAWTTTGCWATWTTRTAYCGTACAAATGCGCAATCKCGTGCYATTGAGGATGCACTTMGAAAAAAAGATATCAARTATAAAATATATGGAGGATTATCGTTTTACCAACGGAAAGAGATTAAAGAYACKYTRGCGTATTTRCGATTRTTGATWAATCCAAATGATGAAGARGCATTAAAAAGAGTGATTAATTATCCRGCTCGWGGMATTGGGGCTACTACAATTGATAAACTTTCTGTRGCYGCAAAYCAYTATAAAAARTCYATTTTTGAATTATTATTGAATTTRAAGAGTTTAGATTTAKCTATTAATTCAGGAACAAAAACWAAGTTGTTGAATTTTATCACYATGATGCAACATTTTCAAATTGAAGCRGCAWCAAAAAAYGCTTTTGAGGTTGCTGAATTTGTAATAAARCAAACRCGTATYATAAAAGATYTAGAAAGTGATGGYACTCCTGARGGYGTWAGTAAAGTTGAAAAYATACAGGAATTATTAAACGGAATAAAAGATTTTAGTGAAGTACAAAAGGAAAAGGAAGAAGAAGATTCATTGGCTTTTTTCTTAGAGGATGTTGCTTTGGCAACGGATTTTGATAGTGAAAAGAAAGATGATACTCCTCGCGTTTCATTAATGACCATTCATTTGGCAAAAGGCTTAGAGTTTCCTTATGTGTATATTGTTGGTTTAGAAGAAAATTTATTTCCTTCAGCAATGAGCATAAATACGAGAAGTGAATTAGAAGAAGAACGGCGATTATTTTATGTGGCTTTAACAAGAGCAGAACAACAAGCATATTTAACATACGCACAAACTCGTTATCGTTGGGGTAAATTAATTGATTGTGAACCGAGTAGGTTTCTAGAAGAAATTGATGAACAATTTTTAGAATATTTAACCGTAAAAGAGGCTACACCAAAACAACATAAATTTTTAGACGCTGATATTTTTGAAAGTGTACCGCAGCATAAAATTCGTTTTAAAAAACCACTACAACGACCTTCAGTTAAAAAATCAGCTTTACAAAAACCGATTTTTTCGCCTCCTAAAAACTTAAAAAAAGTAACAAAATCAACTTTGGTAACTTCAAATTTATTTGATAGTAAAATTATTGTGGGCAATATTGTTGAGCATACAAAGTTTGGTAAAGGAGAGGTTATTAGTTTGGAAGGAATAGGAGCTAATCAAAAAGCTGAAATACGATTTGCTTCAGTTGGAGTTAAAAAGTTATTGCTACAATTTGCCAAACTTACAATTATAAGCTMAAAATAATTGTGCAAAACCAATATTTATATTGTAATTTGCATACGATAAAATAGAAGAATAGATACATGGAATTTGATTTAGAATATAACGCAGAAAGATCGCATTTAATTATCCCTGAATATGGACGTCATATTCAAAAACTGGTGAATCATTGCATTGCTTTAGAGGATGTTACAGAACGAAATAAAATGGCGAAAGCAATTGTAGATGTTATGGGTAATCTGCAACCACATTTACGTGATGTTCCCGATTTTAAGCATAAATTATGGGATCAACTTTTTATTATGGCTGATTTTAAATTAGACGTGGATTCACCCTATGAAAAATTAGAAAAAGAAGTTTTACAAGCTAAGCCTGAAAAGTTAGACTATCCAAGATATGCTTCAAAATATAGGTATTACGGCAATAATATTCAAACAATGATTGATACGGCTTTGACTTGGGAAGAAGGAGATGCACGAGATGCATTATATTTTACAATTGCCAATCATATGAAAAAATGTTACCTAAATTGGAATAAAGATACTGTTGATGATGATGTGATATTCAAGCATTTAATTGACTTGTCAAATGGAAATATTGATTTGACAACTAAAAATGAGACTTTATCAGAGGCAAAAGATTTAATGCGAAAAAGAAAACCAACAAATAAGCAACATAATAAGCCGTCAAATAAACAAAGACCAAAGAAAAAGTAACATAAATTAATTTCAATTAAAAATGGCTACATTTAAAATTGAAGGAGGTCATAAATTAAGTGGTGACATCACTCCTCAAGGCGCTAAAAATGAGGCTTTACAAGTTATTTGTGCAGTTTTATTGACAGCCGAAGAAGTTACTATCAGCAATATTCCAGACATTAGAGATGTCAACAAATTAATTTTTATTTTAGGTGAATTAGGAGTGAAAACTACTAGAGTTAGTTGTGACACCTATACCTTTCAGGCCGATGCACTAGATTTAGATTATTTAGAATCTGAAAAGTTTAAGAAAGATGGAAGTTCATTACGTGGTTCTATCATGATTGTTGGTCCTTTATTAGCTCGTTTTGGAAAAGGTTACATTCCTCGCCCTGGAGGTGATAAAATAGGAAGACGCAGGTTAGATACACATTTTGAAGGATTTATAAAATTAGGTGCTGCCTTTAGATATAATGAAAATGAAAATTTTTATGGAGTTGAAGCTGATACATTAGTTGGGGCAGACATGCTATTAGATGAAGCTTCTGTAACTGGGACTGCAAATATTGTAATGGCAGCTGTATTGGCTAAAGGTATCACAACAATATACAATGCTGCTTGTGAACCATACTTGCAACAATTGTGTAAAATGTTGAACAGTATGGGGGCTAAAATTAGTGGTGTAGGCTCAAATTTATTGAGAATTGAAGGTGTTAAAATGTTACAGGGATGTGTTCATAGAATTTTGCCAGATATGATAGAAATAGGGAGCTGGATTGGGATGGCTGCCATGACTAAATCTTCAATTACCATTAAAGATGTTAGTTGGAATGATTTAGGTTTAATACCACGTGTTTTTCAAAAAATCGGGATTAAATTAGAGCGTAAAGGAGATGATATTTTTATTCCTGAACAGGACAGTTACGAAATTCAAAATTATATTGACGGTTCAATTTTAACAATATCTGATGCACCTTGGCCAGGTTTTACTCCGGATTTGTTAAGTATTATTTTAGTTGTTGCTACACAAGCAAAAGGGAGTCTGCTCATTCATCAAAAAATGTTTGAGAGTAGATTGTTTTTTGTAGATAAGCTAATTGATATGGGTGCAAAAGTAATACTTTGTGATCCGCATAGAGCTACAGTTATTGGTATGAATCATGAGTCTAGTTTAAAAGCTACTACAATGACCTCGCCTGATATTAGAGCTGGGATTTCATTGTTAATTGCCGCACTTTCTGCGAACGGCACAAGTACCATTCAAAATATTGAACAGATAGATAGAGGCTATCAAAATATAGATGAACGTTTGAGAGCTATAGGTGCAAAAATTACAAGATTGGAGTAATTATTAGTAAAAAAACTATAGTCTTAAGACTTTATATAAATAAATCCGATGTTATTAGCATCGGATTTTTTAAATATAAAAAGCATTATTTTTAGAAATAAACATTATAATTCCTATCACTTCTGTTGAATCTTTAGCACTAGTTTTAAAATTTACTGGTAAGGAAAATTAAATTGGAGCGTCTTATTGTAAGATAAAAGACTCCAATATGAAATTAAAAATTGTATTTAGTGCATTCTCCTTAATAATGCTTAATGCAGCAAAAGCTCAGACCTGTTGTTCAGGAGGGATACCACTTTCAAATAATATTGGGTTGGCAATTCTAGAAAAAGGGACTACTCAAATTGGAATAAATTATGATTATAATAATTTAAATACCCTAAATGATGGTTCTGAAAAATTAGATGATGATTCAAGGCTTCGTGTTACGCATTCAGTACTATTTAATGTTAGTTATGCGATTACTGATGAACTTTCCGTTGAAGGATTATTTACTTGGGTAAATCAAAGAAGAAAAATCACACAATTTGGAAATGAAAATTTAGACCAAACCTCAGGTATTGGAGATGGACTTTTATTGATGAAATATAATTTTCCTAACGCGATTGGAGAGAATACAGATTTGAACATCGGTTTTGGCACAAAAATTCCTTTTGGATCATCAACAAATAAAAGCGATCAAGGAATTACACTAAATGCCGATTTACAACCTGGAAGTAATGCTTGGGATCTGATTTATTGGTCGTCAATTTCTAAAAGCTTTAATTTTAGACCTTCATTTAATATTTCTACTAGATTTATTTTTAGAAGTACTGGGACTAATAATTCGTATTTTGGAGATAGTACCTATAAGTTTGGAAATGAATTACAAGCTTTTATTGGATTTTCCGATCAGTTTTTATTATTTAAAACAAGTACAACACCCAGTATATTTATCAAATATAGAAATGCAAATCATGATAAAATAGGCGGATTTAATATTGCAAATACTGGAGGTAATTGGGTTTCAATAATGCCTGATTTTTCGGTAAATATTAAGACGAATATTGTTTTTTCTACTACATTTGAGTTGCCAATTTATAGCAATGTTGACGGAACTCAGTTAACACCAACTTACAGACTAACCACAAGAGTTTTATTCACGATACTTCCTAAAAAAGAAGTTCTAATTTTAAATTAACGATTATGAAAAAAAAGATTTATTTATTTACAATAATGTTGATTTTTATCGCTTGTGGTGGAAATAATGATGATATGTTGTCCCCAAATCCGTCGAATATGACAGGTGATAACACATCGGGTGATAACACATCGGATGATAACACACAAGATGACAACACTTCAGATGATAACACGAATTCAGGTTGGTTAATTCCATTTTCACAAGTGAAAGATGGTGGACCTGGAAAAGACGGGATACCCTCTATTAATTCTCCCAGATTTGTCAAAGCTAATGATGCTGGGGCTAATTTTTTAGAAGATACAGACTTAGTTATAGGAATTATAAAAGGGGGTATAGTTAGAGCATATCCGCATTTAATATTAGATTGGCATGAAATCGTAAATGATAGTTTTAATCAGGATTTTGTTTCCATTAATTATTGCCCATTAACTGGTACGGCTTTTGGATGGAAAAGTGTTTCAAATGGAGAGAAATCAACTTTTGGTGTGTCTGGATTATTGTATAACGCTAACTTAATTTTGTACGATAGAAATACAGATAGTTATTGGTCTCAATTAAAATTACAATGTGTAAGTGGCGCTTTAATTGGTGATGAACCTATACTTGAAAGAATTGTAGAAACTAATTGGGGCACGTGGAAAGCATTGTATCCAACCACTAGAGTTTTAAGTTTAGATACGGGATTTAAAAGAAACTATGATTTTTACCCATATGGCGATTATAAAACAAATCAAGGCTTTTTTCTTTTTTCTGTAACTCCAACTAATAATGAGTTACCAAATAAAGAAAGAGTGTATGCAATTATAGATGAGCACGTTTCAAAAGTATATCAATTTGGAAAGTTTAGTGGTGGGAAAGCTATAAAAGAATTGTTTAATGGAAAAGAATACTTGGTAGTAGGGAATGAAAATTTAATTAATTCTTTTGAACTAAATGAAAGTCAGTTAAATTTAAATTTTGAGTATGATTTTACGAATTCAGAAGTGTTTTTTAAAGATGATGAAGGTAATAAATGGTCTGTTTTTGGTGAAGCTATTGAAGGTCCAAGAACTGGAGAAATGTTAAATGCTTCAAAGGCAGTAGTTAGCTATTGGTTTGCAATTGCTGCTTTTTACCCAAATCCTGAGAGGTACATAGAATAAATTTAGCAATGCTTGTTTAAATAAAAAATCCGATGTTATTAGCATCGGATTTTTTAAATATATAGAATTATTTTTTACATCATTCCAGGCATTCCACCACCCATCGGAGGCATTCCACCACCAGCAGGGGCATCCTCTTTGATATCTACTAAAGWACAAGCAGTAGTTAATATCATTCCAGCAACAGAAGCTGCATTTTCAAGGGCAATTCTTGTCACTTTAGTTGGGTCAATAATACCAGCTTTAAACATTTTTGTATACTCATCGGTTTTTGCATTATAACCAAAGTCACCTTTTCCATCAATAATTTTAGCTGCTACAACTGAACCTTCTCCACCTGCATTTTCAACAATTTGACGTAAAGGTTCTTCAACAGCTCTATCTAAAATTTTAATTCCAGTTGCCTCATCTATATTTTCAGTAGTAATTTCTTTTAAGACGTCTTTAGTTCTAATTAAAGCAACACCACCACCTGCTACAATACCTTCTTCAACAGCAGCACGTGTAGCATGTAACGCGTCATCAACCCTATCTTTCTTTTCCTTCATTTCTATTTCGCTCGCGGCACCAACGTATAAAACAGCAACACCACCTGCTAATTTAGCTAAACGTTCTTGTAGTTTTTCTTTRTCATAATCGGAAGTTGTAGTTTCAATTTGTGCTTTTATTTGAGCTACTCTAGCTTTTATAGCAGTTGCATTTCCTGCTCCATTAACAATTGTTGTATTGTCTTTATCAATAGAAACTCTTTCAGCAGATCCTAACATTTCCAACGTAGTTTTTTCTAACGTTAAACCACGTTCTTCAGCTATCACAGTTCCGCCAGTTAAAATAGCAATATCTTCTAACATCGCTTTTCTTCTATCTCCAAATCCAGGAGCCTTGACAGCTGCAATTTTTAGAGCACCACGTAATTTGTTCATAACCAAAGTAGCTAAAGCTTCACCTTCAACATCTTCAGCAATTATTAGTAATGGTCTTCCGTTTTGAGAAACAGGTTCTAAAATTGGTAGTAAGTCTTTAAGGTTTGTTATTTTCTTTTCATATAAAAGAATATAAGGATTCTCAAGATCAGAAAGCATTTTGTCAGCATTTGTAACAAAATATGGAGAAAGGTATCCTCTATCAAATTGCATACCTTCTACAATATCTACATATGTTGAAGTCCCTTTTGCTTCTTCAACAGTAATAACACCTTCTTTACCAACTTTTTCAAAAGCTTCAGCAATTAGATTACCAACTTGTTCATCATTATTTGATGAAATTGAAGCTACTTGTTTTATTTTACTTGATTTGTTACCAACTTCTTGAGATTGCTCTTGTAAATTCTTAACAATAGCTTTAACGGCTTTATCTATACCGCGTTTTAAATCTAAWGGATTWGCWCCAGCWGCAACRTTTTTYAAMCCTTCYTTTACWATWGCTTGWGCYAAAACAGTWGCAGTTGTAGTACCATCMCCAGCTAAATCATTGGKTMYKGRRGSNTACTTYKTYKRYYWTTYSAKMMYCCATATTTTCTAGGGTATCTTCCAGTTCAATTTCTTTAGCGACAGTAACACCATCTTTAGTAATCGCAGGACCTCCAAAAGCTTTGCCAATTACTACGTTTCTTCCTTTTGGACCTAACGTTACTTTAACTGCATTTGCTAAAGCATCAACTCCACGTTTTAAACCATCACGTGCTTCTATATCAAAAATTATATYTTTTGCCATTTTANTTCTTTTTNAAANTATTAAACGATTGCTAAAATATCAGCTTCTCTCATAATTAAATAATCAGTACCTTCTAAAACTAGCTCAGTACCCGCATATTTACCAAATAAAACCGTATCTCCAACTTTTACAGTCAATGGTTCATCTTTTGTCCCATTTCCAATTGCAATTACAGTCCCTTCTTGTTGTTTTTCTTTAGCTGAATCAGGAATAATTAGTCCTGATGCTGTCGTTGTTTCAGCTTCAAGAGGTTTTACTAGAACTCTATCGGCTAATGGTTTAATATTAATTTTACTCATTTGTATATTAGTTTATAAATTATTTAATCTGTGAATTAAGCTCCCCAAAAGTATGCCAATTCATTATAACTGACAAATGTACTTTTTAAAGAAGTAGATTAAAACAAAAATGCCAACGTGTCATTCACGTTGGCATTTTAAATTCAATATTTTTAAATATATTATTGTGCTGTATCTTTTTGAGTTGTAGTTGTAGCAGGTTGTGTTGGTACATCCTGAATTTCACGATTTTCAATAGTATTTTCAATTTCTGAACTTGTATCAATTGAATTTGCTCTTGGCGCTACAAAATTTGATAATAAAATTAGAACAAGCAGTACCATTGATAGCGTCCAAGTACTTTTATCTAAAAAGTTAGTTGTGTTCTGAACTCCACCTAATGATTGAGTTCCACCTCCGCCAAAAGAAGAAGATAACCCTCCACCTTTAGGGTTTTGAACCATAATAATTAGAATTAGCAAAAATGCTACGATCATAATTAGAACTAAAAATAATGTATACGTCATGACTTATTTCTTTGTAAAATTTTTATTGCCTTAATTCGGTCTGCAAAGAAACCACTTTTTTCTGGATATTTCAAACTTAAAATGTGATAAGCTTTTACCGCATTTTCGTANTTTTTTTGTTCTAAGTAAACTTTGGCTAAAGTTTCAGTCATTATGCTCTCATTTTCTGTTGAGCTTTCAGGAGAAAGGTCAATGCTGATAGCACTTTTATCCGCGGGTTTTATTTTTGGCTTTGTTTTAATAAAGGTATCAATAAGTTTGAATTTATCTGTTGTTTTTTCTTCTCTAACAATAGGTTTTTGACTCACTAAGTGCAGCCATTCATTAAATGAATGATGCTCTGAATCATTGAACTGAATGGGTTCTCCAATTTCTAAAACTTCAGTTGCTTTTTGTGTTTCTTTTTCAATTTCTTTATTTTTAGAAGAAACAGTTTCGGCTATATCTTTATGCAATACTTTAACAGTCTTAACTTCTTTCAATTCTTGATTTTCTATTTGCCCAACTTTAGGAGTTTCTTTATTAACGAAAATTGCAGAAGCAATAAAGTCAAAAAGTACTTTTCTATCTACAGTATAAGCAGCCGTTTTTTTTAATGTTGGGTTGTACCTATAACTATATGTTTTGTTAAGCCCTTTTAATAATAACGCTCTGGCAGATTGAAAATAAGGAAATTCAGTAATAACCTCCTCCAATTGTTGTGTTTTTAAAGCGTCTATATCTTCAGGATTTACTAATAAGGATGTATATTGGGAACTATTCATAAGATTACCATTTTGCTACAGAAGCATTAAAAATATCCTGAGTTATTCGTTCAAGAATTTCAACGAAAGCATCATCTAATATTCCACCCACTAATTGAGCATTAGCATCGAAATCATAATAATGTGAAAAAGTTTGTTCAAAATTATCTTCTTCAAATTTATTGTTGTAAAAGCGAACATTCACGGTAATTGTAAGTCGGTTTTGTGCAGCTGTTTGCTGAGCAGTAGCTGTCATAGGATTAATTTTATACCCTGTAATTTCTCCTTCAAATTGTAAATCTCCCCCCGATTTTACCAAATCTAAATTGGTTTGTTGTAAAAATAAATCTTGCAATTCGATATAAAATGTTTGACTTAATGTAGGTTCTACTAAAATGGCATTATTAGGAAAATAATCGATTTGTACTGTTTTTACATTTGCCTGAATATTGGTTCCAGTAAATGAATAAATTCCACAACTTTGAGTTGCGAAAACCAATAGAAATAACAGTGAGTAGGTAATTTGTTTCATTAATTTATTTTAAAGCTGTTTTAGTAAAACCAAGAATTAAATTCAAAGTTAATTATTTAAACTATAAATCGTATTGTTTTATTTTACGATATAAAGTTCTTTCTGAAATTCCCAATTCTTTGGCGGCTAGTTTTCGTTTACCATTGTTTTTTTCCAACGATTTTTTTATCAATTCAATTTCTTTATCTTGAATGGATAAGCTTTCGTCAGAATCAATAGTTTCAGCGAATTCATAGTTGTCATTGGTACTATATTTTTCATTAATTCTAACGACTTCAATTTGATTTTCACTTTCAAATTCTAACTGATCTTCCTTGTATATTTTTTTAATCAGGTTCCTGTTTTCTTGTTGTACTTTATTTGGGTCTTCACTTTCCAGCAGATCGAGTGTTAACTTTTTTAAATCGTTGATGTCATTCCGCATATCGAACAAAATTTTGTACATGATATCACGTTCGTTAGCAAAATTACTACTTGATTTTTTATCATCAATAATCGAAGGTAAATTAGTGCCTTTACTCGGTAAATATTGTCGTAATTTTTCTGAAGTAATCTCCCTATTTTCTTCCACTACCGAAATTTGCTCAGCAATGTTTCGTAGTTGACGRATATTACCTGGAAAACCGTAGTTTTCAAGTATTTTTACTGCACTTTCAGAAAGTCTTACAGTGGGCATTTTATATTTTTGAGCAAAATCTGCGGCAAATTTTCTAAATAATAAATGGATGTCCGCTAAACGCTCACGTAACGGAGGTAAATTTATTTCAATAGTACTTAAACGATAGTATAAATCTTCTCTGAATTTTCCTTTTCCAATGGCTTGATGCAATTTTAAATTTGTTGCTGCAACAATACGGACATTTGTTTTTTGCACTTGGGAAGATCCAACTTTTATAAATTCTCCATTTTCTAAAACACGCAATAATCTTACTTGTGTGGTAAGAGGTAATTCACCTACTTCATCTAAAAAAATAGTACCACCATCAGCTACTTCAAAATATCCTTTACGTGCACTTGTAGCACCTGTAAAAGATCCTTTTTCATGTCCAAAAAGTTCACTATCAATAGTTCCTTCAGGAATAGCACCACAATTTACAGCAATATACTTAGCATGTTTACGATGTGATAAATTATGAATTATCTTTGGAATACTTTCTTTACCAACGCCACTTTCACCAGTAACTAATACAGAAATATCAGTTGGGGAAACTCTAATTGCTTTTTCAAGGGCTCGATTTAAGTGAATATCGTTTCCAATGATTTCAAAACGTTGTTTTATTGCTTGTAATGTTTCCATAGTTTTAAACTCTTTTTCCTAGAAGTGTGGCCGAGGTACAACTTTCAATATAAACAGTAACAAAATCTCCAATTTTCTCATTTCCTTTTGGAAAAACAGCAACGGCATTTTGTGAATTTCTCCCTTTCCAGTGCTCATCAGATTTTTTTGAAGTGCCTTCAATTAGTATTTCAACAGTTTTTCCAACAAATTGTTCTAACCGATATAAACTGTGTTTTTGTTGAACTACTATTATTTCAGACAAACGTCGTTTTTTAACTTCTAAAGGAACATCATCTTCCATTTTTTTTGCCGCAGGCGTACCTGGCCTATTAGAATAAGCAAACATAAAACCAAAATCATATTTTACATATTCTAATAAACTTAGGGTATCTTGGTGTTCTTCTTCTGTTTCACCACAAAAACCAGTCATTAGATCTTGCGATAATGCACATTCTGGAATTATTTTTTTGATGCTATCAATTAATCCTATGTATTCTTCGCGCGTATGTTGGCGGTTCATTCTTTTTAATACAGAAGAGCTCCCAGATTGAACAGGCAAATGAATGTATTTGCAAATGTTTTCATGTTTTGCCATAGCATGWATAACATCTAAGTTCATATCTTGAGGATTRGATGTAGAAAAGCGAATCCKYATTTTTGGATTTAACCTTGCAACCATATCTAAAAGYTGTGCAAAGTCTACAGCGGTTGTTTTGGCRATTTCAGARGCGTTTTTAAAATCCTTTTTTAAACCACCACCATACCAAAGGTARCTATCAACATTTTGACCTAAAAGTGTAACTTCTTTATAATTATTYTCCTTTAGTTGTTGAATTTCTTCTAAAATACTTTTTGGGTCTCGGCTTCGTTCTCTTCCACGGGTAAATGGGACCACGCAAAAGGTACACATATTATCGCACCCTCTGGTAATGGAAACAAAAGCAGAAACACCGTTACTATTTAATCTCACTGGAGAAACATCGGCATAAGTTTCTTCTTTTGATAAAATCACATTTACTGCATCTCTTCCAGATTCAACTTCCTCCAATAAATTTGGTAAGTCTCTATAAGCATCTGGACCAACGACTAAATCAACTATTTTTTCTTCTTCTAAAAATTTTTCTTTCAGGCGTTCTGCCATACAACCTAAAACTCCAACTTTCATTGTTGGGTTTATTTTTTTAACGGCGTTGTATTTTTCCAATCGTTTACGAACAGTTTGTTCTGCTTTTTCTCTAATTGAACAGGTATTTACTAAAACTARATCAGCTTCTTCAATTAARTGTGTTGTATTATACCCATTTTCTGAAAGWATAGATGCTACAATCTCACTATCATTCAAATTCATTTGRCASCCATAACTTTCAATRTACAATTTTTTACTATTGCTTTSTTTTTGTTCAGTTAAAAGAGCCTGTCCTTGATTTTTTTCTACTATTACTTTTTCGGTACTCATAATTTCTTTAGTTCAACGGCAAAGATATAACCATTTTTTTAAAAATGTGACAGATTGGCAGAATTTTGCAAGTGAAATATATGTTAAAATGTGCGGTTTTTAAAGATTAAAAGTTGCATTTAAAAAAATCTATATACTTTTGCAATCCAAAATATCAATAAGAATCAAAATAATTTTGAGGAGGAAAATGAATTTATTGGGTTTTGAAAAATTATAATAAAAGTAAATATGGCTAGAAATTTAGTAATAGTTGAGTCACCTGCAAAAGCAAAAACAATTGAAAATTTTTTAGGAAAAGATTTTCAAGTAGAATCAAGTTTTGGACACATTGCAGATYTRCCWTCTAAAGAAATAGGAATTGATGTTGAAGGTGATTTYAAGCCTAAATATTCGGTRTCTWCAGATAAAAAAKCAATTGTTAAAAAGCTRAAAGATTTAGCYAARAAAGCTGATACWGTTTGGTTRGCATCGGATGAGGATCGTGAAGGAGARGCAATTGCATGGCATTTATTTGAGCAATTAAARTTRAAAGAAGCTRATACAAARCGTATTGTWTTTCATGAAATCACAAAGAAAGCRATYYTAAAAGCKGTTGAAAATCCAAGAAGTATTAAYTACRATTTGGTAAATGCWCAACAAGCCAGAAGAGTTTTAGATAGATTAGTAGGGTATGAGCTTTCACCAGTTTTATGGCGAAAAATTAAAGGAGGATTATCGGCAGGAAGAGTTCAATCTGTWGCYGTTCGKTTAATTGTRGAGAGAGAACGKGAAATMGTRAATTTTARTCCTAAAGCATCTTATAAAGTTGTAGCTGAATTTACAAACGAAAATGGAAAGAAGTTTAAAGCTGCATTACCTACGAACTTTGAAACTAAGGAAGAAGCTGCATCATTTTTAAATTCTTGTAAAGGGGCTTACTTCAAAGTGAAAGATTTGCAAAAAAAGCCAGCAAAAAAATCACCTGCTCCACCATTCACAACATCAACTTTACAGCAGGAAGCATCTAGAAAGTTATATTTTCCAGTAGCCAAAACAATGATGATGGCACAGCGTTTATATGAAGCAGGGTTGATAACCTATATGAGAACAGATAGCTTAAATTTATCTAATGATGCTAAAGATGCTGCACAGCAAGAAATTATTGAATCATATGGAGAGCGTTATAGTCATCCAAGAATTTTTAAAACAAAGTCTAAAGGAGCGCAAGAAGCTCACGAAGCTATAAGACCTACAAATATGAGCCGTAGTACGGTTTCAATTGATTATGATCAAGATCGTTTGTATAGCTTAATTTGGAAAAGAACCATTGCTTCTCAAATGAGTGATGCTCAATTGGAACGTACAAATGTTAAAATTACAAATACCAATAACAGCAAGGTTTTTACAGCTAATGGTGAAATGATACAATTTGAAGGCTTTCTAAAAGTGTATTTAGAAGGAACTGATAATGAAGATGAGGAACAGGAAGGAATGTTGCCAGTATTAGTAATTGGAGAGCATATAGATAAAAATTATATTACGGCGACCGAACGATATACAAAGGCTCCTTATCGCTTTACAGAGGCTTCATTGGTAAAAAGGTTGGAAGAGCTAGGGATAGGACGTCCATCAACCTATGCGCCAACAATTTCAACAATTCAACGTAGAGAATATATAGTAAAAGGAACAATAGAAGGGGTTGATAGAAATTATACGCAATTTGAATTAAAGTCTGAAAAAGTTTCGGAAAAGCTATTGACTGAAAAAGTCGGTTCCGATAAAGGAAAACTTACACCTACAGATATTGGGAATATTGTTAATGACTTTTTAGTTGAAAATTTTTCAAACATATTAGATTTTGGTTTTACGGCAAAGGTTGAATCTGAATTTGACGCTATTGCTGAAGGAAAAGAAGACTGGATTTCTATGATTAAAGAATTCTATGGCACTTTTCACCCAATGGTTGAAGATGTTGCTGCGAATGCTGAACGTGCTAAAGGCGAGCGTCTTTTAGGAGTTGACCCAGGAAGTGGTAAAAATGTATATGCACGTTTAGGGAGATTTGGTGCGATGGTACAGATTGGGGAAGTAAGTGATGAAGAAAAGCCAAAATTTGCAAGTTTGCAAGTGGGTCAAACATTATCAACTATTACATATGATGAGGCCATGGATTTATTTAAACTTCCAAAAACCATTGGGAGGTATAAAGATATTGAAGTGATAGTAGCTAATGGACGCTTTGGACCGTACATAAAATATGACGCTATGTTTGTTTCAATACCGAAAGATGAAAATCCAATGTCAATAGATCTAAATAGAGCTATCGAATTAATATTAGAAAAACAAAAAGCCGATGCTCCAATTGGGATGCATGATACTTTACCAGTTCAAAAAGGAGTTGGTCGTTTTGGTCCGTTTTTAAAATGGAACGGAATTTATATAAATGTGAATAAAAAATATGATTTTGACAATTTAACACCTGAAAATATTGTTGAGTTAATTGAAGATAAAAAGAGAAAAGACATTGAGAAAGTGCTGCATAACTGGGAAGAAGAGGGTATTAGAGTTGAAAAAGCACGTTGGGGAAGGTCAAATATTTTAAAAGGTAAAATTAAAATTGAATTGCCAAAAACAGTAGACGCAACAAAATTAACGTTAGAAGAAGTTAAAGAAATAATTGAAAAAAAGACGCCAAAAAAGAAAACAACAAAGCGTAAAACGAAAAAGAAATAATATTTTTGATTACCTTGCATTCATAAAGATAAAGACAACAAGCCCCTAAAAATGAATTTCGAGTATCTTAATCCTGTTGATAAAGCATTATTGGCTCATGCGAAAATGTTACCAAATCAGACTTTTGGTCAATGTATTGAGATTTATACTGCGCAAAATAATTTTCCAGATTTAACGAATAAAAAAATAGCGATAGTTGGTGTTGAAGAAGGCAGAGCTGCTGTAGGTAATTATGGTACAGGGTCTAATTTGGACGAAATAAGAAAAGAGTTGTACAAGCTATATCCTGGAAATTGGCCAATTAGTGTTGCTGATTTAGGAAATATTAAACAGGGAAATACTATAGAAGACACCTATTTTGCTTTAAGTAATTTATTATCTTACTTAATTAAGAATGAAATTATTCCGATTATTATTGGGGGAAGTCAAGATTTAACCTACGCTAATTATAGAGCTTATGATACGCTTGAGCAAACAGTTAATATTGTGGCTGTTGATAATAAATTTGATTTAGGAGCGATTGAAGATGAGTTAACTTCACAATCGTATTTAAGTAAAATTGTAATGAATCAACCAAATAATTTATTTAATTACAGCAATATTGGCTACCAAACCTATTTTAATTCTCAAGATGAAATAGATTTATTAGATAGTTTATTTTTTGAGACGTATAGATTGGGTGAAGTTTCAAACTCAATCCAATTAGTTGAACCTTTGATGCGTGATGCAGATATTGTAAGTATAGATTTATCGTCAATTAAAAATGCAGATGCTCCAGCAAATATTAACGCAACACCAAATGGTTTTACAGGAGCCGAGATTTGTACTATTTCACGTTATGCAGGTATCAGTGATAAAGTAACATCATTCGGTATATATGAATACAATCCTAAATTGGATACTAAAAATCAAACGGCACAATTAATTTCGCAAATGATTTGGTATTTTATTGAAGGTGTTAATTATAGAGCCAAAGATTATCCTTTTGGTTTAAAAGATAATTATCAAAAATATATTGTTCCTATTGAAGATCAAGTATTGAATTTTCATAAAAGCAATAAGAGTGGACGTTGGTGGATGGAAATTAATTTAAAGGATAATAATAAATTTAGGAGACATGCGTTAATACCATGTACTTATGAAGATTATATAAGCGCAACTAATCAGGAGATCCCTGATAAATGGATAAAAACGCTCAAAAAATTAGTATAAAAATATGTATGTATTCATACATAATGAAATACTTTTTTTTGTTTAAACACGATAGAAAAAAGATTGTTTTTTAAAATAATTAGTAATAGGTTTGCTTAATAGATGAAGAAAATTATTATGAAGAAAATATCATTGTATATTTTGGTAGCTTTGCTTGTATATGGCTGTGGATCTAATGATCAAGGTGAATTAGTGGGGAGTAGATCACAAAATAAATGGCATTCAAAAAAACCATTGGGAATGGTTTTAATTCCGGGAGGTTCATTTATAATGGGTAAATCAGATGAAGATATTGTAGGTTCTTTAACAACTCCAGTAAGAACGGTGACAGTTAGACCCTACTATATGGATGAAACTGAAATTACAAATGCGGAGTATAAAGAGTTTGTTTTTTGGGTAAGAGATTCCGTTGTAAGAACACAATTAGCACTGTTATCAGAATTAATGTCTGATGGTACAAATACCATATTACCAGAGTATCAATTTTCAAATCTTGACACTACCAAAATGACACCATATCAAAAGTATATGATGGATAAYTAYGGTAGTTTAGGAGATRTAAATTCACCACTYCAAGGAAAGTCATTAAATTGGGAAGAAGATTTAATTTGGGAAACAAGTGAGTTTCCTGATGAGTATTATTCTGAAGTAATGGATACAATGTATGTTCCAGTAGAAGAAAGTTTTGATGGCAAAAGAATTTTAGATACAAAAAAGTTAAAATTCAGATATTCATGGTTAGATAGAAGTGCAGCCGCAAAAATAAATGGAAATAGAAAAGACTTTATTAAACAAGAAATCGTTGAGGTATACCCCGATACAACTGTTTGGATAAAAGATTTTAACTATTCTTATAACGACCCAATGCATCAAGATTATTTCTTTCACCAAGCCTATGATGATTATCCAGTTGTTGGTGTAACTTGGAGTCAAGCAAAGGCGTTTTGTAGTTGGAGGACAAAAAAGAAAAACGATTATTTGCGCTCAAAAAAGAACGCAAGTTCAGTACCCTATTTTAGATTGGCAACAGAAGCAGAATGGGAATATGCTGCACGCGGAGGTCTAAACTATTCAACCTATCCTTGGGGAGGACCATATACAACTACCGATAGAGGTTGCTTTTTAGCAAACTTTAAGCCTGCAAGAGGCGATTATGCAGTTGATGGAGCTTTATACACAATGGAAGCAAAATCATACAATGCAAATGATTACGGATTGTATAATATGGCTGGAAATGTTTCTGAATGGACAAATACAGCTTATAGCGAAGCATCCTACTATATTGGTTCAACAATGAACCCTAATGTAGAAATGAAGCAAAATTACAGAAAAATTATTAGAGGAGGATCTTGGAAAGATGTCGCTTATTTCTTGCAAGTTAGCACTCGCGATTATGAATATTCAGATTCAGCAAGAAGTTATATTGGCTTTAGAACGGTACAAGATTTTCTAGGAACCAATATTAACGGAAATTAAAATCAACCTAACTTAAACTTGAAATTATGGCACAAACAAGAAATACTAAAAAAATATTCAATTACGCTTATGGAATTGGAGCTTCTATTGTAATTTTAGGAGCGTTATTTAAAATCCAACACTGGACAGGTGGTGGATTAATGTTATCAATAGGTATGATAGTTGAGGCCATCGTATTCTTTATTTCTGCTTTTGATTCAGTTGAAGATGATCTAGATTGGGCATTAGTATACCCAGAACTTGGGGATGGTAATTTACGAGATAAAGACAAGGCTGAGGCTAGAGAGGCTCAAAGCTTATTATCTCAAAAGTTAGATGAGATGCTTAAAGATGCAAAATTAGATGTAAACTTAATGCAAAGTTTAGGAGACAGTATTCAAAACTTTAAAGGAGCTGCTGAAAATATTGCCCCAGCAATTGATTCAATCGCTGCAACCAATAAATATAGTGAACAACTGTCATTRGCVGCAGCDCAAATGGAATCGTTAAATAGTTTGTATAAAGTTCAGTTAGATAGTWCVAGTAGACAAGCTGAAATTAACGAACAAGTTGCWGAYAATGCAACAAARTTAAAAGARCAAATGGAATCATTAGCAACAAAYTTATCRTCTTTAAATGGCGTTTATGGAGGTATGTTATCTGCAATGTCCAACAAAAACTAATTGGTTAATTTTTGACCTTAATTATTAACCYAAAAAWGAATTAGTATGGCTTCAGGTAAATTATCACCAAGGCAGAAAATGATTAACCTAATGTACTTAATTTTCATTGCCATGATCGCAATGCAAATGTCTAAAGAAGTACTTTCTGCATTTGGATATATGAATGAAAAATTGGCAGATAATAATATAACTGCAATTAAAAAAAATGATGCAACACTNGCAAATTTAGCAACCAAAGCAAGTGAACAACCAGAGAAGTATAACACCTTATATTCAACAGCAAAAAGAGTAGATGAATTGTCAAAAACATTTAGTWCWTATTTARMAACSAAAAAAGAGTTATTTCTTRWAGATCARGAAGAYTTGAAARATTATGAAKCSATGGATAAAACKGATATCGTRAATGARYACTTTTTTAAAGGAGATGGTTTTACTGCTGAAGGACAAGARTTTTTAGAYCATATYAATGGKTATAGAGRTGCAATTATTGAACTTMTTMMWGAWAGYAGYYCWGGATTGATTCCWACTATTGAAAAAAGRTTTGACACATCAGACCAAGAKACTGMRGACGGTAAACAAGCTTGGTTAACAAATAGRTATGAAGGGTTTCCTTTAATCTCWACTGTTACCAACTTAACRTCTATGCAAACRGATATTKCAACTACWCAATCTGAAATTTTCGGAAACCTTTTAGGCGGACAATTAGAAAGTGATGTTTCAATGTCTAATTATAAAACAATTTTAATTCCGGAAAAATCAGCATTTTTTCAAGGTGAAAATTTTAAAGGTAAAATAGTTTTAGGACGTTATGATGCATCCTTAAAACCTTCAGAAGTAGTTGTTAATGGTAAAAATATTACAGCAATTGAAGATGGTGGGGCTATTTTAGACTTTCCTGCAGGAAATGTTGGTGAGCGAGAGATAAAAGGAAAGTTTGTTTTCATGGAAAACGGTAAGCCTGTAGAAATTGAAATTAATAGTACATACGCKGTAATACCWAAACCAAATAGTGCTGTWATTTCTGCKGATAAAATGAATGTAGTWTATAGGGGAGTGCCAAAYCCWATGACTATTTCAATTCCAGGAATACCAGATAATTTAGTGACTGCGACTGGAGTTGGACTTAGAAGAGCAAATGGTTCTGGTAAATATATTATGACCCCAGGATCAGGAAAAGAAGTGAAAATTAGCGTGTCTGGGAAAATGCCAAATGGACAAACAGTATCAACTTCTCAAAATTTTAGAATTAAAGGTATTCCTTCTCCAAGTGGAAGTATAAGAAAACAAACGGGTTATGTGAAAATGCCAAAAACAAGTTTAGAAAAAGCGACAGTGAGTGCCATTTTACTAGATTTCGATTTTGATTTAGTACTTAACACTTCAGGTTTTACCATAAAAGTACCAGGGCAATCTGCAGTTGTTGTTCGTGGAAGCAGAATGAATGCACAAGCAAAAAAAGCGATTGCTAAAGCTAAAAGAGGTGACGTTATTACAATATTCGATATAAAATCATCGTTAGCAGGTAATACTACGTATAAAATTAAATCAGCTTCGGCAGTAAGTATAGAAATACAATAAAATAGAATTTAAATGATGAATAAAAGACAGATTGGAATTTTTATTTTGGCATTTGTGCTGTATGCTACAACGTATGCGCAGTCAAATTTGTTAAATGCAAAAAAACCTTCTGATATAGGTAAAAAAACAGCAGAACAATTAGCCGTTGACAGTGATAACCTGTTAGAATATGGCTATCTTGATGATAGAGATATTTTGTGGTCGAAAGTAGTTTGGGAATATATTGATTTGAATGAACGCATTAATTTGCCATTGTATTATCCTGTTGATACTACTAGTATTTCAGGGGATAGACGCTCATTGTTTGATACRTTATTAAGAGGTATAAAAAGCAATGCAATTACTGAAGTTTATGACGATTCTTATTTTACAGCAAAAATGACGAAGGCTGAAATAAACAGTAAACTTTTTAGAGTTGACACTACAGAAGCGGGAATTGACGAATTGAATGCCGGTACAATCAACATTGATGAATATATTGATAAAATTAACTTAACATCTCAGGATATTGAAGGATTTAAAATTAAGGGTCTTTGGTATTTTGATAAAAGACAAGGTGAATTAAAATATCGACTATTAGCATTAGCTCCTGTGGCACCAGATGTGCAAACAATGGGAAGAGAAGATATGGATATTTCTGAGCAGTTGCCATTATTTTGGGTTTGGTTCCCAGATGCAAGAAAAACGCTTCATGATATGAAAGTATTCAATAGGAAAAATTCATCATACCCAATTTCATTTGATCATTTGTTAAACGCTAGAAGATTTAATTCTATTATTTATAGAGAAGAAAATATTTATGGCAATAGAGATGTTGCCCAGTACGTAAAGGGAAATGCATTATTCCAAGTCATAGAGTCTAATAGAATAAAAGAAGAGATTCGTAATAAAGAATTGGATATGTGGAATTACTAAATTCCAAAAAATAAAAAATTAGAAACTCTTGCAATAGCAGGAGTTTTTTTTTAGTGTAAATTTGTTCAATGCATGTAGATTATATTGTAGTAGGTTTAGGTTTGGCGGGTTTGTCTTTTACTAAGGAGTTAGAAAAAAATAAAAAATCCTACATTGTTTTTGAAGATTTCTCTCAAAATTCTTCAATAGTTGCAGGAGGAATGTATAACCCTGTAATTTTGAAACGCTTTACACCGGTTTGGAATGCTGTTGAACAGCTAAAAATAGCGTTGCCATTTTATAATTCATTAGAAAGTCAGTTTAATAAACAATATAATTATTCAATTGATATTTATCGAATYTTTAAATCTATAGAAGARCAAAATAATTGGTWTATAGCAAGTGATAAACCATTGCTTTCTRACTATATGGTACCTCAAATAATYAATCAAAAGTTTGAAGGAGTTTTAGCRAAAYATGGTTTTGGWAAATTAAKCAATACWGGWAGAATTGACACCAAAWCATTACTCGAAGATTATCGGAATTATTTAACAGAAAAAGGAGTACTGAAAAAAGAAAGTTTCAACTATAATGAATTAAAAATTAATAAAAATCTCATTATATATAAAAAATTAAAAGCATCAAAAGTGGTGTTTTGTGAAGGATTTGGATTGAAAAAGAACCCCTTTTTTAATTACCTGCCTATGCAAGAAGCAAAAGGTGAGCTGATAACAATATATGCTCCTGATTTGAACGTTGACTTTTTAATTAAAGCAGCTGTATTTGTACTGCCTTTAGGGAACAATTATTATAAAGTTGGCGCTACATTTAATTGGAAAGATAAAACAATACTTCCCACACCAACTGGAAAACAGGAATTGGTTCAAAAATTAGAATCGTTTATCACTACACCCTATAAAATTGTTGAGCACTCGGCAGGGATAAGACCAACTGTAAAAGATAGAAGACCATTAATAGGAAAGCACCCAACATATCAAAATCTAGCAGTTTTAAACGGTTTGGGAACAAGAGGGGTAATGATTGCTCCAACAGCTTCAAAAGCACTCTATAATCATTTAGAAAATGATGTAGTACTTGATAAAGAGATTGACATTAAGCGTTTTTGCTAATTTCAGGATTGTATTTTACAAATAAATTAATCCAAATTATTCTTGAAAGCCGTATTGAAATAGGAGCYGTTAAAATTAATGCAGCTACAATTGGAATAAAACTTTCAAGTAAGCTTAAATTAAAAAGTAATGTTGAAATTACAAATGTCAATAAGGATACTCCAACGGTCAGTCCATAATTAATATACATTGCACCATAAAAAAAAGAGGGTTCCATCATATATTTAAAATTACAACTTGGACAGTTTTTATGCATTTTAAACGCATTTTGAAGTTTAAATAGATTTTTTTCTATCATAAACTCTCCTTCATGGCATTTGGGACATTTGTTATGTAAAATACTGAATAGTTTCGTTCCTTTTTTAATCATGCTATTTGYTAAAATTATGATAGATTTGCAAAGTTAAAAATYTTGAATAAATTATTGTAATTAATTATGCTAAACGCACACAACGTATCAATTTCATTTGGAGGAACCGAACTGTTTTCAGGTATAACATTTAAGTTAGATGCTGGTAATAGAGTTGGTTTGATTGGAAAAAATGGAGCAGGGAAATCTACGCTACTTAAAATTATTGCTAAAGAGTTAGCGTATGACAGCGGTACCATGGCGTTTGAAAAAAATACTACAATTGGGTTTTTAAAACAGGATATTGAGTTTACTTATGGAAGAACAATTCTGGAAGAAGCCTACACCGCTTTTGTTGAAATTAAAAAGATTGAAAAGCAGTTAGAAAGTATCAATAATCAATTGGCTGAAAGAACCGATTATGAATCGGAAAGTTACAATGATATATTACATGACCTAGACGACTTAACACATAGATATGAATTACTAGGAGGTTATAGTTACCAAGGCGATACTGAAAAAATATTACAAGGATTAGGTTTTAAGCGTGAAGATTTTGAAAAATTAACCGAAACTTTTTCTGGAGGTTGGAGAATGCGTATTGAATTGGCAAAATTATTACTTCAAAAAAATGATATTTTATTGTTAGATGAACCGACGAACCATTTAGATATAGAATCAATTATTTGGCTTGAGAATTTCTTAAGAGGCTACCAAGGTGCTGTAGTGTTAGTTTCACATGATAAAATGTTTTTAGACAATGTTACCAACAGAACTATTGAAATTTCATTAGGTAAAATTTACGATTATAATAAGCCATATTCTCAGTTTTTAATATTGCGAAAAGACATCAAAGAAAAGCAATTGCAAGCTCAAAAAAACCAAGAGAAAGAAATCAAACAAACTGAGCAGCTTATWGARAAATTTCGTTACAAAGCTACTAAAGCWTCATTTGCGCAATCATTAATTAAAAAACTKGCAAAAGTTGAACGTATTGAAGTTGATGRAGATGATAATTCAGTGTTTAATGTACGYTTTCCAATTTCAATTCAGCCRGGRAAAATAATTTTTGAAGCTGAGAATATTGCAAAGAATTACGGTGATAATCAAGTATTGGAGCATGTTGATTTATTGATAGAACGTGGTAGTAAAATTTCTTTTGTTGGTCAAAATGGACAAGGGAAATCTACCTTGGCAAAAATGATGGTTGGAGATATTAATTTTGATGGAACTATAAAAACTGGGCACAATGTTCAAATTGGGTATTTTGCGCAAAATCAGGCAGAATATTTGGATGGTGAGAAAACAGTGTTGCAAATTATGGAAGATGCTTCTACCGATGCCAACAGGGTAAAAGTTAGAGATATGTTAGGTTCTTTTTTATTTAGAGGTGATGATGTTGAGAAAAAGGCAAAAGTACTTTCTGGAGGTGAACGTAACCGTTTGGCACTATGTAAAATGTTATTAAATCCGTTCAATGTTTTGATCATGGATGAGCCTACAAACCATCTTGATATTGCTTCTAAAAATGTATTAAAGCAGGCATTGAAAAGCTTTGAAGGAACCTTGATATTGGTTTCTCATGATCGTGATTTTTTACAAGGATTGAGTACTAAAGTATATGAGTTTAAAAATAAGGTTATCAAAGAATATTTAGGAGATATTGACTATTATTTAGAACAACATAATTTAGAGAATTTTAGAGAAGTTGAAAAAAGGACTGTTTTAAAAACAGTAAATAAGTCTTCAGGGAAAGATGCGTATCTAGAAAATAAGCAAAAGGAGAAAGAAACAAAACAATTAAAAAACAGATTGAGTAAGGTTGAGAAAAATATTTCAATTTTAGAAAGTGAAATTTTGAATTTAGATGCTGAAATTTTCGAAAATTCAGAAGAAGTAAATGCTGATCCGGAATTTTTTAAAAACTATCAAGCAAAAAAAGATTTATTAGACGAATTTATGGAGGAATGGTCTGAACTTCAGGAAAAAATGGAATAATATTTTTGGAAAACAAAAATAATTTAAAAATAATTGTTTTTCAAAGCGCGAACAGTTAATTTTAAAAAAAGTAAGATTTACCCCAAATTGAATAACCTATGAAGTTGAACTATTTTTTTATTTGTGTGTTGGCAATAAGTTTATTGGCTAGTTGTAAGTCTAAAAAAAGTGTTGTTAAAAACACAAAAAAGCCTCAATATAAAGTTGTTGTACACAAAAAATCATCAAAGTCTTCTATTACTAATTCAACTTTTGATTATATAAAAARGTATAAAGAAACGGCGATGGAAGAGATGCGTAAGTATAAAATACCTGCGAGTATCACGTTGGCACAAGGAATATTAGAATCGTCAAGTGGAAAAAGTAACTTGACTCGAAAATCAAACAATCATTTCGGAATTAAATGTCATAAAGGATGGAAAGGAAAACGCGTTTACCATGACGATGATGAAAAAGGTGAATGTTTTAGAGTTTATAAAAACCCAAAGAAGTCGTATAGAGATCATTCGTTGTTTTTAGCTGGAAGAGATCGTTATTCAASCCTATTCAAATTAAAAAAAGGSGATTATATTCGTTGGGCAAAAGGGTTAAGTGCTGCGGGTTATGCGACGGATAGACGGTATCCTGCTAAATTAATTGCCATCATAGAAAAGTATGATTTACATAAATACGATGCTAAAGTTTTAGGTAAGCGATATAAAAAAGAGCGATCAAAAAAAAGGACTAATAACTCAGAAAATCACATCGTTAAAAAAGGCGATACGTTGTACTCTATTTCAAAAAAGTATGGTTTAACAGTTGAAGAGCTTAAAAAAATAAATAGGTTAAGTTCCAATACAATTAGTATTGGTCAAACATTGATGTTGAAATAAAAAGGAGCACTTAATAGCGGTATTTCCTATGTCATTAAAAAATAGTTAATTTAAAAACACCTCTTTTTCGGAAATCTTAAAAAGGTTCTTATAAAAGGAAGTATTAATTTTTTTGYTGAATAAAATACTTCGCTAATTAGAGTAAACCAAATCAAAACGAAGAGATCCATTTATTTAAGCTACAGGCGAAAAAAATAAACTTGCAATTATTATCTGTAAATTCTAAACTACTTTCTACAGTAAGTTATAGTTGACAAAGATCAAACTTAAAAATAAAAAAAAACGCTACATTTTGTAGCGTTTTACTCAAAAAAATCAAATAATAGTAACCAAACTAAAGTTAAAATTTATTGCGTTTTTTTAAAGTGTTTTGGAGCTTTTGAAAAGTACATGTGGAATTTCCATTTGTTCTAGCATTTTTCATCCCTTTTTTTCCACTTCTTCCTTTTCTTTTAGCTAATTTCTCCCACTTTTCAAACTGTTCAGCAGTAAGAATATTTTTTATTTCTTCTTTATGTGCTAGTTGCCTGTCCAATCTGGTATTTTCAAATTCAAAGCGTTCTTCTTGTGTTTGGGTTCTTCCATTTTGCCTCTTTGCTTTTCTTTCTTCAGTATTTTTCAACATCATTTTATAAATTGATTTCTGCTGATTTTCGTCTAAATCAAAATTTAGAGTCATTTTTTTTGTTTGCAAAGTAGCTTGTTGTTCAGGAGTGAAATCAGCTCTTCTGTTCGATCTGTTTTGTGCGTTGATGGCTGATGAAAATAAAAGCATAAGCACAATTGATGTTACAATATTTTTCATAATCTTAACTATTTATTTTAGTGTTATATTTCTTTGACAATATAAAATAGGAATGGTTTAAAATATTAACATTCATTGACATTCATTAACATACGTTAACTATCACTTGGATAAAGGTCGCCATTGATCACCAAAAGATTAAATTTGTAATATTTACCGTATTTTTGCAAAATATGGAATTGAATAAACTTTCAGATTGGTTGCCTACTACCAATAAAGAGGTGAAAATAAGAGGATGGGACGAGCTCGATGTTATTTTGTTTAGCGGAGATGCCTATGTTGACCATCCTGCTTTTGGTCCTGCCGTTATAGGMAGAATTCTTGAAAGTTATGGTTTGCGWGTTGCTATTGTRCCVCAGCCAAGTGTGCATGACAATTTACAGGATTTCACAAAATTGGGAASVCCAAAATTATTTTTTGGAGTTACCGCWGGWGAAATGGACTCWATGGTAAGTAATTATACWGCGAGTAAAMGATCWMGRGATAARGATGCATATACACCTAATGGAGATAAAGGGTTTAGACCTGATTATGCCAGTGTGGTATATTCAAAAATTTTAAAAGAAAAATTTCCTGACGTTCCTATATTAATTGGAGGTATTGAAGCATCATTGAGAAGAGTGACTCATTATGATTATTGGAGTGATTCTTTAAAACCAAACATTTTAACAGACTCACAAGCCGATTTGTTGGTGTATGGAATGGGAGAACAACCATTAAGAGAAATTGTACAGCTGTTACAAAAAGGGATTCCCTTTTCATCCTTAAAAACAATCAATCAAACGGCATATCTTCAAAATAAAGAAGGAGAACTTCCAAAAAATAAAAACTGGGAGGATGTTAGCATCAATTCTCATGAAGTTTGTTTAAAAAGCAAAAAATCATTTGCAGCCAATTTTAAAACAATAGAACAGGAATCAAATAAAATAGTTGGAAATAGAATATTACAAGATGTTGGAGATACTACGTTGGTAATTAACCCTCCATACCAAACCATGACAGAAGAGGAAATTGACGCTTCTTTTGATTTGCCTTTTACACGACTTCCTCATCCAAAATACAACAAACGTGGACCAATTCCCGCATTTGAAATGATCAAATTTTCTATCAATATTCATCGAGGTTGTTTTGGGGGTTGTAGCTTTTGTACAATTTCTGCGCATCAAGGTAAATTTATAGCCAGTAGAAGTTCAGCATCTATTTTAAAGGAAGTGGATAAAGTAGCAAATATGCCCGATTTTAAAGGCTATTTATCAGATATTGGAGGGCCTTCTGCAAACATGTATAAAATGAAGGGGAAAATACAAGAAATTTGCGATAAATGTGTAGCGCCATCTTGTATTTCGCCAGTTATTTGCAGTAATTTAGATACTTCACATAAAGCGTTAACAGAAATTTATAAAGCGGTTGATAGACACCCAAAAATTAAAAAATCGTTTATAGGGAGTGGAATTCGGTACGATATGTTGGTTCCAGAATTTAATAAAAAGGCCGATTGTAAAGAGCTTGAAGAATATACAGAAGAAGTGCTTACAAAACATGTTTCAGGGCGTTTAAAAGTTGCACCTGAACATACTTCAGACAACGTATTGAAATTGATGCGAAAGCCATCTTTCAGCTATTTTCATAAGTTTAAAGAACAATTTGACAAAATAAATTTAAGAAAAAAATTAAACCTTCAATTAATCCCTTATTTTATTTCAAGTCACCCTGCGAGTGAATTGGAAGATATGGCAAATTTAGCAGCAGAAACAAAAGACCTAGGGTTTCAATTGGAACAGGTTCAAGGGTTTACACCTACGCCTATGACGGTTGCTACGGTTATTTACTACAGTGGATATCATCCATATACATTGAAGCCAATGAAAAGCCCAAAAACAAAAAAAGAGAGAGATGAGCAACATCGATTTTTCTTTTGGTATAAAAGAGAAAATCAACAATGGATTAAGAATACATTGAATAAAGTTGGAAGAAGTGATTTACTCCAAAAGTTAGTACCTTCAACTAATTCTTGGAGAAAAAACAAAAAAATTAAAGTCAAAGATACTTTTGACGATACCATTACTTATTCTTCAAGAAAGAAAAAGAAATTCAACAAAAAAAAGAAAATAATTAAATAACATTAATTTTTAGCTATCAAAGAATAGCTTAAATTTGATATCAAGTTAAAATATAACCAAGAATGAAGAAGATTAGTCTATTTTTTTTATTGCTGTCATCGATAATAGTTGCTCAAAATAACGTAGAAGTTGATTTAAGTAGTCCAAATTCAACTATATATACTCATTTATATTATTTACAGCCAGATTCTTATGAACCTGAAAAAGCGGCAAAAACTATTTATGGTTTTGAAGGAGAAGAAGCGCAAGATATTGCTATTAAATTGAAGAAAATATTGGATGGGAAAGGACTAAAAGTTGATTTTAGTAAAATTCCAACAACTAAAATTTATGCGGACACTACAGATAATAAAGAGGGGTACAAATATGTTTTATTTCCTTATCAAATTCCCGAAATTTATGTTGAAAGAATTGGAGATAGTTGGTATTATTCCATTGAAACTACGAATAAAATTGATGAGCTTTATAATAGCATATATCCCTGGTATACGGAGAAACTTCAACAAATAATTCCAGAATTTGGTCATAGAAAATTATTAAAAATTGAATTGTGGCAGTATGTAGGATTTTTGATTCTTTTAGTTATTTGTGTGATCTCATTTTATGCGCTTCGAAAAATTGTTTTTTACTTTTTACGAAAAATCCAATATTGGTTGGTTCATAAGTCGAATGAAGACATTAATGTGGCCTTAAAAAAATTAACCAGACCAATTGTATTATTGTTATTAATTTGGTTTGTTAAATTAGTACTTCCTTCTTTATTGCTTCATTTAGATGTAAATGCCATGTTGTTTTTAGCATTAAACATCATGGTGACAATTTTTTGGATCTATGTATTCTTAAAATTAGTACAAGTTGTTATGAGTATTTATGCTCAATATGCACAGTCGACACATAGTAAATTAGACGATCAATTGGTGCCAATTCTTAATAATTTTTTAAAAGGATTGGTATTATTTCTGGGACTTTTAAAGATGCTAACACTTTTTGGTGTTGAACCTGTAACTGTACTTGCTGGAGCTTCTATTGGAGGTTTGGCAGTTGCTTTGGCATCTCAAGACACCGTTAAAAACTTGATAGGAACTATCATGATTTTTATTGATAAACCGTTTCATATTGGTGATTGGATTGAAGCTGGAGAGGTTGTTGGAACTGTGGAAACTGTAGGATTTAGATCTACAACGGTACGTGCTGCTGATACTTCAGTGTATCAAATTCCAAATAGTGTGCTTGCAGAAATGGTGGTAAACAACAAAGGATTGAGAGCGTTTCGTCGCTATAAAACGAATTTAGGATTACGTTATGATACACCCCCTGAATTAATTGAAGCATTTGTAATTGGTGTTCGAAAAATTATTGAATTRCACCCTGCTACRAGAGATAAAGCATTTAATGTTGAGTTTACAGGKTTTGGTGATTCAGCCTTRTTAATTCTTGTMAATGTKTATTTTACMGCGTTAGACTGGAGCAAAGARCARGCTTCTAAGCATAGTTTGCATCTRGCYATTTTACATYTWGCWAAAGAWTTRGGTGTTGATTTTGCATTCCCTTCAACTACTGTRATGATTGAACAATTTCCTGAGAAAAWGGGAATGGGTRWTGACTATGACRTTGAGAAAAAAAGAATTCAACAAATTATNNWKAWWATMWWAWRKWKWTSWSWRTAATTTGTTGAATGCAATTTAKGATAATCCWGAAATTACTCCTTCATCAYTGATAGTCATTCCTTCAGAAGCAGGKACTCCAGGTAATCCTGGCATACGCATCATTTGACCTAAAATAGGGATGATAAATTTAGCTCCTGCTGCAATTTCTATTTCACGAACAGTAACAACAAAAYYWGTTGGTCTTCCAGTTATGAATTCATTATCTGAAAAAGATTTTTGTGTTTTTGCCATRCAAATAGSRAAATCATTAAATCCTAATCTGTCTATTCGTTTTAAATTTAATTTTGCCTTTTTRTCAAAATCTACGCCATCAGCRCCATAAATTTCTTTGGCTATTTTTTCWATTTTTTCTTTAACKGGMRTATYCCAATCRTAGAGAGGTTTGAATTCTTTGCTAGATGCTTCAACYACTTTTACAACAGCTTGVGCHAATTTTTTHGTTCCAATTCCTCCTTTAGCCCATCCTTCAGAAACGACTGCTTGTACTCCTAATTCTTCACATTTTTCAATAACATATTCAATCTCTTCATATGAATCTGTTATAAATGTATTAATAGCTACAACGGGCTCAATATTAAATTTTCGAATATTTTCAATATGTTTTTCTAAATTACAAAATCCTGCTTCCACAAAATCTATATTAGGAGTGTTGAACTCATCTTTTTTCGCTCCTCCATGATGACGAAGCGCTCTAATTGTAGCAACCAATACAACTGCTTTAGGATTTAATTTAGCCGCAACACACTTGATATTTAAGAACTTCTCAGCCCCTAAATCAGCTCCAAAACCTGCTTCCGTAATTACATAATTAGATAATGACAGTCCCATTTTAGTTGCAATAATBGTGTTTGTYCCYTGAGCTATATTTGCAAAAGGDCCTCCATGAAGWATTGCTGGRTTTTCTTCTAATGTTTGTACTAAATTTGGTTTTATAGCATCTTTTAATAGAATTGCCATGGCRTTTTCAGCYTTTAAATCACGTGCGAAAATTGGTTTTTTRTCRAADGTAAATCCAATAAAAATATCYCCYAAACGTTNCTTTANGATCTTTAAAATCKGWAGCCATACACAAAATAGCCATYACTTCAGAYGCMGGTGTWATGTTAAATCCATCYTCTCTWGGWAYACCGTTTGCAGTACCRCCTAAACCAATGGTAATATTWCKCAATGCTCTATCATTCATGTCWATAACKCGYTTCCAAAGAATRGTTCTKGCATCWAKATTAAGATTGCAACATTTACTTTGTAAATTATTGTCAATYAAWGCKGATAATAAATTATTTGCTTTTTCAACAGCATTAAAGTCACCTGTAAAATGAAGATTTATATCTTCCATAGGAACAACCTGAGAATAACCTCCTCCWGCAGCACCACCTTTAATACCAAACACAGGDCCTARTGATGGYTCRCGTAAAACAGCRRTTGCTTGTTTWCCWATTTTATTTAAYCCTTCWGTTAAYCCAATAGAYACYGTAGTTTTACCTTCACCAGCRGGTGTTGGKGTRAKTGCTGTWACTAAAACTAAATTRTTWWGTTTAATTTTTTCTTCATCAATTAAAYTTARTGGTARCTTAGCTTTGTAYTTACCATACATCTCTAGATCATCTTCTTCAATTCCTAATTTAGCMCCTATTTTTTTAATATGKATGAGTTCTTTTSCTTGWGCAATTTCTATATCKGATAAATGTTTCATTTCTTGGTNAWTTTAKGGGGCAAATATATGAAATTCATAYKTYKGAAWTTAAGGWWCTAAAAGATGTATTAATTTAGAGGTATAAAAAGGTRAAAAAGTATTGTWARTTACTGTTTGAAATTATATATTTGCACGTTTATTACAAATGAATTTTCTATAAAATAAATTAATATGCAAAACAAAGGACTTATAAAGTTATTCGCTATTCTATTTGGAATAGTAAGTTTGTATCAATTATCATTCACATGGTTTACAAATGGCGTTGAAGATAAAGCAAAAATATATGCTGAATCTAGATCTGACGAAGGAAAAGAAATAGCAAGATTAGAAAGAGTCTATTTAGACTCTGTTGCAAATAAACCAGTTGTTGACTTAGGTTTTGCAACGTTTAGTTACAATGACATAAAAGATAAAGAACTAAATTTAGGGTTAGACCTTAAAGGAGGTATTAATGCTATTTTACAAGTTTCGGTAAAAGATATCTTGGTTGGTTTGTCAAACGAATCTAAAAACCCAGTATTTAATGAAGCTTTAGCGAAAGCATCAGTAGCTCAAAAAAATAGTGATAAAACATTTTTAAGTTTGTTTTTTACTGCTTTTGAAGAAGTAAGTGATGGTACTGTTAAGTTAAGTGATCCAAGTATTTTTGGAAATAAATCATTACGTGAAAAAATTAAYTTTAARCTTACTGATGAAGAWGTWAARCCAATYATWGARGCTGAAGTTACAGGTTCTGTAAATACAGCTTTTGAAGTATTACGTAGTCGTATWGATAARTTTGGWGTTACACAACCAAAYATTCARCGAATWGGRAAATCWGGKCGTATTTTAATWGAACTWCCTGGAGCGAAAGATATTGAYCGTGTTAAAAGATTATTACAAAGTACTGCWGAGTTGCAATTTTGGGAAGTATAYTCAAATCAAGAAACARYSAATTTCTTTTTTGCWGCAAATGCKGTYGTTGAAAATTTATTRAAAAAAGAAACWAAAACAGACRAAGCTACAGAAAAAGACGAATTAGAAGATCTATTGGGTGAAGTATCTGATTCATTAGCTACTAAAACTATTCATAATTTATTTACAGTTTTAACACCGAGTGTACCTCAATCACAAAATCAAATATCTTCAGTTGTTGCAACTGCAAAAGTTGCTGATACAGCGAAGGTAAATTCATATTTAGCAATGAAAGAAGTTAGAGCAACRTTGTCTAACGATATGAAGTATGCTAAATTTCTTTGGGATGCTAAACCTTTTAGTTCAACAATARYYRCAACGAATGAAARTGTTGAACTAATTTACTTATACGGTATCAAATCAAACCGTGAAGATGTTGCTCCAATTGAGGGTGATGTAATTGACGATGCAAGTCAGGAATACGGACAAACAGGAMARCCTGARGTTAGTATGACCATGAATGCTAYAGGATCTAGAAAATGGGGAAAAATGACGACTGAWAATGTTGGTAAATTTGTTGCYGTTGTGTTAGATGATTATGTGTATACTGCACCTTCMGTTAATACGCCAATTACAACAGGWMGAACTTCTATMTCAGGAGGAAGCATGACKGTTAGYGAAGCACAAGATATTGCAAATGTATTAAAGGCKGGRAAATTACCAGCWGCRGCACATATWATTCAATCTGAAGTTGTTGGRCCTTCAYTAGGTCAAAAAGCRATTGAYAGTAGTATGAGTTCATTTGCATTCGCRCTACTRTTARTAYTACTTTGGATGATTTTCTATTATGGAAAAKCAGGKGCATTTGCCGATGTTGCTTTRGCAGTRAAYMTCTTATTTATTTTTGGWATACTWWCKGCTTTTGGWGCTGTRCTTACAYTACCWGGTATTGCRGGTATTATTTTAACCATAGGTATGTCAGTTGATGCCAACGTAATTATTTTTGAAAGAATTAAAGAAGAATTAAATAAAGGKAAAGGMTTAAAAGCTTCAATTAGTCACGGTTTTAGTTTTAAAGGTGCYYTATCTGCTATTATTGAYGCCAACATAACAACAATGTTAACAGGTGTTATTTTATATATTTTCGGTACAGGACCAGTTAAAGGGTTTGCATACACGTTAATGGTTGGTATTGTAACGTCATTATTTACAGCCGTATTTATTACACGCTTGTTAATTGACTGGTACGCAGCAAAAGGAAAGTTATTTACGTTCAATACGAGTATAACTAAAAACTGGTTTAAAGATATCAATATTGAATTTTTAAAGAAACGTAAAATTGCATATGCAATTTCTGGGATTGTAATAATTATTGGATTAGGATCTTTATTTACAAATGGACTAAATTATGGGGTTGATTTTATTGGAGGTAGATCTTATGTTGTAAAATTTGATAAACCAACAAATCCTACAGATGTTAGAAATACGTTAGAAGGTGTTTTTGGAAGTGCTCCTGAAGTTAAAACTTATGGTGAAGTAAGTCAGCTAAAAGTTACGACTAAATATAAAATTGAAGAAGAAGGAAACCAAATTGATGACGAGGTTCAAGAATTATTATTCAATGGATTAAAACAATATTTACCTGAAAGACTTACTATAGATGAGTTCAAACCAGGTTATGAAGGTGAAGGAAAAGTAGGAATAATGAGCTCGATTAAGGTTGAACCAACAATTGCAGATGATATTAAAACTGCGGCTGGTTGGGCAATAATAGGTTCATTATTAATCGTGTTCTTATATATTTTAGTACGATTTAAAAAATGGCAATACAGTTTAGGCGCTGTTGCAGCGGTATTCCACGATGTTTTAATTGTGTTAGCTTTATTTTCATTATTCCATAATATTTTACCATTTGATATGGAAATCGGACAATCATTTATTGCCGCAATACTTACAGTTGTAGGGTACTCACTGAATGATACCGTAGTAATATTTGATAGAATTCGTGAGTTTTCAGGGATTCATACCACTTGGAAATTCTCAGCTGTTGTGGATAAAGCGTTAAGTAGCACATTGGGTAGAACTATTAATACATCATTAACTACATTGGTGGTATTATCAGCGATCTTCTTCTTTGGAGGTGATTCTATTAAAGGATTTATGTTTGCATTAATTGTTGGAGTTGTGGTTGGTACTTATTCTTCATTATTTATTGCATCACCTTTAATGTATGATACAGTGAATAAATTAGATAAAACAAAAAAATAAGTAAATTTAAAAATACTGCAAAAACCGTTTTGAGAAGTCAAAGCGGTTTTTGTATTTCAATTTAGAAATAAAACCAAAATATATCTTATATTTAATTTTCAATATTTAATTTATAGCAAATTAGCGAAATGAGTATTATTCAACTACACGATAAGTATTTTAAAACATATATAACTAAGGATAAAATTGCTTTAGCCACAAAACAATTAGTTAAAGAAGTTGCTAAAGATTGTAAAAAAGAAACTCCAATATTTATTGGGATTTTAAATGGCTCTTTTATGTTTGTAGCAGATTTTGTTCGTAAATATAAATATAATTGTGAAGTCTCATTTGTGAAATTGGCTTCTTACGAAGGGACTAATTCAACAGGTAAAATAAAACAGCTTGTTGGTTTAAATCAAGATCTTGAGGGTAGAACAGTCGTTATTTTAGAAGATATTATAGATACAGGAAATACACTTCAAGAAATATATGAAATTTTTAAAGACAAGAAAGTAAAACAATTAAAAATTGCTACCTTATTTTTTAAACCAGATGTCTTTAAAAAAGAATTACCTATCGATTATATTGGAATATCAATTCCTGATAAATTTATAGTTGGCTATGGCTTGGATTATGACGGATTAGGAAGAAATTATGCAAATATCTATCAACTAATTCCTAAGCCAAAAGTAAAATATATTCTTTTATTTGGTCCTCCTGGTGTTGGAAAAGGAACGCAGGCCGATTTGCTAAAAGAGAAATACAATCTTGTTCATATTTCTACAGGAGATGTTTTTAGATCTCATATGAGAAGAGAAACAAAACTTGGAATACTAGCAAAATCATTTATTGATAAAGGAAATTTAGTGCCAGATGATGTTACTATTAAAATGTTGAAATCTGTTATGAAAAAAGTACCTCATTCTAATGGGATTATTTTCGATGGGTTCCCAAGAACCATAAATCAAGCAATTGCTTTAGATAAATTTTTAGAAGAAAATGGTGAAACTATAGGAGGAATGATTACGATAGAGGTTCCAACTAATTTATTAATTTCTCGTTTGCTAGAACGCGGTAAAACAAGTGGAAGAGTTGAAGATCAAGATGAAAACAAAATATTAGTGCGCTTTAATGAATACTTCACTAAAACAGAAGAATTAAAAGAGTACTATAGAGCCCAAGGAAAATATTTTGGGATTGATGGTGTTGGAGAAATTAGTGACATCACTGAGCGCTTAAGTGAAGTTTTTGATAAACTGTAATTAATAGTGTTTCTAGTAAACAGGATGCTTTTATAAATAGGTAGAATAATTTACAAACAAACAAATAAAGGAAAAAATGACTGAAGGAAATTTTGTAGACTATACTAAAATATATGCGAGTTCAGGAAAAGGTGGAGGAGGATCAGTCCATTTACATAGAGAGAAATTTATTACAAAAGGTGGACCTGATGGTGGTGATGGAGGTAGAGGAGGTCATATAATAATGCGTGCCGATACTAATTTATGGACCTTATTCCATTTAAAATTCAATAAGCACTTTAGAGCAGACCATGGAGGACATGGAAGTAAGTCTAGAAGTACGGGTAAAGATGGAKCAGATGTGTACATAAACGTTCCWTTAGGWACYATYGTKAGAGATGTTGAAACTCAAGAAATTATTTTTGAAATTACTTCTGAAAATACTGAACAGGTATTATTAGATGGTGGAATGGGTGGACTAGGAAACTGGAATTTTAGATCCTCTACAAATCAAACACCTCGTTACGCTCAGCCTGGAGTAGATGGTAAAGAAGCTTGGTTTCAATTAGAATTAAAATTATTGGCTGATGTTGGTTTGGTAGGTTTTCCCAATGCTGGTAAATCTACGTTATTATCAGTTGTAACTGCAGCTAAACCAAAAATCGCGGATTATGCGTTTACAACCTTAAAGCCAAACTTAGGGATTGTTCAATACAGAGATTTTCAAACCTTTGTAATGGCAGATATACCTGGTATTATCGAAGGTGCAGCTGAAGGAAAAGGACTTGGACATAGATTCTTACGCCATATTGAGCGTAACTCTACCTTGTTGTTTTTAATTCCAGCAGATTCAGATGATATTCAAAAAGAATATGACATTTTATTGAACGAATTAAAAAAACACAACCCTGAATTATTAGATAAAAGCAGATTACTTGCTATTTCAAAATCTGATATGTTAGATGATGAATTAAAAGATGAAATTAAAAAGGAGTTACCTAAAGGTATCAACACACTTTTTATTTCGTCTGTGGCGCAACAAGGGTTGGTTGAATTAAAAGATACTTTGTGGAAAATGTTGAATGCCTAATGTTGAATACCTAATAAATGATTAGAATTTTAAATTAAATTGTCATTCCTGCAGGGGCGAATGTTTAGAAAACAGCTTGAAGCTGTTTTTAATACGACATAGCGAGAGCTGTGGGCGAGATGAAGCGATGATACCAGTTGGCGTTTGGCTGTTTAACAGGAATCTCATGAATAAGAAATAATTAAAAGGTTCTTCATGGCGTTCAAAATGAAAAGAAGCAACTAAATTTTTGTTGTCATATTGAGCGCATTCGAAATATCTTTCTGATTTAAAAGATGCTGTACATTGTTCAGGATGATAGTAAGTAACTAATTCTTCAAAACAATTGGCAAGGTAAACGCTATGGAAACRGGGATATTCCTTTTAATTGCTGGTTGTAATTTAGGTAGCTTTTGTAAACTAACTTTTACTATACTATCGAAATTTGGGAATAACGCGCTAGTTTTTGCTGAAATTTTAATGTTTGAAAGCGAGGTTTGTCCTAAAGTGTTTATTGTTAGTTTTACCAACACAGTATCATTCACAATTCCATTGGCGTTTAATTGATATTCTTTTAAGGCTGCATAAATATACTGAGCTATTTCGAGTTGAAAACAAATTTGTTGTTTTTCACGAGAAGGAATATCTTTACAATTAGGGAACAATGGAAAAGCATCAACTGAATTAAAATCTATAATAGTATCAACTTCTTGTATGGGTTCTTTAGTTGAATACTTTTCAAAATAAGAACATGATAATACTAATAACAAGCAAAAAAATAAGGCGATAAGTTGTTTTAACATGCTGTTTATTTCGTACTGTGAAAATACAACATTTTTCTTTTAGTCAATAATTTCACCTTCAATAAAGATTTGTTTTTTTATTTCTTGTATTCTGTTAGCAGCATAAATGGTCATTTCTTTATCGCTACTTTTAAAACGTTCAATAAATCGTTGATAGTGTTTGTATGCTATTTTTTTATCCTTGTAATACGTATCTGAAGTTAAAGCCAATTGAAATAGCGCCTTGTAATTAGTGCTGTTATTTTTAAAGGATTTATCAAAATAATCTATCGCCTTTTTTAACTTATTTTCTTCTGTTGAAATAAGCCCCAACAAAAAATACTGTTTATCAATATCAGGTCTAGCTTTTATAATAGATTGTGTTAAATATAGTTCAGCAGGTTTAAAATTTTCTTGTTCATAATATAGACTTCCTAATCTGTACCAAATTTTTGGATTAGAAAAATCAATTTTCAATGCTTTTCTAAAATAACCTTCAGCTTGTTCATACTCTTTTAATTTAAAATAGCACATCCCAAACATTTCATAGGTCGTTACAGATTTAAAGTTTAAACTATCTAATTTTTCCAAGTAGTAAATTGCATTTCTAAAATCTTTTGAAAAATACAACGCATTGGCTTTTAACTGCAAAAANCTAATATTAACACTGTCAATTTTTAATCCTTTATCTATAAAAACCATCGATGAATCTCTTACTCTTAACGTTTTAAAAAACCTTGCTAATTCATAAATGCTTTTTAAATGTAGCGTATCTATATTAAACGCATCTAAATAACTTTGTCCCATTTGTAAATTCTTTCCTTGTTTTTCAAGAGCTTTGCCTAATTGGTATGGGAAATTAGGATTTAAAGAGTCTTTANTTTTTAATAACTGATATATTTTCGCTGCTTTGTTAGCATGGTTTTTACTCAAATACAATTTGCCTAAGTTATGAGCTACTATTAGATTAGAAGTATCTTTTTTAAGAATGTCTTCATAAACTTCGATAGCTTTAGATGACAAACCAGTTGAATTATAAGCTGCTGCTAAGGTTACTTTTATAGCTTCATTATTTTCGATGCCTAATGCTTTCTTATAAAAATGAATTGCGTTGTTATAATTACCTACAGATTGATAAATACTTGCTATTTTATTAAAAACCTCGATAGTTTTAGGAGTTTCCTTTTTTAATTGAAGTAACGCTTCTTGATAATTTCCCTTTAGTAATAAGCTATCTACAATGGTAAAAACCGAAGACTGAGCTTCGGTTTTTAATGCTACCATTATTATTAATAGTGGTACAAAAATCTTTTTCATAGTAATTTTTTATTATTCAACTTTAAAAGCAATTGGCAAAGCATATTTTACTCCAACAGCTTCCCCTTTTTGTTTTCCAGGAATCATTTTAGGTAATAAATTTACAACTCTTATGGCTTCTTCTTGCAAGGCTTTATGAGGAGTTCTAGCCATAATGTCTATTATATTCCCTTCATTATCAATTTTAAAAACAACAAATATTCTTTTTACACCAGGAGATAAGCCAAGGTTTTTAGCTAATTCTACGTTGAAATTACTATTTATGTGTGCTGTAATTTTTTCTTGAAGACAAGCTCTTAGTTTTGATTTATTTCCTTTACATCCAGGATAAACAGGAACATCTTCAATAATTGCAAAAGGCACATCGCCTGACTGTTCAATTTCAAGTCTTTCTAAAGGAGGCATAGGGATCGGTGGTTGAGGTATTTTAATATAGTGCACGCGATCTCCATTTGTATCAATTACTAAGCTATATTCGAATCTTAAATCTTCTAGATTCTTAAAACTAATGAAAATTTCTTTTTCTTTGTTGGTCATTTCTTCAAATGAAACTATTCGGCCTTCTAAAGAACTTCCCGTAAAAATTTTAATCCCATTTTCTCCTTCAAAGTACTTTCCTTCTCGTGGAATTACTTCATTTTCTATGATATTATTTAGTTCTTCAATTTCAACCTGACCATCATTCGTACATGACACATATACCAACATGGTCATCAATAAAGGCACTATTAATAAATACTTTAATTGTTTCATTTTTTGTGATTTTTCTTTTGTGATCATAACTATTCTTTTTTTTATGAATGAATGTTTAAAAAACTGGTTGATAAACGAAATATTTTCAACATTGAATGTTTCTGCTAATAATCTGTTGAAATACGTTCTTTTATCTGTTTCTAAAACTACTTCAGCATCCGAAATGTATTCGTGTAGTAATGTGATTCTTTTCTGGTATACATATACCAAAGGGTTAAACCATAACACTATTTTTAGCAATTCAAAATATAATAGATCAATGGTGTGGTTTTGTTTACAGTGTATTAATTCGTGTTTAATAATTTGTAAATCTTTACTTTTTAGTAAATGCTCATTGACGAATAGGTATTTGAAAAATGAAAAAGCAGATTGCCTTTTTTCTAACAATACTAACGAATAATCTCTCTTTTTAATAATTGTATTAGACCCAATTAATTGGAAGATTTTAGTGAGTCGAATTAAAAATAGCAACGTAAACAAACCAAGACCAATATAAAAAGCTATTGCTATAAAATTGAGTGTAAAAGTATGTTGACTTGTTTGTTCTAAAAAGGCTTGTGGATTCAAAAATACAGTTGGTAATTGAACAATATATTCTTGAGGAATTGTTTGTTGGATACTTTCAAACTTCATTATCGGAATAATAAAAGAGAATAAGGGAGTGGTTAGTAAATAAAACCTGTTCCATTTAAAAAATGTTTCCTTTTGTAAAAATAGGTCATACACCGCCAAAAACAAGGTTTGAAAAAGTATGACTTGAAGTATATAGTTTATCATTTTTTTGTCTTTTTAGGGTTAATAGCTTCTAAAATTGTTTCCAGTTCTTTTAAATCAACATCATTCTTATTTABAAAAAATGACACCATACTTTTAAAGGAACCTCCAAAGTAYCCRTCTACTAATTTGTGTAAACGCTGATTGCTATACTCAGTTTTAGGTACTAAAGGAAAATAAATATGCCCTCTCCCTTTWGCCTTRTGTGAAACAAATTTCTTAGTCTCAAGTATTCTAATAATAGTAGAAACCGTATTATACGCAGGTTTAGGTGAAGGAAGTTTTTCAATAATTTCTTTTACTGAAGCTTCATTTAATTCCCACAAAACTTGCATAAATTGCTCTTCTGCTTTTGTTAATTGTTTATCCATTTTTATAACTAAGTTTTTAGTTCAACAATACAAATGTAACTAAATATTTAGTTTAAACTAATATTTTAGTTGAAAAGCTAAAACATTAATTGTAAATTTCTTTCAAATTATAAATTGAATACATAAATTTATACAATGGATATATTTCTTTTAATAACAGGATTTTTACTTGCTTTACTAGGCATTATTGGCTCATTTTTACCAGTATTACCAGGGCCACTTACCAGTTGGTTTGGTCTATTAATACTTCATTTTACTGAAGCAGTACCAATGAATTGGACGTTTTTGGGAATTACTTTGGGAATTGCTATTGTAATTTGGATTATAGATTATTTCATTCCTGCCATGGGAACTAAAAAATTTGGGGGTACACGTTATGGAGTTATTGGAACCATGTTAGGCTTAATTGTTGGAATACTATTTTTAGGCCCGTTTGGGTTAATTCTTGGTCCTTTTGCAGGTGCTTTTATTGGGGAAATGATAAACGATAACAAAAATTCTGGTAAAGCGCTAAAAGCAGCTTTTGGCTCATTTATTGGATTTTTGACCTCGGCTTTTTTAAAATTTATAGCAGCCCTTATTTTCACCGGTTTATACATTACAAAATTTTGGGAATATAAGGCCTTGTTTTTCACTTTTGAATAAAAACAAAACTGTTATAAAATAAAAAAAGCGTCCCGGTTTTTCGGGAAGCTTTCCATTGGTTTTAATAAAAACCTGACGTAATTTACGTCAAACAACACAACTAAATCGCACCTAAATGCGATACGCAAATATATACTTTTTTATTTGATWTCAAATTCTAARCACTTTTTCTTTTAGAATTGYCTATTTTTCTGAATTGATTGTATCTTTGCAAATTGTAATTCCAAATAAATATAAAATACGCATCATGCAATTATCACCACTTGAAATAGTTAGAAGAGAATCACTACAAAAACTTCGTGATTTAGGGATTAACCCTTATCCTGCAGAAGAATTTAAAACGACTGCAAAAATTAAAAATATTATTTCAAATTTTGATGATTWYAATGGTAARGAAGTTGTKTTGGCYGGAAGAATGATGAGTCGTAGAATTATGGGGAAGGCWTCATTTGCTGAATTAAAGGATGCAAGTGGAAGAATGCAAATCTATATAAAYAGAGATGAAATTTCGTCAGAAGAYGAYCCAACAATGTACAATACKGTATTCAAAAAATTATTGGATATGGGMGATATTATTGGAGTTAGAGGTGAWGTTTTTAAAACAAAAGTTGGWGAAGTATCTGTAAAAGTTAAAGAATTGACAGTTCTTTCAAAAAGTTTAAAGCCATTACCAGTTGTAAAAACGGATGCYGATGGWAAAACACAYCATGCTTTTTCTGATGCWGAGCAAMGATATCGTCARCGATATGTTGATTTAATTGTGAACGAYMAAGTAAAAGAAACWTTTATAAAAAGAACMAAGATCACWAATTCAATGCGTGATTTTTTCAACAAAAAAGGGTATTTAGAAGTTGAAACTCCTATTTTACAACCAATACCAGGAGGAGCGGCAGCAAGACCTTTTAAGACACATCACAATGCGTTAGGTATACCATTGTATTTACGTATTGCCAATGAGTTGTATTTAAAACGTTTAATTGTTGGTGGTTTTGATGCTGTTTATGAGTTTTCAAAGGACTTTAGAAACGAAGGAATGGACAGAACTCATAATCCAGAATTTACGGTTATGGAATTGTATGTTGCGTACAAAGATTATAACTGGATGATGAATATGACGGAAGAATTGTTAGAAAAAATTGCCATTGATACCAATGGAACCAGTGAGGTTCAAATAGGTGAAMATAAGGTAAGTTTTAAAGCTCCCTATCCTAGAGTACCTATTTTAGAAGCTATTAAAATTCATACAGGTTATGATGTTGCAGGAATGAACGATGTAGAATTAAGAGAAGTATGCACTAAAGTTGGTATTGAAGTTGACGAAACAATGGGTGTTGGCAAATTAATAGATGAACTATTTGGTTCAACATGTGAACACCTTTACATTCAACCAACGTTTATTACAGATTACCCAAAAGAAATGAGTCCTTTAACAAAAGAGCACCGTACAAATCCTGATTTAACAGAGCGTTTTGAGTTGATGGTGAATGGCAAAGAGTTGGCAAACGCTTATTCTGAATTAAATGATCCAATAGATCAACGTGAGCGATTTGAAGAGCAAATGAAATTATCGGCCAAAGGTGACGATGAAGCGATGTTTATTGATCAAGATTTTTTACGTGCCTTAGAATATGGAATGCCTCCAACATCAGGGATTGGAATTGGAATTGATCGTTTGGTGATGTTTATGACCAATAATGCTTCTATACAAGAAGTATTATTCTTTCCACAAATGAAACCTGAGAAAAAACCTTTAGATTTAACAGATGATGAAAAAGTAGTTCATGATTTATTAAAAATCCATAAACCTATCGAATTAAATAAACTAAAATCTTTATCGGGATTAAGTAATAAAAAATGGGATAAAGCTTTCAAAGGCCTTGTGAAAAAGAGTTTAGCAAACTATAATCGTGAAAATGGTATGGTTGGTGAAATTGCACAAATGTAAGGTAAGATGTAGAAAAATATTGAAATGACTTCTTAAGTTAACAAGGGAATCACTTGACTATGGTTCCTTTCTTTTTGCTTTTATCTTAGCAGATTGCAGCCAATAAATACATAATCTTGGTCATGATTTGGTCATTTTATAAATTAACCTGCCATAAGGGTTAGTGGCTTTTTTGCATTCTCATACCTAATAAATACATTATCAAAGGATCTTTTAATTGCATCGATTTCTGATTTAAAGGATTCATCTTTAGCCAATCTGTTATGTGTATATAAGTTTTTTTCTAAAAGGGTTTTAACTTCATTAATTGTATTGTTACACAATTCTTTATTTTTATTAAGCTGGTTTTCTTTATTTTCAAGTTTATCTTCTACATAATTTAATGAACTACGTGAACTGCTTATATCATCTTCTAAGTGCCTATTTTTAATTGTCAAGTCATCTGCTTTTGATTTCCAAAATTTCACTTCATCTATAGAACCTATGGTTTTACTTTTTAATTTTTTTAATATATTTAATTTGATTCTTTCTTCTGACAACATTGAAATACTTCTAGAAATATTCAAAATTAAATAGAAAACAACTAATGTAATTAAAGATATCCCAATAGTTAAAAAAGATTCAAGATAAAAACTCAATTCATTTAAGTTTAATTGATTTTCTAAAATTCTCGATTTATCACTTATACTTGAATTGAAAAATAAATTATATACAAACATATTGTTACTAATAACCCAAACAAATGCATAAGTTGTAAAAAATGGAGTTCTGAATTTTGATGTCATTTCCTCAGAAACTGTATCTAAGGGTTTTTTCAGTAATGATAAAAATGGTATAGTCATAGTATGATTTTAATCAAATATACAAAAAGGAACTACGATTACTTAATCTACCTTTATGAATTACATTTAAATTAAAATATCAATTACTAATAGTTTTGATAACTTTCAATTATTTTTCTAAAATAATGGCAAAAGAAAAGTATAATTAATAAAATTAAAGCCGATTTAGAAATTGAACTCATTTAATAACGTTATTTTCAATGATAGAATATAAATACTATATTTGGTATGCAACTAAGGTATATGYATTTGTAATAAAATTATGATGCAAAAATAGTTCATATCAAAAACATGTTCAATCTAATYACGCARTAAAAATCAACAAACCATGAAATCACTATCCTATTTAATTGTTGGGCTTCTATTTATGTTAACTTCTTGTAAAACAGACACTACTTTAAGCACAAAACAGGGTACTCAAGTTCCAATCGCAAAAAAAATACCTGAGACGCTAACAATTCATAATGACACCCGAATTGATGATTATTTTTGGATGCGTTTAAGTGACGAGCAAAAAAATGCAGAGATTCCTGATGGTCAAACTCAAGATGTTTTAGATTATTTAAATGCAGAAAATGAGTATTTGAAAAACACCATGAAACATACCGAAAAATTGCAGGAAAATATATACAATGAAATTATTGGAAGAATAAAAAAAGACGATCAATCAGTCCCAGTTACAGACAACAAGTATTCTTACTATTCTCGATTTGAAGAAGGGGATGATTACAAAATCTATTGCAGAAAAAAAATTGGGAGTAACACTAAAGAAGAAATCATACTCAATGGCCCGGAAATGGCAAAAGGATATACTTATTTCGGATTTAGAGGGCAGGCAGTTAGCCCAAACAATAAACTATTAGCATTCGGAATTGATACGGTTTCAAGAAGGCAATACAGTATTTATTTTAAAGATTTGATAACTGGTAAAATATTGTCCGACAAACTCGAAAATACAACTGGAAGTGTTACTTGGGCAAATGATAATACAACTATTTTTTATACAACTAAAGATGTTGAAACATTAAGATCTAACAAAATATACAAGCATATATTAGGAACTTCTCAGGCCGATGATATGTTGGTTTTTGAAGAAAAGGATGATACATTTAGTTGTGGGATTTACAAATCAAAATCTAAAAAGTACTTGCTTATTTGGAGTTCTCAAACGCTTTCTACTGAACTACGTTTTTTAAATGCAAATACTCCCAACGGAACATGGAAGATCATTCAACCAAGAGAAAAAGATTTAAAATATAGTGTTTCACATTATGATGATTATTTTTATATACGAACCAATTTAGATGCTAAAAATTACCGTTTAGTGAAAACACCAATTTCCGCAACAACCAAAGAAAATTGGAAGGATGTTATTCCTCATAGTGAAGAACGATTTTTACAAAGTGTAGATCTTTTTAAAAATTATTTAGTGGTTTCAGAAAGAATTAATGGTTTAAGATCCATTCGTATTAAAGAATGGAAAGGAGATGAACATTATATAGCATTTAACGACCCTGCTTATTTGGCTTTCACTACATCAAATTTAGACTTTGATACCAATGTTTTACGATATAACTATTCWTCTTTAACAACTCCAAAAAGCACTTATGAGTATAACATGAGTACAAAAGAACAAGTATTGTTAAAGCAAGAAGAAGTTTTAGACCCAAATTTTTCAACGCATGATTATACTTCAGAACGAATATTTGCTACAGCAAATGATGGTACAAAAATACCAATTTCATTAGTGTATAGAAAAGACATCAAAAAAAACGGAAAAAACCCATTACTGTTATATTCTTATGGGTCTTATGGAAATAGCTCAGAACCATCGTTTAAGTCTAGTAGATTAAGCATATTAGACAGAGGCTTTATTTACGCCATTGCACATGTTAGAGGAGGTCAGGAAATGGGTAGAGATTGGTATGAGAATGGAAAACTTTTAAAAAAGAAAAATACCTTTACCGATTTTATAAATTGCGGAGAATTTTTAATAAAAGAAGGGTTTACAAATAGTGATCATTTATATGCTTATGGTGGTTCTGCTGGTGGTTTATTAATGGGAGCAATATTAAATATAAAGCCAGAACTTTGGAATGGTGTGGTAGCGGCAGTTCCTTTTGTTGATGTTATTTCAACCATGTTAGATGAAACAATACCGCTCACAACTTTTGAATTTGATGAATGGGGAAATCCTAAAATTGAAGAATACTATAACTATATGAAATCCTATTCGCCTTACGACAATGTTGAAGCAAAAGCATATCCAAACATTTTGATTACYACAGGTTATTGGGATAGTCAAGTTCAATATTGGGAACCAKCAAAATGGATYGCSAAATTGCGAAATTTAAAAACCGATGACAATTTATTATTAATGGATTGTAACATGGATACTGGTCATGGTGGTGCWTCTGGAAGATTTGAACGTTATAAAAGAACAGCACTTACYTATGCMTTTATGTTYGATTTGGAAARYATAAARAATTAAAATAGTAACAAMATAAGTTYTTCAAACAAAATTAATAGTWGYAGAATAGTATMACAATTAATGWCATTCTGAGMTRANNTNNAATCTCAWTCAAMTAAAAAAGGAACTACRAWTWGTAGTTCCTTTTTWTCATTTTAATACWRTTGAWTMATCTMGTTAATTTTCATTTAAAAAATGAATTTCTGGTTTTCCGGTTACACCTGCCTTTTGCATGGCTTCCATCAATTCGGTTGAATTAATAAATTGTTCCCCATGTTCTTTACTATCAAATTCTGTAAGTACAGTCACTAAATTGGGATCATTTAACTCTTGAAAAGATCTTGAGCTCAATTGTCCTTTTTCTGAAGCCATTTCTTGTGATTCATCATAAATGGGCTTCCAATTGTCGTAATTATTTACGCGATGTTTAATAAGAATAAAAGTCATAATTTTAAGATTTAGAATTAAAGAAAGTTGATTACAGATCTGGCTGAGGTGTATATCTTAAATATGATTTTATCTCAGTATATCCTTTGGGAAAATTCTCTGCGAGTTGGTCTTCAGGAACAGATGGTACTATAACACAATCTTCACCTTGATGCCAATTAGCAGGTGTTGCCACCTGATGGTAAGCAGTTAATTGCAAAGAATCTATGACTCTTAAAATTTCATCAAAGTTTCTCCCAGTTGAAGCAGGATAGGTAATCATTAATCGAACCTTTTTATCTGGATCCACTACAAATACCGAGCGCACAGTCATTTGGTCATCGGCATTTGGATGTATCATATCATACAAAACTGCAATTTTTCTATCTTCGTCTGCAATGATAGGAAAATTAATAGTTGTGCGTTGAGTCTCATTAATATCTTTAATCCACCCCTATGTGATTCTAAACTATCCTCACTTAGAGCCAATATTTTTACATTTCTTTTGTCAAACTCAGCTTTACATTTGGCTATAGCTCCTAATTCCGTTGTACAAACGGGTGTGTAATCTGCTGGATGAGAAAATAAAATTCCCCAGCTGTTTCCTAACCAATCATGAAAATTGATTTCGCCTTCTGTTGATTTCGCCCTAAAATTTGGAGCTAAATCACCTAATCTAATTGATTTCATAATAAAATGATTTAATAGTTAATAAATGGGTTTACCAATTAAGTCTGGAGCTGATGAAGTAAAATATTGATGAATTAAAGAGTAAATGTTGGTCCTTTTATTTAACATAAAATATAAGGAACATTCATCAATGTTTAAATTTACAAAATATTCAGTGTTAAATACTGTTAAAATTAATGTTCTTATTAACATTTCATTTAATTAAGAAAGTCTGATTTATACAACTCATACAGCTGAAAATCAATTTAATTACAATTATTCAGGATGTATTAATACATGAAAATTAAAAATATTAAATAAACTTTAAGATAATTTCAGTGCACCTATCATTCCTTAATTTGTTTTAGTTGGTCAAGTATAGAAGTAGACGTGAGTAATTCTACTAGGAATTAGTTGTTAGATACATCTCTTATTATAGTAAAAACCTGAAAAGCAACATGCTATAAAATTATTATAAATAAATTTTACTATATTTGATAGTACCTACTAATTGATAARTCATCTTAAATGAAAGATAATATCTTTCATTTATTAYWAWYTWARWSTNYGWTNTRTWYTANNATTTWWANMYTYTGTTRWWCAATGAATGATTGTATGGCGATACTACTAACTAAATTTTTTATTATGATTAAAAAAACAATTTCATTTATGATGATAGTTGTTATGGTATTTGGTACTGTACTAACTATAAAAGCACAAGACAAATCCTAYATGATGTGGGAAAGTATTACCATTACTCCTAACAATACTAAACTAAAAGTATTAGGAGAAAATATGAGGAAGCACAATCAAAAATATCATAAAGATGGACCGTATAAAGCATATGTGTATAACATAACAACAGGTCCTAATATTGGTAAATTAGTGTGGGAAATGGGTCCATTAACATATTCAGACTTGGACGGAAGACCTTCTGCAGGAGGACATGATGATGATTGGAGAGATAATATTATGCCTTATGTAAAAAAAATGACTAACGGTGAATATTGGAAAGAAGACAAAGAACTTTCAAATACAGATATGTTAGATCCAAACACTACCTCACATCCATTATTATTTATAAGATATCATGAAGTTGTTAAAGGGGAAGGACATAATATAAACCATTTGTTAACACAAATAAGTAAAACCGTAAAAGCTATGGATGGTGATAACCCTTGGGGGATTTATTACAATGAGTTTCGGCAAGGGTATACTATTGGTAGGCATATTGCAACAGTTGGGTTTTACAAAACATGGGCTGAATTAGATGAAGATAATAATTTTAAAAAAACCTTTATGAAAGTTCATGGAGAAAATTCATGGCAGCCATTTCTTAAAAATATGAATGATACTTTTTCAAATAGTTGGGATGAAATTTGGGAATTTAATCCAAAATTAAGTGGTCATAACTAATTTTAAATACAATTCATTGAAAACTCTAATTTGAGATTAATACTTGTAAAATTAGTGCATTTTATAAACTAAAAAAGGATCTACGTTAAGTAGATTCTTTTTGTTTTTAAGGTCTATTAAAAAATTGAATTTGCACTTTTTGATAAAACGAATATTCTTTATTGGGTTGATCACAATAACTATTAGTTTTTCTTAATCTAAGATAAACTGTAAAGGTTAAATATATAAATGAACTTTATTACTGCTAATGCAGTAATAGATGAAGTTGCACGGAGCAGCTTAGAATCAGCAAATAATTTTTGGTAATATTTTTCAACGGATACCATAAAATATAAATCATCCAGTTAAAATTCTTTTTAATCAGATTAAAAATCATTAACTTGTGTAATTCAAATACACTTTTCTAATTTAAATTTGAGAGTTATGTTAACGCAAATAGCACTTCAATCTAAAAAATCGCTAGCTTCAACAATCTTTTTTATTATACTAATTTTGGGAATTCAAAATTACAGTTATGCTGTTGTAAACAACATTAATAATGATACTATAGGATTTAATAAATATAAAGGTAAAGTMATWGAYRGCAAATCWAAAAAAGCRTTAATYTTTGCKTCCTTAACRGTAAATGGGTCCAACATTAGTACTGTAACTAATACCCAAGGTGAATTTTTACTGAAAGTTCCAAAAACATATACCAATCAAAAAGTTACTATTTCTTTTTTAGGTTATACAAGTAAGGTTTTAAAATTATCCGAATTCACTACCAAAACAACCATAAAATTAGAGACCTATATTGAAGAACTTTCAGAAATTGAGATCTCGAGGAAAGATGCTAAATCTTTAATTTTAGAAGTTTTAAAACGGAAGAGAATTAATTATTTTGATGAGCTTACAACTATGACCGCTTTTTATAGAGAAACCATAAAGAAAAGGCGTACTTATGTATCGCTTTCAGAAGCGGTTGTTGAAATTAATAAACAATCATATACAAGCTCCAAAAATGATGTTTTAAGATTGTTTAAGGCTCGCAAAAAGACAGATTATAAAAGACTAGATACCGTAGCTTTTAAACTTAAAGGAGGCCCATTTAATTCATTATTTATAGACATTATAAAAAACTCAACATYGTTTTTTACTGAAGATATGGTTGAAATTTATGATTTTACTTTTGATGCATCCRCAAAAATTGATAATCGCCCAATTTATGTCATAAATTTTAAACAAAAGTCACACATTTCTCGTCCACTTTTTTATGGAAAATTGTATATAGATGCGCTGTCATTGGCTTTAACGAATGCTAAGTTTAAATTAAATATTGAAGATAAAGAAAAAGCAAGTAAACATTTTATTGTAAAAAAGCCAAGAGGAGTAAAAGTTTATCCCGTTGAAGCATCGTATCAGATTGATTATAGAGTAAAAAATGATAAATGGTATTATGGGTATAGCAGAATTCAACTTGGTTTTAAAATTAATTGGGATAAAAAATTATTTAATACCATATACCATACGACTATTGAAATGGCGGTAACTAATTGGGAGAAAAATGAAACTAAAAAATTGATTAGACCAAAAAACAGGTTAAGACCTTCAGTTATATTAAGTGATAAAGCTTCGGGTTTTGCTGATCCTGAGTTTTGGGGTCAGTACAATATTATTGAACCTGAAAAACCTATTGAATCAGCCATTAAAAAAATTCAAAAACAATTAAAAAAAATGAATAAAGTAGATTAAATTACAGCTATTTTTTTAATTTTCRTAAGCCGTTTTATAACTCATAAAACGGCTTTTCTTTAACAAATTTTTAAGAAGAAACGAGTAGGTGTTGTATATATTAGATTTTTTATTTTAAATTAATATAATTCAATATTCATATGACAAAAAGGATTTTAACCAGCTTATTAGCTATGGTGCTAATTGTTGGTGCTACTTCTACTGTTGAAGCACAAAAGAAAAGAAGAAAAAAGAAAGAAAAAACGGTCACACTCGCTCCAAAGCCTAAACCAAAAAAAGGAGAAATATTACCATAKAATANWRGKWRKRAYCRATAAGGCTAAAACAGATGAAGGCTTATTTAAAGTTCATTTTTTAGATGAAAAATACTTTTATGAAATAGCTGATTCTTTATTAGAAAGAGAAATGTTAATGGTAACTCGAATCGCAAAAAACACTTCAAATAATAGAAGTTTTGGTGGTCAAAAAACAAATACTCAAGTACTTCGTTGGCAAAAAAAAGGAAAAAAAATATTATTGAGAGTGGTTTCTTACAAAGTAGTTGCCAATGAAGAATTACCTGTTCATGAGGCTGTTATTAATTCAAATTTTGAGCCTGTATTATTTTCATTCCCAATCAAAGCATTTAATGATACTAAAACAGCTACAGTAATTGATGTAACTGAATTATTTGCAACTGATGTGAAAGCATTAGGATTACCTAGTTATGTTAGAAAAGGATATAAAATAACCAAATTAGATACTAAAAAATCATTTATTGAAAGTGTAAAAAGCTATCCATTAAATATTGAATCACGTCATGTAAAAACATATTCAGCTAATGACGCACCTTCAAACTCTAGCACAGGTACAGTATCTGTTGAAATGAGTAATTCAATGATTTTATTACCAAATAACCCAATGAAAAGAAGAATTTTTGACGAAAGAGTTGGTTGGTTTACTACAAGTCAAATAGATTATGGGTCTGAAGCTCAAAAAAGTGAAAAAATAACGTATTTAGATCGTTGGCGGTTAGAAGTTAAAGATGAAGATATTGAAAAATTTAAAAGAGGTGAATTGGTTGAACCAAAAAAACAAATTGTTTATTATATTGATAGAGCTACTCCAAAAAAATGGGTGCCTTTTATTAAACAAGGAATTGAAGATTGGCAAGTTGCTTTTGAAGCGGCTGGCTTTAAAAATGCAATTATAGCAAAAGACCCTCCAACAAAAGAAGAAGATCCTGATTGGACACCAGAAGATGTTCGTTATTCTGTTGTACGGTATTTGGCATCTCCTATTCCAAACGCAAATGGACCACATGTTAGTGATCCACGTTCAGGAGAAATTTTGGAATCTGATATTAATTGGTACCACAACGTTATGAGTTTATTAAATGGCTGGTTTTTTGTACAAACAGCAGCTATAAATCCCAATGCACAAACAGCTGAATTTAAAGATGAAGTAATGGGTGAGTTGATTAAATTTGTTTCCTCTCATGAAGTAGGCCATACGTTGGGTTTGCCGCACAATATGGGAAGCAGTTGTGCTTAYRMWGTTGAWKSMYTKCGTWSTGCARSWTTTACYMAAAAATWYGGTACWGCYCCRTCAATMATGGATTATGCMCGWTTTAATTATATWGCYCAACCTGRKGAYRAAGGMGTTGCWYTAATGCCARATATTGGYRTWTATGATAAATAYGCTATGAGTTGGGGTTATAGACCAATTTTAGATGCTGAAACAGTTGAAGATGAAAAAGAAACATTAGATAGTTGGATTTTAAAACATGCTGGAGACCCATTATATCGTTTTGGGCATCAACAAGCAGGTGGCGTTGTGGATCCAAGTTCTCAAACAGAAGACTTAGGTGATGATGCTATTAAAGCAAGTACTTATGGAATTGCTAACCTCAAACGAATTGTTCCTAATTTAATTGAATGGACTTCAAAAAAAGGTAAAAATTATGATGATTTAAAAACGATGTACGGCCATGTAATTTCTCAATATAACAGATATATGGGACATGTTTCTTCTAATTTAGGAGGCGTTTATGAAATCTACAAAACGAATGATCAGGAAGGAGCAGTTTATAGTCATGTTGATAAAACTCATCAAAAAAATTGTTTAAAATTTGTGAATAATGAGCTCTTTAATACTCCTACTTGGTTAATAGATAAAAATATTATTGGAAGAACTGAATATTCTGGAATTACTGAAAGAATTAGAGGTGTTCAAGTTAGAACTTTAAACAAGATTTTGGATTTAGGTCGCATGATGCGAATGATTGAAAATGAGACGTTAAATGATACTGATGCGTATTCGTTGGTGTCTATGATGGGTGATTTACGCAATGGTATTTGGTCAGAATTAAGAACGGGTAGAAAAATTGAYACTTACCGAAGAAATTTACAAAGAGCTCATGTAGAAAGACTTGCTTATTTGATGACTGCAAAAGATRTTAAAAAAGTCAATGCTTCARGHAGTTTTTCAAATTAYATTAAACGTACTGCTGTTACTGTAAATGAATCTGATATAATTCCAGTTGTWCGAGGAGAATTAAATAGAATTAAAAGAGATGCTCAAAGAGCTTCATTAGCAACBAATAACACGACTAGAAAATATCATTTACAAGATATTGTTAAGCGTATTGAGACTATTTTAGAACCTAAATAAAAATTAGTTTTTTAGAAGTTGTTATAAATAGGTAACAAATTATATTAAAACCGTTAAAGTTTACTTTAACGGTTTTTTGTATATAAAAAGAAGGTATAAAAGCAGCTCTTACTTTTAAATATGTAGTTCAATTGCTTTCATAGTTTTTCATGAGCAAAAATATTTTTACTTCTATAGATTGTTAATTAAAGCTAAAAGCAAACAAATACTGTTGTTTGTTAGAAAGAGGAATAATCATTAAATTAAGTATACTACTAATATATATTTTAGTATATTTGAGCTAACTACAAATAATCTATTGCTATGATTATCAAACCTTTCCGAGGGGTGTTTTTGCGAAATATCGCAATTAGCAGCATTGCTATATATCAACCCATATCATTTTTTAACTTTTATATAGTTGATTTTAAATCAAACCCTAAAAAGTATTTAAACCGCATAATATTAATGGGTTATCAACAGGTTTTGTCAATTAATAACAATATTCATAATGTGGGTAAAAKATYTTTCAAAAARGTTRAAATAAGAASARTTAAAATWAYSTACAACATTAGAGTTTGAAGATTTTCTYTTAAAAATTRAAAAATAGTATAAACGTATTAAAATAAAGCTATGAAAAAAAATACATTTATTACAACMCTTCTATTTATGATTKTTGCAAYTAATCTATGCAATTCTCAACAARTAACACCAATKRTTGCAATAACAGGTACAAATAATGAAACTACTGAAGGTTTTTCATTTGTTATCTTAACAGAGATTCGTGAAGGAACCATTATTTATTTTACAGATAATGAATTTAATAATACAACRCTCACTTTTAATACTGGAGAATCTGTAGCAAGGTGGACAGCACCTGTTGGTGGTGGTGTTCGAGGAGAAGTCATTGTTGTAAAAGAAACCGATATTGCAAATGTTTATACTACATATTGTAATAGTGGAAATTGTGGTAGCGTATCGCAAATAAGTGGGAGTTTTTCACTTGCAGCAAAAGGAGAAACTTTTTATGCTTATAGTGATTCTAATGCTATTCCATCAGATGGTATATCTGAAATTTATTCAGTTTTATATACAGGTAATTCAAGTATTTCAGGAGGAAATATACCAACTATTGAAGATCCTTCAACTATATATGATGGAGTTGTAGTAGTTGACGGATTTTCTTCGGGTCCAATACCAAACAGAACTGAATACAACCCTTCATTACGTAACATACCTGTAAATCAGGTTRACTTTCAAAAYAWTTCTAATTGGCTDCAYGCACAAACGAATCAGGATCTTTCAGCGATCCCATTTAGCAACATTCTTATTGTGAACACTGCACCAATATTTACATCTACATCAGTTTTAGCGATAAAAGATAATAAAGTATATGGTTATGCAATTACCACCTCCGATGCGGAGAATGACGCTGTTATTGTAACAGCTACTATGTTACCAAGTTGGCTTTCGCTTAATTCTGAAGGTACATTACTTTATGGATCAGCAGTTGGACAAGTAGGTACACATTTGGTTGTTCTAAGAGCAGATGATGGTAATGGAGGTGTTGACACTCAAAGTTTCACCATTACAGTTTCAGACGGTACCCCACCAACAGTAGTTAGACAAAATATCACTATTCAATTGGACGAAATAGGAAATGATATTACAATTACAGCTACGGATATAGACAATGGCTCAACAGATGCGAGTGGTATTGTTACCATGACACTTAATGTTGATTCGTTTGATTGTAGTCATGTTGGAGAAAATACTGTAATCTTAACGGTAACCGATATCCATGGAAATAAAGCATCAGCATCAGCAATAGTTACGGTTGAGGATAGTGTAGCACCAGCAGTAGTTACTGTAGCACCGTTTACGCTACAATTGGATGAAATGGGAAATGATCTTAGCATTACAACAGCAGAAATAGACAATGGTTCAAAAGATAATTGTGGAATTGAATCCATAACGATTGATAAAGACACTTTTACCTGTACAGATGTTGGAGAAAACACCGTTATTTTAACGGTTACTGATGTGAATGGAAATAGTACAACAGCCACCACAACGGTAGCGGTAGAGGATACTGTAGCACCAATTGTTATTACACAGGATATTACTGTTCAATTAGATATAAATGGACAAGCAAACATCACAACTACTGATATTGATAATGATTCGACAAATAACTGTGGAATTGCATCAATAACCATCAATAAAGACACGTTTACCTGTKCARMTRTTGGAGWAAACACKGTTACTTTAACRGTMACYGATGTRMATGGAAACAYYGCMAYAGSYRMARCSATAGTWACYATTGAGGATAACATAGCACCAATAGTAATCTCACAGAATATTACGGTTCAACTAGATACAAATGGACAAGCAAATATCACAACTACGGGTATTGACAATGGCTCTACAGATAACTGCGGAATTGCATCCATAACCATCAATAAGGACACGTTCACCTGTTCAGATGTAGGAGAAAATACTGTTACATTAACAGTCACAGATATCAATGGAAACAGTGCAACATCAACATCAATAGTTACTATAGAAGATAATATAGCACCGACAGTAATATCACAGAATATTACCGTGCAATTAGATGCAACTGGAAGTGCAAGGATTACACCATCTCAAATAAACAATGGTTCAACGGATAATTGTGGAATTGCGTCAATAACAATCGACAAAGACAGCTTTGACTGTTCAGCTATAGGAGAGAATATCGTTACTTTAACAGTCACTGATATCCATGGAAACAGTGCATCAGCAGAAGTTGTAGTTACGGTAGAGGATAGCGTAGCACCTGTTGTAGTTGCAGTAGCACCCTTTACGCTACAGTTGGATGAAATAGGAAATGATCTTACCATTACAGCAGCAGAAATAGGTAATGGTTCCACAGATAACTGTGGAATTGCCTCAATAACAATCGATAAAGATATCTTTACTTGTGCAGATGTAGGAGCAAACACAGTAATTTTAACAGTTACAGATATCAATGAAAACAGTGCAACAGCAGAGGTGATAGTTACGGTAGAGGATGTAACAGCGCCGATAATGATTACCCAAGAAATTACACTGGAATTAAACAGTAGTGGAGATGCTTTTATTACCCCAGAAGAACTAAATAACGGAAGTATTGATAATTGCGGTATCGCCTTTATGAGTATCGACAGGACATCCTTTGAATGTGCAACGTTAGGAACTTATACAATTAGCTTAACAGTAACAGATACCAGTGGAAACACGACCACAGAAACAGCAGTAGTCACATTGACGGGAGAAGATATGGATGGAGATCTAATAGTCGATGCTTGTGATGATGATATAGATGGCGATGGAGTGTCTAATGATGTTGATAATTGTGTAAGATCTTACAATTCTGATCAGCGAGATATTGATTTCAATGGGGTAGGAGATGTTTGTGATCAGAGTCCACTTAACTTTTTAGAAGCCACAGCATTTTCACCAAATGGAGACGGAATAAGAGATACCTTTATTATCAAGGGACTTCATCAATATCCAGACAATGAATTAGAGGTTTACAACCGATGGGGCGCTAAAGTCTTTAGTGAATTGTATTATAAAAATGATTGGGATGGAGTAGCCAAAGGGAATACTGTATTGAACAAGAATGAGAAGTTACCAGCAGGATCTTATTTTTATGTGCTAAAGGTGGGATATGGTCAAGTTTTAAAAGGATGGATTTATATTAATTATTAAAAAGAGCGATTAGATGAAACGAGCATGTTAGAATGTTTATCACCCAAGAAGGGAATGATTAATAGCGAACAGCATGTGACCGTTAAAAAACAATAAATATAAACACATGAAAATTAGCATAAAAAGTATAGCAACCCTACTGTTTGCATTGATAGGATTAGAAAGTTATAGTCAGCAAGAGCCTTTATTCACACAGTATTACAATAACTTTAGTCTGATCAATCCTGCGTATTCAGGAAGTCATGGTCATTTTACGGCCACCGCCAATATAAGAACTCAATGGGCAGGACAAGCAGGGAGTCCAGAAACTCAAACATTTTCAGTACACGGAGCAATGGGTAAAAATGTGGGGTTAGGCTTGTCCTTAGTTCATGACAAGGTATTTATATGGAACAATACGGATATCTATGCCGATTTCTCGTATGCCTTTGCGGTATTAGCAACTTCTACACTATCGTTTGGGTTAAAGGCAGGAGGAAGTTTTTTAGATGTGAATTTACAAGAACTAGGAATCTCAGATGATCCATTATTAAATGAGAATATTAATAAATTCAACCCTAATCTAGGGGTAGGGGTATTCTATTATACAGATAAATTGTATGCCAGTGTATCAACGGTTAATTTGTTAGAGACKACACATTATGAYGAGAATAGTTCYACATCAAAAGCTTCAGATAAGATGGTATTTTACCTATCAGCGGGGWMTGTTTTTGAGWTGGGGGAAACTTTWAAGTTMCGACCATCCTTTYTAACAAGAATRGTAGCAGGAAGTCCATTATCAACAGATGTATCGRYGAGTTTYYTRTGGAATGACCGCTTAGAATTTGCATTGTCTCATCGGTTTAATGCATCTATTTCAGGGTTATTTCAGGTACGTWTCAATAACCATGTTAAAGTTGGCTATTCCTATGATAAGCATACCAATAATTTAGGAGATTACAATAGTGGCTCTCATGAAATTAGCTTACTGTTTGATTTAGGACTGAAAAGTAAAAATGCTATAAAAAAGAAAAGTCCTTTCTTTTGGTAAAAAAATGAATACTAAACTTAACGTTTTTTTTGATTAATTAAAATTGAAAAAGCGACTATTATTTGCTCTTCCATGACTATCAAATCGTAAAAAATCAAAAATAATAAATATCTCAAAATAATTATATCCTATCCCTGTTAAGTTTTTAGTTGCTATTTCAAATGAATAATTTGCTCCAATTTCCATTTGTTCAAGAAAAACACTCGCTGAAGCTCCTAATGTAGTAATTGAAGCCCCAAGATAATTATTTATATGTTGATTAAAACCTAAAGAAAAATTATCGAGAATAGCTTCTTGATAAAAATCAACCCTTGTTTTAGCTCCTTGTTTAGACAATGATGCATATAGAAATAAAAATGAGTTCGGCGGGAGTGAATTTTGGTTATATGGGTTCAAGTCATATTCATAACCAGTTTGTAATGACATAAAAAGTTTCTTTTTAATATTTTCTTCGTTATTAAAAGAAATATCAGGCTGATTGATATGTTTTAAATTAAGTCCAAAAAATAAGTTTTTGCTATTGTGTACATGAACTCCGGCTCCCATATCAAAGTAACTTACTTTATTATTGGCATTTACGGGATCAATTGAAATTCCTGAAATATTTCCAGTAAAAATATCTATTTGATCTTCAAAAACTAATGAAGAAAAATCTACTTTATTAGCACCATACCCTATTGAGAGTGCTGAATTAAGAACCCAATCATATGATAATTTTGTTTTATAGATGTAATGTAAGTTTGCTTGAGTTATGGAATAACCTAAGGCATTAAGTTTAAATAAATTTACATCAAGAGCAATAGAAAAATTATAATCTTCAAAAAATGTACTACCAAATGCAAAGCTGTTTTCAATATTAAGATCACTATTAGCAACCTTTTCGTTTCCATAAATAACTCCAATTTGAGTAGACTCATTAAAACCGTAAAAACTTGGGTTTAGGGTTCCAGTAATTTTATTTTGATTATTATAAAAATATTCTTGGCTATGCATTAGATTAATACAAAATAAGAATAAAATAAAATATAGCTGTTTATTTGTCATATGTAATTTTTAAACTATTCACTTAACTTAATATATTAGTAATTATTGTATTATTAAGAATCTACCAGATTTTTCAATCGTTTTTCCATCAATTGTTTTTGCTATAATAAAGCACCTATATGCTTCATTTTTAGGTTCTGAATTTACAGGTTCAATACCGTTCCACCCAAATTCACCCATATTATTTGTCTCTACAACATCTTCAATAGATACTTCATAAAYTAAATTWCCCCAASYRTCAYARATATACATTGWAATWTYCTTAAYYCCATTAAATGAAGGTCCAAAKAAATCATTAAKRCCATCAKARTTAGGAGAGAAWACAGTAGGMAGCATRATAGTAGCWCCTTTACCAACAACWATWGTTTTAGWAATTGAKWTTGAACAWCCWGCAYTRTTAWAWACWGWTAAGGTTACWTCATAWATACCRTCATTWGTATAGGTATGAAAAACAGTTTCAATATTTTCACCTTCAGAATTATAAACGATGTCTTCAGGGTTATTGAATACTTTAAAAGGTGAATTATCATCAAAATCCCAAACGATATATTGATAATCTACAGGATTATAAAGCGTCATATCTAATAAGTTTGTAAATTCAATGCTTGAATTTATTTCAAAATATCCGGAAGTTTGAAATTCAATGGAGGTAAATTCAAAATCTAAGTCAATTTCATTAACCGTTTCTGATGTAAGAACTCTTTCATCTGCACAGTTTTGTGAGTTAACTGCCTTTAAGATTCCGTTTAAACCAGATTCGTTAATAATCAATTCATACAAATTATCGCCTAAATAGGTAGATGAAGCAATTACGTCATTATAATAGAATGTTAAATTAGTGTCTAAAGAACTCATTTCAACTGTTAGTATTCCAGACGCACCATTGCAAAGGTTCTCATCGATATTTACAGTTTCTATTGAAAGTGAATTTTCAGTGGAAATAGTAAATGAATATGGATCAGATTCACATTCATAGCTATCAAAAACAGTTAATCGATATAAACCAATATCCAATCCGCAGATATTGTAATAATTAGAAGGAGTAAAAGGATAATCTCCCCATACTTGGTTAGATGGATTAAAAGATTCTAATTTAAAAGAAGCGTAAATTCTACTTCCTCCAGTAAATTCAAAGTTTGCACAACCCGAATCACAAGTTGGATTAGTAATAGATAGCAAAGTAACGGCTAATGGTTCAATTGCATCTATAGTAAAGGTTTGGGTTGGTAATTCACAACCTAGAGCATCGGTTCCAGAGATGGTATAATCACCTGGAGCAAGGTCTATTATTGTCGCCTGATTTTGACGGAAATCATTTGGCCCAGTCCAATTAATTGCATACAATCCGTCATCAGTTGTTGCTCCACCAATGATGTCAACCGAAATAGCACCTAATTCATCCGAACAAGTAATTTGCGTGATTTCTGAACTTATAGAAATAGGCGTAGAGACTTTTATTTCTCCTCTTTTAATTGAGCCACACGGTAGTGTTGTAATTTCATAAGTGAAAATTCCAGATTGTGTAGGTATACCACTCAAAATTAAAATCCCAGCTGCTGGATCAAATGTACTTGCAGAAATACCATTAGGTAAGCCTGTTATTTCAACGTCGGTAGCACCATTAATTAAATATTCAATCGGCTCAATTGATGTTGTAAATAAAGTCTGACATAACTGTTGGGAATCAGTACCTACAGGTGATGTCAATGCAACAGATACTCCCGTACTTAAATTAGAAATACTAATATCTATAGTTGCTGAGCAAGCTGCTGAACCAAGAGTTTTGATTTGGAAATTGGTAGTTCCTGTAGTTGTTGGGCTTCCACTCAAAGTATAAACGCCAGTAATAGCATCGGGTCCTGATATGCTCATTCCTGATGGAATTGAACTAGAATCAATACTTGTTGTTGCACCATCAATAGTAAATGTAATGGATACTATATCAGTAGTTTGACACACAGCTTGACTGAGGGTTCCAGAGTCTGATAAAAGTTCAATAGTAGGAATATTGTCAACTTCAAGAGTTATTGTTTCCGTTGCAGAGTTACCACATCCATTATCAGTAGTAAAATTGTAGCTACTAGGTCCATCTGTTAAAGAAGTCGGATTTCCATAAATTTCCAATACACCAATTCCAGTATCATTCGTAATAATATATGAAATTCCATCTGGTAAAGGCGGACTAAAAGTTACACTTGTAACATTGTTAGGTAAATTGAATATGATAGGGTCAATAGGATTATTTAAACACGCTAACTGATTGATGTCTCCTGAAATATGGGTAATAAATTGCTCAGCTTCAACTGTAATTACTCCATCAATTATACTACTGCAATTGTTAGAAGTAGTAATTGAATAAGAGAAAGTTCCACTTACAGTTGCAGTACCAGAAATAGTACCAATTTTAGTAATGGCATCAAAATTAAAGTTCAGACCTGCTGGTAACAATCCAGTAAGAACGAGAGATGATAAAGATGAAGAACCATAAGTTATATTAATTGGTAGTTGAGAATTAACACAAAAATATTGGTTGTCACTCCCAACTTGAGAAATAAGTTGTAAATCATCGTTTTCAATAATGGTAATTTCTCCAGTTGCATTCGTTGAGTTACAAATTCCCTGAGTCACAACATTAAAATTGTACACCGTAGAGGTATCATTTGCATCTCCAGAAATAGTTAATATATCATCATCTAAAGACCAAGTTAGTCCTAAAGGTAATCCTGTAACATTTGCACCAGTAGCTCCTCCTTCAATTTTGTATTTGATAGGTTCAATAGTACCACCAATACATACAGATTGAATGCTATTTTCAGGAGTTAATAACGTTAGTATATCGTCTTGATTTACGGTAATTGTTCCTGTGAATGAAGCATTACAAGTTTCATTTAATCCAGAAGTTGTAACTACATAGTCAAATATACCAGATGACGTGGCTGTTCCAGAAATAACTAATATGCCACCAAGTGAATTAGCGTTTGGCGTAAAAGTTCCAATAACCCCAATAGGTAATCCTTCAACAAAAGCACCAGAAGCTGAATTTGTAATGTTAAGGGTAATAGGTTCTATAGAAGTGTTTTCACAAACTGTTTGATAAATTTGAGTACCAACTTCAGGTTCTATACCAGCTTCTAAWATTGTGATAGTTGCAACCGATGGTTCGTCTATATTAGTATTTAAACAAGTTGTTGAATTATCGTCTTCAACACTAATTAATGTTATTGTATATACATCTGAAACAGTAGTTGATACTGGTATAGTTGCAATATTTCCAGTTGAAATGACTGTTTTAATAATAGGGTCTGGCGATCCAGCATCTATAGAATTTTGMGAACTRAWTGAATATGTAAATGTGTATGGTGAAACTCCATTAGAACCTGTAAAAGTTATTGCTGGTTCAATAGAATTTTTACAAATTTCAATGGTGTTTAACCCGGTTATGGTAGCTTGAGGTAATGGAATTAYGATAATTTCGACTGATGTTGTTCCAATACAACCATTAAGATTTGTTCCAGTCAAAGTATATGTTGTAGGTGTATTTTGTGGAGGTAAAAATGAGATACCATCAGTAATGCCGTTATCCCATACATAAGTATCAGCTCCTATTCCAGTTAATGTAATTTCTTGTCCTTCACAAACTTCAATTGTTGAGGATCCTACTGGTAATTCAACAATACTAATTTCTAATGGAGTATCACTTACTGTAATGGTTCCTGATAGTGGAGTTCCACATCCAGATGAAGCTGAAATAATATAGGTAAACGTACCACTTTCTTCTGGCGTTCCTGTGATTTCTCCAGTAACAGGGTCAAAAGTTATTCCTAGAGGTAAATCTCTTGAAAGTTCCATAGTTGCTCCAAATGTACTTGTGATAGCATACACTATTGGATCAACCAATGGCGAATTTAAGCAAAGTGTAGGGTTCGAATCTCCAGAAACTAAGGTAATTTCGCTATCATCAATTGTGATACTTCCTGTTAAAGTACTTTGATCACAACTATTTAGATCTGAAACCGTAACGATTGAATAATCGAATAAACCTGTTTCCGTAGAAGTTCCTGAGATGGTAACTGTACTACCTGTAACTATATATGAAATCCCATCAGGTGCATTGCCACTGAAGGTAACAACTGCATCTGTTGCAGTTCCTTCAAGATTGTAAACTATTGGARYWATTGSCGTTTCYAAACAWGATGTTTGRTTTGCGGTTGWTGRATCAAYRATTGAAATTTTWCCTCCCTCAGTAACCTCAATGGTTCCATTGAAAGAAGTAGAACAACCAGCAATCGAAGCAACGGTTTGAACAGTATAGTCATAAGTGCCAGGAGCGGTTGGAGTCCCAGAGATTGTAAAGATTCCTGAAGTAGCATTATAAGTTCCAATGACATCAGCAGGTAAACCATCAGCAAACGCATTCGTTGGAGATCCTAAGATAGTAAATTGAACATCATTGATAGGGTAACCTTCACAAACCGTTTGAATGATATCTATGGCATTAATTGGTAAAATACCAGAATCATATACGGTAATAAAAGCCTGGTTAGGAATGAGGATATCTGTATTTTCACATGGTATTGTGCTTGAATCTGTTACACTTATTAAGGTAACAGTATAAGTATCAACAACAGTTGTAGGAATTTCAATGGTAGCTGTATCACCAGTTCCCGAAGAAACCGTTGTTGAAATAGTTGGATTTGAAGAACTAATTTCATAGCTGAATATATAAGGGGCTGTTCCATTGGCACCAGTAAAAGTTATTTCAATTGGTGATGGATTTGAAGCATCTACACAAATTTCAATATCATAATCTCCAGTTATGGTTCCAGTTATGGCTGGTTTTATAATTATTTGAACAGTATCTGTATTTGTACAACCGCTACTATCAGTACCTGTTACGGTATAAATTCCATCGGTAAGAGGTATAAATGGAACTCCATTAGTTACACCATTATCCCAAGTGTATGTTATTGCACCTGATCCAGAAAGTGTTACTTCCTCTCCAGAACATACCTCAAGTATGTCGACACCACCATCAACTATTGGTAATTCGTTAATTGTAATTGTAGCTGTACCAGTTTGCACCTGTGTACATGCTGTAGCGCTTGAGTCAGTTACGCTTAATAAGTTGTAGTTAAAAATACCAGCAGTATCAGTTAGTGGGATGATAGTTGCCGAAGTTCCTGAAGTAGAAGTAACAGTTTGTTTATTTACTCCATTAATATTATATGTAAATGTGTAAGGAGCTGTTCCACTTGCCCCAGTAAAAGTAATTTCAAGCGGTGAAGCGCTATTAAGACAAGCTTCATTTGAAGCTGAACTGACTGCAATTACAGCAGTAGGTAAAGAATTCACAGTTACAGTACCAGTAGCTGTTAAACTTACACAATTCGGTAAATTAACATCTGTAATTTCAACAGAATACGTCCCTGCTAAATCGGTTGTATTTGTTGCTATAGGAGTTGTAAACGAAGCAACATTCCCTGGATTTGGAACTCCTGTAGGTAAAGTTGTCCAATTATAAGTATAGGTACCAGGTGGACTTGGTGTAGCTGAAATTGTCGCAGTTTCTCCAACGCAAATTATTGGGCTATTTACAGCTACTGTTGGTAAAGCAACTACTGTTACAATAACAGGTTTAATGGTTGAACATCCATTACTATTTGTTCCCTTAACATAGTAGGTTCCTGCGGTAGCTGCTGTAGGTGTAGAATATGCGGTAGTTGCAGTTGCGTTGGTCCAATAAGTATATGTTAAACCAGCTTCAGAGCCTGCAGTAATAGCAGAAGCTGTTAAATCAACAGTATTAGGAAAACAAACCGGATCTGGGTCTGTAATAACCAAACTAGGTGTAGGAGAAACAGTGATTGAGGCAGTTTGGCCAGTAATTGTTTGTGAGCATGTTGTTGAGCTGGCATCTTGTACGCCAATCAAATTATAAGCAAATGTACCTAAAGTACTAGATGAAGAAGGAACAGTAATACTATTACCAGATGTTGTAGTAATAGAATAAGTGCCTATTCCATCGATATCATAAGTAAAAGTATAAGGAGCTGTACCATTTGCACCTGTAAATACAATTAAATTATCAGTACTATTTAAACATGTATTGCCACCACCAGCGATAGTCGCAGTTGGTRATGGATTCACTTGTACAACCACATTTACGGTATCCGTACATCCTGCCCCTGTTGGGGTTAATGTTAACTCATAAGTTACTAATATTGGCAACCCAGTTGTATTTGTAAGCAGATCACTTATGTTTCCAGTCCCAGACGCCGAACCAGAAATACCTGAGATAGGAACTCGTGTCCAATCAATTGTAAGCGGATCTGTACTACTTGCAGGTGTATATGTAAAGGTATCACCAGAACATATTGCAGGAGGCGTAAGTGTGCTTGTTAAAATAGGAGCAGGATTTACAACTACAGTAATAGTATCAGTATTTTCACAACCTTGAGGAGTAGTTATTGTATACGTATAAACTACATTTACAGGACTACTTGATGTATTGACTAGTGATTCATTTATGTCGTCAATTCCAAAACTAGCAGGATTAGAAATGTTGGCAATAACTGCTCTTGTCCAAGCAAATGTAGCCCCAGAAACAATACTTGTAGGAGTATAGCTAAAAGGTTGTTCTGAGCAAATATCAGCAGGCGTTGCTGAACTAGACAATGTTGGTGGAGCAATAATTATTATAGAAAGTACAGGGGATACAGATCCATTACCACATGAATTTACACCATGTACACTTAAATTACCAGAAATATCTGTTAATGCATAGTCGATAGAAATACTGTTTGAAGTTGTTGTAACAGTACTTGCATCAGGTAACGTCCACACATAAGATGTAGCGTTAGGAATGGCAGTAACGTTATAGACATTTCCAGTAGATCCTGCACAAACTTCATCAGAACCAGTAATTACTGTTGCTGCAGRAGGAGCAGATTCAACATCAACAAAAATAGTAACTACATTAGAACAACCATTTCCTGTTGTTGGTAATGTTAAATCATATGCTACAGCTATTGTTGTACCTGTTGTATTTGTTAATACTTCGATAATATCCCCAGTACCAGAATTAGACCCTTCATCAATTCCTGTTATGGTCGCTCTGGACCAAGCAATTGTACCTGCTTGACTACTAGTCGGTGTGTATGAAAATGTACTACCCGAGCAAACTGCTGCAGGCGTAAGTGTACTGGTTAATGTAGGTAATGGATTTACTATAACAGCAACAGTATCTGTATTTTCACACCCTTGAGGTGTGGTTATTGTATAAGTATAAATAACATTTATTGGACTAGTTGAGGTGTTGACTAACGTTTCATTAATATCACCAACTCCAAAACTGGCAGGATTAGAAATGTTTGCAATAACTGCTCTTGTCCAAGAGAATGTAGCTCCTGAAACAGTACTTGTTGGACTATAACTAAAGGATTGTTCAGAGCAAATATCAGCAGGAGTTGCTGAACTAGACAACGTCGGTGGAGCTATAATTATTATTGGAAGAACAGGAGATACAGGTCCATTACCACAAGAATTTATTCCGTATACACTTAAGTTTCCAGAAATATCAGTTAATGAATAATCAATGGATATACTATTTAATGTAGTTGTAACGGTACTTGCATCAGGTAAAGTCCACACATAAGATGTAGCGTTAGGGATGGCCGTAACCGTATAAACGTTGTCTGTTGATCCTGCACAAACTTCATCAGAACCAGTAATTACTGTTGCTGCAGATGGAGCAGATTCTACATCAACAAAAATAGTAACTATATTAGAACAACCGTTTCCTGTTGTTGGTAATGTTAAATCATAAGCTACAGCTATTGTTGCTCCTGTAGTGTTAGTTAATACTTCGATAATATCCCCAGTACCAGAATTAGATCCTTCATCGATTCCTGTGATGGCCGCTCTGGACCAAGCAATTGTACCAGCTTGACTACTAGTTGGGGTGTATGAAAATGTACTACCCGAGCAAATTGCTGCAGGCGTAAGTGTACTAGTTAATGTAGGTAATGGATTTACTACAACTGTAACAGTATCTGTATTTTCACACCCTTGAGGTGTAGTAATTGTATAGGTATAAACAACATTTACAGGACTAGTTGATGTATTGACTAACGTTTCACTAATAGCATCAGTTCCAAAACTAGCAGGATTAGAAATGTTGGCAATAACTTCTCTTGTCCAAGTAAAAATAGTTCCAGAAACAGTACTTGTAGGTGTATACGTAAATGGTAGTTCCGAGCAAATATCAGCAGGAGTAGCTGAACTTGATAACGTTGGTGGAGCGATAACTATAATTGGTAATACCGCAGATTCGGTTCCATTATTACAAGAATTTACTCCATGTACACTTAGGTTTCCAGAAATATCAGTCAATGCATAATTTATAGATATACTATTTGAAGTTGTTATAACAGTACTTGCATCAGGTAAAGTCCATTCGTAAGATGTTGCATTAGTAATTGCTGTAACTGTATAAACATTACCAATTGATCCTGCACAAACAGTTTCAGGTCCGCTGATTGTTCCTGCTGTAAAAGGTGCAGGTTCAATATCTACAACTACATTTACAGTATTACTACAACCATTTCCAGTTGTTAAAGTAATAATATATGTCACAGATATGGTTGAAGTTGTTGTATTGGTTAATACCTCACTGATGTCAGTAGTTCCGGAACTTGATGGTTCTGAAATACCAATAATATCAGCTCTTGTCCAAGCGAAAGTAGTTCCAGATATACTACTTGCAAGTGGATAAGAAAAAGTCGTTCCTGAACATGATGCAGGTGGAGTAAGTGAACTCAAAAGAGTTGCGGAAGGATTTACTATTACCGTTACATCTTCAGTGTTTTCACATCCTTCAGGGGTTGTTGTTGTAAATGAATAAACAACGTTTTTAGGTGTAGTTGTTTCATTAATTAAAATTTCATTTGAGGCTGGTGTAATTGCTCCGCTTCCAGCACCTGTACTATTTGAAATTCCAGTTACAACTGCCCTAGTCCATGAGAATGTAGCATCAATTGCTAAACTTGTAGGAACATATTCAAAAGAATCACCAGAACAGATATCTGTTGGGGTTAAATCACTAGTCAACGYTGGAGTGCCAACTATTGTAATAGGATAAACAGAAGATTCTACTCCATTCCCACAAGAATTTTTACCATGAACGCTTAGATTACCCGCCATGGCGTCTATGGTAATTGTTGGAAGTACAGTTTCAACAATTAGGGAATTAGGTAAGGTCCAAACATACGATGTGGCATTTGTTATTGTTGGAATTGTAAATACATTTCCTGTAGACCCTGTACAAACTCTTTGTGGTCCACTAATGGTAGTTGCATCAAGAGGTTCATGATTTACTTCAACAGTAATTGTTTGGGTATTACTACAACCATCACCAGTTGTTAGTGTAATAACATATGTTACCGGAATAGTTAAAGAGGTCTCATTTGTTAGTACTTCATTAATATCAGTTGCTCCAGAATTATTTCCTTCAGAAATTCCAGCAACAGCTGCTCTGGTCCAAGTGAACGTGGTCCCAACAATACTTGTTGTAGGGGAGTAATTAAAAGTAGTACCAGAACAAATATCTGGAGGTGTAAGTGAACTGGTAAGTATAGCTAGTGGATTAACTGTTACCGTTACATTTTGTGTATTTTGACAACCTTCAAGTGTTGTAATTGTATAAATATAAATAACATCTATTGGTGTATTTGTAGTATTAATTAAAGTTTCATTTGAAGCTGGAGTAATTGCCCCATTACCGGATGTTCCAATATTTGAAATTCCTGGTACTGATGCTCTAGTCCAAGAAAACGTTGCACCAAAAGTTATACTTGTAGGTGTATATTCAAAAGTATCACCTGAGCATAAATCAACTGGAGATAATGTGCTTGTTAACGTTGGAGCTGCTATAACGGCTATCGTCAAATTACTTGCTCCACCATCACCACAAGAATTTCTACCAAATACACTTAGCGTACCAGCGGTTGCATTAATCGTAATTGTAGGAYTAGTTGTTGTAAGGGTCGTTAAGTTTGGTAAAGTCCATTCATAGGATGTAGCATATGGGATTGGATCGACCGTGTATACGTGATTAAYTGATCCTGTACAAATAGATTGAGGGCCAGTAATTGCCGTTGCGTCAGGTGGAACWGGACTTGAAACAATAACTGTTACATCTTGTGTATTTTCGCATCCTTCAGGTGTAGTTATGGTAAATGTATAAACAACAGGTATTGGACTGCTAGTTTCATTTGTTAAAACTTCATTTACAGTAGCTCCAGCACCTGAACCATAAGAATTTGTGATACCACTAACAACAGCTCTTGTCCATGAGAACGTAGCACTATCAGTACTACTTGTTGCAGTATAAACAAATGCATTCCCTGAGCAGATATCTGCAGGAGTTAAGGAACTTGATAAGGTTGGAGATGCAATAATAGAAATTGCTAAATTAGAAGAACCACCATTTCCGCAAGAATTTCTTGCATACACACTAAGATTTCCTGCCATTGCACTTAGCGTAATGGTTGGAGTAGGAGTTTCAACGGTAGATCCATTAGGAAGTGTCCAAACATACATATCAACATTTTGTAACGTTGTAATGGTATATACATTATCTGTTGACCCATCACAAACTCTTTGGGGACCACTAATAATGCTTGCATTAAGCGGGATAGGATCTACATCAACAACAATATTTACAGGTGTTGTGGTACAACCATCTGGAGTTGTTTGTGAGATTATATACGTAACTGAAATAGTTGTATCAGTTGTGTTTGTCAAAACTTCAGAAATATTCCCTGGGTTATTTGAACTCGTGCTTTCTGCAATTCCTGTTACAAAATTTCTAGTCCAAGAAAAAGTTGTACCAGATACACTACTTGTAGGGATATAATTAAATATAGTACCAGAACAAATATCTGGGGGTGTTGTTGTGCTTGTTAAAGCAGGTAAAGGATTTATGGTTACCGTTACATTTTGGGTGTTTTCACACCCTTCAGGAGTTGTTATTGTATAGATATAAATAACATCTATAGAGCTACTTGTTGTATTCAACAACGTTTCAGCTATTCCATCAGTACCTGTAGTTGCAGCATTAGAAATTCCAGCTACTGCATTTCTAACCCATGAGAATGTCGCACCACTAACACTGCTTGTAGGGCTATAACTAAACGATTGACCCGAACATACATCCGGAGGAGTTAATGAACTAGATAAGGTTGGAGGTGCTATAATTGTAATTGCATAATTAGCAGATGCTATACCGTCACCACAGGAATTTCTACCCAAAACACTTAGATTCCCAGATACTTCACCAGCAAGATAATTRATAATAATTGAGTTGGATGTTGTTGAAACAGTTGATGTGTTAGGGAGTGTCCATACATAGGATGTTGCATTTAATATTGGAGCAACCGTATATACATTACCATTAGATCCATCACAAACTGTTTGTGGACCGCTAATTAAAGTTGCAGCATCAGGGACAGGATCAACATCTACAACAATATTTACGGTATTGGTACATCCAGCACTAGATGTCAGGAAGATTTTATAAACTACTGAAACAGTTGAAGTTGATGTGTTGATTAGTACTTCGTCAATTGGTAATGGCCCAGAACCTGAACCAGCAATATTTAAAATTCCGGGTTGAACATCTCTAGTCCAAGTGAAGGTAGTTCCAGCACTGCTTAAGGGTTCGTAATAAAATTGACTTCCTGAGCATATCGTTGGAGGAGTAAGTGAACTTGTTAGTGTGGGTGCTGGATTAACAGTTATTGTGACACTATTTGAATTACTTTCTGCACAGGTTCCACTTTGCACCACTGCTCTATATTGAGTAGTTATTATAGGGTTTGTTGAAATTGAAGTGGTCGTATTTGAAATAGTTGTAATTGTTGTCCAACTATCTGTTGAAGACTCCCATCGAACAACATTACCAGTATGGCCACTTAAATTTAAGGATGTGGAACTTCCTTCGCAAATTGTTGCTTCTCCATCAAGGGTACCTCCAACTGTTGTGGGGTCAACTGTAACAGTTGTTGCAACAGAGTTTTCAACCGTACAAACTCCACTTTGAACGACCGCTCTAAATTGAGTTGTTACCGTTAATGCTCCAGAAGTATATGTATCTATTGAATTAGCAATATCTATCCAAGTTGTACCATCTGTTGAAGATTGCCATTTTAGGATAGTTCCTGTTTCATCAGCTAATGTAAGCAATGCGCTAGTATCTCCCTCGCATATGGTTGTTCCTCCAGTAACAGTTCCTCCAATTGTTGTGGGGTCAACCGTAACAGTAGCAGCATTAGAAACTGTTGTTCCATCTAAATCGGTAATTTCACAAGTATAGGAGCCGGTGTCAGAAACAATTGATGGACTAATAGTTAAAGTATTCGTTGAACTACCACTAATAGTTCCTCCATCAGTTAAAATTGTTGTACCCTTTTTCCAAACATAGCTCAAGGTTCCGTTACTTGATGTAACGGTAGCGGAAAGTATAATGTCGTCTCCTTCGCAAACGGTTAAATCATTAATTGTTCCTATCACAGGATTAAACGAAGTAATAGGTTCTTCAGCTATACTTGAAGGAGGTAAAATTTTATTATTTTCAAAAGAATTTGAAAATAAGCTAGTTGTAATTAATAAAGTTACTAATAAAAAGGTGTACCCTTTTATTGTAAGAGGTTTATAATTTTTCATTGCGCTTTGGGGTTTAATCGCTAGCCTATTTATGAATAGGACTTTATAATGTTATGAACAAATATATAAAAAATTGTTTATAAGTCGTAATTTTAGTAGTTAAATGATGTTGAATAGTAGGATTTTTATTTAAAAAAGGGTCTAATAAATATTAAAAAATTGATAATTATCATTTTAACTTTCGAAGTTAAATTAAACTAAAAACTATAAATTTGCAAAAAATTTCAGTTCAAAATATCAATATAAAAAATATGACAAACAAATCGTTTCAATTTAAACAATTTAGTGTTGAACAAGACAAAACTGCCATGAAAGTAGGTACAGATGGTGTTTTATTGGGCGCTTGGGTAAGTTTAGCATCTAAACCGCTTGGTATATTGGATATTGGAGCTGGTACTGGCTTAATAGCATTGATGATGGCACAAAGAAGTGATGCTGAATTGATAGATGCTGTTGAGTTAAACGATGAAGCCTACGAACAAACTGTCGAAAATTTTGAAAACAGTGATTGGGGAGACAGATTATTTTGTTATCATGCATCATTGCAGGAATATACAGATGAAATTGATGAGAAATATGATTTAATTGTTTCTAATCCACCTTTTTATACTTCAACGCATAAAGAACTTTCAAAAGAACGCGCAATGGCACGTCATTCTGAAAGTTTGCCAACTCATGAATTGTTAAGCAATGTTGCAAATTTATTATCAGAAAATGGAAGTTGTGCTTTTATAATTCCTTATGAAGCCACCACTAGTTTTATAGATTTAGCTGAAAAAAATGAGCTATTTCCATGTAGAATAACCTATGTTAAAGGAAATCACAATTCCCCAGTAAAACGTAGTTTAGTACAATTTTCATTTTTTAAAAAAGTCATTGAAGAATCAGAATTGGTTATTGAAATAGCACGTCATCATTACACCTCAGCATATATTGAGTTGGTAAAAGACTTCTATTTAAAAATGTAGGCGCTTTAGTGTCTTTGTGATTAGAACTGTCATTGCGAGCGTAGCGTGGCAATCTCATCATTCTTTTCCATTGTGTCGTTCCTGCCAGGGTTCGAATGTAAAGAAAACTGCTTGTAGCTGTTTTTAATGAAGAAGCCAGATGACAGTGGGAGTTGTCATTCTCAGTATAATGTATGTCATTGACTACGTCGAATCTTCGCAGGAATGACATAATCATTCTTTTCCTAATGTTGATATACGCTAATTTTAAGGATTAGATTCTTCACTTCCTTCCAGTCGTTCAGAATGACAGAATTATTTTTTGAAAAAGTTATTGAAAAGTCTGAATTGGTTATTGAAAAAGACCGTCATATTTACACCTCAGAATATAGTGAGTTAGTAGAAGATTTTTATTTAAAAATGTAATATAATAGAATTAAGTGAAAATGAACTAAAGGTTAGATTTTTAGTTAGTCATTTTATTTGAATTTTTCATTACAGTATTCATTTCCTTTTTTAAATCAACAGCATCAATGTAAATTGAAATTTTATATCTTATAAAATACAAAATCACTAWYAYMRRTRTKMMYWSYRRRGTWKTAKMMATAAATTCAATTTCATCAAATGATTTAGAGCTTTCATTAATAATAAAGAAAAGCTGGAAAAAATAGACTGAAATAGGCACAAGAAGGGCAAAACTCCACCAATCTTTGTTGGTAAAAAACAATAGTATTAGTAAAAAAAGAGGTACGAATTTTGCAAAAATAAAATAAATAAAAGTCTGTACACTTCTGAATTCGCCTCCTTTAAGAACACCAAAAATAGTATYTAATTGTGTTATATCTGGAGGAATACTTTYATACAAGTACAGTAAATAAGGACTTGTAGTTATTAATATAACAAGTATACAACCATATAATAAAGAAGCCTTTTTGTTCTTTTTCATACCAAACTAAAGTTTYTTGTTTCATCTAATTTAGTGAAAATTAACTAATCATCAAAGAGTTTGGCTTCAGCGATGAATGGTGTACTTACTATTTATAGTATAAACAATAGGCAAAAATAGAATTAGGGCTATTAGTTTGAAACTTGTAAATTACCCATTTATAATCTTGTCATTCCTGCGTAGGTAGGAATGACAATGGGAGCTGTCATTCAGAGCATAGCGAGGAATCTTATAAAAAGCAATTTTAAGGATTTCGTTTCACTCATTCAGAATGACACAAAAGAATTGTTATTGCGAGCGGTAGTGTGGCAATCTTACAAAAAAAACTGCAAAGTTTGAGATTACCACGTCGCAAATGCTCCTCGTAATGACGCAAAAGAACTTTCTTTCTGGGCACGGCTAAGAATCTTATAAATAGAACTACAAAGATTGAGATTACCACGTCGCAAATGCTCCTCGTAATGACACAAAAGAACTGTCATTGCGAGCGGTAGTGTGGCAATCTTTTTAGTTTAAAGGAATAACTTAGTTCTATCTTGGCTGTAAGGTGTTGTAAAATATGTAATTAACAAGTTAATTATCCATTTATGATCTCAGGATTATATCCTAAATAAGGTGTATTTTTTTCAGTGAAAATAATTCCGTTTTCTGCAAGTTCTTTCAAAATTGGGTCATAAACTTCTTTGTTAATTGGTAGTTGAACACCTGGAGTATTAATTTCTCCATTTAGAATTTTAAGTGCTGCAATTGCTACAGGCAAACCAACTGTTTTAGCCATAGCAGTGTAAACTTGATTATCACCAATGCAAACCATACTACTTTCAATCTGGTATTTTTTACCGTTTAATTCATACCCAAAAAGATGTTGCATCACAATCATGTCTTTATCCTCTTCTTTTAAGGTCCAGCTTTCTTTTAATATTTTTTCTAATATTTGAGCAGGTGTTGCATTCTTTAAGCCTACTTTTTTTGATGGGTTGAAAAGATCTAATTCAAGTATTTTCTCCCAAATAATATCATCCTGATCAATTTTCAAGTAGTGGCGTAATTTTAACTCAACAGAATCATTAGGATTGTAACTTAAAAATGAATTGGTAAAATCGCGATAACTCATGTTTTCTGAATCTTCAATAGTGTAACTGTCATCAGTCATTCCTAATTGAACAAAAACATTCCAAGCTCTAGAGTAGCCAACACGTCTAATAGTTCCTCTGTACAATGTTAAGATATTATCTAACCCATAAACATTTTTATATTTTAAGGAATCACGATTGGCATATCCTTCAAATTTGCCATAATCACCTATAGTTAAAATCTCCGTACGTCTAAATAATTTGTGATATGGAATGTATTTATATCTACCTTCTTGTAAAAATTTAGCGGTACCTCCTTGACCGGCTAATACCACATTTCTAGGATTCCAAGTAAATTTGTAATTCCATAAGTTATCATCACATTCAGGAGCAACCAGCCCTCCTGTAAACGATTCGAAAAGTAACATTTCACCTCCTTTTTCTCTAATAGAATCAATGACCTTCATAGCGCTCATGTGGTCTATTCCAGGGTCAAGACCAATTTCATTCATGAAGATCAGGTTTTTTTTAGTTACTTCTTCATTTAATGCTTTCATTTCACCTGAAATATAGGAAGCTGTTACCATGTTTTTACCAAAAGTTAAACAATCTTTTGCAACATTTAAATGTAAATGTGCTGGTAACATAGAAATTACAATGTCGGCATTTTTAATTGCTTTTGTTCTTTCATTTTCATTAAAAATATCCAATTCAAGAGCTGTTCCATTTTTATGGTTTTGAACAATGTTTTCAGCAAGATCTAACGAAACATCGGCAATTGTTAAATGTAAGTTTTCGGAATCGGATTTATCAAGTAAATAGGTTATTAAAGATGAAGATGATCGACCAGCGCCAATTAATAAAACTTTTCTCATTTTCGTATTTTTAATGAATTATCTTAGTGCACGAAAATACAARTTTAATAGATGATTTTAGAAAAATAATTTAATTATTGTCAGTATTCAAATCATTTAATAGTTGAGTGGCTTTTTCAAAATCTAAGGTACTCACTTGAAGTTTATAGCCCTCAACAAAAGCAGTTCCAATTGAAGTTGCAATGTTCTCATCAATAATAAAACTATTGATTCCTTGACTGGCTAATAATGTTTTAGCAATGTGAATTTCATGAATTAAACTAGCTGTTAAAATTGTGACCAATGTGTTTGAGTTATTTTTCATATCGCTGATGATTTCTTTTAAATATACAAAATTTTCGATTTATATACGAGTTATATTTTAACTTTGTGGCTTAATGAAACATTAAAATGAATAAAAATTTAGTTATTACTTCAATTATTGGCGCACTGACTATTGTTTTAGGGGCTTTTGGAGCTCACGCTCTTCAGGAAACCTTAAGTATTAGTGAATTGAAAAGCTTTGAAACAGCAGTACGGTATCAAATGTACCATGTCATCTTATTGCTACTTATTAATATGTACCCTAAATTTAAAAATAAAACTAAAAATAAGATTAGTTATTTATTTTTTTTAGGAATGTTGTTTTTTTCAGGATCCATATATGCGATAACTTTTGGTGTTGATGCTAAAAGTATCTGGTTTGTTACTCCACTGGGAGGTTTATTTTTTATATTAGGGTGGATTTATTTAGCGATGCTATTTATACGACAAAAGTAATGGTGTTTATTGTGTTAAATTTGAAATACACATAGAATATATTTGTAGACTTGSATAAATAAATTTATTTTYGCMAAAWAWTTTSKWKTMAAAAAACARWGRNNNTTTTTTTTCRCRAAARRCRAAAWCGWTTTCGTWAKATGSKTGAAATTCAGYWWRTTAYGTAAGTAATTGAGAWGTAGATTATTATAAWYCRRAWARSGTTCTAATAGATAGTTAAAATTTAATGATATATGTCATAAAGTTTAAAAGCAATTAATTCGAAATTTGCTCTAGAAATAAAACAACAAACTAATAAATATAAAATTACAACTAATGGAAGTTCTTAGAAAATCAGTAGTTATGTCGCTAAATGACTTAGGGATTAAAAACATCAAAGAGGTCGTTTACAACCCTTCATATGAGGTGTTGTTTGCTGAGGAAACTAAACGAGGGTTAGAGGGGTTTGAAAAAACTCAAGTTACTGAATTAGACACAATAAACGTAATGACTGGTGAGTTCACAGGAAGATCTCCAAAAGATAAATTTATTGTAGAGGATGATGTAACTAAAGATACTATTTGGTGGTCTTCGGAAAATGCAAAAAATGATAATAAACCTACGACTCCTGAAGTATGGGAAGATCTTAAAGGAAAAGTTGTTGATCAATTTTCAAATAAAAGACTATTTGTGGTTGATGGTTTTTGTGGTGCAAAYAAAGACACTCGWTTAAARATAAGATTTATYATGGAAGTTGCRTGGCAAGCRCATTTTGTAACKAAYATGTTTATYAARCCTTCAGCAGAAGAATTAGAAAATTTTGWRCCGGATTTTRTTGTAATGAACGGATCTAAATGTGTAAATGATAAATGGAAAGARCAYGGYTTAAATTCTGAAGTATTTACAGTATTTAACTTAACTGAAAAAATGCAAGTTATTGGTGGTACTTGGTATGGCGGTGAAATGAAAAAAGGGATGTTCGCAATGATGAACTACTATTTACCTTTGAACGGTATGGCTTCTATGCACTGTTCAGCAAATGTTGGTAAAGATGGTGATACAGCAATTTTCTTTGGGTTGTCAGGAACTGGAAAAACTACCTTATCTACTGATCCAAATCGTCAATTAATTGGTGATGATGAACATGGTTGGGATGATGAAGGAATCTTTAACTTTGAAGGTGGCTGTTATGCTAAAACTATCAATTTGGATAAAGAAGCAGAACCTGAAATTTATGCAGCTATTAGAAGAAATGCATTACTAGAAAATGTAACAGTTGCTGAAGATGGAAAAATTGACTTTAATGATGGTTCTGTAACACAAAACACACGTGTTTCTTACCCAATCAATCATATTGACAATATTGTTGCTCCAGTTTCAAAAGCAGGACACGCCAAAAAAGTTATTTTCTTAACAGCGGATGCATTTGGTGTATTACCTCCAGTTGCAAAATTAACTCCTGAGCAAACGCAATACCATTTCTTATCTGGATTTACCGCTAAATTAGCAGGTACGGAAAGAGGTATAACTGAGCCAACTCCTACATTCTCTGCTTGTTTTGGTGGTGCTTTCCTTTCTCTTCACCCAACTAAATATGGCCAAGAATTAGTAAAAAAAATGAAACAACATGRTGCTGAAGCMTATTTGGTAAATACTGGATGGAATGGTACTGGAAAAAGAATCTCTATCAAAGATACTAGAGGAATCATCACGGCTATTTTAGATGGGTCTATTGATAAAGCTCCTACTAAAAATCTTGAAATTTTCAATCTAGAAATTCCTACTGAATTGACTGGAGTTGCTACTGAAATTTTAGATCCTAAAGATACGTATTCAAACGTTGCTGATTGGAATGAAAAAGCTGAAAAATTAGCAGGTATGTTCATTAAAAACTTTGAGCAATATACCGATAATGAAGAAGGAAAATCGTTGGTTGCTGCAGGACCACAGTTATAAGTTGAAATTTATAGATCATAAAAAATCCATTYAATTATGAATGGATTTTTTTGTTTAGTAGAAACGCTGTTTGTATTTGTGTTCAACAAATTTAAAATAATTAAATAGTTTATAATTCACCTCTAAGCCGTAGTCAATAGCTGAATCGTAATTTATTTCATTTTCATAGATAGCATTGTTATACCTTAATGGATTTCGAGCTCTAACATTCCATTCAAACACATATAATTTATTTTTTAATTCATAATATTCTTGTGAGTAGTAACTTTCAGGTTTTGCAATAGTAGCTAGATAAGTTTCAAATCCAATGTCAATAATAATGAGTTCATATTCCAACTCCTCATTTGCAATTCTAACTGCACCATCAGGAAGTTGAATGTCTTTTGTTGTGGTAGTTTTTATTGAAGAAGCACATCCAATAATAAACAGCCCAATTGTCAAATAATAAATTAAATTTCTCATAATCAGGTGTTTTGATTGATTTATAAGGTACAAAAACTATTCCAATTTTTAGGTGTTAACTATTTAGTATAACTTGTGATTAAAATACTCAAGTTATGAATAAAACACGTTGTACTTGGCCTGGAACTGATCCTCTCTATGTTGCATATCATGATACTGAATGGGGAGTTCCAGTTTATGATGATGCTAAATTATTTGAATTTTTAATTTTAGAAACGTTCCAAGCAGGTTTAAGTTGGATTACAGTTTTAAGAAAAAGAGAAAATTTCAGAAAGGCATTTGATGATTTTGATTATAAAAAAATAGCAAAATATGACGAAGTTAAATTTGATGAACTGATTCAAAATGCTGGTATTATTAGAAATAAACTAAAAATAAAAGCAACAATTAGTAATGCAATTGCATTTATGGAAATTCAAAAAGAATTTGGTTCCTTCTCCAACTATATTTGGGGTTTCACGAATGGAAAACCTATAAAAAATAATTGGAACTTATTGAGTGAAATTCCGGCAGTTACCAAAATATCAGAAACGATTTCAAAAGATTTAAAGAAAAGAGGGTTTAAATTTGTGGGTCCAACAGTGATTTATGCCCATATGCAAGCTACAGGAATGGTAAATGATCATCTAAAAGAATGCTTTAGATATCATGAAGTTTAAAGCGATTTAACTTTTTAATGAGAGGTACATAATTGGTTCTCATTTYTATTGACTTTTGTAATCATTATGGAGGTTAATTATCTCAAATTTACCAGTTTAATMAGATTGAAATCAGTAAATTTGAGGGTTAAATTAAATAATTAATAAAATGAAAATAAAATATGTTGGTCTAATGCTATTCTCAGCATTAGTAATGTTGTCTTGTACAACCAATAAAAATGAAATTCAAAAAGAAACTACTGGTGAATTTGAGTATCTTGTTGAGCAATTTGSYGAYATAAAAATWCTMCGWTATCAAATTCCTGGKTTTGAKRAACTTTCMTTAAAACAAAAAMAATTAGTTTACTTTTTATCKGAAGCAGGSATGGCTGGTCGCGATATRATGTAYGATCARAATTACCGTCATAACYTAAAAATTAGACGYGCWTTAGRAAATATTTACCWAAATTATAWRGGTGATAAAACAAGTGAAGAYTGGAATAACTTTGAAACGTATTTAAAAMGARTTTGGTTTTCWAATGGRATTCAYCATCATTATGCAAACGATAAATTTGTACCTCAATTTTCTAAAGAATATTTTGATACTTTATTAAAAGAGTCAAATACATTATTAGAAGGTGAAGCATACGATGTTATATTTAACGATAACGATGCTAAAAAAGTAAATTTAGATGCAAGCAAAGGATTGATAAAAGGTTCAGCAATTAATTTTTATGCTCCGGATGTAACAGCAGATGATGTTGATAAATTTTATGCTTCAAAAATAGACACAAAAGATGAAACACCTATTGAATATGGGCTAAATTCAAAATTAATCAAAAATGCTGACGGAACTTTAGAAGAAAAAGTATGGAAAGTAGGAGGAATGTACAGTAAATCAATTGAGAAAATTGTGTATTGGTTAGAAAAAGCTGTTGAGGTTGCCGAATACGAAAAACAAGCAGAAGCATTTAAATTATTAATTGATTATTACAAAACAGGAAATTTAGAAACTTGGGATAAATACAACATTGTTTGGGCAACGAATACATCGGGTGATATTGATTATATCAATGGTTTTATTGAAGTTTATAACGATCCTAAAGCTTTTAGAGGGTCCTATGAAACGATCATTCAGATTACAGATTTTGATATGTCTAAAAAAATGGCAGTTTTATCTGAAAATGCTCAATGGTTTGAAGATAATTCAACCCTATTTGAAGAACATAAAAAGAAAAATGTAGTAGGTGTTTCTTATAAAACAGTGAATGTGGCTTCAGAAGCAGGAGATGCTTCTCCGTCAACTCCAATAGGTGTGAATTTACCAAACAATAACTGGATTCGTCAACACCATGGTTCTAAATCAGTATCGTTAGGGAATATAATTCATGCATACAATAGCGCAGGAGGTACCGATAAATTAAAAGAGTTTGCTTTTGATGAAGCTGAAATTGAAGCTGAAATTAAATATGGACAAACAGCTGACAAATTGCATACATCATTACATGAAGTTATTGGGCATGCAAGTGGTCAAATTAATCCTGGAGTTGGGCAGCCAAAAACAACGATGAAAAATTATGCATCAACGTTGGAAGAAGCACGTGCAGATTTGGTTGGATTGTATTATTTGCCAAGTGAAAAATTAGTTGAAATGAAAATTTCTCCTGATGCACAAGGAATTGGAAAAGCAGCTTTTGATGGGTATATTAGAAATGGGTTAATGACACAATTAACACGCTTGAACTTAGGTGATGATATTGAAGAAGCTCACATGAGAAACAGACAATTAGTTGCAGCTTGGGCTTTTAAAAAAGGAGCAAAAGAAAATGTAATTGAAAAGGTCGTAAAAGACAACAAAACCTATTTTGTTATTAGAGACTATGCTAAATTAAGAGTGTTTTTTGGAGAATTATTGCGTGAAATTCAACGTATAAAATCAGAAGGTGATTTTGAAGCTGGAARAGCGTTGGTCGAAACTTATGGAGTTAAGGTTGATCAGGCCATTCATAAAGAAGTATTAGAACGTAATAGCAAATTCAAATCGGCTCCTTATAGCGGTTTTGTAAATCCTGTTTTAGTGCCTGAAAAAGATGCAGATGGAACTATTATTGATATAAAAGTAGTACAACCAACTAATTTTACAGAACAAATGTTAGATTATGCAAAGCGGTATACAACATTACCTGATGTAAACTAAGATAATAAAAGCTTAATAACTAAAACCGTTTCAATTTTTGAGACGGTTTTTTTAATGTAAAGAAAAAGTAATTAAAGTAAAAATTGCGATAATTAAAAAAATAGCTATGATGATAATAAAGGTGTTTTTATAATACTTCTTGTGAATTTTAAGGTCTTTTTGATAACTCCAAATCATTAAAATTATAAATGCTATTATAAAAAATGCTGCAAAAATAAGTTGTCCTTCACTAAACATATTTAATGTATATTTAACATCAAAAGTACGTAAATTTTGAATATGATTAGGGCAATGCTAAGTTTTCAATAAGAGTGTAAGTGATAAAGAATTATTTAACTCACAAAACATATAAAAAGTGAACAAGACAAAAAAAGCATTAATAATAGGAGCAACTTCAGGAATTGGAAAAGAATTAGCGAAATTATTAGTCGCTGACAATTATAAAGTTGTCATTACGGGAAGAAGAGATAAAAAATTACAAGATATTAAAGAAACTTCCCCGTCTAACTACATAATTAAAGTTCATGATGTTACGGATTTGAATTCTTGTGATGCATTATTCAAAGAGCTTAAAGAAGAGCTAAAAACGATTGATTTAATTGTATATAGTTCCGGAGTTGGAGATCCAAATTACAAATTAGAATGGGAAAAAGAATTTCCTACACTACAAACCAATGTAATTGCTGCAACTAAGATTTATGGATTAGCGTATCAATTTTTCAGAACACAGGGTTTTGGTCATTTAGTAGGAATTTCATCTATTGCTTCAATTCGAGGAAATCGTCATGTTCCCGCCTATTTTGCTTCAAAAGCATTTCAGGCAAATTATTTGGAATCACTTTGGATGAAGGGTAAAAGAAGCAAAGCCAACATCTATGTGACAGATATTCAACCAGGATTTGTTGATACAGCTATGGCAATTGGAGATACATTTTGGATGGCTTCATTAGAAAAAGCAACCAGACAAATTTATTCAGCTATAAAAAGAAAAAAGAAAAAAGCATTTATAACAAGGCGTTGGGGATTAGTAGCTGTTGTTTTAAAAATTGTTCCAGCTTCATTATTATATAAATTTTCGTGAAAATTGAATGGTTAATAGCGAACCGTATGTGACCATTAAAAAATAATAAATATAAACACATGAAACGAGTATGTTAAAATGTTTATCCTACAATAGAATGGTTAATAGCGAACGGCATGTGACCGTTAAAAACAATAAAGATAAACACATGAAACGAGCATGTTAAAATTTCCCTCATCAAAGGAGAATGATTAATAGCGAACAGCMTGTGACCGTTAAAAACAATAAATATAAACACATGAAAAATAAACTYAAAGCTGTACAAGAATTTCATGAGGCATTCGGATTAGGAATTCAACATAAACCAACWGCAAATTTAACMGAYAATAAATTAAAATTGCGATTTGATTTAATGGCTGARGAGAACGAAGAGTATTTAGAAGCTGCMAAHAATAATGATTTGATTGAAGTAGCGNGACGCNTTAGGYGATATGTTGTATATTTTATGTGGTACBATTTTAGAACATGGWATGCARCAYAAAATTGAARCAATTTTTAAHGADATACAACGTAGYAAYATGAGYAAGTTRGGAGMWRATGGARAACCAATTTACAGAGAAGATGGTAAAGTGATGAAAGGACCTAACTATTTCAAACCTAATATTTCAAAAATTTTAAGCGATAAATATTAACATTATTTGAAGGATATGAGAAGAGTTTAAAGCTCCTTTTTTATTAAATCGGCATTGTAAAAACCGCCACTATTTATTTTTCGATCTTTTGAAAATTGTGTTATGATATATGCGGTAGTTATCATATTTCGTAATTCGCACAAATCAACTGAAAGCTCTGAATGATCATACAGGCGCTTATTATCTTCGTATAAAACACGGAGTCTTCTTTCGGCACGTAATAATCGTTCATTTGAACGTACAATACCAACATAATTACTCATAATCGTTTTCACCTCATTTCTATCATGCGTAATCAACACTTTTTCCATGTTTTTTACAACGCCACTATCATTCCATGCTGGTATTTTAGTAGGGTTTTCAATTTTAGGAAACCTTTTAGTCAAATTAATTAAAGCATTGTGTGCAAAAACAATGCCTTCTAATAAAGAGTTTGATGCGAGTCTATTTGATCCATGAAGTCCAGATTTGGTTACTTCTCCACAGGCATATAAATTTTTAATAGAAGTTTTAGATTTCTTATTAATATTTACACCTCCACAAATATAATGTTGTGCAGGTGAAACAGGGATATAGTCTTTTTTAACATCAATCCCTATACTCAAACATTTTTCAGTAATATTTGGGAAATGCTTTTTAAAGTCTTCATAATTTAAATGTGTACAATCTAAATAAACATGTGGAGCACCACTTTTTTTAAGCTCACTATCTATGGCTCTTGCAACAATATCKCGAGAAGCCAATTCTTCACGTTTATCATAKTTATGCATAAAACGTTTTCCATCATAATCTCTTAAAATAGCCCCATCACCTCGTACTGCTTCTGATATTAGAAAKGCAGGATATTCACCAGGRTTGAACAAAGCTGTTGGATGAAATTGAATAAACTCAAYATCCGAWATTTCAGCTTTTGCTCTRTATGCCATCGCTATKCCATCRCCTGTAGCAACAACAGGRTTMGTTGTTGTGTTGTAYACTTGTCCGYTYCCWCCAGYKGCCAACATRGTYACTTTTGCAACAAATGTTTTTACRCTAYTATTATGWAYRTCTAAAACATAAGCTCCAAAGCAWGTWATTTTTTCTTTTCTTTTGGTTCTTTTTTTCTTTACCTGATGCTCTGTTATTAAATCAATGGCGTAATGGTACGTTAGAAAGTTAATGTTTTTTACTTTTTCAATTTGTTCAATAAGTGCCCTTTCAATTTCAGCCCCTGTTACATCTTTATGATGTAGAATCCTACCATGTGAATGACCGCCTTCTTTTCCTAATGAGTAGTTTCCTGCTTTTGTTTTATCAAAATTTGCGCCCCAATCAATAAGCTCCTGTAAACGTGATGGAGCCGATTCTACAACCATTTTTACAATTTCTTCATCACAAAGTCCGTCACCCGCTATTAAAGTATCTTGTATGTGTTGTTCAAATGAATCGACAGTTTTATCCCAAACCGTAGAAATTCCACCTTGGGCATATTTTGTATTCGATTCATTTTTTTCATTTTTAGTTATAATAGTTATTGAAGCATCTTTAAATTGTAGCGCTGTTTTTAAAGCAAAAGACAAACCGGCAATTCCTGAACCAATAACGAGAAAATCAGTTTGATGTATTTTTTTTTCAGCGTTCATTAAAAACGATATTAGTTAGAAAGTTGTAACATACGCTCAATAGAAACTAACGCTTTTTTACTTAATTCAGCTTCAACCTCTACGGTTGGAAGTTCATGTTTTAAGCATAGATACAATTTTTTCATGGTATTCATTTTCATATAAAAACATTCACTACAATTACAATTATCATCGTCAACTGGAGCCGGAATTAGTATTTTATCAGGTGATTGCCGACGCATTTCATGTAATATACCAACTTCAGTCGCAATAATGAATTTTTTAGTATTACTTGTTTTTACATAATTTAATAAACCTGAAGTTGATCCAACATATTTAGCAACTTTTAAYAAATGTTGCTTAGATTCTGGATGTGCAATAATTTCAGCATCAGGATTTTCAGCATATAAAGTCAAAATTTTATCAATTGAAAAAGCTTCATGAACCATACACGCACCATCCCAAAGTAGCATATCTCGACCAGTTTTTTTAATTAACCATGCTCCTAAATTTCTATCAGGTGCAAAAATAATAGGTTGGTCTTTAGGAATTGAGTTTATAATTTTCTCAGCATTTGAAGAAGTACAAACAATATCAGTTAAGGCTTTAATTTCTGCAGAAGTATTTACGTAAGAAACAACGATATGATTTGGATGTTTGTTTTTGAAAGCTTCAAATTCATTGGGTGGACAAGAATCTGCTAAAGAACAACCCGCTTTTAAATCGGGWAGCAAWACTTTTTTATGAGGRTTTAAAATTTTAGCTGTTTCAGCCATAAAGTGTACTCCTGCAAAAACAATGATATCAGCATCAGTMGTTGCTGCTTTTTGAGARAGGGCTAAACTATCACCAACAAAATCTGCWATATCTTGTATCTCATCTWCTTGATAATAATGAGCWAGRATAACAGCRTTYTTTTCTTTTCGAAGTTTATTTATCTCTTCAATATAATCYATGTCATCTKGGACTTCTATATCTAAAAATCCTTTTTCAARTAGATTTTTTTTAGCTTTTTCTAGTGTAGTCATRAGWAGTATTTACTATAATTGGCTCAAATAATATGCCAAMYARTYRKATTTWTTATCCGATTKWTKRMTCACATATAATAGNYRSYAAWWWAATTTWMAGGTAWTWTGAAWTACCTTYAAATNTTTTATATTTTATATCTCCAGCCAAATTTATCTTCAGCWTTATTTTTTTGAATATCKGTAATTCCTTTTTTTATGAAWGAWGCATARCTGTTTKCYAYTTTWGGYAATTCAAARTTYTCKCCYTTATTTGAAAATGCACTTATTGGRCTTACAACYGCTGCAGTACCAGTACCAAACATTTCTAATAATTCACCTTTGCGGGCAGCTTCAACAATTTCAGATACTCTTACAGGTCTAACTTCAACTTTCAATCCTTTATCTTCAGCAAATTGAATGATACTTTTACGTGTTACTCCATCTAAGATTCGATCGCTAGTTGGTGCAGTTAGCAGAGTATCATTTACTCTAAAAAATACATTCATTACACCAGCCTCTTCTAAAAATTCATGCGTATTAGCATCTGTCCAAACTACTTGATGAAAGCCTTCTTGATTTGCTAACTTAGTTGGATAAAAGGAACCAGCATAGTTACCTGCTGCCTTTGCAAATCCAACTCCTCCATCGGCAGATCTACTGTATTTATCTGCAAAAACTACTTTTACTTCCCCTGAATAATATGCTTGAACAGGAGAGCAAATAATCATAAATTTATAGTTGGTTGAAGAGGATGCAGAAACACAATTTTCTGTTGCAATTATAAATGGTCTTATATAAAGAGCACTGTCTTCTCCTTTCTTTACCCATTCTTTATCCATTTTTAATAGCGTAATTAAACCTTCAAAGAAATAATCCTTTGGGAAAGCTGGCATATCTAATCTTTCAGCGGATATGTTAATACGTTTTTGATTTTCATCGGGTCTAAACAACCATAGATCATTGTTGTCATCTTTATAAGCCTTCATTCCTTCAAAAACGGCTTGACCGTAATGGAATACTTTTGCCGAAGGGTCAAAAGAAAGTGCTTGATAAGGTCTTATTTTTGGAGTTTGCCATTCGCCATTTTCAAAATCACATTCAAACATATGGTCTGTAAATATTTCACCAAATTTTAAGTTGTCAAAGTCAACATTTGAAATTTTTGATGTTGTTATTTTTTCAATGTGTAACGCCATAGTTAGTCTATATTTATTTTAAACAAAATTACTCATTTTTTTTAATTATTAAATTTTAATTTAGAGAAGTCTCGTASCTTATTTTTAATATATTTGGTTAAAAATATTGATTAAGCCAATTGTAATAAAATAAAATTACATTATTAACATTTTTAAGGGTCTTTGTGTTATTTTTTTATAAAAATACAATGTTGAGAATTCAGCTTAAAAATACTGAAATACAGTTGTTTATAATGAAATTTGTGAGAGAGAAGTAATATAAAAAGTTATTTTTTAGCAATTGTAAGGGGGGAATTAGTAAGCGTATAAATTTTGAAAAGAAAAGTAATTATWACTGCTGATGGTTCATCAACCATTCATTTACCAGAATGGAATGAGCAATATCATTCTAAACATGGAGCAATACAAGAAGCTAAACATGTGTTTATAAAGAATGGTTTAGCGCTGTTTTCTAATAAGGAAATTAACATGTTGGAAATAGGTTTTGGTACAGGATTAAATRCWCTWATTACTTTTTTAGAAGCAYCAGAATTAAATTTAATAATTAACTAYGTTGGARTRGAYGCTTACCCCGTTACYTCTGAAGARATTAATAAATTRAACTATGTCTCGGAATTAGATATAAAAAAAAATAACACCGTTTTCAGAACAATACATCAGCAGGAATGGGATGTTATAACTAAAATTTCTCCTACTTTTTCTTTAATAAAACGCAAACAGTATTTTAATGAAATAAATGATAAGAACGCATTCAATTTAATTTATTTTGATGCGTTTGGAGCGAAAGTACAACCGGAATTATGGACAGAAACTATTTTTAAATTAATGTATACAGCCCTTAAAAAGGATGGAGTTTTAGTAACTTACAGTGCAAAAGGGAGTGTGAGAAGAGCAATGCAGTCGGTTGGGTTTACAGTTGAAAGATTACAGGGGCCACCAGGAAAAAGAGAAATGCTTCGTGCAACAAAGCTTCAACGAAGCTAAATTATTGAGAAAAGCATTCAGCGTAGCTAAATGCTTCGTGCAACAAATCTTTAACGAAGCTAAATATTGATAAAAGCATTCAGCGTAGCTAAATGCTTCGTGCAACAATGCTTCAAGGAAGCTAAATTATTGATAAAAGTATTTAGCAAGTTAAATGTTAAGGGCAATAAAATAACTATTAATGAATGATATTATGAAACGACAGCGGTTTAAAAAACGTAAAAAACCAACTTATAAAAAGGGCTTGTTTTTGATTACATTATTGTTAATTATTTTGTATTTATGGATGAATATAGATAAGTTTATGACATCATTGTTTGGTTAATAAAATAGCATAAGTTAGAAATGCTAATTGAACTACGAGTAAAATTGTATTTCTATTTGTGTGAGATATTGTACATTTGATTTTGAAAATAAATTTATAATTGAGTTCAGAAAAAATCATATTAGGAATCGATCCAGGAACTACTATCATGGGGTTTGGATTGATAAAAATTGTGGATAAAAAAATGGAATTAATTCAGTTAAATGAATTATCCCTTAAAAAGTACGATGACCATTATGTAAAACTAAAATTGATTTTTGAACGTACCATTCATTTAATTGAAACGTATCACCCAGATGAAATAGCAATTGAAGCTCCTTTTTTTGGTAAAAATGTACAGTCAATGTTAAAATTAGGTCGTGCTCAAGGAGTGGCCATGGCAGCAGGCTTGTCTCGTGAAGTTCCGATTACAGAGTACTCTCCAAAAAAAATAAAAATGGCAATTACAGGAAATGGCAATGCCAGTAAAGAGCAAGTTGCAAAAATGTTGCAAAATTTATTAAAAATTAAAACATTGCCAAAAAATTTAGATGCAACAGATGGTTTGGCAGCKGCCGTTTGTCACTTTTACAATAGCGGTAAAATAACTTCARGTAAAAATTACTCARGTTGGGGAGCYTTTGTWAAAMAAAAYAGYGMTAGAGTTAAGAAGTAGTTAAATTACTACATCGCATTCATAAGTTTCATATTTTTTTTCAATTACTAGTTTTCTGTGCTCATGAAAAAGTTGATGTTCTTTTGAAGCCTCCATTTTATCTTTATCTTTTTTAGAATTCCAATATTCAACTAAAAAATAATGATTTTCATTATTTCGATCTTTAAAAATATGAAAATGATCTAATCCGGCTGGTTTTGCTTCTGTTAATTCTTCAAATTTTTGCAATTCAACAAATGTAATTCCTTCCCCTTCTTTTACCTTAAATGAAACAATATGTGTGTACATAATAGTATATTTATATCAAATTTACAATACAGTTTTTAGTAAAAAGGTAACAAAAATCATCTTTTATAAATTTTTTAAAAATCGTACATTTGTCCATACATTATTAGTTGATTTTGGCAGGAATTTATATACACATACCATTTTGCAAACAAGCATGTTACTATTGTGATTTTCATTTTTCAACCTCATTAAAGAGAAAAAAAGAAATGTTGATGGCAATTAATAGTGAACTATTGTTGAGAAAAAATGAATTTGAAAACGAAAAAATTGAAACTATTTATTTTGGAGGAGGGACCCCTTCTTTGTTGTCAATTGAAGAAATACAATTGATATTGGATGCTATTCATGAAAATTATTCAGTGGTTGAAAGACCAGAAGTTACCTTAGAAGCAAACCCCGATGATTTATCTATTGAAAAAATTAAGGAACTTTCCAAAACTAACATTAACCGACTAAGTATTGGGATACAATCGTTTTTTGAAGACGATTTAAAATTTATGAATAGAGCACATTCAGYAAAAGAATCAAAAAAATGTTTAACTGATGCAGCGTTGTATTTTGATAATATTACAATTGATTTAATTTATGGAGTTCCACATATGACAGACAAAAAATGGTTAGCAAATTTGCAAACAGCTTTTGAATTTGGAGTGCCACATATTTCGAGTTATGCTTTAACTGTCGAAAAAAAAACAGCATTAGATAACTTTATTAAAAAAGGAAAAGTTCCCCCATTAGATGATAGCGTGGCTTTGCAGCATTTTAATATATTGCTTGAACAAACTGAAAAGCAAGGATTTGTACACTATGAGGTTTCTAATTTTGGAAAACCTGAATATTTTTCGAAACATAATAAATCGTATTGGTTAGGAGAAAAATATATAGGAATTGGTCCGTCTGCACATTCATTTAACGGTTATGAAAGATCTTGGAATAGTGCTAATAATGCAACATATATAAAAGAATTGTCAGAGAATAAGTTACCTTCTGAAACTGAAATACTTTCATTAAATAATAGATTTAATGAATATATAATGACAGGAATAAGAACTATCTGGGGAGTGTCATTTGAAAAAATAAAAAAAGATTTTGGAGTTGATTATTTAGTTTCTTTTAAAAAAGGTATTCAGCCATTTGTAAAAAAAGGTCTGGTTATAATAGATACGGAAACGCAAGTTGTAAATACCACTAAAAAAGGGAAATTCATGGCTGATGGTATTGCAAGCGACTTGTTTATTATTTAGCCATACTTTGTTATCTTTGATAAATGAACATAGAAGAATTTAGAGACTATTGTATATCTAAAAAATATGTCACCGAGAGCTTCCCTTTCGATAATGTGACGTTGGTTTTTAAGGTGGCAAATAAAATGTTTGCATTAGCGGGTTTAGAGCATCAGCCCTCAACGGTTAATTTAAAATGTGATCCAGAAAGAGCGATTGAATTACGTGACGAATTCAATGAAGTAATTGAAGGATTTCATATGAGTAAAAAACATTGGAATACAATTACTATTGAAGGGAATTTGCCAAACAGTTTACTAAAAGAATTAATAGATCATTCTTATGATCTAGTTGTAAAAGGGTTGACTAGAAAACTTCAAAAAGAACTTGGATTTATTTAGTGTTTCTTTCTAAATTCAGAGGGCGTAACCCCCTTAATGGCTTTAAATTTTCGATTAAAATTGGCTAAATTATTAAAGCCAGATTTGTAAGAAATTTCAGTAATATTTAAATCATTATTTTTAGTTAGTAATTTACAAGCATTCCCAATTCGTATGTCAATTAAAAAATTCACAAAGGTTTTATTGGTTCGTTGCTTAAAATATCTGCAAAATGCATTAGGGGTCATGTTTGCAATATTAGAAACTTGATCTAAACTAATTTCTTGATGGTAATTATTCATCGTGTATTGAAAAATATCACTCATACGTTTTCCTTCTTCGCCTCCATATTTTTTTAAATTTATAAGCGATGAAAGTTCACGTCTTTCGCCTTGAGATATTAAATTTAGAATATCTAAAAAAGATTTGAATTGTTCATACTTAACTTGAGATTCAATTGCAGCTAATAATTCTGAAAGAGCAACCTTATTAGACAAAACCTTATAACCCAGAACAGCATTGTTAAAAAAGTGCTGAAAATGTTCAAATTCAGGTAAATTAAAAAAAATATCACCATATGAATTCTTAGAAAAGAACAGAGAAATCATTTCTGTATCATGTTCAAATGCTTGATCTCTTTTAAAAACATGAGGTAGATTTTCACCTAAAACATAAATGTCATTAGGTTTAAAATCTCCTACACAATCTCCAATAATAAAGGTTCCTTCACCTTTAAGAACAATGCTAATTTGTATTTCTTTATGCTGATGTAATTTTTCATAAAAAGATTCGCCTTTGTAATGTTGCACATATAAAGTGACATTCTCTGGTTTTGGGATTTTAAATGGTAAAACTTTCATATTTTTAAATGTATGTCAATATTAATCAAAAATATCGATTTAATAAAGTAAACAAGGTAAAATAATACTATTAATTGATAAAAAATATAAAACATCAATGTTTATATAGTATACATTTGTCAAAAATAGTTAATTATGAGTATAAAATGGGAGGGTGTAATGCCGGCAGTTACTACTAAGTTTACAGATAATGATACCTTAGATTTAGTAGCTTTTGAAGTTAACATTAAAGCGCAGTTAGATGCTGGAGTTAGTGGAATCATTCTTGGAGGAACACTCGGAGAAGCTAGTACGCTAACTACTGAAGAGAAAAAAATCTTAATCGAAAAAACAGTTGAAATAGTACAAGAAAAAGTTCCTGTAATTATTAATATCGCTGAACAATCTACATCAAATGCAATTGAAGCAGCTAGGAAAGCAGCTGAATATGGAGCAACCGGATTAATGATGTTGCCTCCTATGCGTTATAAGGCAGATGATAGAGAAACAGTTACCTATTTCAAAAAAGTTGCCAATAGTACTAAACTACCCATTATGATTTATAACAATCCTGTAGACTACGGGATTGAAATTACATTAGACATGTTTGAAGAATTGAAATCGTGTAAAAATATTCATGCTGTGAAGGAGTCAACCAGAGATATTTCAAATATATCTAGAATGAAATCTCGTTTTGGAGATCGTTTTAAGATTTTATCTGGTGTGGACACCTTGGCTTTAGAGAGCTTGTTTATGGGTGCTGATGGTTGGGTTGCAGGGTTGGTATGTGCTTTTCCTGCTGAAACAGTTGCTATTTATAAGTTAGCAAAAGCTGGTGAAAATCAAAAAGCTATCGATATTTATCGTTGGTTTTTGCCTTTGTTAGAGTTAGATATTAACACTAAATTAGTACAAAATATTAAGTTGGCGGAGGTTGCAACAGGTATTGGGACAGAAAATGTTCGAGAACCTCGCTTGTCACTTATTGGTGATGAAAGAGCGCAGGTGTTAGCAATTATTAAAGCAGGTTTAAAAACAAGACCAACATTGCCAAACTATAAAAATTTATAGACTATAATGTTGGGTGTTACCGCAGGCGGTCGCGCTTTTCGTTAAATCTTTTTACCATGTAAAAAGGATATCACTGCAATCGCTAACACAAAAAATAAATAAATAGTTGTAGAAATATCTCAAAAAACAAATCAATTAAAACGAACACGAAAACATGATAACAGGAAAAAATTTTATTGGAAACGTATTATCATCTATTGGTGATGTTACATTCAAAACGTTCAATCCTCAAGCAAATAGTGAAAATGAGATTGTTTATTCAGAAGCTTCTGAAATAGAGATTCAACAAGCAGTTGAATTAGCAACGAATGCTTTTAATGAGTTCAAAACTGTTTCTGGAGCTAAAAAGAGTAAATTTTTAAATGAAATAGCAAATGAAATTGAAGCTTTAGGAGATGAACTAGTAAAAGTATATTGTTCAGAAACTGGTTTACCAGAAGGAAGAGCACTAGGTGAAAGAGGAAGAACAGTTTTTCAGTTACGTTCATTTGCCAATTTGGTAAAGGAAGGTTCATGGGTTGAGGCAGCAATTGATACTGCAGATTTGGACAGGAAGCCAATTCCAAAAGTAGACATTCGTAAAATGTTACTTCCAATTGGACCCGTTGTTGTTTTTGGGGCTAGTAACTTTCCATTGGCATATTCAACAGCAGGTGGTGATACAGCAGCAGCTTTTGCAGCTGGATGCCCAGTTATAGTAAAATCGCATCCAATGCACGCAGGCACGAGCGAATTAGTGGCATCTGCAATTATTAAGGCTGCTTTAACAACAGGAATGCCAAATGGGGTATTTTCAAATTTAAATAGTAGTGGAATTGAAGTTGGGGTTTCTTTAGTAAAGCATCCACAGGTGAAAGCTGTTGGTTTTACAGGAAGTATTCGTGGAGGAAGAGCATTGTATAATTTGGCTGCTCAGCGTCCAGTCCCAATTCCCGTTTTTGCTGAAATGGGAAGTGTTAATCCGGTTGTAATTTTACCTTCTGCAATAAAAAATAWYGAWAATGGYTGGGCTAAAACTTATGCAGGTTCAATAACACTGGGAGCAGGACAATTTTGTACCAATCCAGGCCTTATTTTAGGMATAAAAGGAGGTGATTTAACRAATTTCATTCAAGTTTTATCCCATGAAATTATAAAAATTGAACCYACTTGTATGTTRCAYCCYGCWATMATTGGAGCWTATGARRATAACAAAGCTAAAATGCARRAACAAGAGGGYWTAAAAACRACTGCRAGTTTAAAYAAAGAAGTAGTTATTAATTATGCTCGTCAAACAATAACTACTGTTGAAGGAGTTACTTTTTTAAATAACACTGTCTTACACCAAGAAGTATTTGGACCTTTTTCTATGGTTGTACAATGTGAAAATATGGAACAATTAGTAGCGGTAATTTCTAAATTAGAAGGTCAGTTAACAGGAACAATTTTGGCTGATAATAATGAACTTGAAAATTATCCATCAGTGATAAGTGCACTTCAGAATAGAGTTGGACGCATTATTTTTAACGGTGTGCCTACAGGWGTTGAGGTTTGTCCGGCAATGGTTCATGGAGGYCCWTATCCKGCRTCAACMGATAGTAGGTTTACAGCAGTAGGYATCAATTCAATTAAACGTTGGGYKCGTCCATTCAGTTTTCAAAGTTGGCCWAATRAWTTGTTRCCAAATGAATTAAAAAGTGAAAATCCATTAAAAATTTCAAGGTTGATAGATGGTAAGCAAACAATAAATAAAATCTAAAATAACTTTCTGATGCATTATTTAAAATCACTTAYAATATTAAGCTTTATAGTATTTCTAAGTTGTAATACAAAAAATAATTCATCAGAAGAATTAAAGAAAATTATTGCGAACGTCGAAAATCATGAAGGATATGATGAAAAAGAATATCCATTAGGCCTTTTTACTCGTGAGTATTACAAGGCTGAATCGGAGTTTGCAGATTCTTTATTGGTGAAGTTGGCACTAATCAAAGAAAATGAGCTACCAGCTTCTGATAAAATTTCGCTTGAACTTTTAAAGTTTGTATTGCAAGATGATATTGATTATTACAAATTTGAACGATTTTTAAACCCACTTTTATCAGATGCTGGTTTTCATAGTAATTTGAATTATAGTGTGCAGCCATTTAATAATTATAAACAAGTTAAAAAGTACTTGAAGAAACTGAATGCCATTCCTGTGTTTGTAGACCAGCATTTTGTGAATCTTAGAGAAGGATTAACAAAAGAAGTCTCTCAACCCAGAGTGATCTTTAAAGGATATGAGTCTACCTATAACAATCATATTGTAAAAAATTATGAGGATAGCTTTTTCTATTCTCCTTTTAAAAAGTTGCCAGAAAGCTTAACTGCAGCCCAAAGAGATTCAGTATTAACAGCAGCTAAAAAGGCAATAGAAAACAACGTGACACCTCAATTTGAGCGAATCAAAAAGTTTTTTGAAACAGAATATTTGCCAAAAACGAGAACTACATTAGGGGCTTCTGACATGCCAAATGGAAATGCATATTATCAGAATAGGATTAATTTTTATACAACCAGTACTCAATATACAGCCGATGATATTCATCAAATAGGATTGAAAGAAGTGGCTCGTATTAAAGCAGAAATGCAAAAAATTATTAAAGGGTTGGGCTTTAAAGGAACTTTTGCTGACTTTTTAAAATTTTTAAGAACCGATGAACAGTTCTATGCAAAGACACCAAAAGAATTGCTAATGATTGCGCGTGATATGGCAAAACGTGCTGATGAGCAATTGCCGCGTTTCTTTAAAACACTACCTCGTAAACCCTATGGCGTTGCTCCAGTACCAGATGCTATTGCACCTAAATATACAGGAGGGCGTTATATTGGAGCTTCAAAAAACAGTACAAATCCAGGTTATTATTGGGTAAACACCTACGATTTACCTAGTAGAACCTTATACACTTTACCTTCTTTAACAGTCCATGAGGCAGTTCCTGGTCATCATTTACAAGGAAGTTTAAACAACGAGTTGGGAGATAGTATCCCAAAATTCAGAAGAAATTTATACTTATCTGCTTATGGAGAAGGTTGGGGATTGTATTGTGAATATTTGGCTGATGAAATGGGTATGTATACAACACCTTATGAGCAATTCGGAAAATTCACTTATGAAATGTGGCGTGCTTGCCGTTTRGTWGTAGATACAGGRATTCATGCVAAAGGTTGGACWCGYCAACAAGTGGTTGATTWTATGGCTTCAAATACAGCTTTGTCTATGCATGAAGTAAATACTGAAACAGATCGGTATATTTCATGGCCGGGTCAAGCATTATCTTACAAAATTGGTGAATTGAAAATTAGAGAGCTTCGTAAAAGAGCGAAAGAAAAGCTAGCAACAAAATTTGATATCAGAGAGTTTCACGAAGTTATCTTAGAGCAAGGAACGGTTACCTTGGCGATTCTAGAACAACGAATGGATGCCTATATAGAGAAAAAAATTAAATGAGTAGAAAAACATTTTATTGTGTAGACGCACATACTTGTGGAAACCCGGTGAGGGTCATAACTAAAGGTGGTCCCAACTTGGTTGGTGCTACTATGAGTGAAAAACGTCAGCATTTTTTAAAAGAATACGATTGGATTCGCAAAGGATTAATGTTTGAACCTCGCGGTCATGATATGATGAGCGGAAGTATTTTATTCCCACCACATAGCAAAGAAAATGATGTTGCCATATTATTTATTGAAACTTCGGGATGTTTACCTATGTGTGGTCAYGGTACTATYGGYACARTTACKGYWGCSATTGAAGAAGGTTTGATTACACCAAAAATTCCAGGGAAAATTAGGATGGAGACGCCAGCAGGCTTAGTTCAAATTGAATATCAACARACTAAAAAAAAAGTAGATTGGGTTAAATTAACCAATGTAAAATCTTATTTAGCTGCAGAAAGTTTAATTATTGATTGTCCAGAACTAGGCGAAATAAGTTTTGACGTTGCTTATGGAGGTAATTTTTATGCAATTATAGATGCTCAAAAAAACTTTAGTGGAGTACATAATTTTACCGCAAGTAAATTAATTCAGTATTCTCAAGTTGTACGTACCAGCATAAATGAAAAATATACAAATATGTTTATTCACCCGGAAAATGATACCATAAGAGATGTGAGCCATATTATGTGGACAGGACAGCCGATTGATCCAACGTCCTCTGGTAGAAATGCTGTATTTTATGGAGATAAGGCAATTGACCGTTCACCTTGTGGCACAGGTACGTCAGCTCGTATGGCACAATTGTTTGCAAAAGGAAAGTTAAAAAAAGGAGAGGAGTTTGTTCAYGAAAGTTTTATTGGCTCAAAATTTATTGGTATCATTGAAGAAGAAACAACATTAGAAGATAAAATAGCGATAGTGCCTAGCATAAAAGGTTGGGCAAAAGTGTACGGATACAACACTATTATTATTGATGATGAAGAAGATCCATATGCATATGGATTTCAAGTACTTTAAGTTATGAGTAAAAAAATAGCACAAGTGACATTGCTTGTAAAAAATTATGACGAAGCCATAGATTTTTATGTAAATAAACTAAAATTTGATTTAGTTGAAGATTCGATGTTAGATAAAAATAAACGTTGGGTGTTGGTGTCACCTAATGTTGAAAATAGTTGCTCTTTATTGTTAGCTGAAGCTTCAAATGAAATTCAAAATAATGCCATTGGAAAGCAATCTGGAGGAAGAGTTTTTTTATTTCTTCACACAGATAATTTTAAAAAAGAATATCAAAATTTATTGAATAATAATATAAAAATTGTAAGAGAACCTATTGATGAACCCTATGGTACTGTTGCAGTATTTGAAGATTTGTATGGAAATTTATGGGATTTAATTCAACCAAATAAATAATATTTCAGTGAAAAAAGAAGTTGTCATAATTGGGGGCGGAATTATCGGATTAAGTGCTGCTTACTATTTGTTAAAGGAAGGTCATACGGTAACTGTTATTGACCAATCTGATATATCATCAGGTGCTTCATTTGTGAATGCAGGGTTTATTTCTCCCAGTCACGTTATACCACTTGCTGCGCCAGGAATGGTTACTATGGGGATCAAAATGATGTTCAATAGGGCTAGTCCATTTTATTTGAAACCACGATTTGATTTAGATTTAATTAAATGGGCTTGGATGTTCAAGAAATCGGCTACGGCTAAACATGTAAGAGAAGCAGCTCCAATTATTAAAAATTTCACGGTATTTAGCAGAGAATTATTTGAAGAAATGAAAGGTAGTATGCCATTTGATTTTCATTTAGAACGAAAAGGGTTGCTCATGTGTTATCAAACTTCAAAATTTGAAGAAAAAGAAGCAAAAATTGCTGAGGCAGCAAGATATGAAGGTCTTGAAGTTTTACATATTGAAAAATCAAAATTGAAAGGAATGGAACCTGAGATGGATGCCGAAGGGGCTTTTTATTATGTAGATGATTCTCAAAGTACCCCTGATGATTTTATGAAAAGCTTTTATAAATATTTAAAATCTAGCGGTGTTCAATTTATTACAAATGAAGAAGTTTTAGGTTTTGAGCGGAATTCAAACAAAATAACAAATTTAATAACCAATAAACAACAAGTTAAATTTGATGAACTTGTAGTAGCATCGGGTTCGTGGAGCCCAATTTTGGCTAAAAAATTAGGAGTGAAAATGTTGGTGCAAGCAGGTAAAGGATATCGAATAAATGTAAACAGAAAAACAGGAATAAAATATCCAGCCATACTTGCAGAGTTGAATACTGCTGTTTCTCCAATGGATGGTTTTACCAGATTTGGTGGGACGATGGAAATTGCAGGAATAAACGAAAAAATTAATATGGGTCGTGTAAAAGCAATAGCCAAAGCAGCTCATACATTTTATCCAAATGTGACCATTACAAAGCAAGAAATGGAAGGTGCGGCTTGTGGTTTAAGACCAGTTTCACCCGATGGTTTGCCTTTTATAGGAAGAGCAAATTCTATAAGTAACGTTTGTTTTGCAACGGGTCATGCCATGATGGGTTGGAGTCAGGCACATGCAACTGGAAAATTAGTTTCAGAAATCCTATCAAACAAAAAACCGTCCCTAAATATAGTTCCTTTTTCTGTAGAACGATTTAATTAAATGAATGTACGCTCAATTTTATTTTAGAAAGAATATGAAATTTTATAAATCCCTTATTTTATTTATTGCGATAAGTTTTTCAATTGTTGGGTGTAGGGTTGTAAGGCTCGAAACCATCGAAGTTTTAACGTTTCAGCAAAAATTAGAAAATCTTTTTCCGAATGCTGAAATAACTAAAATGGAACCTACGGATCATTTTTACAAAGCATATCAGTTAGTTTTAGAGCAGCCTTTAGATCATAATAATCCGGAAACAGGGACATTTAAACACTATGTATATTTATCACATGCAGGTGTAAAAAAACCAACAGTTTTAATTACTGAAGGTTATAATGCAAATCCAAGAACCTATGAATTGAGTAAAATAGTGAAAGGAAACCAAGTACAAGTTGAATATCGTTTTTATGGAAAATCGCGTCCAGATTCAATTCCTTGGGACTATTTAAAAAACGACCAAGCGATTGAAGATTACCACAAATTGGTTACAAAATTAAAAACCTTGTATAGCAGCAAATGGATATCGACAGGGATTAGCAAAGGAGGTGAAACCGTTTTAATTTACAAATCTAAATACCCCTATGATGTTGATGTAGCTGTTCCTTATGTGGCACCCTTGATAAATACACGAGAAGATCCCAGAACAGCAACCCATATAAATACAGTTGGGAGTGATGAATGTAGAGCGAAAATTGCCACATTTCAACGGTTGGTTTTAGAGAATAGAGCGGCAGTTTTAATTGAAATTTCTAAGTATGCTGAAGCCAAAGGAATGAATTTTTCGGAACTTTCTATGGAAGAAGCATTGGAATATGCAGTGTTAGAATTTCCTTTTTCTTTTTGGCAATGGGGTGGTAATTGTAATGCTATTCCAACAGGTAATTCAACTGCTAAAGAGTTGTTTAGTTATTTAAATAACATTATTGGAATAAGTTTTTACAACGATAAAACATACTACGATTTGTTGCCTTCGTATTACCAACACATGACTGAATTAGGGTATTATGGGTTTGACACGACGCCAGTTAAAGATTTGATTAAAGTGGTTCATAAACCAACAAATATGCGTTTTACACCTAAAAATGTGGACTTAACATTTAATTCGAATTATATCAAGGAAGTTCGAGATTACATTGAGAATAAAGGAAATAAAATTCTATACATTTATGGAGAATATGATACTTGGGGAGCTTGTGCACCGCAGCCAAAGCCGCATGTAAATGCGCTTAAAATGGTGTTAAAAGAAGGATCGCATAGCACAAGAATTATAAATTTTTCAAAAGAGGACAAACAATTAATTTATGATAAGTTACAAAATTGGTTGGGATACAGTGTTGCTATTTATCCGTTGGAAGAGTGAGTTGAAATTAATACTGACAAACAGTAATAAGCACTCTTTTCATACCATCAGTTACTAAGTATAATACCATCAACACATTTTTGTGAAAGTCGTTTTAGGAACTTATAATCTTTTTCTGACTTTTGTAAAAAGCATCGGYTTGAAATTGCATAATTTCTCGTGCTTTTTGTTTTTTATAATGATACAATTCGTCTTCTTTGGCTAATTCATTATAGATAGCTTCGTTTAAAATCCGATCAGTTTTTAAAACTTGTTTTCTTTGCATCTCTTTTTGTGAGACCCACGTTTTAACTGAATTTTCTATATCTTGAAGTTTAAAATCGTATTCTCCTTTTGGGGCTATTAATTTTGAAAAAATTGGCGATGTTTCAATGGCTAAAAATAAGAGGAATATAAAAAAGGAAGGAAGCCAAGGCAATTCCGACAAAGCATTTATTCTTGCCATTAATCCGTCAAAGCCATTAATTATTGGCTGCGTAGCCGCCACTTGCTCCTTTTGTTGTTGGATCAAAGTAACTATTTGAGTTTCCTTTTCTGCAATGTTAGTCTTGTTGTCAATTTTTAATTGTTGAAGTTCAGCTAAACCAGCATCGTGCTTTTCACGTTTTTCTTTGTATACGGGTCCTTTGCCAATTATTTTTGTCCCCTTTCTTCCTTCAGCTTCAGCAATATAAGTTTCGTATAAGTCATTTGATGTTGTTTCTTTGGTATCAATTTCTTGTTTTAATAAGTTTATTTCGGCTTGAATTGTAGCTATTTCTGGCGTGAATTGAGTTGCTATTTGATCTTTATTTGCAAGTGTTAAATCATTTTTTTGTTTCAATAAAACTTGATTAATTTCCTTTTCGAAAATTTTAATTTCTAAAGGTTTTGAAATAACAACGGCTATAATAATAGCTAAGATAATTCTAGGTGTTGCTTGCCAGATTTCTTGCCATTTGCTATCACTTTTTTTAATGGTTGAAACAATAAATCGATCTAAATTAAAAATTAACAATCCCCAGATCAATCCAAAAAACAGTGCTGTGAAATAATTATCAAAAACTGTATATAGGGCGAAACTTGCTGCTATAAAAGCCATAATAGCCGTAAAGAATACGGTTCCTCCTATGCCTGCAAATTTTGTTTGTTCGGCTTTTGAACTAGTTTTTAAAATGTCGGTATCTGCGCCTGAGCACATCCAAAAGAATTGTTTAAGCATAACATAGTAGTTTGTTATGCAAATAACGTAAAGTTGAAAGAAATAGTATCTTAAAATATTCTTAAAAAGAAATAAGTATTTTATTGAAACTTTTAATTCAATTTTTTATTGCGTTAGGGATTACTCATATCATTTTAATATTATTTATATGGTATTTGTGAATACTTCGTATTTGCAGTGAAAAGCCCGCAGCATTGCGAGGACTTGCAACGAATAGCCCGACCGATTAGGGAACGCCCTTAATATGTTGATGTTGAAAATGGGTTGTGATAACTAGTTATTAAATGTACTTTTGCATTTCCAAAAAAAATAGAGAATGAGTATATCTAAGAAATTACATGCAAGAAGCAAATCTACATGTGAATTGTGTGCTTCAATTGAGGATTTAAGGGTTTATGAAGTGGCACCTAATTCTAAAGGAACTGTTGAGGATAGTATTTTGGCTTGCAGTGTTTGTATAGATCAAATTGAGAATCCAGATAATGTTGATGTAAATCATTGGCGTTGTTTAAATGATAGCATGTGGAGTGAAGTATTAGCTGTTCAAGTTATTGCTTGGCGTATGTTAACACGATTGCGTTCAGAAGGGTGGCCGCAGGATATGTTGGATATGATGTACTTAGATGAGGAAATATTAGAGTGGGCAAAGGCTACTGGTGAAGGTGAAGAAGAAGATGAGCATAAAATTGTGCATAGAGAT
>NVVE01000004.1 GCA_002733285.1 Lutibacter sp. | reverse complement strand
ATTTTCTATACACTCTTGATCCTAATTATCCGCCCATTTGAAAGCAAAGTAAATAATGTGATTGAAGGCTTAAATGAGGTCTTTTACTATTATAAGTATTGATAGATTCTTTAATTAATTGCTTTAATTCCTTTTTACTGTTGCATTTATAGATTAAAAACTCTTGCTTTAAAATTCCATTAATTCTTTCAGCTAAAGCATTTTGATAACAATCATAGCCATCAGTCATAGAAGGTTTTGTGTTATTTTTCAATAGAGCTTCCTGATATAAATCAGAACAATATTGTAATCCACGATCAGAATGGTGTATTAATATTTTGTTGGTTATTCTTTGTTTAATAGCCATCTTAAATGCTTTAACTACATTTTCTGCACTCATATCATTACTAAGTTTATATCCCATTATTTTTCTACTATAAGCATCTGTTACCAAAGAAAGGTAATGCGTTCGCTCCCTGCTTTTAATGTAAGTAATATCACTTACAAAAATATGTTCTGGCTGTCTCGGTTTTAATTCCTTCAGTAAATTAGGCTGTTTTTTAAGCCAATGTTTTGAATTTGTTGTTTTCGTATAACTTCGCTTGGGCTTTATAAGTAAATGTTCTCTACGTAAATAATCAAATAAGGCATCTCTTCCTATTTTAATACCTAACCCAACAAATTCTTCTTTYAATAAATAGTATAATTTACGGACTCCTAATCTTGGCATTTCTCTTCGAATCGTTAGCACCAAAGGTTTTATTTATGATAAAACTTCTGTTCACTTTTCATTCCTTTTTTGTGATTGATAGATAGCTTGTCTGCTTATTCCTAACAATCGGCAACAACTTGATAAACTTACTCCTTGTTGTTGTCGGATGCTTTGGATTGTTGGGATAAAAACTTTTTTCTAATGGAAGTACCTAATTGAGACTCTGAGATATCAATCATCGTATTGAGCAATTTATTTTTTWATTGCTCATCTGAAAGCTGATGCTCTAAACGTTTAATTTTTTGAGCTGGTGTTTCTTTAGATCTTGGCATACTACATTGATTTGGCTTTGACCAATCTAAAGTACCATATTTTCTCAACCATACCAAAACAGTACTTCTACCTTGTATACCATAGGCTTTTTGAACTTGTTTATAAGTATAATTGCCTTTTTCTACTTCATTAATTACAGCTAATTTAAAGCCTAAATTGTAATCACGCTGTGTACGTTTTTTCCTTTTAAATTCATTGTTATTCATAATAAGTCGATTTTATGTCAACTTATTTTAGGACGTGACATTTTTATTTTTATAAACGAATAGATATTTGATTACAAAGCGTATTTTTGTGTATCGAAAAAAATAGATAATGAAAACAATAAAAATTATAAAAAATAGATCTGATTTAGGAGCAGGTACTCGTGGTTCTGATATGGGTATTGATGCTATTGAAATTGCAGCTATAAATAAAAACGATAATTTTTTTAATTGTTATTCTTTTGAAGATATTGAAACTGAAAATGAAACTATTTATAACAAAGAGAATAATTCGTTCGCCAAAAGAATTGAGAGTGTATATAGAGTTTGTTCCAGTTTAAGTTCAAGTGTTTCTAAAAACTTGTTACAAGATAATTTCCCAATTGTATTATCTGGCGACCATTCATCTGCTTTAGGAAGTATTAGTGGTATTAAAGCCGCATATCCCAAAAAAAGACTTGGAGTTGTTTGGATTGATGCTCATGCAGATATTCATTCACCTTATACTTCACCATCGGGTAACATTCACGGAATGCCATTAGCAGCAGCTTTAAATGATAATAATTTAGAGTATAAAATAAATAATGTTATAGATGAAACTGAGCATTTTTGGAATGAGATGCAAAATATAGGTATAAAAGGACCTAAAGTTGTTCATGAAGATATTATATATTTTGGTGTTCGAGATACCGAAAAACCAGAGGAAGCTGCCATTGACAATAATAATATAAAAAATTACACTGTTTCTGAAATGCGTTATAGGGGTTTTGAAACATGTTTAAAGGAAGCATCACAAAAATTGGAAGATTGTGATATTATTTATATCTCGTTTGATGTAGATAGTATGGATTGTAACCTAATTTCTAAAGGTACCGGAACTCCTGTTTCTAAGGGATTTGATCAAGATGAAATTGTTAATATTATTAAAGCCTTTGTAAATACAAAAAAAGTTATATGCTTTGAAGTTGTAGAGGTGAACCCAACTTTAGACAATAAAGGCAATAAAATGGCAGAAACTGCTTTTGATGTTTTGAAGGAAACAACCAATGCAATTATTAAAACACTTCAATAAAAAAAATGCGACAATCTACAAATACCATTTTAATGATTCGCCCAGTTTCGTTCCGTTCGAATGAACAAACGGCTATAAATAATTATTATCAAAAAGTAWTGGATAGCCTAACTCCTGAAACCGTTCAGTTTCAAGCGTTGCAGGAGTTTGATAATTTTGTAGTGAAATTAAGAGCAATTGGAGTTCAAGTAATTGTTGTTGAAGATTCTATTGATACTGATACGCCAGATTCAATTTTCCCAAATAACTGGATATCTTTTCACGAAAATGGAGATGTTGGACTATATCCAATGTTCGCAGAAAACAGACGATTAGAAAGAAGAGAGGATGTATTTGATACCTTGGAAGAAGTAGGATTTGTAATTGATAATATAGTTGATTATACTTCTGCAGAAGATGAGAAACTATTTTTAGAAGGCACAGGAAGTTTATTGTTAGACAGGGTGAATAGAAAAGCTTACTGTGCATTGTCACCTAGAGCTGATGAAGACCTGCTAATTGAATTTTGTGAAGATTTTGAATTTACACCCGTTCCTTTTATTTCGTATCGAAATGTAGATGATAWACGATTACCAATCTACCATACGAATGTAATTATGTGTTTGGGAGAAAAATTTTCAGTAATTTGCTTAGATAGCATTGATGATAAAAAAGAGAAAAAAAATRTGATAAAACATTTGAAGGAAGATGGAAAGGAAATCATATCAATTTCTGAAGAGCAGGTTAATAGTTTTGCAGGAAATATGTTGCAAGTTTTAGGAAAGAATGATGAGCGATATACTATAATGTCAAATGCTGCGTATGAAAGTTTAACGAAACGACAAATTAATCAAATTAAAAAACATAGTAAAATAGTGTACAGTTCATTAGACACCATAGAAGCTTGTGGAGGTGGGAGTACTAGATGTATGATGGCAGAAGTTTTTCTTCCAATAAACACATAATTGATTTCAAATTAGTATTTTTAAAAATGCTTTCTAAAAAAACAAAATACGGACTAAAAGCCTTAAGTTATCTTGCAAAGCAGGAGCAAAATGTACCAGTTTTAATTTCTGATATTTCTACATCGGAGAACATATCTAAAAAGTTTTTAGAAAGTATCTTACTTACGTTGAAAAAAGCAGGAATACTTTCATCAAAAAAAGGTAAAGGAGGAGGTTATTATTTGTTAAAAAAACCAATTGAAATCAAAATATCTACAATAATCAGATTATTGGAAGGGCCCATCGCAATGTTACCTTGCGTAAGTTTAAATTATTATGAAAAATGTGACGACTGTATTAGTGAAGAAAGTTGTAGTTTAAATAATTTAATGGTTGAAGTAAGAGATAGTATGTTAAAAATTCTTGAAAATAAAACCTTGGCTGATTTTCATTGTTAATAATTGGATTTATTTAATAATAAGTTAAAAAAAAGGTCTTTCAATTGAAAGACCTTTTTTTTATTATGCTTTAACTAATATTGGTATTTTAACATTAAATAGTTCATTTTTTAATGCATCTAGCTCACTCAATAAAGTTTCTTTATTTGATTCAAATGATGAAAATAAATTATAATAATATTCAATACCATCGTGTAAGTTACTTTGAAAAGTAGTTAAATATTTTTCTTGCTTTTTAGAAGCAGAATCTTTAACCTCGTTAACTTTATTCGAAAAATAATCAACATACATTTTTAATTCTTTAATAAACATATGTGGTCGGTTATTGGTTGCAATAACATTGGCCTTTCCATAAATATGGTGTACCATTTCTTTTAATGAAAGCTCTTTTGAAAAATAAGCCATATTTGGACCAGGGCAAATAGCTACTCCTTGTTCTTCGCCTTTTTGTTTAATGTCATTTTTAATTAGAGCTGCATTTGATAAACCTTCGCATAAACAGGTTTTTGCTGTAATTTTATTAAACTTTTGGGTGTAATCACTAGAACTTATGTCTTCAAGTTTGAGCTCATCTAATTTTATGGTTTGAAACTTTTTTGAAGCAGTACAAATTGGTTTATCCGTATAATCGGTATTTGAAACTAGAAACTTTTTAGGACAAGAACTTCCTGCTTTGTTGTTGGCAATTCTATCATTTTTGACAATTTCATTGGTGTTACCTCTTAAACTATTAAATGGAACTCCTAAAGGAGATATATCACTTAAATATAAGTCTTTTTCCGTAGCTCTTTTTAATGTATCTATGGTTACTGAATCAACAGTAGTTGCTTCTGGCACTAGTAAAAATGGAGTGCCCCAACCAACTGAATCAATATTGTAATTATCTAATAAAAACTCATGTTCTTCAGAGGTTCCTACTCCACCTTGAGCCGTAATTTTTAAATCTAAAGGAGCATTTGGTACATGTTTTCCCTTATTTTCTAAGGATCCAACTAATAGATTGTGAACATCACTTATTAAATCGTTTTTGTGATTTTTAAACTCCTCTAAAATCGGTCCCATTAAATATCCGTCTGAAGCAAAGGCATGACCACCACAATTTAAGCCAGATTCTATTCTATATTCGGATACCCATAGACCTTTTTTTGCTAAAAATTTTCCTTGTATTAAAGCAGAACGATAGTCACTAACTTTAAGTATAATTTTCTTTTTTATTACATTTTCTTTAGTAGGAAAGAAATCACTAAAATTTTCAAAATAGCTATATAACCTTGGATTCATTCCTGCTGAAAGCACCACAGAAGATTCTAAATTACTGTTGGCGAAACCTCTTAAAGCAGCATGGGCATCATTAAATTCTGACGGTAGCTGTTCTTTTTTATTATAGTTTACTTTATCAAGCTTGGTCATGATATTTATATCAATGCTACCAAGTTTAAGGTTGTTTTGAATCCAATTATTTACATCTTCTTTTAACGAATTATTTTTAATTGTTTTAACAAAACCCTGTTTTAATTCTGAAAAATCAGGAAGCATATCCATATATTTTTCAAATTCACCACTTTTTTCTTCAAAACTATTTTTAAGGTTTTCAAATGTTTGTTTCGCAATTGAGTCAACGGTATTAAGGTAAGAAGTAATTCTTTTAGCTCTATAATCTTCTACTTTTGTTGAAATTGCTTTGTATGGAAGTTTATATTTATTTGAATAATATTCATTCATTTTTTCAATTATAAAATCATCTACAATTGAAATAACAGACGAAATACCATATTTTGCAATTTTAATAGGACTATCTAGCGTAAAAGCAATTCCCATTACTGGTATGTGAAACGAATGTGGTTCAGTTTTTTTATGCATACTAAGATTTTTATTTAATTAATAGTTAAATTAATTATTGACCGCAAATGTAGGTAACTTGTTGTTATTATTTGCACTGTGTTAAATAATTAACACATGTTTAATCTTAATAGATGATATCAGTCATAAAAAAGCCAACTCAACTGTTGTGAATTGGCTTAACAATTTAAATATATAAATTGGAATTAGCTTCCTGAAACACTACCTCCAGAAGAGGTATTCTTATCAACATTTGAAGGATTTCCCTCGTAATCAATATCTCCTCCGCTGCTTGCTTTAGCTGTAAGTTTTCCTGAAACATTGATATCAATGTTTGCACCGCTACTTGCTTTAGCATAGGCATCTACTGATTCTAATTCATCAGCATCAATAGAGCTACCACTACTAGCTTTTGCAGAAATAAATTTGGTTTTTCCAAAAATATCGATGTCGGCTCCACTAGATGTTGAACTTTCTATTTCATCTGCATTCACATAAATTTTAATGGAACTTCCACTACTTGAATCAAGCACTAATGAGTTAACTTGTAACGTGTTTTCTGACTTTACATGTGCACCGCTTGAGGTTCTTATACTTGAAATTTGATGAGTTGTTAAATACACATTACGTGCTTTTGCTTTGTAAATATTTTTTTTGAAATACACTTTTAACTCATTATTCCTTACTTCAGTAAGTAATAAATCTATAATATTTTCATCGGCTTCAACGGTTATTTCGGTTGAATTCCCTTGAGTTAAATATAAATTTATGCCTTGTTGAACTTTGATTGCGTTAAAATCTTCATGTATTGATCTGTCTTCAGAAACTACATTTCTGTTTCCTCTTATCCCTGTAAACCCCTCAACAAAACATGATGTTGTTGTGAAAAGAATGACTAATAACAGCGCTAAGTAAATTGTAATTTTGGTTAATGTATTCATAATTATGATTTTTTATTTATATAAAAGTATTTTAAAACTAGCTGTTTATGAATTTTTTTAGACTGAGTTGTTGAAATTTAGGTATGATTTGTAATTATTTYATGATAATACCATTTTTATCAATTTTAACTTCTGCCTCTTCGTCACCATCACTGACTTTAATTTGAACACTTTGACGATCAATATTTAATTTGAAATGCTCATTATTCGATTTAAAACTATTGCCAAATATATTTGAATCACAGTCTAAACATTCCAGTCCTGCTTCTGTCATTTTATAATAATGTTTTGGCATATCTCTATCGTGAATGTCTTGAACATTATCTACGTCATAAAGAAAAGTACGTGTTGATTTATCTAAATAAATGATTGCGTTTGTTGGGAGATATATTGTAATATCAATTTGCTGGTCTTTAAAAATGTTTTTAAATTCAGATAAGAAATATCCATTTAATACTAAATTTTTATTGTTCAAGTTAAAACTGTAATCAATTGCTTTGGCCTGATTGTTCGCAGTTAAACGGTTTTTACCTTCAGACTCTTTTCTGATTTTAACATAAGCATTCGCTTTATCTGTTGATTTAATATCTACATAAATTTTAGAAGAGAATAATTTTTTAATATCATCATCATATACGGTTTCGTAGCTGTAACGTCTTCTCAATTCATCTCTATTTGATAATTCATCATTTCCAATCATTTTAACTCTTAAAGTATCATTTGCAATAATTGGAAGTTCTTCTGTTTGGTTTGATACTCCGTCATAGGCTGTTTGGGTTGCAAAATTAAGACCTGCAAATGCCAGTCCTATTATTGAGATTAACCAAATTCCTAGGAGTGATAATTTTGTAGTTGTACTAAATGATTTTAYATTATTAGATATAATTTTTAAACCAACCATAAATAACACTATAAATGGAACTCCAATTGCTATAAAACCGAATAATGTTAATAACCATGAAGGCAATATTGAGTCAAAAAAGAAAGATGGATAGTGAACAAAATCATCTCCAATACCTAACATTTCAAAGCTACCTATTGAAAATAACCCTATTAACAAGCTTATAATTGTAATTGCAGCAATAAAAATTAGAAGCGCTCCAATAAATTTACCAAAGACTTTAAAAATTGCGGAGCATACATTTACACAGGTGTCAATAATTTCACTAAAACCTGATTTAGCCTTACTTTCTATGTTTTTTTTAAATTCTGAACTCTTTACTTTTTCAGTTACGTCGTTTACACCATCTTTTACTTTCGACGAAACATCTTTAAATTCTTCACGTATTTTACGTTCTATATTACTTATATTAACAGGTTCCCCTCTCATTTGTAATTTTTCAGCGGTGGTTTCTGCAGCAGGAACAAGAATCCATAATAGGATATAAATTAATACACCGGTTCCAAAAAAGAACAATAAGATTAGCCATATAATTCTCATCCAAATGATATCAATTCCAAGGTAATGAGCTAATCCAGAACATACACCACCTAAAAATTTATCATCTGTATCTCTAAATAATTTTTTATGAGAAGCTCTAGAACGGAACTTTGGTTCGTCTTCAAATATTTCTTCATCAACTAAATAATCTTCAGGTTTCCCCATTATTTTAGTGATTTCATCAATGTCGTTTTCATTAACAACTTGACGTTGGTCTTTTACTCTTTCAGAAAGTAATTCTCCAATTCGATGTTCAATATCATTTAAAATTTCATCTCTTCCTTGTGGGTCGTTACTTAAAGATCGTCTTATGGCATCTAAATAAAGTCTCAGTTTTTGATAAGCTACTTCATCAATATGAAAAAAGATGCCTCCTAAATTTATATTTATTGTCTTGTTCATTTTTTTTTTGATTTTTTGGTAGTTACTACTTTTACTGCTTTTACAAGGTCACTCCAAGTGTTGTTTAATTCTTTTAAAAATAAATTACCTGTTTCTGTTAAGGCATAATATTTTCTTGGGGGGCCAGACGTTGATTCTTCCCAGCGATAACTGAGTAAACCAGCATTTTTTAATCTAGTTAATAAAGGATAAACTGTTCCTTCAACAACTAATAGTTTTGCATCTTTTAAATGCGATAAAATTTCAGAAGTATATGCATCACCATTTTGTAATATGGAAAGTATGCAATACTCTAATACCCCTTTTCGCATTTGAGCTTTTGTGTTTTCTATCTTCATAAGTTGAAATTTAATAGTTAAAAAGCATATTGTTATTTAATAAATTCTATAGTGAATGGATAATTGTAATATTCTCCATTATTTGCTTTTATACTTGCTGAAATAATTAAAACTATTTTTAAAATAATTGCAGGTATAATTCCAATTGCTATTACACCTAGGTCTAATGTGAATATAGCGATTGGAACAATTAGTAAAGCCAATAAAAAACAATATAGAATTATGCTGAGCTGGAAATTCACAGCAGATTTTCCATGAATATCAATATATGAGCTTTCATTCTTTTTAGCTGACCACAACACCAGTGGTGCAATAATATTCCCAAAAGGGAAAAACCATCCTGCAAAACCACTTAAATGTGTGATTGAACTGTAATTTTTATCGTTTTGTGTGATCATAATTTAGAGTTTATAGTATGTTCTTATGCAAATATATGGATAAAAGATAGTAGTATGCAAGACATAGTACTATTATTTAACATTTATTTAACAARYWAAYRYTWTWWWTWAKYWYKRWAWWWWKARAWAATWRWWAWTMWWWWTTATATTTATTAAGAATTTTTTGAAGCSGTTTATCTTAGTAAGATAAACAATTTATAAAAACTTATTGAATAACTCAATTATCTAAAAAATGAAAATCAGTCAATCCGAAAATAATTTATCAAGAGAAGAATTAATAGTGCTGCTAAACGAAGAAAGAAGCCTTAATGAATCTTTGCAAAAAGAAGAAGGAAATTATAGAGAATTATTTGAAAACGCTATTGATGGGATTTACAAAAGTACTCCAGAAGGAAAATTTGTTGATGTTAATATGGCATTGGTTAATATGTTGGGATATGATTCGAAAGAGGAATTATTTGAAATTGACATCAAGAAAGATCTGTACTTTGATATAAAGGATCGAGAATTTGAAAAACCTGAAGAAAGCCAAGAAACAAACGCAATGTTTGAGATGCGTAAAAAAGATGGCTCATCTATTTGGGTAGCCGATTCTGGTAAAATTATAACTGACGATAATGGTGAGATACTGTTTCACGAAGGAACTTTAAGAGATGTATCTGAAGTGAAAAAAGTAAATCAAATTCAAAAAATGTTATTAAAAATAGCTCAGGAGGGTTATAAAATTTATGGATTAAATGATTTCGTTAAGTTTGTTATGAATGAATTGGAACAATTGATTGATACAACAAATTTTTTCATAGCCTTTTATAATGAAAAAAAACAAACCATTAATATTCCTTTTATTTCTGGAGAAGTTGCAGATAGAGAGTTTCCTATAGGGAAATCAATGACAGGCTATTTGATTAAAAAAAATAAATCGTTATTCTTAAAATCTGAAGACTATACCAAACTTATTGAATCAGGTAAAGCAGAATTAGTAGGGAAGTTTCCTGCAGTTTGGTTAGGAGTTCCATTAAGAGTTGAAGAAAAAGTAATAGGAGCTATTGTTGTTCAAAGTTATGATGATCATAATGCCTTTATCGAAGATGATATTGAATTACTTGAAATAGTAGCTTCTCATATAAGTACCGTGGTTCATAGGAAGAAAATTGAACACGAAATTGCCTTATCTAAACAATTGTTAAGAAATGTTCTTGATAATATCCCTATAAAAGTATATTGGAAAAATAAAGATTCAGTTTATTTAGGATGTAATGCTGCTTTTAGTAACACCTTTGGGTTTAATAGTGAAAGTGAAGTTATAGGCAAAACAGATTTTGATTTTTCTGAAAGAAAGGAGGCAGAAAAATCTAGAAAAAGTGATTTTGAAGCAATGCGGAGTGGAAAACAAAAAATAATATATCAGGAATCACTAATATTAAAGGGTGAAAAAAGATGGATTACTACTACAAAGTTACCTTTTACAGATGAAAATGATGAAGTTATTGGTGTTATTGGTACTTCTGAAGACATTACTGAATCCAAAGAATATGAAATAAGTTTAAAAAAAGCAACTGATGAAGCTATTGCTGCTAATTTATCAAAATCTACATTTTTATCAAACATGAGTCATGAGATTAGAACACCAATGAACGCAATACTTGGGTATTCTCAACTTTTGCAAGACAATGATAATTTAACTAAAACTCAACATGAAAATTTAAAAACGATTAATAGAAGTGGAGAGCATTTACTGGAGTTAATAAACGATATTTTAGACATGTCTAAAATTGAAGCCGGGAGAGTTACTTTAAAGCTAGTAGATTTCGACTTTATAGAACTTTTAAAAGAAATAGAGAACTTATTTAAATTAAAAGCTAAACAAAAGGAATTAGATTTTACATTTAATTTGGATAAGAATATACCAAAAATAATGTATGCTGATGAGTCTAAAATTAAACAAGTTATCATTAACTTAGTTGGTAATGCTTTGAAATTTACTTCGAAAGGGTTTGTAGAAGTGATTGTTGAAAAAGGAACCAATAATATGATAATTGTTAAAATTAAAGACTCAGGAAAAGGAATTTTAAAAGAGGAACAAGAAACAGTATTTAAACCATTTGAACAGGCTAAAATGGGAGCCGCTGCTAAAGGAGGTACTGGTTTAGGATTGGCAATAAGTAAAAAATTATCTAATTTAATGGAGGGAGATATTCTTGTTGATAGTATGTACGGTAAAGGTGCTGAATTTAAATTTACTTTTAAATATTCTAAAGGAAGTGACATTACATTACCAAAAGACATTAACAGGCTAAAGGTAAAAACTTTAACTAACGAGATGAAAGGATTAAAGGTGGCTATTGTTGATGACAGATTTGAAAATAGAGATATCTTACATATAAAATTAAACTCTCTTGGATTTGATACGCGCATGGCTGAAAATGGTCAAGAAGCAGTTGATTTATATAAAGAATGGAAGCCCGATATTATTTTAATGGATGTAGTGATGCCTGTGATGGATGGAGTAGAGGCTACACGTCAAATTTTAGAAATTGCTGGAAGTCATAAAGTTAAAATTTTTGTGGTGAGCGCAAGTGCGTTAGAGTCTGAACAAAAAGAAGTGATGGGAATAGGAGCTACAGTTTTCATTAAAAAACCGGTAATATTCGACAAGTTATTAGCTGAGATGCATAATAAAGCTGGAGTGAAATTTATTTATAAAGACAATATCGATGAAGATACTATGGAAAATATAACTGCAAACCCTAGAGATGTACCTAATCCTATAAAAATGCAATTGTTAAATGCGGCATCAGAAGGTGATTTTATGTTACTACAAGATTTAGTAGCAACTTTAGAAAAAGACACAAATAAATCGTTCAAAATAATTGAGGATTTTATTGATGAAATGGAATTTGAAGCAATTGTGAACTGGTTAAAAGCTTAGATAAAAAGATGGAAAATGTAAAAAATATTATTTTAATTGTTGATGATAACCCTAACAATTTAAAAGTTGTTGCTGGGGTTTTAAAAGAGAACGGCTATGATTTTAGAATGGCAAAAAGCGGTAAATTAGCATTAAGTATTTTAGAAAGAACAAAGCCAGACTTAATTTTATTAGATGTACAAATGCCAGATATGGATGGTTTTGAAACTTGTAAAAGAATTAAACGAGATCAATCTAATGAAAATATTCCTGTTGTTTATTTAACGGCAAATACAGATTCTGATAGTATTAGAAATGCGTTTACTTGTGGGGGGGTTGATTATGTGACTAAACCTTTTAACCCAGTTGAGTTATTAGCACGTATTAAAACACATATTAAATTAAAAAAACAAGCTGAAGAACTAGTGCTTCAGAATGCTACTAAAGATAAATTTTTCTCAATAATTTCACATGATTTGAAAAATCCAATTGCAAGCATTATTGGTTTTTCAGAGTTGTTGAATGCAGATTACAAAGATATTGAGCGAAGTAAAATTGAAAAATTTTCAACTATTATAAATAAGTCTGCAAAATTCACGTTAGATCTACTTCAAAATTTATTGGAATGGTCAAGAGTTCAAACGGGCAACATAAAACCTGTTAAATCAAATTTTAATCTTAGTGCTTTAATAAATACTGTTATCGAAAGTTGTGAGGGACAAACTGCAGTTAAAGAAATAGGCATTACAACTAATTTTAATCCTGATTTAAATGTTTATGCAGATAGTATAATGATTGAAACTATACTTAGAAACCTGTTAACAAATGCCATAAAGTTTACTCCAAATGGAAAGTCAATTACCATTTCGGCTGRAGAAAAAATCATTGATAATAAAAAGGTTATTGAGACAATAGTTAAAGATACTGGAATTGGTATTTCAGAAGAAAATAGAGTGAAACTTTTTAAAATTGAGGAGAATTATTCATCGATAGGAACAAATGAAGAGAAAGGTACTGGGTTAGGATTAATTTTATGTAATGAATTTATAATTCAAAATAATGGTACGATAAGAGTTGAAAGTGAAGAAAATGTAGGTAGTAGTTTCATATTTACTATTGATATTGCTAATTAATTTAAAATTAACTAATTACATTATCTTAATAATTGCTTTTTTATAAATGAACCAAAATTTAAAAGATGAATATTACCGTAAAAAAAATGAAAAGATTTTTAATGTTAAAATTACCATCAGCTTATTTATGTGGCGTTAGATTAAGAGAAATTAGTAATACCAAATCTGTTGTTACGGTAAGATATAAATGGATAAATCAAAACCCATTTAGATCGATGTATTTTGCAGTACAGTCAATGGCTGCAGAACTAACTACTGGAGCTATGGTCATAAAAAAAATCACCAAAACGGGTAGAAAAGTATCAATGCTAGTTATTACCCACAAAGGGAGTTTTACAAAAAAAGCAGTTGGTTTAATCACCTTTACTTGTAATGATGGTAATTTAATTGATGAAGCCTTAAAGAGAACTATAGAAACAGGAGAAGGGCAAACCGTAATTATGAAATCTGTTGGTGTTAATGAGCAAGGAGAACAAGTTTCAGTTTATGAATTTGAATGGAGTTTGAAACTTAAATCAAAAAAATAATTAAGAATTATAATTTATGAATGCACATGAAATAGCATACCATATACACGGTGAGGAAATGCAATATGTTGAAATAGAATTGAATCCACAAGAAGGTGTTGTTGCTGAATCGGGGAGTTTTATGATGATGAATGACGGAATTAAAATGGAAACGATTTTTGGAGATGGTTCAAACCAACATGAAGGGATCTTAGGAAAGCTTTTTTCAGCAGGAAAAAGGTTGCTAACGGGAGAAAGTTTGTTTATGACTGTTTTTTCAAATATTGGTATAGGTAAAAAGAAAGTTTCTTTTGCCGCACCCTATCCCGGACAAATTTTTCCAATTGATTTAAGCGAAATGGGAAACAAATTTGTATGTCAAAAAGATTCTTTTTTATGTGCAGCAAARGGTGTATCGATTGGAATAGAATTTTCAAAACGATTGGGAAGAGGGTTGTTTGGAGGTGAAGGATTTATCATGCAAAAATTGGAAGGAGATGGTTTGGCATTTGTTCATGCTGGTGGTAATATGTCTAAAAAGGAATTAAAAACAGGTGAAATTTTAAAAGTAGACACAGGTTGTGTGGTTGGTTTTACAAAAAATATTGATTACGATGTTGAGTTTGTGGGAGGTATTAAAAATACTGTTTTTGGAGGCGAAGGATTATTTTTTGCAACCTTAAAAGGACCAGGAACAGTTTTTATACAATCGTTACCATTTAGCAGACTTGCATCACGTGTGCTTGCTTTAGCACCTCAAACTGGCTCGAAAACTAGGGGTGAAGGTAGCCTTTTAGGTGGTATTGGTGATTTATTAGATGGCGATAATAAGATTTAAAGTTAATTTACTACTCTCAATAGTGTGAAGGCTAAAACTGCCGTCTAGTATAATGTAAAAAAATGCAGGTCTAATTATCCATTTTTTCCAACTCATTGTAATTTTTATACAATCTTTTTAGTAGAATTCCATATACAATTCGGTAGTATAACCATAAAAGGCCACACACAACAAAAAGTGTTATTACTTGGGCTACCAACATTACAATCAAAAATTGACTGTTGTCAATTGAATTTTTATTTTTAGAGCCTAATACATCAATTAATATATCAGGTTGTGAAAACATTATTAAATTTATTACAATAGATAAAATTATATACAATCCAATATTATAATACACATAATAATTAACGGTTTTACGAGTTTTTAAAATTTTCTGCATTAATAAATTAGTAGAATCAGTAACCGAAATTGCTTTGTAATTTTTATAAAATAAGTAAATAAATACTGCAATTATTAGATAATGTATGGCTTGAGTTACATAAAGAAATGATTTCAAATGTAACTTTTCATAAATTTCGAGGTAGCTTTCGGGGATGAGTAAATTTAATACTGCCCAGAACAAAAACTCTCCTATACCAATAACAAATATCCACTTTACAATAGAGGATGATTTTTTATGTATCAACTTATAAATTTCGTTATAAGATAGTTTTGGATAGGAAGATTCACTCTTCTTCCAATCTTTTTTTAGTAATTCTAATTCATCCATAGCTTACGGATTTAATATTTTTTTTAATCGTGTTTTAATTCTGTTCATTTTTACACGTGCATTTACTTCTGAAATACCAATGGTTTGTGCTATTTCTTTGTAATTTTTATCTTCCAAGTACAAAAAGATCAATGCTTTTTCAATATCATTTAAATGATGAATTGCTGCATACATTAATTTCAATTGTTCTTCTTCTGTGTCATCATAATTTGTTGATTCAATTTTGTATAAGACACTATCAAAATCTTGAGTTTTTATACTCCGTTTAGATTTTCTATACAACGTRATTGCGGTGTTCAATCCAATTCTATACATCCAAGTACTTAGTTTTGAATCACCTCTAAATTTCGGGTACGCTCTCCAAAGTTGAATTGTAATTTCTTGGAACAAATCATTGTGAGCTTCCTGATTGTTAGTATATATTCTACATACTTTATGAATAATATTCTGATGTTGTTGGAATTCAGAAATAAATTTATGTTCAAGGTCTTTAGTCACAAGTTTGGTTTCGTTCTAATAATAAGTGTGCGTAGCAATAAATTTGTTACAATTTATTTATAAAAATAAAAAAAGCAACTCAATTGAGCTGCTTTAATGTTAAAAAGAAGAATTTTTATTCTTCAGTTTCTTTTATGCTTTTAATAAAATCATCTAATTCTGAACCGTATTTAGTTAATTTTACCTTTTTTGAAAGTGAATTATTGATGGTATCTAGCAATCTAATATTAGCATAGTATAATTCTGTTAGCGCAATATAGGGTGCCACTTCATATTTGGCATTGATTACAGCAAAGTTTGTACTGAAATAATATTTTCTCTTAATTAAACTAGTTTCTTCTTTTTCTAATTTTGAAAGCAACGCAGTATCGTTATTTTTTTGAGCATCAAATTTCTCTTTAATTAAATCTAATTGCTTATTGCTAAATTTTCGAATCATAGCATTATGTTCTTCTAGCAAGGTTTGATTTTTGGAGCCTGAAATTTTAGCAGCAGTTACAAATTTTGATAGTTTCGAATTAATGGTAATTTCACCTTTTTCACCAAAAAATGATATTTTTTGATCTGTTTTTTTGTTTAAGGTTAAATAATATATTTCGGGACTTTCGATTTCATCAATCAAAATATAACTACTTGCGCCATTTAATGAAACAGAATCAACAGATACAAGTACCGTATCTTTAAATTTTTGTAAATACAATGTTCCTTTTTTCAGTCCATCAATAGTTCCACTAACAATTAGACTTCCACTTTTTGGTTTATTACAAGAATATAAAAGGCTAATTAATACAATACAAGTAATTATTTTTTTCATTAGGTTTAGTTTAAGCTTATCAATTTCTAAAATTTATTTATTAAGGAGCAACAATCCGCATTAGTTCAGCAGTTAATATGGCGCCATAGGTACCAACGACATACCCAAATACAGCTAAAAGTACTCCMACACTYGCYAATGAAGGATGAAATGCAGCRGCTACAACMGGAGCTGAAGCGGCACCACCAACATTAGCTTGGMTACCCACTGCTAAGAAAAAGAATGGAGCTYTTATTAATTTAGCAACTAAAATTAATAATAAAGCATGAATGGTCATCCAAACAAGTCCTATAAAAATGAGTCCAGGATTCTCTAAAATTTTACTTAAATCCATTTTCATACCTATTGTTGCAACTAAAATATAAATAAAAACACTTCCTATTTTGCTAGCGCCTGCACCTTCATATTTTTTGAACTTTGTAAATGAGAGTAGTATTCCCAATGTAGTTGCAATTGTAATCATCCAAAAGAATTGAGACCCAAATGATGACAGTGCTGAGCTTTTATCTCTTACAGCTTCAAAATTTTCTTTTAAAAATATAGAAATTCCGTTTGCTCCAAAATGAGCAATACCTACAATAGTAAATGCAATAGATAAAATGATCATTAAATCTGCAAGTGAAGGATTTCTAGTAACTTTAGAAGCATATAACGACACTTTTTCCTTCAATTTTTCAATGGCAGAAGAGTCTGCTTTCAACCATTTATTAATTTTTTTAGATTTTCCAATACCCATTAATAACAGAGCCATCCATATATTTGCAACTACAATATCAACCAATACCATTCCTCCATATTTTTTTGGGTTGTATTCGTAAATTTCAAGCATAGCGGCTTGGTTTGCTCCACCACCTATCCAACTACCGGCTAATGTTGCTAATCCTCTCCAAACTGCATCAGGCCCAGCTCCACCAACTGTTTCAGGTGATATAGCTGAAATTAACAGTATTGCAATTGGACCACCAATTATAATTCCAACGGTACCAGTTAAAAACATGATTAATGCTTTTGGCCCTAAATTAAAAACTGATTTTAAGTCGATACTTAAGGTCATTAATACTAATGATGCAGGTAATAAAAACCGGCTTGCAACATAATATAAATTAGATTCGTGTTTTATAATTTCACCTGCTTCATTCACAGTCTCCCATTCAGGAGCAATAATTCCTGCCGATGTGAATATCGCAGGTAGTAAATAAGCCATTAAGAGTGCAGGAATAACTTTGTAGAACTTTTTCCAAAAGCCATTTTTTTTATCGGATGTATAAAATACAAAGCCAAGTGTTAGCATTAAAATTCCAAAGGCAATTGTATCTTGAGTAATAATTGGTGCTGTATCCATGTATTTTTTGAATTTTGGCTAATTTACCATTTTTTTAAGAATTTGAAACTAAAAAATTTGCTATTGGTTGTGTATATTTGTTCGATAAATTTTAAACCAAATGAGATATATAAAAATCTATTTATTAGTAGTTTTAATGATGGTTTCTTGTAAGACAGTTCAAGAGACTACAAAAGTAGTTCAGGTAGCAATACCTAACGTACAAGATACAAGAGAAATACAAGGTGGAATGTGGATTCCATCACTGTTAGAAGGTGTCAACGAACGTGAAATGCAGCAGTTAGGAATGAAAATGACCTCCAAAGACATTTACGATGTAAACAATTCAAGTTTAAAAGATGCAATTGTGCATTTTAATGGAGGTTGTACCTCTGAGATCATTTCGCCAAATGGTTTACTATTAACTAATCATCATTGTGGTTATGGAGCTATTCAATCACATTCATCGGTGGAGAATGATTATCTAAAAGATGGCTTTTGGGCAAAGAGTTATTCTGAAGAGTTAGCAAATCCAAGTATGACTGTAACATTTATAAAAAGAATTGATGATGTTAGCACAGAAATATTTGCTGGAATAACGGATGTTATGAATGAAGCTTCAAAAATGAAGTTAATTAATCAAAACATCCAAAAGGTAACAAAAGCAGCTCAAAAAGAGGATTGGCAAAATGCGAATGTGAAATCATTCTACAAAGGCAATCAATACTTATTATTTATTACTGAACAGTTTAAAGATATTCGTTTAGTTGGTGCTCCACCAACATCAATTGGTAAATTTGGATCAGATACAGATAACTGGATGTGGCCTCGTCATACAGGAGATTTTTCAATGTTTAGAATTTATGCTGATGCAAATAATAGACCGGCTGAATTTTCAAAAGACAATAAACCTTATAAGCCTAACCATTATTTACCAATTTCATTAGATGGTGTTGAAGAAGGTGATTTTACGTTAGTTTTTGGTTTCCCTGGAAGAACTAATGAATATTTACCAGCGGTAGGAGTAGATCAGATTGTGAATGTTTTAAATCCTGCAAAAATAGAGGTAAGAGAAAACGCCTTAAATATTGTTGACAAGTTCATGAGAAAAGATGCAGGAATCAAAATTAAATATGCTTCTAAATATGCTTCAATTGCTAACTATTGGAAAAAATGGATAGGAGAAAATCAAGGAATTGAGCGTTCAAAAGCCATTGAGAAAAAGCGAATTTTAGAACAAGAATTTACAAAAATAGTTAAAGAAAAAGATTTGGTAGGGTATAAAACGTTATTATCAGATTTTGAGAGGCTATACACAGAAATAGAAAGTGTATCAATTGCTAGAGATTATTGGATAGAAGTAGCTTATAGAAATGTTGAGTTGTTAAATGCAACCTTTAGAGCTTATCAAGTTGRGCAGGCGTACTTAAAAGGTGGAGAACAAGGGTTTGAAAAGGCGAGAAAAKCWACWTTRGYMAGATATMARRGTTTTTATAAAAACTATAGTTCAATAGTAGACGAACCAGTTTTTGAAAGCTTAGTGAGTCTATATGCTAAAAAAGCTCCAAAAGATTACTTGCCTTCAAATATGGAGGGAGTTGACTTTTCAGTATTAACAAAAGAGATTTATGCCACTACCAAATTAACTACATTGGCAGGAGCTCAAGACTTATTAATGGGTACAGCCGATGAGGTTATCAAAAAATTGAATAAGGATAAAGCATATCTTTTTGGAAAAGAATTGCATGACATTTTCTACCATAAAATAGGCACAAAATATCAAGAACTAAACATGCATTTGGCGGCCGTTCAAAAACAATATATGAAAGCATTAATGGAAGTGTTTCCTAAGAAGCGATTCTTTCCAGATGCAAATAGTACGCTACGAGTTACTTATGGACAAGTTAGAGGGTACGAACCAAAAGATGGGATTTATTTTAATACTACAACTTATTTAAAGGGAGTTGTTGAAAAATTTGTCCCTGGAGATTATGAATTTGATGTTCCGAAAAAATTAATCGATTTGTACAATACTAAAGATTATGGTCAATATTCAGAAAATGGAAAAATGCCTGTAAATTTTATTGGTACAAATCATACAACAGGAGGAAATTCTGGAAGTCCTGCAATAGATGCTCACGGAAATTTAATTGGGTTGAATTTTGACAGAGTTTGGGAAGGTACCATGAGTGATATGAATTACGATCCAGATATTTGTAGAAATATTATGGTAGACGTTCGTTACGTATTATTTATTGTAGACAAATTTGCTGGAGCACAACGATTAATTGATGAAATGACATTAGTTCATCCTAAAAAAGATAAAAATTAGATAACCATGAAATATATAAAACTCTATTTATTAGTAGTCATAATGGCTGTTTCTTGTAAAACTATGCAAGAAACAACGAAAGTTGTTCAACAAGTTCCGGTGCAAGTAGTTGATACACGTGAAATACAAGGTGGAATGTGGATTCCATCATTATTAGAAGGTGTAAACGAACGCGAAATGCAAATGTTAGGTAGTAAATTAACGGCCAAAGACATTTACGATGTAAATAATTCTAGTTTAAAAGATGCCATTGCTCATTTTGGAGGTGGTTGTACTTCTGAAATTATTTCTCCAAATGGTTTATTGTTAACAAATCACCATTGTGGATTTGGAAAAATTCAAGAGCATTCAACAGTTGAACATGATTATTTAAAAGATGGTTTTTGGGCAATGAGTTATGCTGAAGAATTACCAAATAAAAATTTAAGTGCTACTTTTATTAAAAGAATAGATGATGTAACTACCCAAATATTTGACCGTGTTACAGATGATATGGATGAAGCATCTAAAATGAAGTTGATTAATCAAAATATTCAAAAAGTTACTAAATCAGCTCAAAAGGAAGAGTGGCAAGATGCTAATGTGAAATCTTTTTATAAAGGAAATCAATACTTATTATTTGTAACTGAAAAATATACTGATGTTCGTTTAGTGGGGGCTCCACCTTCTTCAATTGGAAAATTTGGTGCAGATACAGATAACTGGATGTGGCCTCGTCATACCGGAGATTTTTCAATGTTTAGAATTTATGCTGATGCGAATAATAGACCAGCTGACTATTCAAAAAACAATGTACCTTATAAACCAAAACATTACTTACCAATTTCTCTAGATGGTGTTGAAGAAAATGACTTCACATTGGTATTTGGATTTCCAGGACGCACGAATGAGTATTTACCTGCAAAAGGAGTAGATCAAATTGTAAATGTGTTGAATCCTGCTAAAATTGAAGTAAGAGAAAATGCATTAAAAATTGTAAATACCTATATGAGAAAAGATGCAGGTATCAAAATTAAATATGCTTCTAAATATGCTTCAATTGCAAATTACTGGAAAAAATGGATTGGCGAGAACCAAGGAATTCTTCAAACAAAAGCGATTGATAAAAAACGTGAATTRGARAAAGAGTTTTCTCAAATAGTTAAAGAAAAAGACTTAGTTGGATAYCAATCTTTAYTRTCTGATTTCGAAAAATTATATACYGAAATTGAAAGTGTTTCTTTRGCTAGAGATTAYTGGATTGAAATAGCYTATAGAAATGTAGAATTATTAGGKGTTACTTTTAGAGCTTTTCAAATAGAACAAGCYTATTTAAAAGGWGGAGARSMWGGKTTTRAKAAYGCAAGAAMRKCTATTTTGAATAGATTGGAAGGTACTTTTAAAAACTATAGCGCAATGGTTGATAARCCAGTATTTGAAAAATTAGTTGGTTTATATGCMAACAAAACRCCKAAAGAATATGTGCCATCAAATATGRTGAATGTTAATTTTTCAGAACTAACAAATGATATTTATGCAAMTTCAAAATTAACATCTTTRGAAGGWGCAAAAGAATTATTAWSTGGWWCWGCSGATGAGGTTATTAAAAAACTAAATGAAGATAARGCTTATATTTTYGGAAAAGAATTACATACTATTTTCTATAATAAAATTGAACCAAAGTTTCAACAATTAAATATGGAAYTAGCTGCTGTTCAGAAAAAATATATGAAAGCATTAATGGAAGTATTCCCWAATAAAAGATTYTTYCCAGATGCMAATAGYACTTTRAGAGTWAATTATGGAATGGTGCAAGGRTAYGARCCMAAAGATGGCGTTTATTATACKACYAATACWTATTTGGARGGTGTAATRGARAAATTTGTACCRGGAGATTATGAGTTTGATGTACCTAAAAAATTACGTGATTTATACCAAGCTAAAGATTACGGTCAATACGGTGAAAAYGGRAAAATGCCTGTAAAYTATYTATCTACCAACCACATGACAGGWGGAAATTCWGGAAGYCCTGTAGTTGATGCCTATGGAAATTTAACAGGATTAGCATTTGATACTACTTGGGAGGGAACCATGAGTGATTTATACTTTGATGCAGACATTGTTAGAAGTATTATGGTTGATATTCGTTACGTATTATTTATTATAGATAAATATGCAGGGGCGACAAATTTAATTGATGAGATGACATTAGTGCATCCTAAGAAATAATTGCAATTTTAATTGTAAAAAAACTCCAAACGAAAGTTTGGAGTTTTTTTGTTTTTAGGTACAATCTCAAAGAGGTTTTATGTTTGGAAAAGAGATTATTCAATTCGTTTCACATCTTTTAAAATGAGAGTTAAACGATGTCATTCTGTGGGATAGCGAAGCAGCTCTATCATTTAAATTGAGTATTTCAAATCAATATTCCAATTGTATATTTCAGATGGTTCAAGAATTAATAATCCGTTTTTATTATTAAAACTGTTGGGAGAACAAGTCATAGGTTCAACTGCAATACACGCTCTATTTGGAGGAGTATATACTTGCAAATAACTATTTGGTTTGTTAGATGAGAAATCCAATTGAGCAGTGTATTCATGAGTTTTAATAGTTGCATGAGGTTTGTTTAAAACAAAACCATCATCCAATTCTTTAGTTTTTATGTTAAATGGAACATCATATTTTAATAAAGTTTCACTTTCAGGAACCATTTTATCATTAAACTGGAGTTGAGAAATGGCATTAAAATTTAAGATACTTTTTGCTAAATATTTAGTTTTAAAATATGGATGCCATCCAATACCAAACGGAAATGAAGAATTTCCAACATTAGTAATTTTAAATTCTAATGTTAGCTTATTTTCATTGAAAATATATGTTATTTCAAGTTGATATGGAAAAGGATATCCTTTAGCATTACCATTATTATGATAAGTAAAAGTAATTCTAGCCGAATTGCTAGAAGTTTCTTTTTTAGTTAAAGCAAACGTTTTATTGTGAATATGCCCATGTAAAGCATTATTCAAAACCTTCTCGTTACGTTCTAATTCGAATTCACTGTTTTGAAAAGAGTATTTCCCAGCAGGAATCCTACTAGGAAATGGAAATAAGAACGATGAATTATATTTATCCTTGTATGTTTTCAGTCCACCTTCATTTCTGGAAATACCATCAATTATTTCAATTCCATTAGTTGATAGTTGTTGAAGTGTTGCTCCTAAATTAGGATATATTAAACTTTGAAATTTTGTAGGTTCATTTATAATGCTGACAACATTTAATAAAGGATTTTTATGATTGATTTCTTTTATGTAATACATTTATTCTTCTGGATTAATTTTTTTTGGTGAACGTTTTGCGTCTTTTAAGCATTTATTTAGTATCCATTCTAACTGWCCGTTAGTGGAACGAAACTCATCAGCTGCCCATTTTTCAATTGCTTTGAGCATGTCTTCATTTAATCTTAATGYAAATGCTTTTTTCTTCGACATAATTCCTTTTTATCCGTTTGTAATTTTATACTTATAAGTATCTAATGTTCTTTGCAATTCATCCTTTTTTTGAGTTCCAATTAAAATTTTCTTCCCATTAGTTAATTCTAATTGAAGTCCAATATTTCCTTTTGTAGTGAATGCTTTTATTTTTTTTTTGAAAAAATTAAATTTTATTCCCCAACCTCCAAATTCGAAAATGGCATCATAATTTCTAATGTAAGAATTGGAAATAGTATTCCAGGAAATAACTTTAAAGTATCTATGAAATGGATAGAACTGATAGTAAATTCCATTTTCATCAATTCTTGTTTTTAATTTTAGATTCATAAAGAGTAGAATYACCAAAAGGACWACAATTACACCACTGAATATCCCTAATTTTTCTCCTAGGCTACTTTGTAATGTAGTTTCCCATTCAGTAATAATTGTAACTCCTGTTACAATTAAAGCAATTGAAAGACCTATAAAAAGAGGTTGAGTAAATTTTTGTTCTTCTAAGAATACTTTCATATTTAATTTTAACTATTTTTGTCTCGTTCTAGTAAAGCTTTGGAGAAATAACCTTCAGTATGAGTAACGCAATTAACAATCCAACTATCTCTGGAAAGCTGATWTAATAAATCCTCAAAAACATTATCTTTCTTCCAAAAATCCTTCTTTATAATTTTATATTCTTTCATTTTATCTGTTTTTATCTCGTTCTAAAACAGCTTTTCTAATATTGCCAGATTGGTCAAAAGAAACACTGAGAACTCTCCATCCTTGAGAAGCGTATTTATTAAACAAATCTTCAAAAGTTTTGTCTTTATAGGCCCACATACTATCAGGCTTTATTACTTTATATTCTTTCATGAAATTACTATTTTAAAAAATTAATTGTAAAACTATACTATAAATTGTAAGTGTTAAATAAACTAAAAAGGTTATCATAATTAATGATTTAAAGTTCCTGTATTTACAATAGGCGTTGCATCTTTATCAGAACAAAGTACTACCATTAGATTACTAACCATTGCAGCTTTACGCTCTTCATCCAACTCAACAATATCATGTTTATTTAACTTTTCAATAGCCATTTGAACCATGCTTACAGCTCCTTCAACAATTTTATGTCGCGCAGCAATAATTGCGGTTGCTTGTTGGCGTTTTAACATGGCACTTGCAATTTCTTGCGCATACGCTAAATAACCAATTCGAGCTTCTAAAACCTCAATTCCTGCCATTTCTAATCTTTCTGAAAGTTCTTTTTCTAAGGCTTCACTAACTTCATTCACACTAGCTCTCAGCGTAATTTCTTCAGTTTCCCCATCATCTTCAAAATTATCGTAAGGGTATAAACTAGCTAATTTTCTGACGGCAGCATCAGATTGTACACGCACAAAATTTTCATAATTATCAACATCAAATGCGGCTTTAAAAGTATCTTTTACTTTCCACACTGCTATCGTGCTAATCATAATTGGATTTCCTAATTTGTCGTTTACTTTTACACGTTCGCTATCAAAGTTACTTGCTCTTAATGAAATTCCTTTTTTTCTGTAGAAAGGATTTGCCCAATAAAAACCGTTTTCCTTTACAGTACCAATATATTTACCAAAAAGTAAGATTACTTTTGAGGTATTTGGATTTACTAAAAAGAATCCAGGCAATGTAATTATAGTTAATAGCAGCGATGCAACTCCCCATACAGAAGAATTGATTATGCTAAAAATACCGAATGCTATAAACAGGAACAACATAAACAACATAAAATAGCCATTTTTTACTGTTATTATTTTTTCTTGCGTCATAATTATTAATTTAAAGTGATATTAAAATGATATTACAAAGATATGATAATATTTTATTAATTTCCAAATATTTCTCCAACTTTATTTTTATCTTAGCAGAAAATAAAGAAGAATGAAATCAGTAAAATCAATTTATATTTTAGCAGCTTTTTTAATCGTATTTTTAAGTTTGAATGCAAGTTCCCCAGAGTGGGGTGCTACCGGTCATAGGACTGTTGGAAAAATAGCAAACGACTATTTAAAAGGAAAGGTGAAGCGAAAAATAACCAAACTTTTAAATGGTCAAAGCTTAGCATTGGTATCAACTTTTGGAGATGATATAAAATCAGATAAACGTTATAATGAGTTTTATACTTGGCATTATGTAAATATGCCTTTTGGTACTAAATATGAAGATGCTGAAAAAAATCCTAAGGGTGATTTGGTTTCTGGAATTGAAACATGTAAAGCCGTTATTTTAGATGCAAATTCATCAAAGGAGGATAAAGCGTTTTATTTAAAATTGTTGGTTCATTTAATGGGAGATCTTCACCAGCCAATGCATGTTGGACGAGCAGAAGATAAAGGTGGAAATGCGATTCAACTTCAGTGGTTTTATGAGGGTACAAACTTGCATAGGGTTTGGGATTCGAATATGATTAATCATTTCAATATGACCTATACTGAAATTGCAGAAAATGCTGATACTATTTCTRAAGAGCAAGTGAAGTTGTTACAAAAAGGTACAATTGCAGATTGGGCTAATGAAACTCAAACATTTGCAATTAAGGTATATGGATCAGCTGAAGCTGGAGAAAAATTAGGATATAATTATATGTATAATAATTTTGGATTGGTGCGTTCTCAATTGCAAAAAGGTGGAATTCGTTTGGCTAAAGTTTTGAATGACTTATTTGGGTAATCTCAGATGTTATAGGTATTCCAACGTCTTTTTTCACGACATAAAATTGAATTGAACTTATTTGGAGTTTCAATTTTAAAAGTTGTTAGTTTAAAAGTTTTTGGATGTAGAAAGGTTATTTCTGAAGCGCATAAAAACAGCCCTTTTCCCTTGTGTAATTTTTCTGGATCTCCATAGAGTTTATCTCCTAAGATTGGATGCCCAATGGAGGATAAATGAATTCGTATTTGGTGCGTTCTTCCTGTTTTAGGTGAAACTTTCAAGCAGCTTAAATTATCATATTTTAAAGATTTAACTACTTTAATAATTTCAAAACTTGTTTCAGATTCTTTATTCTCAATAGGTGCATTAATTGTTCGATTAATGAGAACTTTTCCTACAACTATTGTGCAATAATTTTTTTTAATTTTTTTCTGAAGAAATTGATTCCCTAATTCGATTTGAGCCGTTTTTGTTTTGGCAATTAACAAYAATCCAGAAGTTTGATTGTCTAAYCKRTGAAYTGGAGTWGGAATAAACAAAGCATCTAGTTCATTGCTTCTTTTTATATTATGCAACAATGCATTTGCAATTGTTTTAAAAGAATTGCCACTTACTGTTATTCCAGCAGGTTTGTTAATAACTGCAATATGTTCATCTTCAAAAACTACATCTAAATTAAACTCATATATTTTAGGCTCTATTGAAGTATTTTCGACAAGCTTTAAAACTTGTCCAAATTTAATCCAAGTACCTGTTTGAGCAATTTTTCCATCGGCTAAAAATAGTCCTCGTTTAATGGCTTTTTTTATACCACTATTCGAAGGAATAAAATTTTCAAAAACAGACGGAGCATATTCTTGTAATCGAATTTTTTCAATTCCTTTTGGTACAATATGAGAGTGTAAGGTTTTAATAATTATATTTTTTGGTTAGTTAAAGTGTAGCATTCTATAATAAAAGACGAATCTATAACATTAAAGTTACAGTTGTATTAGAATTAAAATGCTAATTTATTGTTAAATTATAACTACTGATAAGTATGATTTTAAATTATAATAGATTGCGCTCGTGAAGTAATTGCACTATCTCTTCATAATCAAAGGATAGATTTAATTTGAGAGCTTCATAATAAGAAAACCAATTGTAATCTAATACTTCAAGGTTTTGAATTTGAATATTACCAGACCAGTTTCCTAAAAACCGATAATAGTTTCTATCATTCCAAATACCAGTTTTAAAAACAGAAGTAGGAGTGAAGTCTAGATTGCATTCTTCTTTTACTTCTCTTATAACATTCTGTTCAGCAGTTTCACCTTTTTCAGCTCTTCCTCCAGGGCAACCCCAAAATTCAGGATAATTTTCAGTGTAATTTGAACGTTGAAGGAGTAGTATTTTTTTGTTTTGTAAAATAATACCCGATGCGGCTAAAATCATATAGTTAATTTTTAATAATTCCCATTGTTGCTGTTTGGCCAGTGGTTAGATTCCACTCTTTAGCGGACAAAAGATTACCATTGTCATCATAGATTCTAAATTCGGCTGTATTTGGTCCTGAAAAACCTTGATTTAATGCTTGAAAATCGATTCGGTTATAACCATGCTCTAACGAAAGGTAGATCACATAATAATTTCCTTTTAAACCTACATTTGAACTAACAACTTTCTCATTTAAATAAATCTTTATTCGGTCTCCATCAATATAACTATGGTCTCTAGTTTCAATTCTAACTTTAGTTGTGGTACTTCGGATAGTACCAAGGCTATAAGTACTTACAAGTTTTTTATGCGTAACATCTTTTCCTTTCCAATATTTTTTACCAATAATATCGCTATTTTCAGGTAATTCTTCAAGTAAAAAATGTTGATTTTTATTGTTAGATTTAATTTTTTTTAGTCTTTTATTAATTGCAGAAGTATTTAATTTCTCTTCAATTTTCAGATTGTAATTTGAAGATGGTTTTACTTTTGAAGTTGCTGATTTTGCCGTTAACCTATAATTACCTTTTGCATCATTAATCTCATTATTGATTTTATCTTCTTTTGAAACTAATTTTGTAGAATCGCTTTGTGAAAATAACGTAACAGAACTAAAATTAATTAGTAAAATTATACATAGAGATTTTAAATTGTTATTCATGTTAGTTTTTATTCTTAGTACCCACAAATAAAATGCCAATTAGTGTGAATAAGTTTTATGTGATAAAAATAATAAAAAAAGCCTCAATAACTATTGAGACTTTTTATTAATTGTTTGTTAAACTACATTATTTAATCATTTCAAAACTACGCTTTATAAAATTGGTTAACTCTTCACCGTGTAATAGATTTTGAGATAGCTTCGCCAAATCAAAAGCTTGTTTAATTAAGCGTACCTGTTTTTTCTTGGTTTTCGTAGTTAAAATTTCACCAACTAACTCATTGTTAGTGTTAACTACTAAATTGTACATTTCTGGAAAATTACCCATTCCCATCATTCCTCCACCACCTGAAGCTTGCATTTCTTTCATTCTACGCATAAATTCTGGTTGCGTAATTATAAACGGATTTGCTTTTGAATCCATTGCTTCTAACTGAACGGTATATGTTTCTTTAGGAATAGCTCCTTCTATTAAAGGTTTTAGCGTTTCTTTTTCTTCATCAGAAAGCTTACTGATTTTATCTTCGTCTTTTTTAATTAAGTTGTCAATATGATCAGAATCAACACGAACAAATTGAACATTTTCTTTGCTTCCTTCTAATTTTTGAATGAAGTGAGAAACAATTGGAGAATCTAATAGTAATACTTCGTATCCTTTTTCTTTGGCAGCATCAATATAACTGTGTTGTGATTTTTCATCAGAAGCATAAAGAACAACTAATTTACCATCTTTATCAGTTTGAGCAGGTTTAATTTTTTCTTCTAATTCAGAAAAAGTAAAGTATTGTTTGTCAACCGTTGGATACAATGCAAATTTGTCAGATTTTTCAAAGAATTTTTCTTCTGAAAGCATTCCATACTCAATAATAATTTTAATATCATCCCATTTTTCTTCAAAAGCTTTACGATCGTTTTTAAATAAACTAATTAGTTTATCAGCAACTTTACGTGTGATATAACTTGCAATCTTTTTAACAGCACCATCAGCTTGCAAGTATGAACGAGATACATTTAATGGAATGTCTGGAGAATCAATTACCCCACGAAGCATTTGTAAAAAATCAGGTACAATCCCTTCAACATTATCAGTTACAAAAACTTGGTTTTGGTACAATTGAATTTTATCCTTTTGTGGATCGATATTGTTTTTGAGTACAGGAAAATATAAAATACCTGTTAAATTGAAAGGATAATCAACATTTAAATGAATGTTGAATAAGGGCTCTTCAAATTGCATTGGGTACAATTCTCTATAAAATGCCTTGTAATCCTCATCTTTTAAGTCACTTGGATTTTTTGTCCAGGCTGGATTAGGATTGTTTACAATATTATCAACAGTAATTTCTTCWGCTTTWGCATCTTCAGCYGCATCATCSGCTTTYGGTAAAGTTTCAGTACGTGTKCCAAATTTRATTGGAACAGGCATAAACTTATTGTAYTTGTTYAAKAGTTCATTGATTCTAGCWTCTTCTAAAAAYTCRGTTGAATCATCATCAATATGTAAAACTATTTCAGTTCCTCTWAYAYTTCTATCCGTTTCTTCTAAYGTATAYTCWGGACTTCCRTCACATTCCCAACGAACTGCTTTTGAATCTTCRTTAAAKGATTTAGTGAAAATTTCAACTTTTTTAGCCACCATAAAAGARGAGTAGAAACCTAAYCCAAAATGACCGATAATTCCYGTTTCTGTATCTTTATATTTTTCAACAAATTCTTCAGCACCAGAAAAAGCTACTTGGTTAATGTATTTTTCAACCTCTTCGCTTGTCATTCCAACTCCTTGGTCAATAATTCTAATTTCTTTWTTGTCTTTATCAAYAATTACTTCGATAATCGGATTTCCAATATCACCCTTAAYATCACCTAAAGTTGATAAGTGTTTTAATTTTAAAGTAGCGTCCGTTGCATTCGAAATTAATTCACGTAAAAATATTTCGTGATCAGAATACAAGAATTTTTTTATGATGGGAAAAATATTTTCAGCCGTTACTTTAATATTTCCAGTTGCCATATATTTTATTTTTAATTAATATTTAATGATTTCTATTAGTCAAAAAAAATACCAAACCAACAATTATGACAAACTGACATTTTTGAGGTTATTAATAGTCATTATATGAGTTTTATCGAAGAAGGATATTAAAACGATAAAAGTTGTTCAAAAATAATTATCTTAGGCTGGATTAAAGAATAAAATATGACACAATTAGATTACGATTATGTAATAATTGGTAGTGGATTTGGTGGAGCTGTTAGTGCTTTGCGGTTATCTGAAAAGGGATATAAGGTTTTAGTTATTGAAAAAGGAAAATGGTTTGGGAATGATGATTTTCCGAAAACAAATTGGAATTTAAAAAAATGGTTCTGGGAACCTAAGTTTAAATTACACGGATTTTTTAAAATGACTTTTTTAAATCATGTAACCGTACTTTCAGGTGTTGGTGTTGGTGGAGGTTCATTAACATATGCTAACACATTACCCATTCCTAAAAAGAATTTCTTTAATTCTGGAAGTTGGTCAAAGTTAAATAACTGGGAAGAGACATTAAAACCGTATTATAATATTGCGTATAAAATGTTGGGGGCAGCTAAAAACCCCAAGTTGTTTGCGGCAGATCTTGTTGTAAAGGACATAGCCAAAGATATTGGAAAAGAAAAAAATTTTGAGGCTGCAAAAGTTGCAGTATACTTTGGAGAAAAAGGTGAAAAGGTCGACGATCCTTATTTTGATGGAAAAGGACCAACCAGAACAGGTTGCATACATTGTGGTGCTTGTATGACAGGGTGCAGACATAATGCAAAGAACACCTTAGATAAAAATTATTTATTTTTGGCTCAAMAATTAGGAACTGAAATTAAAGCCGAAAAAGAAGTGTGTAATGTTTCAGCTATCGGTATTATTGATGGATCAAATGGTTATAAAATTGAGTTTGAATCTAGCATAGGAAAAAAGAAAAAAGAAAGTGTTACAACGAAAGGGCTTATTTTTTCTGGAGGTGTTGTAGGGACAGTACCTTTACTTTTAAAATTGAAAGAAAAATCGTTGCCAAACTTATCTGAAAGAGTTGGATGCGATGTTCGTACAAACAATGAATCTTTAATCTTGGTAACTTCTACAGATAAAAAACATAAAGATTATTCAAAAGGCTTAGCAATTGGTGCTGTTTTGCATACTGATGAAAATAGCCATTTAGAACCTGTACGCTATGGTGAAGGTTCAGGTTTTTCAAGAGTATTAACTATACCATTTATTCATCATAAGTATGCTGCTATTAGAATCTTAGGCGTTTTAGGTTTAGCACTGAAATATCCCTTAATATTGCTCAAAACAATTTTTGCAACTAATTATGCAAAGCGTACCACTATTTTATTATTTATGCAAACTTTGGATAGCACCTTGCGTATAAAACTTGGGAAGTTTACTAAAATGAAAACTGTAGCCGAGGAGGGTGTAAAACCCAATGCTTTTATTCCTGAAGCTCTTGAACTTGGTAAAAGGTTTGGTAAAAAGGTGAAAGGAATTCCATATGCGAATTTTACGGACGTTTTACTTGGAACCCCAACAACAGCTCATATTTTAGGCGGTTCAGTAATGGGTAAAAATGCATCAGAAGGGGTTATAGATAAGTATTGTTACGTATTTGGATATAAAAATATGTTGGTTTGTGATGGTTCAGTCATATCTGCTAATCCAGGTGTAAATCCATCATTGTCAATAACTGCTATCACCGAATATGCAATGGATAAGATCCCAAATAAAACAGTTATTATTTCTTGAGATGGTAATTTAAATTAGCGAATGCCATTATGACATTGTTTTTAATGTGATACTTTTAATTATAAAATTAGAAATTATGCAATCAGATGATTATATTTTTATTGATGGATTTAAACATATTCGATATAAACAGAAAACCTATTCTTTAGAAGAAATGAAGAATAGATCTGAAAATTATTTTAAATGGATAGATAATAGAAGATCCGTTCGAGAATTTTCGGAAAAACATATACCAATTGATATTATAGAAAATATTATTAAATCGGCATCAACAGCTCCGTCAGGAGCAAATAAGCAACCTTGGACCTTTTGTTTGGTACAAAACAAAGTGTTAAAGAAAAAGATTCGAGATGCAGCAGAAAAAGAAGAAAGGATAAGTTATTCCGATAGGATGAGCAATGAATGGCTCGATGATTTAAAACATTTAGGAACAAATGAAAATAAGGCATTTTTAGAAACTGCACCTTATTTAATAGTTGTTTTTAAACGGCCCTATGAAATTGATTTTGACGGAAATAAGCATCAAAATTATTATGTAAATGAATCAGTGGGGTTAGCTTGTGGATTTTTGATTTCAGCAATTCATAATGCTGGATTGGTTACGTTAACACACACACCAAGTCCAATGCGATTTTTAGAAAAAATACTTGATAGACCAAGTAATGAGCGCGCGTACTTGTTGTTACCGATTGGATATGAGGCTGAAAAAACGTACGTTCCAAATATTCATAGAAAATCACTTAATGAAGTAATGAAATTATATTAAAGGATTAATAGTAGTTAGATGAATTATAGCTGTWAACATTTGCAGATTTTTAGTAARTTTGAAGTAAATATGATAAAAATTGAAATTTATGTATAATTCGAAGATATCAGGTCTGGGTTATTATGTTCCTGATAATATTGTTACTAATAATGAGTTGTCCAAATTTATGGATACCAATGATGCGTGGATTCAGGAGCGAACGGGGATAAAAGAAAGAAGATGGATTAAGGAAGGAAGTGACGATACTACATCCGTTATGGGAGCTAAAGCTTCACGAATTGCAATTGAAAGAGCTGGACTTAAAAATGAGGATATAGATTTTATAGTTTTTGCAACTTTAAGTCCAGATTATTATTTTCCAGGAGGTGGGGTACAATTACAGGAAATGCTTGATATGAAAACCATTGGAGCTCTTGATGTTAGAAATCAATGTTCAGGTTTTATTTATGCAATTTCTGTAGCAGATCAGTTCATTAAAACGGGAATGTATAATAATATATTAGTTGTTGGTGCGGAATATCATTCTTCAGGTTTGGATAAAACGACTAGAGGAAGAGGTGTTTCGGTTATTTTTGGCGATGGAGCAGGAGCGGCGGTGTTGTCAAGAACTAATGATAATACGAAAGGAATTTTATCATCTCATTTGCATTCAGAAGGGAAACATGCAGAAGAATTGATTGTTTCAAGTCCTAGTAGTAAAAGATGGATTAATGAAATAATAGATAGCAATAATAAAGAGGATGAATCTTATTATCCTTATATGAATGGAACCTTTGTTTTTAAACATGCAGTAGTTCGTTTTTCAGAAGCAATTAATGAGGGTTTACAAGCTAATAATTTACGAGTTTCAGATATTGATATGCTAATTCCTCATCAAGCCAATTTGCGTATTTCACAGTTTATTCAACGGAAATTTAAACTGAATGACGATCAGGTATTCAATAATATTATGAAATATGGAAATACAACAGCTGCTTCTGTTATTATAGCGCTTACTGAAGCTTGGGAAAAAGGCAAAATTAAAGACAATGACCTAGTTGTTTTAGCAGCTTTTGGTAGTGGATTTACCTGGGGAAGTGTTATTATGCGTTGGTAGAAAAATTTATCAGTATAAAAATAAAGCCTCTAAAATGCAAGTTTAGAGGCTTTGTTTAAGGCTATTAGTTAATTCAAATAATTATAATATCCTTTTTTAATAATTTTAAATTTATTATTCATTGATATTCCTATTTAAAGGGACGAATAAATTGCTTATTTCTTACAATTTGGATGTTTTTAAATAAATCCACCACCACCTTGAGTTTCGTTATTATCTCTTGATTTACGTCTTTTTGCTTTGTTTTTTCCACCACCAAATCTGTACATAAATCCAACAAAAGCTGTTCTACTTTCCCAGTTAAATTGACCTTGGAAAGGATAAGGATTTTGTGATTCAAATTTAAATTTCATACCTTCGAAAATATCATTTACTCTAAAGCTAACAGTTCCTTTTCCTTTAAGTACTTTTAAACTAGCACCTGTATTTATCATCCACATTGGGTCTACCTTAAACTGAATAGACTCTCCTCCGCCTCTATATAAAGCAAATAGTTGGAAACGTAAATTTTTACTTGCTTTGAAGTTGTTACTAACTCTAAAATTTAAAGAATTATTAGTTACCTCAAGTTCTTGTCCATTAGCAATTCCACTTTCCTTTTGAGTGTACAAATCAAAACTAGCATTCACTCTCCACCAATTTGCAACTTTATAATTACTAGACAACTCAACACCATAGCGATTGTTACTTTCAGTATTCATAAATGATAATTCTACTTTATCATCATCTAAAGGATCTACATTTAATATTCTAGTAATATTGTCATTCACTCTTCTATAAAATGTTCCAAAAGTAAAAGATCCCTTTTTATGTTGATGTGTATAATTCAATTCATATGAATTTGTAAATTGAGGTTTTAGTTCTGGATTTCCTATTGAAGTAATTAAAGGAGTACTCCATTCTCTAATTGGATTTACTTGACCAATTGATGGACGATCTACTCGGCGACTATAACTTAATTGAAATTGGTTTTTATCACTTGGATTATAAGTAAAAAATGCAGATGGATAAATACTAAATATTTCATCGGTATAAGTTTGTGTTTCTGTACCTTTAACAAATGTCCCGTTTGCCTCATACTGTTCAAGTCGAGCACCTAATTGCATTGATAGTTTATCAAATTTATAATTGTAATTTAAATATGCAGAATAAATATCTCTGTTATATTTAAATGAGGAGTCATCTCTTGGAGCAGTCTCATACCACCCATTGCCATCATCAATTAAAACAARATTYCCRTTACCATCATCTTCATAAAYAAAWTCATGTTGRGTTGTAATATTRTTATTTGTAGTTTCATTTAATCTWACTTCAAGGCCTAATTCWAATTTTGAATTTTCAGAAATAGGGTTGGTATAATCAATATTTAATAATGTGTTTTTTCTGTCATTTGTAACTATATCATTGTAATTTAATACTTCATTACTAGGATTTACAGTTTCGCTATAATGTGCATTTTCAGGGCTATCTGAATTAGAAAAATTAGCTTCAAATTCTAAATTATGACCTTCCTTTTCAAAATCTAATGTATAATTAAAATTATAAGTTTGAGAATTACTTTCACTGTCAACAAGAGCAGGGCTGTTACTATCAATTACATTATTAAATTTTACGAGGGTATTCCCATTGAATAAATTATCAGATTTATTTTGAATGGTATAAAATGAAAGTGTGTTTTTATCATTTAAATATACATCAGCTCCTATTTTTAATAAATGAGATGTTCGATCATTTAAAAAGAAAAAATCTTGATTAGAGTTATTATCCGTTCTAAATACTTTTCCAAAGTTCTCACGTTTTCCATCATTTAAACCGTAATTGGCAAAGAAGTTTACCTTTCCAGTTCTTAAATTCATATCTAAAGAACCGTTAAATCGACTGTTTTCACCTTTTGTTAATCCAGTATTAATACTTCCATTAAACCCAAGATTAGAATTTTTGTGAAGTATAATATTTATAATTCCACTCATTCCTTCAGGGTTGTATTTTGCAGATGGATTGGTAATTAATTCAATACTCTTAATAGATGTTGAAGGAATTTGTTGTAACAATTGTGCCGAACTAATATTCGTTGGTTTTCCATCAACTAGTACCCGTACGTTTTCATTACCTCGTAAASTAACGGCACCTGTTTGGCTGTCAACCGAAACAGACTGCACATTATTTAGTAATTCTGRAGCTGTGGTACCTGCCGAGGTTAAATCCTTTCCTACATTGATTACTTTTCGATCAATTTTTTGTGTAACTGTAGATGTTTCTGCAATTACAACTACTTCATCCAATGCTGAAGCTTCTTCTTTTAGTAAAATAGTTCCTAAGTTTATTTTTGAATTGGATCTTGAAATATTGATTTTTTTAGTTTCAGTTTTGTAACCAATAAATTGAATTTCTACGTTGTTTTCGCCTTCTGGAATTTGTTTGATGGTAAAATTTCCGTTATCATCTGTAATTCCTCCTGTCACGGTTTTTTGATTCATATCTTTTATTACAATACTAACATATGGCAATGCTTGATTTGTTGTTGCGTCTAAAACTTTCCCAGAAACTACACCTGTTTTTGGATTCGAGTTTGAAGGAAGCTGAGCTGATACAGTCAAAGAAAATAGGAGACTGCATAGAAATATGATTTTTTTCATTTGTAGTGATTTTAGTAGTTTTAGTYAATTTGTTATATAAATTTGAATTGATTTATGTTTGAATAACGTCTTCTGTTATTCCAATTGATGTGTTTTGAATTTGATAATAAATCGAAAATTGAATGATTTGTTTTGCTATTTAATGTGATTATTGATTTCATAATTGTTAGTTTTAAAATTTGATACCGCAAATATATATGGTTTTTTTAGTACTATGCAAAGCAAAGTACTATTTTATGAAAYATTTAACATTGTTTTTGATTCCGTTATGTGTTAAATTTAAGTACTGTAAGCTTTGCTATGCCTAGAAGACTACATATTAAAGGTTATGTTACCTTGTTTAACAGACTTTAACTAATTTTAACATATGATTATGAAACCAGCTTGTTAAAATTTTTCTCACCAAGGAGAATGATTAATAGCGAACAGCATGTGACCATTAAAAAACAGTAAATATAAACWCATGAAAACATTGGTATTGGGGGCATCAACAAATCCAAGTAGATATTCTTATTTAGCGATAAATAGACTCGTAACAAATGGTTATAAAGTATGTGCAATAGGAACTAAAGATGGAACAGTAGAAGGTATTAAAATTACAGTTAAGAAGATAATGTTTGAAAATATTGATACAGTAACAGTATATGTTGCCGCAAAGAATCAGGCTGATTATTATACCTATATAATTGATTTAAAACCCAGAAGAGTACTTTTTAATCCAGGAACAGAAAACCCACTTTTTGAACAGTTATTGACAAAAAATAATATTGAATTTGAACGGGCTTGTACTTTGGTATTGTTAAGTTTAGGAGTGTATTAAGTTAATGAAAAAACAAAGATTTAATTACCTCGTTGAGGTATTGACACACACAATCTAAAATAATTCTAAGGTATAATAAAAGAGTGATTGAGGTGAAAATATTTAATTTTTCTGCCTAATTGTCGCTCTTACTTTTTTTGGCTTAATTTTAGAGTATATTGCACTATGAGTAAAAATAAAGTATCATTTTATTGGGCTTTTAAGGAATTTATTTGGCCACGAAAAAAAATCGTATTAGTAGGAATAATTCTAATAATTATTAGAAGTTTAGCTGGATTAGTACTTCCTTATGCTAGTAAAAACTTGATAGATGATGTCATTCCATCTCAAAATGTTCAAGCCTTAACAACATTACTAATAATTGTTTGTATTGCTATACTTCTTCAAGCTGTGAGTTCATTTTCTTTAACWCGWTTGTTAAGTGTTGARGCMCAGCATTTAATATCGYTRTTAAGAGCTAAAGTACAAAGAAAACTWCTTACATTGCCAATTAGTTTTTTTGATAATAATAAATCTGGCGCACTAGTTTCTCGAGTAATGACWGATGTTGAAGGAGTCCGTAATTTAGTAGGAACTGGTTTGGTTCAATTAGTTGGAGGGACGTTTACGGCTATTATATCGTTGGTTATTTTAATTAAAATCAATGCTTTAATGACTCTATTTGTACTAGTGCCTATTTCAATTTTCGCCCTAGTTGCCTTGAAAGCATTTGGGTACATACGCCCAATTTTTAGGGCTCGTGGAAAAATAAATGCAGAAGTAACTGGTAGGTTAACGGAAACACTGAACGGAGTAAGAGTCATTAAAGGATTCAATGCTGAAAATCAAGAGAATAAAGCTTTTGAAAAAGGAGTAGAGCGTTTATTTTTGAATGTTAAAAAAAGTTTAACTGCTACTGCTTTAATTACGAGTTCATCAACCTTTCTTTTAGGGTTGGCCTCTGCTGGAATTATGGGAATTGGGGGGTATTTTATTATGGAAAACAGTATGACTTATGGAGAGTTTATTTCCTTTACCTTGTTTTTAGGATTTATGATTGCACCAATTGTTCAAATGAGTAATATTGGAAGTCAGCTAACAGAAGCGATGGCAGGATTAGATCGTACCGAAGAATTAATGAATATGCCTGAAGAAGATGATCCTGAAATTCGTACTGTTAAATTGGATAAAATTGTAGGAGATATACTTTTTAATAATGTTTCATTTGGTTATGAGAATAACAAAGAAGTATTGCATACTATTTCATTTGAAGCTACTGCTGGAAGTGTAACAGCCTTGGTAGGTTCTTCAGGATCTGGGAAGAGCACAATAGCGGGCTTGGCGGCAACTTTTTTAAACCCAACGAAAGGTAAAGTACTCTTAGATGGGATAGATTTATCAACCATTAACTTGAGTAGTTTTAGAAGTAACCTTGGAGTTGTGCTTCAAGATGATTTTTTATATGAAGGTACTATTCGTGAAAATATTTTATTCCCAAGACCAAATGCTACGGAATCTCAATTATTGGAAGCTGTAAAGGGAGCATACGTCAATGAATTTACAGATAGATTTGATGAAGGATTGGATACCATTATTGGCGAAAGAGGGGTTAAACTTTCTGGAGGTCAACGACAACGAATCTCTATTGCTAGAGCGTTACTGGCAAATCCGAAAATTATAATTTTGGATGAGGCTACTTCTAATTTGGATACTGAAAGCGAATCCTATATTCAGAAAAGTTTAAATGAATTAATGAAAGATAGAACTACATTTGTTATTGCACACAGGTTAAGTACAATTATTAAAGCAGATCAAATATTAGTGGTTGAAGATGGTAACATTGTAGAGCGTGGAAAACACGATGAATTGCTAGCAAAAAAAGGCAGATATTTTGATTTATATACATACCAAAGTCGAATATAACTCACAAAAGAAATAAGGTATCTAATGCACTTTTATTAAGAAGAAAGATATTTTATAGACTGTATCAAGGCTACGTATTATGATATTCATACTCCATATCTAGAATTTCTTTTACAGCAGTTTGGTATTTTCTAATATTAGTAGCCTTTTTAATCTTCTTTAACATTTTTCGTGGATTTGAAAATAAGATTGAAAAGTATTCCCATAAGTGGTACATTTTTAATAATAAGTGATGTTGACCAGATAATGATGCGCTGTATTCATTAAAAAGAGTATCATGAAATAAACCAAATAATTCAATTTTATTTTCAGGATATTTCGAGGTGTTATTTTTTATCATACTTGGTAAAAAAGGATCTGCAATAAGTCCCCTTCCTATCATCCAATGGTTTATCATAGGGAAAAGCTCCTGCATTTCATGAAATTTGGTTACTGAAGTAATGTCTCCATTATAGTATAATTTATGGTTTGTAGCATCAATACATTGTTGAAAAGCATCTAAATTTACACCTCCTTTATAGAGTTGTTTTCCAATACGAGCGTGTATTGCAATGTTCTTAAGCGGATAGTTATCTAAARTTGGCAAAACTCGAAGAATTTCATCACTGTTTTCATRACCCAAACGCATTTTCATTGATACTACAATATCCGATTTAGTATGTATCTCATTAAGTAYACTATTAATTTTTTTAGAATCGTTTATTAGACCCGATCCCATACCACATTTTGTTACCATAGGATAAGGACATCCTAAATTCCAATTTAATTCTTTATATCCCAATTGTTGAACATAGTCGGCTACAAACAGAAACTCATTAGCATTATTTGTAATAATTTGTGGAATTATCTCTATGCCAACATTATTTTCAGGAAGAAGATCACGTTGGTAAGATGGCTTTATGACAAATTTTCCATTTAATCTAATGTAGGGAGCATAGTACGTATCAATTCCACCGAAATGGTTGTTAAATGCTTTTCGAAACCGAAAATCTGTAAATCCTTGGAGTGGTGAAGAAAGTAATGTGTAGCTCATATTAATATGCAGTTGTGCAAATATAGGGTACTTTGAATTGATAAGCTTTTACTATTAATTATTGCTAGCACCATTTTATTGGTAATTATCTTTGGTCGCCTTTAATTCTTTTAGTTTTGTTCTTATTTTTTTAATTCTTGATTTTGAGTTTTGATTATTCCTTCTTGTTTTAGGATTATTTTGCAACATTTCAATGAATGATTGATGCTTATTTCTGTAGCACAGGGATTAATATTTCTAAATTATTGTTAACTAATTCCTTATTCATATATCTAAACTGAATTTTGGAATGTTTGTTTACTACTTCTATCTTTCATTTTGAATTCACTAAAATGACAGCATTTGGAAAAGTCTCAAACATTAAACGAAATTGGGACTCTATTTTTTTCTTATGTGTAATGTCAACTATTGTAGTCAATTAGAAAAACCTACTAATTTATAGTTGTTTTCTATAAACTTATATTTAACGGTTTGGATTAAATAATTCATTAAGAAAGTTAATTTTTGTATGTTACTTTCACTAATTTTAGGAGAGTGTCGATATTGTAATAACAATAAAATATGATAAAATTAAAAGAATAAAAGTTATAAAAAGGATCTAATCAATCACAAAAATTTTACCCGCTTCTGCTAAAAGTGTATTTTGAAATACTACTTGAGCTTCAGTTTTAAAAGGGTTAATATTTTTATAGCGTCCACTATAGTGCCCAATAATTAACTGTTTTACATTTGCTTGTTTTGCTATACTAGCTGCTTGTGAGGCAGTAGAATGTTTAGTTGATTTTGCCAACTCTTCTTTATCATTTAAAAAGGTGGTTTCGTGGTATAAACAGTTCACATTTTTTATAATTGGAATCATTTCAGGAAAATAAGAGGTGTCGGAACAAAAAGCATAGCTTAAAGGTTCTGGAGGTGCCAATGTTAATAAWTCGTTTTTTAATATAGTACCATTTTCCAATTTGAAATCACGCCCTATTTTTAGGTTTTGATAATCGCAAATTTCTATTTCATTATGTTGAGATACAACATCCATGTTTAATTTTCTTTCTCCTAATTTTTCTTTAAATAAAAAACCGTTTGTATATATTCTATGATTTAAAGGGATGGTGTGTACTTCAACTTTTGAATCTTCAAAAACGCTTTCACTTTTAGTTGCTGTAAGCTCATGAAAAATCAGCGGATAATGCGTCCATGAATTTGAAAGTTTTAGCTGTAATGTAATAATTTCTTTCAATCCTTTAGGTGCATAAATGTTTAATTCTGATTCGCGATTTAACAATCTAAAAGTCGAAATTAACCCAACTAAACCATAAAAATGGTCACCGTGTAAATGTGAAATGAAAATATGTTTTATTTTAGAAAATTTAATACCGTATTTACGTAATTGCACTTGAGTACTTTCTCCACAATCAATTAAAAAATTATGATTTTTAATTTCCAAGAATTGTGCTGTTGGGTGAGCGTTTACTCTTGGGGTAGCTGAGTGACAACCTAAAATTGTGAGTTTTAAACTCATCGAATAACAAGTCTTTTTGAAATAATTTCGTTTTTGGTTTGTAATGTATAAATATACATTCCTTCAGTTAAATTGGTACGGTTAAATAGTATAGTATTGTAACCAATTTTAGCATTAACTGGTTCAAAATAAACAGTTTTTCCCAATAAATTTTTAACTGAAAATTCTATGAGTTGTATTTTAGTAGATTGAAAATTAATTTTAGTATCTATAATAAACGGATTAGGATATGCAGAAACTGATGATAAAGTAGTTTGAGGCTCATTTTTAYTAATAACTGAATCGTTCTTTTCAGTTTGCTGTGCAAAAGAAAAAGTGAAGAACAATAAAAAAATTATTAAAAGTAGTTTTTTCATCAATAAGCTAACCTGTGTTTAAAATCCTAAATCTCTTTCAATAGCATCCATTTCAAGAATATCTAAAGCTTCTGTAAAAGTAGGCACAATAGCTATTTCGTCTGGAGTATCATTAATATTTATATCATTACAAATAAGCACAAAACTTGTGCCATTTTTCTTGTGTTGTATACTTAATTTCAAAAATAAGGTTAATTCTTCAATATTTATGTTAAAATTTTCTGAAAAATCAATAATTAAGTGCTGATCGATAAATTCTATATAGTATTTTTTGAAATTATTTAAAAAATCATAAAATGAATTCTGTGCTGGTTTTATATGCGTGTACTTTTCAGTTTTAGTAATTATCATAGTAGTTATTGTTCAATTTGTTGAGCCAATAAATAAATAACCGCCATCCGTATTGCAACACCATTTTCAACTTGATTTAAGATAATGGATTGCTCAGCATCGGCAACATCACTTGTGATTTCGACACCTCTGTTAATGGGGCCTGGATGCATAATCACAATTTTTTTATCAAGGGAATCTAATAACTTTTTATTGATGCCAAATAATTGAGAATACTCCCTTGTTGAAGGAAAATAATTAATTTCCATACGTTCATTTTGAACTCGTAATACGTTAGCTACGTCACACCATTCCAATGCCTTTTTRATATTGTATTCAATACCAACACCTAAACTTTCAATAAATTTAGGAATTAATGATTTTGGTCCGCATACTTTCACTTCGGCGTCTTGTAATTTCAAAGCGTAAATATTTGATAGTGCTACACGAGAATGTAAAATGTCACCAACAATTACCACTTTTTTTCCTTCAACATTTCCTAATTTTTCACGAATAGAATAAGAATCAAGTAGTGCTTGAGTTGGATGTTCATGTGTCCCGTCACCTGCATTTACAATTTTTGCATTTACATGTTTTGATAAAAAGTCGCAAGCCCCAACATTTGGATGTCTCATAACTATAATATCAACTTTCATAGATAAAATATTGTTGGCCGTATCAATAAGTGTTTCTCCTTTTTTTACAGATGATTGACTTGCGGAAAAGTTAATAAYATCAGCWGATAAACGYTTTTCAGCYARYTCRAATGATAGTTTTGTACGTGTGCTATTTTCAAAAAATAAATTAGCAATGGTAATATCTCTAAGCGATGGTACTTTTTTAATKGGTCTGTTKATSACTTCTTTAAAGTGATCGGCYGTTTTAAAAATTAAATCAATATCAGCTTTGTTTAKATGTTTRATYCCTAAAAGGTGTTGTACRCTTAACTGAYTCATAKRACTATTTATTTATAATATAAACTGYATCTTTWGTRTCYTTTTCTTTCCAATGKACAYTAACTTTTTCTTCGTTRATAACATCKACTTGTCTACCTGTATAATCAGGTTGAATTGGTAAATGACGACTAAATCTTCGGTCAATTAATACTAAAAGTTCAATATCTGAGGGCCTTCCAAATGATTGAATAGCAGTTAGTGCTGCTCTAATACTTCTCCCAGAAAAAAGAACATCATCAATAAAAACTACGTTTTTATCTTCTACAATAAAATCTATATACGTTTTATTTGCTTCTAAAGGTTCCTCACGTCTTCTAAAATCATCTCTGTAAAAAGTAATATCTAAGAGTCCTAATTTAACGTTAGAAATTGAATATTCATTTTGTAAAATATTAACTAATCGTTCTGCTAAATACACTCCTCTTGGCTGAATTCCAATAAGAACTGTATTTTCAAAGGTATTATGATTTTCAATTAACTGACAAGCTAACCGATGTAATATGATGTGAATTTCTTTAGAGTTAAGTAGTGTTTTTTTACTCATGGCAATACCAAACATTGTTTGGAATACAAATATACAGCATTTTGTTAATTAATTTGTTAAAAAGATTAGAAGTTAATTTTAAAAGGGTTGAAAAGTTCTTGTACTTTTATTTACATAGAAATTATTTATTCTATCATATGTCTTTAACTCMAAATGAGAATAATATAGCATTGTCAAAATTTGAATCTATGCTCAAAACTAATAGCGTTTATTTTTTTGATTCTATTGAGTTTGAGGARATTATACATTATTATTTAGATTCRGGTAAAAATTCATTAGCYAAAAAAGCAATAAAATTAGGYTTARCACARCAYCCTAAATCGGTTTTATTAAAGTTACTTAAAGCWGAATTATTAATYTTTGATGGCGAGATTGARGYGGCTTCAAGYTTRCTAAAAGAATTACAGGCWATWGARCCAACAAATGAAGAAATTTATGTRCATCAGGCYAATATATGYTCWAARAGYGACGATCATAAYAGTGCAATARAATTGTTGAAAATTGCTTTAGTYTATACMGATGATGAAGCTGATATTTTATCAATGATTGGCATGGAATATYTRTTTTTAGATAATTTTAATGAKGCAAGATTRAATTTTGCAAAGTGTTTAGAAGTWGATTTTGAAGATTATTCWTCACTTTACAATGTAATTTATTGCTTTGAYATGCAAGATRAKCATSAAGRAGCAATTGATTATTTRAATAATTATATTAATAARGATCCMTATAGTGAAGTMGCWTGGCATCAATTAGGRCATCAATATTTTATATTAAAGAATTACAATGAAGCATTACGGGCATTTGATTATGCAGTGTTAATTGATGAGTATTTTGTAGGTGCTTATCTTGAGAAAGCCAAAACTTTTGAAAAATTAAACCGTTTTGAAGAAGCCATAGAAAATTACAAAGCAACGCTAGAATTAGATGACGCAACATCCTTTGTTTATTTAAGAATTGCTGATTGTTATAAGAAATTAAATGAAATTACATTAGCGATTCAATATTATAAAAAAGCCGTTCATGAAGATCCATTATTAGATAAAGGATGGATAGCCATTACAGATTTATATATTAAGGAAAAAAAGTATAGGAAAGCGTTATTTTATATGAATAAGGCTATTGAAGTTGAAGAGCAGAATACGCTATACTGGCGCAAATATGCTGAAATTAATTTGAATTTAGAGCTTTTTGAAGAAGCTGTAAATGCATTTCAACAATGTATTTTATTGCATGATTATGACCTTACAATTTGGTTAGGTTTAAGTGATACATTATGTTTATTAGGTGAATATGAAGAGGCTTTAACAAATTTATTAAAAGCAAAATCTTATTTTAAAGATTTTGCTGAAATAGAATACAGGCTAAGTGGCTTGTATTTTAAGTTTAAAAACAGTAAAAAAGGGACACTACATTTATTGGTGGCTTTGTCAATAGATTTTGAATATCATTTCATTTTAAAAGAATTATTTCCAGCGGTTTTTATACTGCCAGCAGTAAAAGATATTGTAAATAGTTTCGAAAAAAAATCATAATAAAAATACTACATTTGTCCTACTAACATTTTAGACAAATGCAACAACGAAAATTCGTTCACTATTTAATAATTTCAATGAAAGGAATGGCAATGGGTGCTGCTGATGTTGTTCCTGGTGTTTCAGGAGGAACAATAGCGTTTATATCAGGAATATATGAAGAGTTATTAACATCAATTAGTTCCATTAATATTGCTAAATTGAAGCTGTTAAAAACAGCAGGAGTCAAAGCTGTTTGGAAAGCCATTAATGGTAATTTTTTAATGGCATTGCTTGTTGGTATTTTTATAAGTATTTTGTCGTTGGCTAAACTTATTTCTTGGTTATTAGAAAATAAACCAATTATGGTTTGGTCATTCTTTTTTGGGTTGGTTTTTGCAAGTATTATTTACATTGGAAAACAAATAACCAAATGGGATTTTATAACTGTTATGGTTTCTTTGGTAGGTATAGTAATAGCTTATTATATTACAACGCTTCAACCATTTATTTCTGAAAACTCCTCTCCGCTATTTATGTTTTTAGCGGGTGCTTTAGCAATTTGCGCAATGATTTTACCTGGAATTTCAGGAGCATTTATWTTAGTKTTAYTAGGCGCATATAAACCARCGTTAGAAGCAATTCATAATAGAGATTTTAAATTAATAGCARTSTTARTTTTTGGKGCAATMGTAGGATTGTTATCATTTTCRAAGGTRTTAAAATGGYTATTTGCTAATTATARAAATTATACCTTAGCWYTKTTAACGGGSTTTATYTTAGGWTCATTAAATAAAATTTGGCCTTGGAAARAAGYAYTAACYTGGMGAGTYAATTCTCAKGGRATAAAAGTWCCATTTAATGAACAAAGCATTTCTCCYTTTTCTTTTGAAGGAGATGCSCAATTARYAATGGCAATAGTACTATCRGYRATAGGTTTTKCAGTAATWWTWTTRYTAGAAAAAWTRGCWAAYAGTTCAAGTAASGTATAAMTTATGKCWAGANGANCCGTAGTATATTGGATAAGTTTTTCCTTTTTATAAAAGGGCTATCAATGGGGGCAGCTAATAAGGTTCCTGGAGTTTCTGGTGGGACGGTTTCTTTTGTATTAGGTTTTTATGAAGAAATGATTTATTCGTTTCGAAAAATAAATTATAAGGCCTTTYTATTACTTATWAATGGGAGATTTAARAGTTTTTATACCTATACAAACGCTACTTTTTTATTGCTTGTTTTTGGAGGTAGYWCGTTTAGCTACTTTAGYGTYTCGTTGGTRTTAGATTATTTATTACAACGTTACGAATTATATGTTTGGAGYTCWTTTTTCGGAATGATTTTAGGTTCCATTTACTWTATTTCTAAAGACTTTAAKGATTGGCGMACCAAAAAYKTGATTTCTGTGATWATTGGAATCGGGCTTGGARTTGCTATAAGTTTAATGAACCCTGCWARAGARAACGATAATTTATGGTTTGTWTTTGCTTGTGGAATTATTGGTGTTTCTGGAATGACATTACCAGGACTKTCAGGRTCATTTATTYTAATTTTAYTGGGTAATTACGTRYTGYTATTAGTAGATTCAGTTACTATGATGTACAAAACTTTTGCTGAAGTTTTTATGGGAGATTTTAGTTTTATGGATAATGAAGAGCGTATGAGATACCTTAAAATTATGGCCTCGTTTACAGGAGGTTCAGCGTTTGGATTGGTATTTACATCTCATATTTTAGGGTATGTATTAAAGCGTTGGCATCAAATTGTAACTGCAGTAATTATTGGTTTTATAACAGGCTCTTTAGGTATTGTTTGGCCATGGAAGAAGGAAATCTATAAAGTAGAAAATGGCGAGGTCTTAATTGATGTAAACGGAGATAAAGTAATTGAGAATTTTAAAAGATATTTTCCAGATTTTTCATTGCAGGAAACCTGGATAGCCATATTATTTGTTTTAGTGGGTTTAGGAGTTCTTTTATTAATTGATAAATACGGAGTAGAACGTGAAGAATATATTGATGAGTAGTCGTTTTAAATTTGGTTTGGTAGGGAAAAATATTTCTTACTCTTTTTCTAGTACATATTTCAAAGAGAAATTTCAAAAATTAGGTTTGAAAACCCACAGATACGATAATTTTGATATTCCTGAAATAGAAGAATTTCCATTTATTCTATATCAAAGAAAAGATGATTTTCAAGGGTTTAGTGTTACAATTCCTTATAAACAATCTATCATTAAATATTTGGATGATGTTAAAGGTGATGCGTTAAAAATTGGTGCTGTAAACACTATAAAAGTTACTGAAGAGAATCAATTAATAGGGTATAATACTGATGCTTATGGTTTTCAGAAATCAATAGAGCCTTTACTTGAAAAACATCATAAAAGGGCACTTATATTAGGAACAGGAGGCGCTTCTAAAGCTGTCGCTTTTGCTTTAGAGAAATTAGATATTGATTTTAAGTTTGTTTCTAGAAATATTTCAGAAGATAATCTACTGTATTCAATTTTAAGTGAACAAATTATTGAAGAACATACGGTTATTATTAATTGTACACCAGTTGGAACGTATCCTAATATTGAAAATTCACCAAACATTCCTTATGAATTTATTACAGGTAAGCACTTGCTATTTGATTTAATTTATAACCCTTTAGAAACTAAATTTTTACAAGAGGGAAAAAAACGTGGAGCTATTATAAAAAACGGACTTGAAATGTTAGAACTCCAAGCGGAAAAGTCATGGGAAATATGGAATTCATAAAAAGAATTACCTAAATTTACGCAACTTTTAGTGAAATTTGACATCTTATATAAAATACTATTTTTTGTGAAATGGCTATTTTCCAAATTATATTGATATAATTAAACGAACCTTAAACATTTCATATGTTAGACGAAATTAAAAAATTACCAAACGTAGAAGAAGAAATTAATTTAACTCCACAAAATTCTGAAGTTCCAGAAGAAAAAAAATCACCTAATTTAATTCAAGAAGAAATTTCTTCAGTAGATGAAGTTACTGATGAAGGAGGAAATGACGAAATATCGATAGAAGATAGTAAGTCAACCTCAAAAAGTTCAGAAGATAAAGAAACTGATACGGTAACAGAAAAATCGACTCCCGTCACAAACAAAGCTATTGATGAGATTGAAAGTAAAATAGCCGAAAGTTCTGAAAAAATTGAACATGAGGCTGTTGAAATGCTCGATTATGGCACTCTTAGTTTGGAAGATTTAGTAGCTGAATTAAGTAAATTAGTTAAAGAAAATCCAGTTCAAAGTATCCATAATAATGTGAATAACATTAAAAACGCATTTAATGTTAAATTTGGAGAGCTACTAAAAAATGAAAAAACAAAATTTTTAGAAGAGGGCGGTAATATTATCGATTTTCAATATACGAATCCATGTAAATCTAATTACAATAGTATTTTATACGATTATAAAGTTAAAAAAAATGAATTTTATGCAAAACAAGATAGTCAACTAAATGATAATTTTGAGAATAAACTTGCTTTAATAGAAGAACTTAAACACTTAATTGATCATGCTGATGGGTCTACAATGTATAAAGTGTTTAAGGGTATACAAGAGAGGTGGCGTGTAATTGGACCAATACCAAGAGCCAAGTATAATGATACATGGAGAACTTACCACCACCATGTTGAACGTTTTTATGATTTACTGCATTTAAGCAATGATTTACGAGACTTAGATTTTAAGCATAATTATGAAGAAAAATTAGCACTTGTTTTGAAGGCTGAAGAATTGGCTGAATTAGAAGATATAAATTTAGCTTTTAATGAACTTCAGATTTTGCATAAATTATGGAAAGAAGAAGTTGGACCAGTTGATCGTGAGCATAGAGAAGAAGTTTGGAATCGATTTAGTGCGGCAACTAAAAAAGTACATGACAAACGTCATGATTTTTTCAAGGATTTGAAATCTAAATTCGACGAAAATGTTGATAARAAATTAGCTGTTATTGCTRGTATAGAATCGATWGATRTTTCWAAAAATAAGAATAGAACAGATTGGCAAAAGAGTATTAAAAAAATTGAAGAATTACGTGATCAGTTTTTTAGTATTGGTCAAGTTCCGCGGGTGAAAAATAATCTAATTTGGGATAAGTTTAAAGAAGCTACGAAAAATTTCAACATTGAAAAAAATAAGTTTTTTAAAGAAGTAAAAAAAGAACACTTAGAAAATTTAAATAAAAAGAAATTACTTATTGAGCGTGCAATTGAGCTAAAAGATAGTGAAGATTGGGATGTTACAACTGAAGTGATGAAAAAGATACAAGCGGATTGGAAAAAAATTGGGCATGTGCCTCGAAAGTATTCTGATAAATTATGGAAAGAATTTAAAGATGCTTGTAACCATTATTTTGATAGACTTCATTCTGAACAAGATGCTGGTAATAAAGAAGAATTAGAAGTATTTAATAAAAAGAAAGAACTTCTGACAGAAATTAAGAGTACTGTTGATAGCGAAACCGAAATAACATTAGAAACGCTTAAAGTATATGTTAGTAACTGGCGTGATTTAGGGAGAGTTCCTTATGAAATGAAACATATTGAAGTAAAATTTAATAAACTGATTGATAAAATTGTTGCTGCAAATTCTATTGACGCAAAAGAAGTGGAAATGATTAAGTTCGAAAACTTAATTAACAGTTATTTAGAACAAAAAAATTATAAGAAACTAAATGGTGAGCAACTTTTTGTTAGAAAAAAGATTGATGAAACGGTTAGAGAAATTCAACAATTAGAAAATAATATTGGGTTTATTTCGAATGCATCTGCTGATAATCCTTTGCTTAAAAATGTATTGGGAAATATCAATTCCTTTAAGGAAAAATTAGAAATTTGGAAAGTGAAGCTTGAGTACTTAAAAAAATTAGATTATTAAAAAAATCCTGCTTTTAAAGCAGGATTTTTTTATTCATATTTTAAATTTGTTATAACTTCAATTTTGACATCATTCCATGTTTTAGAAATACCGTCATCACCTGTATGTAAATCTTTACATGCAATGTTTAAAGCTTTTATAGCTAACTGAGCTTGCCAATTGTCTAAGTCCATTTCTGCTTCAATTTTTACCATTTGGTTGTCAATAACACAAGTTATTGGCAATATTTTAGAAATTCCATTCATAGTTAATTCAACTAATCCTGAAGTTTCATTATTCATAGTTAGTGTTCCAGAAATGTTGTTGGTATTCTTCATAGTACCAAAAAAGAATTTTTTTAGTTTGCCATCTCTAATAGTATCATTTGTGACCAAACTACTTATTGGAATATTAAATTTTAGTCCGTTTAAAGCTTCTAATACTGTTGAAGCATTTTTAGTATTTTCAATAGTTACCTTCGTAAACTGACCTTTTACTGGAAGTTTTTTGGTTGTTTTATAGGCAACCCAATTAATTGYTGTTGATTTRGCTTCAACAGYRTATACTTTTTTGATYGGYTTGACWTCTTTTTTTTCATGCTGCTTGCAAGAAAATGYTATTAYTGAGGCAATCAATAATAGGCTAATTACAGSTRATTTTTTCATAATAGTAGTAGTTATTTTAAATGTTTRTTTACAAGAKTTATATATTCTTKTTTTGCTTCGTCTTCAGTTAAATGAYTTAATTGAAACCARGCATTCAATTTAAACGAATTTCTTAATTTAATRGYYCCAGATGGTTGCTCGTAATTATTTCCTTTTGTAGCTTGTTTGTAATAAGCATAAAGAGCAAGCATTWYATCGGGGGGGAGTTTTTTAGTTGTATTAGAGGAAAATTTGTAAGCTTCTTCAAATGCTCCATTTAATTCTTTGTCCATAACTTAAAATATAAAAATTATAGTGTTGCTATAACTTGTTCTCCACCTCTTACTTTATCATTTAATTTAACGTTAATTTTAGTGTTTAAAGGTAAAAATAAATCAACACGTGAACCAAATTTAATAAAGCCTGCATCTGCTCCTTGTATTACTTTTTCATTTGATTTCGCATAGTTTACTATTCTCTTAGCCATAGCACCTGCAATTTGACGGTATAGTATTTTACCAATTATTTTATTTTCGACAACAACAGTTGTGCGTTCATTTTCTTCTGATGATTTAGGGTGCCACGCCACTAAATATTTTCCAGGGTGGTATTTACTAAAATTTATAGTTCCACTAATTGGATACCTGGTTACATGAACATTTATAGGAGACATAAATATAGAAACTTGTATGCGTTTATCTTTAAAGTATTCTTTTTCAAAAACCTCTTCAATCACAACCACCTTACCATCAACAGGAGCTATAATGTGATGATCATTTAAAATAGTATTTCTTTTAGGATTCCTAAAAAATTGCAAAATCAGAATATAGAATATCAATAAACTACTAGCTAATAACTTATTTAGCCAAATTAGTTCTATGAAATTTTCAACTAAAATAATTCCTGCACCTAGAATAAATGTTGCAATTAAAATTATTTTATAACCTTCTTTGTGAAACATAATTAGTGTATGAATTGTAAATAAATAAATATAAATGGGGCTGCRAAAATAACGCTATCAAATCTATCTAAAAAGCCACCATGACCAGGGATAAAATTACTGCTATCTTTTACATTGGCTTGTCTTTTAAACATAGATTCAATTAAATCACCCAGAACACCAAATATACTTACAATGCCAGCAATTACAATCCACTGTATTAGCGATAATGATGTAAATTGATGTGCTAAAATAAAACTTGCTAAAAAAGTAAAAACCATTCCTCCAATAAACCCTTCAATAGTTTTATTGGGTGAAATCCGTTTTAAAAGTTTATGTTTTCCAATATTTTTTCCAACAAAAAATGCAAAAGAGTCATTTGTCCAAATCAAAATAAAAACTCCTAAAATAGTTGTATTGATGTAATTATAATCTGTATTTAAAAATGGGATTTGAACGATTAATGTGAATGGAACAACAATATATATTATTGATAAAAATATTTTCCCTAAATGGCTTATTACTTCTTCTTTTTTCGCAAATAAGATAGAAGCAAAAGTTATAAAAATTGTTAAGAATAATGCAACACCAGCATATTGAAAAATTATTTTTGAAGGAACGTCTTCAACATTTAAAATATTTCCAAAAATAAACAGTAAGGATCCTATTATGTAAGGGAAAATACTTTTTAGTTGAATCATTTTTTTAAATTCATAAAGGCAAAAAATCATTAAGATGAAAAAAAGACAAATAAATGAAATTTTACTATAAAGAATTGAGAAAACTAAAATACTTACAAAGAAAACTCCTGAAAGTGCACGTTTTAAAAGGTTCGTCATAAATTATAAATCTTCGAATAACAACAAATATAAGTTTTTTGCATTAGTATTTCCATAACTCATAAAATCATTGTCTTTGGAATTTGGATTGTAATTTTTAATTGCGCTAATATTACTTGGTATGTTGCCTTGATAACTTGTTTTAATTCCTGTTAAGCCATTACCATTAGTTTTAACTAATTGACTTGTGGTTGCATAAACTATAAAGTTTTCTGATAATTCGGATATTTTACAGTCTTTTAGTTGGTTTGATGAGAATAAAATACTACCATTTTCTGCAATTAAGTGTTCACAGCTTATAAAAATCGGGTGTGAGTTATTAAAAATTTCGATGGTATTTATAGGTATTGTTTTAACAAGTTTTAGTAAATCATTATCAATACATATGATAGCTTCCCAAGAATTTTCTTGAACTATGTTGGCCAAATTTAGAGTTACTTCTTCTAATGTAGTACAATAGAGAAATTTACCATTATTTTTTAGGAAATTTTGAACAAATATTTGATCAAGAGATAAATTTTCTAAGTCTAAAGTTGGTTCTTTAGTTTCCTTTTCTTTCGGCGAATTGAATAACTTTTTAAAAAAACTCATTAGTTGTTTTGAATAAATCCAAAATTATAAAAAAGATATGAATTTATTCCTGTGTTTCTGATGAATTTTCAATGCTTGGCTCTTCAGGTGTATCTTTCAACACTTTAGGTTTTTCAACTTCAAAAGCTCTTTTACCAAAAATTACTTCTAGATCTTTTTTAAATATAACTTCTTTCTCAAGCAGCAATTCAGCCAAAATAATTAATTTATCTTTATGATTGGCTAAAATTTTAATGGCTCTTTGGTATTGAACTTCTATAAGTTTTGAAATTTCTTTATCAATAACCTGAGCAGTTGCCTCACTATAAGGTTTTGTAAAATTATACTCAGATTGCCCTGATGAATCATAATACGTAATATTACCAATTTTATCATTTAGCCCGTAAATAGTGACCATAGCTCTTGCTTGACGAGTAATTTTTTCAAGGTCATTTAAGGCTCCTGTAGAAATTTTGTTGAACATTAGTTTTTCAGCTGCTCTACCTGCAAGTGTAGCACACATTTCATCCAACATTTGGTCAGTATGAACAATTTGGCGTTCCTCAGGCAAGTACCAAGCAGCTCCTAATGATTGACCTCTAGGAACGATAGTTACTTTTACCAGCGGAGCTGCATGTTCAAGCATCCAACTTGCTGTTGCATGACCAGCTTCGTGAAAAGCAATTGTTTTCTTTTCTTTCGGTGAAATTATTTTGTTTTTCTTTTCAAGTCCACCAACAATTCTGTCAACTGCATCTAAAAAGTCCTGATGATGTACAGCTTTTTTACTTTTTCGAGCAGCAATTAGCGCAGCTTCATTACATAAATTAGCAATATCAGCACCTGAAAATCCGGGGGTTTGTTGTGATAAAAATTCTAAATCAACATCTTTATGTAACTTAAGAGGTTTAATATGAACTTTGAAAATTTCAGAACGCTCATTTAAATCAGGGAGATCTACATAAATTTGTCTGTCAAAACGCCCAGCACGTAATAGCGCTTTATCTAAAACATCGGCACGGTTGGTAGCTGCAAGTACAATTACATTTGTATCGGTCCCAAAACCATCCATTTCTGTTAATAACTGGTTTAAGGTATTTTCCCGTTCATCATTACCTCCTGTCATATTATTTTTACCTCTTGATCTACCAACAGCATCAATTTCGTCAATAAAAATAATAGATGGTGCTTTTTGTTGCGCTTGTTTAAATAAATCACGAACACGTGATGCTCCAACTCCGACAAACATTTCAACAAAATCTGACCCTGAAAGTGAGAAAAAAGGAACATTTGCCTCTCCTGCTACGGCTTTAGCCAATAAGGTTTTTCCGGTTCCTGGAGGGCCAACTAAAAGGGCTCCTTTGGGTATTTTTCCACCTAATGCAGTATATTTACTTGGACTTTTTAAGAAGTCTACAATTTCTTGAACTTCTTCTTTGGCTCCTTCTAAACCTGCTACATCTTTAAAGGAAGTTTTTACTTTTTGGTCTTGATCAAATAATTTAGCTTTGGATTTTCCAATACTAAAAATTTGTCCACCGCCTGAACCACCACCAGACATTCTTTTCATAAAATAAATCCACAACCCAATTAAAAAGATAAAAGGCAGGTACATGAATATTTGTTCTAAAAAGTTAGTTTTTTCAACATTTGAAGTGTCAAAATCTAAGTCGTAAGTTATTTTTTCATCATTTAATTCTTTTTCGAAATTTTGTAAATCACCAAAATCATAATAATACAACGCTGAATTACTTGAGTATAAAGAACTTTTATTTTTTTTGTGTTTTTCTTTTTCTAATGCTTCATTTTTAATATAAATATTTGCAACATCTCTATTTACAATCACAATTCTATCAATGTCATTTTCAACTAGAATTGTTTTAAACTCATTTTTACTTAAATTTTTTGAAGTTAAATTTTCACTATTAAAAAATTGAAAAACAATAAATAATATGAAAAYWSCACCATAWATCCARTAAAARTTAAATTTKGGTGTTTTTATATTTTTATTWYTTGAAGTATTTTTTTTNKTCTTNASTCATTTSTKTTTTTTTCNAARARWWTWWAAARCTTTANWTTTKAWKWWGRKATAGYAGTGATTKTWGCATCWCCCCAWARACTYTCAATGTCATAATATTCACGWRYATGTTTTTGGAAWACRTGWACAACWATRTTTACATARTCTARTARAATCCATTCTGCRYYACYTTCACCTTCWACATGCCAAGGTTTATCTTTSGTTAATTTACTTACTTTYTTTTGTAYAATRCCWGAAATKGCATTKACATGKGTATTTGAAGTWCCYGTACAWATTACAAAATAWTCACAGACYGTATTTTCAATTTCTCTCAAATCTAAAATTTGAATATCTAAACCCTTAATCTCATCTATAGCCTTTAAAATTGCCGCTATCGTGTCATCTGCGTTAATATTTTTTTTTGTCATTAATTTTTTTTTAGTTTGATACAAAGTTATTATTTTTTTATAATAATTTGAGTTTTATGTAACTTTGTTAAAATTATCAATTTCTTCATGAATATAATCAAACTTAATGCCATTGATTCTACTAATTCTTACATAAAGAAGCTAGCTAGCAAAACTGATTTAGAAAGCTATACAGTTGTACAGGCTAAACATCAAACATTGGGGAGAGGTCAACTAGGAGCAACTTGGATTTCAGAGACTGGTAAAAACCTAACATTCAGTATATTAATAAATTTTAAAGATTTAAAAGTTCAACATCAATTTTACTTGAGTATGGCTGTTTCTTTAGGCGTATTAGAAAGTGTTAAAAATAATGTTAAAATAGCACTAGCAGTGAAATGGCCAAACGACATTTTGGCAGATAGAGACAAAGTTGCTGGGATTCTAATTGAAAATATCATAAAGGGGAGCAAAATTAAAGAATCGGTTATTGGAATTGGATTAAATGTTAATCAAAAAGATTTTCCTAAAAGTATTGGTAATGCAACTTCATTACAAAATATTTCAGGAATTAATTTTGATAAAGATTCACTTTTAAAAAATATAGTATCTTCTATTAAATATTATGTTGGTTATGTCGAAAAAAAGGAGTTTGGAAAAGTAAAAAAACTTTATATAGCATCTTTATACAAATATTACAAACCAACAATGTTTGAAGATAAAGATGGAGTTGTGTTTTTAGGAAAAATAATTGATGTTAGCGAAGAAGGAAAACTTGTGGTTGAATTAGAAAATGAAACAACTCGCAAATTTAGTTTGAAAGAAATTAAATTTGCAAGTCATTAAGTATAGCAGTTAATTATTATAATTTCCCAGCGTTTTCAATTAAAGTATCAATAAACTTTTGAAGTGGACCTTTAACCATCATAGCCATCATAGCATTAAATTCACCTTCAAATAATAATTGCGCTTCACAAGTATTCTCGGTTGCTACGTTAATGAGCGCCGTTAAAGAAAAACTTAATTTACTACTTGCAGCACCTAAAATAATTTTGTTGTATTCTTGTTTTTCTTTCAGTACCAATCTTATTTCGGGCATTCCTTTTAAACTAAAAATAAAAGACGCACCATCAACTTCAAACTTATCAGTATTTGAAGGCATTAAATCTTTAAAATTATTTAAATCAGTTAAATATTCAAAAAATTCTTTTTGAGATTTGTTTATAATTGTTTTGTTACTTTCTAAATTCATGATTTTCTATTTATTGTTTCCACTTACTCGGATTATTTCTCCATTGCCGAAGTGTTTCTAATTCATTTTCAGATATATAATTACTGTCAAGCGATTGTTCGAGTAAATGATTATAATCACTTAAAACGTTTAATTTAACATTAGCTTTTTCAAAGTTTTCGTTCGCAGTTTTAAAACCATATGAAAAAATAGCGACCATTCCTTTAACTTTAGCTCCTTCTTTTTTCAAAGCTTTCACGGCACTTAGACTACTTTTTCCTGTGCTAATCAAATCTTCAACAACAACAATGTCCTTATTTTTTTCTAATAAACCTTCAATCTGATTTTTTCTCCCGTGTTTTTTAGGTTCAGGTCTTACATAAATAAAAGGAACATTTAAGTACTGAGCAACCAATACTCCAATTGCTATGGCACCAGTGGCAACACCTGCTATAACATCGGGTTTACCATATTCTTCTTCAATAATTTTTGCTAAATTTTCACTTAAATAATTTCTTATTTGAGGAAAAGATAATGTTGTTCTATTATCGCAATAAATAGGAGATTTCCATCCTGAAGCCCATGTAAAGGGTTCATTAGGTTGTAACTTTATAGCTTTAATTTGTAATAATAATTCAGCAGTTTTTTTTGCAGTATATTTGTTCTTAATCATGATGCAAATGTATAAAGTTTTTGTGAATGACTGCCCAATAATTTTGACAGAAAACAAGAATATTTTAACAAGTTTTGATAAAATCGATTTCAATACCTGCATTATTACTGAAATTGTAGAGCGTATTTTCAGGTTGAAACTTGATGGTATTTGTTTGTTATGTAGTGATTTGGAAGAATGTTGGGGTGTTTTTCAATCCAAATTTAAAATTCAAAAAGCCGCTGGAGGAAAAGTTAATAATTTAACAAATGATGTACTTTTTATTTATAGATTTAATAAATGGGATTTACCAAAAGGAAAATTAGAAAAGGGAGAATCTGTAGAGCAATGTGCCGTAAGAGAAGTTGAAGAAGAATGTGGAATTGGTAATTTAGTAATTAATAAATCGCTAGAAACAACGTATCATATATTCAAAAAAAAAGGTGAAATTATTTTAAAAGTGACCTATTGGTATTCAATGACAACTGATTATTGCGATAATTTAACTCCACAATTAGAAGAAGGAATTGTAGCTGCTGTTTTTAAAAATGCTATTGAGACCAAAGAAGCTTTAAAAAACTCATACGAAAACATTAAATTGTTGTTTTAAGTAATTCCGAATACCTTTTCGTTAAAACAAAGACCTGTTAATTGAAATTTTCCATAATCACTAGGATAATTACCTTATATTTGCCGCTTTTGAAAAATAACTACCTATGACTGAATTTATTAGAAAGCGAGTATCAAATGTACGGAATGATGTTTTATCTGGTATAACAGTGTCGTTAGCACTAGTTCCTGAAGCGGTTGCCTTTGCTTTTGTGGCAGGTGTTGACCCTTTAGTTGGGTTGTATGCTGCATTTATGGTAGGTATTATTACTTCAATTTTTGGAGGTCGTCCTGGGATGATTTCTGGAGCAACTGGGGCTTTGGCAGTGGTGATGGTAAGCTTAGTTTCTCAGGGAAATGAGCTTGGTAGTCCAGGTGAAAATCTTGGCTTGTACTATTTATTTGCAACTGTTATTTTAATGGGAGTTATTCAAATTCTGGCAGGTGTTCTTAAACTTGGAAAATTCGTAAGATTGATACCACACCCTGTAATGATGGGGTTTGTAAACGGATTAGCAATTGTTATTTTTCTATCTCAATTAGGAATGTTTAAAGGCAATGTTAATGGGAGTAAAGAATGGTTACAAGGAAGTCAATTATATTTAATGATTGGTTTAGTTGCACTTACTATGTTAATTATGTGGGGCTTGCCTAAAATTAAAAAAGCTGAAAAATTTCCAGAGGCATTAGTTGCCATTGTGGTTGTAAGTGTTTTAGCAATTGTAGCAGATTTTGACGTCGCTACTGTTGGTTCTTTTATTAGAGATGGTGGGGGAGAAGGATTAAAAGGAGGATTACCAACCTTAACATTGGAAACGTTCTCTAAAGTTCCATTTACATGGGATTCTATCAAATTTATATTACCATATTCATTAATATTGGCTGCAATAGGATTAATAGAATCATTAATGACATTGAATTTAATTGATGATTTAACGGAAACTCGTGGTAACGGAAACAAAGAATGTATTGCGCAAGGAAGTGCTAATATAGTTACTGGATTGTTTGGAGGAATGGGTGGTTGTGCTATGATTGGACAATCTATTATCAATATTAACGGAGGAGGAARAGGACGATTATCTGGAGTTGTAGCCGCTGTTTTGTTGTTGTTATTTATTTTGTTTGGGTCAACATATATAGAACAAATTCCAATTGGAGCATTAGTAGGAGTTATGTTTATGGTTGTAATTGGGACATTTGCATGGAGTAGTTTCAGGATTATTAGAAAAATCCCTAGAGCAGATTTATTTGTGCTAATTTTAGTATCGTCACTTACTGTAATTTTTGATTTAGCAATTGCAGTTATTGCAGGTGTAATTGTAAGCGCTCTTGTTTTTTCTTGGGAAAATGCTACAAGAATTAGAGCAAGGAAAATTATTAAAGAAGATGGAACAAAAGTATATGAAATATGGGGGCCTTTATTTTTTGGTTCAATTAGTGCATTTAATGAAAAATTTGATATTAAAAATGATCCAGACAAAGTAGAAATTGATTTTATTGAATCACGTATTAGTGATCATTCAGCTTTAGAAGCAATTTTTAATATTGTTGAAAAATATGAAACAGCTGGAAAAATAATTCATTTAAAACATTTAAGTGAAGAGTGTAAACAACTACTTTATAAAAGTAATCTAAAGTTTCAAGAAGTAATTATAAATGCAATTGATGATCCCCGCTATCATATTGTTGAAGATCCAGAAGCATTTAATTAGTTGAATCTAAAAAAGAAATCCATTCTTTTTTAGTGTTTAAATTATATAAAATAGCCCTGTCAGAAACTTCAATTATTGAGATTTTGAGAGGGTTAATTCTTTTAAGTTGGAAATCCAATCTTGCATCTTTTTCAGTGGGATTTAGTTGTATTAAGTTTTTCCAAAAGCTAAATTCTATTTTAACAGGATGTCCTTTTTTTTCTTCAAAAGATGGAATAACTATTTCATTTTTTGTGAAAATAATTTTATTTAAATCAGCAGAATTTAATAGTGGAGTATCAATAGGATTTATAACAACAGCATTTGGTGAATCAATTTCTTTTAAAACTATTTGCAATGTTGAAAATGAACCGAGTTCTGGAGTGTCATTAATTGCTATTTTCACTTTTAATCCTAAGAAATCAACAGTTTTATTCAGTGCTTTTTTAAACCAAGGAATGGCATCAAAATAATGTTTGTAGTTATATCCTAATCCTATATAAACTTCTGAAATAGTTGATTTTGATATTCTGTTAAGTTGTTCTAATATCCAAAAGGTATGCTTGTATTTTAATAAACCCTTTGCAACACCCATTCTTTCGGATTTTCCGCCTGCCAGTAATACAAAAATCGTATTATTTTGCATAATAATCTTTCAATAATTCGGCAGCAACACTAATCGCTATTTCCTTAGGTGTGTTTCCTCCTAAATCTAGCCCTATAGGGCAATGAACAGGAGAAATCCCGGTTTCAAAATTTAATTCTCTTTTAAGCATATTATTAAATTTATTCTTTTTGGTTTTACTTCCAATAAGACCAATGTATGTTGTTTCTGAGTGTAAGGAAAGTGCAGTAATTTCAAAATCTAATTTATGATCGTGAGTCATTATTACAATATAACAATTAGGTCCCCAGTTTATGTGTTGTTTATAAAGGTCAAAATCAATATTGCTGAAATTAATGGACTTGTCAATTTTAAAGATGCTTTCCCAATTTGCTCTAATGTCTAATAGGTTAATGTTAAATGGTGTACCATGTAAGATTGTACATAATTCAATACCAATATGACCTGCACCGCATATATATAATTCGGGAGTTTGATTCATAGGTTCTATTATTAATTCAACTTTTCCTCCACAACATTGTTCAAATTCTGGACCTAAAGTGTAGCTAAATTCTTTAATTTTATTTTCATTAATGGAAACAAGCGCTTCATCTATTACTTGAAATTCTAATTTTCCTCCACCKATAGTTCCAAAAATTTCTTTTTGTTTRGTRACWATCATTTTTGAAGCAACTTTGCATGGWGCAGATCCTAATACTTTAAYAACTGTAACCAGCGCAATAGGCTGTTTTTYACTTTTAAATTCTTGCAATAAATCTATCCAATTATTCATAGATTAYTAAACTAAACCGTGATCTGATAAAGGTAAATTATAGTATCTTTTTCCAGTGATTTTATAAATTGCATTTATAATAGCAGGAGCAATTACTGGTACACCAGGTTCGCCAACACCAGTTGGTTTYTCAGTACTTTCAACAATTTCTACATGWATWGTAGGCRCCTCATTCATTCTAACCATTTTGTAATCATGGTARTTGCTTTGTTCAATTGAACCATTTTTTGCTGTAATTTTACCATAATAWGCTAAGGACATTCCAAAAATAGCKGCRCCTTCTAATTGTGAARTAACCGTATTTTTATTAATWACAGTACCGCAATCTATWGCAGTAAACACMTTRTGWACYTTCACTTTATTATTARTCATTGAAAYTTCTACAATYGAAGCAACATATGAATARAARCTATAATGTACMGCCAAACCATRAGCATGRCCATCAGGTAATTCTTTACCCCAATCGGCATTTTTAGCAGCAATCTCTAGAACATTTTTAAGTCGAGATGTATTGTATTTTATAGGATTTTTTGTTTCTTCAATTCTATCTTTCCCAATTAAATTTAGTCGAAATTCAAGAGGATCTTTTTTTGCAGTATACGCTAATTCATCGGCAAAAACATTAATAGAAAATCCATGAGGAATATTAATTACAGATCTATACCAGCCAATTCTAACATGTGCAGGCGCTTGTCCAATTTCAACTTTTAAATTTTTAATGTCAAAAGGAACATTAGAAGCACTTGAAATTTCAAATCCGGCGGCATAATCTACTCCTGGTTGAAAAGTTGAGGCAATAGAAGGTAATGCAAATCGATGCAACCAACCTGTAACCTTCCCCTTAGCATCTAATGAAGCTTTTAAATATTGAGAACTAACGGTGTGATAGTAACCGTGTTTAATATCATCTTCACGAGTCCAAACTACCTGAATAGGTGCATTCATTAGTTTTGAAGCAATAACTGCTTCAACTATATAGTCTGGTTTCGATTTTCTGCMRAAACCACCACCTAAAAAAGTGACATTTATGGTTACTTTATCTTCTGTAGTTTCTAAATAATCTATGATTTCTTTTCTTGCAGATTGTGGAGCTTGTGTTGGAGCCCATACTTCGCAACTATCACCTTGTACCCAAGCAACCGCATTAGGGACTTCCATTGGTGCGTGTGCTAAATGTGGTAATTGAAAAGTACTTTCAATGGTTTTAGTTGCATTTTTAAAAGCCTTATTTATATTCCCTTGATCTTTTCCAACTTTACCCTGTTTGTGGACATTTTTGGTGATTTGATTCATATATTTTTCAGAATCATATGCTTTATTATCTCCAAAATCCCATTCAATTTTTAATGCTTCTTTCCCTTTAAAAGCTGCCCAGGTATTTGTTGCAATGACGGCAACACCTCCGAGTGATCCGAATGGTTTTTCAACTCTTGGTATTTCAATAACAGCTTCAACACCAGCAATTTTTAAGGCTTCAGTTTTGTCAAATGATTTTACTGTTCCAAAAGTAACAGGACAACGTTGAATAGCCGCAAATTTCATRTTTGGRAKTCKTTTATCYAAWCCRAAAACWGCWSTWCCATTTGMATAYTCTTYWACATCAACACYTYTTAARTRTTTMCCTATATATTTAAAATCYTTYGGRTYTTTTAATTTRATATCAGTTGGAGGTTCCAAYGTTTTRGCTTTTTCAACCAAATCYCCATAACCTAATTTTTTTCCAYYKGAATGAATKAYAAAATGATTTTCRGCATTRCATTCWYYTTCAGARACTTGCCAWGTTTGTGCAGCWGCAGWAATYAACATKGCTTTKGCCATKGCWCCCATTTGGCGCATWGTTTCATAYAAATAGCGAATACTTCGAGAYCCATCTGTATTTTGGTCGCCATATTTTTTATCACCAGTTCCTTGCTTTATAATTACTTTTTCCCAGTCTGCTTCCATCTCATCAGCAATTACGGAAGTTAACGATGTTCTAACACCATTACCCATTTCTGATCGTGAGGCGATAAGTATTAAACTGCCATCTGAATTTAATTGAATAAAAAGATTTGGGTTGAAATCTATTAAATTCTTAAGTTCTTCTTTTTCAGAAAAAAGAGAGGTGTTACAAGCTAAAATTAATCCACCAGATGCCAAACCAACACTTTTTACAAAACTTCTACGACTTAAATTTTTTATAGGATTCATAATTAGTGTTGTTTTTTAAGTTCAACAGTTCTGTATATAGCTTTTTTGATACGTTGGTAAGTCCCGCATCGGCAAATATTTCCAACCATCGCTTCATTTATTTCTTCTTCCGAAGGGTTTTCGTTTTTATCTAATAAAGCGGTTGCTGCAATTAGTTGTCCTGGCTGACAAAACCCACATTGTGGGACGTTTAGTTCAAGCCATGATTCTTGTAATAATTGTAGRTTWTCRGAATCACCTTCAATAGTAATGATACTTTTKYCTTCAGCTGCGGAAACTGGGATYAGGCATGATTGTACAGGTGAATCATCTAAAAGAACTTTACATGAGCCGCACACACCAATTCCACATCCGTACTTTGTTCCGGTAAGYCCAACAAYATCTCTAAGTRCCCATAGYAAAGGCATATCAGGAGCAACATCAATTGTRTGTTTTTCTCCATTAATACGAAGTGTAATCATATTAAAATTTAATTAGTAATTAATAAGTTAACAAGTTAAGAATTTTATACTAAATGATTTTTGGATAAATTTCATTTAATGGAATTTTAACTGTAATAAACCATTTGAACATGGAATTTATGAAACTTAAATTCGATTGATTTAGCTATTATTTTAGCTAATCTAAAAGCTTATTAACTTCAATAACCTCACCTGGCTGCATAGTTGAAAGTTGAATGTTTCCAATGCGAACTCTAACCAATCGTAATGTTGCAAACCCAACAGCAGCAGTCATTTTTCGAACTTGTCTAAATTTACCCTCACGAAGAATAATTGAGATCCAGCTAGTTGGTCCATGTCGTTCATCTCTAATTTTTTTTCTTCTTTCTGGAATACTTGGAGATGTTTTTAGTTTATATGCTTTACAAGTGTTGGTTTTATAGGTTGTTCCTTCATAACTAATTTCAACACCATTTATTAATTGTTCAATAGCTTCTGAAGTTATCATACCGTCTACTTGAGCTAAATATTCTTTTTCAACCTTATTACTTCTAATAAATTCGCTTGTTTTACCATCAGTTGTAAGTAATAATAATCCTTCAGAAGGTTCGTCCAATCTTCCAATAGCCATGGTGTTTTCTGGAAATGAATATAATTCGCCAAGTAGTTTCTTTTTGGTTCTTTTTGTTTGATTATTTACAAACTGACTTAAATAGCCATCAGGTTTGTAAAGGATAAAATGTTGGTGCTTAATTTCCATTCAATATTGAATATACTAATTCTTTTGAGAGTTCTTTTCCTGCTGCTTTTTTTCGAATGTTATCAAAGCTGAACACGAAATCACAGCCATTTTTGTAATTGCTACATCCGTAAGCCGATTTACCTTTTAAAATAATTCCTGATTTACATTTAGGGCAATTAATTTCATCAGGAATTTTTTGTGGATTGTATTTTTTTTCTTCGAGAATTAATTGGAAGTTTTCATCAAATCGAACCAATCCTTCAACTTTAATGCCTTCACTTTTAAATCCTTTTAAGTTTACAGTACACCCTTTTTTTAACAATCTAACAAATTGTTTTTCTGATATTTTTTTATCTAAAAAGATAAAAGGAAGTTTAAATTCACACCCATTTTTATAGTTGCTACAACCATAAGCTGCTTTTCCTTTTAAAATTATTCCTCCTTTACATTTTGGACATTTTTCAGCGAGTATTCCATTTACTTTCTGTGGAGTTTCTTTTTTAACAAATTTAGTAGTTGCAGTAAAAGATATATTAGCTCTAACTTTTTCAGAGCGAACTTCATAAACCAGCTCATCAACCATTTTTTTCATGTTCTTTATGAAAGTTCCAGCATTGAAAGTTCCTTGTTCAATTTCTTTTAGTCGTTTTTCCCATCTACCAGTCAATTCAGCAGATTTTAATAATTCATTTTGAATAGTGTCAATTAATTGTATTCCTGTTTGTGTTGGAATTAATTGCTTTTTTTTACGCTCAATATATTTTCTTCTAAAGAGAGTTTCAATAATATTTGCGCGAGTAGATGGGCGTCCAATTCCGTTTTCCTTCATTAATTCGCGCATCTCATCATCATCAACCTGTTTTCCAGCCGTTTCCATTGCTCGTAAAAGCGTAGCTTCCGTATAATAGCTAGGTGCTTTGGTTTGTTTTTCTATGAATGAAGGTATATGACTTCCTTTTTCTCCTTTTTCAAAAGTTGGTAAAATTCCAGTGTCCTTTTTTTCAACTCCAGGAGTTTCAAACACAATTCTCCATCCTTTTTCTAGAATTTCTTTTCCTGTAGTTTTGAAGGTTACATCATCAGCTTTTCCAATAACTGCGGTATTTGAAACGGAACAATCGTCATAAAATACGCTAATAAAACGTTTAGTAATGATATCATAAACCTGTTGCTGATTGTATTGTAGGTTAATTTGTATTCCAGTTGGAATAATGGCGTGATGGTCTGTCACCTTTTTATCATTAAAAACTTTACTCGATTTTTTTATCTTTTTACCTAATAATGGTTGGGTTAAGGTAGCATATGTTGTTAAWTTTTTTAAGATACCTTCAACTTTTGGGTACACATCATTTGGTAAAAATGTAGTATCWACTCTAGGATAWGTAACWRCYTTTTGTTCRTATAAYTTYTGAAYAATTTTCAAGGTTTCATCAGCTGAAAACCCAAATTTATTATTGCAATACACCTGCAATCCTGTTAAGTCGAATAATTTTGGAGCATATTCTTTACCTTTCTTTTTGGTAATAGAAAYTATTTYAAAATCACTTTCTTTTACTTTATTAGCAAATATTTCACCYGCTGACTTTTTTAAAAATCGACCTTCTTCGCAATTAAACAATGTATCYCTGTACATGGWTTGTAGTTCCCAGTAWGGTTGAGGKKTAAAWTTTTCAATTTCTTTAAATCTGTTTACCAACATGGCTAAGGTTGGAGTTTGGACTCTTCCTACGGATAACATTTGTTTGTATCCACCATGTTTCACCGTGTACAACCTCGTGGCATTCATTCCTAAAAGCCAATCTCCAATTGCTCTTGAAAATCCTGCATAATACAAATTGTCGTAGTTTTCAGAAGGTTTTAAGTTTTGAAATCCTTCTTTAATGGCCTCAGTTGTCAAAGATGAAATCCATAATCGTTCAACTTTTCCTTTGTATTTAGCCTGATTGATAACCCATCGTTGAATCAGTTCTCCTTCTTGCCCGGCATCCCCACAGTTTATAATAACATCAGCTTTGTCAAATAAACTTTTTACAATATCAAACTGTTTTTGAATACCATCATTTGCAACAACTTTGGTTTCAAATTTTTCAGGAAGCATGGGCAAATTATTCAAATCCCAGCTTTTCCAGTGTGGTTTGTAATCGTTAGGTTCAAATAGGGTACATAAATGTCCAAATGTGTAGGTTACCGCATAGCCATTACCTGAATAATATCCATCGTGTTTTGTGTTTGCTCCTAATACGGCAGCAATTTCACGTGCAACACTAGGTTTTTCGGCAATACATACTTTCATTTATACACTAATTTTGTAAATTGCAAAATACGTAATTTAGGTGTAAATAAGTGGATGAATCTGTCATTTACTTTTATCTAAATAATTTAAACAGCATCTTATTTTTTAGAATAAATAGATTTAATTAAATGGCAGCTTAAGTAGTATAAATTTATACATATATTTGACAATATGAAAAGTCCTTTTTTCAAGGTTTAATAAAATACAAAAATTAATGAAATTATTTACAATTCAAGAAATTAACGCTATTATAAAAGGTAAAATTGTTGGGGATACAAACCAAAAAATTAGTGGGCCAGAACAATTAGAAAACGCAAATCACACTCAAATCAGTTTTATTGGAAGTAGAAAGTATGCTCCATTATGGAAAACATCTAAAGCGTGTGTAGCCATAGTTAATGAGAATATAAATATTGAGCCTGAAAAAAATCGTGCATTAATTAAGGTGAAAAATGCAGATTTGGCAATGGCAAAACTATTAGAAGTATTTAATCCAGATCCTCCTCAATTTGATGTTGATATTCACCCTACAGCTGTTGTTCATGAGTCTGCAACTATTGGATCAGGGTGTAAAATTGGAGCAAATTGTTATATTGGAAAAAACGTTGTTTTAGGAGATGCTGTGGTATTGTATCCTAACGTTAACATATTTGATGAAACTAAAATTGGAAATCAAACGGTTATTTGGTCAGGTACAGTAATTCGTGAACGTTGCGAAATTGGAAGTAATTGTATTTTTCATGCCAATGTAAGTATTGGAGCTGATGGATTCGGATATCGACCTAGTGACGATGGAAGGGGCTTGGTAAAAATTCCTCAAATTGGAAATGTTGTTATTGGAAATGATGTTGAAATTGGAGCAAATTCAACTGTTGACCGTGCAAAATTTAGTTCAACAATAATTGGAGATGGTTGTAAAATAGATAATTTAGTGCAAATCGCACATAATTGTGTTTTAGGTCGTTCTTGTATTATGGCTGGAAGTAGTGGTTTAGCTGGATCTGTTACCTTGGGTGATGGTGTTATTATTGGAGGAAGTTCTTCTATAAAAGATCATGTTACCATTCATTCAGGAGCGGTAGTAGGTGGTGGTTCAGGTGTAATGAATGATGTTGCAGCAGGAAAAACTGTTGTTGGCTATCCAGCAACCGATTCTAGAGATATGTTTAGACAATGGGTAGCCGTAAGAAAATTAGCTAAAAGATAATTTGTTAATGGTAAATTTTATAAATGGGCAATCTTAAATGCGATTTTTCGTAGTGCTGAGAATTTTTATAAATGTAATTTAATTGTGCTCTTGGGTTCTCAGAAAAAGTTTTGTCAGATTTTAATCTAGCTTCAAAGTGCGATTTAACTTTTGGGTTGTCTTTTAATAATTGTTCAGCAATATCTTCAAAAACATAGCCTGAATAGCCTTCTTTTTGTTGAAGGATTGTATCAAAAAAATTCCAATTAAAAAATGAATCTGTAGCAGAAGCTTCCAATGTTTCCATGATATATCTTGCCCCATCTTGTCGGACAGGAATATAAATATCTCCTTTATTAAAAGTTAGCGTTTTTGTTGATGAAGTTACGGTAGTATTAAAATGTAAATAATGACTTTCGTAAACATTAGATCGTGTTTTATAATCTTTTATATGTTGCTCATCTACTTTTAATGTAGTGTCTTTTGAAAAAACAATGAATTTTATATTATTATCTTTTAATCGATCTAAAACTTTCCACCAACCTCGTTTTAAAATATATGCCTTTGGAATGTCAATACTGACAGTTGGTTTAAATTGATTGTAATATTTTACAGGTTTTGAAAAAGGTTTTGATCTATCATAAAACAATCGTTTTCCAGTAGTTACATTACTTTCAATATAGATGCCTTTATATCCTTTAAATTGAAGTGTAGTAAATTTAGTTGTATCCAATTCATAAGAAATAGGATAGGTTTTATGTTGTAAAATTTTAGCAACTGCATTTTCGCGAAGCTCTTTAATTCTTGCCCCATTTTTAATGGTAAAATCAATGGTGCTTTCTAGCATGCTGTATGTCTGCTCAACACGTTGTTTATAGGGTTTTAGCATATGTGTTTCTACCATTAAACCCAATGTATTAAATAAAGTAGTATAGCCACTTGAATAACGTGGAGAATCAAAAAATTGGCTAAACCCGTTGTCTGGTGTACTTCCCCAGACATTTACATAGGGAGTGATCGTAATATCCTTGTCAAGTAAGGATTTTTCAATTCCTGGGCGCATTTCTTTTTCAATAAAAGCGCCTAATTCATGGCCTAATTTATTGTGTTGTGTAAACAAATGAGTAATRGMATATTGATAATCTGCACCRTTGCTCACATGGTTTTCAATAAAAACATCGGGATTAACTAGTTGAAAAATTTCAGCAAATGATCTTGCATTTTTTGTATCGGCTTTTACAAAATCTCTGTTAAGATCGAAATTTCTAGAATTTCCTCTAAACCCATATTCATTGGGTCCATTTTGGTTGACTCTAGAATAACTGTTTCTATTGAGAGCTCCTCCAATATTGTAAATGGGAATAAAAACTAATACTACGTTTTCATACGCTTTAATTTTTTCTTTATCCATGACAATGTCTCTCAACAACATCATGGAGGCATCAACGCCGTCAGGTTCTCCTGGATGTATAGCATTGTTAATCAAAATTACATTTTTAGCGCCTTTATTAATGTTGGAAAAATCAAATTCTTCAGCGCTGTTAAAAATAACTATATGTAGTGGGTAACCACTGTCTGTTTGACCCATTTCAACCATTGAAACTTCAGAATATATATTGGCAAGTTCTTCAAAATAGGATATAGTTTCAAAGTATGTTGTTGTTTCTGTTCCTAAAGATTTTTCAAATTTTGTAGTGAAATCAATTGTTAATTTTTGATTTGGTTTTGAGCATGTGACTAAAATTAAGAATAGCAATAAAATTGATTTTCTCATAAATAACTTAGCTTTTAATTACGCTCTTAGGTACAAAACTTGTGATGTCTCCACCATGTCTGTAAACATCTCTAACAATACTTGAACTTATAAATGAAGTATCAGCAGAGGTTAAAAGAAARACTGTTTCAATATTTGAWAGTTTTCTATTTGTTTGAGCAATGGCTTTTTCAAATTCGAAATCGGCAGGATTTCGAAGTCCTCTTAAAATAAARTCTRCRKMARTTTTTTTGCAAAARTYAATSGTTAAYCCTTCATAAGTTTCAACYTTTATTTTTGGTTCCTCCCYGTAAGTTTCTTTTATAAAWTTGACACGATCTWTTARTGAAAACATATATTTTTTATCGRCRTTWATACCTATTGCAATAATAATTTCATCAAAYAGAGGTAAAGCTCTATTAATRATATCWACGTGACCTARTGTAATTGGATCAAACGATCCTGGGAAAATTGCTCTTCTCATTGTTAATTATTTAAAGCCATTTCAATGGCATTATGAAAAAATTCTTCTAAGCTTATTCCTGCAGCTTTTACTTGTTGTGGAATTATACTTTCGTTTGTAAGTCCAGGTACAGTATTCATTTCTAAAAAGTGAGGCTCGTTATTTACTAGAATAAAATCAGAACGTGTAAATCCGCTCATATCTAAAACAGTATATATTTCAGCAGCTATTTTTTCTAATTTTTTATGTATTTCATTAGAAATACGAGCAGGAGTAATTTCTTCTGATTTTCCTAAATATTTAGCTTCGTAATCAAAGAAATCATTTTCAGTAACAATTTCAGTCATAGGTAATACGGTAACCTTCCCCTTAAATTTTAGCACGCCAATTGCGATCTCTGGACCGTCTAAAAATTCTTCAATTAATAGTTGAGAATCTTCCTCAAAAGCTTTCTTAATGGCTGGCAATATTTCATTTGTTGTTTTAGCCTTTGAAATACCAAAGCTAGAACCAGCATTGTTTGGCTTGATAAAACAAGGTAAGCCAACTTTTGCAACTATTTTATCAATATCAATTTCATCACTTTTATTAATATAAAATGAATTAGCTGTTTTAATACCGTATTCTTTTACAACGCTTAAACAATCACGTTTATTGAACGTTAAAGCCATTTGATAAAATGGGGCTGAGGTATGTTTTAGTCCAATTAAATCTAAATAAGCCAAAATAGTGCCGTTTTCACCTGGATGTCCGTGAATAGCATTAAAAACACAATCAAAATTTATTTTTTCACCTTTAATTAAACTTGAAAAATCATGTTTATTTATTTCAAATTCATGTGAGTTGTCATCAACAACTACCCATTTGTTTTTTAGGATATGAACTTTGTAAACATTGTATTTTTTTTTTGAAATATGTTGATAAACAACAGCGCCACTCTTCAATGAAATTTCAGCTTCGGAAGAATAGCCACCCATAATTATGGCAATATTTTTTTTCATTTTATATCAATAGCTTTAATTACAAACTTACATATTTAATGTTTAAAGTTAAAAAGTTTAAATTTAAAGTTATTGACTTCTTTTAAATCAAATCATAATTCAATTATTAAACAATAAAAATGGCTATTTGTAAGTTGATATTTATAAAGTATCTTTGCTGAAAATCTAAAAAAAGAATATGAGTCTTATTCAATTTATGAAGTCTAAACTATTTTTAAAGCAATTGTTATTTGCTTTTGCTGCTATAATTGTGTTTGTTTTTGTTGTCATGAAATGGTTAAATATTTCAACCAATCACAATCAAAAAATTGAAGTTGTTGACTTAAAAAAAATGAGTTTAGAGAAAGTTGAAAGAATACTGGAGGAGTTGGATTTAAATTTTGTAGTGATAGATTCTGCTAGTTATAATCCAGATTTTCCAAAAAAATCGGTTATAGAGCAAAGCCCAGAAGCAGGTGATTTTGTGAAAGAAGGAAGGAAAATTTATTTAACCTTGAATCCGTCAGATTATAAAAATGTAGCTATACCAGATTTGTATGGTAAAACTAAAAGGCAAGCAAATTCACAATTAATAGCCATGGGATTTAGAATTAGCGATGATATAATTTATGTTTCAGATATTGCCAAAGACGTAGTAAGAGGATTGAAATTCAAGGGAAAAGATTTAAAAGCTGGAGATAAGATTCCTAAAAATTCATTAATTACATTGAAATTAGGGGATGGAAATGGAACAGGACAATATAACAAAAGGAAAGTAGAGTAAAACTAATGAATTTAGAAGAATTAGAAAAAGAAGAATTTTACGAACATTTTAGATATGTTGCGCACGATGGTCAAGAGCCATTGCGCGTTGATAAATTTTTAATGAATTTTGTTGAAAATACAACTCGAAATAAGGTACAGCAAGCAGCAAAGGCTGGAAATGTTTTGGTGAATGATATTCCTGTTAAATCAAATTATAAAGTAAAACCAAAGGATGTTGTTCGGGTGGTTTTATCACACCCACCTCATGAAAACTTATTAGTTGCGGAAGATATTTCGTTAGATATTTTGTTTGAAGACGATCATGTGTTGGTAGTTAATAAACCAGCTGGGATGGTAGTGCATCCAGGGCATGGAAATTATACTGGAACATTAGTCAACGGTTTAATTCATCATATTGAAAATTTACCTACAAATTCTAATGAAAGACCTGGACTTGTTCATAGAATTGATAAAGATACCAGTGGATTATTAGTGGTTGCAAAAACTGAATTTGCAATGGCTCATTTGTCGAAACAGTTTTTTAATAGAACAACAGAACGTTTGTATTACGCGTTGGTTTGGGGAAATGTTGCTGAAGATAAAGGGACCATTGAAGGACATATTGGTAGAAGTTTAAAAAACAGACTCCAAATGAGTGTTTTTTCTGATGGAGAATTTGGAAGACAGGCTATTACACATTATAAAGTAATTGAACGATTTAGTTATGTTACATTAGTACAATGTAAATTAGAAACGGGTAGAACGCATCAAATTAGAGCACATTTTAAGCACATTGGTCATACACTATTTAACGATGAACGTTATGGCGGGAATGAAGTTTTAAAAGGAACAACATTTACAAAGTACAAGCAGTTTGTAGATAATTGTTTTAAGATATTGCCAAGACRGGCATTACACGCAAAAACATTAGGTTTCGAACATCCAACTACAAAAGAGTTTTTACAATTTAATTCTGAAATACCTCAGGATATGTTAGATTGTTTACATAAATGGAGAACTTATAGCGTAAATCAAAAAGGTTGAAATGAAGGAGTTTGATGTTGAAAGTTGGAATAGAAAAAAGCAATTTGAATTTTTTAAAGAATACAAAGATCCTTTTTTTAACGTAACAGCAACTATTGAGGTTACAAACCTTTATCAATTTTGTAAAAAGCATAATTTGTCATTTTCCTTGGCTTGCATTTATGTGGCTATAAAATCAATAAATGAAATACCAGAATTTAAACTTAGATTTAAAGATAAAAAAGTGGTAACATTTGATAAAGTTACTATTGGATCTACTGTTTTAAATGAAGATAATACTTTTTCTTTTTGTGATTTTGAATTAAAACCTTCAATTTTTGAGTTTATTAAAGAAGGAAATAAGGTGATAGAAAATCATAGAAAAGGAGTAAAATTTGATCCACAGGAAAATGAAGTTGGAATGGTTCATTGTTCTACCTTACCATGGATTTCATTTACAAGTTTCAAACATGCAAGAAATGGTGATGAAAGAACAAAAGGGATTCCAAAAATAGTTTTTGGAAAATGGTATCTAGAAAATGAAATTAAAAAAATTCCATTTTCAGTTGAGGTACACCATGCTTTAATGGATGGATTGCATGTAGGTATTTTATATGAAAAAATGCAAAATTGCGTAAATTCCTTAGTATAGGTTTTAGCTATTTTTACATAAAATTATCGTATTGAGTTTATATTCAAGTTAGATTTATTTATAGTAATTTTACTATAATGAAAATTAATGAACTCATATTGTTTACGAATAATTTAGATAAGCAGATTGATTTTTATTCAATAATTTTAGGATTCCAGATTTTAAATTCTACCCCTGAAAGTTGTAGTTTTAAAGTTGGCGACTCAATTCTTATTTTTAAATATAGGAAAGATGTTGTTCCTTACCATTTTGCAATTAATATTCCATCAAATAAAGAGATTGAGGCTCTTAATTGGCTAAAAGAGAGGGTAGCGGTTCTATCTTTTGATGGTAATGAAATAATTGACTTTTCCAATTGGAACGCCAAAGCTATTTATTTCTATGATATTGATAAAAATATAGTAGAATTCATCTCTAGAAAAAATTTAAATTTAAATAGCAGCTTAAAATTCTCAACTAAGTTGAGTATAAATATCAGCGAAATTGGGATAGTTACAGATAATATTGAAGAAACGTATGATTCGTTAATTAAAATCAATAAAATCAGCGTATTTAGTGGTGATTTTGACAGGTTTTGTGCTGTTGGAGATGACCAGGGTTTGTTTATTATAGTTAATAATAAATTTAAAAAATGGTTTCCAACAGGAGATTTAATTGAACAATCTGATTTTAGTATTAAAGGAGATTTTAATTTTAAATATACCAATGGTAAAATTATTGAAGTATCTTAGTTTTGAGAATAAAGAATAAATATAAATATGAAAATAGTAATATCACCAGCCAAATCACTTGATTTCGAAACAAAAACTCCAACGGATAATTATACTGAGGGTCTTTTTATGCATGAAGCAGAGAAGTTGAATGCTGTTTTGAAAAAGAAAACTCCCAAGAAATTATCAGCTCTTATGAGTATTTCATTAAAATTAGGAGAGTTGAATTGGCAACGAAACCAAGATTGGCAATTGCCCTTTACTTCTGTAAATGCAAAACAAGCTGTATTTTCTTTTAATGGAGATGTATATCATGGGTTGGATGCATATTCCCTTTCAATTGATAAAATTGAACAACTTCAAAACAAATTAAAAATACTTTCAGGTCAATATGGTTTGCTAAAACCATTGGACCTAATTCAACCATATAGGTTAGAGATGGGAACTAAGTTAAAGGTTGGACGAAGGGGGAATTTATATCAATATTGGGGAGATAAAATTACAAAGCAGTTAAATCTTGAACTTTCAGATGATGAGCTGTTTATAAACTTAGCTAGCAACGAATATTTTAAAGTAATTAAACCCAAATTATTGAAAGTTCCGGTGATTACTCCAATATTTAAAGATTACAAAAATGGAACTTTGAAAGTGATTAGTTTTTTTGCTAAAAAAGCACGTGGATTAATGGTGCGTTATATTATAGATAATAATATTGAAACTGTTGAAGGGTTAAAAGGGTTTAATTACGAAGGGTATGCATTTGATGCGAATCTTTCATTAACTAATGAGTTAGTTTTTACACGATAAATACTCGTTATCATAAGTAAAAATACTTACTGAATCCAAGTGAATTATTTTAATATTTAGTTTTTTCAATTCGCTTTGATTCTATACTGTTTCTTCATCGAATCTACTCATGAAGAACTATTTTTTATGATTTATAGGTTTCGTTGTATCAATGATATATATTTAACAATCCGATATGTTTACACTAACAGCCAAGCCTCCTTCAGAGGTTTCTTTATATTTTGAATTCATATCTAAAGCTGTTTTCCACATGGTAGAAATGACCATATCTAATGGGACTTTAGCATTATTTACGTTTGATTCTAATGCTAATTCAGCGGCGTTAATAGCCTTAATTGCTCCCATTGCATTGCGTTCAATACAAGGTATTTGAACCAAACCACCTATTGGATCACAGGTTAAACCTAAATGGTGTTCCATCGCAATTTCACTAGCCATTAACACTTGCTCGGGAGTTCCTCCTAGTAATTCTGTTAAAGCACCTGCCGCCATAGCAGATGAAACCCCAATTTCAGCTTGGCATCCACCCATTGCTGCTGAAATAGTAGCACCTTTTTTAAAGATACTTCCAATTTCTCCAGCAACCAGTAAAAACTGCTTGATGTGTTTAAAATCTGCTTGATGATTTTCAATAACTAAGTAATACATTAAAACGGAGGGTATTACACCGGCACTTCCATTGGTTGGTGCTGTAACAACACGACCTAAAGAGGCATTAACTTCATTTACACTTAAAGCCAAACAGCTTACCCATTTCAAAATTTGACGAAATTTAACTTCTGTATTTCTAATGGTTTCTAACCATTCAGTTGGTGAATTGTACGATGAATTTCCTAGAAGGTTTTGATGCATATCAAATGATCGTCGTCTAACATTTAACCCCCCAGGTAAAGTGCCTTCAGTATGGCAACCAGTGTACATGCACTCAAGCATTGTATTCCAAATGCGTTTAAGTTCCGTATCTATTTCTATTTCACTTCTTAATGATCTTTCGTTTTCTAGAACAATCTCTGAAATTTTTAAATTTTCTTGTTTACAATAATATTCTAGTTCTTTGGCCTTTTGAATGGGAAATGGAAATGTTTTATGAATTTTAATATTTTCCTTGGCATGTATTAATTCTTCTCTAACCACAAAGCCCCCACCAATTGAATAATAGGTATCACAAGAGATTTCGATGTTCTTTTGAAACCCAGTAAATTTTAAGCCATTTGAATGAAAGGGTAAAAATTCCTTGTTAAAAACAATATCATTTGTTGGATTGAAAGTAATTTGATGTTGACCTCCAAAAGGTAGTTTGCAGGTTGTTTTAATGGCATTAATTAAAGGAGTAATATCAGCTATTGGTATGTATTCTGGATCTGTTCCAGCCAAGCCTAAAATAACAGCAAAATCTGTGGAGTGGCCTTTACCTGTTAACGATAAAGAACCAAACAGATCAACTTTAACAGTTGTAATTTTATCAAAAATTCCCTCTTTTTTGAGGTGATTAATCCATCTTTCTGCTGCACGCCAAGGACCWAGKGTATGTGAACTMGAAGGWCCAAYTCCTATTTTAAGCATGTCAAAAACTGAAATACACTCCATTTAGATATTGATTTTTTACCGTTGCAAATATATGATTTTATAGAAATGTGAATGACATTTAATTGAGATTAAAATGATGTTCTATCATTAATTCAGTGACAAATTAACCAATCAAACTTTTATTTATGACAACTTGACATAATTTTTTTAATGGCATAATCATTGACTATTTGTTGTTGTTAGATTAAAAATAATAAAAATCAAAAAATAAATATATAGTTATGAGTAAAATTATAGGAATAGATTTAGGAACTACCAACTCTTGCGTTTCTGTAATGGAAGGAAATGAGCCTGTTGTAATTCCAAATGCAGAAGGAAAAAGAACAACACCTTCTATAGTTGCATTTATCGAAGGCGGTGAGAGAAAAGTGGGAGACCCAGCAAAGCGTCAGGCGGTTACAAACCCTTTGAAAACAATTTATTCAATAAAGCGTTTTATGGGGAATAAATATTCTGAGTCTAAAATGGAAGCAGAACGTGTACCCTACAAAGTAGTAAAAGGAGATAATGATACACCACGTGTAGATATTGATGGTAGATTATATACACCACAAGAAATTTCAGCAATGATTCTTCAAAAAATGAAGAAAACAGCTGAGGATTATTTAGGGACTGAGGTAACTGAGGCTGTGGTAACAGTACCGGCATATTTTAACGATGCACAACGTCAAGCTACGAAAGAAGCTGGAGAAATTGCTGGTTTAAAAGTAAGTAGAATCATTAATGAACCAACTGCAGCAGCGTTGGCTTATGGTTTAGATAAAAAGAATGAAGATAGAAAAATTGTAGTTTTTGATTTTGGTGGAGGAACGCATGATGTTTCAATATTAGAACTTGGAGATGGTGTATTTGAAGTTTTAGCAACTGATGGTGATACACACCTTGGAGGTGATGATGTTGACCAAAAAATTATTGACTGGTTAGCTGAAGAATTCAATGCTGAAGAAAATATTGATCTGCGTAAAGACCCTATGGCGTTGCAACGTTTGAAAGAAGCAGCTGAAAAAGCAAAAATTGAATTATCATCTTCTGCAACAACAGAGATTAACTTACCATATGTTACAGCAACAGCAAGTGGTCCAAAACATTTAGTACGTAGTTTAACAAAAGCTAAATTTGAACAATTAATTGATGATTTAATTAAAAGAACTATTGAGCCTTGTAAAACAGCACTTAAAAGTTCTGGTTTGTCAAAAGCTGAAATTGATGAAATTATTTTGGTAGGTGGATCAACACGTATTCCTGCAGTTGTTGAAGCTGTTCAAAAATTCTTCGGAAAAGCACCATCAAAAGGTGTAAATCCTGATGAGGTTGTAGCTGTAGGAGCAGCTATTCAAGGAGGAGTTTTATCAGGAGATGTTAAAGATGTATTGTTGTTAGATGTTACTCCACTTTCATTAGGTATTGAAACAATGGGTAATGTAATGACTAAGCTAATAGAAGCAAATACAACAATTCCAACTAAGAAATCACAGGTGTTTTCAACTGCAGCAGATAATCAGCCTTCAGTAGAAATTCACGTATTACAAGGTGAACGGGCTATGGCAGCTGATAATAAAACCATTGGTCGTTTTCATTTAGATGGAATCCCACCAGCACAAAGAGGAACTCCACAAATTGAAGTAACTTTTGATATTGATGCAAATGGTATTATTCATGTAACAGCAAGTGATAAAGCAACTGGAAAAACTCAAGATATTAGAATTGAAGCATCTTCAGGATTAACAGACGAGGATATCCAAAAAATGAAAGCTGATGCTGAAGCAAATGCTGAAGCTGATAAAACAGCAAAAGAAGTTGCAGAAAAAATCAATGGAGCAGATTCTATGATTTTCCAAACAGAAAAACAATTGAAAGAATTTGGAGATAAATTATCAGCAGATAAAAAAGATCCGATTGAAGCGGCTCTTGCTGAATTAAAGAAAGCCCATGAATCCAAAGATATTGCACAAATTGATACTGCAATGGAGAAAATTAATGAAGCTTGGAAAGTTGCAAGTGAAGAAATGTACAAAGCACAACAAGAAGCTCAATCACAAGGCGCACCTGCTGGTGATGCCAGTGCCGAACAGCCTAAAGATGAAGGAGATAATGTTGAAGATGTTGACTTTGAAGAAGTGAAAGAAGAAGAATAATTTATTTTAAATACAAAGAAAAAACGCTTCCTTTTAGGGGGCGTTTTTTTATTAGAACCTTTTTGTTATGCGTGCATAATAATTGTTATATTTGAGAAAATCAGAAATATGGATTCAACAAAATTAATACAACTTTTAAATATAAAGTATCCAATTATAAAAGCTCCTATGTTTTTAGTTTCAAATTCAGCAATGGTAATTGAAACTATGAAAAGTGGTATTGCAGGTTGTATTCCTGCGCTAAATTATAGAACGCTTGATGAATTAAGATCAGCAATTAAGGAATTAAACAACGCTAAAGTTAAGGGTGGCTCTTTTGGTTTTAATTTAATTGTCAACAAGTCTAACCTAAAATATAAGGATCAATTAAGAGTCATTTGCGAGGAAGGTGTTGATTTTATTATAACATCTTTAGGAAGCCCACTAGAAACTATTCGTGAAGCCCATAAAAAAAACATTAAAGTTTTTTGTGATGTAACTGATTTAAAATTCGCAAAAAAAGTTGAGGAATTAGGAGCAGATGCAATAATAGCTGTTAATAATTTAGCTGGTGGACATAGAGGAAATTTGTCTCCTGAAGAGTTGATTCCAATGTTGGTTGAACATTGTAATATTCCTATTATTTCGGCTGGTGGAGTGGGATGTAAAGCTGATATTGATAAAATGTTAGGGTTAGGAGCCGAGGGTGTTTCTGTAGGAAGCCCATTTATAGCTTCTGTTGAAGCAGGAATTACGGAAGAATATAAACAGGCTTGTGTAAAAAATGGCGCTGGTGATATTGTAATGACAGAGCGAATTTCGGGTACACCATGTACTGTAATTAACACACCTTATGTTCAAAAGATTGGAACTAAGCAATCCTGGATTGAAGTAGTTTTGAATAAAAATAAGAAGTTGAAGAAGTGGGTAAAATTAGTTCGATTTTTAATTGGTACCAATGCCGTAACAAATGCTGCAACTAAAGCAACCTATAAAACTGTATGGGTAGCTGGACCAAGTATAGAACATACAGAAGCAATTTTGCCCGTTAGAGAAATTGTAAATAGGCTAATTAAATAAATTAGTAAGTTTTTTATAGCTGAAATGAAATCCAGTTTCTTGTATCTTTTTAGAAGATACTCGGCTTCCTTTTAGAAGAATTGTACTCATTTCTCCAAAGATAAACCTTAAAATAGAAGATGGCATATTTGGTAGCCAAAGAGGTTTCTTTAGCGCATTAACAATTGTTTTTGTAAGCTGTTCATTTGTAATATGTTCAGGACATACGGCATTGAATGTGCCTGTAATAGTTGTATCTTCAATTGCTTTTAAATACATCGCACATAAATCGTCAATATGAATCCACGGCATATATTGTTTTCCATTTCCTAAAACTGTTCCAATTCCAAACCTAATAGGAATTGTTATTTTTTTAAAGGCACCACCTCTTTTTGAAAATACCACCCCTATTCTAAAAATAACGGTTCTAATATCTATTGAAATAAATTGATGAGTAGCCTTTTCCCAGTGTTTGCAAATTGTGCTTATAAAATCTTTTCCATGCGTATCTTTTTCAACAAATATTTTTGAGGAAGTAATTGCTCCATAATAACCAATAGCTGAAGCTGAGATAAACCCTTTTAAATCAGGATTGAAGGTTTTGATATAGCTGAATAATAAATTTGTTGATTTTACTCTGCTGTTAATTAATTCTAGCTTACGATTTTTTGTCCATCTTTTATCTGCAATTGCAGCTCCTGCAAGATGAATAATATAATTAGCATTTAATATTGCTTGTTTGTCAATGTAGTTTTTTTCAATATTCCAATAATATATAGATGGATTTTTTGATTTAGTTCTACTTAAAATTAGCACAGAGTAACCGTTGTTTTGCAATAGTTTACAAACTTGTTTACCAATAAGTCCTGTGCCTCCAGTTACTAAAATTGTAGTCATAAAAAACGATTACTTTATAGTTTGAATACTACAAAGTAATTGAATTTATATGGATCAAACGATTAAAAGTCTATTTATGAAATATTTTCTACTATTTTTAAAAGGCTTACTTTGTTCATTCCCATTGTAATTGCTTTTTCATTTAAAGGAATTAAATGATGGTAACGTTCAGATAGTGATTTTTTTAATCCTGCAATAACATTATCTAATTGTACAATAGGTTTAACTTTAAGAAATGCTCCCAATATTACCATATTGAATATTTTTTTATTTCCCATCTCACTTGCAAGTTTAATACCTTCTATTTGGAAAATTTTTATATCAGTTCGTGTAGGCTGGTGAGAAATTCCATTGGGGTCATAAATTAATATCCCGCCAGGTTTAACAGATTCCTCAAATTTATCCATCGATTGCTGATTTAGAATGATAGCTGTATCAAATATTTTTAAGTATGGTGAGCTAATTTTATTATCGCTTAAAATAACTGTTACATTTGCTGTTCCACCACGCATCTCTGGTCCGTATGAGGGCATCCAGCTGACTTCTTGATCTTGCATAATACCAGAATAGGCTAATATTTTTCCCATTGATAGTACTCCTTGCCCACCAAATCCTGCTATGATAATTTCTTCTGTCATACTACTTATTTTAATTTACCATTTACTTTAATATCTCCAAGCGGAAAATAAGGAAACATGTTTTCTTCCATCCAAATATTAGATTCAAGTGGAGTCATTTTCCAACCTGAGTTACAGTTTGAAACAATCTCAACAAAGGAAAGACCTTTTTTATTTCTTGTATTTTCAAACGCCTTTTTAAGTGCTTTTTTAGCTTTACGAGCATGTTTATGAGTATGAACTGCTTGTCTAGTTGCGTATTGAACTCCTGGAAGGTTAGCAATCAATTCAGTCATTTTTAAAGGAGATCCCATTGTTTCAATTTCTCTACCATATGGAGAGGTTGAAGATTTCATTCCTTCTAAGGTTGTAGGAGCCATTTGCCCACCAGTCATTCCATAAATTCCATTATTTACAAAAATAATGACAATATTTTCACCTCTGTTGCAAGCATGTATAGTTTCTGCCGTTCCTATAGCTGCTAAATCACCATCACCTTGGTAAGTAAATACATATTTTTCTGGCCAAATTCTTGTAATTGCAGTTGCTACTGCAGGAGCGCGTCCATGAGCAGCCTGAGTAATATCAATATTCATGAAATCATAAGCTAAAACAGAACAACCAACTGGTGCAACACCAATAGTATCTTCAGAAATACCCATTTCATCAATTACTTCCATAGCTAAGTTGTGAGCTGTACCATGACCACAACCAGGACAATACGACAATGCCGTATCGGTCATTAATTTTGTTTTACAGAATACTTGATTCTCGGGTTTTATGATGTCTAATAGTTCCATTTTTTATAATTTTTTGTTCTAATGCTTCTAAAATTTCTTCAGGTGTGTGTATAATACCACCAGTTCTACCAAAGTGTTCAACAGGTACTTTATGTTCAACTGAAAGTCGTACATCTTCTACCATTTGACCTGCACTTAATTCAACACTTAGAATTCCTTTCACTTGATCTGTTAATTCTAAAAGTTGTTTCTTAGGGAAGGGGAATAGCGTAATTGGTCTTAATAGTCCCACTTTTAATCCTTCTTTTCGAGCTAGCTCAACTGCTTTTTGACTAATTCTGGCGCTTGAGCCATAAGCAACTATTAGATATTCTGCATCATCACAATCTATTTTTTCATATCGTAAATCTTCTTTCTCCATTTGTTCGTATTTTTTCATCAATCTATGGACTCTGGCTTCCATTTTTTCTGATTGTAAGTCGAGTGAAGTTATAACATTACGTTCTCTTCCTTTTCTACCTGTTACCGCCCAATCCCCATGTTTTTCAATAAGTTCTGCATCGGTTAATCTTTCTTTTTGAGGTTTCAGGTATACTTTTTCCATCATTTGACCAATAATTCCATCAGATAAAATTAATACTGGTGCTCGGTATTTAAAAGCAATATCGAATGCGTCTTCAACGAAATCAGCCATTTCTTGAACAGATGCTGGTGCTAAAACATATAATTTATAATCACCATGACCACCACCTTTTACAGACTGAAAATAATCGGCTTGTGAGGGTTGAATAGTACCTAAACCTGGTCCTCCACGTACTACATTTACAATTACTGCTGGTAATTCAGCGCCTGCCAAATAAGAAATACCCTCTAGTTTTAGCGAAATTCCAGGACTTGATGATGACGTTAGTACTTTTTTACCTGTACTTGCTGCACCGTAAACCATATTTATTGCTGCTACTTCACTTTCAGCTTGTAATACAACCATTCCTGTTCTATTTTCAGGACGTTCAGTCATTAAATACTCTATAACTTCTGATTGTGGTGTGATTGGATATCCAAAATAAGCATCAGCTCCAGCTCTTATTGCTGCTTCAGCTAAGGCTTCGTTACCCTTCATTAATTTTAACTCTGACATTTTAATTCGTTTAATTAATTATGCTGTGACTTTTACTCTGTAAACTGAGATCGCTCTATCTGGGCAAACTATTCCACAATTTGTACATCCTGTACAAGCTTCGGGGTTTTCCATATAAGCATAGTGATAGCCTTTTCTGTTTACTTCTGTAGTCATTCGTATGACATCTTCAGGACAAACAGGTATGCAAACTTCACATCCTTTACATGTTTCAGTATCTACTACAATAGCTCCTTTAACTTTTGCCATTTTAATAATTTTATATGTAATTATTACACTCTAATTTTGATATTCTCAAAGATATGGCTTATTTATTATGTAAACTATGATAAATATCAATCTATAATGAATATTACATTTATTGAATAGTTATTTAGGGAACCCTGAAATAACATAAATAAAGAAAGTCAACAGCTATGGGGGGTTACTCTCTTTTTTGTTTAATCCTCGCTAATTTATTTTATTCAAAAAAATGAATATTATACCAAGAGTCAAAATATATTATGTTTTAGAGTATAATTTAATAATATACAATATTTAACATTAAAAATCTAATAATWAWWMRKWYTKSRWWTRAAAWWWTWKTSKYWWTGAAAAAAAATAAAGTTAATAGTGCTACATATGCAATTTAGGATATCGTAATTGAACAAATGACAAACATTAAACTTCCAAATAAAACTTTGGGAAYTTAGATTACCTAAAAAAAGAATGTTAAATTACAAATTATAATAAATAACATAAAAGAGTGTCATTTCAACTTTTATTAAAAAAAGGAAAAAACTACTTTGTTAAAAGCATTAATCGTAAATTACAAATTGTATCTTTACCATATAATTATTTTAAAAAACTATGGAATTAAAATTAAAAAAACCTATCATATTTTTTGATTTAGAAACAACAGGAATTAATATTGCTAAGGATAGAATTGTTGAAATTTCAATATTGAAAATATTTCCAAATGGGAATAAGGAAAGCAAAACTTGGTTGGTAAATCCAGAAATGGAAATTCCAAAAGAAGCTTCAGATATTCATGGGATTACAAATGAGAAAGTTGTTACAGAGCCTTCATTTAATGAATTAGCGAAACAGGTAAGTGAATTAATGAAAGGTTGCGATTTAGCGGGGTTCAATTCCAATAGATTTGATATACCATTGTTAGCTGAAGAAATGTTAAGGGCTGAGGTAAATTTTGATATGAAGGATAGAGTGGCAATTGATGTTCAAGTTATTTTTCATAAAAAAGAAGAACGTACATTAAGTGCTGGATATAAATTTTATTGTGGTAAAGATTTAGAAAATGCACATTCTGCTGAAGCTGATACCAATGCAACGTATGAAATTTTAAAAGCGCAGTTAGATAAATATGATGATTTAAAAAATGATGTTGACTATTTAAATGAATATTCAACGTTTAACAAAAGAGCTGATTTTGCAGGGTTTATACTTTTTGATGACGAAGGAGAAGAAATATTCACCTTTGGAAAGTATAAAAATCATAAAGTAAAAGATGTTTTAAAGAAAGATAAAGGTTATTTTTCTTGGATTCAAAATGCAGATTTTCCATTGTACACAAAAAAAGTATTGGTAGAAATTAAAGAAAATTTGTTCCCAAAAAAGAAAGTCAGTACAATTGACGACTTAAGAAATAAATTCAATCAAAAGTTATAGATATGCTAGTGAATTTTGAAAGCCTTTCCAATAACTCAAAAGTTTGGGTATACCAATCTAATAGAGAATTTAACGAAAATGAAATTGAAATTATGTTGGCTAAAATTGAAATTTTTGTAGCCGAATGGAAACGACATGGAAAAGGCTTAAAAGCATCATACCAAATTAAATACAATCAATTTATTGTATTGGCGGTAGATGAGGATTATAGCAAAGTTTCGGGGTGCTCAATTGATTCTTCCGTTAATTTAATGAAACAGTTTGAAAGGGCTTTTAATTTGGATTTAACCAATAGACTGAACATTTCTTTTAGAAAYAATAACACTATAAATGTTGTAAGCTTATCTGAATTTAAAAATTTTGTGAAGCTTGGTAAAATTACAGAGAATACGGTTGTTTTTAATAATATGATTACAACCAAAGATGAACTTTCAAATAATTGGGAAGTTACCGCTGATAAAAGTTGGCACAAACAATTTTTGGCTTCGTAATATAGTTGTCTGTAGGTTATTTTCTATAAAAGATTAAAAAATTTCTACTTGTAGTTTTATTTTTTCATCTCTTCGGTGTTTAAGTTGTCTAATTTTTGGCCAAACTATTTAAGGAAAGTACAAGAATGAAATTATTAACTAACGGTCATTGTTTTTGTAGAAATAAACCCCAAAATAACACAGGTTCCCAAATAAATTAATGCATATTTTAAATTAAAAAAGTAATAAACTATTGCTGTTTGAATTAAATAGAATATTGGGAATAGTGTTATTATTAAAGCAAATCTATAGGTATTTAAAAAAATAATATCTTTAATAGTTGATTTTAAGTATTTCCAAATTAATAAGGGAACAATACTATTAAGTTTAGCAATAATATGAATAGGGGTAAACCAGTTAATTATTTTCTTTTTAGCTGTTAATTCAGCAGTAGTCTTTTCAATGTTTTTAACTAATTCATTCGCCTGAAAAGGATTTAAATAATCAACGCCCAAAATCTCTAGCTTTTTAATAATTTTATCATAATTAGTAGCATCTTCAACATGGAGTGTTAATTTTTTTAATGATGAAGATACTTCATTTAGGAGGTCAGTAAACTTTGTATCTGGATGATCAGGAGTAATAAAATTATTAGCTAAAATTGATTTTCCGTAATACATAGAAACACTACTTGGAAAATTTAGATGTGAATCGTAATTAAAACCAATAGGTATAATTTGAATTTCTAAGTGAGGGTATTTTTGAAGTGTCCCTAAAATAATACGAGCAAAACCTTTTTTAAAAGGAAGAATTCTTCTTTCTAAATGATGCTCTCCTTCAGCAAAAATTTCGATGCCCTCATTATTTTTTAGTATTTCAAAACATTGTTCAAAAATTTTTTGATTTTTCTGAATGGTTTTGATTCCATCTCTAATTCTATAAACAGGAATCATATGAAGCGAACTCAATAATTTACTTGCTAGTTTACTCTTAAAAGCGCTGGCTCTAGCAAAAAATAAATGTTTCTTTTTGCAGATGTAGGTATTAAAATTGCGTCAATTAGCGCATTTTGATGATTCCCAATAAATAAAACAGCTCCTTTTTTGGGGATATTTTCTTGTCCATAAACAGAGATATTTTTATGTAAAAAAAACAGTCCAATTTTAATGTAAGCTCGCATTATGTTGTACCAAACGTTTTTCACTTACTATTTTATTTTTTGTTTAGCCCAATAACTTGCTAATACTATTCCAGAAAATATATCCCAAATAGCCCAAAAAGCTACTAACAGCATCATTCCTCCGAGTCCATTAAAAAAACTAAAGATTAATAACAATCCTAAGCCTGAATTTTGAATACCGGTTTCTATTGAGAGTGTTTTTTGGTTTTTATAGGAAAGCTTCATTGCTTTTGCAAAATAAAATCCTGTTGCTAAAGCTAAAATATTATGGGCAATCACTAAAATWAAGACATAATGAACATAATTTATAAAAATATCAAAATTGTCATAAAAAGCAATAATAATGAAAAGCATAAAAATTATTAAAGAGACAGGTTTTAAAATTTTAGAGATTTTTACAGCTAAATTAGATTTGTACTTTCGAACCAGCATTCCTAGAATAAGCGGTACACCCAAAATTAAAGTAACTAATTTCACCAATTCTAAAGGGTCTAATTCTATTCTTTGAAGAATCTCGGCTGTTGGGGCGTATAAATTTCCCCAAAAATGGAGGTTAAAAGGTGTCATTACTAAAGAAACTAGGGTTGCAAAGGCTGTTAAACTTACAGATAAAGCAGCATTTCCCTTTGCCATCTGCGTCATAAAATTAGAAATATTTCCACCAGGACAAGCTGCAACCATCATCATTCCTAATGCAATACTGGGCATTGGGTTCACTAATTTTATAAAAATAAAGGTTACAAATGGAAGTAAAATAAATTGAGAGATTATTCCTGTCAGTACTATTGTTGGGTTTTTAAATAGGCGTTTAAAATCTTCAATTGAAATTCCAAGAGCAACTCCAAACATAATAAGTGCTAAGGTTATATTTAAAACCCAAAGACCTTCGGTATCAAAATTTATTTTTAATGAATCTAAATTTTCTTTCATATTAACTTTTAAAAGAATATTCAATAATATTTGCTCCCATTTTTAACGCTTTTTCACGTGTTTCAAAGCTATCTTGATGTATTTCCTCATCTTCCCAACCATCACTTAAATCAGCTTCATAATCGTAAAAACAAATCAACCTACCTTCAAAGAATAAACCAAATCCTTGTGGAGGTTTGTTATCATGCTCATGAATTTTAGGAACTCCATTTTCAAAATTAAATGTTTGATGAAAAATAGGGTGATTGTATGGTATTTCTTTTAGCCCCAAATTTGGGAATATTTTTTTTAACTCCCTTCTAATGTACTTGTCCAAACCATAATTATCAGAAATATGTAAAAAACCTCCTGAAATTAAGTAAGATTTTAAATTCTCAACATCGTCATCAGAAAAAACTATATTTCCATGTCCTGTCATAAAAACAATAGGGTAATTAAAAATATCTAGGCTACCTACTTCAACAATCTCAGGAGTTGCCTTTATAGAAGTGCTTATATTATTATTACAGTAGTTAATTAAGTTGGGTAATGCGGTTGGGTTTGCATACCAATCGCCACCACCTTGATATTTTAAAATAGCTATTTGTTGTGCTGAAATGATGTTAAAAGGTAAAAGGAAGAAGGTAAATGAGATAAGAAAAAAACCGATGCTAATTGATTGAGTTTTAAAATGTAATTTGGAAACTTTTATCATTAACTTACTCATTTACAAAGGCTACACTATGAACAGCAACTACACCTGCAGTTTCAGTTCTTAACCGGCTTTCTCCCAAAGATACAGGAATAAAACTGTGTTCCAAACTTTGTTGAATTTCTTTGGGCGAAAAATCACCTTCAGGCCCAATAAGAATTGTCGTTTTTTGAGTGGGTTTTAACATAGATTTTAATGATCTTCTTTCGGTTTCTTCACAATGTGCAATAAATAATTGTCCGTTAAAATTTGAATTGATAAACTGGTTAAAATTCACAGGTTCATTTAATTTAGGAAAATGAAATTTTARTGATTGTTTTGCTGCAGAAAAGATRATTTTCTCCATCCGTTCCGTTTTAACTACTTTACGTTCAGAGTGTTCACATATTATAGGTGTTATTTCATCAATACCAATTTCTGTAGCTTTTTCTAAAAACCATTCAAATCGATCGTTTAGTTTAGTGGGTGCTATTACTATGTGTAAATAATAATTCCATAGTTTTTCTTTGTTTTCAATAGATGTAATTTTAACCAAACATTTTTTGTCATTAGAAATTACTATTTCAGAAGTAAATAATTGTCCAAAACCATTTGTAATAAAAATAGTATCACCTTTTTTTTTGCGCAAAACACGTACAATGTGCCTGCTTTCRGTTTTGTCAAAMGTAAATTCTTKCGTATTGGTTGATATTTCAGGATTGTAAAATAGTTGCATTAAATAGCTTTTTTAAAAGTGGAGCGTTTTTTATACGTCACTGGGTCGAAGTTTTTCCATAGTGCAGCAATAGCAGTATTGCTAGCTAATTCTGGAGTCCTAAAGCAATATTCAATTCCATTTTTTTGGCATGAAATTTGAAATTCCAGAAATAATAATGCGTGAATACCTTTGCTTTGATGGTTAGGATGTACGCCAATTAAATAGAGAATAACATCCTTACTTTTCTTTTTAGCTTTTAATAAATGAAATAATCCAAAAGGAAACAATTTTCCTTTAGCTTTTTGCAATGCGGTCGAAAATGAAGGCATTATAATTGCAAAAGCTATAATATTATCATCTTTATCCAATACAAATTTTATGTATTCTGGGTTGATGAAATTGAGATACTTTTTTTTAAAATACTCTTTTTCTTTAGCCGATATTGGTACAAATGAAGGTAGTGAAGCATAACTTTCATTGAATAAATCAAACATTTTATTTACATAAGGAAATATATCTTTTGTTTTAGTAAAGTTCAGGGATCTAACTTGGTATCGCTTTTTAATAATAGCACTAACTCTTTCGAGAGGTGACCGCTTTACATTTTTAAATGCGAATTTATTTTCTAAATATTCTTTCGCAACTTTGAAGCCTAGTTTTTTGAAATGATCTTTATAATAAGGATAGTTGTACCAGGTTATCATGGTTCCAATATGGTCAAAACCTTCCGTTAAAACACCAACTTTATCTAAATTTGAAAAGCCCATAGGCCCTTCCATAAATTCTAAATTGTTTTGAACACCAATTTCTTCAACTTTGGATAGTAACATTTTGGACACTTCAAGATCATCAATAAAATCAAACCAACCAAAGCGCATTTTTTTTAATTTTTGCTCTTGTAATTCAGTGTGATTGATAATTGCGGCTATCCGACCTACAATTTCATTATTTTTAAGGGCTACAAAAAATTGAGCTTCAGCATGTTCAAAAACAGGGTTCTGATTTTTATCGAATGATTCAAGTTCATCATTTATAATTGGAGGAACCCAATATTTATTGTTTTTATATAATTTGAAAGGAAACTTAACAAAGGCTTTTATCTCCCTTTTTGATATCATTTCTTGTATGCTAATCATATACTTAATTTTTCTTTTTAAAAAGTCGGGCAAAGAAATTTCCTCTTTTTGTTCTGTTTTTTTTAGGCGAACGTTGTTGAAGGACCCTATCAGTATGTCTATCCAGTCTCCAAGCTAATCCAATTGACGAATAAACAAAAGAAAAATCGTCGAAAAAATTGGTTCTAGCTGAAATATCTAATTGTAGATCATTAGAAAATAAATAAGCGATACCTGTACCAAAATGAAATTTCGGATTGTACTCTTTTTCAAAGATACCCTGACTTTCAATAAAATAAGACCATTTAAAATTTAGGGCATAGGTCATCGTTGCAATGTAAGAATACTCATTAGAATCCGATAAAATTTTATCAGCAATTAAATTAGTTAATAAAACTAAGCGGTCCGAAAAGTCATTTTGTAATAAAATAGCACCTTTTATACTTAATTCATTTTCCTTAAAATGTTTACTTAAGAAATTCGTGTTAACGCCTGCAAAAATTCCAACGGAAGGAATTAAACGTTTTTTGTCAAAAGCCATTTTACGTTTCCAACTTCTAATTTCTTTTGATTTATCAGTATAAATTTGTTCGTATATTAAATATTTTGCACCAATGGTAAGATCGCTAATTCCGTTAATATTGTAGTTAGTACCAAAAGGATTTTTAACTTCATCAAGTTGGTAAGCTATTTTAGCATTAAATTCTAGCTTTTCAAAAAACTTTCCATATCTAAAAAACAACTCACCACCAATAGAATTAGGCCTTGCTAAAAGAGATTCGTTGTTGCTATAACGGTAAAATAGACCAGTTTCAAACTGATAAACACCTGTGCCAATACTATATGGACTCTCAGAAAATCCGGGCCGTTTAGAGTTGATAATATCAGTATATTGGGCATTAACTATTTGGGCATAGCTAACAAATATTAATAACAAAAAAACTCTTTTCATAAAATAAGTTGATTATGATGTCAAATATAAGATTTTAAATAATTAAACGTTTTAGTTACWAGCAAATTGTTATTTTTGAAAATTATAAAAANCTTTATTGWATRKNGMTNTGTTAAAARYAATAGCAATYATAGTAATTRKTTAYTATGYRTTTAAATTTATKGGAAGGTWTATYATGCCGTTATTCCTAAAAAAAANTGGTTGATAATGTAGAGAAGAAAATGAGAGATCAACAAGAAAAACAGCACCAAAAAGAACAGGGTAAGGTGGGGGATACGATTATAGACAAAAAACCACAAAAAACAAAAGAGAGTAAAAAGGATGTTGGGGATTATATAGATTATGAAGATTTAAACGAATAATTTATATGAAAGTTTTAGTTGATAAAGCAATACCATTTCTAATTGCAAGTTTAATTTTTGTTTTTATTTCGGTTACCTATTTTTCGCCAGTGTTGGAAGGGAAAAAAATTCAACAGAGCGATATCACTCAATTTATTGGGTCGTCAAAAGAAATTGTTGATTTCAGAAAAGAATACAACAAAGAACCTTATTGGACCAATACATCTTTTGGGGGTATGCCATCTTATGTTGTTAGTTCATATTACCCAAATGATTATATAAAAAAGGTAGATAAAATCCTGCGATTTTTGCCACGACCTGCAGATTATTTATTTCTATACTTTTTTGGATTTTTTATACTTCTGATGGTATTAAAGGTAGATTGGAAATTGGCAATAGTTGGCTCTTTAGGATTTGGATTTTCAACTTATTTGATCATAATATTGGGTGTTGGACACAACGCGAAAGCACATGCCATAGCGTATATGCCATTGGTTTTGTCGGGGATATTATTGGTTTTTCAACAAAAATATKYKTTMSKATTYMTAKTTWMRGSNNTTTCTATKYCMTTWKWMWWAWRYRSTAKYMWCAWNNTCAAAWKRSCKACTATTTGTTATTTTTAGTATTAATATTAGGAGTAGTAATGCTAATTGAGGCTATAAAAAATAAAGAAATTCCACAATTTGTAAAAGGCATTGGAATTTTATCGGTAGCTGTAATTATTGCTGTTGGTACAAATGCGACCAGTTTATTGGCAATGAAAGAATACGCGCAACAAAGTACAAGGAGTAAGAGTGAGCTGACCATAAATCCTGATGGTTCACGAAAAGAAGTTATCTCAGGTTTATCAAGAGATTATATTACGGAATATAGCTATGGAAAAGTTGAAACTTTCAATCTTTTTATTCCGCGATTTATGGGAGGTACGCGAAATGAAAAAATAGATGATAGTGAATTGCAACGATTTTTACAAGATGCTGTGAATAAGGGATTAAATCCTAAAGAGGTCAATTATTTAATGCAATTTTCATCGATGTATTGGGGCGAGCAACCAATTGTTGCAGCACCAGCCTATATAGGTGCCTTATTTATTTTCTTGTTTGTACTAGCGTTGTTTTTAGTTGAAAGAAATCTTAGAAATTGGCTGCTAGCAGCAACCATTTTTTCTATAGTTTTGAGTTGGGGTAAGAACTTTTCTTTAATCACAGATTTCTTCATTAATTATGTACCGTTATATAATAAATTTAGAGCGGTTTCATCAATTCAGGTAATTGCTGAGTTGGCAGTTCCATTGCTAGGAATTTTAGGTTTAAAAGAGATTTTATCTTCAGAAATTTCTCATAAAATAAAATTAAATGCGTTAAAATGGGCAACCATAATTGTTGGAGGGATAGCATTGGTATTTACTATAGGAGGCACAGGGTTATTTACTTTTGAAATACCTGTAGATATTCAGATAGATGGACAGTTAAGCGGATTTTTAGATGCTATTGTATCAGATAGAAAAACACTTTTTGTGAATGATAGTTTAAGATCATTTGTGTTTGTGATGTTATTTTCGGGTGTAATTTGGTTATTTTTAAAAGAAAAAATCAATAAAAATATTTTAGTTTTTTCATTTGGAATTTTAGTATTGTTTGATCTTGTAATTGTTGATAAACGCTATGTCAATAACGACTTTTTCACAACTGCACGAAAAGTTGACAAACCATTTGTAAAATCGGAAATTGATGTTGAAATTTTAAAGGATAAAGGATATTATCGTGTAGCAAATTTTACTAGAAATATGATGACAGACGGATCAACATCCTATTTTCATAAATCAATTGGTGGATATCATGCTGCTAAACCAAGACGCTATCAAGAACTATATGATTTTCATTTAGAAAAAAATAATATTGAAGTATTGAATATGTTGAATACCAAGTATTTTATTTATGAAGATGAAAATCAGCGAGCATCCCTTCAGAAAAACCCATATGCTAACGGTAATGCCTGGTTTGTTAATTCTATTCAGGTTGTWGAAAACGCAAATGAAGAAATTTTAATACTTGACAGTCTAAAAACCAAGAAGAAAGCTACTATAGATAAAAGATTTGTTTCTGAAAATTTCAATATAAATTACCAGAAAGATTCAATTGCCACAATTCAATTAACAACTTACAAGGCGAATGAGTTAGCGTATGAATTTAATTCTAGAACTAGTCAGTTTGCAGTGTTTTCAGAAATATATTATAAAGATGGATGGAATGCATATATAGATGGAAATTTAACACCACATTACAGGGTTAATTATGTGTTACGAGGAATGGAAATCCCAAAAGGAAAACATCGGATAGAATTTAAATTTGAGCCAATAGTAATCAAAAAAGGGAATGTTATAACGTTAATGTCGTATTTGTTACTGTTAATAGTTCCTTTGGGGTGGTTTTATATTAAAAAAAGAAAGCTTAACTGATAGTATAATTCATTAATTTTAAAACCCTTAAAAAACTAGTTTTATTTCTTGATGAAACTAGCAACTTTTTGTTGTTAGACAGAATTACCTCTCCTGTGTTGTTATACTGAACAATGTGTTTTAAATTGAGAAGCGTAGAACGATGTATTCTAAAAAAAGAGGTGTGTTTTAAAATGTTCTCAACTTTTTTTAAGTTGTTGGATGTGATGTAGGTTTTGTTGTCGCTTGTAAAAAAATGACTATAACTACCATCTGCTTCACAATAAATAATATCATCAATATCGACTAAGCAAAAATCACCATTTTTCATTGGGAGGGAGATTTTTTTATGTTGGTTTTCAAGTTGATTTTTAAAAGCAATGTACTTTTCAATATCAAAAGCTGTTTGCTTTGCTAAAAATTTATCCAATACAATTGTTAACTGTTCTTTAAGAATAGGTTTGTTTAAGTAGTAAAAAGCAAAATAATCCATTGCTTTTTCTTTATAATCTCTAAGTCCTGTTGTAAAGATCACTTCAAATAGAGATGAGTTTGAAAAATAATCTAAAATTTCAAAACCATTACCATCTTCCAAGTCAATATCTAAAAATACTAATTGAGGATTTACTTCTTCTATTCGTTTAATCCCTTTTTTTACACAAGTTTCATGACCGAGAACAGATATTTGTGAGCTATAGTTAGCATCTAAAATATTTTTTAAATGTGTATAAGCTGCAATCTCATCTTCAATAATTAGGGCTCTTATCATTTGTTGTAATTTAAAAACTAATTAAAGGAATTTTTAAGGTTACTTTTAAACCTACTAAAATATCAAATTCATCGGTGATATTAGCTATAAAAATTAATTTTTCATCATTCTCAGATTCGTTAATCAATCTAAGACGCTCATTGATATTAGAAAATGAGATTCCAGAACTTTTGGATGTTGGAAAACTTTCACATTTTTCTATTCCTATACCATTATCTGAAATTTCACAAATTAGAAACTCATCATTTTTAATTTTAAAATCTACAGCAATAGTATTCGTTTTATTTTCATTTTTAAAACCGTGTTTAAAAGAGTTTTCAATAATTGGTTGCAAAATCATTGGTGGAACAAGAATAGCATCTAATTCTTCAACTGAAATTAAATCAGTATTTATGGTATAGGTAGTGTTTTTATTGAATCTTAATTTTTGGAGTTCTAGGTATAATTTTACCATTTTAATCTCATCGCTTAAATTAACAAGGTTAGATTTCGTAGCATTTAAAATTAAATTAACTAGTTCAGCGAATTGATAAAGGCTTTCTTTTACTTCATGTACTTCACCTTTGTCAGCTAGATTATTAATGTTTACTAATAAGTTATTAATAAAATGAGGATTCATTTGAGCATTTAATGCTTGATAACGAAGGTTAGAAATTTGCTCTTTTGTTTTTTGTTTACGTTTTATTTTTAAGTCTCTACTGTAAAAGAAATAAGTAATTAATAAGAGTGTTGTTATAATGTAAATACTGATAAACCACCATGTTTTATAAATAGGAGGGTTTATTGTAAATGAAAATAAAAGAGGAGTACTCTCTAAATTATTTTTTGAGATTGCTTTTAATTCAAACGAATATTTATTAGGTGGTAATGAAGAGTATCTGATAGTATTTGTTTTAGTGGTAATCCAATCAGATTCTAACCCTTTTAAACGGTATTTAAAAGTAATATTACCTAGGCTCTTAAAAGAAATTCCAGAAAAATTAAATTGAAGATTATTTAGACTATGTGAAAATAGTTGATTGTTCTTTTTATTAATAATCTTATTGTTTAAAAGRACATCATTTAGATGAATTCTAGGAGCTATTATAGAACTTTTTTCATTCGTAAGGTTTATAATATTTAATCCTTTAGAAGTTGCAACATATACAATATTTTCATGAACATAGGATGCTCTTACGTTATTGCTGTAGAGACCATCTGAAGTCGTATAGGTTTTTATAGATTTTACTTCATTGTAAACATTCAATTTAATTAAATTCAATCCGAAATTTGTAGAAAGCCAAATATTATTTTTTGTATCTACAAAAATAGATTTTATATAATTGCTTATTAAACCATCTTTCTTAGAAATGACTTTAAAATGGTTATTTTTTAAAATTCCTAAACCATAAGAATTAGACCCAATAAGAAGCCCTTTTGAAGAGTTTTCTAAGGCATAAATAATACTATTATCAAACTGTTCATTCAAGTTGTATTTTTCTGTTTTATTATTAAAATTTAGGTAAAGGCCAGTTGTTGTACCAATCCAAATATTTTCTTTTGTATCATTAAATATTGCGGTACTTCTTTTGTTCCAAAATTGTTTTGTTGTTTTTGTTGACTTATCAATTGTTCCTACTCCGTTAGCATTTGCAGTATAAATAAGATCTTTTGAGAAAGAAAAGTCTTTAAAATTTTTTAAGTTAGAGTTAGAAAAACTTGGTTCATGCATATTTATGATATGCTCTAATTTTAGATTTGTATTTAATTGATGAATATTATAATCACTTAAAATATAAAGCAAATTATCTTTCACTTTGAGTTGTCTTATTCTTTTTGGTTGTTTATCTAACTTATATGTAGCAGTTGTTTGTAATGTTTCAGGTTTTAAAAGAATAATTTCGGTTTGCTCATTACCTACAACTATTTTATCGTCAAAAAAATTAACAGTGTGTAAATCATTTTTATTTTTATCATCAAATTGTACACCTTTAATGTGAAGATTAGGAAATAAGAAGATTCCATTTGATTGACTTCCAATCCAAATGTTTTGTTCGTTATCTAAATAGGATCTTGTAGTTTTAAAAGAAGAAAGGATTTTTTTATTTTGAAAGTTGTCTTTTGGGTTTATCAAGAGAGCTCCTTCATTTAGATTTGTAATTAAAAAAGAGCCATCAAAAGAAAGCGTGAAATAAAGTAAATTTGTGGAGCTATCATAGTTAAAAACGTTAAATATAGTATTGGAAACTTGCTTTGAAACACTGTCATCATCTTTAAAACCCTCCATTGTATTGTTTCTGAGTTTTAAAATTGTGCTAGTGTTGAATGCATTTAAATTTATATTTTCCCATTTAAGATTGTATATTGAAGTACACTGTAATTGATTTTTATTGTCTTTATTAGTTACAGATCTTAATATTCTAATTTGACCTTGGAAATCTTCAACAATCTGCAATCTTTTAGATTGTTTAGTATTGGGTAGGCTTTTCAAATTATAGCTAGTTATTTTATTTGTAGGATCTATCTTTTTTATGTTATTTAAGGCTCCTAATAACCAGATATTATGATGACTATCTTCATATATATCATCTACATAATTATTAAAATTTAAATTTTTTAAAAATTGTTGATTGTATGGGTTATAGAACTTATGATTTTTTAAATACCCTATTTTACCGTTAAATCCAATAAGCCAAATTCGATTTTGAGAATCTTTAAAAAGCTTCAAAATTTCATTATCTGGTAAACCATCTGAAATAGTAAAATTTTTAAAATGAACACCATCAAATCTACTCAAACCATAATCAGTCGATATCCATAGAAATCCATCTTTATCTTGATTAATATCATAAACGGTGTTACTAGGTAATCCATTATTGATATTAAATTGTGTAAACCCAGGTATTTGAGCTAGTAAAGTAGCATTAAATAAGAAAAAGATGATGAAAACATGGATAATTTTACTCATTTAGAATGAATGATAAAGTATCAAATATAACGCTTATGAATTTAATAGAAGCAATTATCAACTAAATAAGCACGTTTACAAATAATATATTTTAAATGGAGGTTGTTGGTTGTATATTTGTGTAAGTTACATTATTTAAGAGGGAAATTTATTTGAAAAGATAAAAGTAACTATGAAAAAGAAATAAAGGAGCTTTTTAGTTCCTTTTTTTTTTGGTTAAATTCTAATCTTTTATGAGGATCTATTTTGTTGATTATATATAATTTAATCTATATATTGTCATAGAATTTAATCAATTATTATTTGCCTGATGTACAGCGAATTACCTCTAAAAAGATATCGTAAAACACTAATTTTTTTACAAAGTGTTCTTCCAGCTCCAGCAACTATTTTAGATTTGGGTGTTTGTAATCCATTTTCTGAAATTATGAAAAAGAATGGATATAAGGTTTATAATACATCAGGTGAAGATTTAGATCTATTGCCGGAAATTGTTAAAAAGTATAATGTTGATGCAATTACCGCATTTGAAATTTTTGAACATTTAATTTCTCCGTATAATGTATTGAAAGCTATTGAAAGTAAAAAGTTAATAGCAACAATTCCATTAAGTTTGTGGTTCTCAAAAGCATATAGAAGTAAAACAGATATGCGAGATAGACATTATCATGAATTTGAAGACTGGCAATTTGATTGGTTATTAGAAAAATCAGGGTGGAATATTAAAAAGAAAGAAAAATGGACAAGTCCTATAAATAAAATTGGTTTCAGACCAATTCTAAGAAAGTTTACACCACGTTACTACGCCATTTATGCTGAAAAATAATAAATCGTTGAGATGCGAATAGGAATGATTTTGGATAATACATTTCCACCTGATCCTAGGGTAGAAAATGAAGCAATTTCTTTAATTGAAAATGGTCATGAAGTTTTTTTGTTTTGTTTGAATTATTCTGCCCAAATAAAGAATGAAGTTGTAAAAGGAATTCAAATTAAAAGATATCATTCAAACAAGTTGATTTATAAATTGTCAGCGTTGGTTTATACAATCCCTGGTTATTCTTCGATAATGTCAAAAAAAATCTATCATTTCTTAATTTCAAATGAAATTGATTTGATTCATATTCACGATATGCAAATCGCAGAAGCGGTTTTTAAAGCAAATAAAAAGTTGAAATTGAAGACAGTTTTAGACTTGCATGAAAATAGACCTGAGATAATGAAATTTTACCCTCATTTGCAGAAGTATCCTGGGAAATACTTGATTTCAACTAAAAAGTGGAAAAAGAAAGAGGAAGAGTTTATTAAAAAGTCAACGAACATTGTAGTTGTTACTGAGGAATCTAAAAGAGAGATTATTGGCAGGGTAGGCATTCATGAAAATACCATTGTAGTTACACCTAATACAGTTCATAAAAGTTATTTTGAGAAAGCTAAATTTGACAGTAAAATATTAAATGAATATAAAAATAATTTCATCATTCTGTATGTTGGAGATACGGGATTGAGAAGAGGTTTGCAAACAGCTATTGAAAGTATATCTAAACTAAAAGATAAAATTAAATCTTTAAAATTAGTAATTGTTGGAAGTAATACTTCTGATGCTATTTTAAAAAAACAGGTGAGTGATCTGAAATTAGAAGAGTATGTGGATTTTCAAGGTTGGAAAAACGAAACATTATTTCCATCTTATATTGAAGCAAGTTCGATTTGTATTTCACCATTGCATAGAAACTTACATCATGATACTACGTATGCAAATAAATTATTTCAGTATATGAGTTTCTCAAAACCTGTGTTGGTCAGTAACGCAATCGCACAGAAAAATTTAATAGAAAAAACAAATTCAGGCTTAGTACATTTGGAGATGGATGTTCAAGATTTTTCGGCGAAGGTTTTAGAATTGTATAAAGACAAGAAATTAAGAGATCATTTGGGAAGTAATGGAAAACAATTTATTGAAGATGAGTTTTGTTGGGAGAAAACTTCTAAAAATTTAATAGATTTATATGATAATTTAGATAAGTGAAAAAGGTACTCATTATAACATATTATTGGCCGCCTGCTGGTGGTTCAGGAGTTCAACGTTGGCTTAAGTTTGTAAAGTACTTTAGGAACTTCCAAATTGAACCAGTTATTTATACGGTTGAAAACCCTAAATATCCTATTGAAGATAAATCATTAGTTAACGATCTTCCAACTAATATTGAAGTACTAAAACAACCAATTTGGGAACCAAATAATATATTTTCATTTTTTGGAAAAAAGAAAAAAGAAAGTGCAGGATTTTTAAATTCAAACCCCTCTTTTTTTGGAAAATTATTACAATATATTAGAGCAAATTACTTTATTCCAGATGCTCGTAAATTTTGGGTAAGACCATCTGTTAATTATTTGAAAAAGTACTTAAAAGAAAACACCATTGATGTTGTAATTACTACGGGTCCTCCTCACAGCATGCACTTAATTGGATTAAAATTAAAGAAGCAATTAGGTATAAAATGGATTGCAGATTTTCGTGATCCGTGGACTGAAATAGATTATTTTCATCAATTGCCTTTAACAAAGAAAGCAATCACGAAACATCAGTATTTAGAAAATGAAGTATTAAAGAACGCTGATTCAGTTATAGTTGTTGGAGAAACAATGAAAGAGATTTACAATAAATTTAATAGCAATGTTTTTACAATTACAAACGGTTATGATGGAGTAATTTTAGAAAACAAGATTGAGTTAGATTCTAAATTTACCTTAACACATATAGGATTAATGAATGCTGATAGAAATCCTAATATGTTATGGCAAGTATTATCTGAGATTATTTATGAGAAAAAAGAATTTTCAAGTGATTTTGAATTAAAGTTAATTGGTAAAGTAGATGCTTCGGTAAAAAGAGATATTTTAAAATATAATCTTTCAGAAAATGTTCGAATTATTAATTACGTATCTCATAATAAGGTTGTTGAATATCAAAAGAAATCACAACTATTGTTGTTAGTTGTTAATAATGTGCCAAGTGCTAACCAAATTATTACAGGTAAAATATTTGAATATTTAATGGTCAAGCGACCAATTTTGGCAATTGCCCCAACAAAAGGAGATTTATCTGAAATAATTCACAAAACCAATTCAGGCGTTGTAATTGATTTTAATGAGGCTAAAAAACTTAAAAGTACTATTTTAGATTATTATTCAATATTTAAGCAAGGAAAACTAACGATTGAATCAAAAAATATTGAACAATTTCATAGACGAGAATTAACAAAACAAGTTGCTGAAATTATTAATAAAATTACTGAATGAAAAAAATTGTAACCATATTAGGAGCAAGACCACAATTTGTGAAAGCAGCAGTATTAAGCAGAATAATTTTAAAATATAATACTATTGAAGAAGTAATCATTCATACGGGCCAGCATTATGATGCTAATATGAGCGACATATTTTTTGATGAAATGGAAATTCCAAAGCCAAAGTACAACTTGGCTATAAACGGTTTAAGTCATGGTGCTATGACCGGACAAATGTTATTGAAAATTGAAGAGGTTTTGATTAATGAAAATCCAGAATTGGTAGTCGTATATGGTGATACTAATTCAACATTAGCAGGAGCCTTAGCTGCTAAAAAAATGAATATAAAAGTTGTACATGTTGAAGCTGGCTTGCGATCATTTAATATGAAAATGCCAGAGGAGATCAATAGAATTTTAACAGATAGAATTTCAGATTTATTAGTTTGCCCAACTGACACAGCTCTTAAGAATTTAGAAAAAGAAGGTTTTTCAGCAATACCTTCAAAAATTGTGAACTGTGGTGATATTATGAAGGATGCTGTTGAATTTTATGGTAAAATTTCAGCGCAAAAATCATCAATTATTTCAACATTGAATTTACAAACTAACAAGTTTGTTTTAGCAACTATTCATCGTCAAGAAAATACAGATTCAATTGATATTTTAAAAGCCATATTTGAGGGGATGGAAAAAATAAGTGTCAAAAAACAAGTTATTTTCCCATTGCATCCAAGAACAAAATCTATATTAGATAAGCATAATTTAAAATATAATATTACTTTCATAGACCCTGTTGGTTATTTTGACATGTTAGAATTATTGAAAGAATGTGATTTGGTAATTACGGATAGTGGAGGTCTTCAGAAAGAAGCTTTTTTTAATGGCAAGCATTGTATTATTGCTAGGGAAGAAACTGAATGGGTTGAATTGGTTTTAAATGGATTTGCAAAAATTGTTGGAAGTAATACGTCCAAAATGATAAAAGCATTTGAGAGTTTTCAAAATTCACTAGCTAATTTTAAAGTTGAGCTATATGGAAACCAAGTAGGAGAAAAGATATATTCTGAAATTCTTAAAGTACTGTAATGGGAATTGTTTTAAAACAATCTTTTATTAATACACTAATACTCTTTTTGGGGTTTACTATTGGCGGGATTAATGTCTTGTTTTTATATACCCATTTTTTACACGAAGATTACTTTGGCTTAATTACTTTTTTATTATCTACTGCAACAATTATTTTACCCTTATTAGTTTTTGGTATGCAACATACCATTATTAAATATTACTCTTCTTATAAAACAAAAATTGAACAAGATGGATTTTTAATCACAACGCTGTTTACTCCGTTAGTGGTAATTATTCCTTTAGGTTTTATGAGTATGTATTTCTATGATTTTATCTCAAAATGGCTTTCATCTGAAAACTATTTAATAAAGGATTATACCTATCTTATTTTCTTGATGGCCGTTTTTATGGGTTATTTTGAAGTATTTTATTCATGGACTAAAGTACAGTTCAATTCAGTTTTTGGAAATTTTGTAAAAGAAATATTTGCACGTGTTTGTACATCATTTTTATTAATCGCAGTATATATGCAATGGCTTACAAATGAGGAATTTATATATGCTATTGTGATGGTATATGGTGTTAGAACTTTAATGATGAAACTATATGCTTTTTATGTTTATAGCCCCAAATTAATATTTAAAGTTCCGTCAAATATAAAAGAACTCTTATCTTTTTCATTATACATTATTGTTGCAGGTTCTGCAGCAGGAATTTTATTAGAAATTGATAAATTTATGATTCCTCAAATGGAACAAATAGCAGAAGTTGCTTATTATTCAGTTGGAATTTATATTGCAAGTGTTGTTGCTATTCCAACAAGGGCTATGCAACAAATTACGAGTCCAATAACGGCTAAAGAAATGAATGATAACAATATTGATAAAGTTGAAAAATTGTACAAACAAACTTCAATTAATTTATTGGTAGTTGGCGGATTATTCTTTTTATTGATTAATTTAAATATATCTGATTTATATGCTTTAGTAAATAAACCTCAATTTACGAAGGGAATATGGATTGTTTTAATAATCTCATCTGCTAAATTAATGGAATTAGCCTTGGGAATAGGAAATGCAATTTTAGTAAACTCAAAATATTATAAAATATTTTTTTACCTCTCGTTGTCCATGGCAATTAGTGTAATACTTTTAAATAAATGGTTAATTAATTTAATAGGAATTAATGGTGCAGCTTTAGCTACTCTAATTGTTGTTATATTTTATAGTTTTTTTAAAATTGTGTATATACAAACTAAATTAAAAATTCAACCATTTAGCTTTAATACCCTTAAAATTTTAGTTGTAATATTAGGGCTATTTCTAGTATTTTATTTTTGGAATTTTTCATTTCATCCACTTGTAAATATCATTTTAAAATGTTTGATGATAAGTGCTGTTTATATTATGCTAATTAAGAAATTGCAGATTTCTAAGGATATAAATGAATTATTAAAGAAGTATCTATCAATAAAATAAAAAAATAAGTTTTTGATAAAGAAATAATGAGTTATGTAATCCATATTTTTTACGGTATTGTTATAGGGTATTTAGGCTTAATATCACCAGGAATGCTAAATATGACTATTTTAAGAATTAGAATTAATACCGGTAAATATGAAAGTTTAAAATTTGCTGGTGGAGCATCAGTAATTGTGCTGTTACAGGCAGGGATTGCGTTGTTTTTTGCAGATTTTTTTGTTAGAAACCCTCGGGTAATTGAAATCTTAAAGGTAGCTGCTATCTTTGTTTTTATCGCATTATCAGTTTTTTTCTTTTTTCTTTCAAGAAAGAAGTTTGATTCAGTTTCAAATAGTAATCATCAAAATTATTTTAGAAATGGTGTGGTAATGTCTTTAGTCAATATGCTGGCGATACCATTTTATTTGGGGATTAGTATTTATTTAGCATCCGTAAATAAAATAATTATAGAGCAGCCTTTTATTGTATTATTTGTTACAGGCGTAGCTATTGGCTCATTTTTACTGTTTTACACCTATATTGTTTTTGCAGAAATTATAATTAAGAAGGTGTCATTTATTGCGACTAACATAAATATTATTTTGAGTGTCTTATTTTTTGGGTTAGGAATTTTGACTCTGATTAGGATATGGCAGTAATAATTTTTTATATTTACTAAATTAACTTACGATTTATAAGATATGATTGAAGCTATTGAGGAAAATTTAAATAGAGGCATTCAACTTTTAATAAACATTTCAGATGAGGAATATGGGAATGCTACAATAGCTCCATATTATTCGAGTATTGGAGGTCATATGCGTCATATCTTAGATGTTTTTGATTGTGTTTTTGAAGGGTTACCAACAAAGGAGATAAATCTGATTAATCGAAAACGGAATCTATTATCTGAAACTTACACAAAAAATGGAATCGAATATTTTAAAAAAACACTTGGAAATCTTAGAAAGTTAGAAGCAGAAGATTTTAATAAAATTGTAAAAGTTACTGATGATCTAGGTTTAGGTGTTATTACTGCTAACTACACATTAGCAGCTATCTTAGTTCAAGCTCATAGTCATGCAATACATCATTTTGCTAGTGTTGGATACATAATTTCTCAGTTAGGGATACATTTACCAGATGATGATTTTGGTTTTAATCCAACTACACCAAGAAATAAAATTGTTAATTAGTAGATAAATTACGAACCTTTTTAAGGTATTTCCGATATTTAATATAAAGGCTTATTAAATAATGAAGGTTGGTAAAATTTCCTTTATTTAACTTGTTGTTTTTGATACCAATTTTATAGATTATTTTCCAATGATCTTTTATAGATTTTAATGCTTGGAAGTAATTCCCTTTTGAAGGATCATAGATATGAGTTGGCTCAGAAATTATTCCATTAATTTCAATGATTTTTAAATTTTCACCTTTAACTAATTCATCAAAATTATTGTACTTGATATCTACACGTCCATAATACCAATCAGGAATGTTATAGTTTAAACGGTCTAAAAAATTCGTTAATTTTTTATTTATTAGGTGATTCCCATTGATAAATTGAGTCCCTTTTGAATGATTTCCAATGTAATTAAGTAGTATCTCTTCATCTTTTTGAGGAATTGTATGAAGTTTATCTTTATTTAATTCGGAAATTAATGTCACATAAATTTTAGCTCTACTGTCATTTTTTATGAGTTCTAAAAGTGAAGATATACCATTGCCTACTACAGTTAAATATTTTTTAAGAGTAATTGAAGTTATTGTACCCGTTTTTTCACCAGGAATTCTGTGATAAAAAACTCCGCATTCATTTTCAAATTCAATGAACTCTTGTAGTAGTAAGGGAATGGAATTGTATTTGTTGATATAATTAGAAAGTTCATTTACTGAATTAATTTTTTTAACAAGTAAACCTCTAAAGCCAATATCAGGTTTAATTATTAAAGGAAATTTAATATTGTTGATAACAATTTTGGGTATGGTGTTCGCTATTTTTTCACCAATTTCAATATAAATTGTTTTAGGTCTATATTTTTCAGGGATTAGTTGAACAGTCTCGAATTTTGACTCAAGACCATTTCCTGAACCCTCAATTGAAGGGTTAACTGCTGAGAAAAAACCAAAACTTCTTGATTTTAAAGCTAAATATAATGCATAAGGAACAACGGGTGCATAAAACATATAGGAAGGCCAATATTCCCAATTTGTATATTTTTTGAAGTGAATACCTTTCATTATTTGGTATTAAAAAAGGCGTTTAAAATAATTCTTATTCCAATAAACCCTAAAATAATTGCTGAAGTGGCTACTACAATTCCGGCAATAAGCCATAAATAATTATTTTGATGTTTAATAGCTTTAAATCCTATAGTTATTAAAATTGGACCTAGAAGTAATAAAGGAAAAGCTGCCAATTCATACTTTAAACCACGAATAAGTTCATTTTTATTGGTTTCCATTTGTATAGTTTTTCAGTGCAGTTCTTACATTTTTATATTTTTGAAGAAGGGTGTTAGCTATTTCTTCTGAAATATTTAATTCTTCCATCAATATTTTTGTACCTCTATCTGCCAATTTATTATTTGACAATTGCATATCAACCATTTTATTGTCTTTTATTTTTCCGAGTTGAATCATGACACTTGTAGAAATCATATTTAAAATAAGCTTTTGTGCTGTGCCAGCTTTCATTCTAGAGCTTCCAGTAACAAATTCAGGTCCAACAACTACCTCAATTGGATGTTTAGCTGTTTTACTTAAAGGACTTCCTTGGTTGCAAGTGATGCATCCTGTTAAAATATTATTTTCATTGCATTTTTGTAATCCGCTTATAACATATGGTGTCGTTCCTGATGCTGCAATACCAATAACAAAGTCTTTGTCATTGATATCAAATTTTTTTAGATCTTTCCACGATTGTGTTGTTGAATCTTCAGCAAATTCTACAGCTTTTCTTATTGCAGTATCTCCACCAGCTATTAATCCAATTACAAGATTATGTGATACGCCAAAAGTTGGAGGACATTCAGAAGCATCTAAAATTCCTAATCGGCCACTTGTTCCTGCTCCAATATAAAACAATCTTCCTCCTTTTTTCATTCTATCCACAATAGCGATTATTAGTTTTTCAATCGAAGGAATTGCTTTTTCTATTGTAGATGGAATAGTTTTATCTTCTGAATTTATATTTGTAAGAAGTTCATTTACGCTCATTGTTTCTAAATGATTGTAATTAGATGCCTGTTCTGTTGTTTTGGTAAAACTCATATTTCCAAAATAAATAAGATGAAATATATAAATTAATAATTRATTTTTYSWTTTYTGKWWWWRAWWRRWWWWWTKAARYWAKCKKWTYAWKAAMARWTTSAKWWWMTWRAGYWWWMAWARKMSWNAATTTAWWWWMTMRYTWWWWWWWNAATTWMGYTWWAGSYWTKWMARSMWMYKSYGAGGGAAGCTTTGAAATTGCAGCTATGATAGTATTGAATGTGTTGCTAGGTCTCATCGCTTTGGTAGTTAAGTTGTCATCAAAATTAAAATAACCTCCAATATTTACAGGTGATCCTTGTGCATTATTTAACTCTTCAATAATAGTTGTTTCATTGGCTTTCAATGTTTCAGCAACTTTAATAAATTGTTCTTTTAATTCAACATCTTTATTTTGAGAAGCTAAAGCTTGAGCCCAATAAGTAGCTAAATAATAATGACTCCCTCTATTGTCTAATTCATTCACTTTACGAGATGGAGATTTTCTATTGTCCAAGAACTTATCAGTAGCATCATCTAATGTTTCAGCTAATATTACAGCTTTTGGCATGTTGTAGTTTTTGCCTAAATGYTCTAATGAAACTGCCARSGCYAAAAATTCACCTAATGAATCCCAACGTAAGTGTCCTTCTTTAACAAATTGTTGTACATGTTTTGGAGCAGAACCTCCAGCACCTGTTTCAAATAATCCCCCACCATTCATTAATGGAACAATTGACAACATTTTTGCACTGGTTCCTAATTCTAAAATTGGGAAAAGATCCGTTAAAAAGTCACGAAGTACATTACCAGTAACAGAGATAGTATCCAGTCCATCTTTAATTCTGGTTAAAGTAAACAGTGTAGCTTCTTTTGGAGACATAATTTGAATGTCTAAGCCTATTGTATCATAATTAGGTAGATACTTGTTTATTTTAGCTATAATTTGCGAGTCATGAGCTCTATTTTTGTCTAACCAAAATATTGTAGGAGTATTTGTTGCTCTTGCTCTATTTACAGCAAGTTTAATCCAATCTTGAATAGGAGCATCTTTGGCTTGACACATTCTCCAAATATCATGTTTTTCTACCGTGTGTTTTAGTATTATTTTTCCAGAAGCATCAACAATCTGTACATTACCATTTCCTTGTATTTCAAATGTTTTATCATGTGAACCGTATTCYTCCGCTTTTTGAGCCATTAAACCWACATTTGGAACAGTTCCCATTGTTGATGGGTCAAAAGCACCATGTTTTTTDCAAAAATCTATTGTAACTTGATAAATGCTGGCATAACTACTGTCAGGAATTACTGCTTTTATATCTTGTAGTTTTCCTTCTGAATTCCACATTTGTCCTGATGTACGAATCATAGCAGGCATAGAAGCATCAATAATTACATCACTTGGTACATGAAGATTGGTAATGCCTTTGTCAGAATTTACCATTGCAATTGCCGGACCGTTTTCTAAACAAGTTTTAATATCAGCTTCAATTGCTGATTTTTGAGCTTCAGGTAAGTTTTTTATCTTATTAATTAAATCACCAAAACCATTATTAACATCAACGCCAAGTTCTTTAAAAATAGCATGGTGTTTTTCGAAAAGATCTTTAAAAAATGCTGTTACTGCATGACCAAAAATAATAGGATCAGAAACTTTCATCATAGTTGCCTTCAKATGTAATGAAAACAAKAYRTTTTTWTCTTTAGCRTCTKTKATTTGTTCTTCAAGAAATGYAACCAAMGCTTTATTGCTCATWACYGTAGCATCAATAACTTCTCCTTCTARTAAGGTTRTTTTTTCTTTTAAWACWGTAACTKTTCCGTTTTCATCAACAAAYTCAATTTTAACATCGCCTGCATTTRAAATGGTTACTGATTTTTCATTKGAGAAAAAATCTCCATKTTCCATGGTWGATACRTGAGTTTTAGAGKTKGAAGACCAAACACCCATRGARTGTGGATTTTTTTTAGCRTARTTTTTWACWGCTTTAGGCGCTCTACGRTCTGAGTTTCCTTCACGCAAAACAGGATTCACAGCWGATCCTTTKACRCTATTGTATTTTTTTTGTATKTCYWTTTCTTCAGYTGTTTTRGGATTTTCCAWATAATTAGGAATAGCAAATCCKRCAGATTGTAATTCTTTAATTGCTKCAAYTAATTGTGGAACWGATGCAGAAATATTTGGTAATTTAATAATGTTGGCYTCAGGKYTTTTAGCCAAYTYRCYAAGTTCTGYTAGMGYATCAGGTACTTTTTGACTWGGAGTTAAACATTCAGGAAATAAAGCTAAAATTCTACTAGCTAAAGAAATGTCTTTGATTTCAATYKCTATTCCAGAAGGTTTTGTGAACGCYTCAACAATAGGYAAAAAYGAATAGGTAGCTAAAGCWGGMGCYTCATCAGTTTTAGTATAAATAATTTTGGGTRTTTTRCTCATAATTTTTTTTSMWNTTTTTAAAACTATAAYTATTAATAAGTTAGYAATTATAGGAGYACTAATTAAKRTMATTTAAGMTGSACAAATATACTAAATGTTSATGGAAAAATTGWTTGCGAAAACGYTATAAATAGGKGRKGTGTWTTGCTAAWAAACTAAAATAAAGATYAAATTTTATAGAAATAATAAMWRGNNTAAAAAACAAAAGCCATCATATTGATTTCTCATTATSATGGCTTTTTGCTGAAACAGATTTTYTAATAAGTCTTCAKTWWAACTTGATTAATAGTTTTTGYTAATCTASTTAAAGACTMACCCACAATTAAKAGTTTYGCTGTAACTTGTTGATTTCTTACAAATCCAACTTCTTATTAAATAGTCGTTTCTTTTAAAGTAAAACTCAAAACTTTGYTGCAGTTAAAAACTACTCGCTTTAAAGYWTTAATTTAAAATTTGCTTTTAAAATCATGTTTCCATTTATTCATGCTAAACACMTGGGCACATTACTAATTAAAGTTTGATTTTAAAAACGATGTTCAAGAACATTTTAGAACTTCACATTGAGTTTTTCGGTTTAACTTAAAAATTTGCATTCTCAAGTTTTTCTTTAAATCTCTTTGCTAATTCTTTGGTAAATTAAATGCAGAAAAAAGTATTTTCCAAATTTATAAGTACTTAGTTTTTAACAAGATGTAAACTTGACTTATTAACATTTGTTAATAACAAAAAACCCGATTTGAAATTCAAATCGGGTTTTAGTAATTTTATTTGAGAGTGACTTAACGTCTTTTCTCTGTAATTCTAGCTTTTTTACCAGTTAATCCTCTAAAGTAGAAAATACGTGCTCTACGAACTCTACCGTGTTTGTTAACTTCAATCTTTTGAATTGCAGGTAAATTTACTGGGAAAATACGTTCTACACCAACTGTTCCAGACATTTTTCTAATTGTAAATGTTTCTGAAGATCCACTTCCTCTACGTTGAATTACGGTACCTCTAAAAAACTGTGTACGTGTTTTTTCACCTTCTCTAATTTCGTAATAAACTGTAATAGTATCTCCTGCTTGAAAYTGAGGAAACTCATTYTTAGYTACRAATTCGTCTTGTATAAATTTTACTAAATTTTCCATTTTTAACTTTTAATGGGTTTTTCAATAATCAACATTCACGATTTTCGTCAGAGGTTAATTTTGAGAATGCAAATTTAATAAAAAATATCAGTCTTCCAACAAGTCGGGTCTTATTTTTTTTGTTCGCTCTAATGCTTGTTCATTTCTCCATTCATCAATTTTAGGAAAATTACCTGATAAAAGTATTTTAGGTGCGTTAACTCCTTTATATTCTGAAGGTCGTGTGTATACAGGAGGAGATAGTAAATGATCTTGAAAAGAATCTGTTAAAGCTGAAGTCTCATCACCTAAAACCCCTGGAATTAAACGTATAATAGTGTCACATAACACCGCTGCACCTAATTCTCCACCACTTAACACATAATCGCCTATTGAAATTTCTTTGGTTATAAATAAATCTCTAACACGTTGGTCAACACCTTTATAATGGCCGCAAAGTATGATCATATTCTTGTTTAGCGATAACTTATTTGCTGTTTGTTGATTTAATGTTGTAGCGTCAGGAGTCATATAAATTACTTCGTCGTATACACGTTCCTCTTTTAATTTTGTAATGCATTTATCAATGGGCTCAATCATTAATACCATACCTGCACCACCACCAAATTGGTAGTCATCAATTTTACCATAATCATTCAGGGCATATTTTCTTAAATCATGAAAATGGATTTCAACTAAATGTTTATCAATGGCACGTTTGATTATTGAAAATTCAAACGGACTTTTAATTAATTCAGGGGAAACGGTTATAATATCAATTCGCATGTTGCAAAGATAGGAGGGAATAATTAATAATTAATGATTTGGAAAGAATAACTGAACCTATAGTAATGACAATACTAAATAATTGTTGCTTTAATCATTCGATTCACTTCGAAAATATCTTTTTTTAGTTCAATTTTTTTAAAACCGTTTGATTTAAGTAACTCCAAAGTTTCATTACCTAAATATTGATTTATTTCGAAGTAAAGGATTCCATTCTTACTTAAATGTGTTTTTGCCAGTTCAGCAATTTTTTTATAAAAAAGTAATGGGTTCTCATTTTCAACAAATAACGCTAGGTGAGGTTCGTTTTCTACAACATTTTTTAACATTTGGTCTTTTTCTAACTTTCGAACATAAGGAGGGTTAGAAACTATGATATCAAAAGTGTGAGCTAATTTATGGAGATTTAAAATATCTGATTCAATAAAATGTATTGAGACCTTGTTTGTATTAGCATTTAGTTTAGCTGTTTCAAGTGCTTTTGCTGAAATATCTAAAGCGAAAACTTCAGCATTTGGTATTTTTTTAGCCAATGCAATGGCAATACATCCACTTCCAGTTCCAATATCTAAGATTTTTAGTTGTTTCTTATATTTAGCATCTTTAATAATCCAATCTACCAATTCGGCTGTTTCTGGTCTGGGAATTAACACATGATGATTTACTGTAAATGTAAGCCCGTAAAACGTTGTTTCGCCAATAATATATTGAATAGGGATGTTATTTTTTAAATCGGTTAACGCATTTTGAAAAAAGAATAAATCTTCCCTAGTGAATTTAGTGGTTGGTTGTAGGGCTAATTCAATTCGAGTTAAGTTTAATTTGAATTCTATTAAAATAGAAAAGAAGGACTGAATTTCTGTTTCAGGATATAAGTTTACAAGTTCTAAAAAAAAATGTTTTTTAAATTTTTGTATTTGCATTATAGCTCTTTGATCATCCATAAATTACATGAGTAATGCCCCGTATCACCTAAAGGTTTAGCTAAATCTTTGAATCCAACTTTTCGATAAAGCTTCCTTGCTCCTTCCATATAAGGTAAGGTCTCCAAATAACATTGTTCAAATCCAAATTCTTTAGCTTTTTGTAAACAAATATCAATCATTTTGCTTCCGAATCCAATACCTCTTGCCTCAGGTAAAAAATACATTTTTTGGAGTTCACAAACGTTTCCATCGTAATTATCTAGTTGTTTAATTCCAGCTCCACCATAAATTTCCCCATCTTTTTCTATAACAAAGTAAATGGCATTTTCAACATTATAAGCTTCAAACAGAGTATCTAAAATTTTATCGGCATATGCAGTTCCAACTTTTGGCACTCCAAATTCTATCAATATATCACGTATAGCTTTTGCGATTTTTGGATTGTCTTCAGATTTAATTTCTCTGATCGTAAAATTATTATGAGTCATTTTAATATGTTATTTTTGTGGTGTGAATATACACGAAAAATATATAAAACGTTGCATAGAGTTGGCTAAAAACGGATTGGGAAAAACATACCCAAATCCTATGGTAGGGAGTGTTATTGTTTTAAATGATGAAATTATTGGTGAGGGATGGCATAAAAAGGCAGGAGAGCATCATGCTGAAGTAAAAGCAATTAATAGTGTTAAGGATAAATCATTATTAAAAAATGCAACTATTTATGTAAGCTTAGAGCCTTGTTCTCATTTTGGTAAAACACCACCGTGTGCTAATTTAATTGTTAAAAACGGGATAAAAAAGGTTGTTGTTGGTGTTATAGACTCAAATAGTAAAGTTTGTGGCAAAGGAATTAAACATTTGAAAAATAACGATTGTAATGTAATTGTTGGAGTTTTAGCCAAAGAATGTTTAGAATTAAATAAGCGTTTTTTTACGTTTCATACTAAAAAACGTCCTTTTATATTGTTAAAATGGGCTGAAACTAAAGATGGGTTTATTGATAAGTTAAGAGCTGAAAATGATGAAAAATCCCCAAATTGGATTTCAAATGTTTATTCTCAACAATTAGTGCATAAAATACGTGCAGTTGAGCAAGCTATTTTGGTTGGAACTACAACTGCAATAAATGATAATCCCACATTAAATGTTAGAAATTGGGTTGGAAATAATCCAGTTAGAATTGTTTTAGATCGAAGGTTGAAAATCCCAATCAATTATAATTTATTTGATAAAAATGAAATAACGATTGTTTTAACAGAAAAATTATCAGCTGAGACCTTTAATAAAAATTTAATTTTTGAAGAAATAGATTTTAGTAAAAATATACCAAAGCAAGTTTGTAAAGTTTTATATAATCACAAAATTCAGTCGGTAATTATTGAAGGAGGTGCACAAACCTTACAAAGCTTTATTGATGAAAACTTATGGGATGAAGCAACTGTTTTTGTTGGAAAAACAACATTTGGAAATGGATTATTAGCTCCTCAAATGAATAAATTACCAATTAAAATTGAGAAAATTTCAGATGATACTTTAATAAATTATAGAAATAATGAAGCTTAAATCAAATTAGTGTTGTTTGGYAWKGTCATTTATTCTTTTTCAARCATTTCAATTTTAGTTTCACCATTAGATTTTTTRTAACCTCTAAACATTCCTGTTGAGTTAAAATCCCAATATACATCACCATTTTTAGCTATTAAAATCATTCCACCTTCGCCACCGAGGGGTCCAATTTGGTTAAATAAAACTTCATGTAAAGCATCCTTAGGAGTTAAACCTTTGTACTGAATTAAACTTGAAACTTCTTTTGCAGCAACAGTTCGTATGAAATATTCACCAGTGCCAGTTGCAGATATTCCGCAAGTTAAGTTATTTGCATATGTGCCTGCTCCAATTAAAGGAACATCTCCAATTCTACCATATTTTTTATTGGTCATTCCACCCGTTGAAGTTCCTGCCGCAATAGTCCCATTTTTATCAATTGCAACGGCTCCTACAGTACCAAATTTATGATCGTCAATTAATTCGTTTTTTATTAAATAAGCAGTGTGGTCGAGTTGTGTTTTTTCTTTTCCTTGAATTTTTCGTAACTGATTTAGTCTTTTTTCAGTAAAAAAGTAACTGCTATCAACCATTTCAATTCCGTATTTTTTAGCCATTATTTCAGCTCCTTTTCCTGAAAGTAATACATGTTTTGAGCTGTCCATAACTACACGAGCTGCTAAAATTGGGTTTTTTATATGATTTACACCTGCTATTGCTCCAGAATTTAATGTTTTTCCGTCCATAATTGCAGCATCCATTTCTTGATTTCCTTCACTATTATAAACAGCGCCTTTTCCCGCGTTAAATAAAGGAGAATCTTCCATAATATTGATAGCTGCTTGCACGGCATCTAATGAAATACCACCATTATTTAAAACTGCATATCCAGCATTTAAAGCTTCTTGTAATTTTTGTGAATATGCTTCTTGCTGTTCTTGAGTAAAATATTCACGTTTTATGCCACCCGCACCCCCATGGATCACAATTGAAAAAGAGTTTGGTTCAAGTGTTCTTGTTTTTTCTTTAGTTGTTTTAGCCAGTTCACATGAATATAAAATAAATAGTGAAAGTAATAGAATGGTTAATTTTTTCATGGTTTTAAATTCTGTTGCTCAAAGATATTCAAATTAAAATAAAGGATTTGATATATTTGTACTCTAAATTTTAATGTTATTTTAGAAGAAGATATATATAGAACAATTGAAATTGCAGTTGGTGAAGTGCAGTTTAAAGATAAAGGAAGTAAATTTATTGGCTATGTTTTTCCAATTTCAGAAGAAACTGAGGTTAAACTATTTATTGATGAGCTAAAGAAAAAGCACCATGCGGCTAGACATTGGTGTTATGCTTGGCAGTTAGGAATTGGAGATGTGAGGTATAGAGCTAATGATGATGGTGAACCAACTAATTCGGCAGGTAAACCAATTTATGGACAAATACTTTCAAAAGAAATCACAAATGTTTTAGTGGTTATAGTTCGCTATTTTGGAGGTACAAAATTAGGCGTAGGTGGACTTATAAATGCTTATAAAACAACGGCAAATTTAATTTTAAATGAAGCTATAATTGTTGAAAAAACTATAGATGTTTTTTTTCAAATAATTTTTGATTATAAAGATATGAACAGGGTGATGCGAATTATAAAAGAAAATAACATTGATATTWWAAAKSAAAAANNAYGRAKTTRAWKWSTRWSWATKWRWWYTYWWKWCGMMWAAAKWRRGCAANTAMARYKAMAMRWYRAWWSWYWKWYWKAYRWWRKYWAWMAATTAAAGAAGTTAAATTGTAATTTTATCTAGCCTTTTTAAAAGATATTCGGGTGCTCTTGTAGGTTTTTTTGTTAGTGAATTAATAAATGCAAGCGTTACATTTGCAGTAGTTAAAAGTTCATTGTTTTCATTGTAAATTTCAAATCCAAATTTTATTTTTACCAGTGGTTTATTTAGAAGAGTGGTTTTAAGTGTTAGCAGATCGTCGTATTTTGCTGACTTTATATAATTTATATTTAGACTAACTACAGGTAACATAATACCCGATTCTTCCATCTTTTTATATGATATGTCAAGATTCCGAAGCCATTCAATACGCCCCATTTCGAAGTATTGTGCATAATTTCCGTGGTAAACAAAACTCATTTGATCAGTTTCTCCGTACCTTACCCTAAATTGAATTTTAGTTGAAATCATTTTAATTTTCAGTGTTCCATATGTTACGTAAAAAATAATTAATAATCAATAGACATTTTATTTTTTTTTAATGAATTTTATTCACATTTTTGTATAGCCAAAAAAATTATAGAGCTAGCTCTAAAAATATCAACTATTTAACCAAAAATACCATTTATTAAAAAAATGACTATAACTGCATCATCAGTTTGGGGAGAATGTCTATCTTTTATTAAAGATAACATTAAACAACAAGCTTATAAAACCTGGTTTGAGCCAATCAAAGCGATTAAATTATCTGGTGAAGCACTTACAATACAAGTACCAAGTAAGTTTTTTTATGAATGGTTGGAAGAACATTATATTAAGTTATTAAGAGTTGCTTTAGTAAAGCAATTGGGAGAAGATGCTAAGTTGATATATGATGTGAGAATGGAAAATAGTTACAGTAGTAATAGTCCGCATACTGTAAAATTCCCTAGTTCAAACAGAAACCCTTTAAAGCCACAGGGAATTACAGTTCCGTTAGATTTTAATAAGCGTGAATTAAAAAACCCATTTATTATTCCTGGAATTCAAAAAGTTAAAATTGAGTCTCAATTAAATCCAAATTATAATTTTGATAGTTTTGTTGARGGAGATTCTAATAGGTTGGCBCGATCGGCAGGTATGGCTGTAGCWAATAAACCTGGAGGGACTTCATTYAATCCGTTATTAATTTATGGAGGAGTDGGRTTAGGAAAAACTCATTTAGCHCATGCAATTGGTGTCGAAATTAAAGATAAATATCCTGATAAAACGGTATTGTATATTTCTTCCGAAAAATTCACACAACAATATATAGATTCTGTTAAAGGAAATACTAGAAATGATTTTATTCATTTTTATCAAATGATTGATGTTTTGCTAATTGATGATGTTCAATTTTTATCTGGTAAAACAGGTACGCAAGATGTATTTTTTCATATTTTTAATCATTTGCATCAAAATGGGAAGCAAGTTATTTTAACATCTGACAAAGCTCCTGTTGATATGCAAGATATTGAACAACGTCTGCTATCAAGATTTAAGTGGGGATTRTCGGCCGAACTTCAGGTRCCAGATTATGAAACWAGAATTTTAATTTTGCAAAATAAACTATATAGAGATGGTGTTGAAATGCCAGAAGAAATTGTAGAATATATTGCAAAGAATATAAAATCTAACGTTAGAGAATTGGAAGGTGTATTAATTTCTATGATAGCGCAAGCTTCATTTAATAGAAAAGAATTTACGCTATCTTTAACTAAACAAATAGTAGATAAATTTGTTAAAAATACAAAACGTGAAGTATCTATAGATTATATTCAAAAAATAGTATCTAACTACTTTGAACTTGATGTATCTACGTTACAATCTAAAACGCGTAAAAGACATATTGTGCAGGCTCGCCAATTAGCCATGTATTTTGCAAAAAGAATGACAAAGGCTTCTTTAGCAAGTATTGGTTCTCAAATTGGTAAAAGAGATCATGCAACAGTTCTTCATGCTTGTAAAACCGTTGATAATTTAACTGAAACGGATAAACAATTTAGAAAATACGTTGATGATTTGACTAAAAAACTTACTTTTTAATAACTAATAATGACCAAAGTATTAATGGTTTGTCTCGGTAATATTTGCCGTTCACCATTGGCAGAAGGTATTTTAAAATCTAAAGTTTTTAGTTTTAAAACTGTTGTAGATTCTGCTGGAACAGGTGAATATCATATAGATGAAAATCCAGATAAGCGTTCAATAGCCATTGCAAAAGAAAATGGTATTGATATTGCAGATCAACGTGCAAGAAAATTTATACTTGAAGATTTTAATGAGTTTGATTATATTTATGTGATGGATCATTCAAATTATAAGGATGTTATTGCTTTAGCCAGAAATAAAAATGATAAATCTAAGGTGAAACTTATTTTAAATGAAGTTTTTATCAATGMAAATTTAAATGTTCCAGATCCGTATTATGGAGGTGATTTAGGTTTTAAAGATGTGTATAATATGTTGGATGAGGCTTGCGATATTATAGCTGAAAAAATAAATAGAAATGGTTAACGAAATAGGGAAATTGTATTTAATACCAACTACTTTAGGAGATAATGAGCCTTTAGAAGTTCTACCGTTGTCTATAAAAAAGGTAATTGAAGATTTAGATTGTTTTATAGTTGAAAACGAAAAAACTGCTCGAAGATTTATTAAACAAATTACGCCAAGAAAATCGCAACCATCATTAACAATACTAAAATTGGATAAATACGCCGATCAATTAGAAGTTAGAACTTATTTAGATGTTTGTTCAGATGGAATTTCTGTAGGATTGCTTTCTGAAGCAGGTGTGCCGGCAATTGCCGATCCCGGCGCTGAAATAGTTTCTCTGGCTCATGAAAAAGGAATAAGAGTAGTTCCATTAGTAGGACCTTCTTCTATAATATTAGCCATGATGGCTTCGGGTTTTAACGGACAAAACTTTGCTTTTAATGGGTACTTGCCAATTGATAATTCTGAAAGAAAAGCTGCAATTAAAAGTTTAGAACGATTATCAAAAGAAAAAAATCAATCTCAGATTTTTATTGAAACTCCTTATAGAAATGAAAAAATGCTCGCTGATTTAAAAAGTGCATTAACCCCAACAGCAAAACTTTGCGTTGCTTGTGATATTACCTTGAAGTCTGAATACATTAAAACCTTAGAAATCAAAGATTGGAAAAATGAACACCCAGATTTGCATAAAAGACCTACAATATTTATAATTCATAAAGAATAGAAAAGAAAAAGGCTTCAATAATTATTTTTAATTTATAAAATAGGCCTTCTATTCGCTTGAATAAATGAAGTGTTAAAACCTGAAAATTGATCTAAGTAATGTTGTATAGATGAGCCATAAGCATCTTTAAACCTATTTTTACCATTACTTCTTAGGTATTTTTTTACATTACCGGCTCCAGCTAAATGCGCAGCTGCAAGTATTCCAGACTCGGTAACGTTAATCCCATTTATTTTTTTACCAACACTTCTTTTGATGTCTTTTCTTAAAATCCATTTATTTAAAGAGCAAAGAGCAACAAATGCATCTTCTTGTAATTCAGGCGAATTTAAAAACAATTGAGTATTGTATATTTTAAATCTTTTTAAAGTTGATTTACCAAATTGATATTTTCCTAAATATCCTAGTGTGTTGATTATATTATAGCTTCCTTGAGATTCTTTAAAAGCAACTGCTTCTTTAAATCCATTAAATGAATTACCAACAAATGGGATGTTGAAAATTTGAGAAAAAACTTCTTCTTCAGTCGGGACTGAACTAATTTCTTTTGTGAGGAGTATACTATTGTTTATGGTTTTTACATCCCTGGAAAAACTTGAAATTATTATTCCTAAGATGAACAGACCAAAAAATACTTTTACTTTTTTCATAATTTACAAGGTGTTAATGCCTTTTAAATTTCCGGATGCAAATGTAAAGTATATTTTTAAATTCACAATAAAATTACAAATTAATTTTGTAATTTAACTAATTGTTAACAAATGAGTGATTTTGTTAATAAAAATTAAAAATAGTCATCAATTATAGTGGAAAAATTACGAATATTTAATTGTATTGAGGGAATACTACATTAACTTATCTATAAACACCTTGTTTACTAAGCCATAATTGGTACTTAGCTGCATTTTTAGTATGCTTTGTTAATGTTTTCGAAAATTCATGACTGCCAAAAGTTGAGGTGCTAGCACACATATAATAGTACTCATGTGTTGCGGGATTTAATACCGCATCAATCGAAGAAATATCTGGCATTGAAATTGGTCCAGGAGGTAAACCCCTATATTTATAAGTATTGTATGGTGAGCTAATTTCTAAATCTTTAGTCAATACTCTTTTTATAATTGCATCGTTGCCTAGTTTCTTTTTTAAAGCAAAAATAATTGTTGGATCARCTTGTAAAGGCCATTTGTCACGCAACCTATTTAAATACAATCTGGCAACCATGGGTCTTTCACTTACCATTGCTGTTTCTTTTTGGACAATAGAAGCAAGTGTTATAACCTCATCTTCAGTTAAGTTTAGGTTTGTTGCTTTTTCTAATCGTGAGGTATTCMAAAATTTGCTATATTCATTAAGAATTTTGTCTCTAAATACTTCTACAGAAGTGTTCCAATAGAACTGATACGTGTTTGGAATATACATTCCCAAGGCTGTTTCGTTTGTAAAACCAGCTTTAGTGATGTAGGAAAGATTAGTTAATGCATTTAAAAGAGCAATTGAATCAGGTTCAATTTGCTGAGCAATTCTCCCAGCAAGTTTTTCAAAAGTATCTTGGTTATTGAATGATACTTTTACGGTAGTTTGTTTGCCACTTCGTAATAAATTAACCAAATCATTATTATTCATTCCACTTGAAATGTGATACTTACCAGATTTAATGGTGTTTGGGTATTTTTTTTTTTTTGCAACCCATATAAACGGTTTTACTCTTTTTAAAAATGGGCGAATTAAATTTTGGACTTCATCAAAATTACTATTTGTTGGAATGAATAAAAAACCTTCTTTTATGGTATTTGGTTTGTATATTTTAGTATAAAAGTTATATCCTAGTACACCGCCAATTATTAATAATAAACTAAAAATAAGTAAAAAGAGTTTTTTAAGATTCATGGGTATTTTTAATTAATTGATATAAAATTTCATCTTTAAAAGTTGAATTAGAATACATCCAATCTTTTTTGATTCCTACTTTTTTAAATTGAAATTTTTCAAAAAGTGAAATACTAGTTAAATTATCTGAAGTAATGTTTGCATAAATTTGATGTACATTTAAATAGTTAAAAGCATAAGCAATAATTATTTCTAAAGCCTCGAAGCCATAACCTTTTGATTGATATTTTGAAGTTATTAAAATACCAATACCAACTCTGAGGTGTTGTGGATTGAAATCGAATAAATCAATCGTTCCAACAGGTTTATTATGACGATTGCAAATTACAAACCTATATTGTTTTGCCTCATAAATATTTTGGTGCGCATTTTCAATATATTTTTGTAAAATATATTTTGAAAAGGGTATTTGAGTGCTGCTAATTTCCCAAAAAGATTCATCATTTTCAGTAGAAAATAAAAAATCTATATCTTCTGGCTCTAAAGCGCGTAAGTTGATATTTTTTCCTTGTAAAATTGACATTAAATTATGATATTTCCTTCAAAAACGAATTGAGCAGGACCTTTTAAAAAAACATTCTTGTAGCAATTACCTTCTTTAGTAAATGAAACTTCTAACTGTCCTCCTAAAACCTCAATGATTATTGAATTAGCGTTAGTTTTATTTGAATTATTTGCAGCTATAGCTACTGCAGTAACACCCGTTCCACAAGCTAATGTTTCATCTTCAACTCCCCGTTCATAAGTTCTTACTTTAAATGAATTGCTTGAAAGCTGTTCAACAAAATTAACRTTGGTTCCTTCYTTGAAATAAGGRGASCCATATCTAATKTTAGCGCCTGTTTCTTTTACATCAATATCAGCTATAGTATCGTAAAACTGTACATGGTGCGGTGATCCTGTGTTTAAAAATGAGTGGTTGTTTGTTGCATCAATAGTAGTTACATCCATCATTTGCAAGCTAACAATACCATTTTTAATGAAGGCATAATGCAATCCGTCTATCGCATCAAAATTGACTTTTTCTTCAATTAAACCTAATTTTTTAGCCAATGCAACAATACATCTTCCGCCATTACCACACATGCTGCCTTCATTACCATCAGCATTGTAATACACCATGGTAAAATCGTTTATTATTGAAGTTTCTATTAAAATTAATCCGTCTGCACCAATACCAAATCGCCTATCACATAATTTATTAATTAACTGTAGGTCGTTTTTAGGGAATGTGTTGTTTCTATTATCTATTATGATAAAATCATTACCCGTACCTTGATATTTGTAAAATTGTACTTTCATTACTGCAAATGTAATAAATTAGATGAAGTTAATTCTGAAAAATGTTGCGACATTACAAATTGTTAAAATCAGTTAAAACCCCGTTAAGAAAGAGTTAAAGTAATTTTTTAAATAGAATAAAGTTATATTTTTGAATGTTACTTATAAAACTTAAAAACATGAAAAAAATACTAAGCATCATTTTATTTTCAGCACTTGGGGGAGTTATTACTTTAGGATCGTATAAATTATATTTTGAAAAACCTCAAATTGTTATTGAAAAACATGTCGATTCTTCTTTTGAAAAACCTTTAGTAAATTACACAAATACGGTACTGGCTTCAATGGAAAATACGGATTTTACGGTTGCAGCCGAAAAAACCCTGAATTCGGTTGTACATATTAAAAATACGTCCTATAAAACAATACGTAATTCACGTTCAAAATATTTTTACGGATTTGGTAGTGGAAGTAAAAAATATTCTCAAGTTGGAACAGGAAGTGGGGTTATAATTTCTTCTGATGGATATATTATAACAAATAATCACGTGATAAAAAATGCAACTGAAATTGAAATTACATTGAATAATAAGAAACAATACAAAGCAGTATTGATTGGAACAGATCCAATTAATGATATTGCCTTGTTAAAAATTGATGCAGATGATTTACCGTATGTTATTTTTGGAGATTCTAATAGTGTAAAAGTAGGAGAGTGGGTGTTAGCAGTCGGAAATCCTTATAATTTAACTTCAACGGTTACTGCTGGGATTATAAGTGCAAAGGGTAGGGATTTAGACGGTACAAGAGGTGTCGATTCTTTTATTCAAACGGATGCTGCGGTAAATCCTGGAAATAGCGGAGGTGCTTTAGTAAATATTAGAGGAGAATTGGTGGGTATTAATACAGCTATCTCCTCAAAAACAGGGTCATTTATTGGGTATTCATTTGCAGTTCCTTCAAATATTGCTAAAAAAGTTGTTGAAGATCTCATGGAGTATGGAAATGTTCAAAAAGCAATACTTGGTGTGAGAGGTAGTGAACTGAATAATAAACTGGCAGAAAACTTAGCTATTGGGAACACGGAAGGGTTTTATATTTCAGAAGTAACAGAAAATTCTGGGGCTAAGAAAGCAGGATTGAAACAACATGACATTATTGTGGCAATAAATAGTATCAAAGTATCAACGTATTCAGATTTAGAAGGTTTTTTAAGAACAAAACGCCCAAATGAYGTWGTTAATATMACYTATTTAAGGAAWGGTGAAGAAATGACAACCAAGGTGACGCTTATAAAAAATGAAATAAGCAAAATTTCTTCTATAGGATTAGAGTTGAAAAATTTAAATGAAAATGAGCTAAAGAAATTAAAGATATCAAATGGAGTAATAATCACAGGTATTTCTAATAAAGAACTGTTGTATTATGGAATTAAAAAGGGATATGTAATTACTGCTGTTAACAATAAAAAAGTAATCTCGGTTGATGACGTAAATGCTATCATACTAAATAAATCAAATAGCGAAGTATTACGGATAGAAATGTTGAATTTGGAAGGCGAAAAAGAACGTTATATTTTCAGATAAATTTAGAAACAGTATTTTAAANCCCTTTCAAAAAAGAAAGGGTTTTTTTATTGAAAAACCTTTGCGAAAACGTTTGAAATAGGTACTTTTGCGAAAAATCAAACAACACAATTTAAGATGTCATTTAACGAAATTTATGAAAAAGAACTCGCTTTTCAAGCAGATCGAAGAAGAACAACGGTAGAATTTATTAAAATCATAAGTGATTTATGGTATGAAGATACTGTTGAATTAATTTTATTCAGAAATCAATTACTTGATCGAAATGTAAGCGAAATACTGAACTTGATTGAATATGCAAGTGATTTTGTTGAAAAACCTATTTCAATTTTTAATGCAGTAGAAATTGCACGTGAAATTAAAAACCAAAAATTACCTCCATCAAAAATTGACATTGGTAAATTAGTGTATGAATATCATTTAGATAACAATAAGCACCTTGTAAAAAAATTTGTAGAAGAAAAATTAAAGGACGCAAAAAAATCAAATGGAATTGAACCAAAAGATGTTATTCTTTATGGTTTTGGTCGTATTGGTCGTTTAGTAGCGCGTGAATTAGTGGCACTTACCGGAAAAGGGAATTTAATGCGTTTAAGAGCAATTGTAACACGTGGTGAAGTGACTAAATCAGTTTTAGAAAAAAGAGCTTCATTGTTGAGAAATGATTCAGTTCATGGCGATTTTCACGGTACTGTTAGAGTAGACTTTGATAAAAAAGCCTTGATAATTAATGGAACAACGGTGCTTATAATAGCTGCTAATACACCTGAAGAAATTGATTATACCGTCTATGGAATTTCAGATGCTTWKKYTWTTRWTAMTRYYGRYGCTTWTAGAGATRAAGAAGCTTTAGGAAGRCAYYTAAARKCAAAAGGMRTTWCWAAAGTATTAYTWACWGCACCAGGAAAAGGAGTTCCAAATATTGTTCATGGAGTCAATCATTTGGATTATGATCCAAAAAAAGTAGATATTTTCTCTGCAGCTTCTTGTACTACAAATGCCATTACACCTGTTTTAAAAGTAATTGAAGATAATTTTGGGGTTATTAATGGACATTTAGAAACGATTCATGCATATACCAATGATCAAAATTTAGTGGACAATATGCATGAAAAATCTAGAAGAGGAAGAGCTGCAGCATTAAATATGGTAATTACTGAAACAGGTGCTGGAGAGGCAGTTTCAAAAGCATTACCTTCTTTTAAAGGCAAACTAACATCGAATGCGATTCGTGTTCCGGTTCCAAATGGATCTTTAGCAATTTTAAATTTACGGTTAGAAAATGCAGCAAGTAAGGAAACAATAAATACCACGATGAAAAGGAATTGTTTAGAAGGAAAATTAGTTGAACAAATTAGATATTCATTGAGTAATGAATTGGTTTCATCAGATATTATTGGAACAGCTGCCCCAGCAATTTTTGATAGCAATGCTACAATCTCAAATAGTAATGGTAAAAACGTAGTTTTATATGTTTGGTATGATAATGAATATGGCTATACACACCAAGTTGTTAGACTTGCAAGATATATTTCGCAAGTACGAAGATTTGCATATTATTAAAAAATTAAAAAGCCGAAACAACTTGTTTCGGCTTTTATGTAATTAAATTTAAATAAATATAATTTGAGTTCCTTCAACATCGGCTCTTGAGTAGAAATCACCGATGGTTAAAATTCCATCCAAATCCTCAATTAAATCTTTTTCTTCTAAATGAAACATATCAACAGCTAATTTACATGCCCATAATTTAACACCTGACGCCGATAAGATCTCTAAAAATTCATCAACAGGAGGCATATCTAATTTGTCCATTTCTTTTTTCATCATCATTGTAGCAAAGGCTTCCATACCTGGCAAACCACCTACCATTGTAGGCATGTGCATAGCAGGATTCCCGACTGTAGCCACACGCAATTTTTTTAATTTTTTCGTTTGAATGGCTTCCAATCCGAAAAATGTAAAGAAAACTTCAGCATCAATACCTTCCATTCTTGCACCATTTGCCATTATAAATGCTGCATAAACATTTTCAATAGTTGCTTTTGATAAAATAAAAAGCATTTTTTTAACTTTAGATTGACTCATAATATTCGTTTTTTAGTTTTTAAATACAGCTTTTTGGTTTTGGAACACCTGCAATTCTTGTTGCTTTTTTTAATGGTCCACCTGGGAACAATGTGTAAAATTCTTTAATATCTACAACACCACTTTTTTTAATTCCTCTAACTGATAATGTAACCTCTTTTTTTACTTGTTCTTGTAACCAAGTAATTACTTCCCAGTGTTTATCTTGTAATTCAACACCTTCTTCTTTAGCTATTTCTTTAGCTATTTCCTTATTCCATTGTGATAAGTCATTTAAATATCCATCTTCTGTAACATCTAAAATTATTCCTGCTATGTTTGATTCCATAATGATTGTTTTATTAGTTTATATATTATTTTTCTTTTTTTATATCAAAAATCTTTCCTTTAAAACTCATGTTTCTTGAAACAAATGGAATTGYAATTCCTTTTAATAGCATATTCCAATAAATCCATCTAAAAGCTAATTTTCCCCAGTGATTAAAAATACTTTCTTTTAATAGTTTAAGTGGRCCAACTTTRGCAAAYGGAAATGTTCCATGAACAGGCTCTGTTACRTAATTAAAATCAATGAGTAAGGCTTTGTTRTTACCTGTTTCTATGAAACAATTTGCATGTCCATCAAATTCCTCTTTTARCGTATACCCATCAATRTAAAGRAGAATATTATCRGTTAATGTTTCGGCTTCAAAATGAGCTACTGAWCCTGCTTTTGAKGCAGGGACATTMGTTGCATCACCAATWACAAAAATATTTTCATGTGCTTCAGATTGTAAGGTGTGYTTGTGTGTAGGWACAAAATTTAAATCATCTCCTARSCCTGATCTTTCCATCACYTCATCACCCATATTGGTTGGTACAGTTACCAATAAATCAAAMGAKATTTTTCTATCTTCATAATCTACAATTTCTTTTTTGTCATTGTCAACATGAGAAATGGCRAAATCAGCTTCCATTTTTATGTTTTTTTCTTTTAAGAGGTAACTTAATGCTGTAGAACAAGTTGGTTTAGTGAATGCTCCAGAAAGAGGAGTAACATATGAAATCTCTACTTTATCCCGCATTCCTTTTTTTCTGAAGTATGAGTCTGCTAAAAAAGCAAATTCTAAAGGAGCAACGGGACATTTAATAGGCATTTCTGTTATATGAACTACTAATTTACCACCTTCCCATTCACGTAACTTATTTCGTAAAGAAAGAGATCCTTCATAGGTGTAAAAATCAAATATGTCTTTTTTCCAAAGAGGCCCAACTAAATTCTCAGTTTCTTCAGGTGCAATTTTAGAACCGGTTGCAATTATTAATATATCGTATTCTAACGTTTCACCTTCAAGTGCTACTTTATTTTCTTCAGGAAGGATTTTTTCTATTTTTTTCTGAATATAATTTACACCCATAGGAATAAACTTCTTTCCAACTTTTTTTACCTGATCTTCTGTATAGGTATCAAATGGAAGGAATAAAAAACCGGGTTGATAATAGTGCGTTTTATATTGATCAACGATGGTAATATTCCATTTATTAAGATAGAGTTTTGATCTTAAGTGATTAGCCATCATAGTACCTGAAGTACCTGCCCCTAAAATAAGTAAATTTTTCATTGTTAGTAATATATGTTAGTTAATTATTGTAAATTAATTTCTATGTAAAATTACTACAGTTAAGTAATTGGTAATATGACAAATATCAGTGTTCTATGTAATGTTAGTTACATAATACTACTGAAATGAGTGGTTTAGAGTAGGTTAAATATTACGTGTAAAGTTTGAAAAATATGATTATTTTAGCAGTGAAATAAATGAATATGCCATCAACTGTTAAACAAGAAATAGAATTGCTAAGAGAGGAGTTGCGAATGCATAACTATAACTATTATGTATTAGATAATACAACAATTTCCGATTTTGAATTTGATTTAAAACTGAAAGATTTAGAAAAACTTGAGTTAGAAAATCCACAATTTTTTGATGCGAATTCTCCTACGCAAAGAGTAGGAGGTGAAATCACCAAAAATTTTAAGACTGTTGTTCATAGAAATAGAATGTATTCWTTRGATAATTCYTATTCAAAAGAAGATTTGTTRGATTGGGAAAARMGRATTAARAAAATWTTAGAAACGGAAAAAGTAAGTTATACCTGCGAATTAAAATACGACGGTGCATCTATTAATTTAACSTATGAACAVGGAATTTTAGTAAGTGCAGTAACCAGAGGTGATGGTTTTGAAGGAGACGATGTAACGGCAAATATTAAAACCATTAAATCTATACCGTTAATTTTAAAAGAAAAATTTGTTGATGATTTTGAAATTAGAGGAGAAATTATTTTGCCATTGGATGGTTTTCATAAAATGAATGAAGAACGTGTTGAAGCTGGCGAAGATCCATATAGAAACCCGAGAAATACAGCTAGTGGAAGTTTAAAATTGCAAGACAGTTCAGAAGTTGCAAGAAGGCCATTGGATTGCTTATTGTATCATATTGTTGCAAATAATAATCCTAACGAATCGCATTTTGAAACTTTAGAGAATGCAAGAAAATTAGGATTTAAAATTCCAAGCGCTATTCAAGTATGTGACACGATTGATGAGGTTTTTAGCTTTATAGAAAAATGGGATCTTGAGCGGCATCAGTTGCCATACGAAACTGATGGTATTGTAATAAAAGTAAATTCACTTTCACAACAAGATGAATTAGGGTATACAGCCAAAGCTCCACGGTGGGCTATTGCTTATAAATTTAAAGCTGAGCAAGAAAGTACTATTTTAAATGAAATAACGTATCAAGTTGGTAGAACTGGGGCAATTACACCTGTGGCAAATTTAGAACCAGTTCAATTGGCAGGAACAACGGTTAAAAGAGCTTCATTGCATAATGCAGATCAAATAAAAAAATTAGATATTAGAGTAGGAGATACGGTTTATGTAGAAAAAGGAGGAGAAATTATCCCTAAAATTGTAGGAGTTGATGTAGGTAAAAGATCGCTGAATTCAATACCAACCAACTATATTTCAAATTGCCCGGTCTGTGAAACAGTATTGGTGAGAAAAGAAGGTGATGCAAAGCATTATTGCCCAAATGAATATGGTTGTGCTACTCAGATAACAGGTAGAATTCAGCATTTTATTAGCCGGAAAGCAATGAATATTGATGGTTTAGGTGCTGAAACTATTGAGTTATTATTTAAAGAAGGATTAATTGAAAACTATGCGGATTTATTTGAATTAAGAGCTGCACAAATTACTCCATTAGAAAGAATGGCCGAAAAATCAGCACAAAATATGATTGCAGGTATTGAAAAATCAAAAATGATACCTTTTGAAAAAGTGTTATTTGCGTTGGGAATTAGATTTGTGGGTGAAACTGTAGCTAAAAAATTAGCAAAACATTTCATATCAATTGATGATTTAATGCAAGCCACTTTTGAGGAACTAATTTCTGTAGATGAAATAGGAGATAGAATAGCAGAAAGTRTAATTGAATTTTCAAGTAACTTAATAAATATTCAATTAGTTGAAAGATTAAAAGCGTTTGGTATTCAGTTTAAAATATCAGAAGAGACTTTAAAAAATCAATCGAACAAGTTAAAAGAAACTATTTTTGTTGTAAGTGGTGTATTTACCCAATTTAATAGAAATGAGTTAAAAAAATCTATTGAAGATAATGGAGGTAAAGTAGCAACTTCTATTTCAAAAAAAACCAACTATGTAATAGCTGGTGAAAATATGGGTCCGAGCAAGCGCTCAAAAGCTGAGAGTTTAGGGATTCCAATTATTTCTGAAACAGATTATTTAGCGTTATTAAACTAAATATGATCAATTATTATTCTATTTCTACGAATTTTAACTTTTCCGTCATTTTCAAGTTGCTTAAGTAAACGAGAAATAACAACGCGTGAAGTGTTTAAATCATCAGCTATTTCTTGGTGTGTGATTATTAACACCTTATTTTTCATTATTTTAGATTTTTCAGCTAAGAACTTCAGTAACCTGTCATCTAATTTCATAAAGGCTAAACTATCAATAGAATCTACCATTTCAATTAGACGTATATGATAGCTGTCTATAATAAAATGGCGCCAGGATTGATATTTTTTTAACCAATCATCAATTTTATCAACGGGCACAAAAATACCTTCAGNTTTTTTTTCGGAAACCCCTCTAAACATACTTTTACTTCTGTTTATACAATTTACAAAAGARATKGCACARGTATCTCCTTTTTCCAARAARTAMARTRCWATTTCCTCCCCATTTTTATCTTCTCGAATAATTTTTATTGCACCATCTAATATCAATGGAACATGTGTCATAGTGTCTCCGATGTCTATAAGTGTTCCACCACTTTCAATAGTTCTATAAATACCTATATTAACAATTTCATCGATAAGCTCTTTTTCAAAAATACTTGAATAATAATCATTTAATTTCTCTCGTAAAAACTTTTTATCCGTATTCATAATGTATTATTTTAATAATAAATCAAAGTTATAAAAATAAAAAAAAGAAACTCCTGACAATTGTCAGGAGTTTCTGATCTACAAATAAATAATTGCTTAAAATCTTAATTGAAGTTGCATTAAAAGAGCATCATTGTCTATACTTAAACCAGTTTCAATTTTATTTTGATAGTTAATCTGTAATCTAGTTTTGGCATTGATAAAATAATTAACACCAAGTGTCATCATTTCTTGGTATCCAATTTTTTTAATAGCTAGATCTTGATCAAAATATTCATATTTAAAAACAGGCTGTAATTTTTTATTGAGATCATAAGAAACCATGATATAGGCACCTTCTCTTTCTTCTCCTAATTCTAAAGGTACAGATCCACAACCTCCTTCAGCAGCTCTGTTATAATCTCCTTCATCATAAATGTATTCACCTTGAACTTTAAATTTATTGTAAGTAACAACTACTTCAGCGCCGTAAGTTGTTCTTTCATTATCTTCATTATTTGGATATCCATATCTAAAACTACCACCTACAGTCATAAAATCAAATAATTTGTATGAAGCACGTCCGATTATATCTTTTTTAGTGTTGTTATCATTTAAACCTAAACCTGTCCCATTCATAAGGGCTAATGCGTATCTAAATTTAGTTTTGCTTGTTCCTCCAAGCATCATTAACCCTAAATCTCTTTGTGGTGCTACTAATTGATCCGCAACAATGGATCTATCAATAGTTGTTAAACTGTGGCAAGCGGTTGTAACTTCTAAACTAAAAGGTTGTTTAAATGAACCTAACGAGAATTTTGTCCATTTATGTTTGTCATAAGTTATAAATGCGTCTAGTAAATAAGCATCTCCACCACCAATAAATGCACTTGTTTCTAAAGCTACGTAATAAGAGAAAGAGCGATTTACTCTACCACGAACCCCAAAACGAGCTCTTTTGAAATTAAAAGTATTTGTTGCATCATCAGTAAAATAATTATTGTACTGTGGTTGTAAGTACCCAAAAAATATTGAACTACTTGTTGAAGGAACTCCTGATTTATCTTTAGAAGGTTCCTCGTCACCTTCACATCCTTGAGCAAATGTTATGGTTGTTTGAAGTGCGAATAGGATCGAAAAAAGTAATATTATTTTTATTTTCATGTTGTATATTTTTTTAATAAAAAAGCCCTAAAAAACGGTATTTACTTATTGGTTATAAAAACATCATTAACAATTTAATTTAATGTTGTTTTTTAGAGCTTTAGGTTTTAATAATTCGTTATTTAACTATGTATTTTTCTTACTCAACTAATGGTAAGTTTTTTGGATTACTGTCTCCTCCCCATTGATTAGATACCCAAGCTGTATTAGTACTGTATAATCCATTCATACCATAAGTTAAACTATAAGCTTCATACCCTAAAACATTTAAACAAGCTGTTACTATTGCTGAAGTTTGACCTGTATAACAATAGGTAACAATTTTTACACCTGTTGTGGCATCCAATCCTTTGTAACTGTTATCAGCTAATGTTAATGGAAGAATTCTATAAGCACCATCAATATGACCAAAAGCACTATAATCAGCTTCACTGAAATAATTGTTTACAAAATAATTTTGAGGGTTATTTAAAACATCTGTTCCGATTACAGTTTTAAATCCTGCAGCAACAGCTGCTTCAACACGATCTTTAAATATTGTTTCTCCATTAGTTGATAACGTAGAAAATACAGGATCACTAGCGACCATATTTGTAGGAGAAGATTCATAGGACCAATTTGCATGACCATTGGCTTCTTCAGCACCAATTTTTGCGTTCCAACCAGCTGCTGTTGTTTCATTCCAACCAGACATTCCCCATTTCAAAGCTTGTGTATGTGAATATCCGTACATGCGCATTAATGCTGTGGCATAACATGCTGTTTGTCCAGAGTAACATACAACTAATACTGGTTTAGTAGCTGAAGCACCTTCTGTTAAAATATTTAAAAATGCTACATTTTTAGCACCTTCTATATGACCAGCGGAATAATCTGCTGCACTTCTAATATCAATGATAGTGTATTTCGCTAAGAAAGCAGGAAGATCTTCAACCGTTGCAGGAGGTCCAACAACAAACTTTTCGCCATCTGTATTTGTAATTATTTTATTAATATCTAGATTATTGYTAATTACGTAATCTTTCATTAACGTGAAAGAAGGAGTTGCATCAATACCTGTATCATCTCCTTTATCACAAGAAGTTAAAAATAATGTCGGGACTAAAAATAGCGTGATTAATAATAAGGATAATTTTTTCATAATATTATTTGTTTTTATTTGTTTGAGTAATGCCAAAAAGGCGTTGTTTATTCTACTATTGGGTAATTTTTAATTTCTTTTTCATTGAAGCCATTCCAACCTTTTTCTACTAAAGTCGCATTCATAAAACTGTTGGCTCCGTAAGCTAGATTCCCCACGTTGTAACCTAATACTTGTAAATAAGCTACTACATATGCAGCTGATTGTCCAGAGTCACAACTGATTAAAACTTTTTTATCAATTGGTAACGTGAAAAGATTTGTTGTTGAAAGCAGGGACGTTTTAGGTTGATATTGAACAGCTCCTTTTAAATGCCCAAAGTTGTACCTTTCTTCATTTACATAGTTAACGGTATAGTATTCACTTGGATTTTCAAATGCAATTGAAGCTTTAATTATAAATTCTTTATAAGGCTTCAAAAAAGCTTCAACAATACGGGTTTTTAAAATAGCTGAAGCTTCAGTTTTTCCCGTATTAAGTTTAGGATAAGCAACTTTATCGTGCATTTGATTGCTCCCTTTTTCTAATTGACTTGTTAATTCACTTTTAGAGTTYTTAACCCATACATTTTCAGCAAATTCGGAAGCCCAAGAGCTCATACCCCATTTTAAACTGTATACATTGTTATAACCATACAATCTTAGTAAGCTAGTATAATATGAGGCAGATTGACCAGAATAACATACGACAGTTATTTTTTCGAATTCTGATGGAGTAATGGTATTTTTGAAATAGTTTAAAAGCTCAGGCCCTTTTACGTTTGCTGCATTTTTAATATGTCCGTAATCAAACCAGCCTTCGCTTCTAATATCTAGTACTAAATATTTTTTATTTTTTAAGTTTTCTTTAATCTCGTCTGCCAAGATTAATGCAGGAGCATTGGTATTTATGAAATTTCCGTTAGTCTCTAAATATTGAACTAAAAGTTCTACCTCTGAAAGAGGGTTTTTTTCGCTGTTTTGAGCAGTACTTTTATAACTGCTAAAAATGCTAGTTATCATAAAAAGTNATGCCAAAAATTGTACTGTTTTTTTCATCCTATAAGTAGTTTAAATTAAATTAATGTTCTTAATGTTACATCAAAATTATAAACAGGAATACTGCCTTTATATGATATTTATCATATGAAACTCAATACATAATTGTTCTTCTCAGTAACATAAGTAACACATGTAATATGCAGAAATACAATTGTTTAGGGTTGATTCTATTGTTTAAAGATAGATTTTGAATTGGGGCTATTTATTTTAAAGATTGTAACAATTATTACATAATTAATTAGTGATGGATTTTTTTAGAATTGATCAAAAAAAAGCTGTTTTTAAATTAATAAAAACAGCTTTTTTAAATTRAAAACTAAACTAACAACCACCTTCTGCAGGGGCCTTCTTTTTCTTTTTTACAGTAATTATTTTTTTCCTTGGTTTTTTACGAACCACAACTTTTTTCTTAAGACTTTGAGTTGCCTTTTTTATAGATTCATCTATAAATGCATTCACATTTGCTACTGATTTTTCAATATCAACTGCGTTTGTGATTAGTTTATTTTGTACATAACTATTTTCAACTGCTAGTATTTTTACACGGGTATAACCTAATTGATATAATAGCATAAAAGGTGCATTCACTTCGTCTGGATTCGCTCCGTACAAAACAATGGTTTTGTCTCTTTCTTTTAATTCTTCAAAAATAGTGCTATTAGTATCACTTAAAATTTCAGGAGCATAGATATTTAAGGCATTTTTTAAATGTCCTTTTTCATATTCAAATTGATTTCTAACATCAATTAAAATATCATTTTCAATATTTACATCATTTAATGATATAAAGTAATCGTTGCTTGTGAGTTTTTCTAATGTATTTACACTATTAACTTTGTACATATGTTTAGGTCTTTCAAAAGCTAAAACAGCAATTAATACGACTAATATAAAAAGTGTAGAAGCTATTGAAATCCTCTTGGTTTTTTCTAATTCTTTCATGTGTTTATATTTATTGTTTTTTAACGGTCACATGTTGTTCGCTATTAATCATTTTCCTTGTGTGATAAAAATTTTAACATGCTCGTTTCATAAAGAGTATTTTATACAGTATTTAAAATTAACAGCCACCTTCAGCTGGTGCTTTCTTTTTCTTTTTAACAGTAATTATTTTTTTTACAATCTTTTTTTTAGGCTTTTTAACAGCTTTAAATTGTTCTGGATAAGCAACACCAAAATACATACTTGCAGCTTTTCTAAAAGAATACAATTCAAATTGTTCTGTAGGCATATTTTCAAGGGGTTTTGGTGGGTTAATAACTGTATTAAACCATTGATTAATACCACCTTTAAGCACATGTAAATTTTGATAATCTAATCTGTTACATAATATCCAAGCTTGATCAGCATAAAAATTATCATTTGAAAAAAGAACTACATCATACTCATCTTGATTTAAATACCTCTCTGAATCTTCATCAAGTAATTTTGCAAGTGGAATGTTAATTGCATTTGGAAGCGTATATGTATGATAACTTTCCTTATCTCTAACATCTATTAATAAATATGAAGGGTCTTGATTTATGAGTTTGTCAGCTAAAATATCTGTTGAAATATATCTTTCAGGACTAATTACATTACTAAGTAATTGTTCAGGTTTAATACCTTCATGTTTTTCGTACTTAGGTAATAAAACTAATCCACCCGCAAGTATAATTAATATTCCAGCAAGAATTTTATATCTAAAAGCTAAAACTTTTGCGACTTTTCTTTTAACCATGTTATTGTTGTTTAATTAGTAAAATATTTTTTTATTTCTTTTACGGATAATATCTGATATCACAAAAGATACAATTGCAATTATGGTAAATATGAAAATAAACCAATATGGATTTACACCCAATGAATCCATTAAAGTGATATTTCCAAAAAAGGCCCCTTCATAAAGCGGTTCGAATAGAAAAAATAATTCTGAAAAGATAAAAACTCCAATCATAATTCCAACTACATAAATTATTGCATCAATTTTTCCAATTGCTACAGCACATAAGCTTGTTCCAGGGCAAAAGCCTCCAGCAACAAAACCTATACCCATAATGATACCTCCAATAATAGCTCCCCATAAGAAAGTTGGATGAACGTAAAGTTGGCCAACATCAAGATAGCCTAGGTAATCCATATAATAAATACCTATAGTAGCAACTAAAGCTGCTGTAAAAAATACTTTTAATACGGCGAAATCATAGCCGTAAAAAACTCCTGCAAGCTTTCTAGAAGATGAAAATCCAGAAGCTTCTAAAACAAATCCGAAAGCAATACCAATTAATATTGCAATTATACTATCCCAATCAGAAGGAATAATACCGTTAGGAATTAATGGTCCCATATATTTTATTTTTTAATTAATTAAATCCAATTTTTTCTAAAGAAATACGCGAAAATAAATCCTGACCCAAAAATAGCCAGCATTGTAATAAATCCACCAGTGGAAAGAACAGCCATACCACTTAAAGCGGCCCCACTTGTACATCCACGAGCAATTTGCGCTCCTAAACCAAATAGTATTCCTCCACCTAAAGCAAAAGCTAGTCTACGTTTTTTTGTAATTTTTGGAGAGTGTTGTGTTCTCCATCCAATTCTTCCTGTTAATCCACCAGAAATAAATGCACCGATTAAAACCCCTAAAGCTTCAAATACTAACCAAGTATTCATTGGAGATTTATCTTCACTAATAAATCTGCTATAGTAAGCGCTGTTTTCAGCATGTGTCGGAGCAATAGTATCAACGATGGTAACTACACCACTTTTCATTGCACCACTTGCCCCTAAGCCTCTCCCTGTTAGATAAAAGGTGAAAAGAATAATAATTCCTAATAGGAAACCTCCAAAGTATGGATTCCAATATACGTGTCTATTTATTTTAATTTTTTTTGTCATAAGTTTCTTTTTTTAATATAGGAATCGAGTTAATTGTCCTGCTTCTACCATTACAAATCTGAATATTAATCCACCTAGAATTACGAGAAGTGCTGGGACTATCACAGGAATTTTAAATCCAATTAGTTCGATAAATTCTAACGCTGCAGGTATTATTAAACCTAGTATTACAACAAAACCAAAGAACATGAGTGTAAATTCACCACCAACTAATAATTGAACAGCCTCCAATTGAACTTGAGAACCTGCGTAATACCCCATAATCATATGAACGATTAAGGCTAATTCAACAATAATTAATGCTAAATCTATTTTACCAAACATGTGTTTTTCTTTTACACTTTTTGATAGTAAAATTATGGTGGCAGCACCTGTTGAAAGACCTGAAACTAAAAATAAAGGACCTAAAATGGCGTTATTCCAAAGAGGTCTTGCATTAAATGCAGAGAGTAAAATACCCGTATAAACACCTAAAATTAACGTTAATGGAATTAAAGCATATGCCATATATTTTCTATTTTCTTGTAGAAATATTTCAACTGGCACTAAAAATTTGAACTTTTTAAATAATTGAATTTTTTGTTCCAATTTTGGATAGAGTTCAGAATAATAACTAAATACCCAAAGCATTGATAGCGGGGTTACAATTAGTAATACCCATGCTCCCCATGACATTGGAGATTCAATTCTAAATGACATGTATAACTGCCAAGTATATAATTTGTGCGTTAAATCATAAACCAATGCTAATAACCCTATTGATAAAGCAATAGGAGGAATTATTGTTGCTACTTTTACAGCTGTTGGATATTCTTTGTCTTTACCCATTAAGTAAAATAAGGCGGCAAAAAATAAGATTCCGGCTGCTAATCCACCTAAAAATAAGTATAGCGATATTGGCCAATGCCATATTTGTAGGGAAGGATCTATGTTTGGAATATGTCTTCCACTTGTGAATAATTCTTCTTGCATAATTTTAATTTTATATTAAGTAAAAAACATGTGGATCAGTGCCTGCTTCAGGAGCTAATGTTTTATGCTTTCTGTTTTTTAATAATTGCGATACTTCACTATTTGGATTGTCTAAATCTCCAAAATACATGCACTTAGTTGGACATACTGATACACATGCAGGAAGCTGTCCTTTTTCTAATCTATGATGACAGAAAGTACATTTATCTACATAACCATCAGGATGTTGATAACGGGCATCATAAGGGCAAGACTCTATACAAGCCCCACATCCAATACACTCATTTTCGGTTACCATTACAATTCCTCCATCAACCGTATGACTTGCTCCCGTAGGACAACATCTTACACAAGGAGCATTATCACAATGGTTACATCTTTCAGATTTTAATTCTAAATCTAGATTTGGATACGAACCATTTACAGTTTCAGTTATCCAGTCTCTACAATACCCAATAGGGACATCATTTTCAGTTTGACAAGCAACAACACAATCACTACATCCAACACATTTTAATGTGTCTATTACCATTGCATATCTCATATTTCAGTATTTTTAAATGGGTTTTCTGTTAATATTTCAACAAAATTTCCTCTCATACCTGTACCTCCCATAATTGGGTCAACAGCCACTTTTGAAATTAATTGAGTATCATTTATACCTTTACCAAAAGCACGGCTTAATTTTTTGTTATTATGTCCAAATCCATGAACCATATAAACAGAATCCCAACGCACCCTTTCAGTCACTCTTACTTTAATTGAAAAAGTAGAAGTAATTTTATCTTGATTTCTTAACCAAACTTTTTGTCCTTTTAGCAAGCCAAGTATTCTAGCTACTTTAGGGTTTACCCAAAGATCATTTTCGCTTTTTAAATCGTTTAGATTAGGATTGTTTGCTGTTCTACTGAACGTATGCATTGGAGCTCTACCATAGTTTAACCTATAAAAGCCTTGAGGTGGCTCGGGATGAGCAGTATATTTTGGTATTGGATCAAACCCTAAATCTTTTAATTCTTGAGAATAAAATTCAATTTTACCACTTACTGTTGGAAAATCATAAACTTCATCTTCATTGATATACATTGATCCAGATTTTCGTGGGTAATTTTTGACTCCAATTTTTTCCATTTCCTCTAAAGAAGTACCCATTTCATTTAATTGCCATGCTATCACTTCTTTAAAGTCGGTATAGTTGAAATGTTCACCCAATCCTAATCGTTCACCAATTTGTTTGGATATCCACCATGCCGGTTTCGAGTCGTATTTTGGAGCTACAGCTGGAATTCTTACAGCAATGGAAGGATGTCTGTTTGTTGCAGATCGAATGCCGTCATAGCGTTCTAAGTAGGTACACTCAGGTAAAACAACATCAGCATACCCAGTGATATCCATTGGCATGGTATCAATAACAACCATGAAATCTAATGCATCTAAAGCGTTTTCTAGAATTTTTCTATCTGGAATAGATTTAGTTAGGTTAGTACCAGCAACCATTAATGCTTTAACAGGGTACTTGTTGTCTTCACTAGGAATAGCAGCTTTAAGCACTTCAGTTGTAATTCCCATTTCTGCCAAAGGGAATTTTTCGCCAATTTCTTTCCACCCCCATTTTGGATGATGATATTTTGGGTGAGGGAATTTAGGAACTTTAATTTTTTCTTTGAAATAGAATCCTCCACGGCGTCCCCAAGAACCTAATAAACCATTTAATATAGCCATCGCTCTTGCGCGTTGAGTATCATCACCATACCAAGCAACATGTCGTCCTGGATGAATAATTACAGCKGGAGCAGCATGMSCCATRGTTCTYGCAGTTTTTCTTATTTCTTCAGGTTTTATAGTTGTGATGCCATAAGCCCATTCAGGAGTATATTGTTGTACATGTTCTTTTAATTCATCAAATCCCAATCCATATTTTTGAATATATTTTTTATCATATAATTCTTCTTCAATTAATACATTCATCCAAGAAAGCATTAAAGCAATATCAGTAGCAGGTTTAATTGCTAACCAATATGTTGATTTACTGGCTGCTGTGGAAAGCCTTGGATCAACCGTAATAATGGTAGCACCATTATCAATAGCATCAGACATTTCCTGAACTTGAGAATTGTGCATGTTTTCGCCTATGTGAGAACCAATTAGAACTAAACATTTTGTATCTCTAATATCAGTTGGTTCAGGAGAACCAACCCAAGATCCAAAAGTTGATTTAAAACCAGTTTCTCTTGGTCCTCGGCACTGTGCGTAAGCAGGTTCAGCAATAGTATCTGATCCATAGGCTTTAAATAAGTGTTCTAAATGCGAACCAGGTGAACCATGTTTCATTAAAGCAAATGATTCTGGGCCATAAGTTTCTTTTACGCTTTTAAATTTTGAAGCAATTAAATCCAACGCTTCATCCCAACTCGCTTTTCTAAAAGTTTCTTCTCCATTTACGGTTGTTCTGATTAAAGGAGTTTTAAGTCTATCTTTATCATTATACATCCCAACACCACCTGTACCTCTAGGGCATAAACGACCATAAGAATGTGAATCTTCATTGTTACCAATAATTTTTTTAATCTCTCCTTCTTCATTTGTATAGGTCCAAGCAGCACATTTCCAAAAGCAAACCTCGCAATAAGTAGCAGTTCTTTTAAATTTTTTAGTAACTTTCTGTTTAACTAAATCATCTAAATATGTATTGGGGCCAAACATGTTTATTGCACTGCTTGTTGCCGCAACACCTCCTAATCCTAAGGCAGAAATTTTAATAAATTTTCTTCTTGAAGTAGTCATAAGTATATTCGTTTTTTTCTGATGTAAAGATATTTACTCATTGAAATTTAGAGTATGATAAAAGTCATAAAATGTCACTTATTATGGTAACAAAAGTTACATCAAAACTCTGAAAATCAATAGAATAAGCGTAACATAAGTTACCTAATTAAGGTTTTTACTTGATGTTCAGGTGTTTGCATTTTTTTAAAAGATTGATGAACAATTTTTAAAATGTTGTAACTTTGTAGGGGCATTATTTAGGTGAAAATGAAAGATTATAAAAAGTTATTTTTTGTACTATTTATAGGAGTACTGGTTAGTTTTTTTTATTTAAGTAGAAAGGAATTTTTATCGAGTAATATTGATTTAGAAAATGATTATATAAGTATTAAAAATGAACCTAAAGAAAGCTGTCTTCAATGTCATTTTGATACAAAAGGATATTCAAATTATCACAACCCGGAATTGATAGGATGTGCGAGTTGTCATTTAGGCAATACAATTTCATTGGATAAAGAGGAATCACATAAAGGAATGGTTTTAATACCAGGCAATTTAGTWRAWKMWWTMYTGAYTTRTSKNAAATNTNACCYAAANCKWGTTNCATAAAATTGAAAATTCTTTAATGACAACCAATAGTGGTTTAATAGCCGTTGATAAATACATTTTTGGTGAAGCAGATTCTCCGGATTATCAATATCACATTAAAGATATTCAAAACTCCCCAGCGGATAAGCATATTCGTGATTTGTGTGCAAATTGTCATTTAGGTGCTGAGAAAAAAGAATATGGTGAAATTACACAACTAAGTAGAGGTGGAGGTTGTAACGCATGTCATTTAAATTATTCAGAAGAGGCTAAAACAGATTTAGTTACTTATTTGTCCTCTGAAAAAAAAGAGTTGCCAAAATTTCATCCTTCAACGGATATTTTTGTGAAAAATGTGCATTGCTTTGGATGCCATAGTCGGTCAAGTAGAATTTCTACGAACTATGAAGGTTGGCAGGAAACTTCACTTAATGAAAATGATGTAATTAATAAGGTAGGATATAAAGTTTTTGAAGATAAAAGAGTTTATAAATACATTGAGGAGGATGTTCATCATACAAAAGGATTATTATGTATAGATTGCCATTCCTCTCATGAAGTAATGGGAAACGGAAAAAAATACGCTCATGAAGAACAAGCAGTAAGTTTACAATGTTCTGATTGCCATTTTAAAGAAGAACCAAGAACAATACCCTACGATTCTTTAGATATTGAAAGTTTATTGGTTTTTTTACACCGAGATTATACACACGCTGACAAGTCAATTTTAGTAGTTGAAAAAGATAAACATCCGTTGGTAAATACATTTGTAGACTCTGTAGGAAATGCATTTTTAATAGGTAAAAAAGACGGAAATCTTCACGAGTTAAAACCTCAATCTGAAATTTGTTCAAGAGATAATGCGCATAAAAATGTAAGTTGTGCTACGTGCCATTCTTCCTGGACTTCGCGTTGCATTGGTTGTCATAATGAGTTTGATAAGGATGAACCAAGAGCTTTTGATTTATTAGATAAAAAATATGGAAAAGGACAATGGAAAGAATATGTAGCTGAATTTTCATCTTCTTTACCAGCCATGGGAGTTCGTGAAAATAATGAAGGAAAATATATTGAGCCAGCAATTCCTGGTATGATATTGACTATTGATAAAGGAAGTTACACGGGTAAGGAGATAGGAGAGGATGTTTCGTTTCACAGATTGTATGCTCCAAATTCACCGCATACAACTACAAAAAGTGTCCGGGATTGTAAATCGTGTCATTCAAATTCTGCAAGTTTAGGCTATGGTACAGGAGATTTAGTTTACGAAATTACAAATGGAATTGGAAAATGGACTTTTAACTCGGAATATGCATTAAATCCGAATGATGACTTACCTGAGGATGCTTGGATTCCATTTTTAAAAGCAACTGAAAAAGGAATAGTGAATTCAACTCGATTAGATTTTAGACCTTTTTTAGTGAAAGAACAACAAGAATTATTATTAATTGGAGCTTGTTTACAATGCCACGATGATAATTCTAAAATAATGCAGCAAAGTTTAGTTGATGGAATTAAACCATTGTTAAAGAAATTAAACAAAAATTGTATCTTACCAACTTGGAATTAATCATTTAAAATGAATAAATTAAAAATTGCACTTGTTGTATTTGTACTTGTTTCAGTAGTAGATATTATTGGAATTGTTTTTAAACTCCCTTTCATTGTATATGCGTTTAAACCCTTAGTACTATTGTCATTATTAGCATTGTATACGTTGTCAGTTTCTAAAAGAAATAAATGGTACATACTAGCGCTGGTTTTTTCTTTTTTAGGTGATGTTTTTTTATTGTTTGAGGGACAATTATTTTTTATGATAGGCTTAGTGTCGTTTTTGATAGCTCACTTGTTATTTATAAAGATAATTTTAGGTTGGTTGACTAAATCATCGTTGTACACAATAATAGTGGCTTTTATTCCTTTTTTAATAACATTTTCAGGATTAATTTATATGCTGAAAGATTCTTTGAATGAACTTTTAATTCCAGTTATTATTTATGGAATTACTATTTCTTTATTTGGTGTAGTCTCTTTATTGAACTATTTAAATACCAAAACARYAAAAGCACTATGGATGTTTTTTGGWGCCYTGGTATTTATTACTTCYGATTCAATTTTAGCCATTAATAAATTYTATTTTTCAAAAGAAATTTTCGRRATATTAGTGATGGTAACTTATATTGTTGCACAATATCTAATCTATCGTTCAATGATTTTAAAAAAGGTGTAATTAYTTAGAAAACACTTCGTTATGCTGTTCTTGAACTCTAATAAAAGTAGTTCTTTTAGTTAACTCTTTTAGTCTTTTTGCACCAACATAAGTACAAGTCGATCGTAAACTCCCTAAAATATCTTGCACTGTATTTTCGACAGTTCCTCTATAAGGAATTTCAACGGTTTTACCTTCTGAGGCTCTGTAATTAGCAACACCACCAACGTGTTTATTCATAGCTGTTTCTGAGCTCATACCATAAAATTGTTTGTATTTTTCACCCTCAATTTCTATAGTTTTACCACCGCTTTCAGTATGTCCGGCTAACATTCCACCTAACATCACAAAATCTGCTCCACCACCAAATGCCTTTGCAATATCACCCGGTATTTTACAGCCACCATCAGAAACTATTTGACCGCCTAAACCATGTGCAGCGTCTGCACATTCAATAATGGCAGAAAGTTGTGGGTACCCAACACCCGTTTTAACACGTGTAGTACAAACAGAACCTGGGCCAATACCAACTTTAATGATATCTGCACCTGCTAATAATAATTCTTCAACCATTTCACCCGTAACAACGTTTCCTGCCATAATTATCTTACTGGGATATTGTTTTCTAGTTTTTTTTACAAAATTTACAAAGTGTTCAGAATAGCCATTAGCAACATCAATACATATAAATTTTAACTGTGGACTTTGTTTAAAAATCTCAGCTAATTTTTCAGAATCAGCGGTGCCAGTTCCAGTACTTACAGCAATGTAATTGGTAATATCTGTGTTTGTAGAATGCATAAATTCTTTCCATTCTTGTAAAGAGTAATGCTTATGAATTGCTGTAAATATTTTATGTTCTGCTAATTTTTTAGCCATATTGAACGTGCCAACAGTATCCATATTAGCCGCCATAATTGGAACTCCATTCCATGTATGGTTGCTATGTAAAAAAGTGAATTCTCTGTTTAAATTAACTTGAGCTCTAGAACTCAGTGTTGATCTTTTTGGGCGAATCATTACATCTTTAAACCCTAATTTTAAATCGGTTTCTATGCGCATTTTAACACAATATTTTAAACTATTATACTTTTTCCTTTACTAGCGATGTTTTTATCACTGTCAAAATAAAAATCGATACGTCCTACATTAATTCCATAACACCCTACTTGATTAACGAGTACATTTTCTCCTTCACTATTTTTTGTTATTGTTGGTTTAGGTAAAAAAGTATGCGTATGTCCTCCAATAATTAAATCGATATATGTTGTTTTTGAAGCCAATTCTAAATCGCCAATATCTTTACTTTCGGGTTTGTAATTATACCCTAAATGTGATAAACATATTACTAAATCGCAACGCTCATCTTCTTTTAAAATTCGGCTGGTATCTTGTGCTACCTCAATAGGATTTATATACTTGGTCTCTTTATAATTAGTTTTGCTAACCAACCCTTCAAGTTTAATTCCAAGACCAAAGACTCCAATTTTAATTCCATCTTTTATAAATACTTTATAGGGTTTTACCTGTGAATCCAAGATTGTATTTTTAAAATTGTAATTAGCAGATAAAAAGTCGAATTTAGCATGGGGTAATTGTGCATATAATCCATCAACTCCATTGTCAAAATCATGATTACCAATAGTTACAGCATCATATTTTAGCAGACTCATTAGTTTAAATTCTAATTCTCCACCATAAAAATTAAAATAAGGGGTACCTTGAAAAATATCGCCAGCATCTAATAACAATGTATTTGGATTTTCTTTTCTGATAGCCTCGACTAAAGTTGCACGTCTTGCAATACCACCTTTATTTGCATAACGAGAATGATTGCTTAGAAAAGGATCTATATGACTGTGGGTATCATTGGTATGTAGTATCGTAATGTGCTTGGTGCTTTTAGCATTGAATGATTGCAATGAGAATCCTCCAAGTGTTAAAAAAGCTGATGCTACAGTTGTTTTTTGTATAAAATTTCTCCTTTTCATGTGTTTATACTTATTGTTTTTTAATGGTCACATGCTGTTCGCTATTAATCATTCTCCTTTGGTGAGAAAAATTTTAACATGCTTGTTTCATAAATTTAAATTTCACGGCGAAATCTTCCGTCTAGTTCAACAGTTATTGTATCCATTTCTTTAAAATAATCTATAATAGCATTTCTTACTTTATAATCTGTTTTAAACAAATTAACAGGGTTATTAAAGAAATTCATGTTATCTCCGCCTTTTTGTAAATAATCAGAGGTTAAAACATAATAAGTTTTAGAACTATTAATAGGAATATTTTTTATTTTTAGTTCATAACCATTTTTTGTAATAACTAAATTTATGTGTTTAGAAAGAGGGTGTGCTCTTTTTTCGTTAATTAAGTATTCTACAAGTTCGAGTATTTTATTAGAAGATAGTTCAACCACCACCAAGCTATTTTCAAAAGGCATTAATTGAAAAGCATTTCTAGTCGTTATTTCCCCTTTAGATATCCCTGCTCTTATTCCACCAAAATTAAACATGGCGAAATCTATATTTTTTCCAGTGCTGGAATTAAAAATAAGATTTGCTCTTTCTTGGCACAAATCAGCCATTAAATTYCCCAAAGAACTTTCTAATTCGCCATCATATCTATTTAAATCTATTGGAGTAAAACTTAATACAACATTCATTTCTTTTTCCACCTTTTCTTTGAAAGGTTTAATGATATTTTCAATAGCTTTAGTCGATGTAATTTCTTCAGTTACAGGAAGTTGTTCTCCTTTAATTTTTACTAAATGTTGAGGAGCATTTTTGCAACTAATAAATAGAATAATTGTAAAAAATGAAATAATAAATTTTTTCATTGCTGAAATACTGTGATTTTAATTAATTTTGTCATTATAAGCGTAAATATAGATGATTTTTACAGGATTTAAGAGAAAAAGCAATCAATTATTTTTTGACAATAGGTTACCTGATTGGTTAAAGAAATCAGCGAGTATTTCTTCAAAAGAAATAAAAAATGTATTCGTTCTTTTAGACGATCTATCAGAAAAAGAGAAGATTCACAAAAATTTAATGACATTATTTGAAATTGAAAAAGGAGGTATTGAACTTATTATTTTTCAACAGAAAATGCCCAAAGAGCAAGTTTTAGAGGGAATTATTACCCCTAAAGATTTTGGTTGGTATGGTAAAATTAAATCAGATGAATTAAAATTTCTATTAACAAAAAAATACGATTTGTTAATTAATTACAGTAAAGTTGATAATTTGTACTCCAACTTGCTATTATTGCAGTGCAAAGTAGGATTTAGGGCGGGGTTTGCTTACTTAGATAGTCGTTTTTATGATTTGACAATTGACTGTAAATCTGAAGATTTAACGCTATTTAATAATGAATTAAAAAAATATTTAACKATTTTAAATAAARTATARTAGSATGAAAGAATTGRTAGGAACTGGRGTYGCRTTRGTAACRCCTTTTAATGAAGATAAATCAGTTGATTTTGAAGGGCTARAACGTTTRGTWAACTATCAAATARATAATGGTATCAATTATTTAGTRCTATTGGGAACTACAGGTGAGCCAGCTACTTTAACTTCTGAAGAGAAAAAACAAATTAAATCAACCGTTATTAGTGCTAATAAAGGGAGACTTCCTTTAGTATTAGGTATTGGAGGAAATAACACAATGGCAGTAGTAGATGAATTAAAAACTACAGATTTATCAGATTTTTGTGCCGTACTTTCTGTTTCCCCATATTATAATAAGCCAACACAAGAGGGTATTTATCAACATTTTAAAGCCGTATCAGAGGCAAGTAACAAACCAATAATTGTTTACAATGTTCCGAGTAGAACCGGTTCAAACATTGAGCCAAGAACAATTATAAGATTGGCTAATGATTTTAAAAATATTATTGCTATTAAAGAAGCAGCAGGAGATATGGTACAAGTGATGCGTATTATACAACAAAAGCCAGCAGATTTTATGGTGATTTCTGGAGATGATATGATTGCGTTGTCTATGGTATTAACAGGAGGGGATGGAGTAATATCAGTGATTGGACAAGGGCTTCCTAAAGATTTTTCTGAAATGATTCAGCATGGACTAAAAGGGAATATTGAAAAAGCTAACGCGTTGCATTATAAAGTGATGGAATGTATTGATTATATTTTTGAAGAAGGAAATCCAGCAGGGATAAAAGCCTTACTTAAAAAGGTAAATATTTGTTCAGAAAATGTGCGATTACCTTTAGTGAATGCTTCTTATGATTTACAACAAAAAATAAATACCTTTGTAGATAATTATTAGCAGACTATTTTGCTAATATCTATGCTTGTAAAACAATATTAAATATAAAGACTATGTTATCAGAAAGAATGCAATCGGCTTTAAATAAGCAAATAAGAATAGAAGCAGAATCTTCTCAAATATATTTGGCAATGGCTTCTTGGGCTGAACTTCAGGGTTTAGAAGGAACTTCAAAATTTATGTATGCAGCTTCAGATGAAGAAAGAATGCATATGCTTAAATTTTTTAAATATATAAATGAAAGAGGTGGACATGCACTTGTTTCTGAATTAGATGCACCTGCGCTGGAATTTGGCTCAATTAAGGATATGTTCGAGACATTATTTAAGCATGAAGTGTATGTATCTCAAACTATTAATGATCTGGTTCATATCTCATTAGAAGAAAAAGATTATGCTACACATAACTTTTTGCAATGGTATGTAGCTGAGCAAATCGAAGAAGAAGCACAAGCCAGAACGATATTAGATAAAATTAAGTTAATTGGCGATGATAAAGGAGGCTTGTATTTGTTTGATAATGATATTAAGCAAGTTACAGTTGTGAGTTCTGTATCACCACAGGCTTAATAATTAACAAACAATTAAGATTGTTGAGCAATATAAATTCTAAAACAGAGTTATTTTTGTGGTTTTATGTCATATCAAAAATCATTTTAATAATCCATTATAAATAACTAATTTTGCCAAATGCAAAAAAATAAAATTTACATTTTCATTTTATTGATCGCGATAGGGRTTTCATCTTGTAGTGAATATCAAAAAGTATTGAATAAAGGTACTATTGAAAAACAATATCAAATGGCTACAAAAATGTATGAAGAACAAAGATATAGTAGAGCCATACAATTATTTGAGAAAATAACACCAAGCTATAGAGGGAAACCTCAAATGGAGCGTATTCAATATATGATAGGGCAAGCTCATTATAATACAAAGCAATATACATTAGCGGCCTACTATTTTGATAAGTTTGTAAAGAACTATCCTAAAAGTTCAAAACTTGAAGAAGGTGCTTATTTATCGGCGCACAGTTATTACTTGGCATCACCAAAATTTAGTTTAGATCAGAAGGATACACACGAAGCTATTAACGCTATGCAAAATTTTATTTTTAAGTATCCAAATTCAACGAATATAGTGGATGCCAATAAATATGTAAAAGAACTTACGTATAAATTAGAAAAAAAATCATTTGAAATAGCAAAGCAATATTATCATACCGAAGATTATATTGCGGCAATAGTTGCGTTTGATAATTTACTTTCAGATTATTTAGGAACATCATTTAAAGAAGAAGCTTTATATATAAAATTTAAAGCGGCCTATGAATTAAGTATTWATAGTTATATTACAAAAAAAGAAGAGAGGCTTAATAARGCRATTAAAATACATGAGAGATTTAAACGAAGTTTTTCTAACTCGRAATATTTAAAAGAGACCACAAWATTACTGACAARCTTAACTAAAGAATTAAACAMTATAACAGCAATAAAAACACAAACTAATGGATCATAAAAACTCAACTGCAGCAACTAGTACTGTAACTTACGACAAAAATCAAATTGAAGCTCCAACAGAAAATATTTACGAAGCTATTACAATTATAGCTAAAAGAGCTGAGCAAATTAGTACTGATTTAAAAAGTGAACTAGTTGAAAAATTAGAAGAGTTTGCAACTTACAGCGATAGTTTAGACGAAGTTTTTGAAAATAAAGAACAAATAGAGGTTTCAAAATTTTATGAAAGATTACCTAAATCAACTGCCATTGCTGTACAGGAATGGATAGAAAATAGAATTTATCACAGGAAACCAGAAGAAACTCAAGAATAGATGTCAATTTTAAGTGGTAAAAATATACTTTTAGGCGTAACTGCTGGTATTGCTGCTTATAAAACAGCTCATTTAGTACGACTTTTTATTAAAGCAGGTGCACATGTTAAAGTTGTTATGACGCCTGCTTCTAAAGATTTTGTTACTCCTTTAACACTTTCAACACTCTCTAAAAACCCAGTTTATTCTACTTTTTTTGATGCAGGAAATGATGAAAATGAAGAATGGAATAGTCATGTAGATTTAGGCCTTTGGGCAGATTATATGCTCGTTGCTCCTGCAACAGCAAATACACTGTCAAAAATGGCAAATGGTGTTTGTGATAATTTATTACTAGCAGTTTATTTATCGGCCAAATGTAAAGTGTATTTTGCTCCTGCAATGGATTTAGATATGTATGAGCACGCTACTACCAAAAGTAGCATTGAAAAATTGCAAAGCTTTGGAAATATTTTCATTCCACCTTCAAGTGGTGAATTAGCAAGTGGTTTAGTGGGGGAAGGACGTATGGAGGAACCTGAAAATATTATTTCTTTTATTGAAAATGAAATCGTTAAAGGACTGCCATTATTTAATCAGAAAGTTCTGATTACTGCAGGGCCAACATACGAAGCTATTGATCCAGTTCGTTTTGTAGGAAATCATTCATCTGGAAAAATGGGATTTGAATTGGCTAAAACAGCTGCTAATTTAGGCGCTCAAGTTTGTCTAATTACAGGGCCTTCGAGCGAAAAAATTTCTCATTCTTTAATAGAAAGAATTGATGTAATAAATGCAGAAGAAATGTATACTGAAGTTCATAAAAAGTATAATGCGTCTAACATTGCTATTCTTTCTGCAGCCGTATCTGATTATAAACCTCGTATTGTTTCAAAAAGTAAAATTAAGAAATCTTCTGAAAGTTTGTCAATTGATTTGGTGAAGACGAAAGATATTTTAGCCTCGTTGGGTACAATTAAAGATAAACAATTTCTAGTTGGTTTTGCTCTTGAAACAGATAACGAAATTATCAATGCTACAGCCAAATTAAAGAAAAAGAATTTGGATTTAATTGTGCTAAATTCACTAAAAGATAAAGGAGCTGGATTTAAGAAAGAAACAAATAAAGTCACAATTATTGATAAATTTGAAAAAATTTCAGAATTTAGTCTAAAATCTAAAGCAGAGGTTGCTGTAGATATATTTAAAGAAATTTTGAATAGAAATTATGCGTAATGTATTTCAAATACTACTTATTCTTTTTACAGTAATACATGTAAATTCTCAAGAATTGAATTGTTCTATTACAGTTAATTCTGATAAAATTCCTGGTTCTAATAAGCAAATATTCACGACTCTTACAAATTCATTAAATGAATTTATTAACCAAAAGCGTTGGACTAACTATAATTATAAACCACAAGAACGCATAGATTGTAATTTAACCTTAACAATTTTAGAACAAAGCGGTAGTGATTTTAGAGGTCACATTCAAATACAATCATCTCGTCCTGTTTTTAATTCATCATATTTAACACCAGTATTTAACTTTAAAGATGATAATTTTTCATTTAAATATGTAGAATTTGAAACATTTCAATTTAATGAAAATGCCTACGAAACTAATTTAATTTCGGTGGTTTCGTTTTACGTGTATACCATTTTAGGCTTTGATGCAGACACATTCTCTTTAAATGACGGTACACAATTTTATACGCGTGCTCAAGATATTTTGGTACAAGCACAACAAAGTGGTTATACTGGGTGGAACCAGAATGATGGGAGTAAAACACGTTTTACATTAATTGATAATATATTATCACCAACGTATCAGTTATTTCGCAATGCAATGTATGATTATCATATAAATGGATTAGATAAGATGACTGGAGATAAAAAAAAGGCAAAACAAGTAATTGCTGAAACTATAGTAAATTTAAAAACTATTTATAACACACGTCCAGAAGCATTTTTATTAAGAGTGTTTATGGATTCTAAAGCTGATGAAATTGTTGAAGTGTTTTCTGAAGGACCTAGATTTGATACCTCAAAGTTAAAAGAAGACTTACTTAAAATTTCACCAATAAATGCTTTTAAGTGGAGTGAAATAAAGTAATTYCTTAAAATTAAATATCAAGAATGCTCACAAAACTTTCCATAAAAAATTACGCGTTAATTGAAAGTTTATCGGTTAATTTTAAAGATAAATTATCGATAATAACAGGTGAAACAGGTGCTGGTAAATCCATTTTATTAGGAGCTCTTGGGTTGGTTTTAGGAAATAGAGCAGACTCTGCTACTTTAAAAAATAGGAATATCAAATGTATCATTGAAGCTCAGTTTTCTATTGACAACTATTTGTTGGAATCTTTTTTTGAAACTAATGACATTGATTTTGAAAAGGAAACCATTATAAGACGTGAAATATTGCCTAGTGGTAAATCAAGAGCATTTATTAATGATACCCCTACAACATTACAAGTTTTACAATCGCTAAGTGAAAAACTGATTGATGTACATTCACAGCATCAAACTTTACAATTATCCAATAGTAATTTTCAGTTTCAAATTATAGATGCACTTGCAAATAACGCAGTAARGATAGCATCATATAAAAGAGGTTTAATAGTATACAATCAGCTTGTAAAAGAATTAAACGAGCTCAAAATAAATCAAGAATTAGCAATTGAACAATACCAATATAACTTACATTTATTTGAAGAATTAGCGCATGCTAATTTACAGGAAAAGGAACAAGAAATAGTAGAGAAGTCTTTAGATAAGTTAAATAATATTGAAGAAATTAAACTAAATTTATCTGAAGCACAAACAATTTCTTTTAATGAAGAAATAGGTTTAAAATCATTGTTGACTTCGATGGCTAATAACCTAAATAAAATTTCATCGTTTTCAAATGAATATAAGGAATTATACAGTAGAATTTTAAGTGTTAAAATTGAATTTGATGATATTGCAAGTGAAATTGAAAACGCAAATGATGCGATAAATTTTGATGCTTCTGAACTGGAAAAGTTAAATGACAGATTACAATTAATTTACAATTTACAAAAGAAACATGGAGTAACTACTATTTCAGATTTACTTCATATTAAAGAAGAACTTGCTATAAAAGTTGATGATGTAGAAAACTCTTCAGCTATAATTTCTAAAAAAGAAAAAGAAGTTAAAACTGTATCTGATAAAATAGACACTTTAGCTAAATCTATTCATAAAGAGCGAAAAAAAGCGATTCCACTACTTATTAATAAACTAGAAGATATACTTGTTAATTTAGGAATGGAAAATACTCGATTTGAATTTAATTTAACTCATAGCAATCAGTTTTTTGTAAATGGAAAAGACGAATTAAATTTACTAGTATCTGCTAATAAAGGAGTTAATTTTGGGGAATTAAAAAAAGTTGCATCAGGCGGAGAATTATCGCGAATAATGCTTTCAGTAAAATCAATTTTATCAGAATATTTAAAATTACCAACTATTATATTTGATGAAATAGATTCTGGAGTGTCTGGTGATATTTCACAACAAATGGCCGATATAATGAAGCAGATGAGTGCGAACATGCAAGTCATTACAATTACGCACTTGCCACAAATTGCGGCAAAAGGAAAACAACACTATAAAGTCTTTAAACAAGACTTAAATAATAATATTATAACTAATTTAAAAGAGTTATCTGTAAATGAGCGAGTTACGGAAATTGCTGAAATGTTAGGCGGCAAAAAAATTACTATAACTGCAATTGAACATGCTAAACAGTTGTTAAACTAAGAATTTACTATATTTGCACACTATTTTAAATAAATCAATAACAAAATACAATTATGTATAACTTACTTAAAGGGAAAAAAGGAATTATTTTTGGAGCCCTAGATTCTAATTCTATTGCTTGGAAAGTTGCAGAAAGAGCGCATGAAGAGGGAGCAACATTTGTTTTGACAAATGCGCCTGTGGCATTGCGTTTTGGAACGATTAATGAACTAGCTGAAAAAACTGGTTCTCAAGTAATTGCGGCAGATGCTACCTCAGTTAAGGATATTCAAAACCTAGTTGATAAATCAATGGAAATATTAGGAGGTAAAATCGATTTTGTTTTGCACTCTATAGGTATGTCTGTTAATGTTCGTAAAGGAAATCATTATACAAACCAAAATTATGAATACACTAAAATAGGTTGGGATATCTCTGCGGGTTCTTTTCATAAAGTATTACAGGTGTTATATAACTCTAAAGCTATGAATGAATGGGGAAGTGTTGTAGCCTTAACTTATATGGCTGCACAACGTGTTTTTCCTGATTATAATGATATGGCAGACAATAAAGCATATTTAGAATCAATTGCTCGTAGCTTTGGATATTTCTTCGGGAAAGATCGTAAAGTGCGTGTAAATACAATTTCTCAATCACCAACTATGACGACTGCAGGTAGTGGAGTAAAAGGGATTGATGGATTTATTAATTATGCTGAGAAAATGTCTCCACTTGGTAATGCCACGGCATTAGAATGTGCTGATTATACAATTAGTTTATTCTCAGACCTTACTAAAAAAGTGACACTTCAAAATTTATTTCATGATGGAGGATTCTCAAATGTGGGAATAAGTTCAGAAATTATGGAAGGATTTATGAATGATAAAGAAGAAGATTCTTAATAAAGAATAACTAAAAGTAAAAAGGGGTGATTTTTAAAAATCACCCCTTTTTTTGTGAAAATAAATTTGAGCCATACCTGTTTAGGAAGTTTATTCATAATACTTTTAGAAGTATGAGTATTGTCATTTTATACATGAGTTATTTAATTTAAATTTGAGAAGTTTAAAATATAATTACTTAAATCAATACTATGAGACCACTTAAAATTGTAGTACTAGCCAAACAAGTGCCAGATACAAGACACGTTGGCCCAGATGCAATGAAGCCCGATGGTACAGTAAATAGGGGTAAACTTTCTACAATATTCAATCCAGACGATCTACATGCAATGGAATTAGCATTAAATATAAAAGATAGAGTTCCTGGAACCACAGTAACATTACTAACTATGGGGCCACCAAAAGCTGCAGATATAATTAGAGAAGGATATTATAGAGGTGTAGATAATGGAGTTATGATTTCTGATAGGCGCTTTGGAGGTGCAGATACGCTAGCTACTAGTTATACTTTAGTTAAAGGAATACAAAAGTTAGCTCCCTTCGATTTAATTTTAGGAGGAAGGCAAGCTATTGATGGTGATACGGCACAAGTAGGTCCTCAATGTGCAAATAAATTAAAGATACCTCAGGTTACTTATGTAGAAGAGATTTTAGAGATTTCGGAGAATGAGATTATAGCGAAAAGAAGATTAGAAAAAGGAGTTGAGACCGTATCTTCTCCATTTCCTTGTTTAATGACCGTACACGGATCTTCGCCAGTTTGTAGATCAAGACATGCAAAAAATGTAATGAAATATAAATATGCTCGGACTGCAACAGAGTTAAGATCTGCTGATGAAATGTTAAAGTCATTGCACGAAAAAAGACCGTACCTAACAATTCCAGAATGGAAAGTTGAAGATATTGAAGCTAATATAGAAAAAATTGGACTTGCTGGATCTCCTACCAAAGTTAAAAGTGTAGAAAATATTATCCTGACAGCAAATGAAGCAAAATTTTTAAATGAATCAGATGCTGATATTGAGCTTATGATTAAAGAATTAATTGAACATCATACCATAGGTTAATTTAAAATTATTTAAGATGAAAAGTGTATTAGTCTATTGTGAAGTCGAAAATCAAAAAGTAGCAGATATAAGTCTAGAGTTATTATCTGCTGGAAAACAATTAGCTCAGAAATTGGGATGCCCATTGGATGCTATGATTTTCGGATCAAAATTAAAAGATATAAAAAGTGAAATTGCACCGTACGGAGTAGATAAATTATTTGTAGCTGATGATTCAAGGCTAGAACCTTATAGAACATTGCCTCATGCAGCTATAGCAACAACGGTTTTAAAGCAAGAAGATCCTCAAATTGTTTTATTTGGAGCTACTTCAATTGGAAGAGATTTAGCCCCAAGACTTGCTTCAGAATTAAACTGTGGGTTAACGGCCGATTGTACGATTTTGGATATTGGTGATCATTTCGTGAAAAAGGAGAAGAAAGAATACAACGATTTATTGTACGCAATTCGCCCAGCTTTTGGGGGTAGTATTATGGCAAATATTATCAATTGGGATATGCACCCGCAAATGGCTACTGTAAGAGAAGGTGTAATGAAAAAAGAAATATTTGATGCAAATTATAGTACACAAGTAATTGATGTAAATGTTGAAGATAGTGTTAAAGATGAAGATTTTGTAGTGAAAATTATTGAACGTCATATTGAAGAATCAGGAGTTAATTTGAAAGAAGCTCCAATTATTGTAGCAGGTGGATATGGTGTTGGATCAAAAGAAAATTTTCAACATTTACAAGATTTGGCAGATTTGTTGGGTGGTGAAGTAGGCGGCTCAAGAGCTGCTGTAGATGCGGGATTTATTGACCATGATAGACAAATTGGGCAAACTGGAACAACAGTTAGGCCTAAATTGTATATCGCTGCAGGAATTTCTGGTGCTATTCAGCATACAGCAGGAATGCAGGATTCGTCATTAATCATCTCTATTAATAATGATCCTGATGCACCGATTAATAAGTTAGCAGATTATGTAATAAATGGAGATTTGGCAGTTGTTGTTCCAAAAATGATCAAATATTACAAGAAAAACGCAAAATAAAATCAATAAAAATTTACAAGCTTGAAAATATAGCTTAAAACAAAAAAAAGCATATAATGGATAATTTTTTCAAAGACACTCCCGATTTTAAATTTCATTTGGAACATCCAATTGTTCAAAAAATTATAAAATTGAAAGAACGTAATTTTGAGGAATCAGAACAGTTTGATTATGCACCATTAAATCATGACGATGCAATAGATAGTTATGAGAAAATTTTAGAGATTGTAGGTGGAATTTGTTCAGAAACTATTGCAGCTAATGCTGAATCTGTTGATATTGAAGGACCTCATATTGAAAATAATGAAGTGGTCTATGCCAAAGGAACAACTGCCAATTATAAAGCTTTATATGAAGCTGGATTAATTGGAATGTCCTTGCCTAGAAAGTATGGAGGCTTAAATTTTCCACTACTCACTTATGTTATGGCTGCAGAAATGGTATCTAGAGCCGATGCTGGATTTGCGAATATTTGGGGGCTTCAAGATTGTGCTGAAACAATTTGCGAGTTTGGATCTGATGAACAAAAAGAAAAATATTTACCAAGATTTAATAGAGATGGAGTTACTGCAGCAATGGTTTTAACAGAACCAGATGCAGGATCTGATTTACAATCGGTAAAATTAAAAGCAACATATAGTGAGGAAAAACAAATTTGGATCCTTAATGGCGTAAAACGATTCATCACAAATGGCGATGCTGATATATCATTGGTTTTAGCTAGGTCTGAGGAGAATACGAGTGATGCTAGAGGGTTATCAATGTTTATTTATGATAGAAATAATCACGCAGTTGAGGTTCGTCATTTGGAAAAAAAATTAGGGATTAAAGGCTCTCCAACTTGTGAGTTGGTATTTAAAGATGCACCAGCTGAACTGGTTGGTAAACAACGTTTTGGTTTAATAAAGTATGTAATGGCTTTAATGAATTCTGCGCGTTTAGGAGTAGGAGCACAATCTGTTGGTATTGCTGATGCGGCTTTTAGAGAAGCATTAAAATATGCAGAAGACAGGGCTCAGTTTGGAAAGGTGATCATTAAGTTTCCTGCAGTTTATGAAATGATTACCAATATGAAAGTTCGTATTGATGCATTGCGCTCATTATTGTATGAAACAACTGGTTTTGTTGACCTTTCTAAAGCGTATGGAGAAGCAATGAAAGAGCGGAAATTGGAAAAAGAAGAAAGGTTAGAGATGAAAGCTTATGAAAAATTATCAAATGTATTTACGCCACTAATTAAATTAACAGCAAGTGAAACGTGTAATACGATTGCATATGATTCTTTGCAAATTCATGGAGGAACTGGTTTTATGAAAGACTTTCCAATAGAAAGAATCTATCGTGATGCTAGAATTACCTCGATTTATGAAGGTACCACTCAATTACAAGCCATCGCAGCAATAAAAGGGGTTACAACGGGTGTTTTCTTAGAACAAATCAGAAAATATGATAGCGAAGTGTTAGAAGATAATTATTTATTAAAAGGAAAACTTCAAGAAATGACGTTGCGTTATGAAGAAATTTCTGAAAAAGTTATTAATTTAGATAGTATCGAATTGTTAGATTTTCATACACGAAGATTGGTTGAAATGGCAGGAAATATTATTATGGGATATTTGTTAGTTTTAAATTCTCAACGGAATGAATCGTTTACCAAATCTGCAAAACTGTATGTAAATTTAGTTGTTTCAGAAAACATAGAAAAATACAATTACATGAATAATTTTGAAACTGAAGATTTAGCATTGTATAAATTAGAAAACTCTGAAGTATTAGAAACTACGATTTAATGGGTAGATTTTATTAAATAATTAATGACCTACGTTGTTTTATCAAAGTAGGTTTTTGGTTATTACATTTTTTGATGGATTCTATAAATTATAGTAACTTTGAATTTGTTAAATAATCAAAAATTGGATTTACAATTTTCTATAATTATTCCTGTTTATAACCGACCTCAAGAAATTGGGGAATTATTGCAAAGCTTAACCAAGCAAACTTATACAAAGCATTTTGAAGTTATTGTTGTTGAAGATGGTTCTACATTAAAAGCAACTGATATTGTAGCCGAGTACTCGAATGAATTAACTGTAAAATATTTTTATAAAGAAAACAGTGGAGCAGGAGAGAGTCGTAATTTTGGAATGCAGCGATCAACTGGAAATTATTTTATAATTTTTGATTCTGACTGTGTAATACCCCCACATTATTTAGAAGAAGTTGATCAAAGTTTAAAACTGAATTATACTGATGCTTTTGGTGGTGCAGATGCAGCTCATGAATCTTTTACAACAATTCAAAAAGCAATCAATTACAGTATGACTTCCTTTTTAACAACTGGAGGAATAAGAGGAAGTAAAAAAGCAGTTGATAAATTTCAACCTCGTAGTTTTAATTTAGGTATTTCAAAAAAAGCATTTGAAACAACGAATGGTTTTAGCCAACTAAAAATAGGAGAAGATATTGATTTGACTTTTAGATTGTGGAAAAATAATTTCGAAACACAATTTATTGAAAAAGCCTTTGTTTATCATAAAAGAAGAGTTACGTTTCATCAGTTTTTTAAACAAACATTTGCTTTTGGAAAGGGGAGGCCATTTTTGAATAAAAAATACCCAAACACGGCTAAGATTACTTATTGGTTTCCAACAGTTTTTATTTTATCTTTTTTTATTTCTATAGTTAGTTTCGTATTGGGTTTTGAATTTTTCGCATTATGTTTCGTTGCTTATTTTGTACTAATATTTATTGATTCTCTTTTGAAAAACAAAAAAATAACAGTTGCATTTTTAAGTATAATAACTACATTAATACAATTTATGGGATATGGTCTTGGATTTTTAAAAGGATTATTAGGTAATAAAAACGAAACTATTCAATAGCTTTTACCGGTAAAATTTCAATAAAATAATAAACTATAGCCCCAATTGTACCTGTAAAAATTAGTAGAAGAGTCCACATAATTTTTTTATTAGTATCATTTTCAACGTTATTATTCGTATGTACGATATAATAAATTTTGATACCTAAACTACTAATTGTGGCAAGTATTATTAAAACAAAAAACCAGAAAAATGATTGAATAAACTGCAATGGGAATTCTCCATGATTTTGGTCAAGCTCTATGATGTTTTCAAGAAAAACTGCGAAGAACAATCCAAAGAAAAGAATTATTAAAACTATAGGTAAAAATGTAAAAATTGTTAACCAAGATTTAGTAGAAGATTTCATAATTAATTAAATTAAAATTGTATTCTTTAAAGATAATTAATTTATTATTGAAAAATAAGACTGAGAATTACTCAGCCTTATCTGTTCCTTTACTAATTTCTATAGTTAATTCATTTTTCTTTTTATCTAAATCCATAAAAATCGAATCTCCTTCTCTTAATTTTGAATTTACAATTTCTTCAGCTAAGGTATCTTCAATATATTTTTGGATAGCCCGTTTTAAAGGTCTAGCTCCGTATTGTTTGTCAAAACCTTTATCGGCAATATAATCTTTAGCTTCATCAGTTAACTTAAGGTTGTATCCTAAATCTTCAATTCGTAAAATAAGTTTTTTTAATTCAATATCAATAATTAAACGAATATCTTCTTTCTCTAATGCGTTGAATACAACAATATCATCAATTCTATTTAAAAATTCAGGGGCAAATGATTTTTTTAAGGCGTTTTCAATAACCCTTTTTGCATTTGCATCGGCTTGTGCAGATTTTGAAGCAGTTCCAAATCCAACGCCGACACCAAAATCTTTTAATTGGCGTGAACCAATATTAGATGTCATTATAATAATGGTATTTCTAAAATCAATTCTTCTTCCAAGGCTGTCGGTTATATGGCCATCATCTAAAATTTGAAGTAACATATTAAACACATCAGGATGTGCTTTTTCAATTTCATCTAAAAGTACAACAGCATATGGTTTTCGTCTAATTTTTTCAGTAAGTTGTCCGCCTTCTTCGTATCCTACATATCCTGGAGGTGCTCCAATTAAACGAGAAATAGCAAATTTCTCCATATATTCACTCATATCTATTCTAATAAGCGCCTCTTCATTGTCAAATAATTCAGTTGCTAGAACTTTTGCAAGTTGTGTTTTTCCAACCCCTGTTTGCCCTAAAAATATAAATGAACCAATTGGCTTATTTGGATCTTTTAATCCAACTCTATTCCTCTGAATAGCCTTCACAACTTTAGAGACAGCTTCGTTTTGACCAATAACTTTACCTTTGATAAGTTTCGGTAAGTCATGCAATCTTTCACTTTCAGCTGCCGCCACTCTGGTTACGGGAATACCAGTCATCATAGAAACTACTTCTGCTACGTTATCTTCAGTTACAATTTCTCTATTTAATTTTGAAGCTTCTTCCCACCTTAATTGTTCGGAGAGTAATAATCCTTCAACACGTTTTTCATCATCGCGCAATCGAGCAGCTTCTTCGTATTTTTGACCGTTTACGGCGGCAGATTTATCCTCTTTAATTTTTTCTAATTGTGTTTCTAAGCTTAACACTTCTTTTGGAACGACAATATTAGTAATATGAATACGAGAACCTGATTCATCCAAAGCATCAATAGCCTTGTCTGGTAAAAAGCGATCTGTCATATATCTATTTGTTAATTTTACACAGGCTATAATTGCGTTATCTGTGTAATCAACATTGTGGTGTTCTTCATATTTATCTTTAATATTTTGTAAAATTTCAATAGTTTCGTCAACCGATGTGGGTTCAATAATAATCTTTTGAAATCTACGCTCTAATGCACCGTCTTTTTCAATATTTGTACGGAATTCATCTAAAGTTGTAGCACCAATACACTGAATCTCACCTCTAGCTAAAGCTGGTTTAAGCATATTTGACGCGTCTAACGAACCTGTTGCTCCACCGGCACCAACAATTGTATGAATTTCATCAATGAATAAAATAACATCCTCGTTTTTTTCTAACTCGTTCATTAAGGCTTTCATCCGTTCTTCAAACTGCCCACGGTATTTAGTTCCGGCAACTAAACTTGCTAAATCTAATGATACAATACGTTTATTAAATAAAATACGAGAAACTTTGCGTTCTATTATACGCAAAGCCAATCCCTCAGCGATTGCTGATTTACCAACTCCAGGTTCTCCAATTAACATAGGATTGTTCTTTTTTCTCCGGCTTAGAATTTGCGAAACACGTTCAATCTCCTTTTTTCTCCCAACAACAGGGTCTAACTTGCCTTCTTCAGCTAAACTAGTTAAATCACGTCCAAAGTTATCTAAAACAGGAGTTTTAGATTTTTTATCGGCAGGCTTTCCTCCTTTTGGTTGTTCAAAAGGATTTGATTTTGGTGTGTCAAAATCGTCACTTGATGTTCCTTCTGCTCTTGGAAAATCCAATTCTTCATTTAAATATTTTTGTTTAAATACCATTTTTACATCATCATAATTTGCTCCAAAATTACTCAATAACTTGGCAGTTGGATCATTTTCATTTCTCAAGATGCACAATAGTAAATGTGCGGTATTAACAGATTCACTTTGGTATAATTTAGCTTCTAAGAAAGTTGTTTTAAGGGCTTTCTCTGCTTGTTTTGTTAAATGAATGCTTTTCTTTTCATTTGCAAAGTCTGTTGAAGAGTTAGCGGGGCTTAATAGTTCTATTTTTTTACGTAAATGATCAAGATTTAGGTCTAATGAATTTAAAATTTCAATTGCTTTTCCGTCTCCTTTTCTTAAAAGACCTAACATTAAATGTTCAGTGCCAATAAAATCATGACCTAAACGCAAAGCTTCTTCTTTGCTATATGCAATTACATCTTTAACTTTTGGTGAAAAATTATCGTCCATAGTTTTGTATTTATAATGTAAAATTAACTGAATTTTTTGTTTTTTACGCGCAAAAATAGCAGCACTTTTATATATTTTAATTAAATAGTCGTTTTTATTGATTAAAAATTACTGAAAATCAACTTGTTAGAGTGGTTTTTCTCAGTGTTTTATTGTTGATAAATTTTACAAAAACAACAAGATAAATAACTTGTGAAAAATTGAAAAATTGTATATTGCTTTTTCAAAATAAGACACTAAAATAAATTAAAAATATATATGGCAGACGGAGAAAAATTGATACGAATTAACATTGAAGAAGAAATGAAATCTGCTTACATTGATTATTCAATGTCAGTTATTGTTTCAAGAGCTTTACCCGATGTTCGAGATGGTTTAAAACCAGTACATAGAAGGGTATTATTTGGGATGCACGAATTAGGTGTAAAAGCTACTGGATCTTATAAAAAGTCAGCGAGAATTGTCGGGGAAGTATTGGGTAAGTATCATCCTCATGGTGATACATCTGTTTATGATTCTATGGTTCGTATGGCTCAAAATTGGAGTGTGCGATATATGATGGTAGATGGTCAAGGAAACTTTGGATCTGTTGATGGAGATAGTCCAGCAGCAATGCGTTATACAGAGGTTCGAATGCAAAAAATATCTGAAGACATGCTTTCGGATATTGAAAAAGATACGGTAGATCATAAATTAAACTTTGATGATACTTTAAATGAACCAACAGTTTTACCAACAAGAATTCCGAATTTACTTGTAAATGGAGCTTCTGGGATTGCTGTAGGGATGGCTACAAATATGGCACCACATAATTTAACTGAAGTTATTGATGGTACCTTGGCATATATTGAAAATCGTGATATTGAGATTTCTGAATTAATGCAGCATATTAAAGCTCCTGATTTTCCAACTGGAGGTATTATTTATGGGTACGAAGGAGTTAAAGAAGCTTTTGAAACCGGAAGAGGAAGAATTGTAATGCGTGCTAAAGCTACTATTGAAGAAGTGGCAGGTAGAGAATGCATTATTGTTACTGAAATTCCTTATCAGGTGAATAAAGCGGAAATGATTAAGAAAACTGCTGAACTTGTTAACGATAAAAAATTAGAAGGTATAGCCAACATTCGTGATGAATCTGACAGAAATGGAATGCGTATCGTTTATATACTAAAGCGCGATGCAATACCAAACATTGTTCTAAACAAGTTGTATAAATACACAGGATTACAAACTTCATTTAGTGTAAATAATATAGCACTAGTTAATGGTCGTCCTCAACAATTAAATTTAAAAGAATTAATTCATTATTTTGTTGAGCATAGGCATGAAGTTGTTGTTAGAAGAACAAAATTTGAACTTAAAAAAGCGGAGGCTAGAGCTCATATTTTAGAAGGATTAATCATTGCAAGTGATAATATTGATGAAGTAATTAAATTAATTAGAGCTTCATCTAATGCTGATGAAGCCAAAGAAAAACTGATTGTACGTTTCGAATTATCCGAAATTCAAGCCAAGGCAATTGTTGAGATGCGTTTGCGTCAATTAACAGGCTTAGAACAAGATAAGTTACGTGCTGAGTATGATGATATTATGAAATTAATTATCGACTTAAAAGATATTTTATCAAGTGAAAGTAGACGGTATGAAATTATTGTTGAAGAATTGATTGCAGTTAGAGATAAGTATGGTGACGATCGCAGATCCGTAATTGAATATGCCGGTGGAGATTTATCAATTGAAGATATGATTCCTAATTCTAAAGTAGTTGTAACAATATCGCATGCAGGTTATGTAAAACGTACCAATTTAGATGAATATAAAGTTCAAAATAGAGGTGGTAGAGGACATAAAGGTGTTGCGACTAGAAATGAAGATTTCTTAGAACATTTATTTGTAGGTACAAACCATCAATATATGCTATTCTTTACCCAAAAAGGAAAAGTGTTTTGGATGCGCGTATATGAAATCCCTGAAGGAGGTAAAACTTCTAAAGGAAGAGCCCTCCAAAACTTGATAAATATTGAACAAGATGATAAAGTAAAAGCGTTTCTTGTTACAGAAGATTTAAAGAATGAAGAATATGTAAATAGCCATTATATTATCATGGCTACAAAAAGAGGTCAAGTGAAAAAGACTTCTTTAGAACAATATTCTCGTCCTAGAACGAATGGTATAAACGCCATTACTATTAGAGATGATGATGAACTTTTAGAAGCTAAATTAACAACGGGAGATAGCCAAATTATGATTGGTTTAAAATCGGGTAAAGCTATTCGTTTCGAAGAAAGTAAAACCCGTCCAATGGGTAGAAATGCCTCCGGAGTTCGTGGTATTACCTTGGGAAGTACAAATGATGAAGTTATTGGGATGATTGCTGTTGACGATCAAGAAAATAACATTCTAGTAGTTTCTGAAAAAGGGTATGGAAAGCGTTCAAGTTTAGAGGATTATAGAATTACTAATCGAGGAGGAAAAGGAGTTAAAACTATCAATGTTACTGAAAAAACAGGTAATTTAGTAGCTATTAAAAATGTTACTGATGATGATGATTTAATGATTATCAATAAGTCTGGTATTACGATAAGAATGGCTGTTGCAGATTTACGAGTTATGGGACGAGCTACGCAAGGAGTAAAACTTATTAATATTAAAGATAGTGACTCTATTGCTGCAGTTGCTAAGGTATTGCATGAAGAAGAAGAAGTTTTAGATGAAAATGAAAATGGCACGGAAATTGAAAATAATAATGAAGAAAATACAAATCAAGAATAAACCAATTAAAATGAGAAAACATGGATTAATTCTGTCAGCTTTATTTATAAGTATGACAGTGTTTGGGCAAAAAGCTGAACTTAAAACCGCAGATAAGGCACTTAAATCAAATGATTTTGCTGGAGCAATGGTAGCATTAGATAAGGCTGAAGGATTATTAACAAATGCAGATCAAAAAACTTCAGCTAAATTTTACTATTTAAAAGGGAAAGCACTGTACCAAAATGGATCTGCCAATATAGATATTCAGAAAGTTGGTAATGCTTTTAATCAATTAATTGATTATGAGAAAAAAACAAACAAGCAAAAGTATACGAATGAGTTTGCGGAATTATTAAATAAGCTTATAAGTAGTACTGCAGATAAAGCATCAAATGAATATTCATATGCAAAACAAACTAAATTATCAGAAGATTACATTAAAGCAGCCAAAAAATATCATCAAGTATWTKCTTTAAGTCCTAGAGATACTTCCTATTTAGATAATGCGGCATTAGTGTACAGTTTTGGTAAGGATTATGAAACTTCAATAGTATTATGTGAAAAATTACTGGAGTTAAACTATACGGGTATTGCTACTATTTATGTTGCGTCTAACAAAGATGATGGTAAGGAAGTAACATATAATGATAAAAAATCTATGGACTTACAGGTGAAATTAGGACTTGCTGAAAACCCGAGAGAAGAAATTAAAGATTCACGCCGTGAATTTATATTTAAAAATTTAGCTCAAAGTTATGCTGCTTTGGATAATAATGCGAAAGCATTAGAGATGATAATTAGAGGTAGAGTGGAATTTCCAAAAAGCTATTCGTTGTTGATTGATGAAGCTAACATTCATTACAAATTAGGTGATAATGATAAATTTAAGCAGCGTTTAGAAGAAGCTATTAAATTAAATCCAACTGAACCAACTCTATATTACAATGTTGGAGTAATGAATATGGGTCAAGATAATATTGATGAGGCTATAAAATACTTTGAAAAAGCAATAGAATTAAAGCCAGACTATTCGGACGCATATAATAATATTGGAGCTGCAATTATCGAAAAAGTTAATCCTATCATTGAAGAGATGAATAAAAGTTTATCTGATTTTGATAAATATGATAAACTTCAAGCTCAACAATTTGAAATATATAAAGAGGCTGTTCCTTTTTATGAAAAGGCTTTTGAAATAGATAATACTAATATTAGTGTTATTCAAACATTAATGGGCCTATATGAAAATCTAGATATGTCAGAGAAACTAGATGCAATTAAAGCAATTTATGATGAATTAAAACAATAATATTACTACCATATATTTTACAAAAAAGCTCGCCAATAGCGAGCTTTTTTATTATATGATTTTTTTAATTACTCGAAGTTTATGCGTATGTCTATGTGTGCTTATATTAAAAATACCGCTATGATCAATTCTATCAATTCTAATTTTTCCATGGGCATGGATGATATAATTATCTTTCATAATGATTCCAACGTGTGTAATAACACCTTCACTATTATCAAAAAAAGCTAAATCACCAGGCTCACTTTCTTCTATAAAACTTAAAACTTCTCCTTGAGTTGCTTGTTGCGTAGCGTCGCGTAATAATTTATAACCGCAAAGTTTATAAACCATCTGAGTAAATCCGGAACAATCAATTCCAAAAGGAGTTTTCCCTCCCCATAAATAGGGAGTGTTCAAGTATTTAAAAGCCGTTTCAATAATGACTTCTTTAGATAGCTTTTTCGAAATAATAGTACCTTCATAATTAAAAATTGTGCTATTAATAAGTAGGTTTTGATTTTTGTAAAAAGGTAAAGAAGAACCTAAAGATACAGTAATAAAATTTTGTTTTTCATCAGTAGCAAATTCAATTAATTCATTTGCTAGAGCAATATCTGAATTATTAATATTGATATAAGTTTCTTCAGAAATTTCTTCATATTGTTTGTTATCAATCCAGCCTTCATAATTATCAAAAGCAATTCTAACTTTACTCCACGTTTTACGTATTTCAATTATAATAAAATGTTCTCCAAAAAGTAATTGCGAAACCATTTCGCTACTATCACTTGGGTCWATTCTRAGAGGAATAATACTTAAATTACAAATTCCGTAGTGCATATAAATAAATTACATTCTTTCAATTACTATTGCACTTGCACCACCACCGCCATTACAAATTGCAGCGGCGCCAATTTTAGCGTTGTTTTGCTCCAAAATAGAAGTCAGCGCAATGACAATTCTCGCTCCAGACATGCCCAGAGGATGACCCAAAGAAACAGCCCCACCATTTACATTAACTCTTTCAGCATTGAGACCTAAAATTTTAATATTTGCCAATCCAACTACTGAAAACGCTTCRTTAAACTCAAAATAATCTACATCATCTTGYGAAATTCCAGCWTTTTYCAATGCTTTAGGTARCGCTTTTGCKGGTGCRGTAGTAAACCATTTTGGYTCWTGYGCAGCATCWGCATACCCTTTAATTTTGGCGATAGGTTTTARYTTTAGTTCKTTYGCTTTATCAGCACTCATTATTAYCAAWGCAGCRGCKCCRTCATTTAAKGTTGARGCATTAGCTGCRGTTACKGWGCCATCTTTGYTAAACACTGGGCGYAAAGTTGGRATTTTCTCTATTTTTACGTTYTTGTATTCTTCATCTTCCGAAAAAATAATTGGTTCTCCTCTTCTTTGTGGAATTTCAACAGRAACTACTTCATTYTTAAAATTYCCATTTTCCCAKGCWTTTGCAGATTTRTTGTAAGATTYTATAGCRAAATTATCTTGATCTTCTCTTGARAAATTATRYTCWGTRGCACATAAATCACCACAAGTTCCCATATGTTTTTGATCATAAACATCTATTAAACCATCAACTAAAAGTCCATCAGTAATAGAGATATTTCCTAGTTTAGTAGCTTTTCTACCTGAGATATAATGTGGAATACTACTCATATTTTCCATTCCACCTGCTACAATAATATCGGCATCACCAGCCTTGATAGCTTGAGAAGCGAGCATAATAGCTTTCATTCCAGAAGCACAAACCTTATTTATCGTTGTACAAGGTACCGTATTCGGAATTCCAGCAAAAATGGCTGCCTGACGGGCTGGAGCTTGACCTAAACCAGCTGAAACAACATTGCCCATAAAAACTTCATCAACTAAAAGAGGATCTAAACCTATTTTATTTAAGGCTCCTTTTATAGCAATAGCACCTAGCTTTGGTGCAGGAACAGAAGTTAAACTACCTAAAAAACTTCCAATGGGTGTTCTGGCAACAGATACAATTACAACATCTTTCATATACGATTGTTAAAATAATTCTACTGCGAATTTAAGTAATTTTATACAAATGTGCAGTCATTAAAATAGAGATTATTGAATGCTAAAAATATTGCTTTCTAAAACATTGTATTTTAAAATCATAATACTACTTTCAAAAACAAAATAATAGAAGTATAAAAGTAACTTTTTGAGTGATAAGTTGTAATTAGTGTTTGTTATTGTATCTAGATGAATGTTTGTGCAATAGTATAGATATAAAGATATCTTAAAAAATATAACTGATTGCAAATGTTATAACATAATAATTGTTATTTTTGAAATGCAAATGCAAACTTCGTGAAAAAATTCATAAATAAATTACTTGTAAATCATTCGTTAATATATAAGCTATTTTTATACATAGCTACTATCGTTATTGTTGTTTATTTATTTCCTAAAAGCGGACAATTTAAATACGAATTTCAAAAGGGAAAACCATGGCAATATGAAAACTATTATGCTCCATTTGACTTTGCTATTCAAAAATCAATAGAGGAAGTTGAAAAAGAGACCGCCCAAATTAAAGAAACTTCAAAACAATTTTTCCAGTATAATGAAGAAGTTGTGGTTGGCGTAAAAAAAGAGGCTATTAGTAAAATAGATCAACTATTATTAGATGCTGAATTAACTGAAGAGAGGAAGGTTTATTTGAAGCAAAAAGCAACTGAAATTATTGATAATATATATGAATTTGGTTACTTAGAAGCTTCTGGTGATCAACTAATAGAGCACAAAATAATTACACTTAGGAGAGGGAATAAAATACAGGATATTCAACCTCATAAGCTTTATAAGTCTTCTCAAATTCTTGAATATATGAATTCGAAAATGGGAATTCAGCCATATTCTCAGGAAGAAAATACTATTTTAAATATTATTTATGAAGAACTAAATCCTAATGTTAGTTTCGATGTAGAATTTACAGAAAAGGTATTGCAAGAAAATTTAAACAATATTTCTTATACGAAAGGATTGGTTTCAGAAAAAGAACGGATCATATTTAAAGGTGATATTGTTGAAGGAGAAAAATTAACGAAATTGAATTCTTTAAAAAGTGAATTTGAATCACAAGTTTGGAGTAAATCCAATTATAACTGGATTGTTTTTGGGAACACTATATTAGTTGCTTTGTCATTTTTAATGTTATTGCTTTTTTTAAAGAAATATAGGTTAGAGATTTTTGAAAATAACAATAAGGTTACATTTATATTTTTTAATATTATTTTAATAGTACTACTAATAACTCTTATTGTAGAGTACGACGCAAAATATGTTTATGTTGCTCCAATAGTAATATTGCCATTAGTTCTAAAAGCATTTTTTGATGCAAGATTAGGGCTGTTCACTCATGTATTAACTGTACTATTGCTAGGCTTTATTGTGCCAAATAGTTTTGAATTTATTTTTCTACAAATTATAGCTGGGATTGTTACCATATTAACCATTTCAGAGCTTTACAAAAGAGCAAATTTATTTATATCAGTACTACAAATAACATTTGTTTATTTTGTAGCATATTTTGCGTTTTCAATTATACAAGAAGGGAACGCTCAAAATTTAGACTGGGAGAAATTCATATACTTTGCGTTGAATGGTGGGGCTACATTATTTGTTTTACCACTAATATATATATTTGAAAAAATGTTTGGTTTAGTTTCAGATGAGTCATTAAAGGAATTATCAGATACCAACTCAAAATTATTACGAGAATTAGCAGAAAAAGCACCGGGCACATTTCAGCACTCTTTACAAGTAGCAAATTTAGCAGAGGCTTCTGCTAATGAAATTAATGCAAATTCAATGCTAGTACGTACAGGTGCTTTGTACCATGATATTGGTAAAATGGACAATCCAATGTTTTTTACTGAAAACCAATCAACTAATGTTAATCCACATGATGAACTTACTCCCAAAGATAGCGCTCAAGTTATTGTAAACCATATTATAAGAGGTGTTGAAATGGCTAAAAAGCAGCGTTTACCAGATAGAATAATTGATTTTATTAGAACGCATCACGGAACTTCTTTGGTTTATTATTTTTACAAAAAAGAAGAAGAATTGAGTGGGGGAGATGTTGATTCTAAGTATTTTCAATATCCTGGACCCATACCTTTTTCAAAAGAAACTGCTATATTAATGATGTGTGACGCTGTTGAAGCAGCGTCAAAAAGCATTAAAGAACCGACCGCTCAAATTTTTGATGAATTGGTAGAAAGGATTGTAAATAAGCAAATGGAAGACGGACAAYTTATGAATGCTGACATTACTTTTAAAGAATTGCAAACTATTAAAAAGGTGCTAAAGAAGAAGTTAAAAAATATTTATCATTTAAGAATTGAATACCCAGAATAAAATTGACTTTTTTAGGTAAAAAAAGTGTAAAAATGTTGTGTAAATGCATTTCTAATGCTACATTTGCACTCGCAAAAATAAGTTCATAAACATATTTTTTTGGAGAGGTGCCAGAGTGGTAATGGAGCAGATTGCTAATCTGTCGACGGGTAACTGTCGCCAGGGTTCGAGTCCCTGTCTCTCCGCATTTTATTTTTCGGGGTGTAGCGTAGCCCGGTTATCGCGCCACGTTTGGGACGTGGAGGCCGCAGGTTCGAATCCTGCCACCCCGACAAAGTAAAGCTCTAAAGCAAAGAGTATTCGTAGAAAGCTTGCTTTCTTAAGAATAAGAATTGCTTTAGATAAATTAAAGCTCGCTTTAATTTGCAACAAATCTTTAATGGATCACCGAATGAAATGAGGTAATCCAAAAAGAAGACAAATAAGGATTTAATTTGCAACAAATCTTTAATGGATCACCGAATGAAATGAGGTAATTCAAAAAAAATAAAATGGAATGGTCGCGTAGCTCAGCTGGATAGAGCATCTGCCTTCTAAGCAGACGGTCACAGGTTCGAATCCTGTCGCGATCACGAATAAATCAACTATAGGTTGAAATGGAGCAGGTTCAAAATAAAGAGCTTGCTTTTTTATTTTGAATAAAGCGAGAATTTCTTTTGTTGATTTTCAAAGCGGAGCTTTGCAGGAAATTCAATCCTGTCGCGATCACAGAGTATAAAGCCTTATAAACGTTGAGTTTATAAGGCTTTTCTATTTCTTATTACTTCAATAAATTTTCTGATTTTTTAGTTTAAATGTGTAATTTTATATACATTTACAGTAAAAACGGTACGGAAACGGTACGGAATTAGCGTATGAAAGTAGTTATTAAATTATATAAAAGCGATAAAACTAAAAGTGGTTTTCCTATAATTATTTATTTTAGAAGTGCTAAAATTAGGAAAAGAATTGTAGTTGGTAATTTTCTAAAAAACGATTTGTATTACTATGAAGCTGCTGAGTGGGATTTTTCTACTGAATGCCCTTTACCTTCAGCAAAAAACTACGATTTAATTTACCCTAAAATAGTGAATTGGCGTAGGCAATTTAATACTTTAATGCTTAGTAATGAAACCGATATAAATGCTTACTTAGGTATTTTAAATGAGAATGATAAAGAGCTTGAAATTTCGTTACTTGAAAGGCAGCTTACTAATTTAAAGAGTAAAAATTCTGTAGGTGTATTACAGTTCTTTAATACTATAATAGCTGAGAAAAAAGAAATGGGATCTTCAATTGATATGTATGTTCAAACTAAAAGAGAGATTGAAAAATATATTGTAGATGATTGCTCGTTAAACACTATAAATTACGAGTGGTTAAATGACTTTATTTTATTTAAGAAAAAAGGAGGTACTGGTAATGCTGGTATAATGGTTTATTTGCGCACATTAAGGGCGCTGTACAAAGAAGCGCAAAGCCGCGATAGCTTGAATGTAAAGAATGATAATCCTTTTTTAAAGCTTATTAAAAATGCTACTGGTGTTGTAGAAATTGAATTTAAACTAAAATATTTTGCCCTACTTAGAAATTACACGCCTAAACAATCTACCAGTAAGTTAAATGCTTTTAGAATGAAGCGTGCTATTACTATTTTTATATTTCAATTTACTATTGGTGGGCACGATTTTATTGATGTTGCTAATTTGAAATGGAAGCATATTAAAAATGGGCGCGTGAAATTTAGGCGTTATAAGAACCGTAACAAACCGCAAGGTGGTCCATTAATAAATAATAAATTATTTACTATAGCATTGGCAATTATTGAAAAATTTGGTACTAAAGATAACGACCGTGTTTTTGGTTTTATTCCTGATGTTAGTACCGGTAATAAGTATAAAGATTATCGTTCTAATTTTAGCCGGAGTTTAAAAACTGTTTCTGATGATTTGGAATTACCTACGGTATTACGATCTAAAAGTACCAGGTATATATTTAGATCGTTGGCTGGTGAAATGCTAATAAGTGATTTGGTTATAATGCAGCTGCAGGGTCATAAACCTAAAGGTGTAACCTTTGGCTATCAAAAAGGGCTACCAAATAGCATTGTAGATAAATTTTTAAAAAAGATTTTAAAGAAAAGTAAGTTGTATTAAGTTACCAATTATTACTATTACTATTTTTTATACTGGTTTCAAAGTTTGAAATAAGGTTGTTTATTTTGCCTTTAATGGCAAGTATTTCTTCATTTCTATAAATAGTTATAGCTGTAGTAGGAATAACTTTTATTTTAGCTCTATTATCTTTTAGCTGTATTGTTATTTTGGCATAAATACGCGAATCTAATTGACTGTATGCGGTCATAAATAATTTTCCTTGTAACAGGTATTTACCAATAACGGTGCCTTCTTCTTTATCTGTAAATTGTATTACACTTTCAGCATCATTAAAAGTATCAACCATCCAATCATTTGCGCTTACAAATAGTTTTGTTTGTGGTTGGTTCAAATTTTCGATAACTTTTTCTGAAGAAAAGTCTGCCGCTGGAAAAGTAGTTGATTTAATTGATCCGCAACTATAAATTGTTACCAATGTAACTACTATAATAAGTACCTTTTTCATAATATAATTTTTAAGTTTCTCAAAGTTAACAAACCTATCTAAATAATACAAGTTTTTAATATACCACAAAAGTGCTATAAAACAACTGTGTAATTTATTGTACTTTGAGGTTTTTAATTTTCAAAAAGTATGCTATAATAGCTTAATTGAGTTTATCTCTTAGGATTTAT
>NVVE01000020.1 GCA_002733285.1 Lutibacter sp. | reverse complement strand
TGACCCCGTGTTTTTACAGGGTAAACATGTTTAAACGAAGAATCTATTGAGATATACTCCTAAATTTTAGGGGGTGAGTTACTAATAATTCTATTTTTAGAATTATTAAACCAAAAAAACGAATTGATTAAGTAATATATTCCAGATAAGAATTCTGGATTAAATAAGTTTAGATAGGTACAAGCCTAAAAATACAGCTAAAAAACCTACTATTAATGTTCCAAAGGTATAAGTTAAGAAACTGAAGTAATCGCCATTCTTTAAAAATAGGTGGTTTTCATACGCAAATGCTGAGAAGGTAGTGAAACCACCACAAAAACCAGTTGCCAATAATAATGATTGACTTTCAGAAACACTTGAAGTCTTTGCCAAATAGCCCAATATAAAACCAATTAATAAGCTACCAAGCACGTTTGATAACATAGTTCCATAGGGCATCGCATATTCAATTTTATTCAGCCATTTTCCAAAAAGGTATCTTGAGACACTCCCTAAACCACCACCTACAAAAACTAGTAAAGCTTGTTTCATGTGTTTATATTTATTGTTTTTTAACGGTCACATGGTATATCCTTGCCTCTTCGCCAGCTGGCTCGTTCACTAAATTTGTCCACAGGACAAATTCTTTACGCTCCACCCTCCTTTGGTGATAAACATTTTAACATGCTCGTTTCATTTAGTTAAAATTTTACATCTTCTGCATCAATCCAATTGTACTTTCCTGTAACAGTTCCTTTATTCAACGTTACTATTCCTGGATTTGCTCTAATAATTGTTTTTAAAGTGACCTCATCACAAAACAACACCTCAAAATTCAAGTTGAATTTATTTTTTATTGCTGCATATTCTTCATTTAATGAAGAAGACAATGCATAAACCAAATATCCTTTGCTAATTGCATTATCTGTGATCGTTTTTATTTTTGAAAAGCCTTGCATATCACTCTTTTCAATATTATAAATAACCACTAACAACACTTCTTCCGTTGTTAATACCTTTTCTGTTAAGTCTAATCCTTCCACCGACTCTAAAAAGAAATCGTGAATTGGAGGCTCTTCATTATTAATATACTCCATTCCCATCGGTATGTTTTTCCCAACTGCATAGGGTCTAAAATCTATAATTGGTAAATGTATTAACACATAATAGATGATTGATAAGAAACCAATAAACGAGAAAAATGAAATCCACTTTGCACTATTCAAACCAAATAATGGCTTTATCATTTCAACCTTCACTAGTAACGCTACAATAAAAATAATAAGAATAACATTTTTATAAAACGTTTCCCAAGGAGTCAATTTTACAGCATCTCCAAAACATCCGCAATCAGTAACTTTATCATAATATGCTGAATACCAAGTTAAAAATAAAAATACCAGAATCATTCCTAACAAACTCCAAACGGTTAACTTAGGTAAATAGCCTACAAGTAACATAACTCCCAATATTATCTCAGCGAGTATCAAGAATATTGAGAATGGCAATGCGTAGGGAATTAAAAACTCCAAGTTCAATACATCCACACTAAAATATTCTTGGAATTTATAGGAAGATCCCAAAGGGTCGACCAATTTTACGAATCCAGAAAAAATAAATGTGATTGCAACAAACAGCCTTGAAATATAGATTAGTATTTTCATTATTTATTCGCTTTCATTAATATGAATTAAAGCAAAAACCGCATAATTTATCATATCCTGATAATTCGAATCAATACCTTCAGAAACAATTGTTTTTCCATTGTTATCTTCAATTTGTTTAACACGCAATAATTTTTGTAAAATTAGATCGGTTAAAGAACTTACACGCATATCGCGCCAAGCTTCACCATAATCATGGTTTTTATCATCCATTAATTTTTTTGTAACAACTACGTGCTTATCGTATAATTTTACAGCTTCATCAATAATTAAATCAGGTTGCTCTACAATCCCTTTTTCCAATTGAATTAAAGCCATTACAGCGTAATTGATAATCCCAATAAATTCAGAAACTTCACCTTCATCAACTTTTCTTGTTGAATTTTGTTGCAACTGCCGAATTCGTTGAGCTTTAATAAAAATTTGATCTGTTAATGACGGTAATCGCAATATTCGCCAAGCACTTCCATAATCTTTTAACTTATTTATATATAATGAACGACATTTTTCAATAACCTCGTCGTATTGTTTTGAAGTTTGTTGCATGTAACTTTAATTATTTCCGTAAATTTCGAACAAATTTAAGGAATTAAAAAATCTATTAACTATTTATGAAGAAAATTGCTGTTTTTTGTGGCTCAAGCCTTGGATTTAATGAAGTCTATAAAAATGATGCTGTCAAACTTGGAAATTACTTTGCTGAAAATAATATTGGTTTAGTTTATGGAGGTGGAAAAATTGGAATGATGGGGATTTTGGCAGATACAATTATAGAGAAAAAAGGTGAAGTTATTGGCGTTATTCCAGGGCTTTTAAAACACGCAGAAGTAGCTCATACCAATATTACAGAAATGATTGTGACAAAAACCATGAGTAAACGCAAAGTGAAAATAAGTAAATTAGTAGATGGTTATATTGCATTACCAGGAGGTTTTGGTACGTTAGATGAAATTTTTGAAGCGCTTACTTTAAATCAATTAGGAATTGAGCAAAAACCTATTGGAATTCTGAATACAAATTGCTTTTTTAATCATTTAATTAAACAGCTAGATGTCATGGTGACAGAAGGTTATTTAAAACAATCTAATAAAGAAATGTTGATCATTAGCGATTCTATTGAGAACCTCATTTCGAAAATGTTCAGCTATAAAGCTCCAGAAATAACCAAAGTAATTAATAAAGTTGTGAGCTAATGAAAAGTATTAATTGCAACGGAACATTAATTGATTTGACTTCACCAAAAATTATGGGGATTTTAAATATCACTCCAGATTCATTTTTTGATGGTGGAAAATATAACAATCCTACTGCAATCCTAACTCAAGTTGAAAAAATGTTAAGTGAAGGTGCTACATTTATTGATGTTGGCGCTTACTCTTCTCGCCCTGGTGCAAAACATATTTCAGAGACCGAAGAATTGGATCGAATATTACCTGTTATTAAACTTTTAAATAGTGAATTTTCAAACCTTTTAATTTCTGTAGATACTTTTAGAAGCTCTATTGCTAAACAATGTGTGCTAAATGGCGCTTGTATGGTGAACGATATTTCTGCTGGAAGTATGGATTCAACAATGTTTGCTACAATTGCCGAACTGCAAGTTCCTTATATTATAATGCATATGCAAGGAACGCCACAAAACATGCACAACAACCCTACATATAATGATGTTGTAAAAGAGATTTTGTACTACTTCTCACAAAAGATCAATGAATTACACGCTCTTGGCATAAATGATGTTATTACCGATGTTGGATTTGGCTTTGGAAAAACAATTACTCAAAATTATGAATTATTAAAAAATTTAAATCTATTCAAAAATTTAGAGGTTCCAACGCTCGTGGGGCTGTCTAGAAAATCAATGCTTTTTAAACCTTTAGAAATYACACAAAAYGAAGCKTTAAAYGCMACAACTTCWGCAAATRCAATTGCAYTRYTAAATRRGGCWAATATAWTWAGAGTTCATGATGTAAAAGAAGCTTTTGAAGCTRTTAAWATTGTTGAACAATTAAATAAACATTCATGAAAAAYATCTTTMTYRTACTTKTWCTTTTTCTAAYTTTTGGKTGTWCTAAAAARGARGTTAAACTTCCWACATTAGGYGCAAAAGGAATYCAAGAAMTACATAAYCACTCACAAGTTTGGTTTTTTTTAACKCTTAAAAATAAYGATACMATTGCKWCWGTAAAYARAAAWAATACYATAAGYACYACSCATTGGNTWTTTAATATAGACAAACGMTTGCCWTTAAAAAYAATAATWCCTTCARTKCAAAAACTACAATACAAMCACGCAAATTCHWTTCATTCAAAARAAGGTATGCATAAYTATTTTAGTTAYTCRGAYACSATTTCAARAAAATTGTCMTTTTTARAATTTGAYCATGTTGARTWTAAAACAGACAGTCTTTTGTCAAAATATTATATAAAAAAGCATYCTTCAAAWTACTTAAAATACAATAAYATAAATCTAACATTCAATCCAACTAATACATGGATYAATGATGCTAAAATGGWAGRGAATGAATTTARAACCACCCTCCTTGAATTTRTTGARTTTACTAMAGRAGGAAACCAAACAATGCTMCATTTAAACTTTAATGAAAAATTATCATATCAAGATTATTTAYWCTATAAAACAATGATWCATARTTTTGAAGATAMGAACATTATTRCCAATRAMATAGAATTTATTTTYAATCMAAMYAAMGTTCCAGATTGCGGTTGTGAATAACTGYAAWTTATGCAATCTTTTTCCTATTTTTACAAAAACAATTCCAATGYTAGATTTTTTAGACTTTTCCWTTCTTGATATTTTAGAYATCGTTTTAGTAGCYATTTTACTWTACTATGTKTATAAATTATTAAAAGGAACTGTTGCAATAAATATTTTTATTGGGATTGCTTTAGTGGTATTTATTTGGAAAATYACMCARGCTTTACAAATGGAAATGCTAAGTGGTTTRTTAGGGACTTTAATAAGTTTAGGAGCTATTGCAATCTTGATTGTATTCCAACCTGAAGTTAGAAAATTCTTATTGATGTTRGGYTCAACMAATTTYACWAATAAACGTAAYTTTYTAAAACAAATTAGCTTTTTAAAAACAGAGATTTACACCAATATGGATGTRGAATCTATCGTTACTGCATGCGAAGAAATGGCAAAAACAAAAACAGGTGCACTCATAGTTTTGGAACGCAATCATAATTTAGATTTTGTAAAATCTATAGGTGATAAAATGAACTTAGAAATWAATAARCCAATCTTAAAAAGTATTTTTTATAAAAATAGCCCTYTACATGAYGGAGCYATAATTATTAAAGAAAATTWTATTATTGCAACYMGAATTATTTTACCSCTTTCWACAAAAAMCYTACCWGCTCGTTTTGGATTACGACATAGAGCYGCYATTGGAATTACTGAAAAAACWGAYGCTCTTTGTTTAGCTGTTTCRGAAGARACTGGGAAAATATCTTATATAAAAGATGGRGAATTTGTATTGTTTAAAAATAACAATGAGCTCACTGAAACTATTCGATACGACCTTAATTAATAGWWTGWWTWATRAAATTTCAANAGTAWTTAAGCAACTTCRTTWGCAAATTGCATATTGTACAARGTTCTRTAATAACCATTTTGATTRAGCAAYTCKRYATGAGAACCTTGCTCTACAATYTCWCCCTTRTCCATTACAATAATTCTATCTGCTTTTTTYACAGTAGTTAATCGATGCGCTATAATTATGGAGGTTTGATGTTGGGTTATTTTATCTGTAGCTTTTTGGATTAACTTTTCAGAATAAGAATCTATTGATGAAGTTGCTTCATCCAAAATTAATACACTTGGCTTACTAACATATGCACGCAAAAAAGCAATTAACTGTCGTTGCCCAGAAGACAACATAGCTCCCCGCTCCTTAACATTATAATTATAATTATTTGGCAAACTCATAATAAATTTGTGAAGCCCAATTTCTTTAGCTGCAGCTTTTACTTCATCAAGTGTAATTGATTCATTGCTTAAAACGATGTTATTAAAAATGGAATCTGAAAACAAAAATACATCTTGTAATACTACAGCTATTTGTTTCCTTAGTGAAGTTAATGTATACTGCTCTATATTATGGTTGTCTATGCATATTTCGCCTTTATTAATTTCGTAAAAACGATTTACCAAGTTAATAATAGTTGATTTTCCAGCTCCCGTTGCTCCAACTATTGCAACAGTTTCTCCTGCTTTTACATTAAATGAAATTCCTTTTAACACTTCTTCTCCTTCAATATAACTAAACTTTACATTTTTAAATGCAATATCCCCATTAAAATTGGTGGCCTGAACTTTTCCTGTTTTATCAATTTGGCTATGTGTATCTAATACTTCAAAAACTCTATTTCCWGCAACCATTCCCATTTGCAACGTATTAAACTTATCGGCAATTTGTCGCAATGGTCTAAACAACATTTGAGACATCATAATAAATGCAATAATTTGACCTGCATTAGTAACTCCAGAATTTACAATATCCAACCCTCCATACCAAACTAATAAACCAATAGCTATAGATGATAAGATCTCAGCAATGGGGAAAAAAATTGAATAATACCAAACAGTTCTAATATTTGCTTTTTTATGTTTATCATTTATTTTAATGAAATTTTCATATTCAATTTTTTCACGATTAAAAAGCTGAACTATATTCATTCCTGTAACACGTTCTTGTACAAATCCATTTAAATTTGCCACTTGCTTTCTAACTTCTTGGAAAGCAGATTTTATAGCAATCTGAAATATTTTGGTAGCATAAATCAATAATGGAAGCACTATAAATGCAATTAAGGCCATTTTCCAATTCATCCACAACATCACAATTGCTACTATCAACATTTTTAATAAGTCACTTATAATCATAAACAATCCTTGTCCGAAAAATTGGGCGATAGTTTCTGTGTCTGAAACCAATCTAGTTACTAATTTTCCTACAGAAGAATTATCAAAATAAGCCATTTTAAAGTGTAACATATGCTTCTGTAATTGCACTCTAATATCTTTAATTATATGTTGACCTAACCAATTGACTTTATATATAAAGATAAATTGCATAAACACTTCACTCAATAAAAATGCTATCATTAAAATTGAATAGTGCAAAAGACCCTCTTTATCCTTATTTTCTAGATAGTTGTTTACAATTTCTTGTAATAAAACAGGTCTTGCAACTGTAAATACTGACAACAAAATTGCCGACAAGGTTCCCACAAGAAATTGCGCTCGATATTTATACGAAAAACGAATTAAACGCTTAAAAATATTTGCGTCAAACGCTTTTCCTGTAACCTTTTTACTCATGTATAAAAATTGTTTTTGGATAGTCAACTTGTGTTAAAAACAAGCCTTGTGCTGGTGCAGAAGTTCCTGCATTACACCTATCTTTACTTTCGATTATTTGCTTAAAATCTTCTAAAGATATTTTCCCAGTTCCAACTTCTATTAAAGTTCCTACTATGGCTCGTACCATATTTCGTAAAAACCGATCCGCTGTAATATGAAATATTAGCATTTTATTTGTTAAAACCCATTTCGCTTTTCTAACATCACAATTATAGGTTTTAACGTTCGAATTTGTACGTGAAAAACACTTAAAGTTAGTGTAAGTTAATAAAATATCAGCAGCCTCATTCATTTTATCAATATTTAACTTTTTATTATTAAGCTGCCATGTTGTTTCAATTAAAAAGGGGTTTCTCCCTAAAAAAATACGGTATTCATAACTTCTGCTAATTGCATCAAATCGCGCATGAACATCTTCCGTTGTTTTTAAAATGTTTTCAACAACTATATCGTGTGGCAACAACGAATTTATTTTATAAATAACATCTCTAATACTAATTTCAGTAGAAAAATCAACATGAGCGTATAATTGTTCAGCATGCACCCCTGTATCGGTTCTTCCTGCTCCAACTACATTTATTGAAGTTCCGAAAATAGTTGAAAAAGCGTTATTTATTAATTCTTGAACACTGACAGAATTTGGCTGTTCTTGCCATCCGTGATAATTTGTCCCTTTATATGATAATTCAATAAAATATCTCAATTGAAATGTTATTTTTGTACGATTGCAAATATACATCATATTTGCGATTCTAGAATTTAACTACATATGNAAAAAATAGTATTGCTTTCAGATACTCACGGTTATATCGATGATCAAATATTGAAGTTTATAAAACAAGCTGATGAGGTTTGGCACGCTGGTGATATTGGCACATTGGAAGTTGCTGATGGTATTAAAAAGCTTAAAACTTTTCGAGCAGTTTATGGAAATATCGATGATGCCACAANTAGAACTGAATATCCATTAAACAACAAATTTACCATTGAAAAAGTTACCGTTTGGATCACCCATATTGGAGGCTATCCACATAGATATGATCAACGAATTAAAGAGGAAATTTCAAAAAACCCACCACAATTATTCATTAGTGGCCATTCACATATTTTAAAAGTAATGTTCGATAAAAAACTAAATTTATTACATATGAATCCAGGTGCAGCTGGTAAACATGGATTTCATACAGTACGTACTATGCTTCGGTTTGAAATTAATGCAGATAAAATTACCAATTTAGAAGTTATTGAACTTGAACAACGAAAATAAAAAACCATTTCAATAAAAATTGAAATGGTTTTTCTGCACTAAATATACTAAGATAGAAGGTTATCGTAATCTATCAACAGATTTTACAAGTTCCTCATCCTTYTTTATTGCCTTATTTGCAATRACTACAAATACGATYGTTAAAATTGGAATAAGTAACCCAATACCTTTCTCCGAAACGTTAATTTCTCCAGATAAGTTTTGCGAAAAATATACGACTATACCTAMTAAAATAAAATTKGTCAAAATTGMTAATCKGCCTAAAACAAATTGYAATTGYCTATTYTTAAACTKWAAAATAGYTAYAAATGTTAAAAGCGCTGATRCAAAAAATAAYMCTSYCATAACYTTWARCARTRWGYTTTCWGTRTTAAAGGAATCCATYACAAAAAACTTARTKCCTTGCTCAYTYAYCCATAGGTTTACTATAAATATYAAACCACCCGAAAGYAATGTTGCAATWAACAAATAAATRGATTGTATTCTTTGAATCATAGTTTTATACTAACTKAGCGCAAAAATACGTTTTCTTTTTAAAGAATAAAAGATTCATTATATAAAATAATTTTATATATTTGCAATATCCTTACACTTAATAGTATAGGAAACTACAACTAAAATTGACTAATCACCACAAAGTTTAATTCACAATAAAATTCTTTACAGAATAATTAAGATAGTCTTTATACATAAACAATAATTACAAATTAACAGAATGTTTGAAATTTCCCAACTAAAGGAGAAAACACTTGTAGATTTACAAGAAATCGCAAAAAAAATTGGAGCAAAAAAATTCAGTCAGTTAAAAAAACTAGATCTAGTTTATTTAATATTAGACATTCAGGCTTCAACTCCTTCAAAAGTTATTAAAAAAGATCCTTCTTCTAATGAAGGAAGACCTAAACGCAGAAGAATCCTAAAAAAGCCTAACACTGCTAAAGAAAAGAAAGTGGTTGTTCATAAGAACGTTCAAAAAGAACTCGCTTTAAACACAAAACCTGAGGTTCAACATGAAGAAAAAAGAGAGGTAAAAACCCCTCAAAAAGCAGAAAATAAAAAACCTGTTCATAAACAGGAAGTTGAAAAGACTGAAAATAAAAGTGTTACTGTAAGTACACAAGTTAAACAGCAAGAAAAAACACCCCAAAATAAGTCCAATCAACAAAATTCTCAGAATCAACCAAATCAACCGAGCCAACCAAATCAACCGAGTCAACCGAGTCAACCGAGCCAACCGAGCCAACCGAGCCAACCGAGCCAACCGAGCCAACAGAAACAGCTGAATCAACCTAAACAGCAGAATCAACCAAATCCTCATAAACAACAAAACAAACAACAGAGACCTCATCCAAGAGACACTAAGGGACAACGGATAAACAACGGAAATCGTTACAGAGATCCTGATTACGAATTTGATGGAATTATTGAAAGTGAAGGTGTATTAGAAATGATGCCTGATGGATATGGATTTTTGCGCTCATCTGACTACAACTACTTGTCATCACCAGATGATATTTACTTGTCTCAATCTCAAATAAAATTATTTGGTTTAAAAACTGGTGATACTGTAAAAGGTGTGGTAAGACCTCCAAAGGAAGGTGAAAAATATTTTCCTCTAATACGCGTTTCAAAAATAAATGGATTAAACCCTAATATTGTAAGAGACCGCGTTTCTTTTGAACATCTAACACCTTTATTTCCAGATGAAAAATTTAATTTAGCTGGWAGAWMTAGTACRCTWTCWACTAGAATTAWGGATTTGTTTTCTCCWATWGGWAAAGGACAAAGAGGTATGATTGTTTCYCAACCWAAAACKGGTAAAACAATGTTACTTAAAGAYATTGCKAATTCAATWGCWTCTAATCATCCTGAAGTWTATCAAATYATTTTATTAATWGATGAAMGACCTGARGAGGTWACWGATATGCARCGTAGTGTTAAAGGKGARGTTGTTGCTTCAACTTTTGACGAGCCAGCAGATAAACACGTTAGAGTGGCTAATATTGTTTTAGAAAAAGCAAAACGGTTAGTTGAATGTGGGCATGATGTTGTTATTTTATTAGATTCTATTACACGTTTGGCGAGAGCTTATAATACAGTTGCACCTGCTTCAGGTAAAATTTTATCAGGTGGTATTGATGCAAATGCACTTCACAAACCAAAACGATTCTTTGGTGCAGCCCGTAATATTGAAAATGGCGGCTCATTAACGATTATAGCAACTGCTTTAACCGAAACTGGTTCAAAAATGGATGAAGTAATTTTCGAAGAATTTAAAGGTACTGGTAATATGGAACTCCAATTAGAAAGAAATATTTCTAACCGTAGGATATACCCAGCTATTGATCTAGTGAAATCTAGCACTCGTAGAGATGATTTATTATTAGATCCAAAAACGGTTAAACGCATGTGGGTACTTAGAAAATATTTAGCGGACATGAATCCTGTAGAAGCTATGGAATTCATTAAAGATAAAATTCAGTATACTACTTCAAATGATGAATTTTTAATCTCTATGAACGGATAAGTTCTTAGTCATATTTTCAACAAAAAAGCGAACTTACTAGTAAGTTCGCTTTTTTGTTTTTATTAATCTCAAGGTAAAACAGGTTCATTATAAAAATTAATGATTTACAAAAAAAACCTGTTCAACTAGTTGAACAGGTTTTTTATTTTATTAAAAGGTAATCCTTTAGGAAAACCTTTGTGTTATTTTATACTACTAATAGAATTTACTTCTATTATCTTTTACATCAGCTGCCTCTTCCAATACGTTGTATAACTGGTAACTCCTAGCTTTTACCTTACCAACAATTTTATTACGGAAAGTATTATAGTTCTCTAATTCTGTTGCCGCTTCACGTTTAGTAACCATAACAACAAAAACACCTTTTTCACCTTCAATTGCATCAGAAACTTTATCTATTTTTAACGTAGACATTGCTCCAACAATTTTCGGTTCATTCCCAACTCCTGAAAGTAATGGACTAGCCAATGTAACCAATGAAGCTGAACGAACAGTCGTATTCGCGTTTTTTGCTATTTCTTCTAAGGTAGCACCACTCATTTTTTCGATGATCAATGCTGCTTTTTTCTTATTTACTAATTCAGGACGAATCTTTAATAAAATATCTGAACTCAGTACTAAACCATCTTTCTCCGTTTTTCCATTAAGAACAACAACAGCATAACCTCTTTTACCATTTACATCAACATCAAAACGTTTTGAATCGTTTAATTCTCTTTCACTATTAAATGCCCATTTTACAATTTGACGTTGGTTATTTAAACCTGGAACATTTTCTTCCAATACTTTTAAATTAAGCGCTGACTTAATTTTATAATCTGATTCTTTAGCCAAATCTCCAATTCTTTTGCCATCTGCCAAGTTTGAAGCCAATGTTTCAGCTTGCTCAAAAATGGTGTTTTCAGTTTCTTCAGATGCTTCAATTAAACGTGAAAAAGTTGCCAACTTAACTACTTTCTGTAATTTTGTTTGTTCATCTATTCTAATCACATGAAAACCAAATGCTGTTTCAACAACTTTAATGCTTCCTGCTTTATTTTTATAAATGAAATCGGCAAAATCTTTATCAAATCCAGCTGAAAAAGCTTGATCTTTTCTTACCCATCCAATATCTCCACCTTTTCCTTTTGTACCGTCAGAATTTACTTCATCAGCTATTTTAGCAAATTTAGTTTTGCTATATCTTACCAATCTAAAAATACTATCTATTGTTTTCTTTGCTTCGTCTCTTGTCTTCGTAGAAGTAGATCTAGTTGTACCTGCAAATGGAACAATAATATGACTGGACTTTACTGAATCTGGTAATTTCAATGTTTCAACAATTTTAGAAATCTTGTAATAACCATTATTTTTATAAGGTCCTATGACATCACCAACAGACGCTCCAAAAATATCATCTGAAATACTTTCTGAAATTTGATTTTTGAATTTATAACTGTTATCAATAGATAAATCAGATTTATTATCGTTTAAAAAGTCTTCGTAATTAGACGTGTTTTTTAACCCTGCAATTTTAACTGTTGCTTTAGCAGCATTACTATATTCTTCTCTATCATTTATAAAGCTTTCAACAACTTTCTTTACATCTGCATTATCAGCCTCTGATGGTAAAATATCAAATTTTATGTATTGTAAAGAACGAGTAGCCTCTGACTTAAATCTTTTTGAATTTTCCTCAAGATAATTTTGAATTTTACCTTTTGAAACCATTCCTAAGCTATCAGGAATTGAAGAATAAGGTATATAAACATACTTAGCATCTATTTTTGTATTGCTAAACTCAAAATCTCTTTCCCCTTCTTTTAATGAAGCTCCTAGACCAACCGTTACTAATGAAGAATATGCCCTACGCTCTAAATTTTGCTTAATACTCTTCTCAGTAGCCAACCAATTTAACCAAGTTTGAGCATTACCTGCATCGGCTTCATCTTTCATATTGGCTATGTATTCTTTTAGCTTCTCTTCATCAAAAAGGTTTACTTCGTTTTTAAAAAGTGGTGAGTTTTGAATATCAGGTAATGCAACCATAGCCTCCCATATATCTTTTTCCCCAACAACTATTCCAGCTTTTTCCAATTGAGATTGAAATATTTTTTCACTCAATACATTATTCCAAACAGCATTTACAGCTTGCATTTGAGTTGCTCTTCCACCACTTTGTGTTTTATAAACCTCTACTTGACGTGCAAATTCTTCTCTATCAATAGCATCTCCATTGATTTCACCTATCGAGTTTACTTTAGTTGAACTGAAAAATTGTTGAATTGAGCTTGGATCAAGAACAAATGCAAAAAGTGCTAACCCTACAATTAGGATTAGGAACATTGAACGATCTCTAATTTTTGATAATATTGCCATTATTGTTTTCTTTTATTACAGTGTGCGAAAATACAATTTAGTATTTAATTATGAAAGTGAAATACTTACAATTAACAAGAAAAGAAAGATATTTTAAGTAAAGGTTCCATTTAATCTACTTTGTCTAAAACTTTTATATAAACTTCTTTAATTTTTGATGAATCTACTTTCATTATTTTAAAATGAAAATTGTTAATTTCAATAACTTCATCATGTTTTGGGATGTCTTCATTATGATATACAATAAAGCCACCTAATGTTTCGTAAGCTTCATTTTCTTCAAAGTTCAAATTGTAAACGTTATTTAAATAATCAACTTCTAAACGTGCTGAAAGTTCAAATTCTCGATCATTTATTTTATGCTCTAACAATTTAACGGTATCATGTTCGTCTATAATTTCACCAAACAATTCTTCAACAATATCTTCAACAGTAATAATCCCTGATGTACCTCCAAACTCATCTAAAACAAGTGAAATACTTTTCTTTTTTTTAATTAACATGTTTAATACATTATTGATCATCATACTTTCGGGTACAAGCTCAACAGGCAATAAAATTGAACGTATTGTTTTCGGATTTTTAAARAGTTCAAAKGCATGMGCATACCCYAAAACATCATCYAAWGARCTYCCRTAAACTAAWATTTTAGAGTAACCYGTWTCTATAAATAATTTTTTTNATRTTTTTAATRCTYTCATTWATATTAAYMGCAACAATTTCAGTTCGAGGAATCATAATTTCACGTGCTTTTACCGTATCAAATTCTAATGCATTTTGAAAGATTTGAATTTCAGAATCAACTTCATCACTCTCTTTTGCACTTTCCAATTGCTTCGAAATGTAGATTCCAAGTTCTTCTTTACTAAATTCGGTTTGTTGAACAACTTTTGAAGAGTTAAACATTATTTTTAAAAAATAATCTGAAATTAGCGTTATAAAATCTGAAATTACATAAAATAGCATATAAAAAAAGTAGGCAAATGGGGCGAAAATCCAAAGTGTTTCATTGGCATATATTCTAAAAAGAGCCTTTGGTAAAAACTCTGCAGTTACTAATATTATTAATGTTGAAATGACTGTCTGAATAAATAATATCGTCAGTTCATTTAATTCAGCAATTGGTAAAAGTTTGGTTGCCAAATCTCCCATAAAAAAACTGTAAATCACCAAGGTAATATTATTACCAACCAACATTGTAGTAATAAATTTGGAAGATTTTGAAGTTAATTTATTCAATATTCTTGAAGTAAAACCTTCTTTCTTTTTTTGAATCTCAATTTGGAATTTATTTGCCGTTATATAAGCAATCTCCATTCCTGAAAAAAAAGCAGATAAAAGTATTGAAATGAATATAACAGCAATTTGAATTTCCATTTATTGGTTATTTCTATTTTTAAACCTCTTCCGATAACGTTTTCTAAAAAAATACATAAAAATTGCAAGTACGGAAAACAATAATAATAAATATGCCTTCTCTCTGTTTGCATTCCAATTTATAATAGTTTCTACGATAAAAACAATTGCTATAATTAAATAACCGTATTCAAATATTTTCCAAATTTTTTGCATTGCTTATTCTTTAATATTAATAACTCCGCTCTGATTTTTTACCCACCACGTTTTTAGATCTTCTGACGCTTCAAAACCGGTTCCTCTTATAGTATCCGTTAAGGTATAGAATGTAAATTTCTTTTCAGTAAAATAATAACGTGATTTCTGATCCCAATAAATTTGTTCAGTAGTTAACTTATTTTTCTGAGTATAATTATAAATAATTACATTGTATTTTATTTCAGAAATTTGTGTTTTTTTATAGCTTCTAGCATAACCTCCTTCAATAGTTGTAGAATCTCCATTTTTTTCAATTGATGTAATTTTTATTCCTTTTGGAAATTCTGAATATGGATGCGAATATCTATTCCCAAAATCTAACATCACTGGAGCTTTCATTTTCACATTAATCCTCCCAGAATCTGTATGCCTAAGATCAATATTATAGGCTTCACCAATAGGTAAATTTTTATCAGCTAAAAAATCTCTTACTTCCTTTGCATCATTCTTGCATGAAAAAAGCATTGCTATTGTAAGTACAACAGCAATGCTTTTAATTTTATTTACAATTGATTTTGTCATCCAACAAATATATCAATTATACTGTTTTAAATCTAATCTTTTGATTGAACTCTAACCGTTTCATTTATCCAACAACCTATTCTATGTGATGATCCAGCATCAATACCTGCTACAAATAAATCTTTCTTAGATGGTAGGTTATTTGAATAAGATCGAATATATTTATTTGCTAAACGGCCTATACTTGGATCAACTGATTTTGCTTTGATTGCTTTATTTAATGCTGCTACATACACCATTCTTTTAGAAACGACATCTGTTCCGCAAGAATTAGCACTTTTGGCATACATCCCCGCTATAATTAAATAAGCTTTACCCATAGTTGGTGCATTTTTTAAAGCTCTATATGCATATGTTCTGGCTTCGCTTTTTCTCCCTTTTCTACTTAATATTTGAGATACTTTCAACAAATAACCTGCTTTTTTATAAGAGTCTGATTCTTGGTCAACTGCTTGCTTAAAGTACTCCATCGCTTTATTCGTCTCTCCATTTTTCATTAAGATACCTGCATAAAATACTGATGCATTTGGAGACGGATCTGCTTTAACATAGGCTTCAACTAACGTGTCATAAAAAGAATCATCTGTACATTCTTTATTATACATTCTTGAAACTGCTCTTTTTAACCAAACAGGGTCAGTATTCTTTTCATTAAAATATTTTTTATATAAAGGAATTAAATTCTCACACGTAGAAATTTCAGTTAATTTTGCATCTAATCCTGTTTCAACAATTGTTAAGTTAGTTAAAATTTGTTGATAAATTTTTCTATTTCTCTTATCCTTTGCACTTAAATTTGTTGAATCTTTTGCGTTAATCGCATCAATTTTCTTAGAATAGGCCGCTCTTTTTACTTCAACACCCTCACCAACTTCATCATAGGTATCAAACACAATTTGAGGATTTGTATCTTTATTTTTCTTTAAAATAATATCAAAATATTTATACATATTTTTAGGGGAAACAGATGTTGGGTCAGCCTTAAAAGCTTTTTCAATTAAGCCATACACTTCTTCTTGAGAAGCTCCCTGATCTGCCTTAAAAGTCGCAATGTCATTAATTATTTTAGCAGCATTATCTTTCTTAAACTTATGCTCTAACCTTTGGTTAAGCACTCTCATTACCAAATCAACCGCAACAGCCTTTTCGCTTTCAGAAGCAACTTCTAATTTATGTTTCGCTATTTTAATACCGTATTTATAAATATTTACTGAAAGTGTTGGACTATTATCCATACACCACATCCAGTTTTCAAAAGCGGCATCATATTTTTTTGCTTTATAATCGCCTTTAAACAGGTTATATTTTATATTGGCATCATCAGCAGTTTGCGAAAAAGCTACTAAAACTGAAAACATAAAAAATGTCAAAGCCAAAAATTGTTTCATTTTTCTCATCGTCGTATTCTTTTAATTAAAATATTTGTATTTTTTTAAACCATTTATCATTTAGCGAAAGACTTAATCTAAAATTAAAATAATTCTCTTTCACTAAACCATTGTTTGTTTTACCTCTTTTACCAATCTCAAATCCAAGATTTATATTTGATAATTGTTGATTYAAYGGTAAYCCTACACCAAAAGATATGCCAAAATCATCAATTGCAGTAAAATCATTTCCATTGCCAATACCATCAACTAACAATCCCGTCTTTTCAAACTTTAAHCCHGCCCTATAAGTAACTCTTTCCCARTAACTTGAAATAGAATTGTATTTAGGTGTATAAAATCCTCCCACTGCTATTTTACTATATTTATCATATGCTATTTTAGAGTAACTGTTAAAAACGCCTCCTTCTAATTCTAAYGCATTTTGAAAACTATAATCWATYYCWGCWAACCACTTATTTTTTTCTCCAATACCTGCGCCTAAAGCTGTTTTTAATGGTGATTTTAATTTTCCAATACTTTTTGTATTCAATATGGTATCTTTCGGTGATTCAAAACTCCCAAAAGATACTGAATATAAATATTCATTTCCTTCTGAACTAATCGTATTATTCAAATCTATTCTAGCTCCTAAATTCAAATTAACTTTAGTAGTTAAAGCTGTTTCATATTGAAATCCTACATTTAAAGAATATCCTTTAACATTAGAAACTGTTTCATATTTAGTAGCTAATGGGGCATCTCCAATTTGATTTACAATGCTATTTTCAATTTTTCCAAAAACATAATTTCCTTGTAAACCCAGACTAAGGCCTTTAAATGGCTTATAACCAAAATTTAAAAAAACTTTATTTGTTCCTCCTTCGCCACTATAGAGCGTAGCTTCAGTTAAAATTTCATCACTATCAAAGGTGTTTGAGACTAGTGAATATCCTACTGAAGAATTGGGCAATAATCCAAATGACAAACCTCCTTTTTCACCAATAGGAACTCCTAAAGCTAAATAAGAHAGGTATGTTGTAGCTGCACTTTGBTTATTATTAHTATCTTGTGCATTTATATTTTTATTTTCAATAGCCAACGTGTAAGTTGTAAATGACAAWGAHGCAGCTGAAGCTGGGTTCGAAAAATTTAAATGGTATGCATCATTTAAAGCAACCCCTATTCCTCCCATACTGAGTTGCTCAACAGTATTAATCTTGTTTTTATCTCCAATACCAAAAAAAGAATACGCAGATGTGTTGTTCTTTTGAGCAAAACTACCTACAAATACAAATAGCGTTATTACTATTATTATTTTTCTTATCATTTATTATAAATTATGATTCAAAATATCATTTAATCCTTCTAACAAAAAAAAAGGATTGGCAAATATGCCATTTTTTAATTTATTTGTCAAGAAATTTGTATCACCTCCTGTTAAAACTACTGTTAAATCTTTATTTATTTTTCTATACTTATCGATAAAACTATCAATTTCGCTTATAACACCATTAATTACACCYGAATGAATACTTYCCTCTGTTGTTTCYCCWATTAATTGAYTTGTATYKATWRGYKCTARTAATGGTAAYTTWTCTGTAAATGTRTTTAATGATTTATAACGCATATTAATTCCKGGAGAAATNMYTCCCNCCAAAATAAWAACCSYTTGAATCYAGAAAATCATAYGTAATACATGTTCCTGCATCWAYAATTAATACATTCTTYTTTGGGAAYTTTGAAATTGCTGAAGAAATYAATGCAATYCTRTCAACWCCWARCGTTTTTGGAGTTRAATACCTAYTYTTGAATGGAACTTTAGTTTTAAAATTTAGCTCAAYTARCTTAATTTCTGYWCTTAATTTRTCTATTTSAGATTTTTTYAMWGARCCTACTGAAGAAATTATGGCATTAGWACACTCAAAWKTTTTTATTAAYTYYCTYGCTTYAATYARYAAACTTTYAKTGTTAATAGTTTCATTATGAATYAATTTACYATTTTKAAAAACAGCTATTTTAATTCTTGTATTACCAATGTCTACAACTAAGTTCATTCATTAATTATTAAKGCGTTCAAAAATACAATAGATTTTTTAAAAATTGTTTTGATTAGTATAAAAAATACATTTATATTTGCATCCGCTAAGGCAATGGTACCTTAGCTCAGTTGGTAGAGCAAAGGACTGAAAATCCTTGTGTCCCTGGTTCGATTCCTGGAGGTACCACTTAAAACCCTTGTTAATCTTTCGATTTTCAAGGGTTTTTTAAATTTTCAACCTGCTTAATTAGCCGCATTATTTAACAAAATTATTCGCCTACTATTCTCTCTCCGTTTTCAATTATAAAAGTAACAACTATAAACTACAAATAAGAATCTAAAAACTTAATTAATTTAATACCAATAATTTATCTAGTGCCATCTTTAAAGTTTCAAGACTTATTGGCTTTGAAATAAAACCATCACATCCTTCAAATATTGCTTTTTCTTTTTCCTCATTTCTTGAATACCCAGTTTGAGCTATTATTGGTAAGTTAGGTCTTAATTCTTTAATTCGTCGTGTTGCTTCATACCCATTCATCACAGGCATTTTTAAATCCATTAGTACAAGATTTATAGCTGAATTTTCTTTACAAACCTCCACTGCCTCTTTGCCGTTTTTTGCATGTATGATTTCACAATTTAACTTAAATAACTCTTTTATTAAGGTTTCAAGATAAATGTAATTAACCTCTTCATCTTCAGCAATCAAAATGGTGCATTTATTTTTATTATTAACACCTTTTTTTTTCATTTCAATATTATCATCCTGATATACCGGTATATAAGGAATCGTAATAAAAAAAGTTGATCCAGCATCATTTTTGGATTCTAATCGTATTTTCCCTCCCAATAATTTGGTATTCTCTTTAACAATTGCCAAACCAAGTCCTAATCCTCCAACTTTTTTTGATAAGTCTTTTTCAGCTTGAGAGAAGGGTTCAAAAATAACTGTATGATATTCAGGTTCAATCCCTATTCCAGTATCTTTTACATAAATTTCTAATTCACTATTTATTAGCTGATATCCATACTCAATATACCCTTCATTCGTAAATTTTAAAGCATTTTCTAACAAATTACTGAGAATCTTAGTTAGTTTTGTTTTATCTATTTGTATAGTACTTTGTCTGTCTGATAATCCTTTTTTAAGATATAACGGATTTTTTTCTTCTTTTGCTTTAACATCAAAAATTGAAAATAGTTCTAATAACAAATCATTTAAGCAAACATGTTCTTCTATTACTTTTACTTGTTTAGTTTCTAATCTTGATATCTCTAAAATATCATCAATAATCTGTAACAATTGGTTTCCACTACTCTGAATTATCTTGATAAAATTATTTCGCTTATCATCCGATATATCAGGAGTACTTAACATATCTGAAAATCCTAAGATACCATTCATTGGAGTTCTAATTTCATGAGACATATTGTTCAAAAATTCAGTTTTTAATCGGTCACTTTCTTCTGCTTTTTCTTTGGCTTCTAACAGTTCTTGTTTATGCTTTACACTCTTTGTAATATCAATATTAGCACCTCTATACCCAATTAAATTATTGTTTTTGTCAAGTATTGGAATTCCACTTGATGAAATCCATACGTCCTCTCCATTTTTAGATGAATTAAGGTTATTAAATTTATGGAATGACTTTTTTTGTTTAAAAATTGCCAAAGCTAATTTCTTTAATTTTTCACGATTATTTTCTTTAAAAAGGTCAAAAAAATATTTTTTACCAACTATTTCATGAGGCCTGTAACCTAGTAAGTTTTCAACCATTTCACTGGCATAGGTGTATAGCCCATTTGCATCTACTTCCCATATCCAATCTTTAGAATTTTTAATTATTTGTGATAATCGTTCTTCTGAATTTATTAGTTTTTCTTGCGCTAGTTTTCTTTCCGTTAAATCCCTAATAATACCCGTAAAATATTTTTGATTGTTGGAATTTTTCCAACTCGATAAAGAAAGTTCAATAGGAAATTCCGTTCCGTCTTTTCGTAATGCTTGTACTTCAAATGTTTTATCAATTAATTTTTCTTTTCCTCCGTTTGAAAGTCGTTTTAAACCTTTTTTATGTTTTATTCCAATATGAGTGGGTATTATTTGGCCTAATTTATTGCCTACCATTTCTGCAGCTGAGTAGCCAAATATTTTTTCTGAAGCTTTATTCCAAGTTCTAATAAACCCCTCAGAATTAATAGAAATAACAGCATCTGCAATAGATTGTGTAATAGATCTGTTTAATTCTTCACTTTCATATAGGGTTTTTTCTGTTTGCTTACGCATAAACAATTCTTCTACTAATTTCTTGGTTCGTTCAGCTACCAACATTTCAAGTCGCTCTTTTTCATTTAGTTTTTCAATAGTAGCTGTACTTATTTTTAACATTGCCTTTATTTGAGCTGTAAGTTCACTTTCATCTATGGGTTTAGTAAGAAAGCCTTCTCCACCACTTTCTAGTGCTTGAATTCTACTTTCTTTAGCACCTAGTGCAGTAATAAAAATAACTGGAATATCTTTTAATTTTTTAGTTGCTTTAAGTTTTTTACACACTTCAAAACCGTCCATCTCTGGCATTACAATGTCTAAAAGAATCAAATAAGGCTCTTCATTTTCTGCAATTYCAAGTCCTTTTTCACCTCCTTGTGCAGTAAAAACAATAGCATTGGGAAATTTCTCATTTATCAATATTTTTAATGTAAAAAGGTTATCCTTATTATCATCAATAGCTAGTATTTTTACTTTTCTATTATTCATAAAGTAGTTGTTTAATTGTATTGTAAAATACATTTTCTTCTATTGGTTTTGCTATGTAAGCATCAAATCCATACGCCATAATAATTTCACGATCTTGAGTTAAGGCACTTGCTGTAACAGCAATAATTGGTATATGTTTTAATGTAGATAACGATCTTATAGATTTAAATACTTCAAATCCATCCATTTTTGGTAACGAAATATCCATCAAAATTATATTAGGCTTATGCTTTATAGCCATCTTTACTCCTTTTTCTCCATTGGCTGCTTCAATAACAGTATAATTATCGGCTAGCATAGCCTTTAGTGTAATCATATTATCGGCATTGTCTTCTACAACCAATACCAATGGTTTTCCAATAATTGGGGGTTTCACCGACTTTGGTTGTTCTTTCTTTTCAATAATAGGAAACACCATGCTAGTAATTGTATGTATAAGTTCATTACGTTTTATATCGCCTTTTTGAATTAGTTGGTGAACATTGTTACGTTTTAAAAATTTAAGCTCTTCTTTTGTAATATGTTTAGCAGTAAGTATAAGTACCGGAACATGTGCTGTTAATTCTGCTTCTCGTAATGTTTTTAAAACTTCAAAACCATCAACTTGAGGCATCATTAAATCTAAAATAATTCCGTCTGGTATGGTATTACTTATAATTTCTAAGGCTTCAGCACCATCTCTAGCTACAAGTATTGTATATCCAATTTCTTCTAGAATATCTTTAATTTGAATAATTGCAGGCTCACTATCTTCTACCACTAATATGGTTTTAGATGATGGGTTGTTAGTTGTACTTTCATGTGTCTGTATTATAGGCTGTTTAAAATGGGTTGTTTCTATTACTTCCATAGTATATTCTCCAGTATAAAGTAATGGCAGAGTGAGTGTAAATTCTGATCCCTTGCCTGAAGTACTTTTCACTGAAATTTCACCTTCAAGAAGACCTGCATATTTTTTTGCAATAGCTAATCCCAACCCTGTTCCTTCAAATCTTCTTGAAGTACTTCCATCTACCTGACGAAACTCATCAAAAACATGAGACAGCATATTTTTTGGAATCCCAATTCCAGTGTCAATTACGTTAATTACAATTGTATTTTTTATTTTTTTGGCAGTAACTTCAACTTTACCCGTATCGGTAAACTTTACAGCATTCCCAATAAGGTTTTGTAAAATGTGCCTACATTTACTAACATCACTAGAAATAAGTAATTCTTCGTTTCTTTTTTCTTGATTTAACTGAATATTTTTTTGCATTGCCTGCGGCTGCAACAAGGTAACTATTTCAGTTAGTAAATTATTCATATTAAATTTTGTAATTTCAATTTCTTCACGACCAGACTCAATGCGTGAAATATCAAGAATATTATTAATGAGTGACAGCAAATGCTTCCCATTACGTTCAATAACATCTAAATAACTATACTCCTCTTCAGGTATTTTACTAACTAATTTTCGGTTTAACACTCCTGAAAGCGCAATTACAGAGTTAAGTGGTGTTCTAAGTTCATGACTCATATTTGAAAGAAACGTAGTTTTAAGTCTACTTGCTTCATCCAACTGTTTCTTTTGCAATTCTAATTCAATATTTTGTTCTTTAAGCTCATCTGCAGTTTGCTGTAGTTCAGTTGTTTGAGTCAGTAATTCATCTGAATGCCCCTCTAATTTTTGATTAGATAGCACTAAGTTTTCTGCTAAAATTTTTGTTTGTTCATTGGCTAATAAATTTGAATAGGCTATATTAATTGTTTGCCAAGATTTTTTTAATACCTCATAAGATTCGCTACTAAATTTAGCTATATTTATTAAAGATATTAGTGCTTCAACCCTATTTTCAACAACTATTGGTAAAGTAATAATTTCTTTAGGTACTATATCACCTGCTGTTGTTTTAAATTTAAAAATGGTAGTTTCCGGAATATCCTGAAGATAATAAATACATTTATCAATTAACACATTTCCAAACTCTCCTTCAGGATTTTTAACTGAAAAAGATGTTAATAACTCTTTATTTGCACCTATAGATGTTAAATGGTCGTATGTTGCCTTTTCTTCATTTAAAATATAAAAAGCACTCATATCGGCTTTGGTAATCTTCATTAATTGCTGAAGTAAATCGGTACTAAATTTTAGGATTGATGATTTACCAATAATGGTTTCAGAAATAAACACAAGCCCTTCATCTATACTTATACGAGATTCAATTGATTCGGCCATTTTATTGATAGAAACTGCCAAAGAGCCTAATTCATCCTTTGTTTCAACAACATTTCTAACGGTGTAATCACCTTCTTTTATCTTTTTTGCAACTAAGTTTATGCTAACAATAGGCTTTGAAATTGATTTGCTAATGCTAAACGCAAGTAGTAGAATTACCATTGAAACAATAATAAATAGCACTATAAAATTCAATATCATTTCTCTTATAGGTGCATATAGTTCATACAAATCTTGTTTACTTACAAAGCCCCAACTTGTTTCAGGGATGTACGAATAGGCTGCCAATATTTTTTCATTACGATAATCTTTAGTGATTGCTATACCTGTCTTACCTTGAGAAGCTAATACTGCAGGTTCAGCTATAATTYGAAGATTTAATGGTGCATTATCATACCAGCGAAGTTCGTTTAATGCATAACCTTCTTTGTTTACAATTAAAGTTTCTCCTGTTTCTCCCAAGCTAGTTCTATCAAGTAGGGTTTTAAAAAGAGAGTTACGCAAATCCAAACGAGCTACTAAAACACCTATTATTTGCGGTGTTTTACCCTTTAAACTAAAAATCGGGATTGAAAAAGTCATTTGTATGCTGTTTCCATTCTCTTTTGAAGCATAAATGTCTTTTAAATAGAGTTCCTTGGTTTGAATCGCTTTAGTAAAATAGAGATTTGTTGATTTATCTTTTCCAACATTATTTTGATTGGTTGATACTTCAATGACACCTGTTTGTGAGTTAATTATAAAAAACTCATTATAATCTGAATAATTTTTTAAGTAACCATTTAATATCCTGTTGCTATTTTTTAGAATTTTAATATTGCTCTCTTTTGAAAGCTTTTTTTTGAACACTTCTTCTAATTTAGCTAATTCCATATCCTCAGAAATGGTTCTAACATCACCTTCTTTCTCTATTAACCATTTTTTTAGATGAACTATTTTAAGGTCTCGTATAACCGTAAGCTTTTCAAAGGTACTATTCTCAATAATGCTAACCTGTTGCTGATAAATTATAAACAATACAAATACTATAGGAATTAATGTTAAACTAAGAAACCAGATTGTTAAACGAGCTCTAATACTCTCAAATTTAAATTGCTTCATTTTTTTTAAATTTTATGCTTTATATTTTAGACTTCCTCAAAATTGTGAAATCAATTCTTTTTATTTAGTTCAATTTCCAGTATCCAACCTGCCATCACCAACACTCCGCTAATAGTTACGATCACTGATAGTAATTTTCTCTGTATTTATTTTTCTCATATTAATTGTCAATTAATTAATCGCACTAGGTTATAAACCTTTCCGAAAAATGGCAGATTTAGGGAAAATTTCTATGTAGTTATGCTTTAATAAAATCTCTCTTTCAACTTCACCAGTAATAACATAACCTCCTTTTACCAAGTTGTTAGCTACCTTTTTAAGAATTTTTTTTTGATATTTCTTATTGTAATAAAACAACAAGTTTGCATTAAATATTAAATCAAAATCACCAAATATACTTTTAGGTGGACTATTTAACTGTTCATCAACTAAATCGAATGTCGAGAAATAAATATTTTTTTTCNRATGCAGGTTTAACAGCATATGTTTCACCTTGTTTGGTAAACCATTTTTTAACATGTTTTAAATTCAAATTATTAACTTCTTCCTCCGTAAATTGCCCTTTTTTGGCTTTTGAAATTTGCGATTCAGATAAATCAGTAGCGAAAATACGGTAGTTAAATTTTTTATCATTTCCATTTTTAAGCTCTTCTAAAACTATTGATAAACTATAGGCTTCCTGTCCTGAAGCACAGGCGGATGACCAAATTCTAATCTCTTTACTTTTATTGTATTTATTGTTATGAATTAAGTTTGGAAAAATCAGATTCTCTAGTACCGAGAACGTAAAAGTGTTACGAAAAAATTTGCTATAACTATTGCGAAGAGAATTTAAAAAAATGAAAGCTTCTTCTTTATTTTTATCCAAAAAACTACAATACTCTTCAACTGAAACACATTGTGTTATTTCCGCCCTATTATGAATAGTCCTATCTAAAAAAGACACATCATATTTGGAAATATCAGTATCATATAGTTGCTTTAATTTATTGACTATCTGGATCTTAACTTCTTTCATCAAGATTATCTATCATTTTAGTAAACCAAGTGCAATTCATTTCAATCCATAAATATAAGTATTAAATATCAATGAAATGCTGACAAAAATCAACTCTAAATTATTTTATAGTATTTAAGTGTGTATGCTCTCTTTAAAATTTGAGAAAAAAGTAACGCMTAGTAAAAAAGGCTACAAGAAATTATTTCTTGTAGCCTTTTWATATTACAAWWRGYAGAATCAWTTATTTATCATCATCAAAATCCACATCTTCTAATTTYAYATTTTYRTCAATACYWGAATCAAATTCAATATCTTCACCKKCATTATGGMTTTCCATACTRYTYWCCARSTCWTTACTAATTTTYACTAAATASRYRGTRTCWYCRKWTGAAACYTCAACRGCTTCAAYATATTGNCCCNTTGTGATTTGTRAATTTGACAATATCTCTWATRCCATARCCRTCAGSGAATTTCWCCACYAATAAATTTAGTATTTYTTTAGTTAGTTTATTATAATYTACAATTACTCTTTTCAAAACAAAATAGTTCTAAATTAGATATAAAAGATGGAGTTATTAGYTGGTAAACTTCAATTATAAATTCAAATAAAAAAAAATATTTCAATCATCGACAACTATTATTGATTAACAATCAAATTTTTACTAGTTATCCAACATAGAAAAACCAAGATAAATCTTGGTTTTTAATAAATTATTTCTTTATTAATTATAACATCATTAAGGTACTAACTTCTAATTCTGTTAAATGACGATAATGACCTCTTGGCAAATCTTTTTTAGTTAAACCTGCAAAAATTACACGATCTAATTTCACCACACTATAATTAAAATGCTCAAAAATTCTACGAACAATTCTGTTTCTTCCTGAATGAATTTTAACTCCTACTTCACTTTTTGGTTGATTCATTATATACGAAATCTCATCGACTAAAACTCTTTTCTCATCCAAGACAAAACCCTCAGCTATCTTCTGAAGATCTCTCATAGTCAACTTTTTATCTAATGACGCTTGGTACAATTTCTGAACATTATGCTTTGGATGAGTTAACTTTTTAGCTATTTCACCATCATTGGTAAACAATAATAATCCAGTGGTGTTTCTATCTAATCTACCTACTGGATAAATACGTTCTTTTGAAGCATTAGCAACTAATTCCATCACTGTTTTACGTCCTCTGTCATCATCCATAGTTGTAATATAGTTCTTTGGCTTATTCAGCAAAACATAACGCTTTTTCTCAGGACTAATTAATGAACCATCAAATTTAACAACATCTGTGGGCATCACTCGAAACCCCATCTCAGTAATTAATTTACCATTTACTGATGCGCTCCCTGATTTAATAAACACATCTGCTTCCCTTCTAGAACAAATACCTGAATTAGAAATGTACTTATTTAACCTGATTCCTTGGCTATCATCCGTTTTTTTAGGAGTTGAAATTTTCTCTTTAGAAATTGGTCTATCTTTTTTATAACCAGCCTTTCCTTTAAAATCTTTAGAAAATTTCTTTTTGCTATCGAATTTTCTTTTTGAAGTATTTTGAGTTGATTTTTTACCTTGTTGTCGTCCTCTCGACGAGTTTTTACTTGAATTCATTTTTTTACTTTTTTGCAAAAGTAATTTATTCTGCTAACAATTAACCTAAAATATATTTTAATTAAGAAGTAATTTATTAATAATCACCGAATAATCTATTAATGCTAGGCTAAAAACCCCTGCTGTGATCAGCAATTTTAATATTAAATGCAATAACACATAATTACGTTTTCTCCTACTAAACCATAATGCAATTACAAAAATAAAAAGGACAACTATACTTGCATAGAAAAAGTATTTCATCCCTCCAATTTCAGGGTATTTTAACAAGAAATAAATTGGATTTAGTGTTAAAAAGGATAAAAATGTGATTAGCATTTTAGTGAAATGCTCACCATATTTCACAGCAATTGTCTGGTAATCTTGAATAAAATCGCCTTTAATTCTTTCCAAATCTTTAATCAATTCTCTAATCAGTAATATGAAAAATAAGAAGGCAGCATGTGTAAATATTATTTCAGAAAAATTTTTATAGTAAACAAAAATAGCAAAAAAGGGTAAAATGGCTAAAATAGCTGCAGAAAACAACCCTGTCAATGGGTATTTTTTTAATTTATGAGAGTAAAACCAAATTAAAAATATATACACAGAAAAAAATAATGCTGCTCTCCATGATACTAATAAGGCAATTACTACGCCAATAAAATTCAATAAAAAATAAAAGGGTAGTTTAATTCTCTGATCTACAATTGAATCAATTTTAGATTTAAGGGGTCTGTTAATTTTATCGGTTTCTGAATCATAAAAATTATTAATTATATAGCCTGAAGCAATCACGCAAACTGTTGAAAGCACAATAAAATACAAGTTTAGATCAAGCAAAACATAGCGCAATGATTTTTCTGGAGAGAAAATAAAAATAGAAGCTAAATATTGGGCTATAACAATAAGTAAAATATTATAACCTCTCACAATAGAAAACAAACTCAACATTTTCAAGAAAACTGAGTATCGTTTTTTACTGTTATTTTTGGAAATTTCTAGTAAATCCATTGGTAGGAAAAATAATTAAGCACTAAAATAATCCTTAAATTTAACTTAGTTCTCGCAGTTCATGTATTAAAACCTATAAACTAATTCAAGTTTAAAATCCTTTAAAATTGTTTTAGCTTTATCAAAATCTTCAGTAAATCCTAAGATAAAACCTCCACCTCCAGAGCCACATAATTTTAAATAATAATCGTTAGATTCAATTCCATTTTTCCAAATTTTATGAAATGAGCTAGGAATCATTGGTTTGAAATTATCTAACACAACTTTTGACAATTGTTTTAMWYKWMYMAACAGCNWTWTAASMWYYCYRYYTAWWARKTSMYMRMYAYWWSYMYMWRWMYATKTMRMGRMMWSWTYWWWSAACATTWYTCTGNWARYYTTMMWTCWYYATTTTATTCATAAAAATGTTCACCATTGGTTCAGTTTCACCAATCATTTCTGAATCTAATAAGAATACTGCTCCTTTTCCTTCCTTTTGAGATGGGATACCCGTTGCCTCTAAATTATCTTTGGATTTTATTAAAATAGGAATACTTAAATAGGAATTCAAAGGATCTAACCCTGAACTTTTTCCGTGAAAAAAAGATTCCATTAATGAAAATATTTCTTTCAACTTCAGCAATTTATCTCTTGTTAAGTTTTCTAAAACTGTAATTTTATCATTGCCATATTTATCATATATTGAAGCGACCAAAGCACCAGAACTACCAACCCCATATCCTTGTGGTATACTAGAATCAAAATACATTCCTTCTTCAATGTCGGTTTTCAATTCATCTAAACGAAAACTTACTAGCTCTTTATTTTCAAGCTTTGAAAGGTAGGTATAAAACTTAGCTAAGTTCCTATTGGATTTCAACTCCTCTTCTGAAGTTTTATCAGATTTTTTTAAAGCGCCTTGATAACTATTGTAAGGTATAGTGAGCCCTTTGGAATCTTTAATAATTCCATATTCTCCAAAAAGTAAAATTTTTGCATAAAAAAGTGGTCCTTTCATCGGTTTACATATTTGGAATTTGGGTTGCTCCTTGTCCAATTCTATCGCAAATATAGTGATTTTTACAACAAAACTGGATGAGTTCACTCGTTATAAAATTGTTAACAACCTCCTTTTCATTTTCGGGAAACAACACATGAACATTGGCTCCTGCATCTAAAGTAAAGCAAATATTTGAATTTGTTTTAGCTCTAAAATTCCAAATTTTATGAATAATTTTAAGTGTATTTGGTTTCATTAAAATAAAATATGGACTGCTAGTCATCATCATTGCATGTAAACTTAAAGCCTCACTCTCAACAATTGCAATAAATCTCTTTAAATCTCCATTTTGAAAAACTTCTGAAATCTTAGAAATATTAGTTGTCGCTTGTTTAAAACGTTCGTTGGCAAATGGATGATTGCACATTAATTGATGACCAACAGTACTTGAAACTTGCTTTTCACCTTCATCAACTAATAAAATAGTATCGTGGTAGTTTTTAAAATTTTCGTGAACTTCAAACGGAAATTTAACTCCATATAAATTTGAACTTCCTTTAATTTCATGATGTGCTCCCCAAACAATCAATTCACCTTCAATACTTCTACTGGCACTCCCCGACCCTAAACGTGCTAGAAACGAGGCTTTTTTATTGAAATATTCTTCTGTTATTGTTTGATCTATTTCTTTTTCCAAACTCATTACACACAATGCCAAAGCACTCATACCACTTGCTGAAGAAGCAATTCCACTGCTATGAGGAAATGAATTACGAGATTCAATTTTAAAATCATATTCTTTCAAAAACGGAACATACAGCTCTATTCTTTTAAAAAATTGTTCAATTTTAGGTTTGAAATCATCTTTTTTTGCTCCTTCAAAGTAGATTTCAAAGTTGAAATCATTTGATGGCGTTTCTTTTTGAGATTCGTCAACCTGAACACGTTTCAGGTTCTCATCAAAAGATGCTGAATCAAGTTCAGCATGACGCTTCTTCAATTTATAATCCAAAGTTGTTATGGTAAAACAAGCATCTAACGTAAAACTAATAGAGGTATTTTCAGGAATTTGATGTTCTTTTTTTCCCCAATACTTAACCAACGCTATATTACTTGGCGTTTTCCAAGTAGCACTTCCATTAATTACATTTGAACTATTATATTTTTTTAAAACAAAGTCGGTTTCAATCAAAACTAAAATTTTGCTAAAGATAAATGTTTTAACTAAATATTTTCTAATCTGGAGAGTACTTCTTTTTTATAACTTCTACTAATTGGAACTGCTTTTTTACTTATTTCAATAAATTCATTTGTAAAGGATTCTATTTTAGTAATTGAAACAATAAAAGATCTGTGGATTCTTATAAACTCTTTTTTAGGAAGTTTAGCTTCAATGCTAGTAATTGTTTCTCGTGTAATTACAGTTTTATCTTTTAATTTAATTTTAATATAATCGCTTAAGCTTTCAATAAAATTAATTTCTGAAAAATTAATTTTCATCATCTTCCTATCAGATCGCACAAAAATAAAATCATTCTTTTCTTCAACAATTTCTACAGCTGTTTCAGTAATTGATGAAAAATTTTCACCTAAATATTTATTAATAGCCTGCAACAACCGCTCAAATGAAATTGGTTTTAATAAATAATCTACAGCTTGCAAATTAAAACCGTCAACCGCATATTCTCTATAAGCTGTTGTGAATATTACTTTGATATTTTTGTTGATGGATTTCGCAAAAGACAAACCCGATATTTCAGGCATATTGATATCTAAAAAAATTAAGTCTATCGTATTTGTATAAATCATATTAAACCTGTCGTTTACCGTTTTATAATTTTTTGAATAATTCTCAAAACTACATTTGAACTATTATAAACTTTAAAACTTATTATTATGACTCAATTACTCCAAAGATTAAATGAAGGTGGACCATATTTTATGTATCCAGCCTTAATTATTTTAATTTTAATTTTAATTCTTATTACAAAAGCATTTTTAAATCTAAAGAATGATAATTCCAAAAATTTATCTCTAATTTCATCAATAGGGTTATTTGCATTAATTTGGGGTTTTCTGGGTCAACTACTAGGGCTTATTCAAGCTTTTGACTATATCCAAGTTGCTGGTGAAATACCAACAACGATTTTGGTTGGAGGGTTAAAGGTCTCAATGCTTTCAACTACTTTTGGAGTTATTATTTTTTTAATTTCAAAACTTGGAATCATTACCCTAACATGGATGAAAAAATAAAATTCATTTTAGTAAAACTTAAAAGCCTTTTAGTAAGAACTAAAAGGTTTTTTAAGCTACAAAAGTCTCTTTGAGATTATGGAATGATTGTTGTTGCTTGTGCCTAGAATAATTTATACTTTCTAACTTAAAAAAACAATATGTTTAAAAAACGACTAACTATTTTATCAATAATTTTATGTTTTTCACTTATTCAATTGAGTTTCGCTCAAACAAGTAAAAACGAATTATACCTTAAACAAATTGCTTCTATAGACAGTTTATTTTCAAACACTTTTCAAAAACATAAACAAATATGGGTGCAATTACCTGAAAACTACAACCAAAACAGTTCTATGAAATTTCCTGTTATTTTTATTTTAGACGGTGGAGCTTTAATGAATTCATTAGAAACTGTATATGATAATTATTTAGGACATTATTTACCTAATATGATTCTTGTAGGAATTTCAAACAGTACAAATAGAACTAGAGATTTAACCACTTCTAAAATTAAAATGAGACGTGGCATAGAAATGGATCAAAATACTGGAGGAGCTGATAAGTTTACTCAATTTATAGAAAAAGAACTCATCCCATATATTGATTCCAACTATCGTACAACACCTTATAGAACCTTAATTGGGCATTCATATGGTGGATTATTCACAATTAATATGTTAATCAATCATAATCATTTATTTAATAATTATATAGCAATAGATCCTAGTTTAGATTGGGACAATCAAAAATTATTAAAACAAGCCAAAACAAAATTATCCTTAGAAAACTTTAAAGGAAAGTCTTTGTTTGTTTCACTTGCCGCTGAACAATTGCATATGTGGAATGAAAAAGTCACTATTGATAACATCATGGAAGATACGTCAGAATTTAGCTTGTTTGGTCGCTCAATTATTGAACTTTCAAATTTTGCAACATCTCAAAAACAAAATGAATTAAAATTTTCATGGAAAGTATATCCTGAAGATTTGCATGGAACAGTTCCATTACCTTCTATGAGAGACGGGCTGGTTTTTCTATTTGACTGGTTTCAATTTAAAAACCCACCAAAATACAACAACCCTAAAACTACTGTTGTTGAGTTAGAAAAATTACTATTTGAACAGGAGAAAATATATACTGTAAATTTTGGGTATGCATTCCCTCCTATGATTGAAGAACTTTTTACAGGTTATGGCTATATGAACATGCAAATGGGCAAAAACAAAAAAGCAAAGTTGTTTTTTGAAAAAGGTATAAAATACTACCCCAAAAGTGCAAATGCTTATGATTCTATGGCTGAATTTTACGAGACTCAAAAAGATTATTCAAATGCAATAAAAAATATGAAAAAAGCTTTTGAATTAAGTGGAAGTAAAACTCATAAAGATAGACTTGAAAAGCTTCAAGCTAAAAATTGATTTGAATGACTCTTTTTAATTAAATTTGCCATAATGAAATTAAAAAGAGCTTTTGTTTTATTGAACGGTGCCGAACCTTCAGTATTTCCAGAATTGTCAAATTATGACATCGTTTGCGCTATTGATGGTGCCTACAATCTTTTTAAATCTAAAAATATAAAACCTGACCTAATAACCGGGGATTTTGATTCAATTCATATCATTCCTAGTGACATTGAAGTCGTTAATACACCTGATCAAAATTATACCGATTTTGATAAAGCATTGTATATTTTAAAAGAAAGAGGATGTACTCATATTGATGTTTATGGCGGAAGTGGAAAAGAGCATGACCATTTTTTAGGAAATCTAAGTACTGCTCTTCAATGGAAAAACAGTTTAAACATTTCTTTTTTTGATGATTTTGGAAAATACTTTTTTATTAAAAAATCTTTAAAACTGGTAAATGTAAAAAACAGAAATATTTCATTAATTCCATTCCCAACAGCTGATGGAATCAATACTGAAGGTTTATTATATCCAATAATTGATGGTACATTAACTTTTGGAAAAAGAATAGGAACAAGAAATAAAGCTGAAAAAGAAGATGTTTTAATTTCATATAAAACCGGAGAACTACTTGTATATATTAGCAATAAGTAACACAACCTACCGCTTATAAATTTAACAAATTAACAATTGCTAATCTAAAGGAGTAAATTTCGCGAATGAAAATGAGTTAAATTTGTATCGAGAATCAAATTTTGGTCTTCAAAAATAGTTCTCGATACAATTTTCAATTGAAAATCACTCGAACTGACATTAGAACTTCTAAATTAAAAGATATTTTGAATAGAAAATTAAAACTTATTTGGGACTTTAAAGGTCCGTCTTCACAAAAAACAGCAGAACACCATTGCATCCATTTAAAAGAGTTTGCTGCAATTGAAAAGCTACATTTTTACGAAGTAGATTTAACTATAGTATCTGAAATGCATTCTATTGCTTATATTATTGTTGATGAAGATGATATGAAAACATATAGAGATGCTTTAAAACCTCATAGAGGTCAATTGGCTTAATTATTTTTCAGCTTTTTCAATATCGCTTTAAGATCTTTAAGTGAATTTTTATCAATCAAGYKMGTTTKAATWTGYAAYTCRTKWTTTTCAGTTYKAAGAATATAAWCTTTWCCNCTTTWTTTWAWCNTGCTTYAAATCRKYCAAATTTAWNCTTTKKSRRAATWAMNTTATTWARYGTAAYYRWACCATCTTCAAAAGTCAAGTATTGATTCTTACTTTTAAATAAATAATTTCCAAAATAAAGTAGTGATGCCAATAAATACGCATAATTAAAATAGTTTCCTGAATTATTTGTAATGGAAATAATTCCAAGAATCAGCCAAAATAATCCAAAAATAAAAATCCCTCTTAAATGCAACCTTTTATATCTTATTTTCATTTTCACTATTTAGAAATTGAGTTAGCAACAATCCAACCACCCGTCCAGGCATTTTGAAAGTTAAACCCTCCTGTAATGGCATCAATATTTAAGATTTCTCCAGCAAAAAATAAATTTTTATGTAGTTTACTTTCAAAACGTTTAAAGTCAATTTCTTTTAAATCTATTCCTCCTGCCGTTACAAATTCATCTTTAAATGTACTTTTCCCATGTACCTTAAAATTACTTTTAGTAAGTATGTTTGTTAAATTTTCTAATTGTTTGTTACTCATCTGTGCCCATTGTGACGTTTCAGAAATTTGAGCCGCTTCAACAAACTTATACCATAATCTTTTTGGAATCTCTTCAAAAACTGATCTCAAAATAACTTGTTTCTTAGCTTGTTTTTTCTTTTGAGATTTTAAAATTTCTACTACTACTTCAGTTCTTTTAGATAACCAATTTACTTCAATTTCAAACTGATAATTCTTTTGGTACAATTCCAAAGCTCCCCAAGCAGAAAGTTTCAAAATTCCTGGTCCACTTAATCCCCAATGTGTAATTAATAATGGGCCTTGTTCAGTTAATTTTGAATTTAGCACCTTAACAGATGCTTTAGGAACTGATATCCCTGGAATATCTATCAATCTTTTATCCTGTATATTAAACGTAAATAAGGATGGTACCGGCTGTATAATTTTATGCCCAAACCCTTCTAATATATCCCAGACCTTATTATTACTTCCGCTAGCTATTAATAAATAATCTGCTTTAAATATAGCTTCACTAGTTATAACTTTATACTTTTCTTGGTGTTTTTCAATACCCTTTACTCTTGTACTTTTTAAAACTTTTACTCCTGATTTATCAGCACGTTCTAAAAAACAATTTATGATAGTTTGTGACGAATTAGATACTGGAAAGATTCTGTTATCATCTTCAATCTTCAATGGAACCCCTCTACTTTCGAACCATTCCATAGTATCACCTGTCATAAATTGATGAAATGGACCCCGTAATTCCTTTTTTCCTCTAGGATAAAATTCAATCAATTCATTTGGAGTAAAACAAGCGTTTGTAATATTACAACGTCCACCACCGCTTACCTTTACCTTTTGCAATACTTCATTCCCACCTTCTAAAATAATTACTTCCAAATCACTATTCATTTCTGCCGCATTTATTGCTGCAAAAAAACCTGCAGCACCACCGCCAATAACTATAAATCTCTTCATTATAAAATTAAATCTTGATAAGGTATTACTGTTTGAAAGCCTTTTTTATTGAAATAGTTTTGAGTATCGTCATTTCCTGTTGCTAAAATAAAATCACCTCCCCATGCTCCTAAACTTTTTGTTTGTCCAAAATAGTCTGTGAACAATTCCTCTTGTACAGTTTTTAATTGAATTGTTTTTGACACAATTTGCTCGTGTTCAACTAATATTTTCTCAAAATCTAACAAATTATTGCATTTTATGAAAGAATCGGTTAATTGAGAAATTAGTTTTAATTCAGATTTTAAATTTCCTTTCAACTTTTTAAATCGCTCTATTCCATCTCTACTATTTTGTTTTTTATTTAAATACACAAAAAACAATTGCTCTTTAAAGGAAGGTTTGAATTCTACCCTTTCAACAATAGGTTCTTTTCCTATATTTGTATACAGAATTGGAGTATTATTTTTTGCACAAGCAACATCATAACCACTTCCTCCAAATGTATTTTGCAGCAATTCATAAGGATTTACCTTGGCCCAATTGGCTAAATTATTTATCAATGTTGAAGAGGTTCCTAACCCCCAGTTTTTAGGAAATGATAAATTTGTTTTCACTAAAACACCTTTGTCTGAATTCAAAAAAGAAGGATTTAAGTTTCGAACTTGATTTAGAATCTCTTCTAAATCTTCAGTTAATTGATCATTACCACCTTCATCTTCCGAATTAAAAGAAGCACTTACCAAGCGTAATTTTGGTACATCAAAAATAGCTTCCAGCCAACAATCTCCTTCATTGGTATAACTATTCCAAATTAAATGTGATTCATGTATAGGCTCTACAATTAAATCTTGACCACAACTTGTAGGCACAGCTAAAGATTTTGCTCCATCTAACACAAAATATTCACCTGTTAATAATAACTTTCCATTGCTGTAAAATTCACTTCGTTCAGTTATTTTATGATTACTGTTCATTATTTCCTGAATTTAATTAAAAACCCTATATTTNAATTGAGAAGTCAACGATTTTARAATTGATAATTCAGATGCTTCGACGAGCTCAAAAGTAGTACGATTATTTACTCATTTCAGTAAAATACTTGTAAAATAACGGAATAGTTTCTATTCCCTTTAAGTAATTAAAAATTCCAAAATGTTCGTTTGGAGAATGAATGGCATCACTATCTAACCCAAATCCCATTAAAATAGTTTTACTTTTTAGTTCTTTTTCAAATAGCGCCACAATTGGAATACTCCCCCCAGAGCGTTGAGGAATCGGTTTTGCTCCAAAAGTTTTTTCATACGCTTTACTTGCTGCCATATAACCAATACTATCTGTTGGTGTTACATAACCTTGACCTCCATGGTGAGGTGTTACTTTTATTTTAACTGATTTTGGAGCAATACTTTCAAAATGTTTCGTAAATAATTCTGTAATATTTTGCCATTCTTGGTTTGGAACTAAACGCATTGAAATTTTCGCATAAGCTTTACTTGCTATTACGGTTTTTGCTCCTTCACCTGTATAACCTCCCCAAATACCATTTACATCTAGAGTAGGTCTTATTGAATTTCTTTCATTTGTGGTATAACCAGTTTCACCATATACAGCGTTGATGTCTAATGTTTTTTTATAAACATCTAATGAAAAAGGTGCTTTAGCCATTTCGGCTCTTTCATCTAATGACAAATCTTCAACACCATCATAAAAACCAGGAATTGTAATATGGTTATTAGAATCATGCAATGACGCAATCATTTTAGTTAAAATATTTATAGGGTTCGCTACAGCCCCCCCATATAAACCAGAATGCAAATCTCTATTAGGACCTGTGACTTCAACTTCAACATAACTTAACCCACGTAAACCGGTAGTTATTGATGGTTGATCGTTTGAAATCATACCTGTATCAGAAATCAAAATAACATCATTTGATAACTTCTCTTGGTTCCGTTCAACAAACCAAGCCAAACTAGCTGAYCCAACTTCTTCTTCACCTTCAATCATAAATTTCACATTACAAGGTAAATTATTATTTTGGGTCATATATTCTAATGCTTTTACATGCATATACATTTGACCTTTATCATCACAGGCACCACGAGCAAAAATAGCACCTTCAGGATGTATATCAGTTTTTTTAATTATTGGATCAAAAGGAGGTGAATCCCAAAGTTCAATTGGATCTGCAGGTTGCACATCATAATGGCCATAAATCAATATCGTTGGTAATTTAGCATCTATTATTTTTTCTCCATATACTATTGGATATCCTGGAGTTTCACATATTTCAACCATGTCACAACCTGCTTTTTCAAGTGCTCTTTTTACTGCTTCTGCAGTGTTTAAAACATCTTGACTATATGCAGAATCTGCACTCACTGAAGGTATTTTTAGCAATTCAATAAGTTCGTTTAAAAACCGGTCTTTATGTTGATTTATGTATGATTTTATATTTTCCATTTAGAAGTTATTTTGTTGATCCAAAAATACGCAATTTTATTCGTTTTAAAATTGATAAAAAAATATACGCAATGTACTTTGCATTTTTAAAGTATTGTGTATATTTGCACCCATAATAATTAAGCGGGCGTGGTGGAATTGGTAGACACGCTAGACTTAGGATCTAGTGCCGCAAGGTGTGAGAGTTCGAGTCTCTCCGCCCGCACAATTACAAAGACTTAAAAAGCTACATTATAGTTGATTAAGTCTTTTTTGTTCTGTATTAAATTTTTTTTTTGACTTACGCACTAGACTCCCTTTTTCAGCTACTAAACTCAGCATTAAATATGGATGTTGTTAGGTTTTCGTGATATTTATTTTATTCAAGTTTAACATTCTAAATTAAAAATAGAATTTATTATCCTAAAAGTTTTGTACTTACTCGAGTAATCATTTTTTTAGTTGTATTCTTGCAATCTCTTAATTGAACCCTTTTTTAGAATTGTAATCACAATTTATCTTCATACATAAAAAAGTATATTTCTATGTTTAGCATCTAGTTCTACGCTTAGAATATTTGATTGAAACGCCTTAAAAGTATATTAATTACTTAAATAAAAGATTAAAAAGATATGGTCAATAATAACAATAGAATAACAACAGCATTGCTTCTCGCTGCAGGTACTGGTAGACGTCTTATGCCTTTGACTTCAAATTCACCAAAGTGTCTTACTCTCGTTAATGATAAGTCTTTTCTTGAACGATTAGTCGTAAATTTAAAGAAACAAGGGTTTCAACGACTTGTTGTTGTTACTGGTTATCAGGAAAATAAAATTAAAGAAGTTCTTAAAGCCATTTCAGGTGACTTAACAATCGAATATGTTTATAGTCACCTATATGAAACAACGAATAATATCTATTCATTATGGATGGCTCGTGATATTATTAATGAACCATTTATGTTAGTTGAAGCTGATCTTATTTTTGATGTATCTCTCCTAGATAATATGATTTATCCAGATCGTATTGCTATCGCAAACATTGTTCCATGGATGAACGGAACAACCGTAACAATTGATAACTTGCATCAAGTTACTAAATTTTACAAAAACACATCTTCAAATAACATTAAAAATGTGAAATATAAGACGGTGAATATTTACAGTTTTTCTCTTTCTTCTTGGAAGGCAATCATAAAAATACTTAACCAGCATATTGAAGCCAATAATGTAAATGGTTATTATGAAACTGTTTTTGGAGAAATGATTAAAGACGATCATTTATCACTAAAAGCCGTAAACTTTGACAATAAGTATTGGTACGAGGTTGATACATTAGAAGATTTAAAAGAAGCAGAACTATTATTTTCATCATATATTCATGAGAATACTACTGCAAGTAACCTTGAATTAACAAAAGAATTAATAGAAATACAATAATTAGTGAAACTAAATTAATTACAAWTTGAYTATCTTAATTAAACCATGATATACTTTTAATTAGAGAAAGCGTGATAACAATAAAATTAGCAATAACGATGAGTTTTAGATAGAAAACAATACGAAATATGACACAACTCAAATATAAAACTCAAGAAGAAAAATACGAATTTATATCCAAACAGCATGGTGGATATTATCGGCATGATTTCACAGATCACGCTTATTTGTATAATCTTTACTTCCCACCAAAAAATGTATTCACTCATCTTAAAGAGAATATTGAAAACATTGTACTGAATTATCCAATGGCTCAAAATGCCCTTGCAGAACTTATTGCAAACATAATTAATCAACCTACCGAAAGAATCGTAGTTGGTAATGGTGCAGCTGAAATTATAAAAATCCTTTCGGGGCATTTGGCCAAAAAGATAATTGTTCCAGTTCCATCTTTTAACGAATATGTGAATGCGGCACCAAAAGGTAATGTAATTGAATTTCCTTTAGAATTCCCATCGTTTCAATTGGACGTAGATAAGTTTGCAGAAGAGGCGATAAGAGTAAGGGCCGATATGGCTGTTGTTGTAACACCTAATAATCCTACGTCTTTACATGTTCCTAAATCTGACCTGATTCGACTTTCTAAAAAACTWGAAAAKAATAATTGTATGCTGATCGTTGATGAATCGTTTYTGGATTTCACGGCAGAYAAGGARAACATAAGTTTAGAACAAGAAATTGAGAAGTATCCCAACATGGCMATACTTAAAAGTATGAGTAAAGCCTACGGTATTTGTGGTCTWAGAATTGGRTATCTATTAACKRCYAATWYAGAATTTGCTAGTTCTGTAAGAAAKGARATTCATATATGGAACATTAATGGGTTTGCCGAAGAATTTTTACGCATMTTACCTGATTATCAACAAGAATTTAAGRATAGCTGTAAAACAGTTATARAGGATAGAGATATTTTTTATGACCAACTTTGTGCTATCCCTGATATGAAAGTATTTAAACCTGATGCTAACTATATTTTTTGTCGATTACCTCATAATGCATTAAGTGGCCCTGAAGTGACAAAAAGACTGTTTATTGAATACAATATCTATATAAAAGATAGTAGTGGGAAAACACAACCAGAAGCAGATCGTTATATTAGAATTGCCAGTCGTACAGAAGAAGAAAATTCTAAATTAATTGTTGCCCTATTAGATGTAATGTATTTGAATAATTAATGAAAACACGCGATACACATCAAGTTAGTATGATTGGTTTTGCTAAAGACTTACCAAACATTTGTTCTTTGGCAGGATTGTTATGCACCATGTTTGCTATCTATTTTGCTATTGGAGGTGATTTTATCGCATCAATAATTGCAATACTTTGGTCCGTTTTATTTGATTGGTTTGATGGAATTATTGCTCGTAAAATGAAAGGTAGAACAAAARAGCAAGGAGTTTTTGGAGGACAACTGGACTCWATRATAGATATTGTAAGTTTTGGTGTGTTTCCTGCAATTTTACTTTTRAGCTATGGGGATTATAGTGTTTGGTTCATGCCTGGTGCATTTATTATTGTTGCTAGCTGYGCTATTCGTTTAAGTTATTTCAATATCTACGGTCTYATTGACTCTAAAACATACATGGGATTATCGGTTGATAATAATGCSATAATACTAGCTTTTGCATTTTTATTTGAAAGCTTTTTCAGTCATTCCACTTTTTTAGTTATACTTTATACTTTATTGATGAGTTTGGCCGCCTTAAATTTATCTTCAATACCAATGCCTAAACTTGCAGGAAAGTGGGTTTACATACTTACTGCTTATGTATTGATTCTCACRACMATYTTTGGTTGGATTTTATGGAATAGAGTTTAAAACAAYATTTATGAGTAAAGMTAAATTCTTCAGAGAATGCATATCAGMTAATGATAACGAAATAGTTATATATGCAGCAGATAATTTCCCGCAGTTTCCACAGCGAGATTCATCGGTAGCATCTAAATGTGATAGGACACTTGCTTCTGCCAACTCAAATGACTTGGTAGTTTTACGAGGAAAATTAGATGTAGATTATCACAATTGGTTGCGTTCACTTGGTCTTGGGTCTGATTTTGTTGTAGCGTATGGAGCAGAAAAAACGGGAATGACTCTTTCCGAACTTATCATTAATAATCCTGAACCTATAAAAAAAATCATTCAGAAAACAGGTAGAAAACCTGTTTATGTACCTTGGTTTTCAAGTCAAAAGGAAAATGAGGCAGCAAAGATTTTAGGAGCAGAATTTTTTGGTTCTCCAGAATCCGAAACCTTGAAATATAACGACAAGGCTTCCTTTAAAATCATTTGTCAACAGTTGGATATACCTGTTATTGAAGGTGTGTCATTTGAAATGCAACCAAAAAAAAGTAAAAATTATACTCGGATGAAAACCATTATTGATGGTTATTTAAAAGCGTATAAGAATGTTATTATTCGTGGTACTTTAGGTGAATCTGGTATGTCATTGTACAAAACCAATGATAATGATCTTGCTGAGATATATAAGGAAATTTCCGATTGTAGCGAAAAAGTTGTGCTCATTGAACCTTTTTTAAATGTATCATCTTTCCCAAACGATCAGTGGATTATAGGGCGAAACGGGGATATTACTCATTTAGGCATGCGGGCTCAAATTTGTAAAGATGGTATGATATACATGGGTACAATTAGTGAACTTAAAATTTCAGATTCCGATTCAAAACATATAAAAGAAAGCTCATTGAAAATCGCAAAAAAAATGCGTGAGACAGGTTATGTAGGTGTAATAGGTGTTGATTATATCGTATCTGATGAAGGTGTTTATCCAGTTGAAAATAATGCTCGGTTTAATGGTTCCTCTTATGCAATTATGATTGTAGAGCAAATAGAAAAATTAATTATGCCAATTCCTGTATGGAAATTCATTAAAGTAAAGACAAGCCCATGTTCTTTTATGGAATTAAAGAAAAAACTAAATTTAGAAATTTTTGATGGTGTAAAAAAGCAATCAATATTTCCCTACAATTGTGATTTACTCGAGGATACTGGTAGTTTTAGCGTTCTTCTTTTAGCTGAAAATATGGCTCAAATTTCAAATTTAGAAGAAAAGGTTAGATATCTATAAATTGATAGTGAACAAATTCCTTCAAAATTGTAACTTATTTTTTTATATTGTTAATTCAGGTGTTATTTTTTTCATAAAATCTAACTTGTTATATGATTGCTAAAGTACTCATTTATCAATTAATATTTTTGGATAAGAGGAATTTTGTTCCTGATTATCTTTTTTTGCTAATGATGTTAAAATAGGGTTCTGTCGAATCTAAGCTGTTCATGATTAATGTTTTATGACTAAAACAATTTAGTGATTATCCGTAAGATAAACAACTTTTTTACTTTAAATCATAATGAACAACGGGTTATAGTAGTAAAATGGGTAGGGTTGAAAATCTATTATTTAAATAATTATTAAATGAAGGAACTGTGCTTAAAAAATCGTACCATTCAAATGGAATAATAAAACATTTAAATTTTTATGGAGTTACAAAATTTAAAGGAAGCCAAGTAAAAAAGACTGGTATAGATTGGTACTATTTTGATTCAAAAGGTGACGTAATTAAACATGAACAAAAATCTATTAGAGGTCCTTATAGGTAGAATGCATATTATGTCATCACTTCTAGTTCTAACTTACTGTATATTCTGAAGTATGCTCTTAATTGATGCACTTAATTATGCTAATTAAAGGGGTTTCAGTTGTATTTTTTTGCCATCCTTAATATATACAGTTAAATTAAAATGTTTCTAAAACAAAAAAATATTAAATTTAAGCAAGGAACTTTATGGTTCCAGACCCTCAACTTTCATCTTTTAAATAGTTACTCAATATTTTAATCTTTTTTCTACTTTTCGTTTTATTACCGTCAATCTTTTCATCAAATCCATTAATTCAGGATTTTTAGTTTCCTTATACACTTCATTTAAAGATAAAATAAGTGATTTAACTTCTCTTGAAGCCAATATACGGTCACTGTAAGATTTTAATATCAGTTTACGTTGCTCAAATTCTAATGCTTTTTGTAGTAATTCCATATATTGTTGTAATTGAATAATTTTTAATGATTTCTTAAGAGTTCCAATTTTGAATATTGAAAACAATTTACCTACCTTAAATGAACAATTCTAAGTAGTTCAACGATAAAATTAAACAGTTCTATTTAATATTTAATTTATAAATCTAATAGATATAAAGTGTTACATTAAGAGAGAAGATCAAATTCATGAAGAAATCTAAAATTCTGTCGATAAGACTTTCAGACGTGACGAAGCAAATTAAAAAGATGAAGAATAAAGATATTT
>NVVE01000019.1 GCA_002733285.1 Lutibacter sp. | reverse complement strand
AATACCGCTACTTGGATTAGGATACGCTACAACACTTTCTAATAGGACTATTGTTTTTGAATAAACGCCCTCACAAGAAACTGCTGTTTTAACCTCTACTAAATCTCCATGTAGTACATCTACAGAAAATACAGATGAGCTTGTTTTAAACAGTTCTTCTCTGTTGATATACACCCTAAATGGAGCTGTACCATCTTCTATTTCTATCGAAGCCCTATTTGATGCTAAACTCATTTTTCCGCCTACTTCTGCTCCTGATACTACAACTACACTATAACATTGTTCATAGGTTTCTCCTTCTACTCCGATACAAAAAATATAGGTGTCTGGAGCTAATCCATCAACTAATAAACTACTACTAAAAGTATAAACTACTTCATCAATAGTAACTWCRTARTTYTGWRTYKMATTYGCTKYAATTRWWARTTGYCCATTRTTTTTYCCWGGACACGTTTCTCCTATTACTTCAATAGTGAAATTATTTGCAGGCAATGAAAAAATTGGGCAGCCATCAGCATCGACTACACTATTTAATGGAGTGTTTGAACATAAATCATTTATATTTAAAACTCCATCTTTATCGTCGTCACTCCCATTAACACTAGAACCGCAAATTTCTATGCTCCAATTATCAATTTTCCCAATATCATCCGGTCCAGAATCGACAACTTTTAAAACCCACTCACCATAAGATTCCTCATCATTAAAATCAGACAAACTTCCTTGAGGAATATACACACCTGTGTAAGGCGCAGATTCAGCGCTGATTGAAGAAGTTGCAGCATCATCAAAAAYAGTATTTGTATAATTATCTCCTGCATCATTTCTACTAGCTACCAAACTAACAGAAGTACCGTTTGGACTAATTAAGGCTAACGTTAAATCTCCTATCCACGGATGTGTAATATTCACTGTAACATTAATATCTGTAATTATTTTATTTTTTGTGATATTAATTCTCGAGCTAACTCCTGCTGTGTTATTATCTGGAATATTTAAAGGTGTATCTGCTGAAATATCAATATCACATATAATTGGGGCAGTCGTAAATTTAAAAATTGGCGAATAGTTGCTTGTACCACATTCATTAGTTCCTTTAACTCTCCAAAAATAAATTGTATCAGGTTGTAATAAAACAGGATTATATAAATTTGTGATYAAWRSARRYGAAGTTTCATYAAYTGTTGTAAAGGTATTATCTRYTGAAATTTCAACWWTATAMGYTGAAACATTAACATCRCTCTYCCAATTTAAAGARTACGGYMYTAAAAYRTYYWCMGCWTYATTTTCTGGTAAHATTAAAYTAGGTGYATTTAMTRKTGAAGAAYRWAYATCTAAAYTAACRACYGTATTTTTWACYTCTGAWKYRCTTGTTCCAATTACAGAAATTGTATAATTTTCAAYATCAKYAATCTCWATMCCACTAATCGTCATTTCKACMSCTGTTCCATCATTGATYGCTGAACTWGGATTRAAAACAATGGYTGTTCCWGGTGGATTYCCTGTTGCAGAAAAAAGGGTGCTCTCACTAAAACYTAAAAAWGTATTATAGGTAAAATTGTAKRTAAYATCACTTGGTGCGCATRYTRTTTTAGMATAMGAATCAAAATTCATTACAAATTCAGCTAATTGAATGTCAACATTCGCATCATTTATTGTATAAAATACGTTGCCAACACTTTCGAYTTTTATTCTTCCAGTATTCGTTATRTTATTMGGSACTACAATTTCWTGAAWTCCRTYATTTTKAACRTTTGAAGCYAACATAATTGGATAGGYTAATCCACCATCTGWTGATAATAATATATTTACAAACAAACAACTTACAGGAGAGACATTTGTATTTGCTACATCCCAAGTAATAGTTTGAGAAGTTCCTACATACCATGGATCGGATGTTATTTGAGATGATATTTTAAAGGGGCCAGAGCTAGCTTCAAACGATATTGTTGTTTCTTCACTAGCTGTTTGCCCAACACGTAAATTATTATCTCTTACAGTTACTCCAAAGGTCATTGATCTTCCCACTGAAGGTAAAACTTCCCAAGTACTGGATAAATTTCCAGCAATAACAGTATTTTGTTCAGGAAAATATCGCATTGAAGAATTACTTGGTGAAAGTGATCTAAATGCTGGACCTCCAGTAGCTGTTGGTACTAACGGGTGCGCAGTAATTTCAGTATCCAATTGCTCCCATGTATAAGTTAGCACATCACCATCTATATCTGATGCATTTGCATCCAATACAAATGGCGTAGAAACAGGGATTGTATAACTTGCCAAAGCATCTAACACTGGCGCAGTATTACCTGTTGATGTTTGATCACTACATACGCTATTACCTTCAGAAATATTAGCCCACATTTCTCTAATACTCACTAAATGAAAATATGAATCACTATTAGGCTGGACATTCTGTGGTGTACATAATCCGGCATACGCCATTATAGTCGATCCACTACCAGGCTCAACAGCTGTACCATCATTTCTGTTTCCATTTGCACAACTGCCGTCATCGCTATTAAAAGTATGATGAGCCCCAAATTGGTGACCTATTTCATGTGCTACATAATCTATATCGTAAGCATCTCCTATAGGGCTTCCTGACCCAGTAATTCCTCTGGCTTTACTAGTTGTACAAGGAGAGTTTAGCTGAGCCAATCCCCCTCCTCCAGTACTAAAAGTGTGCCCAATATCATAATTTGCTTGACCAATATTTGTGTCAATTATAGTTTGACTTTCATCTATTAAAACCGATCCATCATCATTTGTAAATCCATCWGTAGCTGCGTCTAAAAATATAATATCTGCGTTGTTAGTTACAAGAACCATAGTTAAGGCTACGTCTCTTTCAAAAATACCATTTACTCGGGTCATTGTTGCATTTATTGCAGAGWGYACAGCTTCTTTTTTTACCTCATCGGTTTCACTGGCATCTATTCCAGCCCTATTAATATGAAATTGTGAATATTCACCTGTTGTAGCAATTGCCATTCTGAAAGTTCTTAAGTTTCCATCGTTGGCATTTTCGGCACGAGAACTTAAAGTAGCACCAGATTGTTGATTGTTTTTTGATAAATTATTTACCTCATTAAACTTACAAACAAAAGGCTCAATGGTAGGTAGGTTTTTTTTRTTATAAACTAAATACAATTTTTTATTAGCAGTATAAGGATCTATAAAAATGGCCTCTCCGTTATTTTGAAGTATCATTCCATGAAACCCAAGATCTGATTTACTAATTCTAATTGTAGACCCCGGATTATCAATACTTTTCCCAACATACGATTTTATAGTTGGATATTTTCTTTGAAGGCCTTCCTCCATTATTGATGCTTCAAAAACTTGGTAATTTTCTAATTTTCCCTTTTCATTAGGAAAACTTAAAATAATACTTGATTTTCCTAATTTTCCTTTTCTTTTAGGTGCTTTAGAAAGTTTATCTTCCAAATTCTTCAAATTTAATTGATAAATACCAAAATTTTTTGGCATTGATTTTCTTTGGATTTTTTTTAAACTATTTCGTTCACTTTCTGAAGATTTAGACCATAACTCATTAGAATTTTGCCCTGTTATAGAAGAAATAAATAAGAATAAAAAAAATGAAGGTATAAAATATTTAATACTTAAGTGTTTCATAAATTAACTTGTTGGGGTATTCTATTTCTACAAATATAAATTATTTTATTTGGAGTACAATTAGATTAGTGACATATAACTTTATGGGTTTGTTAATAAAAAAAAGTACTTTTGCAAACTCATATACAACCAATATTATTTTCAATTTTGAAAATTATTAACGACTTATCTAATTTTAAATCCGACAAAACAACTTTTGTCACTATTGGCACTTTTGATGGTGTACATATTGGACATCAAAAGGTGATAAAAGACTTGGTGAAAAATGCAATTCAAAACAATGTTACTTCAGTTTTATTAACGTTTTTCCCACATCCAAGAATGGTTTTGAATAAAACATCTAATATTAAACTAATTAATACCATAGACGAACGTATTCAACTTTTAAAAGGAATGGGGTTAGATGTGTTGGTTGTTCACGAATTTACAAAGGAGTTTTCTAAACAAACTGCATTAAATTTCGTAAAATCAGTATTAGTAGATAAATTAAATATTTCCAAACTAATTATTGGCTATGACCACCAATTTGGGCAAAATAGAGAGGGTGATTTTGAACATTTAAAAAGTTACGGGAAATTGCTCAACTTTAATGTAAAAGAAATCTCAAAGCTTGATATCGATAATTTTGCTGTAAGTTCAACATTGATTAGAAAGGCTATTAAAAATGGCAATATTGAAAAGGCAAATAACTATTTGGGATACAACTATATGATTACAGGTACCGTAGTTAAAGGGAAAAAACTTGGCCAAAAAATCGGGTTTCCTACTGCGAATATCCAACTGAGAGAAACGTATAAATTACTACCTAAAACTGGTGCTTATGTTGTTAAATCCGAAATTGAAAATCAAACAGTTTTTGGAATGATGAATATTGGTTTCAGGCCAACAGTTAGTGGTGAAAATCAAACTATTGAAATTCATTTTTTTGATTTTAATAAAGATTTATATGGGACAATCCTACAAATTGATGTATTAGCTTATTTACGTGATGAACAAAAGTTTGATTCTATTACATCACTCACAAATCAACTTCAAAAAGATAAACAAAATTCATTAGAGATTATTAATGGCACTTTTTTTGATTTATAAATTTTATAAATTCGGCATATGAAAAATATACTGCTTCTTATATTATTTGTTGTTGCTTCTTGTAAGCCAGCCCAACATATAAACTATTCATTAAGTGAAGTGGTTTACATGAAAACAATAAATTGCCCAGATAATGGAGAATGCTCTATTGAATTAATTCCAAACAAGTCATTAGAATTTAAAAAAGATGATTTTGGAAATTCATATCCCCTAATTAGTGACGGCGAAAAAACTATTTTAAAAATTACGTATCAAAGAAATAAAATTGCCAAAACTCAGGACAGTAATTATACCGAAATTATTTATGCGGAATTGAATAAAAGTCTTGCTGAAATATCAGTCCTTAATAATGACCTTCAAACCATAAAATTATACTTTGGTCGTTTGTGTTATTGCAAAGGTGAAACTGGTTATTACCCCATTAAAAATGGGAGTTTTAAACTTAAAATACTAAATAAAAATTCCTTAAAAATTGATTTAGAGTTTAAAATAAATGAAGTCCCACAAGTTATTTCAAAAATAAGCGAAACCATTTATTTTAAATCAACTTAAACTAATTAGTTTCTTTTCACATCATTTTCTTAAATTTGCGTTTCAATTAAAGTAAAAGAACAATGTTACAGGTAGCGTTTATTAGAGAAAACAAAGAAATTGTTTTAAGAGGATTAACAAAAAGAAATTTAAAGAATGGGGAAGAATTAATTTCTAAAACTCTCTCAGCAGATGAAGAAAGAAGAGCAATTCAATCAACTTTAGATGCTCTTTTAGCTGAATCTAACAAATTATCGAAAGACATTGGTCAGTTATTTAAATCTGGTGAACGTCAAAAAGCTGAAATTTTAAAACAAAAAACAGTTCAATTAAAGGAGCAATCAAAAGAATTAAGTGAAACTCTTCAAAATAAAATTACGGAATTACAAGAATTATTATATTTAATTCCTAACATTCCTAACAAAATTGTTCCTGCTGGTTCTACCGAAGATGACAACGAAACTATTTTTGAAGAAGGAACAATTCCAACGTTACATGAAGGAGCATTGCCACATTGGGAATTAGCTAAAAAATATGACATTATAGATTTTGAACTTGGAAATAAAATTACAGGCGCTGGTTTTCCTGTTTATAAAGGCAAAGGGGCTAAATTACAAAGAGCATTAATCAACTACTTTTTAGATAAAAATACGGATGCTGGTTATGACGAAGTTCAAGTTCCTTTGATGGTGAATGAAGCTTCAGGCTTTGGTACAGGGCAACTTCCTGATAAAGAAGGACAAATGTATCATGATGCACAAGATAATTTATATTTAATTCCTACTGCAGAGGTTCCTGTAACTAATATGTTTAGGGATGTTATTTTAAAGGAAGATGATTTTCCAATTTGCAAAACTGCTTATACCCCTTGTTTTAGACGTGAAGCTGGTTCATATGGCGCTCACGTTAGAGGATTAAACAGGTTACATCAATTTGATAAAGTTGAAATTGTACGAATTGAACATCCTATGAAGTCTTATGCTGCTTTGGATACTATGGTAAATCATGTAAAAGAGATTTTAAAAGAATTGAATTTACCTTATAGAATTTTGCTTTTATGTGGTGGTGACATCGGGTTTACTTCGGCTTTAACCTACGATTTTGAAGTATTTTCGACTGCGCAAGATCGGTGGTTAGAAGTTAGTTCTGTTTCCAACTTTGAAACCTTCCAAGCGAATCGCTTAAAACTTCGATTTAAAAACAGTGAAGGTAAAAGTGAGTTAGCGCACACACTTAATGGTAGTTCATTAGCCTTACCTCGTATTTTGGCTGGTTTATTAGAAAATTGTCAAACACCCGAAGGAATTAAGATCCCAAAAGCTTTAATACCGTATTGTGGATTTGAACTTATTAATTAACATTAATTGTAAGCATTAATCTTTTGTAGTGGTTCATTTCAATCAAAGCATCAAAATATGCGCTTAATTGCCCATTTTTCATGAATTTTAACGCTTTCTTTTTTGCAGCTTGGTATTGTTTAATTAGTTCTTTCATGTGTTTATATTTATTTTTTTTAACGGTCACATGCTGTTCGCTATTAATCATTCCCTTGGGTGATAAACATTTTAACATGCTCGTTTCATTTTGTAAAATTTTATCCGTTTGTTTCTATATAGACAACTTCCATGCCAAAATGTTACAATCACCAATGGAGAATTCATTAGTTTTATAAAAACTTTAACACTTGTTTGGTTACCTTTGATTGAATAAAAAATAGTAAATGCGCCATATTATTTTCATCTTTTTATGTTGTTTTTCTTTGCAAAATTATGCTCAGGAACAACAGTTAGCATTTCAATATTTTAGAAATAGTGAATATGAAAAAGCAGCCTCTATTTATAAAATTTTACATGAAAAACATCCCTATAATAATACTTATTTAACCTTTTTAATTGATAGCTATCAACAATTAGAAAAGTATGATGAAGCTAATACCATTATTACAAAACAACTTAAAAAATTCCCATTTCAAGATCATTTATATGTGGAATTTGGTTATAATTTTCAATTGCAACATTTACCAGAAAAAGCGGCACCTTATTATGAAACAGCCTTAAAATCAGTTGAAAAATCTACAAATTTGGGGTATGCTATCGGAAAAGCATTTCAGAATCACCACTTACTCAATTATGCTTTAAAAGCTTATAAAAAGACAATGAAATTAGATCCTACTGCTAATTTCCATTTTCAAATTGCGGCTATTTATGGTGAAAAAACTGAAATGGATAACATGTTTAATACTTATTTAGAGTTAGTCACCAAAAATAAAAACTACCTATCAACTGTAAAAAATCATATTGGAAAATWTATTACAGAAAATAGTGAAAACGAATACAATATCTTATTTAAAAGATTATTAATTAAACAGCTACAAAATAATCCAAAAAATAGCTGGAACGAATTGTTGAGTTGGCTATTTATACAACAAAAAGAATACAATAAAGCACTGTCACAAGAAATAGCGTTACATAAACGAAATTTAAGCGATTTGAAAAGTATCATCAACCTTGGAAAAATTGCATTTGAAAACAATGCTTATGAATCTTCAAAAGATTGTTTTAATTATGTTTTAAAAAATAGCATCCTTTTAGAAACTGAATTAATTGCTAAATTATATCTGTTAGAAATTAATATCAAAACAAATGCATCGGTTGATGCTATTGAAACTCAATTTCAACAACTATTTAATCAATATGGGGAAAACGTTAAAACATTAGGTATCCAATTAATATATGCTGAATTTTTAGCCTTCAAAAAAAACAACCCTAACAAAGCTATTTTAGTTTTAAAAAATGCATTAAAATTTCAGATCAATCAATTTCAAGAAGGTCACTTAAAAACAAAACTTGCTGACATCTTGGTGTTTAGCAATAAATTTAACCGTGCTTTAATTTATTATACGCAAGTTCAAAACGATTTAAAAAATCATACAATTGGGCAAACTGCACGATTTAAAATAGCACAAACTTCATATTATAAAGGTGATTTTGACTGGGCACAATCTCAATTAAAAGTGTTAAAAAATTCAACATCTCAACTTATTGCAAATGATGCGTTAGATTTAAATTTATTAATAACAGACAACATTGTAAAAGACAGCTTAAAAATTGCTTTAAAAACTTATGCCATTGCAGATTTACTTTCTTTTCAAAATAAAAATCAGAAAGCGATAGACACTTTGCAAATAGTTCTAAACCAATACAAAGGACATCCTATTGAAGATGAAACACTGTTTAAACAAGCCCAATTATTTGAAAAATTAAATCGGTTTAAAGAAGCAGAAAATAATTATCTTCAACTTATAAAAATTAATAACAACGATATTTTAGCCGATGATGCCCATTATTACTTAGCTGAATTGTATTTAAATATGTTAAATAATCCACAAAAAGCTAAAGAATACTATCAAAAAATTATATTTGAGTATCCTTCTAGTATTTATTTAGTTGATGCTAGAATAAAATTTAGAAAACTAAGAGGTGATACTATAAATTAACCATTTTTAGTGAATTTAAACTTATAAAAAAATTATGTATATCTACAACGTTACAACAAATATTGATGAAACTATTCAAGSTGWWTGGYTAMAATGGATGAAAGRKAAACACATTCCWGAWATGYTKGCAACTGGYAAATTTAKCARMGCTAAAATGAGTCAAGTTATGATTAAAGAGGAAATGGGAGGAATAACATATTCTGTACAATACACAACTGATAGCTTAGAGACATTGGAAGAATATTACAATGAAGATGCTCAAAAATTACGAGATGAAAGTATGACACTTTTTAAAGATAAATCTGTAGCTTTTAGAACTGAATTAAAAGTAATTAGCGAGCAATTTAGCATGAGTTTAAAAAATTAATTTATGAGTGTAAGAGCAAAAAAACACCTTGGACAACATTTTTTAAATGATGAACATATCGCACAAAATATTGCTGATACTTTGTCCGAGAAAGGCTATGAAAACGTATTAGAAATTGGTCCTGGAATGGGGGTTCTTACCAAATACTTGCTTAAAAAAAACTTTACAACCCATGTAATTGAAATAGATGAAGAATCTGTTGAATACTTAAAAGCTCATTATTTAAATTTAGCTCAAAGAATTATCTCCAAAAATTTTCTGAAAATTGATTTAACTGAGTATTTTGGAGATGAACAAATAGCAATAATTGGTAATTTTCCTTATAATATATCTACTCAAATAGTGTTTAAAACATTAGAAAACAGGCATCWAATTCCTGAATTTTCAGGAATGTTTCAAAAAGAAGTTGCCAAAAGAATTGCAGAGAAAGAAGGCAGCAAAGTGTATGGAATTTTATCAGTTCTTACGCAAGCTTTTTATGATGTTGAATACTTATTTACAGTTCCTCCTACGGTTTTTAGTCCGCCTCCAAAAGTAGATTCCGGGGTTATTAGATTGACTAGAAAAAAAAATTATACGTTACCTGTTGATGAAAAATTATTTTATAGGGTTGTAAAAACTGCTTTTCAACAACGTAGAAAAACACTCCGAAATAGTTTAAAAACAATGAATTTATCAGATAGTTTAAGAGAAGATGCTATCTTTGCGAAACGCCCAGAGCAATTATCTGTTCAAGAATTCATTAGTCTTACTTCTAAAATAGAAAAAGATGTCATTTGAAATTACCAAAGAATACCTTTTTAATATTCAACAATTAATTGCTGAACAAAAAAATGATSCCCTTTTAAATTTATTAGAAGATGTGCATTATGCAGATATTGCTGAAATTATTGAAGATTTAAATTCTTACCAAGCCACTTACTTAATAAAATTATTAGATAGTGAGAAAACATCAGATGTCCTTGCTGAATTAGATGAAGATACACGTGAAAAAATATTAAGTAACCTTTCTACAAAAGAAATTGCAGAAGAAATTGATGAGTTAGATACTGATGATGCCGCAGATATTATTGCTGAACTTCCTGAAGAACAAAAAGAAGAAGTTATTTCTCAACTTGAAGATGTTGAACATGCCAAAGAAATTGTTGAACTTTTACGTTACGATGAGGATACCGCTGGTGGGTTAATGGCCAAAGAATTGGTGAAAGTTAATGAAAACTGGAATGTTCTTACATGTGTCAAAGAAATGCGAATACAAGCTGAAGAGGTCACACGAGTTCATTCAATTTATGTTGTAGATGATCAAGATATTTTAAAAGGTCGCCTTTCATTAAAAGATCTACTGACTACTTCTACTAGAACAGCAATTAAAGAGGTGTATATTAAAAAGGTCGATTTCGTTAATGTTCATGAAGATGCTGAAGACGTGGCAAGAATTATGCAAAAATATGATCTTGAAGCAATTCCAGTTGTTGATGAATTAAATAGATTGGTAGGTAGAATTACCATTGATGATATTGTTGATGTAATTAAAGAGGAAGCCGAGAAAGATTATCAACTAGCAGCTGGTTTAACTGAAGATGTTGAAGCTGATGATTCCATTATGGAATTAACTCGCGCCCGTTTACCTTGGTTAGTTTTAGGTTTATTTGGTGGGCTAGGAAGTGTTTTTATTATGGAGGGATATGAAGAATTTATGGTAAATGAAGAATACAAACGCCTGTTCTTTTTTACCCCTTTAATTGCTGCAATGGCTGGTAATGTTGGTGTACAGTCGTCGGCAATTGTGGTTCAAGGTTTAGCAAATGATATTATTAAAGGAAGTTTATTTAACCKACTTTTAAAAGAAGTTAGTTTAAGTTTAATAAGTGGACTTGTTTTGGGGGTATTAGTAATGCTTTTTGGATATATTACACATATGGATCCGAAATTTAGTTTCACGGTAGCAATTTCAATGTTAATTGTTATTATTGTTGCTTCATTAGTAGGAACTTTTGTCCCAATTATTTTAGATAAACGAGGTATAGATCCAGCAATTGCAACAGGACCATTTATAACAACAAGCAATGATATTTTTGGAATTTTCTTGTTCTTTTTTATCGCAAAATTAATGCTTGGRTTTTAATAACCTGAGTTCKATATAACTCAGGTTAATACTTAAATTTTTTAAATAAATCCCAYAATACTACRCCACAACTYACCGAAATATTTAATGAATGTTTMGTGCCAAATTGTGGAATTTCAATACAATAATYWGAAGCYGWAACMACTTCTTGCTGCACWCCTTTCACTTCRTTTCCAWATACAACWGCATATYTCTGATTCGTTTYAATCTTAAAATCTTGAAGTTTTGTACTWTTYTCTGCCTGCTCTATTGAAGCTACAACAACATTTTCRGYYTGTAATTTTTTAACTAATGTCAAMGTGTCTYCAACATATTCCCAATTAACAGACTCTGTTGCCCCTAATGCTGTTTTATGAATGTCTTTATGCGGTGGTTGTGCGGAAATTCCACAGAGGTATATTTTTTCAATTAAAAAGGCATCACTGGTTCTAAACACTGAGCCAATATTGTTTAAACTTCTTATATTATCCAATACCACAATTAGCGGAATTTTATCCATTTTTTTAAACTCCTCAACATTTGGTCTTCCTAATTCGCTATTCTTTAATTTTCTCATAAATTCGTTTATCTTTAAAACGGAATAATTAACTTCGCAAAACTAACTTAATTTCCTAAAAAATTGGCAGCAAAAACCAAGAAAGTCACACCGTTAATGAAACAATACAATGCAATTAAGATGAAATATCCTGATGCAATGTTATTGTTTAGAGTCGGAGATTTTTATGAAACCTTTGGTGAAGATGCAAAAAAGGCRGCAAGAGTTTTRGGRATTATTTTAACGAARCGTGGTGCCGGAAGYGAAACTGAAACTGCTTTAGCGGGRTTCCCTCACCATTCACTAAATACATACCTTCCAAAATTAGTAAAAGCAGGAATGCGTGTTGCAATTTGCGACCAATTGGAAGATCCAAAAATGACCAAAACGATTGTAAAGCGTGGTGTTACAGAATTGGTGACGCCTGGAGTTGCCTTAAATGACGAAGTGTTACAATCGAAAACAAATAACTTTTTAGCWGCTGTTCATTTTGGGAAAAGAAATAYTGGTATTTCATTTTTAGATGTRTCTACCGGYGAATTTTTAACYGCACAAGGRAACMATGAATATATTGATAAACTATTACAAAATTTTAATCCAAGTGAGGTTCTAGTTCAAAAACAACACAAAACTAAATTYCTMGAATTATTTGGTGATCRRTTTTATACTTTTTACTTAGAWGATTGGATTTTCCAAKCTGATTATGCRTTRGAAARTTTAACCAATCAYTTCAARGTAAAAWCCCTCAAAGGATTTGGMGTTGATAATTTASMMGAAGGAATAATTTCGTCAGGAGCKGTATTGTATTATTTATCTGAAACACAACACAATAAATTAGATCATATTTYAGTAMTAAACAGAATTTCTGAAGATCAATATGTGTGGATGGATCGGTTTACMATTCGAAATTTAGAATTGTACAATTCAACTTCTGTAAATGCTGTAACCTTATTAGATGTTATTGATAAAACTATTTCDCCCATGGGTGGAAGATTGTTAAAGCGCTGGTTGGCACTACCATTAAAAGAYATCAATCGAATTAAGAAGCGRCATGATATTGTAAAATATTTTATTGATAATGAYGCGTTTTTTGAATTAACAACCTATCAAATAAAACAAATCAGTGATATTGAACGCCTAGTTTCAAAAGTGGCTACAGGGAAAGTAAATCCGCGTGAAGTTGTGTTACTTAAAAACTCCCTAAATGCAATAATTCCGATAAAAGAGGCCGCTGAAAAAAGTGAACATGAATCACTAAAAATAATTGGYGAACAAYTACAAAATTGTACTGGTCTTCGTGAAAAAATTAGTACTATTTTAAATGAAGACGCACCTGTAAATATTAATAAAGGTAACGCAATAGCAMATGGAGTTTCRCAAGAAYTAGATGAGTTAAGAGCTATTTCTACTTCTGGAAAAGATTATTTARATRCWATGYTARCTCGTGAAACAGMGCGTACAGGTATTTCTTCATTAAAAATAGCCTTTAATAATGTATTTGGTTATTATATTGAAGTGCGTAATTCACAYAAAGAYAAAGTTCCTGAGGAATGGATTCGYAAACAAACGCTGGTAAATGCTGAACGTTATATTACYGAAGAATTAAAAGAATAYGARACYAAAATTTTAGGWGCTGAAGAAAAAATTGGAAAACTAGAACATGMSCTTTTTAATGAATTAGTTAGTTCATTRTTRGACTACATTCAACCCATTCAATTAAACGCACAATTAATAGCTCAAATTGATTGTTTATGTTCTTTTGCAGAAATCGCAAAACACAACAAYTATGTTCGWCCACAAATAGATSAAAGTACCGATTTAGAAATTAAAAACGGGCGTCATCCAGTAATTGAAAAACAACTACCAATTGGTGAAGAATACATTGCGAATGACCTTGTATTAAATAGAAMTCAGCAACAAATCATWATGATTACKGGCCCTAATATGAGTGGTAAATCGGCMATTTTACGTCAAACAGCTTTAATCGTTTTGTTAGCTCAAATGGGAAGTTATRTWCCWGCACAAAATGCYAGAATTGGTATTGTAGATAAAATATTTACGCGYGTTGGKGCAAGTGAYAATATCTCTATGGGAGAATCAACTTTTATGGTTGAAATGAATGAAACAGCAAGTATTTTAAACAATATTTCTGATAGAAGCCTAGTGTTATTAGATGAAATTGGACGAGGAACAAGTACCTATGACGGTATTTCAATTGCCTGGGCTATTTCTGAATATTTACACGAACATCCTTCAAAAGCAAAAACATTATTCGCTACACACTACCACGAATTAAATGATATGGCCAATACTTTTGAACGGGTAAAAAACTTTAATGTATCGGTAAAAGAATTAAAAGATAACGTTATTTTCCTACGAAAATTAGTACCTGGTGGAAGTGCACATAGTTTTGGTATCTATGTAGCTAAATTGGCTGGAATGCCTTCTGTAGTAGTTCATAGAGCTTCAAAGATGTTAAAGCAACTAGAGAAAAACCATACTAGAGAAGAGATTAAGGAAACTTTAAATAATACCTCTGAGAAAGAAATGCAATTGAGCTTTTTTAAATTAGATGATCCTTTATTAGAAGATCTTAAAGAAGAAATTCTTTCTACAAATATTGATACACTCACTCCTATTGAAGCATTGATGAAATTGAATGAAATTAAAAGAATGCTGACAAAAAAATAATGTCTGATTATTTGATTCATACTCATTAWTAAAATCCAWRCATTTATTAGTATCTTGTTATTCAAAACACAATAATCATGAAAAACTTACTATTCCTKTTRTTGATTGGGTTTATTTTAATARGCTGCCAATCAGATAAATCAAATSATTCAAATAAGTCAATAAATGTWGCTTTCTCAGAAAATGTAAGTACWTCTATRTTAGATGGTAGATTRCTGTTAATGCTTTCAAAAAACAWCGAWAMAGARCCYCGTTTTCAAATAAATGAKGGATTGAACGGTCAATTAATTTTTGGAATGAACGTKGATGAATTAAGCCCAAATCAAGAGGTCTCCTTTGATGAAGAYATTTTTGGYTWTCCTATTGAAAGTTTAAAAAATRTTCAACCTGGAGACTATTATATTCAAGCCTTGCTACATGTTTATGAAACCTTTCATTTAGAAACTGGGCACATAGTTAAACTTCCAATGGATCATGGAGAAGGTCAAAAATGGAATCGTTCTCCTGGTAATTTATATAGTGTTCCTAAAAAAATTACAATTACTGAAAATGGTTTCGGAAATGTATCCATCCTCCTTGATCAAAAGATCCCTGAAATAGAAGAACCCGAAGACACAGAATGGATCAAACATATCAAAATAAAATCTGAAAAGCTCTCTAAATTTTGGGGAAGAGACATGTATTTAGGCGCTCATATTTTGCTTCCTAAAGGGTTCGACGAACATCCTGAGGCAAAGTATCCTTTAATGATTTTTCACGGTCATTTTCCCGCAAATTTTGATGGATTTAGAACCACCCCTCCTGATGAAAATTTAGAACTAATTTATTCAGAAAGATTTAGTGTAGATGGTTATAATAACATTCAACAACAAGAAGCATATGATTTTTATAAAAGATGGAACGAACCTGATTTTCCGAGGTTTATTATCATTGAGATTCAGCACCCAACTCCTTATTAYGACGATTCTTATGCSGTRAATTCYGCYAGTCAGGGWCCTTATGGTGATGCYATAACCTATGARTTAATNNYYCAWATWKMRRAAAAATNTTNAGAGGTMWKGGWRAAGGYTGGTCAAGGTTTTTATATGGAGGATCAACTGGGGGATGGGAAGCTTTAGCAGTTCAGGTTAAATATCCTGATGAATATAATGGATGCTTTGCCGCTTGCCCAGATCCAATTGATTTCAGACAATACTGTTTGACCAATATTTATGAAGATAAAAATGCCTATTATTATGAGACAGATCATAAATCAATAGAAGTGCCAGCTCATAGGGATTATCTAGGAAATATTTCTTCTACCATCAAAGAATCAAATCATTTGGAATTAGTTTTAGGTGATAATTCAAGGTCTGGTGGACAATGGGATATTTGGGAAGCAACGTACTCCCCTCAAAATGAAAATGGATATCCAGAAAGATTATGGGATAAAAAAACCGGTGATATCAATTCAGAGATTGCAAAATATTGGCAGGAAAATTATGATTTACGCTATATTTTGGAACGGGATTGGGACAAATTAGGGGAAAAACTGAAGGGAAAGATCCACATTTATTGCGGTGATATGGACAATTACTATTTGAATAACGCCGTTTATTTAATGGAAGATTTTTTAGAAAGTACTACTGATCCATACTACAGCGGTGAAGTAGATTATGGAGATAGAGCAGAACATTGCTGGAATGGAGATCAAAACAATCCTAACTACATTTCAAGGTTGAGATATAACAGTATGTACATTCCTAAAATTATGAAACGTATTGCTGAAAGTGCTCCTAAAAATGCAGATTTAACAAGTTGGAGATATCAATGATTAATATTTTAGGACAAGGCTTTTTGGTATTGGAATTCAAAATGAGAAAACTACCTAAAATTTAAGAGTTTTATGGCGTACTGCTCAAAATATGAGAGCCAGTTTTATTTATATTATTGGATACCGTTATGCAAAATAAGCATGTTATACATTCACATAATGTTGATGGAGTAGAATTAGACAAAAATCTGAACCTTTAGAAATGTTCAAACACCCTAAAAGTTGTGTTTATTTATTAGGAGCTGAAGATCGACCTCGTATAACCGTCAGTTACAAGTTAAAAGATACAAACCTTTGCGCTAAGCGCAAAGGTGGAAACTAAGCAAAAATTTCGCTCTATGAAATTCCTCCGTAATTGCAGGTATACATAGTTACCTGCTGCTTTTATTTAGCAAGACTTTTTATTATTTCAATTGCTTTTCTAATTTATTTCAACTTCCATTGACAATYGAATATCYCTAGATGAAGCACCTACTTGAATGGAATATAAACCTTTTTCCAAAATCCATTGCGAGGCTTCTTCTGACCAATAGCTCAATTCCGACACTGGAATTTGCAAATTGACCGTTGTCACTTCACCCGCGTTCAAATTTTTCGTTTTTGTGAAAGTTCTCAATTCTTTTAAAGGTCGGTCTATCTTGGTATCTGGTTTTGAAGTATAGACTTGAACAACTTCTTTTCCTACTTCATTACCAGAATTTGTCACAGTAACCGTCACTTTGATGGTGTCATTTAGTAAAGTCACATTCAAATTGCTTAAATCGAATGTCGTATATGATAATCCAAAACCAAATGGATAAGACACTTCTAATTCCGCTGTATCAAAATGTCGATAGCCTACATAAATGCCTTCTTCGTAATTGGTGTAGTCCTTGTTTTTTACCTTTTCATTTTCTGGTTTTTCTTCGCGACTGGCAAGCATCATCTTCATAAAATCCATCGTTCCGCCTTCCAATGGGAAATTTGTATTTGAAGCGTGGTCATTTAGGTTCACAGGAAAGGTCATCGGTAATTTTCCGCTAGGATTCACTTTACCACTTAGAATATCTGCAACTGAATTTCCACCTTCTTGTCCGCCTTGCCAAGCTAATAAAATCGCATCGGGTTTTGATTTCCAAGAAACCGTTTCAATAACACCACCAATATTCATCACCAYAACTACCTTTTTATTTGCTGTTTGAAAAGCTTTGCAAACATTGGCCATCATGTTTTGCTCTGTTTTAGACAATAAGAAATCATCTTTTTCCACTCTATCACCACCTTCGCCACTATTTCGACCAATTGTAATAATACCTATATCTGAACTGGCTACGATTTCCTTCAATTCACTTTCGGCGTAGGTCATTCTTGGCGGAATATATGGGGTAGTCATCGCACTAAAACCTTCAGGTTTTATAAATTCCTCTTTATGTTTAGCTTTGTGAGTTTCAAATATTTTTTTAGCAGCTTGATTGATTTCAAAACCTGCATTTTTTAACCCTTCTTCCAATGAAACAGTGTAAGCCTCATTCACGTCTCCAGATCCTGTTCCACCAGCGATAAAGTCATAAGAAGTCACCCCTAGTAAAGCAATATTTTTAGCATTTTGAATAGGCAAGACATGTTCATTTTTCAACAAAATCATTCCTTCTGTCGCTGACTGACGTGCGATTTTAGCGTGTGCCTCAAGATTTGGATTGTTGCCATATTGATAATTCTGCATCTTTTTTGATTGAATTATCAATTTTAAAATACGCCTAACGGAAGTGTTGATTTCTTCCTCGGAAAGCGAGCCGTTTTTAGCCGCTTTTTTGAGGGCTTTCCATTGCTTTTTAGTGCCTGGTTCCAAAAGGTCGTTTCCTGCTGCGATTTGAGCGGGCGCATTATTACCGCCAAACCAGTCGGTCATTACCAAGCCTTCGAAATTCCAATCGTCTCGAAGTATGTTCGTCAAGAGGTCTTTGCTTTCGGAGACATATACACCTTTGACCTTATTATAAGATGACATGATTGTCCATGGCTGCGATTTTTTTACAATAATTTCAAAACCTTTGAGATAAATCTCGCGCATAGCCCTATCCGAAACAATGACATCATTGAAATTACGGTCGATTTCCTGATTGTTTGCCACAAAATGCTTAACCGAAGTACCTATGCCTTGCGACTCAATACCGTTCACCATTGCGGCACCAATGAAGCCAGTCAATACCGGGTCTTCTGAGTAGTATTCAAAATTTCGACCACAAAACGGATGACGATGAATGTTCGCGCCTGGTCCTAAAATCACATCAATGCCATATTCAAGTGCTTCATTACCCATTGCCGTACCGACTACGTTTACCAAATCGGTGTTCCAAGTAGAAGATAACAAGGTGCCAATCGGAAAAGCCGTACAGTAATACGTGCGGTCTTCGCCTTCTCGTTTCGGTTCTATTCGCAACCCTGCAGGACCATCAGATAAATAAATGGTCGGAATACCCAATCGAGGTGTTGGAACAATAGTACCAACTGCTCCTGGAACTGCTGTATTGCCTATACCCATGGCAGATGCTATTCCAGAACCTTTGAGCAAGTGGATTTTTTCTTCTAAAGTCATTTGATGCAATACATTTTCTACTCGTTCATCGGTAGTTTTTCTATCATCTTCGTATATGTCTTTTTTGCCATTGCCGTTTCTATCTAAAAATGTATACCCATCAATGGTCAATTCTTTTATGTCCATATTTTCGGCATAATCTTTTTCAAAAGAAAGGAAGGTTGAATTGATATACCACCATCCTCCAAGTCCGGAGATAACCGCTAATAATATGAGAATGCCTAATACCTTTAATGAATTCCTAAAAACTTTTTTCATTGTCTATAATTTTATTTGTGTCAATTCGACACAAATGTAATAAAACTTTTTAATTGTGGCAACATGTCACAATTTTTTTATATTTGTAGTATGGACGTTAAAGAAATATTAGAACAGGGGAACAATTCTTTTTTACCAAATTTATCTATTGACATGGTAATAATCGGGTATAAGGGTAATGTCTTGAAATGTCTTTTATTAAAAATAGGCAAAAATTGGTTACTCCCTGGTGGTTATATTAGATTGGACCAGTCCGTGGATGAAGCTGCCCAAAATATATTAAAGCAACGAACAGGACTTGAAAATTCTCATTTAAAGTTTTTATCAGTTTTTGGCGAAAAAAATCGTCAGTTTAAAAAGGTGATGAAAGAGTTTTTCGAAAAAACAGGAATGGAATGGACTGAAGATTATTGGTTTAATAATAGATTTGTTTCACTAGCATATTACTCACTTGTAAACATTGATAAAACCCATCCGAGTGTGAGTCATTTTGATGAAGCCTTTGCATGGTTTGATTTTGATGAATTACCTGAAATGTGGATGGACCACAAATCTATCGTAAATACGGCTCGACAGCGCTTAAAGGAAGATATTCGTAATGAACAAATGACTTACAACTTACTACCAAAGGAATTTACTATGCCCGAACTTTACCAATTACATCAAGTAATTTTAGAAAAAAAAATTGAACGTAGCCGCTTTCAAAAAAAAATGCTCTCTACAGGATTGTTTGAACGTTTGCCGGAGTTGCAGAAGACTACACCAGGGCGAAATCCTTATCAATATCGGGTTAAGATAGATCTCTAATCCTATTTTAACTGGTTGGTTCTCAAAAAGAATTTTTCAATTCAATCAATACTTTTGACTTTATAACATTCAAAGATTAAAGAACAAATTCATATTGTTTAAGTTGAAGGCAACATGGTTTATCCAAATTAGCATAGAAAAATCACGCTTTTAATAAAATTCAAATCTACTTTAAGTTTAAATGTATCTGTTGTTTGAAGCATTGTAATGCATGAACGACAAATGAAAATGGAATAGTTTTTGATATATTAAAAGTATTAATTACTTTTAATCAGGTAATTACAATTTTCAATGCTATGAGAAAAATTATTCCCATTTTGATTTTACTTGTATTATTAACGTCTTGCTATACCATTAAAAAATCAACTTTTAAAGAATACAGCTTCAATCAGAATATTGATTTTGTTATTAATAAAATCGAAGAAAAAAACTCAATTTCTGATTACCCTCGAACGAATGCAAGATACAAATCAAATTTTAACGATAAATTTGTATTAATTAATCTAACACTTCAAAATTCCAGTCATAAAACTCAAAAATTTAATTTCAATAATTTCTATTTATTAGATGCTAAAACTAACACCAAATATAGAGCTGATTCGGCAATTACATTGGGATTTTTAATGAAAAATAAAAATGTAAATCACCAAATAAAAAAATATAAAAACCTCAATAAAACTTTAGTTTTTATGTTTCCCAAAAAAGAAAAACCTCGATATCTAAAAATCAATAATAGAATTATTGAAATAATTTCAAAGACTTAAAAATAAGTGTTATGAAAAAAATTACTTTAATTATCTTTCTTCTTTTCTATTCGTATAGTTTTTCTCAAAATTATATAAATGGCTTTATATTCGATAAATCCTCAAACAAATCACTTCCATATGCCACAATTAGGCTAATAAGCGATAAAGATTATTACACAATTACAAATGAAGATGGAAAATTTGAATTTCTAAATAAGTTTGCCTTAGATTCAATTGAAGTTAGGTATATAGGATATCGATCAAAAAAAGTTCCCTTATCTTATTTTAAAAATAATCCTAAATTACTCTTAGAGCAAGAAGTTTACAATTTAAACTCTGTAAATATTATTGTAAAAAAAGAAAAAGATTACAGCTATAAATTATTATTTCGCTTAATTAAAAAATATCGAAACAATAAGAAAATTGTAAAAAGTAAAGGGTTCCTGAACCTTAATACATCTGTTAAAGGAGTTCCTCTAGAAATTATTGAAGGATTTTATAATAGCGAGCATACATTATCAAAAGGAATTACAGACTTGAAAATTAAGAGTGGACGTTTTGGTCAAAACCGCTCTTTTCCATTCTATAGTTTGAATAGCACAGACATCTTAAAAGATTTTCAGTTATTTAATATCTCGCACCAAATTTTACCACAATATCCTGGAAATTTAGCATTAAACGTTATAAAAAGAAAATACAAAGTCAAAATTGATCCATGTGATAATTGCAGTTATGATGACATGGTATTATCGTTTGTTCCAAAAAAATTGAATGGAAGACTATTTTTCGGAAAAATAATTTTTAATAAAGAAACACTTACAATAAAGAAAATTGAACTTGGAATAAATAATCCAACTACTTATAGGTTAACCTCCATTATTAAAAATCATGAAGTAATTCCAAAGGAAATTATATTGAATATTAATTTCAACCCTAATAATTTTGAGAAAATTCAATCGTTAGATTATAAATTTACAATGTACTATAATTCTAAAAAATCTTTTGAAATTATTGAAACCAATGTATTTTTGTATTTCTATGATTATTATAAAATTTTTGATGAACCTTTCTTCACTAAAAGTATTAAGTTCAATAATGACTATGATAAAATTATTGCTTTACAAGCCACAAATGAATTTTGGGATGCTAATTATCAATTTCCAAAAAGTTTTAAAGCATTAAAATCCATTGAATTTTTAAAAGAATATGGAATTTTAATTAACTACGAGAATAAAATTCCAACTAATGATATAGAATTTATAAGACCTTCTGTCATTTCATGGGATAAAACCAAACGACTTAAATGGGAAAGCGTAAAACAAGGGTTAAACGAATCTGAAAATAGCAATAAATACATCAATCGTAACTTAAGTACAAATATAAAAGCTGACAAGGTTTATCATTCTAGTAGTGACATCGTTAAAAAGAACTCATTTTTCAATAATTACCAATCTTTTAACTTTAGTTATTTACTAGATAAACATAAAGATTCTAATGGGGAAAATAAATTTATCACTAGAACCATCTTTGATAGGAATTCTTCTTCATATAAAAATTCAAGATCTAAAAACATGTTAGTTTATCTCAATTTAACTTTTGACATCTATGAATATTACCGACAAAAATTAGCATCAGAAATCAATGATGAAATGACCTTTAGCCAAGTGAAAGTTTTGTGTAATGAAACTTTTAAAAAAGCAACTCAAACTGTCGAAAAAATGAAAATGGAAACTAATTCTGCCTTAAATTTTCAATACTTGATGAGATGGAATAATGAGATAAAATCTAAATTAGACATTGATAATTATTACCTTATTTCAAATCAAAAATAATTATGAAGAATATAAAAATATCAATTGCTTTATGGTTTTTATTTAGCCCTTTAACTATCTTTTCTCAAGATAATTTCACTAATTCAGTTTTGAAGCAACTTCAAAATAATAATTTAATTAGAGAAAAAGTATTTATTCATTTAAATAAAACAACCTATTTTCCTAAAGAAAATATATGGTTTACAACATATGTTGCTAATGACCATAACAACACCCCATCCTATTACACAACAAACCTACTTGTAAACCTATTAAATTACAATGGAGATGTTATTGATAGTAAAAATATATTTATAAATGACGGTGTAGGTTTTGGTGATTTTTTACTTGGTAATGGCTATCCTTCAGGAAAATACTACCTTCAAGGATTTACAAATTATATGCAAAATTTCGGCTTTGAAAATGTCTTTATTCAAGAAATTAAATTTCTAAATCCTGCTACAAAAAATGATGCTAAACAAAATAAATTCAGCAAGGTTTATGACATTCAAACTTTTCCTGAAAGTGGCTATTTACTTGAAGAAGCAGAAAATACAATTGGAATTAAAGCCTTAATTAATGGAAAAATACATCCTTTTTCAGGTAGAATAATAAATTCAAATGGAATTGAAGTTTCCAATTTTAAGGGGAATTTTTTAGGTATGGGTAAATGTAATTTCACTTACCTCAAAAATGAAACCTATACTGCAATTATTAATATTAATAATACCACAAAAAAAATAGCACTCCCAAAAGCAATTAAAATTGGAGTCATTTTTAGTTTAGATAATTCAAATTCTGATAAAATTAAATTTACGATTAAAACCAATAAAGAAACCTTACCATTATTACCTAATGATTCTTTTGCGTTACTTTTTTATAGAAATAATAGTATTAACGAAGCGATTTCTATTAACTTCACTCAAGGAGAATTCACAGAACAAGAGTTGTTTATTGATAAAACTAACATGCTTCATGGAGTTAATATTATTACACTATTTAAAAATAACCAACCCATTGCAGAACGTAAATTCTTTATAGAAAAGCCAAATAATCAGTCAGCTATTCTTATTGAAGAATTAAAAACTGAAAATGACTCAATAAACTTTAAAATTCAAACGATAAATTCAAATTTTGAGCCAATTTCAACTCAAATAAGTATTTCTGTACTTCCAAAAGATTCTAAAATATATAATGAAACTCAAACAATTAAAAGTGCTTTTTTATTATCACCTTATATTAAAGGAATTGTTGAAAATCCGTCTTTCTATTTTAGAAATACAAACCCTAAAGAAAAGGAATATTTAGATTTATTACTCCTTTGTCAAGGATGGAGTGCTTATTCTTTGAAAGAAAAAATTAAAGAGATAAGCCCTAAAGAAACATTTCATTTTGAAAATGGTTTTACACTGAATGGTAAAGTAAAAAAATTCCCAAAAGGCTATGACATAGGTATTTTATCAAAAAAGAATAGATTAGTTGCTTTTAGTAAACTTAATAAGAACAAAGAATTTTCATTTGAAAATATATTTGCATATAAAAATGATTCCATAAAAATTGCATTTATAAAAAAGGATGTACCGCTTGTTAAACCTAATAAGGTATCTTTTATAGAACCTAAAATAGAAAGACCGAAAAACATAACTACTATTTATGATTATAGTTCCATAACAGCAAAAAAGTTACCATCAGTAACTAAAAAGAACAATTTATCAGGTTATAAAAATTACCCAAATATTGAACAATTAGATGAAGTAGTGTTGAAAAATGTAAAAACTAAACAAAAGCAAACTATCTATGATATAGAATCGAATATGGCACGAAAGCATAATATTATAGCTGCTGGATTTTATAAAAACAAGAAAGTAACAAGGCAACTAGAAATAGTTAACCGAACCTTGTTTGATTATTTCAATAGTTTAGGTTTTATTAAGCCAAATATTACTAATAATGTTGAAAGTTATTTTATTTCACTTAGAAATACCCCAGCTACTCTCACAAACCCTTTTGGTCATGCAAATTCTAATGCAACTTACCCCCCTAAAATCTACATAAATGATTTACCAACCATTCAAGAGTTTGACATTGATATGATGAAAGAACTAAGTATGAGTGATATTGATGAAATTTTAATTAATAAATCCGGTGGCGGTGGAGGATTGAATGGCATTGGTGGGATTATTAAAATTTACCTCAAAAAAGGTAATCATCGCTATTTTGGAGAAGAAAACAAAAAGTTATATAAAAGTTTGCTGTTGCTTACAGGTTTTGACAGGGCAACTTCTTTTTATAAACCATTGTACAACATATATACTGAAGATGCTTATAATTTGACAGAAATAGATTGGAAAAATAACCTTAAAACGAATGAAAAAGGTGAAGCTTTCATTAAAATTCCAACAAATGAGTTTTCTAATGAATTTCAATTTATAATCAATGGTTTTTCTGAAAATGGATTGTTATTTAATATTGTTTATAAAACAGGTTCAAGTGCTTTYTAATAATTTTTTAATTTCTTAACCTAAGTTTGATTACAATTTTAAACTATTTTTTTGACTATCTTTGTAATCAAAATAATTTATCATGTATTTATTTATTAGCGGCGCTGAAATATTTGTAATTTTACTAATTGTAGTGATGCTTTTTGGTGCTGATAAGTTGCCTGAAATTGCTCGTGGACTTGGAAAAGGAATGCGTCAAGTTAAAGATGCAACTAATGATATTAAAAGAGAAATAAAAAACAGTGCTGAAAAACACGATATAGATATTGATGTAGCTTCTAAAGTAAAAGATGAAATTAATAAAGTTAGAAAAGGTGTTGATGATTTCACCCGACCTGTTACTAAAGCTAAAAATAGCATTATCGACGATATCACTGGTCCTATAAAAAGAAACAACTAACTTATTATTTTACCTTACTTAACCCTGCTAATAGCTAGACCATCTCTAATTGGTAATAGAACTGTTTCAATTCTATCATCTGAAATTAACAACTTATTATATTCAATTAAAGCTTGCGTGTCTACATCATTCGAATTAATTTTTACTACCACTTTACCACTCCATAAAACATTATCTGATAAAATTACTCCACCAGAATTCATTTTATCAATTATAATTTTAAAATAATTACTGTAATTAGATTTATCAGCATCAATAAATACAAGGTCAAATTTTTGATTTAAGGAAGGAATAATATCGAGGGCATTTCCTACTAACTGCACTATTTGGCTTCTATATGCTGATTTATCAAAATATTTTTTAGAAAACCCTTCTAACTCCTCATTTTTATCAATCGTTATAAGACGCCCTTTTATTTGCAATCCTTCTGCCAAACATAATGCTGAATAACCCGTATAAGTGCCTATTTCTAAAATTGTCTTAGGTTGAATTAATTTTGAAATCATGGATAATACACGCCCTTGAAAAGCTCCAGAAAGCATTCGGGGATTTAGTACTTTTTGCCAGGTTTCCTTATTTAATTGCTTTAAAAGATCGGGTTCTTTTTGAGAATGATCTACAACATATTCATCAATATTATCAGGTAAAAAACTCATTTTTTTATATAAAAATACAAAAAAGGAACTTGTTTTAAGTTAGTTCCTTTAATGCAGCTTCATATTTATTATTTGGTGTTATATTCTAGCCTTTAGCGTTTTGTCTAAATGTTTTTTTTCATCTTCATTTAAACAGTGTTTTTTTCTACTTTCAACATCTTTATGAATTTCATAACACGTTGTCATTACTTTGTTTTGTTTTGAGTAAAGCCCRCATTTATTACATAAAAAAACGTGCAYACTYAATTTTATTTTCTCCCACAAAGTTGCCTCTTTATATTGACTTTTATCACAAATTGTAGTTGCTTCGTCACAGGTTAATTTCATGTGTTTCAATTTTAATTTTTAAACCAATTGTCTTCCATACATTTTCTTAATTGAGTTCTGGCCCTATGAATAATTACCCAAAGATTTGACGAGGTTATTTCTAATTCCTTACAAATTTCTGCTGTTTCAAATTGCTGAATAGTTTTCATTCTAAAAACCATTTCATATCTTACCGGTAAACCGCTTATACATTGCTCTAATACTTCACTCAATTCATTATTTTCAATAACTTTTTCTACTTCACTATTCCAATCTGTTGGCACACGCTCCTCAATCCATTCCCCTTCTCTATCACCGTCATTATAAAAATTCATTTTAACTTCAGCTCTACCTTTTACCGAATTTATTTTACGATAATGATCAATAATTTTTCTTTTTAAAATAGAAATTAACCAAGTGCGTTCACTAGCTTTACCTTTAAAATTATCCTTAGCTTTTAAGCCTGCAAAAAAAGTATCCTGTACTAAATCTTTTGCTAAATCATAATTGTTAATTCTACTTATAGTAAAATTAAAAAGATAATCAGCATGTAATTTCACCCAATTGTTTGGGTTTAAATTATGTTCTTTATTTGTCGACATTCATTTAAAATACTTTTAACTAAATTTATCAATCACTTCAAAAAGTAATTTTTTATTAATTGGCTTTGTTAAATAATCATTAAACCCATCCTCTAAGGATTTTTCTTTGTCTGATTCCATTGCAAATGCAGTGAGAGCAATTATAGGTAAATCAGGTCGCTGCTTTTTTATTTTTTTCATTGCTGTGTTACCATTCATTATTGGCATTTTAATATCCATTAATACCAAATCAATTTCGGGGTGTTTTTGAGATAATTCAACTGCTTTTTTACCATTATCAGCCTCAATAACTTTAAAATTTGTTCTTGAAAATAATTCATTTATATACATCATATTATACTCTTCATCTTCGGCTACTAAAATTATTATTTCTTTATTTTTCACTTGAATTTCTTTTTTCTTCTTTTCTACAACAGTTGTAATTTGTAGTGTTTTTGATTTAATAAACGGTATCGTAAAATAAATTGTAGTGCCTTTAGTATCTGAATCGAGCCAAATTTCACCTTTAAATAATTCAATTAACTTTTTTGAAATTGATAAACCCAGCCCAGTTCCTTTATGTTTTTTAACTAAATCAATATTTGCCTGAGTAAATCTATCAAAAATTTGATCTTGAAGTTTTTCTTCAATACCAATTCCAGTATCTTTTACATAAAATTGTAGTTTATTTTCTAACAATTGATATCCAAACTCTATACTTCCTTCCTCAGTAAATTTAAACGCATTTGATAAAAAATTTGATAATATTTGGTTTAATTTTGTTTTGTCAATTTCAATTACGCTTTTAAAATCTTCTAGACCTTTCACACAATTTAATCTTAAATTATTTTTTTGTGCTATCGGATTGTAAAATACAAATAATTCATTTAATAAATTGTTTAGATGAACAGTTTCATAATTTAATGCTACTTCACCAGCCTCAATTTTTGAAATATCCAACACATCATTCACAATAGCCAATAATCGTTTACCACTATTAATTACTATTTTAGCATATTTTTTTCTTTCACCTTCAGATAAATTTGAATTTAAAAAGAATTCTGAAAATCCTATAATTCCATTCATCGGCGTTCGAATTTCATGACTCATGTTCGCTAAAAATGCCGATTTCAATCGATCAGATTCTTCAGCTTTCAATAATGCGTTCTTTAGATCTTCATCCGATTTTTTTCGAAGAATTGTTGTACTTATTTGATCAGCAACAAACTCAAGTAAATTAACATCATTTTCATTATATGCATTTTCATTTCTATAGCTTTGAACAACTATTGCTCCAATAACTTTATCTTTAATTTTTAAAGGTACCCCCACCCATTTTTCTGCTGCCAATCCAATTAAACTTACTACCCCTTCCTTAACCAATTTTTTATGTTCCTCTTTATTTATTATTAGTGGTTTTTTTGTTTTTATTACATATCCTGTTAACGAGTCATTTGCTGAAAATTCTTCAACTTCTTCTTTCTCGTCTACTAAAACAGGCATTGATATCATATCAGTTACCTCATTAAACATAGCAATAAAAAAGTTATTCGTATCAATTATTTTTTGAAGCTCATTTTTAATAAAATAACCAAACTTTTTAAAATCGCTAATGGTTAAAGCTGCTCTTGATATGTTATATAAGACATCCTCTAATTCCTCTTGTTTAATTTGTTCTGTAATATCTCTAATAGCTATTTGAAGTACAGAGTTTAAATCGTTTTCATCAAGTCGGGTAATTGTAACTTCGGTTGGAAATATAAAGCCATTCTTATTTAAATGGTGACATCTAAACCTTTTATTGCCTTCTATTATGGCAATTTGCATCATTTTTTGTGCTTTTTCATGAGCATTACTCCCATCAGGCAATATATCAGGTGCCAGTTTAAACAAATTGGTGTTAAGTAAATCTTGCTTATTTAGATATTCAAATGTTTTTACGGCGGCTAAATTACAATCAACTAGCTTTCCGTTTTTTATGACCAATACTGCATCATTTGATTTTTCAAAGAAAGTTCTAAACTTTTTTTCTGATTTCTCTATTAATTTTTTTGTATTTATTCTTTCAGTTATATCATCTACTAAACAAGCTCTACCAATAATTTTATTTTGTTCATCTCTAAGTAGAACTGTATACCAGTCGCAAGCGATAATATCTCCATTTTTTGTGATGTTCTCATTGGTGTTTTTAAGACTATCATATTGATCAAACATTGTTTTTCTAAGATTTTTCATCTTAGGTAATAAATGAGGTGGAGTTAATAAATCTTTACTCTTTACTCCAATTACTTCTTCGGCTGTATATCCGAAAATTCGTTGCGCAGAATTATTCCATTCTAAAATTTTAAAATCTAAATCAAAAATAATTGAAGCTAGTGGAGTATTGTTAAATTGATCTTTTAATCGTTGATTACTTTCAAAAAATAATCGCTCTGCTTTTTTTCGTTCAGTAATATTTTCTACAGAAACAATTATATTTTTGAATGTTTTTTCACTGCCTTTAGCTATTTTAAATTTTAAAAGAATATCAAATGAGTCTCCCTCTAAGGTTTTATTTACTGTTTCTATTTCAAATTCTGTTTTACCATYGAAAARTTCAAYWAYARATTTTGYRAAYMCCTTMYTAGAATCTTYMGTAAAAGTGYTRYYTAAATTAKYWAATAGTTCTTGYTTMGTTTTRGCYTTRTATAAWTTTAAMGTTKCKGYRTTTACTTCTTTTATTTYWACTAAATGWRCAATTTTYKRAATTATACTAGGGTTWTCATTTATAAAAGATRTAATATCCGTATTGTTATCTTTAGCTTGTTCTTCTAGGTATTTTTTTACTTCAGAAAAATCTTCAATCCAAAGTGAGATAGGGGCATTTTCAAAAAAAGTTATGTACTTTTCACCCTCCTTTGAAAGGTTTTTTCTTTGATCTGTTGAATCAATAAGAATAGATGTTGTAATATCTCCCTTTTTCATCCTATTTTTTTAGCTTTTTTAAACCTTTAAATATACGTTTATTAGTTTTTCAAATCATATATGTTTAATCTCTGAAATTTCATACTCGTATTGGTCAAAATAATTATTTAGAAAGTATCATCTCAACGTTCGTTCCTTTATTAATAGTACTAGTTACAGTAATTTTTCCTTTATGATGTTGTATAACTTCTTTTGCAATTGTAAGTCCTAAACCTATACACTTTTGTTTGTCTTCTGAATAGGTATTTACCACATAAAAAGCATTGAAAATGTTTGGTAAATCTGTTTTAGAAATCCCAATGCCCTCATCTGTTATAGTAGTTTCAATAGTCTTTAAATTTTCTATTACAGTAATTTTAATCTTAGAGTTTTCTTTGGAGAAACGAATTGAATTATTAATAATATTTCTTATTGTCAATGAAATTTTATCTCTATCTGCAGTTAAAAAAATGGACTTTCCTGAAAAATTTCGCTCAATTGTTATGCCCTTTTCTTCAGCTATTGACTTAAATTCGTTTAAAACATTATTAACTAACTCGCTATAATCTATATTTTTAAAATTGAATGTTGAATCTAACCCCTCTAACTGAAAATATTTTGCAATAGAGTTAAGTACCTGTATCGAAAAATCAGCTGATTTTTTAATTACTTGTAAGTACTTTTCTAATTTATCAATTGAAGTATCTTCAATATCCTCCAAAATCATATCAGAAAAAGAATAAATTATTCCTACGGGGTTTTTCAAATTATGAACTAATTTTCCTATCGTTTTTTTATTTTTTTCTCTCGCTAAATTTAACTCATTCGTTCTACTTTTTAACCTTAAGCTAAGGTCAATAATTTTTTCTTCTAATTCTTTTATATATAGTGTTGAGCCTGTTTCTGCCTTTTTCAATTTAATGTATTTTTATGTAAAAATACATTTAAAATACCAATTTTTCAAGTTTTTACACCATATTATAGTTCTTTTGAACCGTTTGTTTTAATTTCTTAATAAAATCGTAAATTTAAATTTACTAATAATTGCTTTGAAAAAGAAACTTTATAAGCAGAGTGGTTTTTTTATTACTTTTACCTTTTAAGGATTAAACAATATAGCATGTCAACAGCAAAAAAAGATTATAAAAGAATTACCACTAATAGTTTGGTAGAAATGAAAATTAATGGCGAAAAAATTGCCATGCTTACAGCCTATGACTATACCATGGCAAAAATAGTAGATAATGCAGGTATAGATATTATTTTAGTAGGTGATTCGGCCTCAAATGTAATGGCCGGTCATGAAACTACACTGCCCATTACTTTAGATCAAATGATTTACCATGCAAGTTCGGTTGTTAGGGGCATTGAACGAAGTCTAGTCGTGGTTGATTTACCTTTTGGGAGCTATCAAGGGAACTCTAAAAGCGCCTTGGATTCAGCCATAAGAATAATGAAAGAATCTGGTGGGCATGCTGTAAAACTTGAAGGGGGTGGCGAAATTAGAGAATCTATCTCTCGAATTTTAACTGCTGGAATTCCTGTAATGGGGCATTTAGGACTTACTCCACAATCAATCTATAAATTTGGTACCTATACTGTTAGAGCCAAAGAAGAAGAAGAGGCTAAAAAGTTAAAAGAAGATGCATTATTATTAGAAAAGCTAGGATGTTTTGCATTGGTTTTAGAAAAAGTTCCTGCAAAACTCGCTAAAGAAGTTGCTGAAAGTCTTTCTATACCTATAATTGGAATTGGCGCTGGTAATGGGGTTGATGGTCAAGTACTTGTTACACATGATATGTTAGGGATGACTCATGAATTTAATCCGCGTTTTTTACGTCGATATTTAGATTTGTATTCTGAAATGACCAACGCTTTTGAAAATTACATTTCAGATGTAAAAAGTGTTGATTTCCCTAATGATAATGAACAATATTAATGAAAGTGCTTCTAATTGATACCAATCATTCATTGCTTCAAGCGGGATTGGAAAAACTAGGTTGTGTTTGTGATGAAGATTATACTTCAAGCAAGCAACAAATTGAAGAAAAAATAACAAAATACGATGGTGTTGTTATTAGAAGTAGATTTAATATCGATAAGCTGTTTTTAGACAAGGCCATAAATTTAAAATTTATTGCTAGAGTTGGTGCGGGACTTGAAAGTATTGATGAGGAATATGCTTCAAAAAAAGRYRTTCTDTTAATTGCWGCTCCTGAAGGCAATAGCAATGCTGTTGGHGAACAARCWTTAGGAATGATTCTTTCTTTATTCAACAACATAAAAAAAGCTGACTTAGAAATTAGAAATGGAAAATGGTTGCGAGAAGCAAATAGAGGAATYGAATTAGARGGGAAAAYAATTGGYATTATTGGYTAYGGRAATATGGGSAAAKCCTTTGCSAAAAAATTAAGAGGWTTTGATGTTAAAGTKATTTGCTACGATATAAAARAAGGTGTTGGGGATGAAAATTGCAAACAAGTTTCATTGRAAGAATTRCAAGAAAAAACTGATGTATTAAGYTTACATACWCCTTTTAATGARCWWWCAMAMAAYATGATAAATGATGYRTTTATCAATAATTTCARRAARYCTTTTTATTTAATYAATACTGCRCGTGGGTCAGCAGTTGTAACAAATCACTTAGTTRAAGCACTTATAAGTAAAAAGATAKTAGGAGCTTGYTTAGACGTTCTTGAATATGAAAAATTATCATTTGAAAATTTATTTGAAAATGATAATTTCCCTGAAGCTTTCGATTATTTAATTCATGCTGAAAATGTCCTGCTTTCACCTCATATTGCGGGGTGGACAGTTGAATCTAAAATTAAATTGGCTCAAACAATAGTTGATAAAGTTGGTGCATTATTTTTTTTAAAAAACCCTGTTAAAGTTGAATCGAAAATTAATAGAGTTACAGGTATTGGTGGACTTTTCTTTAAAACAGAAAATCCCACAAAATTGAAAGAATGGTATAAAAATCATTTAGGATTTAATGTTGATGATTGGGGTTGTACTTTTTGGTGGAAAGATGATAATGGTAAACCTGCAAGCACACAATGGAGTCCTTTTAAAAATGACACAAGTTATTTTTCTCCTTCAAAAAAAGATTATATGTTTAATTATAGAGTTGAAGATTTAATTGGTCTCTTAAAAAAATTAAAACAGGAAGGAATAACTATTATTGGTGAAATTGAAGAATATGAATACGGGAAATTTGGATGGATTTTAGATCTTGAAGGAAATAAAATTGAACTTTGGGAACCAATAGATACTGCTTTTTTATAATAAATATTTTGTAAATTTATAAAACTAAAAAATAAATAATGGACATATTAGATGAAAATGGAAATGTAATTCCAAAAAGTAGTGAAGAAAGTAAAAGAATAGTTGCAGGTGTATTAGCTATCTTATTAGGCCCTTTCGGTGTGCATAAATTTATATTAGGGTACACCAATCAAGGTATTATTTTATTGGCAATTACAATTGTTACTTGTGGTATAGGTGCTGCTATTACTAGTATTATTGGTTTAATTGAAGGAGTAGTTTACCTTACTAAATCTGATGAAGAGTTTGTTTACACGTACCAAACTAACAAAAAAGAATGGTTTTAAAAAATTAAAGGGATGGTGAAGATGTTGAAATTTCATTTTCATTTTTTTCATTTTCAATTCTACTTTCCAACTCAGCTTGAAACTCTTCCATTACAGGTTTCACAGTGCTTTCAGGTATATCCGCAACTCTAATATACATTAAACCATCAACAGCGTTATTAAATTTAGGGTCGACGTTAAACGCTACTAAACGTGCATTCTGCTTTACATACTTTTTAATTAAAACTGGCATACGTAAAGCCCCAGGTTCAATTTCATCAATAATTTTATCAAATTTATTCATATCAGCTTGGGTAGCGTCAAAAACAAAATCTTTATCTGCATCTTTTAGTTTTACTTTATATTCTTTTTTAGGATGAATATACTGCGCAATATAAGGATCATAATAATGAGATTTCATAAACTCAATCATTAAAGATTTAGAAAAATTCGAAAACTGATTACTTATGCTAACGCCTCCTATTAAATATTTGTACTCCGGATAACGTAACGTAATATGAACAATCCCTTTCCAAAGCAAGAATAGTGGCATTGGTCTTTGCTGGTATTTTTTAATAATAAAGGCCCGCCCCATTTCAATAGAATTCTCCATCATAGAATAAAGTTCGGGTTCAAATTTAAAAAGTGATTGAACATAAAATCCTTTAATACCATACTTTTTATAAATATCATTTCCTAATCCCATTCTGTAAGCACCAACCAAACTTTCGGCTGCTGTATCCCATAAAAATAAATGGTGGTAATACCCATCAAAAACATCTAAATCAAGCGATTCATTTGTTCCTTCACCTACTTCTCTAAAGGTAGTTTCTCTCAAACGTCCAATTTCAAACATAATGTTTGGAATTTTTTTACTTGGAGCAAAAAATACTTCGTAGTTTTTACTTTTAAGTAAACGTCCATTATTATTTCGTAATGCATCAACCTCAAGAATCATTTTATCAATATTTTTTTGGCACACAATTTCTTTAGGTGATTTAGGTATTTTTAAAGACGATGCACTTAATATTTTAGACTCTTTTTCGAAAGGATTAGCCAACATGTACGTTTTTTTTCGAATAAAATCGCAAAAATCTTTAGTATTCTTGTATTCTTCCTGAGCTTTAACAGGGATTGATTTTCCAATTCTAACCTTTATTATACGCCCTTTTTGCGATAATAATTCAGATGGTAATTTTGCCGTTCTTAATTTACTGTTCAATTTTGACAAGACATAAAACAACTTGCTATTCTTAGCGTGAAAATAGATAGGTATTACAGGTACATTTGCTGTTTGAATTAATCTTATGGCACCTTCTCCCCAAGGTTTGTCAACAATTAATTTCCCATCTTTAAAGGTAGAAACTTCACCCGCTGGAAAAATACCTAATGGCTTTCCCTCTTTTAAATGAGATAAAGCCTTTTTCAATCCTTCAATGCTTGACTTTTTATCTTTTCTATCATCAAACGGGTTTACCGGCATAATAAAAGGCTTCATTGGCTCAATTCTATGCAATAAAAAGTTAGCTATAATTTTATAATCTGACCGCTTTTCAATTAATAATTTCAGTAATAACACACCATCAATCCCACCAAGCGGATGGTTAGAAACTGTTATAAAACTACCTGTTTTAGGGATTCTTTTTAAGTCTTCTTCAGGTATTTCAAACCTAATTTGTAAATCTTCTAACAGCGCTGAAAAAAAAGCTAAATCTTTTAAATGCTTGTGTCTATTGTAAATTTTATTGATTGTAGAAATTCTAAGAATTTTCATTAGTAGCCACCCAAAAAAAGTTCCAATAAACCCATACTTATCAAGGTTAATTACTTTGGCAATTTCTTTAGAAGTTACTAAGCCCATTCATTTAAAATTATTGGTAAATACAAAAATACATAAAATTATTGCATAACAACTTGAACAGTTCCCTTTGTTGCTTGCTTTAACAACACCAACCCTTTTTGCTCAATACTATCTACTACCTTTTGGTTGGCATGTCTTATGGTATATAAAGAAACGTTTTCTAAATAACTTATCTTGTATTTCAATTTTACTTCACTCAAAAATTGTTTGAAATTATTATATTTATCTTCAATACAAACCGAGAAACTCAAAGCTGAATTTTGAATGAGGTTCACTTTTAATTTATAATTATGTAAAATCTTAAATAGTTCGCTTAGATTGTGTTCAACCATAAATGAAAAATCTAATGCGGATATTGAAATTAATATTTGGTTTTGTTTTAATATTAAACAAGGCGTTTCAGGTATAAGATTAAGCCCTTTACAAACCATAGTGCCGCTTAAATCTAAATGAAAAAAAGATCTTACATACAAAGGAATATTTTTATTTTCAAGAGGTTTTAAGGTTTTAGGATGAATTACCGAAGCTCCATAAAACGCCATTTCAATGGCTTCTGAATATGAAATTTGTTTAAGCAATTGTGTCTCATTAAAAAATCTAGGATCTGCATTTAACACTCCTTCAACGTCTTTCCATATAGTTAAATGTTTAGCATTTAAACAGTAAGCGAAAATAGCCGCAGTGTAATCAGATCCTTCCCGTCCTAAAGTTGTTGTTTTATTATTATGGTCAGCACTTAAAAAACCTTGTGTAACATACAATTTTTCAGGATTTAATTTAGAAATATTCGCTGATGATTGTTCCCAATTTACATAAGCATCACGATAATTTGCGTCGGTTTTTATGTACTCACGAACATCAATCCAATTATTTTGAATTTCATTTTCATTCAAATAAGCACTAATAATCTTGGTTGAAAGTAATTCACCATACCCAACAATTTGATCATATATAAAATCATAATCTGTTGATTTATTTGTTGTTAAAAATTTCCTTAACTGCGCAAATAATTGTTCAACTTCAACAAAAATCTGATAATTTTTATCTCCAAATAAATTAGTTGTTATTTCTAAATGATAGTTTTTAACAAATTCAATATTCTGGTTCAGATCTTCTGTTTTATGATAATACGAATCAATTATTTTTTCAAAAGCATTGGTCATTTTACCCATTGCAGAAATAACAATAAGTGTATTCTGATATCCTTCATGCATTAATACTTGAAGCACATTCTTTACACCATTTGCATCTTTTACTGATGCCCCGCCAAACTTAAAAATTTTCATTTTAATGTTTCTAAATAGTTTTTAATCGCATGCTCGTTTATTTGTGCAGTATTCCAACCATCTAGGATTAAAGCGCCTGTTTTTTTGTAGAATTTTATTGCTGGTGTATTCCAATCTAATACTACCCATTCAATTCTTTTTACTCCTTTTTTATGACCGTATTCTAAAACTTTAGTATATAAAGCTCTTCCTATATTTAGTCCTCTTTTACTTTTTGTAACAATTAAATCTTCTAAATGAATAGTAGGTCCTTTCCAAGTAGAATATCGAGGATAAAATAAAGCCATTCCAACAATTTCACCCTCTAATTCAGCCACAAAAGTTTTAAATAATGGTACTTCTCCAAAACCGTCTTTTTCTAAATCAGCGATTGTAACTATAACTGCATTAGATTCTTTTTCAAAATCGGCCAATTCTTGTACTAATCTCAGTACTGATGGCATATCTGACGTTAATCCTTCTCTTATTATAAAACTCATTTCTATTTTTTGAAACATTGGTTTAGCTAAAATAAAAATCTTTAATTAAACTATCTGAAAAACAAGTGTCTTTTTGAAAATAATTTTCTCGATATTTGCTTGAACTAACAACTAAATACCGTTATGAAAAATAACAACCTTACTTTAGGAGAGTTTATAATTGAAAATCAAAAACACTACAAGTCTACTACCGGTGAATTTAATAGATTAATAAGTTCCATTAAATTAGCTGCAAAAGTTGTAAATTATAAAGTTAATAAAGCTGGATTGGTTGACATTACAGGCGATGCTGGAGAAACCAATATTCAAGGTGAAGATCAACAAAAATTAGATGTTTATGCAAATGAAGTGTTTATGCAAACACTTATAAACAGAGAAATTGTTTGTGGAATTGCTAGTGAAGAGGAAGATAACTATGTAACTATTAGAGGAAAACATAAAACAAATGAAAATAAATACATAGTTCTAATAGATCCTTTAGATGGATCCTCAAATATTGATGTCAATGTTTCTGTTGGAACTATTTTTTCAATTTATAGACGTGTGACACCAATGGGTACACCTGTTGCAGAAAGTGACTTTCTTCAACGGGGAAATCAACAAGTTGCTGCTGGTTATGTTGTTTACGGCACCTCAACAATGTTAGTTTATACTTCAGGTCATGGCGTAAATGGATTTACGTTAAATCCAGCAATAGGAACATTTTATTTGTCACATCCAACGATGCAATTCCCTGAAATTGGAAAAATATATTCTATCAACGAAGGAAATTACATCCATTTTCCTCAAGGTGTTAAAGATTATTTAAAATATTGTCAGGAAGAAAAAGAAAACAGACCATATACTTCACGTTATATAGGCTCATTAGTTTCTGATTTCCATAGAAATATGATTAAGGGTGGAATTTATCTGTACCCAACAACTACTAAAAACCCTAAAGGAAAACTACGATTGTTGTATGAGTGCAATCCTATGGCATTTTTAGCTGAGCAAGCCCACGGAAAAGCAAGCGATGGATATATGCGAATTCTAGACATTAAACCAACTGAATTGCACCAACGCGTACCCTTTTTTTGCGGAAGTAAAGCAATGGTTGAAAAAGCAGAAGAGTTTATGGCTAAGTACCCTGAAGATGCAAACTATGCTGAATTGGAGGATTAGAGTATAAACTCAATGCACATAACCAACTATAATTGACCTTCAAAGTTTCAAAAAATAAGCTCAACTATTTCACACAATAGGATATGCTAATATCACTATAAAAACATTCGATTTTTAAACTTATTAAGAATGGGAATCGTTTGATAACTTTGAATACACGAAATTTTAAACTAAAAATTACTTTTATGGCTTTTGAACTACCTAAATTACCATATGCATATGATGCACTAGAACCACATATTGATGCAAGAACTATGGAAATTCACTATAGTAAACACCACCAAGGATATACCAACAATTTAAACAATGCAATTGCTGGAACTGATTTAGAAGGAAAATCTATCGAAGATATTATAACTGGATTAGATATGAATAATGCAGCCGTTAGAAATAATGGAGGAGGTTTTTTAAATCATTCATTGTTCTGGAATGTGATGAATCCTGAAGATAAAGGAACTTTATCTGGAGAATTGAAAGATGCCATTGTTGCTGAATATGGTTCTGTAGATGCTTTTAAAGATGTTTTTTCAAAAGCAGCTGCAACTCGTTTTGGGTCTGGTTGGGCATGGTTATGTGTTCATAAAGGCGGTAAAGTAGAAGTTTGYTCAACWGCAAATCAAGATAACCCATTAATGCCAGGTGTTAGCTGTGACGGAACTCCAATTTTAGCATTAGACGTATGGGAACACGCTTATTACTTAAATTATCAAAACCGCAGACCAGATTATATCAATGCTTTTTTTAATGTGATTAATTGGAATTACGTTTCAAAATTATATGCTGAAAACAACTAACACTAACTAGAGATTCCTTTTTACTACTAACATAAATCAAAAAAGCTCGCCAATGGCGAGCTTTTTATAATTCAAACAATTTCTAACCCCATTTAACTTAATCCCTTCCAATAATCACTATAAAAGTTTGAAGTTTCTAAAAGCTTTTGATGATTGCCTGTATTTGTAATAGTTCCATTTTCTAGAACATAAATTTTATCTGCATTANTTTTTAAGGTATGTAGTCTATGTGAAATAAATAAARCTGCAATTTCACTTTTTAATTTATATAATAAGTCTGTAGTAAATTTTTCAGTCTTTCTGTCCATTGCTGCAGTTGCTTCATCTAATAGTAGAAATTGTGGTTTTTTGTACAATACCCTAGCCAAAGCTATTATTTGCTTTTGACCACCAGACAAGTTGATACCCTCTTCTCCCAAAATAGTTGCATAGCCTTGTGGAAAGGCTGCAATAAACTTTTCAAAACCATATTTCTGGCAAAAGTTTACAACATTTTCAGGGGTGTCTTGAACACCTAATAATATATTATCTAGTACGTTTCCATTAAATATTTTAATTTCCTGGGGTATAACACCAACTAGTGTGCGCCAATTCTCTAACTTAATATCTCTAAAATTGAATTTGTTGTTTACTTGTATTTCTCCACTTTCAATAGTATAGAATTTTTGTAATAGTTGACCCAACGTACTTTTTCCACTTCCGCTTTCACCTACTAAAGCAACAAACTCTCCCTTTTTAATTTTAAGATCTATATTTTTTAATAATTGGATTCTCCCAGCAAATCTAAAAGAGATATCCTTCATTTCTAAAGAATGAAAATTGGTTATGTCAGTTATTCCTTCTCGCTCGGCATTCATTGCTGCAAATTCAAACATTCTATTGAATGCAATTTTAGCTTCATTTATTGGGATTGCTATTAATGCCAAATTAGTAATTGAAGGCAACAATGATCCTGCAATACCTAAAACCGCCATCAATTCTCCTAAGGTCATCACTTCTTGGTAAACACTAAATGATGTGTAAGACAATATTGAAATTAAAAATAAGACACTTAATATTCCTGAAAGCAATGATAAACGAATATTTATTTTACCTAAATCAAATACCTTATCTTGAAAATTACCATAAATAAGGGCATTTAGATTTTCAAAAACAGGCTGCTTATTAAAGTTTTTGATTTCAGAAATTCCTTGCATGGTAGTAATATAATTACTCTCACTCAATGCATAGCCCTGCATTACTTCTTTTTGGGCATTGATAATTCGTTTGTTAAAACGATAAATTAGCACAAAATAAATTGGTAAACTTAGAATAGCTATTAAACCTGTTTGCCAGGAATACATAAACAAATAGCTAAATGAAATGAGTACAATTAAAATATCTATAATAAAATTGTTTGCAATTAGTTTAATAACTCGTTGAATTCTATTGGTATCATTTAATCTGGCAACCAATTCTCCTATTTTTCGAGTATCAAAAAAAGGTTTTGGCAAATGCAACAGAGCCCCATAAAATTTACCGATAATACGGTTGTTAAAATCTTTAGATTGATTTATTAATAGAAACTCTCTTAGTACTGAAAACCCAACACGTATCAATAATAAAAAAGCCAATAAACCAATTCCTGTAACCAATTTCTGTGTGTTTTGAGACGGTAATATATCATCTACTAATTTTTGTGAAAATACAGCCATTGCCATTCCTAACAAAGCTACTCCAACTCCTATAACAACACTTATACCCAATAACTGTGAATCTTCCTTTAATAAATTTAGGAACCATTGTTTTTTACATTTTTTAGTCTCAGTTGCTTTTATAAAATCTTTAGTTGGAGTTAAGGTTAAACAAGTATTAGATTTCCAAATGTTGGTTAATTCTTGCTTAGAATAGGTTGTTATTCCTTTTGAGGGGTCTCCAATTATAAATTTATTATTTTCAAACCCATAACAAACTACATAATGTTGTAAACGTTCTTCAATAACTACATGTAAAATTAAGGGCTCATTTTGATCAATTAAAGCCTGTATATCAGCTTCATTACCATTGGATTCAAACCCTAATTGGTTAGCAGCTTGATACAAACCTAATAAGGTGGTTCCTTGCCTTGTTGTACCACTTAACTCTCGTAGTTTTTCCAGACTGTTTTCTCCTTCATAATAATTGATTAATGATAATAAACATGCAACTCCACAGTCGCTTTGGTCATGTTGAAGCACATGTGACTTTGTTAGCAATTTTTTATTTATTTTTTTCATAGCATTGTTCTGAACTCCTTTGCTGTTCTAAAACTTCGATTTCAGCATTTTAGATAATTTTTATCTAGTTTTAATTGTCATTCCTGCGGAGGCAGGAATCCATTTTAATATAATAATTTCAGGATACGCTCAACCTTAGTAGCTCCTTTGTAGATTTTTATTAGCTGATTGTTTTTGGCGTATAACAACATAAAAGGAATACTTTTAGCATCAAATATCTCAGCAAACTCTACTTTTTTATCTTGTAAAAACAACACCTTTTTTTTATCCTGTAAATTAAAATTTATGGAAAATTGTTTGATACTTTTTACAGGTTCAAATGACACAAAAATGAGTTGGGTATCTTTGAATTCTTCTAAATTTTTGCTTATTTGTAATGCTTCTGTTTGACAATATTCACATTCTGAATTAAAGTATACAAATAGCTTATAGGTATCTTTAGCAAGATTTTTACTTGTAAACACTTTGCCCTCTAATGTTAAAAACGAAAATTTCGGAATGCTTTTAATCCGTTTGGCAACTTCGGCTTTGTCGTTTATTTTTTTTGTGATGCTATAACCTAAAAAACCAATAGTACTTATAAGCACTACCACAATTACTAATTTTATATATTTTTTCATAACTGTTATGTCATTCCTGCGTAGGCAGGAATCTTTAACTTGTTTCTAAATCACTTCCTTCCCTTTGGGAAGGTTAGGATGGGATTAACTCATATTCAACGTTAAAAACATGACCAAGCCTAACCAAATAACCAAACCACTCCCATAGCTAACTGCAACAATTTCAATGCTTTTTGAGAATTTATTTTTTAATAATTTCCAAAGCGAAAATCCCAACACAAAAAAATAAGCAACTTCAAATAAATTAATAGTTTGTAGCGGATAAACCAACCAAGGCTGTATGTTATCTAAATCTAAAATATTAATGTAGCTTAATGGATAGTATTGTTGTAAGTCTTGTAAAGTATAATCTGTTTTTATGAAGTAGAAATATCCTAATTTAAAATAGCCCACAAATACCAACACAAACTCACCAATTAATGCTATTCTAAAAAATTGTTTAAAAGGAATTTTATGCTCTATCTCATAAAAAAAAGTACCAATACTTAGGCATAATGCTACTAAGCTACTACGTATTAAAATTAGTAATGGTATAATTGCGTAACCCACCCAAGCCCATTTTTGTTGACTTTCTAATAATTTCTCTACTTGCTCCTGTACAAGTTGTTCTGAAAGTTGATTGTAGAGTAAATCGTTAAGATTTAAACTTTTTTTAGATATTAATAGTACAAAAAAAGATAAAATTATTAAGATAAAATAATGGTATTTATTTTTCATATTAATAAATTATCCTTTCTAATAGTACCGTTTAAAATCTTATAATAATCACAATTAGGAAAATTATAGGATGTAATTTGTGAAAAATGTATCGTTATTAGAAAATATTTTCTTTCATTAGATAGCTTAATAATTTTATTCATTAACTGATAAACAAAGTTTTTATCAAGACCTGAAAAAGGCTCATCAAAAATGTAAAAATCAGGATTGTGTAGCATTGAAGCTAATAATTTAACTCTCACAATGTAACCTGTTGATAATTCAGATATTTTTCGGTTTAAATATTTATTTAAATAAAAAAAAGTTAATAATTCTTTCATAATTAATGTGAATAGAGGGTTTATAAACCCTCTATTCATTATTTCTTGAATATCTTCTTCCTAATATTTCTAAAAAGATTTATTTCATCTAAAGCAATTTGCTCCATTTTATCTGGAAAAATAAAAATAAATAAATATCTAATTAAAAATATTAACATAATGACTTGGTATAAAGGAATTTTATTTAATAAATCAAACTTTAAAACAAGCACTAATAAGAATCCTATTAGAAGGAAAAGAAAAAACTTCTTCATAATTCTTTAATAAGTCGCAATTAAACATCCAATACCAAACCCGATATATACTCCTGCTACACCAGCAGGTCCAAAAAATCCAGCAGTCACAGCAAGACCAATTCCTTCTGCAGAACCTGCCGCATCCGAAAAGCATTCTCTCCAACTACCCCATCCTCCTTCTAAAACTTCCATTTGATTTAATTCTAATGTTTTCATAATAATATATTTTTTAGTATATATATAAATAACGTTATTAAAAAGTATATCATAATTTTATTGATATATATACGATTAATTAATACCTACAATTTTTTTTAAGACACTCATAGCGCTATGTCTTATTTTACGTAAAATCAGTTGTGAAAGTAATCGCATTCCGTCTCATAAAAAAAGATGTAACTATCTTTTTTAGACAAAAACCTCCGCTTATGATTTCCATTTTACCGGTAGTAAGGCTATTTAGTGAAAATAGTGTATCAATACAAAAAGGATGGACATAGTAAAAACTGTTTGTTTTTCGAGAATATTCAATAAGTGCACCATAATCTCTAATCATTTCTATTAAACGATATACATGGCTTCGGCTAACACCTAATTTGTTTGCTAACTCAATTGGGGTTCCAATACATTCTGCTTTTAATAATGGTCATCATAGCACGAAATGGCTGAAGTTTACAGACACAATTTGGTGAGGCATGTGCGTAGGGTTTTAAGTGGAACCGCTGCCTTGATGTTCTACGGGTACAACTGCCGTTTTAGGCAATGGTGCTGGCACCTCAGCTTTCTTTTCACGCTTTTTAAAGCAACCTGGAGCAATGGGTACAGGATCAAACCAAAAGTTTGTATCACCAGGCGTTTCATCGCAGCCAAGCATCAGGTATCCATTTGTGCTAACCAATGTACCTAAACTTCGCAGGATACGTGCTTTGGCAGGTGCTGTGATCTGGTTGAGATGACCACGGAACAAGACAATTTGGTACGTGCCAAGATCACTAATATCGGTCAGTAAGTTATGATCAATAAAGGTAATTTTACTGCGCAAACT
>NVVE01000003.1:38478-182688 GCA_002733285.1 Lutibacter sp. | reverse complement strand
TAGGAATGGTTGTTGATTCTATTTATCAAAATAATGTGAAAATTTTGTTTACTCAGGAAAATAACAAAATCTCAATCCAACCAAAACATGCTTTTCCAGGTATAGAATACACCTATAACATAAAATATCATGGAATCCCAAAAGATGGTTTGGTTATCAGCAAAAATTTATATGGAGATCGTACTTTTTTTAGTGATAATTGGCCAAATAGAGCACAAAATTGGTTTCCTTGTGTAGATCATCCTTCTGATAAAGCAACTGTTGAATTTATAATTAACGCTCCTAATTATTACCAAACAATTRCCAATGGTTTTCAGGTTGAAGAAACCAATATAAATAATACAACCAAACAATACCATTGGGAAACTAAAGTACCATTACCAACAAAGGTAATGGTTATTGGAATTGCGAAATTTGCGGTTCAAAATATTGGTGAAACACATAATATTCCCGTTTCAACTTGGGTATATCCACAAACAAAAGAAGAAGGATTTTATGATTTTTCTACTGCAAAACACATCCTTGATTTTTTTATTGAAAATGTTGGTGAATATCCCTTTCAGAAATTAGCAAATGTACAGTCTAAAACACGTTTTGGAGGAATGGAAAMTGCTGGAAATATTTTTTATTATGAAAAATCAGTTACAGGAAAACTTGAGCATGAAGATTTAATTGCACACGAAATTGCACATCAATGGTTTGGAAATTCTGTTTCAGAAATTGATTGGCCTCATTTATGGTTAAGTGAAGGTTTTGCCACTTATTTAACAGATTTATTTATTTTAAAAGATAAAGGTTCAGCAACTTTTTTAAAAAGAATAAAAGAAGAACGTGAAAAAGTTATAAACTTTTACAAAAGAAAACAAACACCTGTAATTGATATTAAAAATAACAATTTAATGAGTTTATTAAATCCTAATTCCTATGAAAAAGGTGCTTGGGTTTTACATATGCTTCGAAATAAAATTGGAGATAAAACTTTTTGGAAAGGTATAAAATCATATTACTCAACATATAAATTTAGCAATACATCTACCAACGATTTTAAAAATATAATGGCTAAAATTTCTGGTGAAAATTTAAATGTTTTCTTTACACAATGGCTTCAAAAAGTTGGGCATCCAATTTTAAAAACCAATTGGATTTATAATCAAAATAAAGTTCGAATTATGATTGAACAAACACAAGAAACAATTTTTCAATTTCCGCTTGATATTGAAATGATTTATAATGATGGTTCTTCAGAGATAAAAACAGTTCAAGTTACAGATAAAACTGCAGCTTATGTTATTTCAACAACGGGCGACGTGAAAAAAATTAAATTAGACCCAAATACCTGGTTATTGTTTGAATTAATAGATTAACGGTTCGCAAAAAATAAGGCTAACCAAAAAGTACTGAAAACGTCATTCTGAATTTATTTAAGAATCTCACCACACTGGTAATCAATCATAATGAGAACCTGATTCAAGTTCAGGTTAACGAATATTTAACTTTTTAGACACTTTACCAATTTTTTAGCTAAAACAACAAGATTTCTTCCTGCACAAGAATAACATAAAAGTTTCCATTTTGTAACTTTTTAACCTTATAACTTACTAACTATTTAAGTATTACATTTGCAAAAAATACAACAATGACTTTTTCCGATTTAAACTTAAACCGCTTTTTATTAGACGCCTTAACTGAAATGGGGTTCACAACACCTACTCCAATTCAAGAAAAAGCATTTTCTGAAATTATGAGTGGAAAAGATATGGTTGGAATTGCCCAAACCGGAACTGGTAAAACATTTGCATACCTCTTACCTATTCTAAAGCAACTTACGTTTTCTACACAAAAATATCCACGTATTTTAATAATTGTACCAACACGCGAATTGGTAGTACAAATAGTTAAAGAAATTGAAAATCTTACACCTTATATTAATGTACGATTTGTTGGAGTTTATGGAGGTACAAACTTAAATAAGCAAAAGCAATTAATTTACGAAGGTCAAGATATTTTAGTGGCAACTCCAGGTCGTTTATTGGATTTAGCATTGGATGGTATTTTAAAATTGAAACAAATTCAAAAATTAGTGATTGATGAAGTTGATGAAATGATGAATCTTGGTTTTAGACCTCAATTAATTACGCTGCTTGATTTATTACCAAAAAAACGTCAGAGTATTTTATTCTCAGCAACATTAACCAAAGAAGTTGCTGGTTTATTAGATCAATTTTTTAAATCTCCCGTTAAAATTGAAATCGCTAGTAGCGGAAGTCCATTAGATACTATTGAACAACAAGCATATCCTGTTCCAAATTTTTATACAAAAGWTAACTTTTTAGTACACTTACTAAAAGATAAAGAAACATTTAAAAAAGTATTGGTGTTTGTAAAAAACAAAAAACAAGCAAATATTTTATTTGAAGAATTGGAACTATTATTACCAACACAAACAAACGTAATACATTCAAATAAGACCCAAAATTATCGTTTACGTGCTGTAAATAATTTTGAAAAAGGTTTTTTTAATGTGTTAATTGCAAGTGACATTATTGCACGTGGTTTAGATTTTACTAATGTAAGTCACGTTATTAATTTTAATATTCCTGAAGAACCAGAAAATTACATGCACAGAATTGGTAGAACAGGTAGAGCTGAGCAAAAAGGAACTTCAATTTCATTTTTCACTGAAAATGAAGCTGATTATTTAGGTGAAATAGAATTGTTAATGAATACTGAAATTGATGTATTCGACTTACCTGAAAATATTGAAATTTCAACTCAGAAAATTGATGACGAAATGCCTAAAGTTGAGCCAGAAAAAACTGGTAAAAAAAAGACAATTACCGAACCTAGCGGAGCCGCTTTTCATGAGAAAAAAGAAAAAAATAGCAGAGTGAATTTAGGCGGTTCTTATAGACGTGAAATTGCTAAAAAATACAAAAAGCCTAAAACTCGAGGACAAAAAAGGAAGTAATTATAACTTGAAACTTATTAAACTAAAAGAGTTTTACTATTTTACTTTATCAATTTTTGAGCTTTTTGTTTGATAATTGTTTCAACGGGTAAATTTTGAATTTTACTATCTAGCCACGATAAAATATCTAAATATAAAAAAGCGCGCTTTTCATAAGGATGATTTTCAAACGCACTTAATTCTTTATGTAATTTAATAAATGCTTTATGAAGATCTTGCGGGTAAATGGTACTTAAATTTTTTAAAAATGATATCATTTTACGTTGCACCTCGTGCAAATCATTCATTTTAATTAAAAACTTATAAGTAGAGATAATAAGTTTATCAATATCATAATCTAAACCAGCATCATAATGAGCAACCAAATTTAAAACACGTGTAAAACACAATAAATCTTCACGCATTTTTAAATCTTTATTACTTATAATTTTTTCTAAATAAAAAATACATTCTTCATTTTTGCCTGCTCCAAAATACATACACGCAATTTTATAATAAAAAACCATAATATGATGCGCATCTATTTTGGTTTCATACTGTTTTATTTCTTCTAATAATTTTATAGTATAAGCTATACCTCTATTAAATCTACCTTCTAAAAAATAAAGATTTAATTTGTTTTGAGAATAATATAAAAAAATTAATGTTATTGTATTTTCACTTAAAGCAATATTACCGTTTTCAATATCAAAATTTAATTTTTCAAGTACTTTATTAAACTTCGTTTTATGTTTAATTAAATACAATGATTCTAATAAATAATTTACTCCTTTTAAATAAAAAACTGGATTGTGAATTTTCATTTGAGGATTTTCCTCAAACAAGTCAACCCATTTTTGTGAATATTTATAGCTTAAAACAAAATCTTGCATTATTAAGCTATGCCATAAATAAGCTTTGTATAGAAATAATCGTTCTCTAAATCCTAATTCAGATAATTTATATTTGGGAAGTCTTTTTTGAAAATAATTTTCAACTTTTTCAGCATCAACATCATCTTTCACATATCCTTCTTTTAACATTAAACTATACAATTGAAGGGAAAGATTTGACAATTTGCTGGTTCTTACATTTATTAAACTTAACTGTTTAGCTTGCTTAGAAAGTTCATCTGCTCTATTGCTTAAACTTCTAGTAATGTATTGTGATTCAATAACTTTTTCAAACTCAACTATTTCATAAGCTAAATTATTTTCCATATTATTTAAGGCTAATTYTTTCGCTTTATGTAATATCTTCAAGCTTTGTTTATACAATCCCTTGTTATATAATATTGCTGCAAAATCAGATTGTTCCCTAATTTGAGATCGCACATTTTGATGTACAGGATTTAAGCGCAAACTCACCAAAATTTGTTTATATAAATGTGCTTTAGTATTTGATATTTGCTGTTTTTTAACATTGGTTTTCTTTAAAATTAAATCATCATCAAAAGTACTTACTTTATCTAATAAATTAANATAMMGMAWTRWMWTYANYATCNMKAATTNYCMTCYYANNCYTCMWAYATWMAANKWAWATTKTYWTWWTTCAGATTTTGAGAGCGACTTTACTAATGTAAAAAGAACATCTTTTTGTCCAATAGCCATTGTAACAATTTTGTTTTATATTATTGAATATTAATGATTTATAAAAAAAATAATAGTTTGAATATAGTAAACAATTCAATTATGGAAATATACAAATATCCTTTAGTATTATTTTTGATACTTCAAATGTGATAAAAAAAATTCAAAAATGAGTAACAATGAAGTCCAAATTTTTGACACAACCTTAAGAGATGGCGAACAAGTCCCTGGTTGCAAACTTAATACAGAACAAAAATTAGTTATTGCAGAACGACTTGATATTTTAGGTGTTGATGTAATTGAAGCTGGTTTTCCAGTTTCAAGCCCAGGTGATTTTACTTCAGTAGAAAAAATTTCAAAATTAGTTAAAACGGCTACCGTTTGTGCATTAACACGTGCTAACAAAAAAGACATTGAAATAGCTGCAGCGGCATTAAAATACGCCAAACGTCCTAGAATTCATACTGGAATTGGAACTTCAGATTCTCATATAATTCATAAATTTAATTCAACACCTGAAAAAATAATTGAAAGAGCTATTGATGCGGTTTCTTATGCCAAATCTTTTGTTGAAGATGTTGAATTTTATGCGGAAGATGCTGGAAGAACAGATAATAAATATTTAGCGAGAGTTTTAGAACAAGTTATTAAAGCAGGAGCAACTGTTTTAAATATTCCTGATACTACAGGATATTGTTTACCTGACGAGTACGGAGCCAAAATAAAATACTTAAAAGAAAATGTAAAAGGTATTCACAATGTTATTCTTTCTTGCCATTGTCATAACGATTTAGGTTTGGCAACTGCCAATGCAATTGCAGGTGTACAAAATGGAGCACGTCAAATAGAATGTACTATTAATGGTATTGGAGAACGTGCAGGAAACACTTCATTAGAAGAAGTGGTCATGATTTTAAAACAACATCCATACTTAAATTTAGATACTGGAATTAACACCAAATTGTTATATAGTACAAGTCAATTAGTACAACAAAGTATGGGAATGAAAGTGCAACCTAATAAAGCAATTGTTGGAGAAAATGCTTTTGCACATAGTTCAGGAATTCATCAAGATGGTGTTATAAAAAATCGTGAAACGTACGAAATAATTAATCCTTCAGATGTTGGTGTTACTGAATCTTCAATTATATTAACAGCTAGAAGTGGTAGAGCAGCATTAGCTTACCGTGCAAAAAATGTTGGTTACGACTTAACAAAAATTGAATTGGATGATTTGTACCCTCAATTTTTAAATTATGCCGATCATCGTAAACAGGTAAATGATGAAGATCTTCATCATTTAATGGAGTTGAACCATGTGCATAAAACCGCAGTTAATTTTTAAATTGAAGCGAAAAAAATAAAAATAATAACACCATTTAAAAATAATTATTAATTTAACGGTGATATTATGGAAATTCCCATGTGATCTTTAAACAACTATAAATCAAACACATGAAATTAAAAATTGCTTTACTTCCTGGTGATGGAATTGGACCCGAAGTAACACAACAAGCAGTAAAGGTATTAAATGCCATTGCTAAAAAATATAAACACACTTTTGAATATGTAACAGCACCCGTTGGTGCTATTGCTATTGAAAAAACCGGGAATCCACTACCTGATAAAACCCTTAAAATTTGTGTGGAAGCTGATGCAATTTTGTTTGGTGCAATTGGCGATCCAAAATACGACAATAACCCAAGTGCAACAATTCGTCCAGAACAAGRCCTATTGAAACTTCGAAAAAATTTAAGGCTTTTTGCGAATATTCGTCCGTTAACAACTTATAATTCTTTACTGCATAAATCAAATTTAAAAGAAGAAGTCATTAAAGGAGTTGATTTTGTAATTTACAGAGAACTTACTGGTGGAATTTATTTTGGAGAAAAAAAATTGAGTGCTGATGGTAATTCGGCATCAGACAACTGTATTTATACGGCTAAAGAAATTGACAGAATAACTCATTTAGCATTTAAAGCTGCTCAAGTAAGAAGAAAAAAATTAACATTAGTTGACAAAGCGAATGTTTTAGAAACWWSWYKKYKWWGSAKNAAWAAKRGWGSWWGRYMNTTCMAANAAAATATCCAACTATAAAATCGTATGTTGGGAAAAGTATTGATAATCCGGGGTCTACAATTAGAATTAGTAAATCRGATCTTGGGTTTCATGGAATGATACTTCAAAATAACGGAGAGGCCATTTTTATAGATYCTTATACTGCTAATAAAAAATTGTATTTAGTTTATAATAAAAAAAACCTACCTACCATTGAGCCTTTTGTTTGTAAGTTTAATGAGGTAAATAATTTATCAAAAAACAATCAACAATCTGGTGCTACTTTAAGTTCTCGTGCCGAAAATGCCAACGATGGAAACTTAAGAACTTTCAGAATGGCAATTGCTACAACAGGTGAATATTCACAATTTCATATTAATAGGGCTGGAATAGATGCCAGTGAAACCGATGAGGTAAAAAAAGAAGCTGTGCTCTCTGCAATAAATGCAACAATGACCCGAGTAAATGGTATTTTTGAAAGAGACGTAGCCTTAACTATGGTTCTTGTAACTAACAACGCAGATATTATATTTTTAGACGCAGCTACTGATGGATTTACAAATGATGATGGATCGGTTTTAATAGATGAAAGTCAAACTATAATTGACACAAATATTGGTCAAGCAAATTATGATATTGGGCACACTTTTAGTACTGGAGGAGGGGGATTGGCTCAGCTAAACTCTCCTTGTACAACTAGTAAAGCCAGAGGAATTACTGGGTCAGGAAGCCCTATAGGAGATGCTTACGATATAGATTATGTAGCACATGAAATAGGTCACCAATTTGGGGCTCATCATACTTTTAATAGCGATGACGGCAGTTGTGCAAATGGAAACAGAAATGATGGTACAGCTGTTGAGCCTGGTAGTGGATCGACTATAATGGCGTATGCCGGATTATGTACACCACAGAATGTCCAGCCTAATAGTGATTCATATTTTCATTTAGTGAGTATTAGAGAAATGTGGGCTAATATTTCTGAAGGTAATAGCGTATGTAGTGATCAAACATCAACAGGTAATACTGCGCCAGTGTTAGATGCTTTGGCAAGTTATACAATCCCTGTTTCTACGCCATTTGTATTGGATGCAAATGCATCAGATATAGATGGTGATGTGCTAACTTATACATGGGAGCAATTGGATACTGAAATTACTGCGCACCCGTTAGTACCAACAGCTACTGGAGGTCCAGCATTTAGATCACTTTCACCAAGTAATTCTTCAATGCGATATTTTCCTGAACAAAATACTGTTATTGCTGGAAATTTATCCAGTACTTGGGAAGTTTTACCTTCAGTGGGAAGATCAATGACCTTTGRAGTAACTGTAAGAGATAATAATTTACGTGTTGGGCAAACAGCTAGTGAAGAAACAACAATATCGTTTGAAGCTAGCTCTGGCCCCTTTAAAATATCATCTCAAATAACATCCGATCCATGGTATGTAGGAACTTCTCAAACTATTACTTGGGATGTAGCAAATACAAATGTCTCTCCTGTAAGTTGTTTGTTTGTAAATATATTATTATCATCAGATGGTGGATTAACCTATCCAATTATGTTAGCTTCAAACGTTAAAAATGATGGAATTCAAGAAATTGTAGTCCCTAATAATATAACGAATACTGGAAGAATAAAAATCGRAAGKGTTGGCAACGTATTTTATACAATAAATGATGCGAATGTTGACATTCAATTAGCTGAATTTGTAATGAATTTTGATTCGTATTCTAAAATAGTATGCGCACCAAGTGATATTACCTACAATTTTACCTATAATACATTTTTAAGTTTTAGTGAGAGCACCCTTTTTTCTGCAACAGGGAATCCACCTGGAACAACCATTGTTTTCAATCCTAGTTCAGCGATCAATGATGGAACAGGGGTAGAAATGACGATTAGTGGGATAGAGATTAATGATATTGAAAATTATACAATTTCTGTAATTGGAACAAGTGCATCAGAAGTAAAAAATACAGTTGTTAATTTAGATGTTCATTCTTCAACATTAAATACACCTAATTTAATTTTACCAGAAAATAATGCTGAAGATATTTTAGTGCCGTACTCTTTAAATTGGAAGAGCGATGTTAATGTTTCAACTTATAATGTTGAAATTTCAACAGATAATACCTTTACAACAATTGATGAAACTTCATTTCCTTTGAGTACAAATTTTTATTTTCCTGAATCTTTGCAACCTAATACAATTTATTTTTGGAGGGTTAAAGGAGTGAATGTATGTGGTAAGAGTAATTATTCACCAATTTTTAAATTTACCACTGCTCCAATCATCTGCGATACAGATAATTCAGTTGATACTCCTTTAAATATTCCAGATAATACTACTTCAGGAGTTACCTCGAAAATTAATATTACAAAAAATAAAACAATTACTGATATTAATGTTAAGGTGAATATTACACATCCTTGGATTGGAGATTTAACACTAACATTAATTAGTCCACACGGCACTTCTGTTATTTTGGTAGCGAGTAGAATAGATGAGGGAGATGATTACACAAATACGGTTTTTGACGATGATGCAATAGCTGAAATTAGTTCTGGGACGGCACCTTTTACGGGGTTATTTACTCCTCAAGGAAGTTTGTCTGATTTTAATAAAGAAGAATCTTACGGTGAGTGGGTTTTAAAAGTTGTCGATTCCGGACCTGAAGATATAGGACAAATTGATAATTGGAGTTTAGAAATTTGCGGTTCTATTGTTAATGGAAATGATGACGATAAAGATGGAGTTATTAATGATATTGACCTCTGCCCCAACACGCCATTGGGAAGTGTAATCAATTCGGAAGGATGTACCATATTCACATTGCCTACTAATAATTTCAATATTCAAGTAATAGGAGAAACCTGCCCTAATAAAGAAAATGGGCAGATTTCAATAACAGCGAATGAACCCCAAAGCTATGATGTTACCATTAATGGAGTAGCCTATACTTTTAGTACTAGTTTATTAGTTGATGGTCTTTCACCARGYAYCTATGATTTTTGTATTGGAGTTGAAGGAGAAACCTATGAACAATGCTATGCTATAGTTGTAGAATCAGGCACAGAAGTAGGTGGAAAAATCAGTTTAACATCAAATAGGGCTTCTATAGCAATARCAGAAGGAACGGCACCTTTTAGTGTGTCTGTCAACAAAACAGTACTGTTTACAACAATGTCTCGTGAATTTTCAGTAGCTGTAAAACATGGAGATTTAGTAGAGGTTAAAACAGCTAAAAATTGTGAAGGAGTTTATTCAAAAGTGATTGCCTTGATAGAAGGTATAGTGGCCTATCCAAATCCAAACAATGGTATTTTTGAAATAGCCTTACCCGTTTCACAGCAAGAAGTGATTATTGAATTGTATACGGTACATTCACAGTTAATTTCTAAAAAAACCTATCCAATTAGATATGGTAAGGTTCAGTTACAAATTGAAGATCAACCTGCGGGCTTGTATCTTGCAAAAATTAAATTAGACCAACCAGTAACCCTTAAAATAATAAAACAATGAAAAAGTTAGGATATATACTAATATTGAGTACGCTATTCTGGTCATGCGGAGGCAGCGGTGGAGACACTCCTCCACCTCSACYACMTNTMAWTAAAGNNYYRAYTWCNCCWACATTGGTATATCCAACCAATAATTTGTTGTGTATAGAGAATCCAGTGCTATGTGAATGGAATGCATCAACAGATCCAGATGGAAATGTGATAAGGTATCAAATAGAAGTAGCAAAAGACAATTCGTTTACACAAGATAAACAAACGTTCAATGGTCAATTAACCACACAATCCGTTTCTTTAGAAGAAGATGTTGCTTATTATTGGCGCGTAAAAGCCGTAGATAKCGAAAATGCATCGAGTARTTACTCTTCTGTATTTAAGTTTTATACCTATGGAGAGGGTGTAACAAACTACTTGCCTTTTACACCGGAACTTGTAAGTCCGGAGTTGAATGCTGTTGTACAAGAATCAGATTACACACCAAATGAAGAGCTTAATGCCATATTACAATGGACTGCAGAAGATGTTGATGCAGAGGACACATTAACCTTTGACATTTTCTTTGGCACAGACAATCCTCCACCTCTTAATGACGCTCATTCTAATTCATTAAATGTAAACCTTCAATCTTCTACAACCTACTATTGGAAAGYGGTAGTTAAAGATGGACAAGGCGGAGAAACTATTGGACAAATTTGGAGTTTTAATACAGATTAAGAAGTATCATATTTCTAATAAACAAGCGTAAAAAATGAGCTTTACGCTTTTTTTTTTTTAAAATTTTATGAAAATTGGAAAAAAATTGTATTTTGCAAGTATATTAATCAATACTTAAAGGACATTATGAAAAAATTATTAAGTGTTTTTTTTACACTTTTTGCCAGCCTAGTAATGGTTGCGCAAACTAATATTTCTGGAACAGTTGTAGAGGCAAAAACAGGACAACCAATTCCAGGTGCGAATATAAAAGTTGTAGGTAAATCTATAGGAACTACAACTGATTTTGATGGAAATTTTTCTTTTTCAGTAAATGAAACACTTCCTTTTACCATAGAAGTTTCGCTTATTGGATTCTCTTCAACAAAAGTTGAAATTACTCAAAATAATCAAATTGTAAATGTTAGTCTTTCAGAAACAGCAACTGCACTAGACGAGATAGTTGTATCTGCTTCAAGAACACCAGAGCGTGTGTTGGAATCTCCAGTTACTATTGAGAGAATGGACGTTAGAGCAATTAGAAATACATCATCTCCAACTTTTTATGATGGTTTAGAAAATTTAAAAGGAGTTGACGTTAATACGAATAGTTTAACATTTAAGTCGGTAAATACTCGTGGTTTTGCAACTTTTGCAAATACCCGTTTTATGCAGTTAGTTGATGGTATGGATAACTCTTCACCAGCATTAAAYTTTAATCTTGGTAACTTATTAGGAATGTCGGAATTGGATGTTAACTCTGTAGAGTTGCTTCCAGGAGCATCTTCTGCTTTATATGGGGCAAATGCTTTTAACGGTATTTTATTTATGACAAGTAAAAACCCATTTAACTCTGAAGGAATTAGTGTTTATGTTAAATCGGGACTTACATCTCAGATAGCAGCTGGAGATAATAATTTCACAGATGTTGGAATTAGAATGGCGCATAAATTCAGTGACAAATTTGCTGCAAAAGCATCATTTTCATACTTAAAAGGAACGGAATGGTATGCTACAGATTATGAAGACTATGCAAATCCTGGAGCTACAAGAGCTGATGCAAATTATGACGGATTAAACGTTTATGGAGATGAAGTTTCTACGACCTTAGATTTTGAACAAATTGCTCTTGGAGCAGGAGTTCCAGCATTTATTGCATCAACAATGGGTKCWRCAACTGTTTCAMGWACAGGKTATAATGAAGTTGATTTAATGGATTATGTWGCSAAAAGTKCWAAAGTCGATRTYTCATTAAATTACAGACCTTTTGCAGATGATTTAGAAGTTAGTTATAATGCTAAATTTGGAAAYGGAARTACGATTTAYCAAGGAGCAAATAGATATKCWATYAAGAATTTCTTTATGCAACAACATAAATTAGAAATTARRAATGATAATTTYTTTRTTAGAGGRTATATMACAGATGAAGATGCWGCTGACTCTTATGATAGTCGYTTTGCAGCAATTAATWTAAATAGAAGYTGGAAATCRGATRMRCAGTGGTTTACGGAGTATGCAGGAGCTTATGTTCAAACYTAYGTAGGAACAATAWTGGCWGGAGGCGCTCCAGATCCAARYGCAATCCATCAATTAGCAAGAGGATTTGCTCAAACAGGGGCATTAGTTCCTGGAACAGACGCATTCAAAAATGCACTTGATAAAGTTACTTCTGATCCAGATTTAAATACAGGAGCTAAGTTTCAAGATGAAACAAAAATATATCACGTTGATGGGAACTATAAATTTAATGAAATGATAGATTTTGCTGATGTTATGATTGGGGGTTCTTGGAGACAATATTCATTAAATTCTAGTGGAACTATTTTTACAGACTATGATGGGCCCATTAATTATAATGAGTATGGTGCTTATATGCAAGCACAAAAGAAAATGGTAGATGACAGATTAAAAATTACGGGTTCTTTAAGATATGATAAAGCGAAGAATTTTGATGGGAACTTTTCACCAAGACTTTCAGTATCATATTCTTTAGGAAAAGGAAAAACAAGAAACTTAAGAGCTTCTTTTCAAACTGGGTTTAGAAATCCTACAACACAAGATCAATATATTGGKTTAGATGCGGGAAGAGCTATTTTAGTAGGTTCTGCACCAGATAATTTAGACAGGTATACTTCAGCTTCTCTTGCTGTTAGTGGAACAGGACAATTTTTAGGATTTCCTGGATCTGTACAATTAACAGGTAGAGACGCCTATCAAAATTCATTTTCTTTATCTTCTGTATTAGCAGGAGCTCCTGCAAAAGCTAATTTTGATTTTGTTAAGCCAGAAAAAGTAACAGCTTATGAAGTTGGGTATAGAGCAGGGTTTGGTAGTTTTGCTTTAGATATGAGTGCTTACTATAACCAATACGAAGATTTTATTGGGAATAAAACAGTATTAGTGCCATTTTATGGACAAGCTGACTTTTCTGATATTCATCCAGTTGTTCAATTACCAAATGCTTTAATAGCTTTAGGGAACGGAGATTATAAACCATTCCAAATTTATACAAATTCAACGGCTGATATTTCTTCATACGGTGGTAGTATAGGTGTATCTTCAAAAATATTTGGTAATTATAACATTGGATTAAGTTATACAHATGCTAAATTTGATTTTGACCAAAGTACTGACCCAGATTATGAAGCTGGATTTAATACTCCAGAGAATAAAATTAAAATTTCATTTGGGAACTCTGCTGTTACTGAAAACCTTGGATTCAAAGTTAATTTAAGATGGAATGATGAATACTTATGGCAATCATCATTTATTGATACGATGGTTGATGCTCGTACAGTTGTTGATGCACAAATCAGCTACTCAGTGCCATCATTTAAATCATCATTTAAAATTGGCGCTGCTAATATTGGTGGAAAAGAATATTTTAGTGCACCAGGTGTAGGTAAAATAGGATCACAATATTATGTGTCTTGGACAATAAACCCATAATWYATARYWGWTAWWANGATTAAAGAAGCGCTCTAAATTTTTTAGRGCGYTTCTTTTTTTAAAAAAAMSCATATTTTTTTHAAAAAATAAAATCAAAAAACTATCTTTGCACCTTGAAAATTGAGGGTAATCTCAAAAGGTTAATTATCTAAAAAATAAATAGTTAAAGTAATGGCAAAAGTTACAGGTAAAGTTGCACAAATTATTGGTCCAGTTATTGACGTTGAGTTTGAATCTGGMACTGAACTTCCAAAATTGTATGATTCATTAGARATTAYAAGARAAGAYGGTTCAWTATTAGTATTAGAAGTGCAATCTCATATTGGAGAAGATTCTGTTAGAACCATATCAATGGATTCAACAGATGGTTTAAGTAGAGGGACRRAAGTTGTTGCTTCAGGARGWGCTATTCAAATGCCTRTTGGGRATGATATTTATGGRCGGTTATTTAATGTAATYGGTGATGCAATTGATGGATTGGGTAATTTACCWAAAGABGGTAAAAATGGATTRCCTATTCATAGACAAGCCCCAAAATTYGAAGAWTTATCTACTTCAACAGAAGTTTTATTTACYGGAATTAAAGTWATTGATTTAATTGAACCATAYGCAAAAGGTGGTAAAATTGGATTATTTGGAGGTGCAGGTGTAGGWAAAACAGTRTTGTTGATGGAGTTGATTAATAATATAGCAAAAGGTCACGGTGGWTTATCAGTATTTGCTGGTGTAGGWGAAAGAACTCGTGAAGGAAATGACYTRTTGAGAGAAATGYTAGAATCAGGAATTATCAAATATGGWGATGAYTTTATGCATTCAATGGAAGAAGGAGGATGGGATTTATCAAAAGTTGATAAAGAAKKAATGAAAGARTCWAAAGCYACTTTTGTATTYGGRCAAATGAAYGAACCTCCTGGGGCWCGTGCTCGTGTTGCTTTATCAGGHTTAACRATWGCAGAATATTTCCGTGATGGAGCTGGTGAMGGACAAGGAAAAGATGTATTATTCTTTGTAGATAATATTTTCCGTTTTACACAAGCTGGTTCTGAAGTRTCTGCRTTATTAGGKCGTATGCCTTCTGCAGTRGGKTACCAACCAACWTTRGCAACWGAAATGGGAGCAATGCAAGARCGTATTACTTCTACAAAAAAYGGWTCAATWACATCGGTTCAAGCRGTWTATGTACCTGCAGATGATTTAACGGATCCAGCMCCWGCTACAACATTTGCGCATTTRGATGCAACAACAGTATTATCACGTAAAATYTCTGAGTTRGGTATATACCCGGCAGTAGATCCATTAGATTCTACTTCAAGAATTTTAACTGCTGATATTTTGGGTGATGAGCATTATAATTGTGCGCAGCGTGTAAAAGAGTTATTACAGCATTATAAAGAACTACAAGATATTATCGCTATTTTAGGGATGGAAGAATTATCTGAAGAAGACAAATTGGCCGTTCATAGAGCGCGTAGAGTACAACGTTTCTTATCTCAACCATTTCATGTTGCCGAGCAATTTACAGGAATACCTGGGGTATTAGTTGATATTAAAGATACCATTAAAGGATTTAATATGATTTTAAATGGTGAGTTGGATAAGTATCCAGAAGCTGCATTCAATTTAAGAGGGTCAATTCAAGATGCAATTGATGCTGGTGAAAAAATGTTAGCTGAAGTATAAAAACTAATAAGACATGATTTTAGAAATAGTAACACCAGAAGCAACTTTATTACATTCGGAGGTGGATTTAATATCTGTACCAGGAATTAATGGTGAATTTCAAATGCTAAATAACCACGCGCCAATAGTATCGTTACTTGGTAATGGAACTATTAAATTTAAAGGTGATAATGTGAAGATTGAAGAGCAGTTTGAAGCTAATTTCACTAATAATAAAGGAGAGTACATGTTACCTATTAAAAGTGGAACTATTGAAATGAAAGAAAATAAAGTAATTATTCTCGCAGATTAAATTTTAAATTATATACTACTAAAAAACCCTCATTTAAATGAGGGTTTTTTGTTTAACTATTTTTTGTCATTGCAAACGTAGTGAAGTAACCTCATGATGTAGCCTGTCATTCCTGCGAACGCAGGAATCCATACCGTTTTTTAACAATTGAGCAAAAGGTAATCACTTTACCCAACCAGTAACAAAATAATTGAAAGCCTAACAAACAATTAAAATTCTATAGATTCCTGCGTTCGCAGGAATGACAATCGACTGTTATGCGAACATGGCGCGGTAATCTCATGAATAAAACCACAAAAGCAACTTAATTAAGAGAATAATTTTACAATATCATTACCGTTAGCAAGAAGAAGTAAGGCAATTAAGATGATGAATCCAGTAATTTGAGCATATTCTAAAAATTTATCATTAGGTTTTCTTCCAGTAATTATTTCGTATAACGTAAACATCACATGTCCACCATCTAAGGCTGGGATTGGGAGTAAATTCATAAAACCTAGCATAATAGATAAAAAAGCTGTAATGCTCCAAAACGCTTGCCAGCTCCAAGTGGCAGGAAAAATATTTCCAATTGCAATGAAGCCTCCAATACTTGTTGCACCTTTTTTAGTGAACACATATTTAAATTGGCTGATGTAATCTTTTAAAGTCCAAATAGCCAACGAGCTTCCTTTAGAAATACTTTCTAAAAATGAGTATTGTTTATGTTGAATATTTAATCCATTTAAGCGATAATTATTCACTCCAATAGTTCTGTTTTCTCTTGGCGTAAAAGTTATTGTATTAGTTACTCCATTTCTTTCAAATCCAATATTGATATCATTTTTAGAGTTTAAAACTAATTTTGTGAATTGATGCCAGTAAGAAACAGAGATACCATTGACAGAAATAACTTTATCGTTTTTAAGCAAACCTGCTTTTTCTGCAGGAGAGTCAACAATTACCGTGTCAATAACAGGAGATATTCTAACCTTAAAAGGTTTCATCACTCCTTTTTCCCACATAATTTTTCCAATGTTTTCAGGAATGGTAATAGTTTCTGTTTTTCCATTTTCGTGAATAACATCAATTGATGTTAATCCTCTCAAAAATAAATGTTTGTTTACATCTGTTACATCCAAAGGTTCAACACCATTAAATTTTGTGATTTTATCACCATCTTCAAACCCATATTCTTTAAATGATTCATGAACAGCAAACCCTTCTTTTACGCCATCCGGTTTTACAAAATCAATTCCCCAAACAAAGGTAATCATCATGTATATCAAAAATCCTAAAATAAAATTAACGATAACCCCACCTAGCATAATAATAAGACGCTGCCAAGCTGGTTTAGATCTAAATTCCCAAGGTTGAGCGGGTTGTTTTAGCTGCTCAGTATCCATACTTTCATCAATCATCCCAGAGATTTTTACATAGCCTCCTAATGGAATCCAACCAATACCATAAACAGTATCACCTACTTTCTTTTTAAAAAGCGAGAATTTATAATCAAAAAATAAGTAGAATTTTTCAACGCGTGTTTTGAATAATTTTGCAGGAATAAAATGCCCTAATTCGTGTAAAACTATTAAAAATGATAAACTTAAAATAAACTGTGTTGCCTTTATAACTATCTCCATATATGTTCAAAAATAAAATCGCACAAATGTACGTTTTTAAATACAGTTGTAAAACTGAAAAATTGGCGAACTATCACTTTTAACAAAGTTTTAAAAAAYTTAATGAACTATCATGGCGAATTGCATTAAATTTGCAATTCAACTTTATTAATAAAAATGGATTTAAAGTTTTTTAAAAAATCAATTCCAACCTTGGCTATCATGGCTGTTTTTTCGGTTATTATGATATATGCTATTTATACCTTTTTAACTCCTGAAAATAGATTGCCTATCTACAATCCTGCTGATGTCAATCCAAAATTAGTTGATGAAAGTATAGTTCATGTACGTCGAAATCATAAAGTAGCGGCTTTTGAATTAATAAATCAAAAAGGGGACACTATCACCCAAGAAGTGTATAAAGATAAAATTTATGTAGCCGACTTTTTCTTCACGCGATGCCAAACAATTTGTCCTATAATGACAAATAATATGGGGAAATTGCAAGAGGTATTTAAAAACGAAGATGATATTAAGTTTTTATCTCTTTCTGTTACACCGGTTATGGATAGTATCCCAATATTACGTGAATATGCGGATAAAATGGGCGTAATTGATGCAAAATGGAATATAGCCACAGGCGATAAAAAACACATATATGAATTGGCTCGAAAAAGCTATTTTGCTGTGTTAGACGAAGGCGATGGCGGAGTGCAAGATTTTATTCATACTGAAAATTTTGTGCTAGTCGATAAAAAACAACAGATAAGAGGCTTTTATGATGGAACAGATACTGAAGATATTCAACGATTGATTTCGGATATTAGATTATTGCAAAATGAATTTGAAAACAAATGATAATTATCATTGTTTAGAATGATTCTAATTAGTACATTTGCWMAYTATTTATAATTATTCTTAATAATGAAAAMYACTATTGCRRATTTRAARATTGGTGAAAGMGGSRTTATAGAAGATTTTTCGYTAGATGTKATWCCWTTRAGTTTGTTRGAAATGGGWTGTTTANCCRGTAAAGAAGTGAAATTACTACAAGTTGCTCCTTTGAAAGATCCTTTATATATAAAAGTAAATGGAAGCCATTTAGCTATTAGAATAGAAATGGCACAGCAAATTAAAATTTCCAAGCTGAAATAATGAAAAACAATTCAGTTGTAAATGTCGCTTTGGTTGGGAATCCTAATACAGGGAAAACTTCTTTATTTAATCAACTTACAGGGTTAAAGCAAAAAGTTGGAAATTATCCTGGAATTACGGTAGATAAAAAACAAGGAACTTGTAAAATTTCTGAAAATTTCACAGCTGAAATTACCGATTTACCTGGGACATATAGTATCAATCCAACAACATTAGATGAAACAATTGTTCTAGAAACATTATTAAATGTTGATAATGAATCATACCCAGATTTGGTTATCGTGGTTGCTGAGGTTGAAAATTTAAAAAGAAATTTATTCCTATTTTCTCAAATTAAAGATTTACAAATTCCAGCTATATTGGTCATTAATATGACTGATCAAATGAAGCGAAAAGGGATTTCTATTGATATTGAAAAACTAAAAGAAGAATTAAAATCGGAAGTTGTATTAATAAGCGCAAGACAAAATCTCGGTATTGATGAGTTAAAAAAAGAAATTGAAGGTTATCCAAATTGGAATACGGATTCAATTGCCAATATTTCCAACAAAATTGACGCTAATTTTTTCGATAAAGTAACGTCAGATTTCTCAGATTTTTCAATGTATAAATCTTGGTTGTTAATAACGCAGCAACAGTATTGTAATTTTTTAACTGAAACACAAAATGCTAAAATAAATGCTTTAAAAACCAATGCTGAAAAAATTAAAAAATATCAACATAAAGAAACAATTTATCGCTATCAAATAATTAATGAAATTCTGAAACGAACCTATAGGGTTGATAAGTCTCAAGCCACAGATTTACGCTCAAAATTGGATAGAATTTTGACACATAGAATTTATGGGTATATCATATTTATAAGCATATTATTACTTATTTTCCAATCTATTTTTGAATGGGCAAGTCTCCCAATGGATTTAATTGATGGAGTTTTTGCAAATTTAAGTGAGCTAGCTAAAAATAATTTTCCACCWGGGACTTTTACAAATTTAATAGCAGAAGGTGTAATTCCTGGTATCGGAGGGATTGTCATTTTTATTCCACAAATWGCYATTYTATTCATGTTYATAKCTATWTTAGAAGAAACGGGTTAYATGAGCCGTGTGGTTTTTTTAATGGATAAAATAATGCGAAAATTTGGAATGAGTGGGAAGAGTATTATTCCRTTGATTTCAGGAACWGCATGTGCCATTCCAGCCATTATGGCTTCAAGAAAYATCAGTAGTTGGAAGGAACGATTAATTACAATATTGGTTATTCCATTTACTACTTGTTCAGCTCGTTTGCCAGTGTATGCAATTTTAATTGCATTAATTATTCCTGATAAAAGAATTTTAGGAATTTTTAATTTACAAGGGCTTACATTAATGGCACTGTATTTTTTAGGTTTTTCGGCAGCAATTTTATCTGCAATTCTTTTACATAATGTACTTAAAATTAAAAACAAAAGTTTGTTTGTTATAGAAATGCCTAACTAYAAAGTTCCTTCWATTAAAAATGTATTTTATGAAGTWGTTGAAAAGACRAAAGCWTTTATTTTTGGAGCWGGGAAAATAATTTTAGCRATTTCAATTGTTCTTTGGTTTTTAGCWTCAAATGGGTCTTCTTCATTTAAAAATGCAGAGMAAAYRGTYAGTRCACAAVWGGARAATGTTMATTTACCAMAAGAAGAWCTTCAAAAGAAAATAGCATCYTATAAAYTAGARCATTCCTATATTGGAACTATGGGTAAAATGATTGARCCTGTTATTAAACCAATGGGGTACGATTGGAARATTGGAATAGCATTRATTAGCTCTTTTGCGGCTCGTGAAGTTTTYATTGGKGCACTTGCAACWATYTATAGYGTWGAAAGYGAAGGKGAAGATGTGGGGACWATTAAAGAGCGAATGAGAGCTGAAGTAAATCCAAARACWGGAGARAAAMGKTTTAAYTTTGCAACMGGRATCTCTTTGTTAYTGTTYTATGCATTTGCAATGCAATGTATTGGWACACTMGCTATYGTAAARCGAGAAACAAAAAGCTGGAAATGGCCMATATTACAATTGACAGGAATGGGTGTTTTAGCGTATGTATCGGCGATAGTAGCATTTTATATATTTAAGTGATGCAAGAAATTTTAGTATACATAGCGTTAGGACTAGCCATTGTTTTTTTAGTGAAAAAATATTTTTTTAAAAAAGCTAAAAAAAATGGAAATTGTGACACGGATTGTAATTGTTAACCGAGGATTACAAATGCCTTGCAAGATTCTAAATTGGCAATAATAAATTGAATTGTTTAGTTGCAGTTATACAAAAATTCTCCATAATTGTGCTACAATAAAGCAAATAACAAATCCCATTATTAAAGGTAAGATACTTGCGACAACGGTCCATTTTACACTTTTAGTTTCTTTGTATATAGTGTAAATTGTAGTACTACATGGATTGTGTAGTAAACTAAACAACATCAGGTTAATACCCGTAAGTAAGGTCCATCCTCCAGCTTGTAATATTCCAGCGGTTTCAGTAACAGAATCTAATTCGAACATAACGCCATTACCAGCTCCTGCAATGGCTGTAGTTGCTGTCATTACGGTTAGCATTAAGATGGTTGGAATAATTATTTCGTTTGCTGGAATGGCTACAATATATGCCAGTAAAATAACACCATTCAAGCCAATAAATAGCCCAAAACCGTCCATGTTGTAGATCATCCACTGTGCTATCGTAATATTTCCAATATTCAGATTGCTCATTAGCCAAATGGCAGCACCAGCTGGTGCAGCAAATAAACAAGCGCGCCATAAAACAATTAAGGTTCTATCTATTAATGAAGTATATATTGTTTTCCAAAAACGAGGTGTTCTATAAGGAGGAAGTTCTAAAGTAAATGTTGATACTTCTCCTTTGAGCACCGTTTTAGTCAATGCCCATGAGGTTACAAACATGAAAAACAACCCTAACAAAGCAATTCCTATAACCGCTACAGTTGATAGAATTCCAGAAAATTGAGTAGGTACCAGCGCTCCAATAAAAATTGTTGCAATTAAAATTTGAGTTGGCCAGCGACCATTACATAGAGAAAAATTATTGGTAATTATGGCAATTAATCGCTCTCTTGGGCTATCAATAATTCTGGTGGCAACAACACCAGCTGCATTACATCCAAACCCCATGCTCATTGTTAATGCTTGTTTACCATGAGCTCCAGATCGTTTAAATAAATAGTCTAAATTAAAGGCTATTCTTGGTAAATATCCAAAATCTTCTAACAGTGTAAACATCGGAAAAAAGATTGCCATAGGAGGGAGCATAACAGCAATAACCCAAGCTAAGGCTAAATAAACACCGTCGATTAAAAAGCCAGATAACCACCAAGTCATTCCTATTCCTGTTGCTGCATTTTTAAGCCATGGATAAAACATATCTAATAATAAATCAGCCAATAAACCAGATGGGTAATTGGCACCGATTATCGTTAGCCAGAGTATTACCGATAAGATAAAAATCATGATAGGAAATCCCCATCTTCTACTCGTTACAATTTGATCTAATTTTTTGTCAAAACGAAATTTTTTAGGACTTCCTGTGCTGGAAACAGCACYTTTAGCAATAATTGAAGCGTCAGCATAAATTCCTTCAGTTAATTTATCATGGAAATCTTCACCAATAGTCCAGCGTAAGTTGTTTGATAAGTTAATGATGTCTTTTGAATTATTCATGGTCAATTAAGTTATAAGTTCTTTCTCGGTGTTTAAAAATTCACCAGTCTCTATGGCTGTAATAATCCGTTTATCACCATCTAACAATCTAAAGGCAATCCATCGACTGTTCGGGATAGTTGGGTATTGGATTTCAATACGTTCACTTAGTTCGTCAACCGCTTTTTGAATATGGTTTGGAACGTTTTTAATTAGATGGGGGTTACATATAATTTTGCCGGTAGCAACCTCGTGAACCGTTTGAATCAATTCCGGAATTCCTTGATTGTATCTAGCGCTAGTTGCCACTACAGGGATTCCTAGGTCTTTAGCCAAACTTCGTTCGTCTATTTCTATATCTAGTTTTTTTGCTTCATCCATTAGGTTTAAACAAAGCACGGCTTTATCTGTTATTTCTAGAATTTGTAATACCAAATTTAAATTGCGTTCTAGTCGTCCGGCATCAACAACAATTATCGTAACTGAAGGTTGACCAAATAAAATAAAGTTTCTGGCAACTTCTTCATCTGTAGAGGTTGATAGTAAAGAATAGGTTCCTGGTAAATCTACCAGTTTGTATTTATTATCATTATAGGAATAAGCTCCTTCTGCTCGTGTAACTGTTTTTCCTGGCCAGTTTCCGGTATGTTGTCTTAGCCCAGTTAAAGCATTAAAAACGGTACTTTTTCCTGTATTTGGATTTCCTGCTATAGCTACAATATAATCTACATCATTTGTATTTACCCCAAGTTTCCTTAGGTTTGAAGTGTTGTAATGTGAACAGCTATCACAAGCAGATGTATTATGCTTTTCCATGAGCTAAAATTTTTTCAATTAAAATAAATTTCGATTGTTCATTACGTATTGCAATTGAGGTGTTTCTAATTAAATAGGCTCGTGGATTTCCCATGGGACTTTCCATATCAATATGAATTTCAGTATTAATTACAAATCCTAAATCGAGAAGTCTTCTCCTAATATCTCCTCTACATTCTCTTGAAATTCCAACAATTTTTGCTTTTTCTCCTAGTTTTAAACTATATAAGCGGCTAGTGTTTTCAGTGGTGTATGCTTCTTTTTTTAGTTCTGATATAGTTATATTTCCAGCAACTATAGGAGCTAGTATATATTCTTCCCCTTCTGAGTAAATTACAATCCGTTTTTTGTTTGTTTCAATAATTCTCACTAAAGAACCAATATGTAAATCCTGAGCTAAAATTTGCTGATAAATAATATCAGGTTCATCTTCAATATGGACAATTTTACCTACGGTATTGGCGGGATATGCAGATAATGGTTTTCCAATAATTTTAGTGATTTCTCCTGTTTCAGTTGGAATTGGGTCTCCATGTGGATCAAATCTTGGGTTCCCTAATGACATCGCCAATTCATTGGTTTGATCGTGATTGAGTTTGTGCTCCATTTTTTCGGCAATTTCATGCCAGTCTTTTTTGTGAAATCCAGTTTTTTCAGATAAATATTGTTCCCATAATCTATGTACACGAATAATTTTTAAGGCATATTCTCTTCCTGTTTTTTCAAGTTTTAAACTTCCATTAACTGAGCTAATTAATCCAGAACTCTCCATGTTTGCGATAGATTCAACTATATTTTTTTGTGTATTATTAATAGAGCCGGTTATGTCGTTTACCTGTAAATTGGTTCCGCTATTTTCGGCATGATATATTTTTTTCAATACATCTTCCATTAAGGTTTTGTTATCGTTTTTAATACTTTCTTTAATTTTCCAATACCATCCTTTTTTAGGATAATATATAAGGTAAGCCAGTATGCATATACCTAAGAAAATGAGAAGTGCTGTTACTGGATTAGTCATAATAAGACGATTATTTAACGTTACTTAAAGTTGTTTTATATACAAGTTTTTTGAAATTTGATACGATATTGAAAATGATACATTTCCGTTTTCTATAAACATTGAATTGTCAAATTCTTCTTTTGAAATGACCTTTATAGTGCATCCTAATTTGATGTTAGCGCTGTCTAAATATTTTAAAAATGAGGATGAAGAATCTTTAACACCAATAATAATGCAACTCACATTTGCGTTAACAGAAGAAAGCATTATCTTTTTATGCTGTGCARTATTCCCATTCTCATCTGGAATTGGATCTCCATGAGGGTCATGTTTTGGAAATTCTAAAAACTCTTCTAATCTACCTACTAATGTAGTTGATTTGATATGTTCTAATTGTTCAGCCATATCATGCACTTCATCCCAATTATAATGGAGTTTTTTTACTAAAAAAACTTCCCATAATCGATGCTTTCTTATAATTTCAACGGCAATTTTTTTCCCACTAATTGTTAAAGAAACTCCTTTGTATTTTTCATAATTAATGAATTCTTTTTCAGCTAATTTTTTAATCATATCTGTTACTGAAGATGGTTTTGTTTGCAGTCTTTTAGCAATTAAAGTGGTGTTTACACTTTTAGCATTAGATAGTCCAATACTGTAGATTGCTTTTAAATGATTTTCTTCGGTTTGAGATAACATCAATATAATAATTTAGACAAATATAAAAAAAAANGTTAGACAAATCTAAAAATAAATGTAAATTTGTGAAAAAATCAACTATATGATTACTACTAAAAAATTATTATTTGTTGCCTCTTTATTTTTTGGGTGTACAATTTATGCTCAAAATATTGTAACCGATAGACCAGATCAAACAGAATCATCTTCAACTATACCTAAAGGAAGTTTGCAAATTGAAATGGGGTTAGTAGCGCTAACCGCAGACGATAATAGCGTTACTAATTTTGCAGGACCATCTACGTTGTTGCGTTACGGAATTTCAGAAAAGATTGAATTGCGAATTTTTAATCAATATGAATCGAACAAAAAGGGCCTTGAAGGAGGAGAAGTGAAAGTTTCAGGATTGAGTGATTTAGAATTAGGATTTAAAGTACAACTCTTCAAAAAGGAGGGTGTAAATACCGAAATTGCTTTTTTATCTCATGCAATTGTTCCAACAGCAAAAAGTGAACTATCTAACAATAACTTAGGAACAATTAATAAATTATCTATCTCTCACAATATGTCAGAATCGATTAGTCTAGGTTATAATGTGGGTTATGATTATATAGAACAAATAAGTTCTTTCACGTATTCTGCTGCATTAGGGCTTTCAATTAGCAAGAGTTTTGGTGGGTATATTGAATCCTATGGCGCTTTTTTCGAAGGTGGATTTTTTGAAAGTAATTTTGATACTGGATTCTCCTATTTAATAAATCCGAATTTTCAATTAGATGTGTCATATGGAACTGGGTTGAATAATGACATGCAATATGTGTCAACAGGTTTCAGTTGGAATATACCATATATGTAAGAAATAGCATGTTAGCTTATCCTTAGGCATTTACCAAGAGCGGTTTAGGGTATGGAAAGTTGTGGATTTGTAGCTGTATTTTTTATACACAACTTAAGTTTACAATCTCTTAATTTTATGGTATTTAATCAGAAAGAATAAAAAGAAAATAACTAAATAGCCTTTTGGGATTAGTTATATATTTTAACAAGTATAAATACTATTTATTAACTGAAATTTCATTGGGCTGTTTTCCGAATAATCCAGCTTTAAAATTACTCCAATCTGAAAATAAGTACAATAAAAAAATAAATGCAATGAGCACCTTCAAAAATGAGATAAGATTTTTACTAATTTTTATTAAATTCAGAATTAAAGATTTTTAAAATTTAAAGTTAAACTTTTTTTTAATCAAAAACTTTAAAATTGCGCAATTTATGTGTTTGATAGTGGCAATGTACATTTACTCACTGCCAAAACCTGAACCTATCAGTTTACCAATTTAAATATTTGTACTTAAATATTTTATAAAAAAAGCAATACCATTAATTGTTATATGTAATAAAACAGCAAGAAAAGTATTTGATTTAATTCTTACATATGAGAATGAGAGGCCGTAGATAAAGTAGGGTAAAATAATTATTGGAAATAGAACATATTGTGTTTGAGTGAGTGAGTAATGCGTTTTAAGGTGAAAAAAAGCAAAGATAAAAGCAGTTAAATAAAAAATAAAAACATAATTATTTTCAATAAACTTGATACATCTTTTTGCATAAAAAAAGCTTAATATAAAAATGAAAACAGCTATGCTAAGTTTGTAATATATTTGAAAATCTCTAAAAATAAAACCTATGAAATAAAAGGAAATAATTGATAGTGATAAACTTAAAAAAGCAACCTTTTTTGGCTTTAAAAAGAGCCTAAAACCAAGTTCTTCAATGATAGGTGCAATTATAACAATTTTTAAAAGATTCAGATAGTTAATAGAATAATTTAGCTTCTTGAAATTCGTAAAATCATTGTCAATATATTTGACTATAATAAACTGTAATATTGCTGTAATTAAGATACCCAATACAATCAATAAAAAACCTAAAGAAAAGAGATGAAATCTTTCTATAGGTTTTTTATAAATACTTACATTTATTATTGGCTTTCTAAAAAAGCAAAAGAAATCATTTATTATTCCGTCCATGCGGCCATCCAACCTTTAACGAAACCAACTACATATGTAGCAGTCGATTGCGCTGAATCCATTGCAAAATATAAACTTCCACTCAACAAACTACCTGATTTGACACCTCCGTTTGTATTTATTAATTCTATACTATTTAGTTCTGTGTACATTTGTCTTAATTTTAAATTATAGTTTAAATTTTAAAAGGGAAGCATAGCTTCTACACCAGTTTTTAATAATTTTGCCAATAAATAGCCAAAATTAAATCCTTCTTTTTCACGGTCAGTTCCCCCATCAGTTTCTCTCATTTCCTGAGCGTTCATTTCTAAAACGCCATAATTTTCTAATTTTTTCATAAAGTTAAAAATTTTAATTAAACATTTGTTTTTTGTAAAAAGGTAGTTACTCTTCTTTATGAGATTCCTGCTTTTGCAGGAATGACACACTTTTTACAGTATCAAAACTTAAATTGCGCAATTTTTGTGTTTGATATTGCTAATATAGTTTCCTCCACTCTAATTGCATCGGAGTAAAGTAATTTTTTATGGTACAACCTGCAATTTTTATTTTTTCATTTCTTGTAAGTAGTTTTACCGAATAAATAATTTCTAATTCACAGTCTTCATTATATATATAGCTATTTAATTTTCTTGAATAGGAAATGGGGAAGCCTTTTATTTTTAAATCATCTAAAATATTATATAATTGACTTTCACTTAGGTTTAATTTATTTGCAAATTCATTAGGAGAGCCCGTATTAGCGACTTTAATATATTGATGAATTTTTTGCAATCGATTTAATTGTTTTTGTGTTTTCATAGGGTTGTTGTTATTTAGCATTAAATTAATTAACCATTGGTTTCAGACACAGGTATTTGTTGTTGCCATAATTTGTAGTAATGTGCTTTTTTAGAGTAAAGTTTATTATGTGAGCCTTGTTCTAACACTTTTCCGTTTTCTAGTACCACAATTTCATCTGCATTTATAACTGTGCTTAAACGATGTGCAATTATAATAATGGTTTTTTGTTGGACTCTTAAATTTTTAATGGTACGTTGTATATAATTTTCAGAAGTACTGTCTAATGATGAGGTGGCTTCATCTAACACCAATATTTCAGGTTGTTTGTATAAAGCTCTTGCAATGGCAATACGTTGTTTTTGACCTCCTGATAAAGATGCTCCATTTTCACCTAAATACGTGTTAAAACCATTTGGTAGTGTTTCAATAAATTCTTGAATCCCAATATTTTTACAAATGCTTAAAATAAGTTCCATATTTGGTTGAAATTCACCTACTGCAATATTTTCAATCACATTACCTGCAAACAAATCTATTTTTTGAGGTACCACACTTACTAATTGACGTAAACTGTTATTTTCAATGTATTGTAAATCAAAATTACCGATAGAAATAGTACCACTTTGTAAAGGATACATATTTTGTAATAATGAAATGAGCGTTGATTTTCCCGAACCACTTTCACCAACAATTGCAGTAATGGTTCCCTTTTTTATATTGAGATTAAAATCTTTAAAAACTTCTACACGAGTACCATATCGAAAAGAAACATTTTTRAAAGATACATCRCCAATTTTWTCAGCAGTYAATTTGAATTTATTTTCGGTTTCTTCACGTTCTAAATCCATTATTTCAAATAATCTGKCTGCTGCAATTAAGGCATTTTGTATTTGTTTATTTGCTCCAACTAAGCTTGCNATGGGACCAGTGAAATATCCTATAATTGCATAAAATGACATTAATTCACCCGGAGTGATTTCACGTTCTATTACAAAATAGGAGCCAGACCATAGTAAAATAATTGTAAAGGCTTGGGAAAGTGYACTTGAAGAAGTYCCTRAAAARACACTATTTAAAGCAGATTTRTACCCTGTATTTAAYAAAGTAATAAATTTTGTTTCGGTTTTAATATTTGCAAAACTTTCTAAACCAAACCTTTTAATWGTTCCAAYGGAATTTAAAGATTCMACCAACTGACTTTCTAAATCAGCTGCTTTTNCCATAATTTTACGCTCCGTTTTTTTATTGAGTTTATTAATAATCGCRTAAATAACAATGTAAAATGGAATGATTGCTAACATAATTATAGCCAACTTCCAGTAATAGGTRAACATGATACCAAAAGAAAATATAACAACTAATACGTTAACAGCTAAATTTAAAGCTACACCATTTATAAACGTTCTAATTTTTACAGCATCATTTATACGTGAAATTATTTCACCTACACACATGGTATCGAAAAACTGTTGAGGAAGTTTCAATAAATGTTTGTAATAACCTAGAATTAATCGAGCGTCAATCTGTTGTCCTGTTTTTATTAGAAAAACATCCTTAAAAACTCCAATAAGAATCTTTATAACTAATAGAACTATCATTATAATACTTAATAGATTCAGTAGCTTTGTGTTACCACCAACCAATACAAAGTCTGTGATTTTTTGAATGTAAATTGCAGTTGAGAACCCAAGTAATGTAAAAATGATGGCTCCTACAAAAGCCTGAATTAAGATATATTTATGTGGTTTTAATAAAAACCAAAACCTTTTTAAAACTGAAACTTTCTCATTGCCTGTTTTAAAATTTTCGTCAGGAAGTAACAACACTAAAACACCTGTCCATGATTCTTTAAATTCTTTATGTGTTTTTTTATGAAATTTCCCAGTACCTGGATCCATAATTTTGATATAGGATTTGGTAACTTCATAAATAACTACATAATGTTGTAATTGTTTTTTAACAATAATATGGGCAATAGTTGGCTTTGGGATTTTAAATAAACTATCAAAATCACCACGTACACCTTTAGCTTCAAAACCTAATTTTTGAGCAGCTTCAATTAACCCTAATACATTGGTGCCTTTTTTATCAGTACCAGCATATTGCCGAATTCTAGCAATTGGTATTTCTAAATTATGATGTGCACTTATAGAGGCTAAACAAGTAGCACCACAATCTGTAATATCGTGTTGTTTTATAGCAATTTTTGTCATTTCTCTTTYTTAGCAATTTTTCAATTTTTTTTCACAATTATTAAGCAACATTTTGGTTATTTGGATTCAACCAATCATCTATTTTATCATATAATAGTTGAAATAAAGTTCTTTCTGTAAGTTTAAATCGAGCATTAAAAGTCATTCCCTTTTTCAAATTACCTTTAAAGCTATTTTTTAATGTTAGAAATTTTTGATCAATTTTGCATCTAATTTTAAATATTGGGGTTTCATTAATGAGTTCAATATCTTTCCCAATCTCCATTATTTTTCCTGTTGCAAGTCCCCATTGATTGTAGTTAAATGCATCTATTTGAAATTTAACGTCGTTATTTGGGTTTATTAAACCAATATCAATAGGGGAAACATAACACTCAGCAATTAAATTACTATCAGGTGAAATTTCAGCTAAAGGAATTCCTGCACTAATAAAGCTCCCTTGTTCAATGCCAATAACACTCATTAAAGTGCCATCAATAGGAGCAGTTAATATATAGTGATTTTTACTTTCGTTTTGCAGCTTGAAGTTATTATCTAATTCGTTTAGTTCTCTAGTTTTACCTGTTAAATCTGCTTGCCAATTATTTAGTCGCTGTTTTTTTAGCTGAGCTATTGAATTTATAATTAAATCATAGTCAAATTTAAAATTTTCAAATGCTACAGCAGCAATAACTCCTTTTTCAAACAAACTCTTATTTCTCAAATAATCACGTTTTGATTTTTGAAACCTAGTTTGTAATTCTTGCGATTTTTCTCGGTATTGTATGTATTCTTTTTGGTATTTTTGAGTATGAATATTATCTATAATAATGCTTTTATTAGTTAAGAGATATTTAAGATCTTGGATAAACTCTATTGTGTATGTAATATTTATCTTTAACAGGTCTATTTTGTTTTCAATATTGAAGTCATCTAAAACTAACAACGTATCACCTTTTGAAACTTGCTTGTTAATTTCAATATAGGTTTTAAGGACTTTTCCAGAATATATTGTTGTTAATTTTATATGCTCTTTTTCTGATTTTATGATACCTCTAGAGGAAGTGTAAACATCTACATTGATAAAAGGTAATGTAATAAATGCTCCTATTAWWRYRATTASRRAARYWRARTNAAATWWWKGRMCTKKTYTWAMWRKGTTTWWWYYKSTKWWYRWRWRWAKWRWTMWYMAATATTTCTTTGGGGAAAATATTTTTCATAGAATTTATTGATTAGCTATATTAGTTCATTTTTAATTATGAATATTACGGTAAAACCGTAAATTTTGTAAACTTTTATTTTTTCAAGAAGCATGAAAAGTTAAAGCTCTATTAAATTTGTGAGGAAGTAGCAAAATTAAATGTGCTTAAGCTAGTTGTTGGTTTTTCAGTCTGCTTGCGTACAGCAGTTAATAATGTAAAATTTATAAAGCATGGGAATTATTAGCAATTCTAAAAAAGAAAATCTAACAGATTAAATTAGTTTTTTTGTTGATTTTTTACTTATTAAATATACTCCAGCAATTACCAATAAGCAACTCAATATTTTTATCATATTAATGTCTTGTGCATATTCGTCATAGCCTAATAAAAAAGCATAAATCAACACCATACTAAAGCTAACCACAGGTTGTAAATAAATATAGCTTCCCGTTACCGATGGAGATAATTTGCTAAGTGCATAAATATTAAATAAGTAAGCAAAAAATGTTGTACCAATTATTACAAAAGTTACTGTTAAATAGGTGTTCAATGTAAATGCACTAAAATCAGTAGTGATTACATCTTTTATTCCAATTGGAACAACAAAAACAAAACCARATATAAATACCCAAGTAATTACTGTTATCGGATTGTATTTTTTCATTAATGGTTTGACCAACACTAAATAAAGCGCATAAGAAGCAGCATTTATTAAAACAAATATATTTCCTAAAATAGAGCTTGTTCCAACGCCACCTTTCCCATACCATACCAACAAAATGGCTCCAATTGCTCCAATAATAATTCCTATAATTTTGTTTGTTGTAATTTTTTCTTTCAATAAAAATGCACTAAAAACCACCACCATAACAGGAACAGCAGTAATTATAATTGAGGCGTCAATGGGAGATGTTAAATTTAAACCATGAAAAAAGAGCAATTGATTGGTTGCAACGCCGAAAAAACCGCAAACTAAAAGTAACAATAAATCTTTTCTTTCAACACGTTCTTTTATGAATGACTTGATAATCATAAATAAAATTCCTGCGCCTATCACACGTAAGAAGATAAATGCTGAAGGTCCAATTTTATCAGGCATTACTGCTTTAGCAACAATATGGTTTACACCATAAATAACATTGGCACCAAGTAAGGCTAAATGAGCTTTGTAAGTATTATTTTTCAAAAAAGTTAATTTTATGTTTGGCGAAATTAAACATTATTATTGGAAGAAATTGAAATTTTAAAAAACGATAGTTGAGCATAAATTAATGAATTAGAATGGAGATGTTTTTCACTTTAATAAAAAAACAATAGAAGTATTTGTAAGGAATTCTAAATTAGAGGACATACTTAAAAAGTCTAACTTAAATTTAAAATCAAAAGATGAAAAAAAATGTATTAGTTATTGCTGCTTTTGCAATTGTATTGATGTTCACGAATGAAATGTCTGCTCAAAAATTTGCTGATTTAGATAAAAGCCCAATGGATGGAGCTTCTTATCCATCAAGTTATAAAGTGTCTGATAAGTTGGTAAAAGTAATTTATAGCAGACCTCAGTTAAAAGGAAGAGCAGTTTCAAAATTAGCGCCAAACGATAAAGTTTGGAGAACTGGAGCAAACGAAGCTGCAGAAATTACTTTTTATAAAGATGTAATGTTTGGTGGTAAAGCTGTAAAATCTGGAACTTATACTTTATTTACAATTCCTTCTGATGGAGATTGGACTGTAATTTTAAGTACAGCTAAAAATGTTTGGGGTTCTTATTTTTATAAAGAAGGTGAAGATGTGGTAAGAGTAAAAGGAACAGTGTCTAAATCAGAAGAGTCAATTGAAGCTTTTTCTATTGCTTTTGATGGAGAGGAAATGAATGCGAAAATGTACCTTGGTTGGGGTAACACTATTGTTACAGTACCGGTTAAAGGATAATTTCTCATAAATAAAGAAGTAACTTAAACTGCATAAAACGAAAGTTATATGCAGTTTTTTAAAAAAAGTTTAATGTTTAGATTCTATTTCATTTAAAAAATAAACTCTTTATAGTTTTCTTTTTAAAGCGTAACTTTGCGCTTTCAAAAATGGAATTATTAGAATGGAATACAATTTTAGAGAGATAGAAGTAAAGTGGCAACAATATTGGGCTGAGCATAAAACATTTAAAGCTGAAAATAAATCAGATAAACCAAAGTTTTTTGTATTGGATATGTTTCCTTACCCTTCTGGAGCAGGATTACATGTTGGACATCCATTAGGATATATTGCATCTGATATTTATGCACGTTACAAACGCCACAAAGGGTATAATGTAATGCATCCACAAGGATATGATTCTTTTGGTTTACCAGCAGAACAATATGCTATTCAAACAGGTCAGCACCCGGCAATTACTACTGCAGCTAATATTAAAACCTATAGAAAACAATTAGATAAAATTGGTTTTTCATTTGATTGGTCTCGAGAAGTAAGAACATCTGACCCTAATTATTACAAGTGGACACAGTGGATTTTTACACAACTTTTTAATTCTTGGTTCAACAAAGAAAATGATAAAGCTGAAGATATTTCAACCTTATCTGCAATTTTTTCTGCAGAAGGAAATGCAACTGTAAATGCTTCATCTGATGAAGATATTAAACAATTTACAGCTGCTCAATGGGATAGCTTTTCTGATGCTGAACAAGAAAAAATTTTATTACAATATCGATTGACATTTTTATCAGAAACTGAAGTTAACTGGTGCCCTGCGTTAGGAACAGTTTTAGCAAATGATGAAATTGTAAACGGTGTTTCTGAACGTGGAGGTCATACCGTTGTTCGTAAAAAAATGAAGCAGTGGAGTATGCGTATTACTGCTTATGCTCAGCGTTTATTAGATGGTTTAAGTAAAATAGATTGGCCACAACCACTGAAGGATTCACAAACGAACTGGATTGGTMGWTCTGAAGGAGCAATGGTTTCYTTTAATGTGATGCCAGCTGCTGGTTCTGAGAATAAAAGTGTAACCTTRTCTTTTAAAGAAATWGAAGCTATTAAAGTAAAGCGATCTAACCCAACCAAAGCTGAGGCATTGTTATGGGATGTTTTAAGAAAGAAAAAAGGAGCATCAAAATTTAGAAYMAAMTATACYATTGGGACTTTTATAGTMGATTTTGTTTGTTTAGCAAAAAATACAATTGTTGAATTTTCAGGRAAAGAAGATGAAGCTRCAAGAACTGATTATTTTGAAAGTGAAGGTTTTAATGTTGTAAGAATTAGYGCCGATGAGGTKTTAGAAAATTCAGTAATAGTKATTTCTAAAATATATACCGCATTACAATTTCCAATTGCACCAAAATCTAAAGRAGTAACAAAAACTGTTGAACCAGTTTCAGAATTTAAAATTGACGTTTTTACTACGCGCCCTGATACTATTTTTGGAGTAAGTTTTATGACCTTGGCTCCTGAACATGAATTGGTATCAAAAATCACTACAGAAGCTCAAAAAAATGAAGTTGAAAACTATGTAAAAGCAACTGCAAAACGTAGTGAGTTAGAACGTATGGCGGATGTTAAAACCATTTCTGGTGTGTTTACTGGGGCTTATGCCTTGCATCCATTTACAGGAGAAAAAGTACAAATATGGATTGGAGACTATGTGTTGGCGGGTTATGGAACAGGCGCTGTAATGGCAGTCCCTTGTGGAGATCAACGTGATTACGATTTTGCAAAGCATTTCAATATAGAGATTCCGAATATATTTGAAGGTGTAGATATTTCTGAAGAGGCTAATGCAGATAAAGACAATTCAAAAATTGCAAATTCGGATTTCTTAAATGGTTTAGTGTACAAAAAAGCAATGAAACGTGTTATTTATGAAATTGAACAACGTGGATTTGGATATGGAAAAATAAATTACCGTTTGAGAGATGCTGTATTTAGTCGTCAACGTTATTGGGGAGAACCGTTTCCAGTATATTATAAAAATGGATTGCCTCAAATGATTGATGTAAAACATTTGCCAATTGTATTGCCAGAAGTTGAAAAGTACTTGCCTACTGAAGATGGAAAACCACCGTTAGGAAATGCAACTAATTGGGCTTGGGACACAAACAAAAATAAGGTGGTTTCAAATGAACTTGTCACCCTGAACGGAGTCGAAGGGTCTCAAGATAATGGGATTTACCATTTAGAGTTAAACACAATGCCAGGTTGGGCAGGAAGTTCTTCTTATTTCAACCGCTATATGGATCCTGAAAATTCAGAAGAATTTGTAAGTAAAGAGGCAGTGAATTACTGGCAAGATGTAGATTTATATATTGGTGGTAGTGAGCACGCTACAGGTCACTTGTTGTATTCTCGTTTTTGGCAAAAGTTCTTATTTGATAAAGGTGTATTACCTGTTGATGAATATGCTAAAAAGCTGATTAACCAAGGTATGATTACTGGGACTTCTGCTTTTGTATATAGAGTAGGTGTTAATATTGTTTCACTTGGAAGTTTTCAAGATTTAACTGATGTTGAAAAAGAAAAGTTAATTGAGATAAGAGAAAAGTCTGAGATAATTAAAAATCGTTTTTATTCGAAAGGTATTTTAGATTACTTTAAGAGATCATTTCCAAATCCTCAAACGGATGAACAAAAACATTTTGAAAGAAGAAAAAAAGAATTATTAGATGATTTATGTAAGCCGATTTTAGATTTAATTATTGAAATGGGTAATGGTGATAAATTTATTATAGATGATCAAAATATTAAAATCTATAAGAATCACGCTGATGTTGCATTTGTAAATGGGTCAGATGAGTTAGATATAGAAGCTTTTAAAAATTGGAGAGAAGAATATAAAGATGCAGAATTTGTATTAGAAGATGGAAAATACATTGTTGGTCGTGAGGTTGAAAAAATGTCGAAATCTAAATACAATGTGGTAAATCCGGATGCTATTTGTGAAGAATACGGTGCAGATAGTTTGCGTTTGTTTGAAATGTTTTTAGGTCCGTTAGAGCAATCAAAGCCTTGGAAAACTTCTGGKATTTCWGGTGTWTACAGTTTCTTAAARAAATTATGGAAATTRTATATTGTWAATAATGAGTTTTCAGTTTCTGATGMAGMRCCTACAAAAGATGAGTTAAAAACRTTGCATAAAACCATTAAAAARGTTGARGARGATATTGCWAAYTTYTCKTTTAAYACATCAGTTTCWACMTTTATGATTGCMGTWAATGAGTTAACTGCTTTAAAATGTAACAAACGTGCAATTTTAGAGCCATTAGCGATTTTAATAGAACCATATGCACCCCATATTGCTGAGGAATTATGGTCTAAATTAGGTCATGAAACATCTGTTTCAACTGTTGATTTTCCTATTTTTGAGAAAAAACATTTAATTGAAAGCACTAAAGAATACCCTATTTCATTCAATGGTAAAATGAGATTCACGATGGAATTATCGTTGGATTTATCGAAAGACGAAATTGAAAAAGCAGTAATGGCTCACGAAAAGACACAAGCACAATTACAAGGGCGAACACCTAAAAAAGTAATTGTTGTGCCAGGTAAAATTGTAAATATTGTAGGATAAATTTAATGTCATTCTGTGCGGAGGCGCAGCATCTAATTAGATATTTTTCTTTTGCTAAATATAATAACTAACTGTATGATAGATAAATTTGAAATAGTAGGATTAATTGCCGCCATTTTAACAACGTCGGCTTTTGTACCACAAGTATATAAAACTTGGAAAACAAAATCTGTTGAGAATTTGTCGTTAACCATGTACATAATATTCTTTATTGGAATCATGCTTTGGCTGGTTTATGGAATTCATATTAATAGCATTTCAATGATTCTTGCAAATGTAGTAACGGGGTTTTTAGCATTAGTACTCATCTTTTTTAAACTAAAATATAAAAATGATATTCAAAAATAATATCAACTACAACACCCGTAAAGTTCATAGGTATATGGGTTTTTTTATAGGAATTCAATTCTTTTTTTGGACACTTGGCGGATTGTATTTTAGTTGGAATAATATGGACGATGTTCATGGTGAAACATTGTTAAAACAAGAGCGAAACTATTTTCAAGATCTCAATTTCTCTCAAGTTCAAAAAGGAGTAGACTCACTAAAAACACTGGCAATAATTGATTCAGTACATTCTATAAAGTTTATTGAAGTATTTGATAAGCAGTTAGCTCAATTTAGATATTTTGAAAACGGGCATTTAAAAATTCAATTAATAGCTGTTGAAACAGGTGATTTACGTCCTGCTTTTTCAGGACAGGAATGTTTAGAATTAGCTGAACAACAATTGAAAGAACCAATTCCTATAAAAAAAATAGAATTACTTGCCAAACATACTACTGGAGTTCACCATGAATATAGAGGGAGACAACTTCCTGCTTATGCTTTTACGCTTGACCACCCTACACAAACAACCATCTATGTTTCTACAGAATTGGGTCAAATTACAAGTGTAAGAAATAATAATTGGAGACGTTTTGATTTTTTGTGGATGCTTCATGTGATGGATTATAGCACTAGAGATCATATTACAAACTGGATACTTCGTATTTTTTCAGTGTTGGGTATGGTAACCATTTCATCAGGGTTTATGTTATTTTACTTTACCTCACGGACCGTTAAAAAAATAAAAAATAAAAAAACTAAGAAGTCTTAATTAATAGCGGTTTACTGATACATTTATTCTTGTATTGCTTCAAATTTTATTGAGTATATTTACGTTAAATTTCAAYATGAAAATTAAGCAACTTTCTTTACGAATTAGAATATTTCTATCCATGATATTGCTGGTTCTTTTAGCATCTGTATTAATTGCGGCGGTWACWATTTAYCAGTAYAAAGAACAAACTAGTGAATAYAATAAARGGAGATTAGAGCGAAAAGAAAAGTCTGTTAAAGCAGCAATAAATTACTGGTTAAATAGTGGAAATACTTTTCCATTAGAAGAAAAGAATTTACCCTATATTTTTAAAGATAAAATTTATGAAATTTCTGATATTGAGAATTTAGAAATTAATATTTATTTTTTAAATGGAAAGTTAGCAAAAAGTTCTCATTCTGGTTTTGTTAAAAGTGATGCTTCATTGTTATTATCAGATTCAATACTAACTAAAATATTAACTAATTTTAAGCATCGTATTTCAGATACAAAAACAATAAAAGGGAATAGTTCACAATCATCATACTCTTATATCACAGATCATAAATTTAAACCAATTGGAATTTTAAATTTACGATATGTTCAAGACAATACAACTCAAAATAAAGATTTAGAAGAGTTTTTGGTTAGAATGACTTACGTGTATATGTTAATGTTTGGAATAGCAATCTTATTAGCTTATTTCATATCTAGCTATATCACCAGAAATATTAAAGCGGTTACTGATAAAATGAGGCATACAAGTTTAAATAAACTAAATGAAAAAATTATCTTAAAAAATGCGAGCGCCGAAATTTTTACATTGGTAAATGCTTATAATGATATGGTTGACGAACTGGAAGAAAGTGCAGTAAAATTAATGAGAAGTGAGCGTGAACAAGCTTGGAGAGAAATGGCAAAACAGGTAGCTCACGAAATTAAAAATCCGCTAACTCCAATGCGACTAACAATTCAAAGCTTTCAACGTAAATTTGATGCTAATGATCCTGAAATTTACGATAAGATTAATGAACATAGTAAAACACTAATTCATCAAATAGATACCATGAGTTTAATTGCATCGGCATTTTCTGACTTTGCTAAAATGCCAACTCAAAGGAGTGAAGAACTTAATGTTGTTGAAGTGGTAAAATACTCTTTAGATATTTTTACGGAAGAATATATATCTTACTTCCCAAAAGCAGCTTCTATTATTGCCGAATTAGATAAAACACAATTGATTAGAATTGTCACCAATTTAGTAAAAAATGCTACTCAGGCTCTAACTGAAATCAAAAATAAAAAAATAGAAGTTACCGTTTTTGAAGATAATGGCAATGTTATAATTAAGATTGCCGATAATGGTAAAGGGATTACTGAAGAAGATAAAGAGAGGGTTTTTGAACCTAAATTTACGACAAAATCTAGTGGTATGGGGCTTGGCTTACCAATGGTAAAAAATATTGTAGAAGCATATAGGGGAACGCTAACTTTTACATCACAAATTAATAAAGGAACAGTTTTTAAAGTAGTTTTACCAAAAAAATAATCATATGAATTTCGAAAATATACTGGTTGATTTAAAAGAAAATGTGGCTATTATTATGATCAATAGACCTACTAAATTGAATGCTTTAAATAAAAAAACTATTCATGAGTTACACAATGCTTTTAGCTCATTAGAGCTGGATAAAGAGGTGAAGGTAATTATCATCACAGGAAGTGGGGAAAAGGCTTTTGTAGCGGGTGCTGATATTTCCGAATTTGCTAATTTTAATGTTGAAGAAGGAACCGAATTAGCAAGAAAAGGACAAGAATTATTATTCGACTTTGTTCAAAATTTAAAAACACCAGTTATTGCTGCCGTAAACGGCTTTGCGTTAGGTGGAGGATTAGAATTAGCCATGGCAGCACATTTTAGAGTCGCAAGTTCAAATGCAAAAATGGGATTGCCTGAAGTTTCTCTTGGGGTTATCCCTGGATATGGTGGCACACAACGTTTATCTCAGTTAGTAGGAAAAGGAAAAGCAATGGAGCTAATTATGACTGCAGGAATGATTTCCGCTGAAGATGCTAAAGATTGGGGACTTGTAAATTATGTTGTTGATCTTAAAGAATTAATTCCATTATGCGAAAAATTGGCCAGTAAAATAAAGCGAAATTCATCAGTAGCTATTGCAGCAGCTATAAAAGCGATTAACGCTAATTATGCAACCGATATAAATGGTTTTGAAGTAGAAATTGAACAATTTGGAATTAGTTTTGGAACCAATGATTTTAAAGAAGGTACAACTGCCTTTTTAGAAAAGCGCAAGCCTAATTTTGAGTAAATCAACACCAATTCTATTTATTTAACCCCATTCCATTCATCATAAAATTGTTGAAGAAAGGTCTCCATATATTGGTGTCGCGCTTCGGCAATTTTTTTACCGGTGACTGTATTCATCCTATCTTTTAAAAGTAACAATTTTTCATAAAAATGATTAATTGTAGGAGCTTCAGAATTTTTATACTCTTCTATAGTTTGATTTAGTTTTGGTGAAATATTGGGATTGTGTAGTGGTCTATTTTTAAACCCTCCATAGTTGAAACAGCGTGCAATTCCAATAGCCCCAATTGCATCAAGTCTATCAGCATCTTGAATTACATTAAGTTCTGGGGAAGTGAATTTTTGATTAAAATTCCCTCCTTTGTAAGAAATGTTTGAAATAATATGCTCAATATGAATAATTATAGCATCTTCAACCTGTTGACTTTCTAGAAACTCACGCGCTAAAGCTGGCCCAATAGTTTCATCACCATTGTAAAATTTGGAGTCTGCAATGTCATGTAATAAAGCGCCTAAAGAAACTACAAATTTATCGACGTCTTCATGTTCAGCAATGAGATTAGCATTGTTCCAAACGCGTAAAATATGAAACCAATCATGACCACCTTCTGCATTTTTTAAAGTTGATTTTACAAAGGCTTCTGTGCTGGCTATTATTTCTTGTTTATTCATATTTCTCAGTAAGAATATAGATGGATTATTGGGCTAAGATATTAATCTTATTAAAGGGTAGCAAATTCATTTTGATTGGCTTCTTTTAATGATGAAAGGGAACGGTTTACAAATCCGCGCCATCGGGATATTAATTATTTTATCATTCCAATTAAATTCATCAAAGTATTAGATAAATTGTGCGAAATTATTGGTAATAAAATACTGCGGCTTTTTATCGCCATCCAACCCCAAGCGGTTCCGAATATGAATGTTTGTACAAAGTACAAGATATTAAAACTTAACTCCCATTCTGAATTTAATCTTAGTGCGTGAATTAAGCCAAAAAGAATACCAACTATCCAAATAGATGGATTGYGTATGTAAATTTTAAATACTTGTATTTTTTCTAACAATATCGAGGAGAGTATACCCAACATAATTCCCCGATATGCTATTTCTTCATCTATTCCAGGAAGTGTTGATTGGAACAGTACTGTTTCTAAATTCCAACTTTCGTTATAAAATAAAAATCCTTCTATAATTGCTATGAGTGAGATCACAGCGATGACAATACTAATTTTCCTCAAGGTTTTTTTGTCTTGCTTAATCGTGAGAAAGTGATGACGGCGAAAATTATTTTTGAAAAGGTAGTAGAAAATTAAAGAGCCTGTCATTGCCAAAAGTTTTCCCGACCAATTCCAATCACCATTAATAAATTTGAAAGTTGAAAAGTAAAAAGGTAATCTTAAGAGTACTTGATAACCAATAAAATAAAGCACAAATAAAATTATCAGTTTTGTTCATTTTTTAAAAGTAGGATAACACATCTTTAGTTGCAAATAACTTCCATAATATATTGTGAACATATAATTTTTTCGATTGCTCTTGAAATTTTTTAGTAAGACTTTAATTCATTAAATACCTTTTTAATATTTCTGAAGTAGTAACTATAAATCAATCCAAGTATTTCCGTTTTTATGAGAGGCGACACATGATTCAATGAATTTCATTCCACGAACTCCATCTTTTAATACAGGAAATTCACATAAATTAAATGGTTCATTTCTAATTGCTTTTGCAACACCTAGGTAAATATTAGCCATAGCATCAAAAATACCTTCGGGATGTCCTGGTGGAAGTTTTGTTCCATCTAGTGATACATCACTATTATAGGCATTTCCAGGTTTATAAATTTGTACAGGATTGCCTTCTTTGAGTACATGAAGTTCGTTGGGGTTTTCTTGGTTCCATTTCAAACCTCCTTTAGTCCCATAGATTTTTACTTGTAAACTATTTTCTTCTCCAGTGGCAATTTGACTTGCTCTAATAACTCCTTTTACGTGTTTTGAATAACGTAATAAAATGGTTCCATCAATATCCAAGGTATTCTCTTCATATAAATAGTTCAAATCAGCTAGAATAGATTTAATTTTCATCCCTGTAAGATACTCGGCCATGTTAAAAGCATGTGTACCAATGTCTCCAATACAGCAACTAATACCTACTTTTTCAGGATTGAGGCGCCAAATAGTATTGCGTAATTTTTTTTGATGAATAATAGGATTTATCCAACCTTGGTAATATTGAACATCTACTTTTTGAATGGAACCAATAATATCATTTTTTATCATTTCTCGTAATTGCCTTACCATTGGGTATCCAGTATAGGTATAGGTAACTGCGAATATAGATTTTGATTTTTCTAAAGCTTCTTCTAAAATGCTAKSWTYYKTWWAKRTYKWTKTTAATNKKTTTTTNNCNWWTRAYWTTWWMYSMAWKTWYAAYWRWTRWYTYWSCYWTTRAAMWMTSWRAWAAWTTMGSRRTTRATWCMRMWWCMWCTYTGAYWMRYTCYTCAWKWRKKWKTGTCATTTCTTTTGCTATAAAAGTATCAAAATCCTCATAAATTCTAGTTGAATTGACACCAATTTTCTTTCCGAAATTTATATTTTTTTTACTTACAGTACTAAAAACCCCACCAACAATTTCATAATTATCATTTATATAAGATGCTATTCTATGCAACACTCCAATTAAAGAATCTTCACCACCTCCTATTATTCCTAGTTTAATTTTTTTCATTAACAGTATGTTTTTAATCGTTGTTTAAAATAACACATTATTTTTTAAAAGTTGAATTAAAAAAATGCTTAATAAAAAACAAGTATAATAACTTTTATTCGTTATTTCTGTTTAATAGTAAGCATTTTTCAACTAGTTACCTTTCAACGTTCAGTTAGAACCCAAAATGGTAAAATAGTTGTCAATAATAAAAAAATTGACTTATTTCAGTTCTTTTATTTTTATATTTCTAAACCATACATCATCCCCATGATCTTGTAGTCCGAAAAATCCTTTTGAAGCTACTTCAGCCCATTCTTTGTTCAAAGCAGGGAATTTACTTCCAGCAACAAGTTCGTTCCATTCAGGAGTCCATAAATGATATTCTACTACATTAACACCATTCTGGTTATGTACAACTGTTCCTTTATATACAGTAATCTCAACTTTGTTCCACTCTCCAACTGGCTTCGCATTTTGTGGTTTTGCAGGGATTAAGTCATAAAGAGATCCTGCTTGGCGGTTGTTGTCTATTCCTAATTTTGCATCAGGATGATTTACGTTATCAAGAACTTGCATTTCAGGAGCAGTTTTCCATATATAATCTAACTCTTCTTGACCTAGATAAAATATACCAGAATTACCTCCTTCAGAAATTTTCCACTCTAAGCTCACTGTAAAGTTTTGAAATTCTTTATCGAAAATAATATCTCCCCCTTCTTTGTTTCCTGCTTCTCCACGACCTGAACCGAGACATTGTATTGTTCCATCAACTATTTGCCAACCATTTGGGAAATGATCTTTTTTATATCCTCTCCATCCCTCAGATGTTTTTCCGTCGAAAAGTAACATCCAGCCACCTTCTATTTCTGCCTGAGTTAGGGTATTTACTGGAGCTTCACTTACTACTGTTTCTACTTCTTTTGTTTCAGCAGGTTTTTTTGCTTTTGAATTACAGCTAGTTATCAAAGAAAGAATGACAACGCTCAACATTAAAATTAAATTTCTTGTTTTCATGTGTTTAGATTTATTGTTTTTTAACGGTTACATGCTGTTCGCTATTAATCATTCCCTTGGGTGATAAACATTTTAACATGCTCGTTTCATTTGTTTAAATTTTGTTATTTATTACATCAGTATTACTTCCATGATAATATAACAATATAAAATCATGGAAGCATAATATACTTTAGGTTTAATTGCAGGAAAAATTATTTAGGCATATCAGGTAARGACCATCCATTTCTATAATTATGTTTTATTAGTTCTTCTGCAAATAAATTTGCATTTATAGGATCAGTATATACTTTTTCAAAAGTAGGATGTCCGTCATGAATACTGAAATTATCTTTTTGAATTATTCTAATAGTTTCACTATCATTGATATTGGTAAATTTCATGTTTTTACCATCCCATGCTAATTTTTTGTTTAAATTTTGAAGACGTACAGCAAGTACTCCCATCACAACCATTTCGTTAAATGGTCCAGCTTCACTAAATGGCGAAGAAGTTTCAACACGGCTTCCTGCACTTTCTTTAGCCGCTCTTATCCAATCTTGCTCATGAGAAACATCAATACGACGTCTAAATTTAGGAGCTGTTGGTACTCTTYCAGATAATAACCATGGATCCATACCATAACATCCACAAATTAGTGTGTCTTTAGTTCCATGGAAAATTACACCACCACCACGGTTGTTCATGTCTTTACCATCAGGCCAACCTTTAGGTTTGTCAGGTTGCAAACCACCATCATACCAAGTCACTTCAACTTCAGGTAACGTCTTATTGAATTTAGATTCTCTTGCAGGGAAAGTAAGTGATACTTTTTGAGCATTCGGAGCAGAATCTTCAAGCAATAAGGTAGAGCTTCCTTGAGCAAAAGTTGGATATCCTAATTCAAGTCCTACAAAAACAGGGTGTAAAATATGACAAGCCATATCACCAAGTGCTCCAGTTCCAAAGTCCCACCATCCACGCCAGTTCCAAGGAGTGTAAATTTCGTTAAAAGGTCTCATTTTTGCTGGTCCAACAAAAAGGTCCCAGTCTAATGTATCTGGTGAAGGCATAGCTTCTGGACGTGGTTGACCTTGAGGCCAAATTGGTCTATCAGTAAAAGCTTCTACTCTTGTTACTTCACCAATTTCATTATTGGCAAGCCACTCTGCAACTAAATTAACTCCTTCTCCTGAGGCACCTTGATTACCCATAGAAGTTGCAACTTTATGTTTGTCCGTTAAATTGGTTAAAAGTCGAGATTCATATACAGTATGTGTTAAAGGCTTTTGTAAATATACGTGCTTACCCATCGTAATTGCATCTGCACTAACAATGGCATGAGTGTGGTCAGCAGTTGCTACAACAACAGCATCTATAGATTTCCCCAATTCATCATACATTTTTCTAAAGTCCTTATACTTTTTAGCTTTTGGGTAGTGTTTAAAAACACGATCTGAATATCTCCAGTCAACATCACAGAGGCCAACAATATTTTCTGTTTCCATTTGCTTTAGATTACTAAAACCCATTCCACCAACACCAATACCAGCAATATTTAGCTTGTCGCTAGGYGCCATATGSCCTAAGCCACTTACAGCAAATGAAGGTACAATAGTAAAACCAGCTGTTGCAACTAAAGTGTTTTTTACAAAATCTCTTCGAGAGATTGAATTGTCTTTTTTAATTTTCCTCATGAATTGATACTTTTAATGTTAATTATATATTATTTTTATTCTAGTTAATTTTAAGGTGTGCTTTTGGTTACTTTCTTTCCGGCTTTTATTAAAAGATTTCTAGTAGCAATAATCCCTTCTATTTCAGTTAAATTACTCCCTTCATATTCAACACCAATATAACCGTTGTAGCCCGCATTTTTTACAATGTGAAGCATTTTTTCATAATCAATTTTGGATTGGTTCCCATCAGCACTAAAATCATAACTTTTTGCACTAACTCCTTTTGCAAATGGCATTAATTCTTTTACTCCTTGATAAATGTCGTATGCAACCTCACAGTTTTCATCATTAATTGAGCCATAATCTTGAGTTTGACAAAAATTCCCAAAATCGGGTAATGTACCACAGTTGTCTTTTCCAATTCTTGTCATTACATCAGATAACCAAGCTCCATTAGAAGTATAACCTCCATGATTTTCGACTATTACATTTATGTTTTTTCCTTTTGCGTAATCAGCCAATTTGCTTAAACCTGCAATTGCGGCCTCTGCAACATCTTCTGCACTTCCTTGTCCGTGAGCGTTAACTCTAATTGAATGACACCCTAAATAGGCGGCAGCATCTACCCACTTTTTATGATTTTCTATAGCTTGAGACCTCTCTTTAATATCTAACGACGCCAAGTTGCCCTCACCATCAACCATAATAAGCACATTTTCGATATGGTACTTCTCACTATTGGCTTTAAGAGTTTTTAAAAGGTTTTCCATTCCTATTTTTGGGTCATCATACTTCGCTAATTCATCCCTATAAAGGTGATTTACATATTCAATACCTTCAAACCCTAATTCGCTCGCTTTTTTTGCAAAATCTAGTGGGTCAAAAGTTTTATCATTTAGAATTGCTTTGTGCAAAGACCATTGGGCTAATGATATTTTAAAAAACAAGGAAGTTTCATTTGAAACTGTTATTGTTTCTTTTTCTTTAGTTTTTGAGGTGTTACATGAGAACGTTACAAAAGCTAAAAGAATTAGAATTGACTTTGCAGATTTAGAGATAAAATTTCTATGTTTCATTTTTATAAGGAAGTTTATTTTTTGAAGGTGATAAAATCTTTTATTTTAAAAATATAAATTTAATAAAAAACTTTGTAAGTTGTTCCTTTTATAAGCTAGAAATAATAGAATTAATTAATTTTTAACGAGAATAGTTTTTTTAGTTAAAAATAAGGCGAATAAAAAAATAAAAAGCTAAAAATTATTATATTAGCAAGCTTTAAATTTAAATGAGGCCAATAAAGGACTCTTGAATACAAAAAATAAAATGAATTTTGAACAAGAATACGATGCTATAGTAATAGGAACTGGTATTTCGGGTGGATGGGCTGCGAAAGAACTTTGTGAAAACGGTTTAAAAACGTTGGTATTAGAAAGGGGAGGGCCTGTGGCTCATATTGTAGATTATACAACTATGAACATGGATTCTTGGGATTTTGATCTAAGAGGAGCACTTCCATTAGAGGATAAAAGAAAACAATTAAAACAAAGTCGTACTGGATATACAACTGCACTACAGAGTAAACACTGGTTTGTCAACGATTTGAAACACCCATACAATGAAACCAAACGTTTCGATTGGATGCGAGGCTATCATGTTGGCGGAAGGTCAATAACATGGGGTAGGCAAAGTTACAGGTTAAGCGATCTAGATTTTGAGGCTAATAAAAAAGATGGGCATGGTGTAGACTGGCCCATTCGCTATAAAGATGTTTCTCCATGGTATGACTATGTTGAAAGTTATATTGGTGTTAGCGGTGAAAAATTAGGATTACCGCAACTTCCTGATGGTGTATTTGAGCCTCCAATGGAATTAAATTGTGTTGAAGAACATTTAAAAGAAAGTCTTGCTAAAAATTATTCAGATAGACTTTTAACCATAGGTAGAACCGCAAACATAACAGGAGATAAAAGTCACGAAGGTAGAAGCAAGTGTCAATATAGAGATAGATGTATAAGGGGCTGTCCTTATGGAGCCTACTTTAGTAGTAATTCATCAACTTTACCAGCCGCCGAACGTACAGGTAATATGACTTTACGGCCAAATTCTATTGCTTATGAAATAGTTTATGATGATACAAGCCGAAAAGCTGTTGGTGTAAAAATTATTGATGCTATTACAAAAGAAAAATTGTTTTATAAGGCATCTATTATTTTTTGTTGTGCATCATCTATGGCATCAACATCTATATTGTTGCAATCAACATCTAAAAGATTTCCAAATGGATTAGGCAATGATTCTGGTGAATTAGGACATAATATCATGGACCATCATTTAGGGGCTGGAGCTTCAGGGAAATTTGATGGATTTAAAGATAAATATTATAAAGGAAGGAGACCAAATGGTATATATATTCCTCGATTTAGAAATTTAGGCGATAAAAATACGGAGAAAAAAGAGTTTTTAAGAGGTTATGGTTATCAAGGTGGCGGTGGACGTGGAGATATCTCAGAGCACATAGCAGAACTAGGTTATGGAGCTGAGTTTAAAGAAAAAATATTAGAACCTGGAGGCTGGAGAATTCATTTAGGAGGCTTTGGAGAATGTCTTCCAAATCATGACAATAAAATGACCCTAGATTATAGTAAATTAGATGAGTGGGGTTTGCCAACTATTACATTTGATGCTGAGTGGAAAGAGAATGAATTGAAAATGCGTAAAGACATGATTCGGCAAGCAGCTACCATGTTAGAACGTAGTGGATTTAAAGATATTAAAACCTTTGACGAATTGGATGCTCCAGGAATTGGAATTCATGAAATGGGAACTGCACGAATGGGACGTGATCCCAAAACATCTATTTTGAATAAGCACAACCAAATTCATACGGTTACAAATGTGTATGTAACTGATGGAGCTTGTATGACATCTTCAGGATGTCAAAACCCATCACTAACTTATATGGCATTAACTGCTAGAGCTGCAAGCCATGCTGTAAAACAGTTCAAAAAACAAAAAAATGAATAGAAGAGATGCACTAAAAGGCTTGGGCTTATCATTGGGTTATGCAATTGTTACACCTGGAATAATTAGTATGCTGCAAAGCTGTAAAACAGAAAGCGCATTGTGGGTGCCAAAATTTTTATCTAAAGATGAAGGGATTGTTATAACGAATTTAGTTGACCTGATACTCCCAAAAACTATCACCTCACCAGGAGCACTAGATGTTAATGTCCCAGAATTTTTAGATTTGTATGCTTATAAAATTTATGATGATAAACGAAAAAAAACCTTTAAAAAAGGGTTAAATGGTATCATGAAAGCATTAAATATTCAAGAGAGTAGTCCTGCTGTTTTAAAAACAGAAGACTATGATAAGCTATTAGCTAAATATTTAAAAGCCAGTAAAAAACAACAAGAAATTTATAATCAAGAGAAAGATCAATCCAATCAAGACGCAATTGTTTTCAGAGCCCTTGCTAATTTAAGAAACTCTTCAGTTTGGGCTTATAAAACAAGTGAACAAATTGGAGAACAGGTATTAGCCTACGATCCAATTCCAGGATCACAAAAAGGATGTATTTCACTTGAAGAAGCTACAGGAGGCAAAGCTTGGTCATTATAAAAATGATGATTATATTACACAGGTCTGCAAATAGGTGTGAACATTGAAAAAAAATAAATATAAACACATGAACCGAAGATCGTTTATAAAAAAAGGAACAGCCTCGGCCTCCATATTGGGATTTGGCATCTCTGGATTAAATGCTATGAATGCATTTGACGAAAAAAAAATAAATAAACTCGATACATTTAAATTAAATTATGCACCACATTTAGGTATGTTTAGGCATCATGCTGGAGATAATCCTGTTGATCAATTGAATTTTATGGCAGATCAAGGCTTTAGAGCCTTTGAAGATAACGACATGAAAAATCGCCCTATTGAAATTCAAGAAAAAATGGTACATACCATGTTAGATAGAAATATAACCATGGGAGTATTTGTTGCACACGAAATCTATTGGAAAGACCCTAATTTGGCAAGTGGTAATAAAGCTAAGCGAAATGAATTTTTAAATGACATTAAAGAGTCTATTGAGGTTGCTAAAAGGGTCAATGCAAAATGGATGACTGTAGTACCTGGTCATATCGATTTACGACAAAATGTAAGCTATCAAACTGCACATGTTATAGAAACACTAAAACAAGCTTCGGACATTTTAGAACCACATGGAATAACAATGGTGTTGGAACCATTAAATTTTAGAGATCATCCAGGATTATTTTTAAATGAATCTCCACATGCGTTTCAAATATGTAAAGCTGTAAATTCACCTTCTTGTAAAATATTATTTGACATTTATCATCAACAAATACAGGAAGGGAACTTAATTCCTAATATTGAAGCATGTTGGGATGAAATTGCTTATTTCCAAATTGGTGATAACCCGGGAAGAAATGARCCTACWACAGGTGAAATTAATTACAAGAATGTATTYAAATTTATACATTCTAAAGGGTTTAATGGTCTCTTAGGTATGGAACATGGAAATTCTATCCAAGGTAAAAAAGGTGAATTAGCAGTTATTGAGGCTTATATAAATTCTAATAGTTTTTAGGAAAATCAGCGCTTATCTGATATCAATAAATAGCAGTGCATTCTCCATTTATGCATKCRACAYTTGTTGGAGGTAAAACAAACATACAATCTGAAAYTATATCCCACTTCATATTGTAGRTCTTTTCMAGYGCATTATAAGAAGTCACTTTGWCTTCTAAATCCGCTACATTAATAGAGTTGCTAAATACTAAATATTCTTTTGGGCCTCCACAAGCTTTGCTTCCAAAAGCAAGAAAATCACATGCGYTATTATCTGCGCAAATACTTTGACTAATCAAAAGMTCAATTTCATCTTTTAAATCTTTCAATTCTAGTAAGTCTGTTTCTTGACTAGCTTCAGAATTATTGGTGCAACCTAAAACGATTGCTAATAAAGCAATCGTTTTAATAAGATATTGAAGTGTTTTCATAATAAAAGAGATTGACGCTTACTATTCAACTACAAAAATTGAACCATTTKAATCAATTTTTATATATTAACAAAATTCTTCATAAGCTCCAGCTAAATTTGAAGCAATAACTTCTGCTGACCTTCCTTCAATATGGTGGCGTTCTAGCATGTGAACCAATGCGCCGTCTTTAAAAAGAGCAATAGCTGGTGATGAAGGAGGAAATGGAATCATATTCTCACGTGCCTTTGCAGTTGCTTCAGCATCAACTCCTGCAAAAACAGTTACTAAATTCGTAGGTGTTTTATCGTGTTGCAAAGAAACAACTGCTCCTGGGCGAGCTGTACCTGCTGCACAACCACAAACTGAGTTTACAACAACTAATGTTGTGCCTTCTTTTTTTAATACTTCTTCAACTTCTTGAGCCGTGTGTAACGATGTAAAACCTGCATTTTCTAATTCTTCTTGCATAGGTTTTACTAATTCTGGTGGATACATATTTTTTGATTTTTTTAATTAGACGTATTTCAGTGTGCAAATATAACAGATTAAATGTTAAAAGTTTATAATTATTTTAACAACCGTAAGTTGTTATCGTGAAGTTATAAGAACAATAACTTGTATCTTTGAGGCCTGAAAAATATTTATGGGTAATTTTATTAAATGGCTGGGAGCCGGATTAGGGTTTACTTTGGGTGGACCAATAGGAAGTATTTTAGGGTATGCCGTAGGAAGTTTTCTTGGTGGGTTCTCAAAAGAAGATATTGAAAGAGCTAAAACATTTCAACAAACTAGTAGAACCAATCAATCTGGAGATTTTGAAATAAGTTTACTACTGTTGTCTTCAGTAGTAATTAAAGCAGATGGGAAAGTAGATCAGCGCGAATTATCTTATGTAAGAGATCACTTTAAAAATATGTATGGAGCAGAAAGGGCCAACCATGCGTTTAAATTATTTAAAGGATTTATTAAKAATAAYCAAATTTCTACACGGCAAGTTTGCGAACAAATYAGRAGAAATTTGACACATGCAACACGCTTACAATTAATTCATTTTTTATTTGGAATTGCAAAGGCTGACGGTGTAGTTACCGAGCCTGAAGTTAATTCTATTAAGATTATAGCTGGCTATTTGTATATAAATCAGTATGATTTTGAATCAATAAAAGCGATGTTTTATAGTAGTTCTGATAGTGCCTACCGTATTTTGGAAATAGAGAAAGTAGTCACTAATGATGAAGTTAAAAAAGCTTATAGAAAAATGGCAAAAAAATACCATCCAGATAAATTACAGCATTTAGGAGATGAACACGTGAAAGGAGCTGAAGAGAAGTTTAAACAAGTTCAAAAAGCCTACGAACAAATTCAAAAGGAAAGAGGCATGTAAGTTTTTATTGGTTTTTATGACTTATTAAGAACTTTGCCTTCTAAATTATCTATAACAATAATTTTTTTTAAGAGTTAAGGCACTTAACCCCAAAGTAWGAAAGGCATCTCAATTTTGAGATGCCTTTCTATTTTTTAATTATTTTTTTATATAAATTTTATTTAATTTGTTCAAACATTTTGAAACTTAAATTAAAACTAGGTATTTCAAGGTTTTAAGCTGTAAATATTTTGCAATTTATGAAATGATATTTTCAATAAAATACGTAATTTCGCAAACTAATTGATTTAATGGTGAAAAATGAGTAAAAAATTTAGAGAATATAAAGGATTGAACCTCACTAAAGTAGCAGAAGAAACTTTAGCGATTTGGGAAGCGGAAAATATTTTCGAAAAAAGTATAACCACAAGAAATGAAAATAAACCTTTTGTGTTTTTTGAAGGACCTCCTTCGGCAAATGGTTTACCAGGAATTCATCATGTAATGGCACGTGCAATTAAAGATATTTTTTGTAGGTATAAAACATTACAAGGATTTCAGGTTAAACGTAAGGCAGGTTGGGATACCCACGGATTACCAATTGAATTAGGAGTTGAAAAAGAACTAGGAATTACCAAAGAAGATATTGGTAAAAAAATTACAGTTGAAGAATATAATGAAGCTTGTAAAAAAGCAGTAATGCGTTATACAGATGTTTGGGAAGAGCTTACAAGACGTATGGGACATTGGGTTAATATGGAAGATCCATATGTAACTTACAAGCCAAAATACATGGAAACAGTTTGGTGGCTTTTGGCTCAGTTGTATAAAAAGGGTCTGATTTACAAAGGGTACTCTATTCAACCATATTCACCAAAAGCAGGCACGGGTTTAAGTTCACATGAGCTAAATCAGCCAGGAACCTACCAAGATGTTACTGACACCACAGCAGTTGCGCAATTTAAAGCAGTTAAAAATACATTGCCAGATTTTTTACAAGAATTGGATGGAGATATACACTTTTTAGCTTGGACTACAACTCCTTGGACGCTTCCTTCAAATACAGCATTAACTGTTGGGAAGAAAATAGACTATGTTGTAGTAAAATCTTTCAACCAATATACATTTAAAACTATTAATGTAATATTGGCTAAAAATTTAGTTGGGAGTCAATTTTCAAAAAAATTCTTCGCTGTAGAAAAAGAAACTCAGCTTTTAGACTATAAGGAGAACGATAAGAAAATTCCATTTTTTGTTGCAAAAGAATTCAAAGGAGTAGATATTTTAGAATCTAAATACGAGCAATTACTATCATTTGTTTTGCCATATCAAAATCCAGAAAATGCGTTTCGGATAATAGCAGGAGATTTTGTAACTACTGAAGATGGTACTGGAATTGTTCATACGGCTCCAACATTTGGAGCTGACGATGCAATGGTTGCTAAACAAGCAACGCCTGAAGTGCCACCAATGTTGGTATTAGACGATAATGGGAATCCAGTTCCTGTAGTAGATTTACAAGGTAGATTTACAAAGCATATGGGAATATACGCGGGTAAATATGTAAAAAATGAATATTACAATGAAGGTAATGCTCCTGAGCGTTCATTAGATGTAGAAATTTCAATCCAGTTAAAAGAAGAAAATAAAGCATTTCACGTAGAAAAATATCGTCACAGCTATCCGCATTGTTGGAGAACAGATAAACCAATATTATACTATCCTTTAGATTCATGGTTTATCAAAGTTACAGACAAACGTGATAAAATGTTTGAGCTGAATAAAACCATTAACTGGAAACCAAAAAATACAGGCGAAGGCCGCTTTGGGAACTGGTTAAAAAATGCAAACGACTGGAATTTGTCTCGTTCGCGATATTGGGGAATCCCATTACCAATTTGGAGAACAGAAGATGGAAAGGAAGAAATTATGATTGGCTCTGTGGAAGAATTAAAAGCAGAAATGAAACGTGCCGTTAAGTCTGGCATCATGGAGGAAGATATATTCTCAGCGTTTGAGGTTGGAAATATGAGTGAAGAGAACTATGATAAAATTGATTTGCACAAAAATATAGTTGATGCAATTATCTTAGTTTCTCCTTCTGGAAAACCAATGAAAAGAGAATCAGATTTAATTGATGTTTGGTTTGATTCTGGTTCAATGCCGTATGCACAATGGCATTACCCATTTGAAAACAAAGAATTAATTGACGAGAAGAAATTCTTTCCAGCTGATTTTATTGCAGAGGGAGTAGATCAAACGAGAGGATGGTTTTATACGCTCCATGCAATTGGGACAATGGTTTTTGATTCTGTAGCGTATAAAAATGTAGTGTCTAACGGACTTGTGTTAGATAAAGAAGGTAAAAAAATGTCGAAACGTTTAGGAAATGCTGTTGATCCATTTGAAACAATGGATAAATATGGTGCAGATGCTACACGCTGGTACATGATTTCAAATGCCAATCCGTGGGATAATTTAAAATTTGATATTGAAGGAATTGATGAGGTTCGAAGAAAATTCTTTGGAACATTATACAATACATATTCATTCTTTGCGCTTTACGCCAATTTAGATAGCTTCACATATACTGAAGATGAAATAGCTATTGAAGATAGACCAGAAATTGATCGTTGGGTGTTGTCAGAACTAAACACATTGATAAAAAATGTAGAAAAGTTTTATGAGGAATATGAACCTACAAAAGCAGCAAGAGCAATACAAGATTTTGTTTCAGAATACGTGAGTAACTGGTTTGTACGTTTAAGCAGAAGACGATTTTGGAAAGGAGAATACGGGCAGGATAAAATATCAGCYTACCAAACATTATATACCTGTWTGGTAACKGTWGCWAAATTAGCRTCTCCWATTGCKCCATTTTTTATGGAYAATCTKTACAAAGATTTAATAAGTGTTTCAGAAAAAGAAAATTTTGAATCAATACATTTGRCWTCTTTTCCAAYCTACRATGAAAATTTAATYGACGGWAAGTTAGAACACAAAATGCAACAGGCTCAAAAAATATCATCTATGGTTTTATCGTTACGTAAAAAAGAAAGGATAAAAGTGCGCCAACCATTACAACGAATTATGATACCTGTAATGGATGAAAATGACAAAGAAGAAATTTTAGCTGTTGAAAACTTAATAAAATCGGAAGTAAACGTAAAAGAAATTGAGTTAATTGACGATGCTTCAGGGATTTTAGTAAAAATGATAAAGCCCAATTTTAAAGTGCTAGGGCCTAAGTTTGGAAAAGACATGAGGTTTGTGGCTCAGGCAATTCAGAACTTGACACAAGACGATATTGCAACTGTTGAAAAACAAGGTGAAATTTCTTTAAAAATAAATGAAAATGTTGTAAATTTAACACTGAGTGAAGTTGAAATCACATCACAAGATATTGAGGGTTGGTTGGTTGCTAATCAAGGAAGCTTAACTGTAGCCCTAGATGTCACGATTACAGATGAGTTACGTAAAGAAGGTAATGCAAGAGAGCTGGTTAACAGAGTTCAAAATTTACGTAAAGAATCTGGTTTAGATGTGACTGATAAGATAAAACTAATTATTAAAAAAAATAATATTTTAGAACAATCAGTTGCCGCTAACGAACAATATATTAAATCTGAAACCTTAACTGATGAACTAGTGTTTGAAGATATAGTAGAGGAAGGCATAGAAATTACTTTTGACGATGTGAGCACTAAAATATTAATAAAAAAAATGTGAGTTTATGAATGAAAATAATAGATACTCCGATAAAGACTTAGCAGAATTTAAAGAACTTATTTTAAATAAAATTAAGCATGCTGAAGAAGATTTGGCATTGATAAATAGTGCCTTTAAAAACGACAGTAACAATGGTACTGATGATACTTCACCTACTTTTAAAGCTTTTGAAGAAGGTTCTGAAACCATGTCGAAAGAAGCAAATGTTCAATTAGCAATACGTCAAGAAAAGTTTATTAGAGACTTAAAAAACGCTTTGTTACGTATCGAAAATAAAACATATGGTGTTTGCCGTGTAACAGGGAAATTAATTATGAAGGAACGATTAAAATTAGTTCCACATGCAACATTAAGTATTGATGCTAAAAGAATGCAACAATAATAAATAGATAATCTTATTCATAGAAGCTTCCTTATTTTTTGGGAGCTTCATTTTTTTAACCTTATTAAATCAAAACCCAATAAAATTGAAAAAAGCCTTATTCATTATAATTTTAGTTTTAATAGTTGATCAAATTAGTAAAATTTATATTAAAACTAGTTTTTTCTATAATGAAGAAGTGGTAGTTTTTGATTGGTTCCGTATCCATTTTATCGAAAATAATGGAATGGCTTGGGGGGCAGAATTTGGCGGTAAGGCCGGAAAATTATTTTTAACAATTTTCAGATTGTTTGCAATTACAGGTATTGGCTATTGGTTGTATACTTCCATAAAAAAAAATGCACATATTACTTTAATTATTGCAGTTTCGTTAATTTTTGCTGGAGCTATGGGAAATATAATTGATTCTGTTTTTTACGGAATACTATTTGATACACCTGGAGGGCACAATACGGCAACGTTATTTGCTAATGAACCTTATGGGAAATTATTCTTTGGAAAGGTGGTTGATATGCTTTATTTCCCAATGTGGGAGGGAGATTTACCTAGTTGGATTCCTTACTATGGAGGAAAACCGTTTACTTTTTTTAATGCTATTTTTAATATAGCTGATACTGCAATTTCTAGTGGAGTTGCGCTGTTAATAATCTTTAGTAAAAAAGTATTTCCAAAAGATTCGTAATTATTTTCCTTTTGATAATAAGCCTTTTTATAGAAACTTCTTATTGTAAACCTCAAGAGATATCTTCTTTTTTCTTCATTAAATGATCTAATTACACGAACCTGGTTTGTTAATTAAACAAGATCCTATCATGTATTTAGTTACTTCCCATAGCTAGGAATAGCTTATTTATACTAAAAAAGAACAACCTGAAGTTGCTTAAAAGGCGAACTTTTAAATGGTAAATTTTAACTATATTTAAAATCATTTTTTAAAAGAAATATGTTAGAATTAGCTGGGATTATAATTTTAGGGATTATTGCACAATGGTTTGCTTGGAAATTTAAAATTCCTGCAATTTTGCCATTAATTTTAATTGGCCTCTTTGTTGGACCTATTTCAACATTAATTTCTGAAGATGGTACGAAATGGTTAGAGCCAGTTTGGAATGGAACAGAAGGGTTATTTCCACGGGAACGGTTATTTAATTTTGTTTCTTTAGCCATAAGCATAATCCTTTTTGAAGGTGGGTTGACCTTAAAAAAAGAAGAAGTAATGAATGTTGGTCCATCCATCCTGAAATTAATTTCTTTAGGATCTTTAATTACTTTTTTAGGTGGAGGTATAACAGCTCACTTTATTTTTAATTTGAGTTGGGAAATTTCTTTCTTATTTTCTGCCTTAATTATTGTTACAGGTCCAACAGTTATTGCGCCTATTTTAAGAAATATACCTCTCAAAAAGGATGTGTCAGCAGTATTAAAATGGGAAGGTATATTAATAGACCCTATTGGGGCTCTTGTAGCAGTATTGGTATTTGAATTTATCAGTGTAGGGCAAGGTTATGAGTACACTAAAGATGCTTTAATTGAATTTGGGAAGATTGTAATTATTGGGCTTTCAATTGGATTTACATCAGCGTATGCATTGTACTATTCATTAAAATYTAAAATTATTCCTCATTATTTATTAAATGTAATTACGTTGGCAAGCGTACTAGCAGTATTTGTGTTGTCTGATTTATTTGCACACGAATCAGGATTGTTAGCGGTTGTAGTAATGGGTATGGTATTAGGTAATATGAAAGTTAAAGAATTAAAAGAAATATTGTATTTTAAAGAATCATTAAGCATATTGTTAATTTCAATCTTATTTATTTTGTTAGCGGCAAACATGAATATTGAAAATATGTTATTGTTATATAGATGGGAAACAATTGTATTATTTGTGATTGTTGTTTTTGTTCTTAGACCTTTAGGGGTATTTTTAAGTACTTCAAAATCGAGCCTAAAATTAAATGAAAAGTTATTTATAAGTTGGGTGGGTCCCAGAGGAATCGTAGCTGCCGGAATTGCATCATTATTTGGTTTAAAATTAGTCATGAAAGGAGAACCAGGAGCCGAGTATATTATGCCCTTGGTATTTATGATTGTATTAGGAACCGTTTTGTTGAACGCAACTACGGCTCGTCTGTTTGCGAAGGTTGCAGGAGTATTTTTAAAATCTTCAAATGGAATTATGTTAATTGGCGCATCTAATTTTGCACGATTAATAGCAACCTATTTACAAAAAAATGATAAAAGGGTTGTATTAATTGATAATAATATAGAYCATATAAATAAGGCGAAATYACTRGGRTTAGARGCTATTGAAGGSAATATWTAYGCWGATGAGTTGCTTGAAAATAGTGAATTGAATGATATCGGATTTTTATTTGCGTTAACAGGAAGTTCGTCTATTAATGAATTTATTATTGAAAAATTTAAACCAATATTTGGCGTTGAAGGAGCTTATAGATTGGTTTCAACTGATGAAATGAAGCATGGAATTCAAAGTTTAGAAGGAAAGTTATTTACTCATAAAGAYGATTTTATTAATATWAGTGAAGTAGTRCGCGATTTTCCTTTAGTHAATGAAATTAACGTCAATTCTCAAGATCATTWTGAAAAAATADTAAAGGAAATTCATGACGAWCCAYKKGCSATACCCYTATTTTTAAARGATCATGAAGGYGAAATACACGTTATATCATCAATGAATGAATCTTTAATAATTGAACAGGGARGTATGTTAATTTAYGTTGGRAAAACTATTATTTAGAAAATYATGTTGAAAYCTGAAATTTAATCACAAATTCCAAGTACAAAAATCGAATTCGGTTCTAGTTACTTAGAATTCTTCCAATAATTCGATGTCAAGGAACAGATTGCTTCATTTTATTTGTAATGGTTATTTACTTTTTTAATGAAATTAAAGATTTACAATTTTCTTAACAATTTTTCAGCTTGCTTGTATTCTTCGGCACTTTTAGGTATTGTTTGTAAAACGTATTTACATGCTTCAAACTGTTCTTGTTTTAACATACTTAACGCTTTGTACCACATTGCGGTATTTGTAAATGCTGAATTCCCGCTACTAATTTCATCAAAAATAATATCGGCATCTGCATACATATTTATTTCAAGATAGCATATTGCTTTATACAATTCAATTTCAATATCGTTTTTGTTTTTAGTAGCTAACAATGTTAATTGTTGTAAAGCAACTTCATAATTTTCAGAATTAAACGCTTCTTGTGCTTTAATTACAACTTCATTATGTTCGCTTCTAACAACTAATTCTAAGGAATTATGGTTTGAAAAATCACTATATACAGGATTTTCATTATTAAACAAGAAGAGCCCTACAAGTAAGGCAATACTTGCTGCTACCATTAAATTGCGATAGCGCATTAACGAAATAACTTTGGTCTCTTTTTTTACAGGTTCTTTATCTTTAATAAATTTTGAACCTAAGTTTGATAAAGTATTTCGTAATTCTTGCTCTTCTTTTTCACTTTTGAATTTTGAAGTCAATGAATTTTCTAAGGCTTTATAAATTTCAAATTCTTGTTTAAAATCAGCGTTAGATTCTAACTTTTTTTCAAAAGATTCTATCGCTGCACCTGATAGTTCGTTGTTTAAATACTTATCGAACTCTATATATCTTACTTCTTTCATTTTAGTACGCTTTTAGTTGATGAAATTCATTCGAATTTTTCACAAGTTGCGTTAATTTACCCATACATTGTGATTTCTTCTTGCGAGCATAACYGTAAGAAACCCCTAAAATTTYAGCAACTTTTTCCATTGATTTAATTTTAAAGCTGGTTTTTAATAACTCTTGGCATTTTTGCCCTAGTTCTTTAAATTTTAATTCAAAAAGCTGATGTTGTTGTTCATAGATTTCRGTTTCTTCAGCTTGYTGTTCTTGCTCTACAGTAATAGATGTATCATCATCTAAATTTGTTACCCAATTATTCCCTCTTTTTTTAAGTTCGTTTAACCATCTTCTTTTACATAATAAATAGAAGTAAGCATCAAACGGACAAGTAAGTATAAAATTTTTATTTGTTGCTTGATGATAGATGGTAACCAATGTTTCCTGAATAATATCCTGTGCATCGTCGGCATTACCACTATTTTTTTTYACATAAGAAACAATTTTATAGGAATACTTCTCATAAATTTTTGAAAGCACTCTACTATCGTTTTTCAATAGTGCTTCAATATAAATATGGTCTGCGTGTGGTTTTTGACTCATTAAAAAATAATTAGATGTAGCTAATTTAATTTTTTTTTTAGAAAAAGGGGTAACAAAAAAAGAAACCTATTGATATGTTATTGTAAAACAAATTTAAAAACAATTAAAATTTAATAATTATGAAAACACAAAAACAACATTTCACAAACTTAAATAACAGTAAAGTTGTGAGTAGCATTTTAAAAAACGCAGTAGTACTATCTATACTTGTATTATTTACAAGTTGTATTAAAGACAATGATGCCGTTTTAGAACCACAACCAGATGGCATTGCGCTTAATCAACATTTTATAGACAATAGAATGGAAGCGTTAGAAGAGTTCGTGCTTGATGCATCAACTGGAGGTGTAGTTATAGGTTCTCAAGGAACAGAAGTAACTTTTCAGCCAAATTCATTTGGATTAAACGGAACTCCAGTAACAGGAAATGTAACCGTACAATTACTTGAAATTTATGATAAAGCATCTATGCTTTTAAAAAATAAATCTACTTTAGGAATGAGAGATAACGGTGATAAAGAAGCGTTAAAATCGGCTGGCGAATTTTTTATTAATGCAGTGCAAGGTGCAAATGATTTAGAATTGTTACAAATGGCAGCCGTACAAAGTCGCCCAGTTGACTTTGCAAATTTAGATGGTGGTATGAAAGTTTTTAGAGGTGGTGGCGATTGTGACGGARTTGATGACGATTGTGATTGGGTAGAAGCCGATGAAAATAATGATGGTGAAAATGATGACGCTCAGATTAGAGAYGGACAAGGTGCTGCTGGTGAATTTGCAACATACAATTACGATATTGGTGATTTTGGTTGGACAAACTTGGACAGATGGTATAGTTTTKCRGGTCCGAAAACAGAAATATTTATTGATGTTCCAGCAGAATTTAACCAAGATAATTGTGCCGTGTACCTATCATACGATGGTGAACCAACAGCTTTAGCAAGAATGGATACTTGGARCACAGATTTAGAAATGTTTACAGAACACTACGGATTAATTCCTGTTGGATTAGAAGTACACATTATTATGGTTGCAGAAATTGATGAKGTATTGCATTATGCAATTCAAGGTACAACTATAGTTGAAGATCATATTGAAGTGATACCAAGTTTAACTCCAATAACACAAGCCGCCTTAGAAACATTAATTAATAATTTACCTTAATATATTCTCACAAACAATGTAGTAATTTAGTATAAATCTCTCTTACCATATCAGGTAGGAGAGATTTTAATTAGATACAAATAGCACTCTATATTGATTTTTTTATATTTGTTTAAATCTACTGAYTATGAGAAATTATATTTCCTTTTTATTTTTACTATTGTTTCAGTCTTTTTTGTATGCGCAAACAATTGAAAATGATACGATAACCAGAATGGCCACTATTATTTATTCAGTGATTGAAAACAGKGTTTCTTTTCAATCAGAGACCCCACAATTGAATCAAATTTCAGGAGCTCCTAAAGCATATTACACATATTATTGGGAGTTTGGAGATGGTAATTATAGTTTTGAAACAACTCCAAAGCATACCTATAAAAGTRAAGGGASATATAAAACACAGCTTTCAGTTACAAATAATTATGACGATGGAAAACCACCAACTACACGCCCTAAAGATGTAGTTATTAATGAAGGTAATTTTGACACTTCTGACAATGAAAATCATCATTTACTAACAGCCCATAATGGGTTTAGATTACAGATAAATAGAGATCCGTCACCAGAGGAAGAAATGCAGTTGATACTTAGTTATGGGAATAATAAGGAGTATTCTACAAATGGAAAGATTTACCTATTTTTTAATGAAAAGAAATTCAAAGCCAAAAATTTTGATTTGGTTGATGTTAGATTATATAACAATGAAAATGAAATTTCAAGTGAATTTATAGTTGAGAACAATCGGTATATTTCAAAAAAGGAGTTTATTAAATCTACAGGTATTACAACATTTATAAATACGAAATTAATAGTAAATGATACGTTAAGACAAAATTTACCKYTAACATTAGAAGAAGCAAAAGCTTATTATCACGATTTTAAAATWTTTGATRTAGATAATTTAGTAAAGAATGAAGAACAAAATATKTTTTTTAGCTTTAAAACAACTCCTGAAATGTTAAAAGATACRAGTGCYGTAATTTCAATAAGAAGTATTTATGTGCCAGAACGAGGTAATGATTCTCATAAAGTGYTAACTAAAGAAATGGAAATTGTGACCTCACATGACCCTAATAAAATGGCAGTTTATGACACTAGATTGAACTATAGATTGGTTCGTTTTAAACGATTAAAATATAAAGTCCGTTTTCAAAATGATGGTGAAGGACCAGCTAGATTGATAAAATTAAATGTTGACATTCCTRAAATGTTAGAYAARTYRACATTRAAMGTGTTRGAKATGTATCCGAAATGYCCAATTTGTCCAGATAAAGAAGTTCGTTATAGTTGTTTGGATACTATAATTATGAAAGATCAAATTTCTTTTCAGTTTAAGAATATTTATTTACCGGGAACKGCTCAAAAGGGAATTCACGACAAGGATTCTACTAAAGGKTTTATAAAATATTCTATGAAATTTGGAAAGGATTTCCATAAGCAAAAATCAAAAAGTAAAACTGAAATTATYTTYGAYAAAAATGAACCAATAATKACAAATACTTCAACATCTCGTTTTTCTCCAGGTATTTCTATTGGAGTAAAATCYGGTTATAATAGTTATGTAGATGTTAAAGATTCTAAAAGTTATTTTGTTGGGGCAACTATTTCACCTTATAAGTCGTATAAAAAATATTTGCAAGCTGAAATTATGATTGCTACTCATGAATTTTCAGATTTTAAAAGCGCCAGTAAATTATTGGGGCCAATTGATTTTTCTGATGGAACTATTATAGACAGTGCCATTAGATTTGATGAAACCAAAAACGAATTCACCAAATTAAATATAGATATTGTACCAATTTCATTTCGTTATAATTTGAATGGTGTTATAGGTTTAGGTGTAGGATCACAAATTTCTTTTGATATTTCAAACAACATAACCACTAGTAACAGTTCAAGTTACTACACGTATTATAAAGATGTTGTAGGCGACCCAATAGACAGGCTTAATGAAGTTAAAATGACTGATTCAAAATCATCATTTAGTGATATTAGGTATGGCATTTTTGGCGATATAACTATGGGAGCTTCTAGAATTGGACCAAGCGTTGGAATGAGATATATTTATAATTTTAAAGAACCACACGCTCAATTTCATTTTTATGCAATTTGGAAAATTTAAAACACACTATATTGAAAAATGTAAGTATCTTATTTTTAGTATTTTTCAATACTATTGTAGTTGGACAAAATACTCAAACTAATTTTCAAACAACTGTTGATTCAATCAAGGAACAAGAGAATTTTTCAGAATATATTTATGTGCATTTAGATGAGTTTGTGAAAAATCCATTTGTAGAAAATTTAACCATTTTTGAAAATCTAATAGCCGATTTATGGAGAAGGCCAGAAAATGAAAATGAAAATACAGCACAGCTTTATTTACATATTAATTATGCTTATTATTTAAAGAAGTTTGGTTTTATCAATCAGTCTATAAATCACTATGAAAAAGCATATTATATTTATAAAAATTATAAAATAACAAATTATAATATTATTGAATTTTGTTTAAAACCATTAGCAAATAATTATACTAGATTAGGAGATDTTGAYAGGGCAGAAGATGTTTTGAAAATCACTATTGAAAAAGCTCAAAGAGAGAATAATAAAGTTCAAATAATTGCAGGTTATTCAAATTTAGCAACGGTTTTTAGAACAAATGGAAATTATAAAATGGCCATAAATTATTTAAATTTAGGGTTGAATTTAAGTAATAAAAAACAACTTAAGTCAAAAATCTATGGTGACTTAGCTATTAATTTTCTGTTTCTTAAAGAAGTTCAAAAAGCAATAAAGAATAGTAAGCTTTCAAACAAACTAAATGTTGAAAAGGATATTTCAATTTTAACAAGAAATTTAATAACATTAGGAAATTGTTTTGTTCAAAAAAAAGAATTTGAGAAAGCTTTAATTGAGTTTGAAAAGGCGTTAAATAATGCCAAAATTATATTTGRTAAAAATGATAGAGAAGTAGCAAAAATTCACAATTATATAGCAAGTGTTTATCAAGAAAAAAATGAAGTARAAAAGGCGCTAAATTCYTATCAAAAATCGTTACAAACCTTGCTTCCAAAATACAATCCAATAACTATTTTTGAGAACCCTTCRGATACTTATATTTATCCCGAAAACACCTTAAAGGAATCCTTAGACGGAAGAGCTAGTGTTTTTATTCAAACTAACAATTTTGAAGATGCAATTAAAAATTATGATTTAGCATTTAAGGTCGAGGCTGAATTAAGAGCTTCATATTTGACTCAAAATGCTAAATTAATACAACAGCAAGAAAATAGAAAAAGAAGTGAAAATTGTATTGATTTGTATTATGAATTATTTCAAGAAACCAATAATAGTAATTGGATAGAAAAAGCATTTTTAGTTGCGGAGCAATCTAAATCAGTAGTATTATTAGAAGCTAAAAAATCATCTTTTTTAAAGTCAACTATTAAAAATGATAGATTATTTTCGATTGAAAAGGACTTGTTATTTAAGAAAGCACAATTAAATAAAAGTATTACTATTGAAGAATTAAAAGGTGAAARAGCAGCAGTAACTATACTTGCAAGTTTAACACAAAAAAGGAATGCTGTATTTAATAAGTTACAATTGGTAAATCAAGACATTCAAACTAAATACCCTCACTTAAAAACACAAAACAGCAGTTTAATTTCTTTCAAAAACATTAAAGAAAAACTACTGTTAGATAATAAGTTGTTGGTTGAATTTTTTGATGGTAAACACAGTGTTTATATTTTCATAATTTCAAAAAGAAACCCTGCAAAACTTATTAAAATAACGAAAGACTCAAATTTTAAAGAACAAATTTCTAAATTTTTAGACTTTTTTTCTAAGAATAGAGGAACAGCCCTACAAAATAATGTTAAACAATACACTTTATTAGGGTATCAATTATTTCGAAAATTATTCAATATTAAATTAACTAAAAATATAATAATAGTTCCAGATGGGTTGTTTTCATTTATTCCGTTTGATGCTTTAATTACTGAAGAAACCTCAATAATAAATTTTGAGAAATTACCATATCTTCTTAAAAAAACTAGGATTAATTATGCCTATTCGGCTTCAATTTTAATGCTTGAAACGAAGATAGTTCAAACCTCAAAAAAAGAATTTATTGGGTTTTTCCCAATATTTGAGAATAATCATCGCAATTTATCAGCATTAAATTTCACGGTATTAGAAGCTACAAGTATCCAAAAAGAAAGGAAAGGAATTTTTTTATTACGTGAAAAGTCTACAAAAAAAATGTTTAACCAACAGGTTGCGAACTATTCAATTATTCATTTATCAACACATGCAACATCGGGAGATTTAGATACACCACCATCGATAGAATTTTATGATGAAACATTGTATTTGCCTGAGATTTATGGCTATAATTTACAAACAGACTTATTAGTTTTAAGTGCTTGTGAAACAGGGTTAGGAACTTTAAGAAAAGGAGAAGGAGCTATGAGTTTAGCTCGCGGATTTTCCTATGCAGGYGTGAAAAATTTAATAGTTTCCTTATGGAAAGTAAATGATAAATCTACGGAAGAATTAATGTCTTCATTTTATAAAAATTATAATAAGAGTGGTAATAAATCGGTAGCCTTACACTCTTCAAAATTAGACTACCTTACGAATAAAACTATCTCTACAAGTAAAAAATCACCTTATTATTGGGCAAGTTTTGTGTATATAGGAGAAACGAGTACAATTAACAATAAATCTATTAACTTAGGTTGGTTTCTACTTCTAGGGTTCATTCTAATAGCAGGTTTTATTCTATTAAAATATAGTAGATTTGACATATGTAAACACCGCAGTAACAAATCATAATGCAAAAGTATTGATGGAAATATTGGCTCAGATATTTTAGAAAAAGGGAAGATAATAATAGATTATAAAAAATATCGACTGTATTTAAAATAATAATAAATACTCATGCTAACTTTATATTAGAATAAGGATTTAGCTTTCCCGCTGGAGCGGATTTGCAATCCGTTCCAATAATACTTTGCAACCGTTAGTGTTGTAGTTTTAATCATGAGATTGCCACAACTTTTTTTAAAAAGTTTCACAATAGCAAAAATTATTTAGAATTCTTCCAATAACGTGGATTGGTATCTTCAGATCGTTGTGTCCAATAATCTTGTGTTACCATATGTCCGTCAAATGTTTTTAATCTACGTTGAAAAACATAAGTTGTAGGGTTAAAAACCATATCTGTTACACCAACAGTATACAATTGAGGCTCTTCTTCAGATTTTCTTTTTTCTTCCTGAATAATCACCTCAAAACCATTGTATTCTAATAATTTTTTTAAAAAATCTTTTCGATTTTCATCAATCTTTTTTTCAACAAAAGTTACTCGAGTATCTCCAATACTGCCAAATGCATGTTTTCCTGCTAATACCATAATATTTCTTAATTAAAAAGAGTACTTAATTCATGAATGTAGCCGTATAGAGGGCTGTATAAACCTAACACAATAATTCCAAGTACTGTTATTATTAAACCTAAGCGCATATAAATTTTGTTCTTGAAAAAAGGAATAGGATTGTCTCCTTTTCTTAAGAACATAGCTCTCACAACTAGTAAATAGTAATATAAAGATATAGTTACATTCACTACTGCTATAAATACCAATAAATAATACCCTTCACTTGCAGCAGCTGTAAATAAGAAAAACTTACCAAAGAAACCAGCAACAGGTGGAATTCCAGCTAATGAAAATAATGCTAAAAGCATTACCAAACTTAATTTAGGGTTGGTTCTGTATAACCCTTCATAATCAGACATATTTTCTTTTCCAGTTTTTAATGAGATTGCTTGTACAACTCCAAATGCAGCTAAATTTGAAAATATATAAATCATCACAAAATAAACAACGGTAGTGGCTCCTAATGGTGTACCAGATATTAAACCAAGTAATATAAAACCAGCTTGTGCAATAGATGAAAATGCTAAAAAGCGTTTCATGTTTTGCTGGCGTATGGCAAATAAGTTTCCAATAAACATAGTTGCAATGGCAATTACATATACCATACTTTCCCAAACATGCATCAAAGGTTTAAAAACTGTAAATAGCAATATCATTAAAATAAATACCGCTGCCCCTTTTGAAATTACTGATAAATACGATGCAACACTAATAGGTGCTCCTTCATAAACATCGGCAGTCCAGAAATGAAACGGAACTAGTGATATTTTAAATGATAACCCAGTAAAAAATAAGATGAATCCTAAAATAGTTAAATTGGATGAAGTAATAACTTCAATAATATCAAGAAAAAATATGGATCCAGAAGTAGCATATAATAGTGAAGTTCCAAAGAGTGAAACCCCAGATGCTAACCCAGCTGATAAAATTAATTTGATACCAGATTCACTTGAAATTCTTTTTGAAGTTTCATAAGCTGCTAAAGCAGCTACAGGTAATGTTGATAATTCTAATCCGATATAAAACATTAAAAAGTCACCAGAAGAAATCATAAAATACATTCCTAATAAAGAGGAAAATAACAAGATGAAAAATTCTGTTCCTTTATTTTGTGAAACTATTTTTTCTTGAATCCAATCGGCAGATTGTAATAACAAGATAAACACTCCAATGTTTAATACATTTTTAAAGAAGTGTATTAAGTTGTTTGTTTGAAAAGATCCTCCAAACATACTTGATTCATCTATTGTAAAAAATCCAACCGCAGTATGAATTCCAAATAAAAATATAGCTAAATGTACAATGCTACTTTTTTTGTTTTTAGGTATAAATATTTCAGCTATTACTAACAACAATATAATTGCTAATAATACTATTTCCTGTCTCATTAATAAAAAACTACTAAAATCCATTTTAGTTATCTATTTTAATTTTATAATACTCCTTTAATAAACGGTTCAATACTTGCCATAATCATATCACTTAACCAAARTGGTGCAACYCCAATAGCTATAATTGGAATTAATAAYAGTAAAATMCCWGTTTTTTCATACCAAGTTGCTYTYGGTAAATTTTTRAAATCATCATTRACTAATGGKCCCATCATAATTTTCCCAACCAATCTTARAATATACACGGCSGTWACTACAATWGATGAMACTGCAAGAATAGTYAGCACTCTATGAAAYATACTWGGGTTTTCAAATGCACCAACAAAAATATTCATCTCAGCAACAAATCCACTAAATCCAGGTAAGCCTAAATAAGCYAWACCYGTAATTACATAAATAGCCCCAATAAAAGGTAAAACCTTCATCAGTCCACCAAGTTTTTTAATATCTCTGGTCTTGGTTCTTCCGTAAACCATTCCAATYAAGGCAAAGAACATTGCWGTTAACAATCCATGTGAHARHGATTGAAKAATMGCTCCATTCCAAGCDATTTTATTAAGTGTTAATAAAGCAAAKAGHACCAABCCTAAGTGACTCACMGAYGCATATGCGTTGATATATTTTAAATCGGTTTGTCTAATGGCTCCAAAAGCACCATAAACCACACCAATTGCTGCTAATATGATAAAGAACCATGACCAGTGAACKGCACCTTCAGGTAATAAAAACATTGCRACTCTAAAAACTCCATAACCWCCTAATTTCATTAATACWCCTGCATGWARCATWGATACTGCKGTTGGTGCTGAAGCATGTCCGTCAGGWGACCAAGTATGAAAAGGRAATAAAGCKCCAAGTACHGCAAACCCAATAAAAGTTAAAGGGAAAAATAATTTTTGTGCTTCAAWTGGAATATTTACTTGTGCAATTTCTAADATATTGAAAGTTAGHGCHCCGCCATCTGCATTTGAATTAAAGTAAATTCCTAAGACTCCTACTAATAAAACAGCHGAHGCACCCATTARCATTARCGTTAATTTCATGGCWGAATATTCTTTAGGACCACTTCCCCAAATACCAATTAATAAATACATTGGKATTACTGCTATTTCGTAAAATACGAACATCGTAAAAAGATCAATMGAAATAAAGAATCCATATACTCCAGTTGCTAAAAYTAACAGCGAGATAAAAAATTCTTTTGGTAAATCAGGCATTTTCCAAGAAATGAATACACCWGCAAGTACAATTATTGAAGTTAATGTAAGTAAGGCAACTGADATACCATCWACGCCAATDGCGTAGTGAATGTTRAATTGTTCRAACCAAACAACATCCTTRACAAAAACCATAATACTATCATTAATTGCTCTTTCTTTAAAATAAGCAATTACTAAGTTGACAGCCATTCCTAGTTGAAAHAAACTTCCAACCATTGAAACTATGCGTGCCTGCTTTAAGCCTTTGGTAAAAGCCAAGGCTATAATTGTTAGAACAGGTACAACGACAAAGAGTGATAAAATATCCATATTATTTTGTTAGTTTGTCCATAAATAAATAAACACCATTGCAAGAATCACAACTCCAGCTACAAAGGAGAATGCATAATCTTGGATTTTACCAGATTGCATTCCTTTTATTTTTTTAGAAATTACAACTGTTTGATTTCCAATACCTTCCATAGTTCCATCAACATACTTTTTATCGAACCATGCAATTGGTGCTGCTATTAGATTAAATATTATTTTTTTGGTTACGAATAAATAAACCTCATCAATATAAAATTTATGATAAGTCCATTTGTAAAATGCTCCAAATGAATCAGCAAATTTATTCGCCAAGTTATTTTCTTTTTTGTAGAACACCCACGCTAAAGCAATTCCAATTAATCCTACTGAAACAGCGATTGCAGCCAATGGATAATTTAAATGWGCCTCAAAKCCRAGTCTRTCAGCAGAAACAWATTTRCTAAAAGGAATAAACCCTCCGAAAAGACTTATTAATGCCAATAACATTARTGGGAAKGTCATTGATAAAGGAGATTCWTGWGGTGTATGTTYGTATTTAGTATCTTTTCCCCAGAAAATTCCGAAGTAHARTCTAAAYATATARAAGGCAGTTAATCCAGCTACTAAAACACCACTAATATAAATTAATTTRTTRTGTTCAAAAGCAGCTACTAAAATTTCATCTTTACTAAAGAAACCTGAAGTTAAMGGGAAACCTGCAATTGCCAATGCAGCAATTAAAAAAGTAATATTTGTAATTGGCATATATTTACGCAAACCACCCATATCTTTCAAATAGTTACTATGTACTGCATGWATYACKGATCCTGCYCCTAAGAACAACAAGGCTTTAAACATTGCRTGTGTAAACAAATGGAACATTGAGGCCATATAACCTAAACCATCGTGACCTTCATATTTTGAAACTCCTAATGCTAACATCATATATCCAATCTGWGACATSGTTGARAATGCYARTACACGTTTTATRTCAGTTTGTGTTACYGCRATKATAGCAGCGATTAAGGATGAAAATGCACCTACATACGCTACAATGTTTAAGGCGAAACCATTTTCAACAAAGTAAAACATAGGAAATAGCCTTGCAACTAAATAAACACCGGCTACAACCATTGTTGCTGCGTGAATTAATGCAGAAACAGGWGTTGGWCCTTCCATTGCATCWGGYAACCAAATRTGTAATGGGAACATTGCKGATTTACCTGCACCACCAATAAAAATTARRATTAATGCCCAAGTAAGAACCGATAGTCCCATAAATGAAGTTGATGCCCAACTTAAAATAGCATTTCCTTCTGGATTGTTCAATGTTTCAAAATCATATGTACCTGTATAATAACCAATAATTAAAATTCCTATTAAGAATCCTAAATCTGCAAAACGCGTTACAATAAATGCTTTTTTTGCTGCGGATACTGCTGACGGTTTTGTGTAATAGTATCCAATAAGCAAGAAAGATGAAACACCTACTAATTCCCAGAATATATAAATTTGAAAAAGGTTCGTTGCTAATACCAACCCAAACATTGAGAATGAGAACAATGATAAATAGGCGAAGAATCGTGTATATCCTTCATCACCCTTCATATATCCTCTACTGTAAATATGTACCATTAATGACACTAATGATACAACAACAAGCATCATAACGGATATTGGATCTATAAGTACACCCATATCAATATGCAAAGTATCAGTAAACTTCATCCAAGTTACTTTTTGAACAATCGCTTTGTAAGCACCATCTACTTTACCATAAACAAAAAAGTATTGATAAGCTGTGTAAAAAGATAGCATAGCTGAAGTTAATAAACCTGCTACACCAATATATCCAGAAACAGCTGGTTTAATTGATTTATTAAAAATTCCTAATAGAAAAAATACTGCTAGAGGAATTAACGGAATTAATATTGTATAACTTATATCCATATTTTCAATATATTAATACTTCATAATTTCAGTGTCCTTAACTTCTACAGAACTAATTTGTCTRTAWARGTTWATTATTATCGAWAYTGCTAAAGCAGTTTCAGCTGCTGCAACGGCTATAATAAATATTGAGACGTAAACGCCCTGTAAAATATCTGGGTATAAATACTTGTTAATGATAACAAAATTTAAAACAGATGCGTTCAAAATTAATTCTACTGACATTAAAATTGAAATCAAGTTTTTCCTTGTGATAAATCCGTATACACCAATAAAAAACAAGATAGAGGTTAVGGTTAGTAATTCGTATATGCTAATTCCAGCTATCATATTGTGTCATTTTTTTTGTTGGTTTSTTTTGTGCCTTTGGCAATTATTATTGAYCCAATCATTACAGCTAAYAATARCACRCTAATTACCTCAAARGGTAAWATAAATCCACCTTYACCATARCTTAAAAGACCAARSCCWATGTCTTCAACAGTGGTAGATAAGGAATTTTCAACCACCGTAAAATCGTGCGTATAAATAGTGGTTAAAAATACTGCAAGCCCTAGCAAACTAGCCAAACCTAYAAGAATTCTTTTTGATGTTTTAGCAAGTTCTAATTCTAATTCAATATGATGAACTAACATYACTGAAAATATAATTAATACAATAACTCCTCCAGCATATACCGTAAGTTGTATGGCCGCTAAGAAATTATAATCTATTAAAAAGTAAATACCTGCAATACCACACAGTACAAATAATAAGTAAATAACTGATCGAAGCATTTTACGACTAGAAACAGACGCTACTGCAAAAACAATTATAATTAGTGCTAAAATGTAAAATATAATTTTCTCCATAAGCTTAATCTTCTACACCAGGCATTAATTTAGATCCTGGTTTGTTTAAAACTTTTGTYAAGTAGCTTCTGTCATACACAGAATTTTCAAAATTTTGAGCCCATTTGATGGCGTCAGTAGGACAAGCTTCAATACATAAACCACACATGGTACACATTCCTAAATGGTAAATATGTTGGTCAATCATTTTTTTCTTTTTCCCTGTTTCAGGATCTATTTGACGATCCCAAATTATTTCTATAGTACCATTAGGACAAGCAATTTCGCATTTCTGACAACCAGTACAACGATGTTCGTTGTTTTCATCATGTGGCATCACAACTTCACCACGAAAACGATCAAACATTTTCAACGTGTCTCTATTGTCGGGATATTGTTGAGTAATTGCTCCTTTACGTGCAGTTATAAAGTACTTTCCGGTAACACTCATACCAGTAAGCAGTGTTTTTATACCTYTATATATATCTGAAAAATAACTCATAATTTCTAAAATTGAATAGTTAAGTTCAACCAAACTATTAGTGCCATTAACACTAAGTTAAGTAAGTTTAAAGGCAGTAAATATTTCCATTCTAATGTTAATAATTGGTCAATCCTTAATCTAGGGAAGGTCCATCTAAACCACATCATTAAAAAYACTAAGATYAATGTTTTTCCTAWAAACCAAAAAACRCCTAAAAATGGMAGYGATTCGGTGATTCCGAATGGAGACARCCAAGCACCAAAGAAYATRGTAGTTCCAATWGCMGCAATAATAAACATRTTRATGAATTCAGCTAAAAAGAAATAAGCRAATTTCATYCCTGAATAYTCCGTATGAAAACCTGCRCCTAATTCWGATTCRGCTTCTACTAAATCRAAWGGAGCTCTATTTGTTTCWGCAGTACCAGCAATCATAWAAATCATAAATGCAATTACKGCAGGAATATGSCCTTGAACWATWARCCATCCRTTTTTTTGAACTTCTACAATTTCRGAAAGYTGTAAKGWTCCAGWAATTAAAACCATTGTTAGTAGTGATAACCCYACAGAAAGTTCRTAACTRATWGTTTGWACACCACTACGCATAGCSCCWATTAAAGCAAATTTRTTATTRCTACTCCAWCCCCCTAATAATATTCCAATAACTCCGATGGAGGAAATGGCTATTAAAAAGAAGATTCCAATATTGATATCAAATGCTTGAAATTCTTGAGAAAATGGGAAAACGGCTAAAGCCATTAATGCAGTTACAATTACAAAGTAAGGAGCTAAATTGTATAAAAATTTATCAGCTTTCACAGTACCTGTTAGTTCTTTTGAAACTAATTTTAAGGCATCAGCCATTGTTTGTAACAATCCCCAATATCCAACTCTGTTTGGTCCAATGCGTAATTGAAACCAAGCAGCTACTTTTCTTTCAAGTAAAACCAAGTACAAACCAGCAACAGCGAAAAGGGCAAGATAAACTATTGCTATTAACACCATTTCTGTAATACTTGCAACACCTTCTGGCATGATACTAAAAAGCCAATTGTGAATATTTTTTGTGATACTTAATGCTATATTCATTGTATTAATTTTATCTGTCAATGTCTGGTACTACAAGATCTAATGTTGCCATAGATGCAACCAAATCTCCAATTTTACCACCCACAGCAATGTGGTTTAACAATGATAAATTTGAAAATCCTGGAGAACGGAATTTAAGTCGGTATGGATTCTTAGTCCCAGTACTTACAACATAAACACCAAGCTCACCTCTAGCGGTTTCTACTTTTTGGTAAAACTCTCCTTTAGGTAATTTTATTACCGCTTTTGTAGTAACTTTAAAATCGCCTTCTGGAATGTTATCAATTAATTGCTCAATGATTGACATTGATTCCCACATTTCTTGAATTCTTATTTCATAACGTGCTAAACTATCCCCCTCAGTTTTTAAAGCTTCTTTAAAAGTTACTTTATCTAATGCGCTATATGGATGGTGTTTTCTAACATCACAAGAATATCCTGAACCACGTCCAACAGGACCAGAAGCTCCAAATGAAATGGCATCTTCTTTGGTTAAGATTCCCACACCTTTCATCCTTTTTTGGAAAATTACATTTCCAGTTAGCAATTTATCATATTCAGGTAATTTTGTTTTAAAATGAGCAATAAAATCTTTCACTCTTTTTACAAAATTTGGATGAATGTCAAACATTAATCCACCTGGAATATTGTAGTTCATTGTTAAACGAGCACCGCAAGTTTCTTCAAAAATATCGTTGATTAATTCGCGATCTCTAAATCCGTAGAAGTAAGTTGTTAAGGCACCAACATCCATTCCCATTACACCCCACCATAAATTGTGAGAAGCAATACGAGTTAACTCACCAATAATTGTTCTAATTACTTTAACACGTTCTGGCACTTCTATTTCAAGTGCGTTTTCAACGGTTAAGCAAACAGCTTCATTATTGATATGTGATGATAAATAATCCATTCTATCGGTCAAATGAACTATTTGTTGGTAACTGTCTCGTTCACACATTTTTTCAATGGAACGATGGATATATCCTAAATCTGGTTCAACTTTTTTGATAATTTCACCATCAATGGTTAATAATAAACGTAAAACACCGTGCGTTGCAGGGTGTTGAGGGCCCATATTAATGAAATATTCTTCAGATTTAAAGTTATTATTTACAGGAGCTTCCATAATACTTACTTAATAATCATATTAATTTCATCTACATAATCTTTTCTAAGTGGAAACCCATCCCAATCTTCAGTTAAAAAGAGTCTTTTTAAATTTGGATGGTTGTTGAATTTAATTCCGAAAAAATCAAATACCTCACGTTCGTGAAAATCTGCGGTAGCCCAAATGTTTGAAACAGTATCAAAAGTTGGGTTTTCTCTATCTTCAGTATTCACTTTCACAACAATAGTATGTCTGTRRGTKGTAGATTCTAAATGGTATACCACACCTAATTCTTTTCCCCAATCCATACCGCTTAAGCAAAACAAGTAATCAAAACTAGTTTTGTCATCCGATTTTAATTGAGTCATTAATTGGTGTAATTGTGCAGGTTGAACGTTGATGTTTAAGAACTGAGAGCCTTCTTCAGTGAATTCTAATGCTGGAATCCAACTGCCTATTAAATTTTGTAACGCTTCGTTTGTCATAAATTTCAGTTTTATTGTCCTTCATCAAACCCATCAATAGGATTTACTTTATGCTTCATGTTCTCTGTTCTAATTTTATCTTGAAGCATTAACATACCTTCTAATAAAGCTTCAGGACGAGGAGGACAACCTGGCACATAAACATCAACAGGTATTACGTGATCTGCACCTTTTACTACTGAATAGGTATTGTAAAAGAAAGGGCCTCCTGAGATTGCACAAGCTCCCATTGCTATTACATATTTTGGCTCAGCCATTTGGTCGTATAAACGACGCAAAACAGGTGCCATTTTGTTTACAATTGTTCCTGCAATAATTATTAAATCAGCTTGTCTAGGGGAGGGTCTTGCCACCTCAAATCCAAACCTTGAATAATCATGACGTGCTGCTCCAGTTTGCATCATTTCAATTGCGCAACAACTGGTACCAAAATAAAGCGACCAAAGCGAATTTGATCTGCCCCAATTAATTATTTTATCTAATGAAGTAACTATTACGTTAGCTCCATTTCCAGCAGGAATAACTTTCCCTGGGAAATCTTCAGGTATTTGTGTGTTATCTAGTCCCATTTTAATGCTCCTTTTTTCCAAGCATAGGCCAAGCCTAAACCTAAAATGATTAGAAATATCATAATTTCAATAAATGCAATAGCTCCCATATCCTTAAATACTACAGCCCAGGGAACTAAGAATGCAACTTCTACATCAAAAATTAAGAATAATATTGCGAAAAGATAGTAACCAACTTTAAATTGAACCCAAGTTGGGCCAATAGTTGGCATACCACTCTCATACGGTTCACGTTTTTGTGGATTATCTGATTTATGTGAAATTAAATCTGATAAAAAATTTGCCCCTGCAACTAAAACAATACCTGCAAGTAAAAAGACAATAATGGCTTCTGATCCCATTTTTTTATACTTTTTTATTAGGTGGTAAAATTAATTGAAATCTATAAGTTGATAACTGATATAAATCAGTAAAAATGTAAATTTTATTACTTAACTTCATAGGTTTCTCCAGCAAAGAATAAATCGTCAGTCTTTTTGAATTTAGAATTTTCTTTAACTTGTTTTGTTAACGCGTCTTCACGCTCTTCTAAAGTAACGTCCTCAAAACTTCTGATAATTCCAGTCGCTAATGGATACTCTAACCTAATTAGCATTTGGTGTAAGGTAGGATCTTTTTCTTTGGCATCATGTACTAAAAGATCTTCTTCTTTAATGCCATTTTCACCAATAGTTACCGTCACTAATTTTAATCCGTTAAGTACTAATCCTTTATCGCGATTTTTCCCAAAAATCATTGGTTTATCATGTTCTAAGAAAATTTGCTTATCAGCTCTTACAGCTTTTTCAGTATATTTTGTAAAGCAGCCGTCGTTAAAAATAACACAGTTTTGTAAAATTTCAATTAATGAAGTTCCTTTAAATTTTTCAGCTTCAATAAAAAGTTGAGTCATTTCTTTTGGGGTATTACCACCAATTCTAGCAAAGAAACGTGCCTGAGCACCTATTGAAAGTTCACCAGGTGAAAAAGGAGGTTGTGTATTTCCATAAGGTGATGATTTTGTTTTTTGACCAACCACTGAAGTTGGTGAAAATTGACCTTTAGTTAAACCATAAATCTCGTTGTTAAACATAATTAGGTTTAGGTCAATGTTCCTTCTTAAAAGATGAATGAAGTGATTACCACCTATTGCCATTGAATCTCCATCACCTGTAATAATCCAAACACTTAAATCAGGGTTTGCTAATTTCACACCAGAAGCAATTCCAGGTGCTCTACCATGGATGCTATGCATGCCATATGTATTCATATAGTAAGGAAATCTTGAAGAACATCCAATACCTGAAATAAATACAACATCTTCTTTTTTAACTCCCATTTCAGGAAGTGCTTTTTGCATGGATCGTAAAATAACATAGTCATCACAACCAGGACACCATCTTACTTCTTGATCACTTGAAAAGTCTTTAAATGTATATTTTTTTACACTTGTTTCCATAATTATTTTACTAATTGTTTAAATTCTTGAATTAGGTCATTGTTTCCAAAAGGTAACCCTTGTACTTTATTAAATTGTTTAAAGTCAAATCCATAAAAGTTATTTCTTAATATTTGAACGAATTGACCACTGTTTAATTCACAAACAACAATTTTTTTGAATTTTTTAAATAATTCCTCTGTATTTTTAGGTAAAGGATTGATATGATGGAAATGAGCAAAACCGATATTGTTAAACCCTTCATCATTTAATTGCTTAACTGCAGAATGTAAAGAACCATAAGTACCTCCCCAGCCAACAACTAATAAATCTCCTGATTCAGCAAATTCTGATTTTATTTCTGGAATATAATTTTGAACTCGCTTCACTTTCTCAGCTCTAATGTTCGTCATAAATTCATGATTTTCAGGAACGTAAGAAATATTACCTGAGACACGATCTTTTTCCAATCCGCCAACTCTATGCTCTAAACCCGGTGTTCCTGGAATAGCCCAATTACGAGCTAAAGTATCTTCGTCTCTATCATAAGGATGCCAATTTTCTTTCGCTTCTTTGACAAAATTGTTTTTAATTTCAGGCATATCAGCAACACGTCGAATTTTCCATGGAGCTGACCCATTAGCAATATAACCATCAGTTAATAAGATAACTGGGGTCATATGTTCTATAGCGAGTTTTGCAGCTTCAAAAGCATATTTAAAGCAATCAGCTGGTGTGCTTGCAGCGATAACTATTACTGGACTTTCACCATTTCTACCATACATTGCTTGTAATAAATCTGATTGTTCAGTTTTTGTAGGTAAACCGGTTGAGGGCCCACCTCGTTGTACATTTACTACCACTAAAGGCAACTCAATCATCATTGCTAATCCTATGGCTTCTCCTTTTAATGTTAAACCAGGTCCTGAAGTTGTTGTGATGGCTAAATCACCTGCAAATGCGGCTCCAATAGCAGAAGTAATACCTGCAATTTCATCTTCAGCTTGAAATGCTTTAACTCCAAAATGTTTATGTTTTACCAATTCATGTAAAATATCTGTAGCTGGAGTAATAGGATAGGAACCTAAAAATAGTTCTAAACCAGATTTTTCAGCAGCAGCTAAAAGACCCCAAGCTGTAGCTGTGTTTCCCATGATAATTCTATAAGTACCTGATCTCATTTTTGCTGGGGAAATAGTATAAGAATTAGGAATTAATTCTAAGGTTTCTGCAAAATAAAAACCAGCATTTAGAACTATAGTATTTGCCTTAATTATTTGAGGTTTTGCTTTAAATTTCTTATTGAAAAATTCAATGGTATACTCAGTTGAACGATCGTACATCCAATAAACCATACCTAAAGCAAACATATTTTTACTTCGAGTAATGGATTTATTATCTAATCCTTTAACATCTTTTAGAGCTTCTTTTGTTAAAGAGGTCATTGTAACTTCAATAACACGATAATTATCTAAGCTTCCGTCCTCTAAAGGATTTGAATCGTATTGTGCCTTTTCTAAATTCTTTTTGGAAAAAGAATCAGTATCTACAATAATAGTATGCCCTGGTTTAACAGCATGTATGTTAGTTTTCAATCCAGCAGGATTCATTGCAACTAATAAATCAACATTATCACCAGGAGTGCTTATTGCTACGCTACCAATGTGAACTTGAAATCCAGAAACGCCATATAAACTTCCTTGAGGAGCCCTAATTTCTGAAGGATAGTTAGGGAATGTGGCAATATCATTACCAAACATAGCAGAAGTATCAGAAAATTGTGTTCCTGTTAACTGCATTCCATCACCTGAATCACCAACAAACCGAATAACAACTGCTTCCAGTACTTCAGGTTGATGATTTGTTTTTGCTGTAGTCATAATTATGTGCTAATTTGAAATATTTTTGTAAATTTATGAAATATTTTTATCCAATAATAAAAGTTCCAAATATATATTTAGTTTTTAAAATACTAAATGACAATTATCACATTGACTTAACTAAATTTTTATACTTTTGTAAGATAAATAAACAACTAAAAACTAGGAAACATGGCTATTAAAATAACAGACGAATGCATTAATTGCGATGCATGTATTTCTGAGTGTCCAAATAACGCAATTTACGAACCAGATAGTGAATGGGCGTTTGCAGATGAAACTTCATTAAGCGGTTCAATTACTTTACCAAAAGGTGGAGAAGCTGATGCTGACGAAATGAATGAAGCTATATCAGATGAATTTTACTTTATTGTAACTGATAAATGTACTGAGTGCAAAGGTTTCCACGATGAGCCTCAATGTGCGGCTGTTTGTCCGGTTGACTGTTGTGTACCTGATGAGGATCATGAAGAAACTGAAGAGCAATTATTGGCTAAAAAAACTTGGTTGCACGGAGAATAATTTTCTTGCAAGATTCAACATTAAAAAAGCACCGAATTTTCGGTTCTTTTTTAATGTTTTATAGTTAAGTGTTAATCATTTAATTTTAATACAGCCATAAACGCTTCTTGTGGTATTTCAACATTTCCTACTTGTCGCATTCTTTTTTTACCTTTCTTTTGCTTTTCAAGTAATTTWCGTTTACGTGAAATATCACCTCCATAACATTTTGCWGTTACATCTTTCCTTAGTGCTTTTACAGTTTCACGAGAAATAATTTTTGCACCAATAGCGGCTTGAATTGGAATGTCAAATTGTTGACGTGGTATTAACTGACGTAATTTTTCACACATTTTTTTACCAATGTTATAGGCATTATCTGCATGAATTAATGCTGAGAGTGCATCAACTGAAGTTCCATTTAATAAAATATCAACTCTCACTAATTTTGAAGCTTTTAAATTTGTAGGATGATAATCAAAAGAGGCATACCCTTTTGAAACGGTTTTTAAGCGATCGTAAAAATCGAAAACAATTTCAGCTAAAGGCATGTCAAAAGATAATTCAACACGCTCRGGWGTTAAATAAKTTTGATTKGTTATTTGCCCWCKYTTTTCAATACATAAACTCATTACGGGTCCWACAAAATCAGATTTGGTAATAATGGTGGCCTTAATGTATGGCTCTTCTACGCGGTTTAATTTTGAAGGCTCAGGTAAATCAGAAGGATTATTTACTAAAAGCGGTACATCAGGKTGTTTRTTTGTAAAGGCATGATACGATACRTTAGGTACTGTTGTAATAACGGTCATATCAAATTCGCGTTCTAAACGTTCCTGAATAATTTCTAAATGCAACATTCCTAAAAATCCACATCTAAATCCAAATCCTAATGCAGCAGAACTTTCAGGAATAAATACTAAYGAAGCATCATTTAATTGTAATTTCTCCATWGAGTTWCGAAGTTCTTCGTAATCTTCATTGTCAACAGGRTAAATTCCRGCAAAMACCATTGGTTTTACATCTTCAAAMCCATCAATACTATTTTGAGTAGGATTTAATGCGCCTGTAATTGTATCTCCAACTTTAATTTCACTTGCGGTTTTAACACCAGTAATTAAATATCCAACATCGCCTGCTTTTATACTTTGTTTTGGAACTTGTTTTAATTTTAGMGTACCAACTTCATCAGCATTGTAYTCATTATCRGTCGCCATAAATTTAACACGTTGYCCTTTYTTRATTTCWCCATTYAWAACYCTAAAATARGTTTCWACWCCTCTRTAWGAATTGTAMACRGAATCAAAAATTAAAGCYTGTAARGGWGCRTTAACATCWCCTTTTGGAGCRGGAATTCTATCWATKATAGCYTTYAAAATATTTTCAACWCCTAAACCTGTTTTACCACTTGCATGAATCACTTCTTCGGGATCACATCCTAACAAGTCAACGATATCATCAGTTACTTCTTCAGGGTTRGCMCCWGGYAAGTCAAYTTTATTTAAAATGGGAATAATTTCTAAATCATTCTCAAGTGCTAAATATAAATTTGAAATKGTTTGTGCTTGAATACTTTGTGCGGCATCMACAATTAAGAGWGCTCCTTCGCAAGCAGCAATWGATCTYGAAACTTCRTATGAAAAATCTACGTGRCCWGGWGTGTCAATTAAGTTTAGAATATAGTCTTCACCTTCAAAAGTGTAATCCATTTGAACGGCATGACTTTTTATGGTAATACCACGCTCTCGTTCTAGATCCATGGTGTCTAACAACTGCGCTTGCTCTTCACGAGCTGTAGTGGTTCCRGTAAAACTTAATAATCGGTCAGCAAGTGTACTTTTTCCGTGATCAATATGTGCAATTATGCAAAAGTTTCTTATGTTTTTCATTCGTCGTTTAYCCTATCTACTTTAATTTTTGCAAAGATAACTAAATATTTGTTCTGAAATTGAAAATTATGATGCGTCGTGATTTGGGAAAATTATTCCGGCATCTTTTCTAATTACGTCAAGTAAATTCATGAGGHCTAAACTAAATGAAAGAGGAAGCAGCTTACTTTGTAGTTGTTTTTTATCTAAGCATTCCATTACATGAGCGGCTTCAAAATGGTATCCCCAACCATTTCCTGGATCAATAGTTAACTTTTCTGTATTTTTTCCATTATTAATTAGAATAGGGCTATCGCGATCTCTAGAAATTTTGATAGATCCATTTTCAAAGCAAAATTCTGTTTCATTGGCAGAAGTACTTGCAAAACTTGAGGATAAAATAGCTGTATTTCCATTTTGATAACCAAACAATATTGAAATGCTTTCTTCAGATGAGGTTGGGCTAAAGTGGGTAATTGTTTTTATTTGGTCAGGTTTACCTAATGTTTTTAACGCCGTGAACACTGGGTAAATTCCTATATCTAATAAAGATCCACCGCCTAATGAAACATTATAGAGCCTTTTTTGTGGGTCATAATTAGCATTAAACATAAAATCAGACTTTACAAATTTTAAAGCTCCTAGTTTTTTAGAATTAATTATTTCCAGAACTTTTAAAAATTTAGGGTTAAAATTAGTCCAAAAAGCTTCCATTAAAAAGGTGTTATTTTCTTTGGAAGAAGAAATCATTTGACGTACTTCTTTTGAGTTTATTGCAAAAGATTTTTCACATAAGACAGGTTTTTTATGATTTAAACAAAGTAACGTATGTGCTAAATGGTGTGAGTGTGGTGTGGCAATATATACTATATCAACGATAGGATCTTTAACCATTTCTTCATACGATCCATAAGCTTTCACAAAACCAAACTCATTGGCAAATTGAGTTGACTTTTCTAGTTCTCTRGAAGCAGTTGCATATAAATKTGCATTTGGTAWTAACTTTAAATCTGTAGAAAATTTTTTTGCAATATGACCACAACCTAAAATGGCCCAGTTGTATTTTTTTTTCATTATTTAGTTGTTAATCTATCCAATCTGCGATAAATAAATTTGTGTCATGTGTTCCGTTATTGTTTCTGTTTGATGAAAAAACTATTTTTTTACCATCTGGTGAAAACATTGGAAAAGCGTCAAAAACCTTGTCAAAAGTAATTTGTTCTAATCCAGATCCATCAATATTGATCATAAATAAGTTAAAACTCCTTTTTGATTTATGGTTCGATGAAAAGATCACTTTTTTTCCTGAAGGATGAAAGAAWGGAGCCCAATTTGCATTCCCGAGATCTGTTATTTTGGTAAGCTCGCTGCCATCAACATTACAAATATACAATTCCATACTGGTTGGTTGTACCAATCCTTGGGATAATAAATCTTTATATTCTTTAATTTCAGTTACTGTTTTTGGGCGAGAAGATCGAAAAATTAGTTTAGTTCCGTCAGGTGAAAAGAAAGCACCACCATCATAGCCTAATTCATKAGTTATTTGTKTAACATTACTTCCGTCAATATTCATAGTAAATAATTCTAGATCACCAGTGCGGGTTGAAGTGAATACAATTTTATCGCCTTTTGGGGAAACTGTAGGTTCTGAATCATAACCATCCTCAAATGTTAATTGTTTTAATTGATTTCCTTTTGTATCTGCTATAAAAATATCATAGCCTTCATATACTGGCCAAATGTATTTGTTTCCATAATCCTCTTTTTTTGGAACTGGAGGACATTCGTTGTTAGCCAAATGAGTTGATGAATAAATAACGGTTTCACTACCTGGTAAAAAATAACTGCAAGTAGTACGTCCAGTTCCTGTACTTACCATTTGTGGTTTCTGCCCTTTACTTAGATCATCATGAATACCCATTATAAATATTTGATCACAAGCTATATCCCAATCTTTATTAGTCGCTTGAAATACTAATTTTGTATTGTCAAAACTCCAATAAGCTTCCGCATTATCTCCTCCAAATGTTAGTTGTTGAACGTTTTTTAAATGTTTTTCTTTTGAATAATGAAGTGTGTTTACAATTTTAGTAGCACCGGATTTCCCATCGTGTCCAGATTTATTTTGGGTAGATTTACAACTCAAAAATAATACTAGAAGCATTAAGGACGATAATTTTAATTTCATAAATTTAATTTGAAAAATCAAAAATACAATTTTATGAATGAATTCAGAAATAATATAAATTGCGTAATTTTGCACACTTAAAATTATGATTTGGTAAAAATAGGAGACATAGTGTTAAATGATTTTCCGTTGTTGTTAGCACCAATGGAAGATGTGAGTGATCCACCGTTTAGAGCGTTGTGCAAAGAACAAGGTGCAGATGTAGTTTATACTGAATTTATTTCATCGGAAGGATTGATACGTGATGCGGCAAAAAGCAGAAAAAAACTAGATATTTATGAAAAGGAGCGCCCTGTAGGGATTCAAATTTTTGGAGCAAATCTGGAATCAATGCTTAGAACTGTAGAAATCGTTGAACAATCAAATCCAGATATTATTGATATTAATTTTGGTTGTCCAGTTAAAAAAGTTGTGAGTAAAGGAGCTGGAGCAGGTATTTTAAAAGACATTGATTTAATGATAAGTCTTACCAATGCTATGGTAAAACATACAAATTTACCGATCACTGTTAAAACTCGTTTGGGTTGGGATACCGATTCTATTAAAATTGTAGAGGTAGCTGAACGATTACAAGATGCTGGTTGTGCAGCAATTTCCATTCATGGACGTACACGCGCACAAATGTATAAAGGAGTAGCAGATTGGGCACCAATTGCTGAAGTTAAAAACRACCAAAGAATGCACATTCCTGTTTTTGGAAATGGCGACGTAAATACGCCAGAAAGAGCCGTTGAAATGCGTGATAAATATGGCTTAGATGGTGCAATGATAGGTAGGGCTAGTATTGGAAATCCATGGGTTTTTAAGCAGATAAAACATTTTATTGAAACGGGAGAGCATTTACCTGAAATATCAATTGCTGATCGTGTTGAAATGGCGCGTAGACATTTACAAATGGAAATAGATTGGAAAGGTGTCGAAATTGTTGGAGTGATGGAAACCCGTCGTCATTATACGAATTATTTTAAAGGGATTCCGCATTTTAAAGAATACCGTTTAAAAATGGTAACATCTGATTCTGCCGAAGATGTTTACCATGTTTTTGATGAGGTTTTGCAGAAATTTGCATAAATTCAACCTATGAAACGAGCATGGTAGAATTTTTCTCACCAAAGGAGAATGATTAATAGCGAACAACATGTGACCATTAAAARACATTAAATACAAACACATGAAACGAGCATGTTAAAGTTTTTCTCACCAATGGAGAATGATTAATAGCGAACAGCATGTGACAATAAAAAACAATAAATACAAACACATGAAACGAGCATGTTAAAATTTTTCTCACCAAAGGAGAATGATTAATAACGAACAGCATGTGACCATTAAAAAACAATAAATATAAACACATGAAAAAAGTAGGGTTTCTTGTTTTTTTAGCGGTTGTATTAATTTCTTGTTCTTCAAAAAATTCTTCAGAAAATAAGTTAGAACTCATTAAAACAATAAGACTAACTATTCCAGAACCTTCAGGAATTACAAGTTTTAATGGTAAGTTATTTATTGTTAGTGACCGTAATGGAGTTATTTATCAAACATCTTTTGAAGGTAAGATTCTTCACAAAATAAAAACAAATTTTGATGATTTAGAAGGAATTACTATAGATGAAAATTCCAAAAATATTTTAGTAGTAAGTGAAGAAGACAGAGCATTGATTGTGTTAGATTCTTTAGGGAATTTTATCAGAAAAATCAAAATCAAAGGAAAGCAAAAGTATCATAATGGAGGGTTAGAAGGAATTTGTTTTTATGAAGATGCGCTATGTATTATTAATGAAAAATCACCAAAGCAATTATTACTATTAAACGTAGAAGGTGAAATCCTCGATAAGATAAAGCTAGACTATAGTAAGGATATTTCAGGAATATGTTTTGATCAAAGTTCAAATAGTTTTTGGATAGTAAGCGACGAATCAGCATTAATTTTGAATATCAATAAAAAAGGAGAATTCATAAAAAGCTTTAAAATACCTGTTGCAAAAGCAGAAGGTATTGTAATAAATAATAACAACTTATTTATTATAAGTGATAGTTCAAATAGTTTATCTATTTTTAAAATTCCGAATTAAATTATTCAACCAATTTTTTTGAAATTCTACTACTAGCAATTTTTGAAGCTAAAAAGCCTAGAATAAGTATCGTAATAATTACAGTTAGTACATTTAAAAATGTTAATTCAACAGGATAGGCTAAATGTTGAGTTATCATAAATARCTGATATTTTTTTTGAAGTAAAATCAATAATATTCCAACTGAAAGCCCAATAAATAATCCAATTGCAGAAAGCATAAATCCYTGCAAAATAAATATGCGTTTTATTTCTTTAATGGTAGTACCTATACTATACAATGTTTTAAGATTATCTCTTTTGTCTAAAATCATCATAATTATTGCTCCAATTACATTAAATAATGCGATGATTAAAATAAGAGTAAAAATTAAATAAGAAGCTAAATTTTCGGTGTTTAGCATTTTGTAAAATACGGTATTCAGTTGTTCTCTTGTTTTTATTTCAAACCCTGAACCTAGTTTTTGTTGAAGTTGTTCAATAATGTCATCTCGGTCATTGATAGTTGAAACTTTCAATTCAATTGCTGAAATCTGATTAGGTGAATAACTCAATAATTCTTGTGCTAATTCTAATGAAATAAAAGTAAATTTTTTATCTAGTTCATCCGTTAAAACAAATATGCCAATAGGCTGAGTATTAATTTTTTTGAACGCTTTTTTAGGATTGGTGATATACCCTTTTCCAGGTTTTGGGACATAAATTTTTAAAGGTTCTAAAAAATCAAAAACACCAACAGATAACGTATTTGAAATTCCGTTGCCTATAACTACACCTAAAGGAATTTTTTTATCTAACCAAGTTCCAGCATATACATTAGTGTCAATTCTATTAATATTAATATAATTATTATCAACACCTTTGATATAGGCAATATGGGTTTTTTGATTGAACTCAAAAAAAGCACGTTCCTCAATTACTTTTGAATAAGAAGCAATCCCTTGTTGTTTATTTAAAATGGTTTCAATGTTTGGATCAAAATCAAATGATTTTCCTTTCACTGCAGTAATTTTAAGATCAGGATCAGAAGTGCTTAATAGTTTTTCACCAAAAGTGCGCAATCCTGAAAATCCAGAGAGGACAATAATTAACGCCAACGTTCCAACTATGACACCGATGGTTGCAATAATTGTGATAATATTTATGGTGTTGTTACTGCTTCTTGAAAACAAATACCGTTTAGCTATGTAAAAAGGAAAATTCAAATTATCTTTTTTGAGGTTTATCTAAAAGACTAGGGTCTTTGATAGGGTTTCCTTTTTTTCCTTGTAAGGCATTGTCAATATCTTCAATATAATCTAAACTATCATCAATATAAAAAGAAAGATTAGGCATGCGACGTAACTGATTTCTAGTACGTTTCGCCATCTCGTATCTGATACTTGAAGTGTTTTCTTGAACCCCTTTTATAATAAGTTCTCTTTTTATCTGCGGAAAAACACTTAAATATATTTTTGCYTGAGATAAATCTGAAGTAACCTGAACTTTGGTAACAGAAATAATAACCCCTTTCATTCCGTCCTGTGCAGCGTGTTGTAAAACGTCAGCTAAGTCTTTTTGTAAAACACCTGCAATTTTCTTTTGTCTGTTTGTTTCCATRWTGCAAAGATAATAGTTAAATGTAAATGAATTTTATTTTCTTTGTGATATAAATTTAATTTGATTTTTAATTCTAAAGATAAATTCTACTATTATATTTCAGTAAATTTGTTTCTATAATTATTTCAATGATGAAAAAAATAGAACACATTGGTATTGCTGTAAAAGATTTAGAGAAATCGAATGAACTTTTTACACGTCTTTTAGGGAAATCTCATTATAAAATTGAAGAAGTTGGAAATGAAGGTGTAAGAACTTCTTTTTTTGATATTGGCACAAACAAAATAGAATTATTAGAAGGAACCAATGAAAATAGTCCTATTTCAAAATTTATTGCTAAAAAAGGAGAAGGAATACATCATATTGCTTTTGCTGTTGATGATATTTTGAGTGAAGTAAAACGCTTAAAAAAGGAAGGGTTTATTGTGCTGAATGAAACTCCTAAAAAAGGAGCCGATCAAAAATTAGTGGTTTTTTTACACCCAAAATCTACCAATGGAGTTTTAATAGAATTGTGTCAGGAAATTGATTAGATTTTAAAGAATTGAGAATCGTTTTCAAGTTTGTTAAATTCATAATTAAACAAATAAACGATTCAACAACTATTTGTATATTGCAAGCGCTTTAATAAAAATTATTTTTGAGTACATCTTTTGAAACATATCAAAAAAGAAGACTGAGATCATCGTATTTATCGGTCATTATTAGTATTTCCTTAGTCCTGTTTTTAGTGGGTGTTTTAGGATTAATCGTGTTAAAAACAAACAGCATCGCAAAACATTTTAAAGAAAAAGTAAGTATTACTATATTTTTAAAGGACAATGCTAAAAATAGGGATGTAGAAATTTTAAAAGCTGAATTAAAAAAAGCTGAATATACCAAGTCGGTTACCTATATTTCTAAGAAGGAAGCCGCAAAAAAATACAGTGAAGAAATTGGCGAGGATTTTGTAAATTTTTTAGGTGATAATCCTTTAAAAAATGCCATTGACATTTCGTTAAAATCAGAATTTGTTACGCCAGAAAAAATGGCTTCAATAGAAAAGAATTTGCTCATAAGAAGTATAGTTGCTGAAATTACTTATGATAAACCATTAATTGAATTATTGACAAAAAATATCAATCGGTTAAGTTTTTGGATGCTGTTATTTAGTTCGCTATTTACCTTAATTGCAGTTGTTTTAATCAATAGTTCTATTCGATTATCGGTATATTCAAAAAGGTTTACCATAAAAACAATGCAAATGGTTGGTGCAACTAAAGGGTTTATTAGAGTTCCTTTTATTTGGAAAAGCATACAGCTGGGAGTATTGGGAGCAATGGTTTCAATTATAGGTTTGTTAGCATTTATTATGTATATAGACTCAACCATTCCAGAACTTGAGATGTTATCAAATTATAAAATATTAGCGATATTATTTGCTGCAATTATTGGTTTAGGTATACTAATAACTTGGATTAGTACGTTTTTTGCTACACAACGTTTTTTAAATTTAAGAACCGAAGAACTTTATTACTAATACCATGAAACGAGCATGTCAAAATGTTTATCACTCAAGGGAATGATTAATAGCGAACAGCATGTGACTGTTAAAAAACAATAAATATAAACACATGAAACAAAAAAAACAAAAAAATAAGAGCAAATTCCTTTTAGAGAAAAAGAATTATACCATTATGTTAGTTGGTTTGGCTAGTATTATTTTGGGATTTATTTTAATGGCAGGAGGTGGAAGTGATGATCCTGAAATTTTCAATGAAGAAATATATAACTTCAGAAGAATTCGTTTAGCTCCAACATTGGTTCTAATAGGCTTAGGAATTCAGATTTATGCAATTATGGCAAAATCTAAAAAATAAAAATGAATTATATTGAAGCAATTATTTTAGGGATAATTCAGGGGTTAACTGAATTTTTACCAGTTTCTTCAAGTGGACATTTAGAACTTGCTAAAGCAATATTAGGAGATGATTCTTTAGCCCAAGAAAGCCTTACTTTTACGGTAGTTTTGCATTTTGCCACAGCCTTAAGCACCATCGTTGTTTTTAAGAATGATATCTTTCAAATTTTAAGAGGCTTATTTCAATTTAAATGGAATGAAGAATTCCAATTTTCATTAAAAATTGTAGCTTCAATGATTCCAGCAGTGGTTATTGGTTTAATTTTTGAAAAGGAATTTGAACAATTTTTTGGTGGTGAAATATTATTAGTAGGTTTTATGCTTATTATTACATCCTTACTTTTATTGTTTGCTGATAAAGCGCAAAGCACCACTAAAAAAGTTTCGTTTTTCAGTGCTATTGTTATAGGAATTTCTCAGGCATTAGCTATTTTACCTGGTATTTCAAGATCTGGAGCTACCATTTCAACAGCTGTATTATTAGGAGTTGACAGAACACAAGCAGCTCGTTTTTCATTTTTAATGGTTGTACCATTGATTTTCGGGAAAATTGGGAGAGATATCTTTGTAGGGTCAATAAATTTTCAGAATGCTGAGATTGGCGTATTAGGGGTTGGTTTTATTGCTTCATTTATAGCTGGTTTATTTGCTTGTAAATGGATGATTGCTATTGTTAAAAAAAGTAAACTTTCATATTTTTCGCTCTATTGTTTTGTAGTAGGTGTTATTGCAATTGCTGTTACTTTATCAACTAAATAATGAAAGAAGAAGATTTTAAAAACGGACAAGTTTTATTGATAGATAAACCATTAGAATGGACTTCTTTTCAAGTGGTAAACAAATTGCGTTGGCATATTAGACAACGGTTTGGAATTAAGAAAATAAAAGTTGGACATGCCGGAACTCTAGACCCACTAGCAACGGGTYTATTAATAATTTGCACTGGGAAGTTCACAAAACAAATTAGTAAATATCAAGGACAGGTAAAAGAATACATAGGCGAAATTACTTTGGGAGCTACAACACCAAGTTATGATATGGAAACTGAGATAGATGAAACCTTTCCATTAGAACATATTACTGAAGAATTAATTCTTGAAACCGTAAAACAATTTATTGGTGAAATAGATCAAAAACCACCAATATTTTCTGCTTTAAAAAAAGAAGGAAGACGATTGTATGAAATAGCTCGAGAAGGGAAAACCACAGAAATTAATTCGAGAAAAATTGAAATCCAAGAGTTTGAAATTACCAAAATTGATTTTCCGAAAGTTAATTTTAGAGTTGTATGTAGTAAAGGGACATACATTCGTTCCCTAGCATATGATTTTGGGAAAGCATTAAATTCTGGTGCATATTTATCAAAGTTGCGCAGAACTAAAATAGGAAACTTTTCTGTTGAAGAAGCTTTAGAGCCTATAGGTTATATAGAAAAATATTTAAGTTAATAGAAATTACTATTTCATAAAACGACCTAGCCAACTGTCCATAATATTAATCTCCCAATCATACTTTAATTCAACTTTAGAAGTAATCATATTGTTAAAAACAATGGTTTTTTGTGATACACCTTTTGCTTTTATCATTTTTTTGAAATCTTTTAAATCTTTGTATTGTACAAATTCACCTTGCTTATAACAAACATTTATTTTATCCATCAAAATGAGGTCATATATTTTTTCAAGTTCTTGAATAAAAGTTATTAATAAGTCATGGGCTTGAAGGCTCAAACTATTTTTACTGTCATCAACAGTTATTACAATAAAGCGATCGTATTTTAAACTATAAGAACATTTTATAACAATTTCTTGATCATCCCATTCTGTCAAAAACGCTGTAATACGCTCCTTTAACTCAACTATTTCTTGAGGATAAAATTTTCTACTAGAAGGGAAAATCCATAGTTTTGCCTCATCTGGAATTTGCTTGAAATTTACAATCATTAGATTTGTTTAGAGTTCAAAGGTATTTAAATTAATTGAGCTGAATAGTTAAGATGCTTTCAATAATTTTAGCAAGTCTTCTTGTGTGCTATTTCCTTTATCTTTATTATACCAAATTTGTAAATTCTTTTTAAATTCAGCATCTATACTACCGTTCTTCTCTTTATAATCTAATACCATTTTTGTTGCAATAGAAGGCCTTGGTCCCCAAGAATTTATTACCTTATTTTCATGATTTACAATTATAATTTTAGGAATAGATTTACTTCCATTCGTTAAAAACTCGTTCATTAACTCCTCATTTTCATCTCTAAGAACAATTTTTAAGTCAATTTTAGTAGATGCTTCCGCAATTTTATTTAAAATTGGAACTATTTGAGCAGCATCTCCACACCAACCTTCTGCAATAACTAAGAATGTAAAAGTATTAGTTAGATTATTGATTGAAGTTAGGGTTTCTTCAGAAACTTTTAACGTCTTGTCAAGTCTATCCATTCTTTTGTCATTAAGCACACTAAAATTAAAAAGATCTACAGATTGCTCAACTCCAGTTGACTTTTTTTCTTTTAAAAGTTCTTTTATTAATTTCCTGTATTTGGKGTATGAAATTCCCTTATTTAAATTASWYKTTATTAATGTATTATTCATTTTTTTTTATTTAATTTTAGTCTAARTTTTGACGGGGCACAAATGTATTACTTACAATCTCAATTTTCGATTTATCACAGTGCAAATTTAAAATTGTTTTTGAATAAAAAATGTAACCTTAATTACATTAAAAAAGATAAAATTATCTTTTAATCTTTAATAGATGATAAATATCATAGAATGAGTAGTTTTGGTAAGTTACATTTGTCACATTATTTATTAACGTTAATAGTAAAGTCATGAAAAAAACCAAATTAATTAGCACCTTTTTAGCTGTTTTAACACTTTTTATGGTGTCTTGCAGCGGTGGTGAAAAGAAACAAGAAAGTAAAGAGGCAGCACCTCAAGGTAAAGGACAATCTGCGGTAGTTGATGAAGTTTCTGACCCAAACGTTTTACAAGTAGCTAAATCATTAGATGATTTTAGCACTTTAGTGGTGGCTATTGAAGCTGCTGGCGTTGAAAATTCGCTTGTAAATGCGGGTCCTTTAACCGTATTTGCACCAGTAAACACTGCTTTTGATAAACTTCCAGAAGGAACTGTAGCAACGTTATTAAAACCTAAAAATAAAGGAAAACTAGCTTTTATTTTAACAAATCATGTGGCACCTTCAAATTATCCTATTAAACAGTTAAGGAAAGATGCGAAAAAAGGGCGTAAATTATATATGGCTTCAGGAAAGTATTTAGTTGTTGAAAATAAAGAAGATGGAATTTATGTTGGTGGAACAAAAATATTAAAATCAGTAAAAGTAAGTAATGGTTGGATTCACGTCATAGGTGATGTATTAGTTCCAGTCGAATAAGTATATAAGTAATAAATAACTAAAAAAATGAAATTAAAAGTAGTTGTATTGTCATTAATGGTAGCCCTAGTATTGAGTTGCGGTAGTGATGGAAAAAAAGWGGGAGAAATTGCTCAACCAAAGAAAGAGGTNACAACAAAAGTTGTHGAAGTAGACCCAATGATGGATAAAGGAATTGGRCCTATTAAGAGYATDACTCTTGGTGAAATTGAWGAAGCAATGGTTGCCGAAGGGAAAGAATTATTTAAATTAAAATGTTCTGCTTGTCATAAAGTAAGTAAACGTGTTGTAGGACCTGCAATGTTAGGTGTTATAGAAAGACGTTCTCCAGAATGGATTATGAATATGATTTTAAATCCTGAARTTATGGTTGCHGAAAACCCTATTGCTAAAAAATTATTAGCAGAATATTTAGCACCTATGGCAAACCAAAATTTAACAGAAAAAGAAGCTAGAGCAATTTTAGAATATTTTAGAACCAAAACAACTAAATAATATTATTAACAATCAAACAGCAAACAGATGAAAACAATTTTTAAATCTTTATTAGCAATTACAATAGTATCGCTTGTGMTAAGTAGTTGTGGTAATGGAGGCTCAAGTAAAAAAGGAGCCTTGTCAAGCAATGCTGCCGAAAAAGTTTATGTTGCTCCAGGTGAGCAYGATGAATTTTATGCATTTATTTCAGGAGGATTTAGYGGRCAATTAGCAGTTTAYGGACTYCCATCRGGRCGTTTATTTAAAGTAATTCCTGTTTTTTCAGTTGATGSTGAAAAAGCTTATGGATTCAATGAAGAAACCAAAGCAATGTTAAATACTTCTTTTGGTCAAATTCCTTGGGGAGATTCACATCACCCAGATATTTCTCAAACAAATGGAGWATTAGATGGTAGATGGGTGTTTATCAAYGAAAACAATACACCTCGTATTGCAAGAATTGATTTAACAACTTTTGAAACTGTCGAAATTATTGAAATCCCTAATTCTGCAGGAAATCACAGTTCATCATATGTTACTGAAAATACAGAATATGTGATTGCTGGAACTCGTTTTGGDATTCCTATTCCTCAGCGTGACATGCCAATTGCAGATTATAAAGGAAACTTTAAAGGAACTTTATCTTTCTTGTCTGTTGATCCGGAAAGTGGAGAGATGGATTTATCTTTCCAAATTTTAATGCCTGGTTTTGATTATGATAAAGCACACCCAGGTAGAGGAGATTCACATGGATGGTTCTTTTATACTACCTATAACACCGAAGAAGCTCATTCATTGTTAGAAGTAAACGCTTCTCAAAATGACAAAGATTTTATCGCAGCTGTAAACTGGAAAAAAGCAGAGGAATATATTAAAGCAGGTAAATTTAAAACCATGCCTACAAAATATGCTCACAATATATATGATGAAGAAACTCATACTGCAACAACTAAATGGGGTAAAGAAGTTAGGATTTTAGATCCTGCAGAATGCCCAGGATTGGTATACTTCTTGCCAACACCAAAATCACCACATGGTTGTGATGTTGATCCTTCAGGGGAATATATTGTTGGAAGTGGTAAACTATCTGCTGATCTTACGGTTCATTCATTCTCAAAAATGATTAAAGCAATAGAAGAGGAAAATTTCACAGGAGATGCATACGGAATTCCAATTTTAGATTTTGATGCTATTCATGCAGGAAGTGTTAAACAATCAGGTTTAGGACCATTACACACAGAGTTTGATAACAAAGGAAATGCKTATACTACRTTCTTTATTTCTTCTGAAGTWGTAAAATGGAAATTAGGTACTTGGGAAGTAATTGAYAGAAAATCYACGTATTATTCTCCAGGTCACTTAATGATTCCTGGTGGAAATTCAAGAAAACCTTTYGGTAAATATGTATTGGCAATGAATAAAATYACYAAAGATCGTTACTTRCCAACAGGTCCAGAGGTWACACAATCTGCTCAATTATATGATATTACWGGTGATAAAATGGAGCTATTRATTGATTTTCCTACTATTGGAGAACCACATTATGCAGCAGGAATTCCAGCMGATATTATAAAGGCTAATTCTAAAAAAATATACAAGTTAGAAGATARCAAGCATAAGTATGTTGTTAGAACYGAAGCTGATGCTAAAGTTGTAAGAAACGGAAATGAAGTTCATATTTATATGACGATGATTCGTTCTCACTTTGCTCCTGATAATATTGAAGGTATTCAAGTTGGAGATAAGGTATATTTCCATGTAACAAACTTAGAACAAGATTATGATGTACCGCATGGAATTGCTATGATTGGTGCTAATACTTCTGAATTACTAATTATGCCTGGTCAAACTGAAACATTTGTTTGGTATCCAAAACAAGAAGGTGTATGGCCATTCTATTGTACTGACTTTTGTTCTGCGCTACATCAAGAAATGCAAGGTTATGTTAGAGTATCTGCTAAAGGATCTAAAGTTCCTATAACTTTTACGCTAGATGGCGATGCAGTTGATATTGAATAATTTTTTATTTTGGTAAAATTTAATTAAAAATATAAGCGGGTAGTCATAAAATCTACCCGTTTTTTTAGCTTTAAAATAAATAGGACAAATTAGTCCTTTATGTAAGTTTTGTCACATAATTAACCATCGAAAGGTTGTAAATTTGTAACATAAATTGCGTTAATAATAAGTTGAAATTTAAATATATAAAATTATGAAGAAATCTAAAGTATTGATGATTGTTGGGTCATTGTTATTATTAGGATTATTTGTATTTCCATTATGGAATATAACATTAGAGGCTCCTCAATATCCTACCCCTTTAGGAATGGATATACATATCAATAAATTTGCTGATATGCATGAATTTGATATTAAAAATATCAACTTRATGAATCATTAYGTAGGAATGAAATATATTCCGGAGATAATTCCTGAATTTAAGATATTTCCWTGGGCAATTGCAATAATGGCSGCACTAGGTGTAMTTATAGGATTATTTGGSAACTWTAAGTTATATTTAGGTTGGTTTGTACTTATGRGTTTATTAGGCATAGCTGGGATGTATGATTTCTATTTATGGGAATATGATTACGGTCATAATTTAGAYCCMAAAGCCATCATGAATTTTAAAAACCCTGATGGTACACCAATGGGCTTTCAGCCTCCATTGTTTGGTTCAAAAGATATCCTTAACTTTAAAGCACATTCTTATCCTAGATTAGGAGCATATCTGATGTTTTTAGGAATGGGCTTAACAGTGTTGGCATTCTTTATTGGTAAAAGAGAAGAAAAACTAGATTAAATTTCCCTAAATTTAAATATGTTAAAACGAGTATATTAATTTGGATATGTTCGTTTTAACGTATATTTATAGCCTATTAAAATCAAAATATAATGAAAAATAAATTTCTTAATCCAATTATTGGTGTAGTTATATTATTGTTCTTAATTTCTTGTAAAGTTGAGCCAAAACCAATAGAATTTGGTAAAGATCAATGTGGTTTTTGTAGCATGAGTATTGTAGATAAAACACATGCTTCTCAGTATGTTACAACGAAAGGAAAACAATTCAAATTTGATGCAATAGAATGTATGGTTAATGATCTTCTTGAAAAAAATGAAGAAGAAATAGCAATAATATTGGTTACAGATTTTGAAAATCCTGGTAAAATGATTGATGCAAAAACAGCAAGTTATTTAATTAGTGAAGAAATTAAGAGTCCTATGGGAGCAAACTTATCAGCACTTCAATCAGCTGAAAAGGCAGCAGAACTTCAACAAATTCATTCGGGGGATATTTATAGTTGGTCGAATCTAAAAGCAAAATTTTTGAAGAAATAAAATGAAAAGCCTTTTTGTTATTTTAATAATGCTAAGTTTCACAAATTTAGCAGCTAAACAAATTATTGTTTGCAAATCTTGTGCTATTTCTACCGTTAAAAAAGCGATTGAATTAGCAGAAGATGGAGATGAGATTATCATAAAAAAAGGGATTTATCAAGAAAATGATATTGAAGTTAATAAATCGGTAAGTATAATTGGCGAGGAAGGAGCAGTAATAGACGGGCAAGATAAAAGCGGAGTGTTGATTTTGACAGCAGATAATATTGTTCTTAAAAACTTTAAGATTATCAATGTAGGGGTTAGTTACGTAAAAGATTTTGCGGCCATAAAAGTGGTTAGATGTAGAAATTTTACGATTGAAAACATCACTCTTGATAAAATATTTTTCGGAATTTTAATAGAAAAATCTCACTATGGAAAAATTCGCAATAACACAATTTCGAGTATTGCTATAGCAGAAGTAAGCTCTGGGAATGGGATTCATGCTTGGCATTGTTCAAATTTGGAAATTCAAGACAATGAGGTTTATATGATGCGTGATGGAATTTATTTTGAGTTTGTTTCTAAAAGCACCGTTTCAAATAATTTGAGTTATGATAATATTAGATACGGATTGCACTTTATGTTTTCAAATAATAATATTTATCATCATAATGAATTTAGAGATAATGGAGCTGGTGTAGCGGTCATGTTTTCAAAATACATTACAATGCATCATAATAAATTTAAACTCAACTGGGGATCGGCTTCTTATGGGCTGCTATTGAAAGAAATTTACGACGCTGAGATTTATAACAACCTTTTTCAGGAAAATACAATTGGTATAAGAGGCGAAGGATGTACACGTATCAATTATACAAATAATGTTTTTTTGCGTAATGGTTGGGCAGTGAAAATAGCTGGAGCCTGTTATGAAAATATTTTTAAAAATAATGATTTCATGCATAATTCGTTAGATTTAGCCTACAATACAAAATTAAACGATAATGAGTTTGTGAATAATTATTGGAGTGAATATACAGGCTATGATTTAGACAATGATGGTATTGGTGACATTCCATATAGACCTGTAAAACTTTTTTCATATATTGTAAATAGAACACCTGAAGCGCTTGTTTTGTTAAGAAGTTTATTTGTTGATATCATCAATTTTTCAGAAAAAGTTTCGCCAGTTTTTACACCAGATAATTTAATGGACAACCAACCTTTAATGAAGAGAATAAATGATTGAATTTAAAAATCTACATAAGAAATTTGGAAAATTAACCGTTTTAGATGGTTTAGATTTAGAAATTAAAGAAGGGGGGATTTTCGCTATCCTTGGTCCTAATGGTTCCGGGAAAACGACCTTAATTAAATGCTTGCTAGGTATGGTAATACCGAATAAAGGAGAAATTACCTACAGTGGTAAAAGTGTTTTAAGAAAATGGGATTATAGAAATAATTTAAATTACTTGCCGCAAATAGCAAACTTTCCAGCAAATTTAACAGTAAGTGAATTGCTTAAAATGGTTAAAAATTTACGTCCAAAAAAATCGAATGATAAAGAACTTATTGAATTATTTGGATTAAAAGAGTTTTTGAATAAAAAGTTAGGGAATCTTTCTGGAGGTACTAAGCAAAAGGTGAATATCGTACTTACTTTTATGTTCGATAGTGATTTAATAATTTTAGATGAACCAACGACTGGTTTAGATCCAATTTCACTCATTCATTTAAAAGAATTAATTCTAAAAGAAAAAGCGAAAGGAAAAACGATTATGATTACCACACATATTATGAGTGTGGTTGATGAATTGGCAGACGAAATTGTGTTTTTGCTCGATGGTAAAATTTACTTCAAAGGAAGTATTRWTGAGTTAAAAAAGCAAACAAATAACAMYAATTTAGAGCATGCAATTGCCAATTTAATATCSAAACATTATGCTTAAAATATTAAAATATAGTTTTTAYGATTTAATGCGTAGTCGTTGGAGTTACGTGTACTTTATTTTYTACTTATTACTTGGYTTTGTATTGTTATTTTTRAATAATGATGTTTCAAAAGCRGTAATTACTTTAATGAATATWATTATAGTGTTAACRCCACTTATTGGAACAATTTTCGGTGTAATGTACTACTATAATTCAAAAGAATTTACMGAGTTATTATTGGCGCAACCAATTAATCGRCGTAAAATATTTATGGGGCAATACATAGGTGTTTCATTGTCGTTAACATTAAGTTTGGTATTGGGTTTAGGAATTCCATTTATGGCGTATGGGTTATTCAAATCTACCGCTATATTTGATTTCAGTTTATTGCTAGTGGTGGGTTCTTTCTTGAATTTTATTTTTGTAGCATTGTCTTATAACATTGCACTTTCTACTGAAAATAAAATAAAAGGATTTGGATATGCTATTTTAATGTGGTTGTTTTTAGCCGTAATCTATGACGGTGTTTTTCTAATTTCATTGGTGCTGTTTAATGAATATCCATTGGATAAATTTTCATTAATAGCCACGATGTTTAATCCAATTGATTTGTCTAGAATTTTAATTTTATTGAAATTAGATATCTCAGCTTTGTTGGGTTATACTGGAGCTGTTTTCAGAAAATTTTTTGGAACTAATCTTGGGATGATACTTTCAATGGCTGTACTTGTTTTTTGGGTGCTTATACCAGTTTCTTGGATGAACTTAAAATTAAGAAAGAAAGATTTTTAACTAGGCTTGATTTTCTATTAGATGAATCATTTAGTACTAATGATAATTTTGGTATAAATGAATATTTTTTTGAATAAGTCCTCCTTCATTATGAACATTTTTAGCAATTTGCTTATCTTTGAATTTACTATTTATAGTTAGAATTATTAAGAAAGGTTGAGATACGATCCTTTTTTAATTTAAGGATTAAATCAACTAATGAAAAACTACAAACCAAAAAGCAGATTAGCAGTAAACGAATATATTGAGGGTGTTTTAAAAGGAGATAGAGTAATTTTATCTAGAGCTATTACAATTATTGAAAGTAATTTAGAAAGCGATAAAATATTGGCGAGAGAAAWWANNCAKGMCWKATTGCCAAACTCAGGTAACTCAATAAGAATTGGAGTTACAGGTGTTCCTGGTGTTGGAAAAAGTACTTTTATTGAAGCATTTGGAAAACATTTAATTAGTCAAGGACATAAAGTTGCAATTTTATCAATTGATCCAAGTAGTCAACGTTCAAAAGGAAGTATTTTGGGTGATAAAACCCGAATGGAGGAATTGGCAAATATGGAAGAAGCTTATATAAGACCTTCAGCTTCAGGAGATACACTTGGAGGTGTTGCAAATAAAACTGGGGAAACCATGTTGCTTTGTGAAGCAAACGGATATGATGTAATTTTAATTGAAACCGTTGGTGTTGGTCAGTCTGAAACTGCGGTGCATGCCATGACAGATTTCTTTTTACTGTTGATGTTGTCAGGTGCTGGTGACGAATTACAGGGTATTAAAAAGGGGATTATGGAAATGGCAGATATGGTTGTTATTAACAAAGCAGATGGTGATAATATTCATATGAGTGAACTGGCTAGAATGCAATATCAAAACACGCTTCACATTTTTCCTCAATCTGAATCTGGTTGGAGTCCGGTGGTAAGTACGGCATCATCAACTGAAAATACAGGAATTGACCATGTGTGGGATGAGATCACCAATTATAAAGAATTGGTTTTTGGAAATGGGTATTTCACTAAAAACAGAAATTACCAACAAGTACAGTGGATGTATAACAATATTAATGAGGAGTTGAAACTATTGTTTTATAATTCAAAAAATATAGCAAACCATCTTTCAATATTGGAAAGCGATATTGTATCCTCTAAAATTTCACCGGTAAAAGCGGCGCAAAAAATTATAAATGAATTTAAAAGTTCATTCTAACTATAGTTATGTTGTTTAACATAAGATTGAGATTCATTAATTATAAAAAATGGCAAAATGAAAAAACCAACATTTAAAATAGTATTTCTTGCAACAGCTGTATTGGTATATGCTTGTGGTAACCAATCTAATGAAACGAAAAAAACGCCTAGCACTATTGAAACACCAAAGGTTGAAGCAGTACAAAGTCATAAAGAAACTGGAATGGATTTGAGCTTGGATCAAGGAAAATTTTGGAAAGCGAATAAAGAAACTACAGATGGAGTCCAAAATATGATTGAATTAATGAAAAACTTCAATGAAAAAGAGCATATAGATTCTTATGAAAAATTAACGGAAAGATTGAAGCAAGAATTTACTATGATTTTTGAAAAGTGTACAATGAAAGGGGAAGCTCATAATCAACTGCATAATTTTTTAATCCCTATAAAAGATTTATTTGGAGAACTTTCTTCTAAAGATTTAAATAAATGTAAAGAGAGCTTTAATAAATTAAATATGCACTTGGCTGTTTACAAAGGCTATTTTGAATAAGGAATAAGATTTATTATTATGCAATGCTTGAATAGTTAGATTGAGACGTTTAACCATTCAAGCATTTCTTTTGTGATTTCATGGTTATTGGCTTCATTTAATATTTCGTGACGTGCTTTTGGGTACAATTTAACTGTAACATTTTTAGAGCCTGAATCTTTATATTTTTCTGCAATATTTTTAATGTCTTTTCCTTTATTCGCTAAAGGATCATCTAAACCAGATGCTATGTAAATATTGAGTTCATTGGGGGTGTTTTTGAATACTTCATCTTCTCTTACAATCAGCAATGCTTTAGACAGTTGTTCACCAAATTCAATGGACATAATATTTCCATTAAGAGGATCTTTTTGATATTTTTTAACTTCTTTTTCATCACTATTTATAAAGTCGAGTGTACCTTTCCGGCTTTTAACTTTAGAATTGATAGTCATCCATAAAAAATCGTTGAAGAACTTATTAGGCTTATTTTTATTGGTAAACAAAGACCATATTTTTGATAAAAACAAACCGCTATACATCTCAAAACTGTTGCCCCAACTTGTAGCTGAAATTATGGTTGCATTGAATTCTTCTCCTCTCAATGAAATAAATTTCCGAACCAAAAATGAACCCAAACTGTGTCCAAAAATAGCTCGTGGTAACGTTGGGTATTCTAGTTTTATCTTGGTTAGAATTTCATCTAAATCTTGCACAACTTTCATAAAGCCATTAGAATCTCCAAAATGAGAAAATACACCATCTTCTAAAGCCGTTAAACCATGTCCTCTATAATCTGGAGCAATTACAACAAATCCTTGTTCAGTTAGCTGATTAGCAAAAGAATCATAACGTTTGCCGTGTTCTACTGCACCGTGAATTAAGAAAAGTAATTTTGATGGCTTATTGTTTAAAGGTAACCATTTATGAAGGTGAATATTTTTTCCATCCTTCATTTTATAGGTAAAAGTGCTATAACTCATTTTACAAGGTTTATTTGAGTTTTAAAGATAGTTAAATGATATAAATGAAAAAGTCCTTTCAAAATTAATTAAAAGGACTTTAATAAATTATAATAGTTTAGAACTATTCTTTCTCTAAGTATTTCTCCATAGTTATAATCGCAGATTCTGAAATTACTGTACCAGGACCAAAAATGGCAGCTACTTTTCTTTCTAATAAGTAATCATAATCTTGAGCAGGTATAACACCTCCAGCGAACACCATAATATCAGGTCTTCCTAACTTAGCCAATTCTTCAATTAATTGAGGAATTAAGGTTTTATGACCTGCAGCTAAACTTGAAGCACCCACAAAGTGAACATCATTTTCAACGGCTTGTTTTGCAACTTCTTCTGCTGTTTGGAATAAAGATCCCATATCAACATCAAAACCTAAATCAGCAAAACTTGAAGCGACTACTTTGGCTCCTCTGTCATGACCATCTTGCCCCATTTTTGCAATCATTATACGAGGGCGACGACCTTCAATTTTTGCAAATTTATCTGCTAAATTTTGTGCCTTTACAAAGGTGCTATCGTTACTTATTTCTTTACTATACACTCCACTTATTAATTTAGTAGCTGCTTTATGACGTCCAAAATGTGTTTCTAAAGCATCTGAAATTTCACCTAAAGTAGCAAAATTTTCAGCGGCTTCAACTGCTAATTCTAACAAATTACCTTCTCTGGTTTCCGCACATTTTGCCAATGCGTTTAAATTAGTTTCAACTATAGAATTATTACGTTCTGCTTTCATTTTGTTTAATCTCGCTATCTGAGAATCTCTTACAGCAGTATTATCAACTTCAAGAATTTCAATTTCTGATTTTTCTTCAGTTTGAAATTTGTTTACACCTACCAAAATATCTTGACCTGAATCTAACCTAGCTTGTTTACGAGCTGAAGCTTCTTCAATGCGCATTTTTGGAACTCCTGTTTTAATAGCTTTCGCCATTCCGCCTAGTTCTTCAATTTCTTCAATAAGTTTCCAAGCTTTATTTGCAATTTCTAGGGTTAGGTATTCTACATAATAAGAACCAGCCCAAGGGTCCACTGCTTTTGTAATTTTGGTTTCTTCCTGAATAAAAATTTGTGTATTACGCGCTATTCTTGCTGAAAAATCTGTTGGCAAAGCAATTGCTTCATCTAAAGCATTGGTGTGAAGTGATTGTGTACCTCCTAAACCTGCAGCCATTGCTTCTATACACGTACGAGCAATGTTATTAAAAGGATCTTGCTCACTTAAACTCCAACCAGATGTTTGACTATGGGTACGTAAAGCCATTGATTTAGGGTTTTGGGGGTTGTATTGTTTTATGATTTTAGCCCAAAGCATACGAGCAGCACGCATTTTGGCAATTTCCATAAAGTGATTCATTCCTACTGCCCAGAAAAAGGACAGTCTAGGAGCAAATTCATCAATTTTTAATCCTGATTTTAACCCTGTTTTAATGTACTCCATTCCATCGGCTAAGGTATAAGCCAATTCTATGTCTGCAGTTGCTCCAGCTTCTTGCATGTGGTACCCGCTAATTGAAATGGAGTTAAATTTAGGCATGTACTTAGTGGTGTAATCAAAAATATCACCAATTATATCCATTGAAGGAAGCGGTGGGTAGATATAAGTGTTTCTAACCATAAATTCTTTCAAAATATCATTTTGAATAGTACCGCTAAGTTTGTCTAAAGAAACTCCTTGTTTTTTTGCAGCTGCAATATAAAAAGCCATAATTGGAAGTACAGCCCCATTCATGGTCATTGAAACTGACATTTTATCCAACGGAATTTGGTCGAATAAAACTTCCATATCTAATACAGAATCAATTGCTACACCTGCTTTTCCTACATCACCTGTTACACGAGGATGATCGGAATCGTAACCTCGATGCGTTGCTAAATCAAAGGCAACTGAAAGCCCTTTTTGACCAGCAGCTAAGTTTCTTCTGTAAAAAGCATTAGATTCTTCGGCTGTTGAAAATCCGGCATATTGACGAATTGTCCACGGACGCGTAACATACATGGTGCTGTAAGGCCCTCTTGTGAATGGAGGTAAGCCAGCCGCAAATTTTAAATGTTCGGCATCTTTAATGTCTTCTTTTGTAAAATGATTTTTTACGGGTATTCCTTCAGGAGTATTCCAAACCTCTTGATTCTCCGAAGTAGCAGCTTTCTGTTTAGCAGCTGTATTTATTTTTAAATCTGAAAAATCTGGTCTCATGCTTCAATGGGTTTTATTGTTTTCTGAATTTTATTTTGAACACTTGAAATAGTATGTATAACATCTGATTTCATATTGATACATCCGTCTAAACCAGCTTCAGCTAATTCATCTATTAAATTGGTAGGATTTCCTGCTAATAAAAGCACTTTATCTTTATTGATAGCTCTAAATGTTTTCACAAAATTAACAGCGCTTTCTTCATAATCTTGATCTGAACTACAAATAACAACAACATTACAATCTGACTTTGCGCTTTCTTCTGCTGCTTCTTCAGCCGATTTGTACGATTGCTCTTGTAAAATAGTAAACCCGCTAACTCCCATAAAATCATAGGCAAAAGCAGCTCTTGCTTTTCTCATAGCTAAATTACCAAAGCTTGAAAGTGCTACTATTGGGCGATGATTTGTTGTTTCTACAAATTTTTCTGTAGTTTTTCTCAACGCTTCTATTTCTAGTGTGGCTCTACGAGGTATTAATACTTTCGAATTGGGGTTAACTTCTATAGGATTATCTGAAAGAATACTGGAAGAAATGGTTTCCATTAAATTTGGATACTTGTTAACTCCAACCATTGCAAGTCTTCGTTGACTTATCAATTTTATTTTTTCGAAACGAATTTCTCTTATTTGTTCTTGAATAATTTCATTTTCAAATGAGTGGAAAAACCCCCCATTTTCTTCTATTGATTTGAAAAGTTCCAAGGCTTTATTCGCTATTTTAGAACTTACTTCCTCAATGTAATAAGAACCATCTACAGGGTTTGAAACTTTTCCGAAATACGATTCTTCTTTTAATATTGTTGCAATGTTTCCTGAAATTCTACTTGAAAAATCTGAAGCTTCATTAAATTCATTATCGTAAGCATCTATTAAAACTCCATCAACATTTCCTAATATTGCTGACATCGCTTCTGTGGTTTCACGAAGCATATTTGTATTTGCATCAGTAACCGATTTACTCCATACAGAAGTTTTTGCGGTAAGGGTATGTGAAAACTCAGAAATACCATATTTTAAAGCTACTTCGTGAAGTAAATGATTAAATGCTCTGAATTTTCCAATTTCAATAAAATATTCTGAACCTATAGCAAGTTGGAAATGAAGATTGTTAAAAATGGTTTGAATATCAATTCCATAATCAGCTAAATATTCAATTGTGTAAACCAATGAATTAAGAGTGTATGCGACCTCTTGAGTTTGGTTTGCTCCAGCATCTAAATAAATTCCTCCAGAAATAGAAATAGCCTTGTAGTTTGGATAATCTGACGCTAGTTGGATAAGGTCTGAAATTTTTGAAAATTGATTTAAACTACGATTTCCACTAGTAACATAATTTAGTATAATGTCTAAATTAAAATAACCTTTAAGGCTTGAAGGATTTGTTTTATTTTCTTTTACTAAATCGAAAAAATCAATTGCAAATTCTACTTCATAACTTTTTAAATTAAATGAAACAGCAATTTCATTTAAGTCAATTCCCTCAAGTAATTTTGAAGCTGATATTCCTTCTTTAAAATTGAAAAGCAACCCATTAATTCCTTCTTCAATAGCTTTTAAAGCGAGTTTATTTCCTACTTCTTCTGAGCTTACAAAAATACTTCTGTAGTTAATTAATGTTGATGAATTTTCACCAGTATTTTTTAAAAATACTTGATTGTAATCAGGAGTGTAAAAAGGCTGAATATCAATTTTACTCAAGTTTTTCCAAACAAGTTTTCTGTTAAAGTCAGCACCTTTTAGATCAAAGTTCGCTTTATCTATCCACGCTTGTTTTGAAATAGGATCGAAATCTGTAAAAAGCGATTTATTTTTAGCATTCATAATAGGTTATATTTTTTTTGATATAAAAAACTGCTGATAAGAAATTTTATTGCTTATCAGCAATTAGTATAATTTTATTTTACCATTAAACTACTTCCGAATCTTTCAAAAATAGCTTGATCTAATTCTTCTCTGTGATTTGGATGAGCTATATCTCTTAACGCCTTAGCACGTTGTTTTAAACTTCTTCCAAATAATTCTGCAATACCAAATTCAGTTGCTACGAAACGAACGTGAGCTCTGGTAGTTACAACTCCAGCACCTAATTTTAAAGTAGGTGCAATTTTAGAGACTCCTTTTAATGTTTGAGATGTTATTGCAATAATTGGTTTACCACCTTTAGATAATGCAGCTCCACGCATAAAGTCCATTTGACCACCAACACCAGAAAACATTCTAGTACCAATTGAATCTGCACAAACTTGACCAGTTAAGTCAATTTCAATTGCAGAGTTAATCGCAGTTACCTTAGGGTTTTGACGAATAACGGCTGTATCATTTACATAAGCTATATCATTCATTTCAATTTCAGGATTGTTATCCATAAAATCGTATAAACGTCTTGTTCCCATTGCAAATCCAGAAACAATTTTATAAGGRTTWACTTTTTTCTGAGATCCATTWACAACCCCTCTTTCAACTAAATCTACAATTCCTTCAGAGAACATTTCAGTATGAACACCTAAATTTTTATGATTTGTTAAACATGTTAAGACTGCGTTTGGAATACCTCCAATGCCCATTTGAAGAGTAGCTCCATCATCAATAATTTCGGCAATGTTTTTACCTATGGCTTTTTCTTCATCTGAAGGAGCTACAAATTTCATTTCATAAATCTCTTCCTCTATCTCAACACAAGCATCAAAGTTTTTTATGTGTACTTGAGCATCTCCAAAAGTACGAGGCATTAATGGATTAATTTGCGCAATAATTGTTTTTCCTTGCTCAACACCAGCTAATACAATGTCAACAGAAACACCTAATGAACAGAATCCATGATTGTCTGGAGGTGAAACGTTTACTAAAACAACATCTAAATCCATATATCCTTCACGGAAAAGACTAGGAATGTCACTTAAGAAGATTGGAATATAATCGGCTGTTACTCCAATCATTTTTCTAATGTTACCTCCAATGAAGAAAGCATTTGTATGGAAACTTTCACTGTGTTCAGGTTTTGTATATCCGCATTCACCTTCTGTATGAAGGTGTACAATTTCAACTCCTCTAAGTTCAGAAGCGCGCCCAACCATTGCTTTTGTTAACGCTTGTGGTGTTGCTGATCCACCTTGAATTAAGACTCTGTCTCCTGACTTGATCAATTTAACAGCTTCATCTGCTGTCATACTATTTGGTATATTCATAGTTGTTTGATTTTTGAAGATCTTGACATCTTCAATTTATGTTTTAATTTTTTAGCCTAAAAAACTTAATATGATCCCTGCAGCAATTGCAGAACCAATAACACCTGATACATTTGGTGCCATTGCGTGCATTAATAAATAGTTGCCTGGATCGGATTTTAACCCTTCTGCATGAACAACTCTGGCACTATCGGGCACTGCAGAAACACCTGCAGCACCTATTAATGGATTTATTTTATTATCTCCTTTAAGAAAAAGATTCATGAATTTTGCAAATAGTAATCCTCCCATTGTAGCTATAACAAATGAGACAGCTCCTAGTCCAAATATCATCATAGAATCTTTAGTAATAAATATATCAGCTTGAGTTGATGCTCCAACCGTAACTCCTAATAAAATTGTAACGATGTCAATTAATTTAGTCCGAGCCGTATCAGCAAGTCTTTCTGTTCTACCTGATTCTTTCAATAAGTTTCCAAAGAATAGCATACCTAATAACGGTAATGCACTTGGAGAAATAAATGTTGTTAATAGTAAAGCAACAATTGGAAAAATCATTTTTTCCTTTTGAGAAACTGCTCTAGGTGGTTTCATTCTAATCTTTCTATCCTCTTTTGAGATTAATAATCTCATTAAWGGAGGTTGAATAACAGGAACCAATGCCATGTAGGAATAAGCGGCAATAGCTATTGGACCAATAAGATTTTTAACTGTTGTACCATCAGCCAGTAAGTTGACTCCATTTGCTAATTTAGATGAAAGGAATATTGCTGTGGGACCATCTGCACCACCAATGATTCCAATTGCTCCAGCTTCAGGAAGGTTAAACCCTAAATAAAGAGCCCCAATAAATGTAGCAAAAACACCTATTTGTGCTGCAGCTCCTAACAACATTAATTTTGGATTGGCAATCAATGAAGAAAAATCTGTCATTGCACCAATTCCTAAAAAGATTAGTGGAGGGTATATCCCTTTTACAACGCCAAAATATAGATAGTTGAATACTGAACCGGCTTCGTAAATACCAGTTTGATTTCCTGCAACGAATGGAATGTTTCCAAGCATTACACCCGTACCTATTGGGATTAATAGTAGTGGTTCATAATCATATTTAATGCCTAGATATACAAATAGGATACCAATAAAAATCATTATTAAATTACCTGAAGTTACATTATAAAACCCGGTGAATTTATAAAATTGTTTAACCCCTTTAACCGCCTCATCTGAAAAGCTATGCTCCTGAGATTGATCAACTTGCGCTACCGATACTGAGGAAATTGTATTTTTCGGACTTGTATCTGAATTTAACCCTAAAGCAGGTCTGGCAAAAATTAGTAGCGATAGCACTGTAAATATTATAAATACTTTTTTCATTCTTTCATTTTTTCTAGTTACAAATCCAAAATTGCTTGTCCTTTAATAATTTTTATTCAAGTTCTATCATTAATTCGTCTTGTAATACTTGTTGTCCAACAGTAATTTTTAAGGCGGTAATAGTACCTGCTTTTTCACAAACAATGTTGTTTTCCATTTTCATAGCTTCTAGAACTAGCATTCTTTCACCAATTTTAATGGTGTCTCCAACTTTTACATCAATAGACAAGATTACGCCTGGMATTGGAGCGAAAATTTTAGTTTTTTGTGAGCTAGGATCAACTTTTAAAGGTTCTGATGGCCTTTTTGATGCAGCGCGAACCAGCGTAGGAGTCTTTGTTTTTTTGATATCTTCTTTCAGCGTAACTGAATAAGAAGTACCATTCACTTCTAGGTGAATAACGTTATCATCGTGTGATTTTATATTGACCTTGTAGTTATTGTCGTGTATTTTAAATTTGAAATTCTTCATTTTTTATAGTTTAGTTGTTTCTAGTTTAGCTAAAATTTCATCAACTAATATGTTGTAATTTTTATAACCTATTTTGTGTTCCGTATATTTTAGAGCTCCAAGGAGAATATGTTTTTTTTACTTGTTTTATAGTCAATATCGCATTTTCATGATCGTGTTGTTCATTCAAATACAAGTGTATTGCGGTTGAAATCGCGGCAACAACTTCTCCCGTAAATTCTTTGTCAACTTCAATAGAGATGTCTTTAATTTTTTTACCTCTTCTTTTGGTAATTACTTTGTATATGAACAGCATAATTGGTAACCCATATTTAAAGAAGAGCGATAGTGTAAGTAAGGCACTAAAGACGATTATTAATCCTGTAATCAGAATGATGTATCCCTCGTTTAATTGATCTGTAAATAATGGTATGTATGTCATTATAATGGGATATTTGAGTGTTTCTTAGGCGGGTTTACTTCTTTTTTGTTAGCTAATAATTCCAATGCTCTGATAATTCTAAATCGAGTATTTCGAGGTTCTATTACATCATCAATAAATCCATATTTTGCTGCTTCGTATGGGTTTGCAAACTTTTTAGTGTATTCATGCTCTTTTTTATCGATGTATTCTTGTTTTTTATCAGCATCTTCTATTTTTCTAATATTATTACCTTCTAGAACTTCGACAGCTCCTTTAGCACCCATAACAGCGATTTCTGCTGTAGGCCAAGCATAGTTAACATCTCCACGTAATTGTTTACAACTCATTACATCATGAGCCCCTCCATATGATTTACGAAGTGTTATAGTTACTTTAGGAACGGTAGCCTCTCCATAAGCAAATAATAATTTCGCACCGTGTAAAATAATTCCACCGTATTCTTGTCCAGTTCCTGGTAGGAATCCAGGGACATCAACCAACGTTACAATAGGAATGTTAAACGCATCACAGAAACGAACAAATCTGGCAGCTTTTCTAGAGGCTTCAATGTCCAAAACACCAGCATAAAACTTAGGTTGATTACCTACAATACCAACGGGGTGACCATTAAACCTTGCAAAACCAACAGTAATATTTCTAGCATAATTTCTATGAACTTCTGTAAATTCCCCTTTATCAGCAATTACGGAAATTACATCAACCATATCATAAGGTTGATTTGGATTTTCAGGAATTATATCATTGAGAATATCATCTAATCTATCTATAGGATCCTCACATTTAATAATTGGTGGATCTTCCAAATTATTTGAAGGAAGATAACTTAATAGTTTTCTAACTAATAAAAGGTTTTCCTCTTCATTTTCAGCAAGAAAATGTGAAACACCAGATTTTGTAGAATGAATTTTAGCCCCACCTAATTGTTCAGTAGTTACGACTTCTCCAGTTACAGTTTGAACAACTTTAGGTCCGGTCACAAACATATAACTTGTTTTGTCGGTCATAATGGTGAAATCAGTTAAAGCAGGAGAATATACAGCACCACCAGCACAAGGACCTAAAATTGAAGAAATTTGAGGAATTACACCAGATGCCATAATATTTCTTTGAAAAATTTCGGCATAGCCAGCCAATGACCTAACTCCTTCTTGAATACGTGCTCCTCCGCTATCATTAAGCCCAATTACAGGAACTCCAATTTTCATGGCCATATCCATAATTTTGCAAATTTTCAAAGCGTAGGTTTCAGATAAKGARCCTCCAAAAACAGTAAAATCTTGTGAAAAAACATACACTATTCTTCCATCTATAGTTCCATGTCCTGTGATAACACCATCAGAAAGATAAATTTGTTTGTCTAAACCAAATGATTTTGTTCTATGAGTAACAAACATATCAAACTCTTCAAAACTATCTTCATCTAGCAATAAATCTATTCGTTCACGAGCAGTTAATTTACCTTTAGCATGTTGTGATGCAATACGTTTTTCACCTCCACCGAGTTTTGCTTTCGCTCTTTTTTCAATGAGTTCGTTAATTTTTTCTTGATTTGCCATTTTTGCTTATCTATTTTTGTTTTGAACAAAGTTCTGTAAGTACGCCATGAGTTGATTTTGGATGAAGAAAACCAATGTCTAATCCTTCAGCTCCTTTACGAGATTCTTTGTCTACAAGCCTTACTCCTCGTTGTTCAGCTGTTTTTAAAGCGTCAGAAGCATTATCTACAGCAAAAGCAATATGATGAATTCCTTGTCCTTTCTTAGCTATAAATTTACCTATTGGTCCTTCAGGTGAAGTACTTTCCAATAATTCAATTTTTGTTGAACCAACTNAAAAAAAGGCTGTTTTCACTTTCTGATCAACAATTTCTTCAATTGCATAACATTTTATGCCTAAAACTTCTTCATAATATTTGATAGATTCTTCTAAGTTATTTACTGCAATTCCAATATGCTCAATATGTGAAATGTTCATAGTTAAAGTGTTTTTATATATTGTATTTTAATTAATCCTAAAATGAAGGATGTATTTTAAATTATCACTAATTTCAATCATATTACAAAATTATTGCATAGTAAATTTTAATAGGGTGATAATTATCATAAATAGCATTAATATGCGAAAACGTTTTAGTGATTTGGAAGAGGGGATAAATATGTAATTGGTTGGTTTTTAATGGTATATACTTGGTAAACTTATATTTCTACCCGAGAAAAACCTATTAAAAGGTTCTAAAAGTTTCAAAAAATAAAGCATGTAATATTTAATGAAGAATTATAAGATGAACTTTCCTTAATAAGGAACTATGTTTAATCTTAGTAGATGTATTAAATTTTAAATTAAAGTAACTTACGCGTTCAGTATTCAGTAGGTATATTATTTTTTTTATTATAGTTCGTCGTATTTAGCATGTAAACTATTTAACATGTTTCTTGACATTTTTTTAATGTCAAATTTGTGTTCCCAACCCCAATCTTCTCTTGCTCTTGAATCATCAATACTTTTTGGCCAACTATCAGCAATACGTTGTCTGAAATCTGAATTATATGAAATTTTAAATTCAGGTACAATTTTTTTAATTTCTTCAGCAATATCTTTTGGCGTAAAACTCATAGCTGCTAAATTGTATGATGAGCGAATTTTAATAGCTTTTGGTTTGGCATTCATAATTTGAATAGTTGCATCAATGGCATCATCCATATACATCATTGGTAATTTTGTATTTTCATTTAAAAATGAACTGTATTTTCCAATAAGTAACGCATTATGGTAAATTTCTACTGCATAATCTGTGGTACCACCTCCAGGAGTTGTTTTCCAACTTATAATTCCAGGATAGCGAATTGATCTAACATCTATACCGTATTTATTAAAATAATATTCACACCAGCGTTCACCCGACTGTTTACTCATTCCGTAAACTGTAGATGGCTCCATAATAGTTTCTTGAGGTGTATTTTCTTTAGGTGTAGTGGGACCAAAAACTGCAATTGAACTTGGCCAAAACAATTTTTTAATTTTGCCTTCTTTTGCTAAATTCAGCACATTAAACAACGAAGTCATATTAAGTYCCCAAGCTTTTGCCGGAAATTTTTCGCCAGTGGCTGAAAGCATAGCAGCCATTAAATAAACTTCATTAATTTTGTAGGTGTCYAKTACWTTTAAAATAGMGTTATAATCCATAGCGTTTATAAACTCAAATGGTCCCGATTCCATTAGCTCMTTRTTACCCTCTCTAATATCAGAGGCAATAACAGCGTTATTTCCATTAATTTCTCGCAATTTCATTGTTAATTCGGTTCCTATTTGACCGCAAGCACCAATAACTAATATGCTTTTATTCATATCGCTTTAACTCGTTTTATTATGGCGTCAAAGATACTGAAAATTAAATTTTGAAATTATTTTATAGTGTTTTTTTATCAAAAGAATAATATTTTCATGTGTTTATAATTATTGTTTTTTAATGGTCACATGCTGTTCGCTATTAATCATTCTCTTTTGGTGAGAAAAATTTTAACATGCTCGGTTCATAAAACCGTATATTAATTAGTATTTTTGACCATAATAAGTTTTGAAATGAAGTATTTATTCAGCCTTTTATTCAGCCTTTTATTTTTAAGTTTTTCTTGTAATAAAACCAAAACAGTACAAGAAGTTTCTAAAAATATTGATTCATTAAAAATAAGTTCTGATCGTATAGTTAGTACAATTGGAGAAATTCTAATTCCAAAAGCTAAAAAAGCGGTTTCAGAGTGGAAAGAATATAGGGATGTTGATGATTTTATACTAAAATATTATAGCATTTCTACTACTGAAGCACTTGACTATGCGGAAGAGCTCTCTGGATTGATGCAACTTATGAAAGATTCAGTTAGAGTGGAAAAATTAAAAGGATTAAATGTAATGGCACGGTTTAATGTTTTACATAATGAAGCATTAAGATTGGCAGATATGGCTACTATTTCTTCAATTTCAAATGAAGAAATAAAAGAAGAAGTTTTTAAAATAKTAGAAGTTTATTCAGCACTAAACTCAAAAATTAATACGATTTATAAAGCAGAAGAATTACAAAATTCTTTAGAAATTGACACRGAAACTCCAATTGAWTTGRTTGAAAMWCCAAAGRWTTACRARMGAAAAARGATARWCRRGCYTAARAAATCAAGAAAAAAATTAGAYAAAAAATTAATTCCTCCAAAAAAAAYGRARTAATGAGAARCRTTATTTATTTAATAGTMATAGTTASTTTATTTTYATGTTGTGARRMTAAAAAARMMCCKCTTAAAAAGAGTGATWTTRGTTTKGARAAAGWRAYMATTGATGRWGTGTTARMCGATTGGCATAAAARTGCAGCWRMAGCAAATTATAATGCMTATTTTAATGCAATGACTAACGARGGYATTTTTATTGGAACWGATGCWTCAGAAAAYTGGACRATTYCTGAATTTAAAAAATTTAGTAAACCKTATTTTGACAARGGWAARGCATGGARTTTYAYWGCTGTTGAACGAAATATTTATRTKAATTCTGAKGGKAAAATAGCTTGGTTTGATGWATTRCTMGATACTCATATGGGTGTGTGTAGAGGCTCAGGTGTACTTAGTAAAAARGATTCATTATGGAGAATAAAGCACTATGTACTTTCTTTAACCATACCAAACGATAATATTGATAAAATTAAAAAAATTAATAAAGAAAAAGATTCTATTTTTTTNAGCATCGCATAGAAAAGAATAAATACTTCTTTTACTTTCTGTGAATAAATTTAGATCTTTATGTTAACTGCAATATGTACAAGTTCTTATTTTACATTAAAACCATGTTAAATAATTTAGCAGGCTAATAATTTCATTATTATATTCTTAGCTAAAGTACAAAAATGGAATATTTTTCTTTATTTAATGAGTAAATGGTTAATTTAATTGAAGTTTTAATAAAAATGATTTACGAAGTTAAAAATCAATTTATTAAGATAGTTTATTTAGTATTTTTTTTATTTTTGATAAATTTTTTTTATGAAAAGAACATTACTATTAATTGGATTTTTGGTTTCAGCATTTAGTTCATCGGCTCAGTTTAATGAAGGAGCCCCTTGGATGAAGAGCAAATACCAGCAGAAGAATACAACAAGTAAAAACGAAAGACTTTCGTTACCTGAAATTTCTTCAATGTTTAATCAGTATTGGGAAGGAAAAGATTATAACAAGAAGGGAAGTGGGTACAAACCTTTTAAACGTTGGGAAGAATATTGGAAACATTATACGGACGAAAATGGTTATTTACCAACGTCAATTCAATTATGGAAAGCATGGGAAAACCATATATCATTTGGAGTATCTAGTGCTCATGATGAAAGTAATTGGGAAGCATTCGGTCCAACAACCTTAGTGAATAATAAATCATCAATTGCTAATTTAGGACGAGTAAATGTTATTGTTCCAGATCCAAMYAATRATCAGATTATKTATGTTGGTACTCCWGCAGGTGGAATTTGGAAAACTAYVGATAAAGGATTGACATGGATACCTTTRTCDGAYAAMCTACCTCAAATWGGAGTTTCBGGDATTGCAATTGATCCATCAGACTCAGCTATAATCTATATAGCCACAGGTGATGATGATGCTTCAGATACAGTGAGTGCGGGAGTATTTAAATCTACAAATGGTGGGCTAACATGGAATGAAACTGGGTTAAACCCAAGTAACACTCCGAGTTCAATGAATGATATTTATATTCACCCAAATGATTCAAACATATTATGGGTGGCAACGGATAACGGTTTATATAAATCAATTGATGGTGGAGACTCTTGGGTTGTAAAAAAAGGAGGTAATATAAAAGACCTTAAACTAAAGCCAGGTAATCCAAACATACTTTATATTGTTACAATTAATAGGTTATATAAATCTACAGATGGTGGAGATTCGTTTGTGCAAATAACGGAAGGGTTACCAACATCTTCGGGAAGATTAGTAATAGATGTAACACCTGCTAATTCAGATTATGTATATGTTTTAAGTGTAAAAACAGATGATTCTTTTCAAGGATTGTATCGTTCAGTTGATAGTGGAGAAACGTTTACCAAAACAACAAATACTGTTGATGTTATAGAAAGTTCACAAGCTTGGTTTGATTTAGCATTGGGAGTTTCAGATACTAATGAAGAGGAAGTTTATGTTGGATGTTTAAATATTTGGAAATCTTCAAATGGAGGTAATACATTTTCAAAATTAAATAATTGGTTTCAACATACTGCATCTTTTACACATGCAGATATTCATTATTTACGATTTTTTAACAATGAATTATTTGCAGGAACCGATGGAGGATTTTATAAAAGTGAGGATTTCGGAACAACATTTCAAGATCTCACTCAAGGAATGCAAATAGGGCAATTTTATCGAATTGCCGTTTCAAATAGAGATGCTAATAAAATGGCCGGTGGTCTTCAAGATAATGGTGGGTTTGGACTAACGAATAGCGGTGATTGGAGTAATTACCATGGAGGTGACGGAATGGATAGTGCTGTCGATCCAAATAATGAGGATAAATATTATGGGTTTACTCAATATGGAAGCTCCTTAAATATTTCGGTTGATTCTGGAGAATCTCGAAATTCTAGTTTTGGTGCACCTGAAGAAGGTGGTGAATCGATTGAAGGTAATTGGATAACACCATTGGTGATAAATAAGCAAGGAGAATTGTATGCAGGGTATAAAAATTTATATCGTTTTACAGGTGCTAACTTTGTTAAAATTTCATCTACTTTTAATAGYAATATWGATGTACTTGAAATAGATGAATCCAACTCAGATAATATGTATGTTGGTGTAGATAAAAGTTTTTATGCAAGTACAAATCGAGGAGAAACATTTAATTCAACATACGCTTTCTCTTCAAACATTAATTCTATTGAGGTTCATAGTAGTAATAGCGATATTATTTATGTAACAACTTCAGGATTTGGGAATAGAGGCGTATTTAAATCTGTAGATAAAGGGGTGAGTTTTATGGATATAACCTTCAATTTGCCAACTGATCAGGCATATTTTGATGTTGCCCATCAAGGAAGACATTCTAAAAACCCACTGTATGTTGGAACAAGTTTAGGTGTTTTTAGGTTTGATGATACGATTAACGAATGGAAATCCTTTTTTAATAATTTACCCAATGTACCTGTAAGGGATTTAGAAATCTCATTAGATGATGGGAAAATTACTGCCGCAACTTATGGAAGAGGAGTTTGGCAATCAGATATTTCAGTTGAAATACCAAACAATGAAATTCRATTGTTAGAAATAATATCTCCAGCAAATTCAGCCATACTTTTTGGAGATTTATTAATGAAGTTAAAAGTTGAAAATAAAGGGACTCAACAAATTAATGACATACAAGTTTCTTATGTAATAGATGTTCTTAAAAATACATTCAATTGGACTGGAACAATAGCTGTGAATTCATCAGGAATTATTGAGGTTCCAATTCTTACTCCATATTATGGAGTTCACTCTTTGCAAGTAACAGTTACAACTAATGGAGATACATATCCAGATAACAACTCTTTAACGGGAAGTTTTATTTATAATGAACAGGGCGAAGCAGATATTTTAAATTCTTTTGAAGAATTTTCGGATGTTTTATTATCCTACAACGAAGGTGATATTTTTACTACAGAATGGGAACGAGGCATTCCAAGAGGAACTAAATTAAAGACTGTAGCTAGTGGAGAAAATGCGTATGCTACTAATTTATCAGGAAATCATAACGATTTTACAAAGAGTTACATTGTTTCAAAATACTATGATTTATCAACAATTATTTCCCCTAAATTTAAGTTTAGTATGGCGTATGATTTAGAAGAAAACTGGGATATTATTTATGTGGAATATTCTCTCAATGAAGGTGAAACCTGGGAAGTTTTAGGGACTGTTGAAGACCCAAATTGGTACAATAGTAATAGAACCAATGAAACTTCAGGATCTGCTGATGATTGTCAAAATTGTCCTGGCGCTCAGTGGACAGGAACAGATACCGAAATGAAAGAATACTCGTACGATCTAGCACCTTTAGCGACTAAGAAAAATGTGATGTTTAGATTTGTATTTCATTCAGATCCTGCAGTAAATGAAGAAGGGGTTGTTATTGATGATTTTATTATTGCTCAAGAAGGAACAGACGATGCCGATGATGATAATGACGGGGTTTTAGATTCTGTAGATAATTGTCCAACAATATCTAATGCGGATCAAGCGGATTCTGATAACGATGGTGTTGGCGATGTATGTGATGAAGATAATGATAATGACGGAATTTTAAACGAAATAGATAATTGTCCAACTATTGCAAATGTAGATCAATTAGATACAGATGGAGATGGAGAAGGCGATGCTTGTGATGATGATGATGATGGAGATGGGATTTTAGATGTTAATGACAATTGTCCGTTAATTTCAAATAGCGATCAAACAGATACTAACAATAATGGAATCGGGGATATTTGCGAAGACGTAGATGGAGATGGAGTATTTGATGATATAGATAACTGTCCAGCAATTTCAAATCCAGATCAACTAGATACAGATGATGATGGACAGGGAGACGCTTGTGATGACGACGATGACAATGATGGGATTTTAGATGTTAATGACAATTGTCCGTTAATTTCAAATACGGATCAGTTAGATGCTAATAATAATGGAATTGGAGATGTTTGCGATGATTCAGATGGAGATGGAGTATTTGATGATGTTGATAACTGTTTACTAATTTCAAATCCGGAACAACTAGATTCAGATAACGACGGAGAAGGAGACGTTTGTGATGATGATGATGATGGAGATGGAATTATAGATAGTAATGATAACTGTCCGTTAATTTCAAATCCAGATCAACTAGATACAGATAGCGATGGAGAAGGAGATGTTTGTGATAATGATGATGATGGAGATGGCGTTTTAGATGCTACTGATAATTGCCCTTTAATTGCCAATGCAGATCAAAGCGATTTTGATAATGATGGAATTGGGGATGTTTGTGATAATGATATTGACGGTGACGGAGTGCTAAATGATAGTGATACTTGTGATGACACACCTTTAAATTCTACGATTGATGTTGATGGATGTACTTTATTTACATTGCCAGCTACTAATTTTAAACTTGAGGTAAATGGAGAAACGTGCCGATCAAGCAATAATGGTTTTGTTGTCCTATCAGGTGTTGAAAATTTAAATTATACTGCTACTTTAACAGCAAATGGAACGGTAGCAACAATTTCATTTACAGATACTACTACGTTTGATAATTTAGAGGCAGGAGATTATACGGTATGTGTGACAGTTGAAAATCAACTAGATTATGAAATTTGTTTCAATGCCGTGATAACCCAACCAGATGATTTGTCTATATCTGCAAAGGTTAATGCTAAATCAAGATCAGCAAAAGTTGAACTTAGTGGAGGGGAAACATATTATATCACTTTAAATGGTAAAACGTTTGTAACAACCAATAATTTTATAGAATTAGAGTTAAAATCAGGGATTAATAATTTAAAAGTAACTACTGATGTTTTATGTCAAGGAGTATTTAACAAAGTATTAATCGTTCCATTTGAAGGTCTTAAATTATATCCTAATCCTGTAAATCAAGGAGAATTGATCTATTTAACTACCGGAGATATAAAATCAGAAGAAATTAAAATTTCTATTTATTCAACTTTAGGAAATAAGATATCTTCTAAAATGTATCTCAATAATACTCAAAGACGTATAGAAGTAAATCTTCAAGGTCTTTCAAAAGGTATTTATGTATTAAATATGGAATCTAAAGAATTAACTAAAAGTTACACTATAATTATAGAATAACATGAAAAATTCAACATATATTTTAAGTATTGGAATGCTAGTAACTCTACTTAGTTGTGGCGGTGGTGGAGATGACCCAGAGCCAGATCCAGTTCCTATTTCACCTCCCTCATCAGCAACATTAGTGTTCCCATCAAATAATGAGGAATGTAATACAGGTGATAGTCTGAATGCGACTCAAAGCAAGGTTAATTTTCAATGGAATTCTTCAGCAAATACAAATTTATATACGGTAATAGTTAAAAATTTATTGACTGGTACAGAGTTCAGTACTAATGCAACTTCAAATCAGATGGACATAATTATTTCTAAAAGTACTCCGTATAAATGGTGGGTCATATCTAAGTCTAATGAAACAACCAAAACAGCAAAAAGTGCTGAGTGGAAATTTTATAATTCTGGAGATGGGGTAAAAACGTATGCTCCGTTTCCTGCTGAATTAATAGCTCCAGTTATGGGTATATCGACAAGTGATGGTACAGTAACTATAGAATGGATTGGTAGTGATGTTGATAATGATATTAAGGAGTACGATGTGTATTTTGGAATAGCTATGCTGCCAACAACTATTTTAGAGACTACTACAAATCAAAAAATAGAAAATGTAGCTGTAAGTGCTAATACGTACTATTGGAAAGTTGTTACGCGTGATGACGAAGGTAATACATCAACATCAGAAGTGTTTCAATTTAAAGTTGTAGATTAACATAATAAACTATAATTCGAAAAGACCATCTACGTAGATGGTCTTTTTTCTTTATTTAAAATAGTTCTTTAATAGCTTTGTACACTAAATCAGATTCAAACCCTTTTGAGATTAGATAAGTAATAAGTTTATTTTTCTTTTTATAAGCGTTCGATTCTTTTATTAAAGAGAACTTTTTAATGGCTATTTTTTTTAAGCAATTGACATAATCAAATTCATCAATTTCATATAAAGCAGTTTTAATATTGTAAAGAGAAATATTACGATATTTCAACTCGTTTGTAATGCGAATTTTCCCCCAATTTTTGATAGAAAATTTACCTCTTGCAAAAGCTTTGGCATAACGTTCTTCGTTTAAAAAATTGTGTGCTATTAAATGAAGTATAATAATTTCTTTAGCTTCAGGAATCATTTTTAAATCATACAACTTTTTTTCAACTTCTTTATGACAACGTTCCTGATAGGCGCAGTAATGCTCTAAAGCTCTTGTAGCTTCTTCAACCGTATATGATTTGTTGTTTTTCATTCAGCCAAAATAAAAAAAAGCGACTCAATTGAGTCCCTTTTTAAATAATTATTGTTTTCCGCGTACCCTTAATTTTAAATTGTTTAGCAAAGAAAACATGACTGGAACGATAACCAACGTTAAGAAAGTAGCAAAGGTTAATCCAAAAATAATAGTCCATGACATAGGTCCCCAGAATACAACATTTTCTCCTCCAATATAAAATTGAGGGTCGAATTCCGTAAACAAGGTCATAAAGTTTATGTTTATACCTATTGCTAACGGAAGTAGTCCTAAAATAGTTGTAATAGCRGTTAAYAATACGGGTCTTAAACGMGTTTTACCWCCTTCTACAATRCTTTCATARATTAAYTCTTTRGTTRAAATTCCTTCATCTAATCCTTGTTCAAGACGTTTCCGTTTCATAATTAAATTGGTATARTCAATWAGAACAATKGCRTTATTYACYACAATACCCGCCAAKGAAATRATACCAATCATGGTCATCATAATAATRAATTCCATTCTAAAGATAATSAGTCCAAATAACACTCCAATTAAACTCAACAAAACAGAAAGAGAGATTATAATAGGAGTTGATGCAGAGTTAAATTGGCCAACAAGAATTAAGAAAATTAAAAATACCGCAATTAATAATGCTTTACTTAAAAAGGCCATTTCTTCAGCTTGTTTTTCTTGTTCACCCGTAAACGATATTGAAATATTAGTTGGTAATTTATAATTTTCTAACGCCTTTCTAATCTGATCATTGACATCAGTGGCATTGTAATTCTCAAGAACATTTGAAAATATAGTAATTACCCTGTTTAAATCTTTACGTTTAACAGCACTAAATGTTGAAGAGGTTTCAGAATGTGCAATTGATGAAATTGGCACTTGCACAATTTTACCGCTGCTCTGATTTCTAAAGGTAATTTTTTGATTTATTAAAATATCTTTATTGTAACGATATTTATCCATTAAGCGTATGTTTATTGGATAATCGTCTTCACCATCTTTAAAAGTTGATACTTCTTTTCCAAACAATGAAGTTCTTAAAACATCTGCAATTTGACCAGTAGAAACATTTAGGCGTCTTGCTTTTTGTCTGTCAATAACAATTGGCAATTCTGGTTTCCCTTGTTCTACATCTAATTTTAAATCTTCAATTCCTAAAATATTCGTTTTAACAATAAACTGTTTAATGTCTTCAGCCGTTTGTAATAATTGTTCGTAATCATCACCAGTTACCTCAATATTAATTGGAGCACCTGTTGGCGGTCCATCGGAAGGTCTGTCTACGGTAATATTTACGCCTGGAAAATTGTGTAATAATTCTCTAATTTCCATTAAAACATCGTCAGTTTCAATACCTCCCCGGTCAATGAATTTTACAAAATCAACGGTGATACGAGCTTTATTTGGGGTGGTTCCGCCTTGCTGTCCTTGATTTGGATCGCTAGTACCTTCACCAACTTGGCCAATTACAGARGTAATTAAAAAGTTTTCACCATTAATTTCATACTTTTTTAAGTGATTTTGAATTTTATTTTCAATTTCAATCGAAAGGTCATTTGTTACTTCAATATCAGTACCAATAGGGTATTCTAAATAAACATAAACCTGTTTTGGTGGAGTTTCAGGGAAGAAAAGTACTTTTGGAGGGAATACTCCCAAAAGCAAAATGGCGAATATTAATAAACCAAAAGTACCTACAAAGAATCCTCCTGGTCTTTTCCCATTTAAAACAAAWCTCAATACGCGTTCATAAAATTTCTCTAATCGAGGCAAAAATATTTTTTGAAACCATTCGGTACTCGGAGTTAAGAATTTTGTATTGATAACACGTAATAAGCCAGCAAGAATTAGAATTAACCCAAATGCATTGAATCCTTTTACACCAGTTGTTAAACCACCAATAATAAAGAATACTCCAATAGCGAATAGAATGGAGCTAAAAATGAGCAATCGTTTAAAATTAACTTCATCTTCTTTAATTTTCATGTAAACTGAAGTTAACATTGGGTTTATTACCAAAGCAACAAATAAAGAAGAGGTGAGTACAATGATAAGTGTAATTGGTAAATAACGCATAAATTCCCCCATTATTCCTGGCCAAAAAGCAATAGGCAAAAAGGCGGCTAAAGTTGTTGCTGTAGAGGCAATAATTGGCATTGCAACTTCACCTACACCATATTTGGCAGCATCAATTTTTGAATAACCATCATCTAATAGTCGATACACATTTTCAACTACAACAATACCATTATCCACCAGCATTCCTAAGGCTATTACCAATGAGAATAGTACCATCGTATTTAAAGTAACTCCAAAAGCACTTAAAATGATAAASGAGATAAACATTGATAAWGGAATWGCAATCCCMACAAACARYGCGTTTCTTATACCAAGAAAGAATAACAATACCACAACCACTAAAATAATTCCTAAAATAATGCTGTTTTCCAAATCAGCTACCATTGTTTTGGTATCGTTGGTTTGGTCATTGGTTTTAGAAATATTTAAGTTAGACGGTAAATAATTTTCTTTGGCTTTTTTTATGATTTCATCAATTTGAGTTGATGCCTTTATTAAATTTTCACCACCTCGTTTGGTTACATCCAACATGACAACAGGTTGAGAGAATTCACGAGCATAACTTTGTTTTTCTTGTTCTTTAAAGTTAACGTTGGCGATGTCACGCAGGTAAACAATGTTGTTGTTTTCTTGCTTAATGATGATATTTTCAATTTCTTTAGCCGACTTAAATTCTCCTACAATTCGAACATTTCTTCTAATGCCATTTTCAAGTAAAGCACCACCAGAAAAAGTCATGTTCTCATTTTGAATGGCCATGGCAATGTCATTAAAGCTGATTTTGGAAATTTCCATTTTGTATAAATCAACACTAATTTCCATTTCCTTGTCTTGAATTCCCCGGATATCAACTTTTGAAATTTCAGGAACTTTTTCAATTTCATCTTCTAAATATTCACCGTATTCTTTAAGCTGATCTAGTGAAAAATCACCCGATAAATTAATATTCATGATAGGAATTAATTCAGCAAAGTTCATTTCCTGAACGGTAGGATCGGCAGGTAGATCGGTTGGGAAATCTTTGTCAGATTTAGCAGCATCTACCTTATCTTTTACTTTTCGCAAAGCTTCTGTTGGAGTAATGCTAAAATCAAATTTTACTTGGATGGATGAAAATCCTTCAATAGATGTTGAAATGATTTCATCAACCCCTGAAATTCCATTAATTTCTTTTTCTAAAGGTCGTGTAATTAATTTTTCAATATCAAGTGCAGAGTTTCCTGGATAGGGTGTTGATACATATATTTGTGGTATCACAATTTCTGGAAATGCTTCTCTTGGCATATTTTGATACGAAAATATACCCGCCAAGAAAATCATAACTATCAAAACAAACACGGTCATTTTATTGTGGATAGACCATGTAGATAGTTTAAATTCTTTTAATACTTTACTCATTTTAATGCTGTTCTAAATTTGGTTAGCAGATTTAATTATTGTGAATATTTACGATATCACCCGTTTTTACAAGTCTTGCTCCTGCATTAACTAATAGGTCATTTTCAGTTAATCCTTCACTTATATAAACCTCATGATTGTATTCTTTGGTTACTTTAATTATGGTTTTTACAATGGTTGGTTCTTCGTTATTATATTTAATTGTAAATACATAATTATTTCCATGTTGATCTTTTTGAACTAGTTTAGAAGGGATGATGAATCCAGTCACTTCAAAATCTAAAATTTTTAAATGAGCTAATAGGTTAGGTTTAATTTTTTGATCTTTATTTGAAAGATTTATTCTTGTTTTAAAGCTACGGTTATCTGGATTTATAAAGTTTCCTGTTTGTGTTATTTTAGCATGGACATTCTTATTTATTGATGGGAAATTTATAATGGTTTCAGTTCCAATTTTAATAACAGGTAAATAAATTTCGGTGACATCAGCTTCTACATAAACCTTGTCTAGGTTTAACAATCTTACTACTGCTGATTGAGGACTTGTTAATTCACCTTTCTTTGGGAAAATTTCATCAACAATTCCACTAAAAGGAGCAATAATTTTCATTTTTCTGGCTTGAGTTTTTAAAGTAGCTAAACTATTTTCTAAGCCCTCTTTTTGTGCTTTGGCCTGTAAATATTGCATTTCTGAACCGATTTTTTGGTTCCAAAGTCGCTCTTGACGTTCAAATGTTGTGTTGGCTAAATTGTACTGAGTGTTCAGTTCATCAACTTTATTCAAAATGTCGATATCGTCTAGTTGGACCAGCGTTTGACCCGCAGCAACTTTTTGACCTTCTTTTACTAAAATTGCTTTAACGGTTCCGCCTAATTCAGGGCGAATTTCAATATTTTTATCAGCTTGTACAACACCTTGAATTTCAATATAATGTTTGAAGTTTCCGATTTTAACGGGTAGCGAAGTCACTATTTGAAGTTTTTTTCGGGTGTCTAATTTTGAAATTTGTTTTTCAATGGCTTTTAATTCTTTATTTAAACTACCAATTTGATCAACCAATGTTGTTTTTTGGGTATTTAGTTCTTCTAAAGAAGCGTTTTTAATTTCCTTATTACAAGAAAATGTTAAGGAAGTGGCTATAATTAGTATTACTATTTTTTTCATTTGTATCATTTTTCTAGTTGTTAATTGGTGTGTTAAGGGCGTTGTCTAATGCCGCTTTATTCGCAATTATATTTAGCATTGCTTGTAAATAATTTTGTTGCATGGTGTATAATTGTCTTTGAGATTCCGAAAGTTCAAAACTTGTTGAAATTCCTTCAAAGAACTTTATTTGTTGCTTTTTTTCAATGCGTTCAGCCAAGGCTAAATTTTGTTTTGAGGTCTCAAATTCTTCTATACTGTAATTGTATTCTGTTTTTGCAGTTTCAAGTTGAAGTAATAATTTTTGCTCTGTTAGTGTAAGATTGGTTCTCGCTTTTTCAAGCTCAATTTTAGCTTGTTGTGTTCTTGAACTTCTAGCGAAACTGCTAAAAATGGGAATTTCTAAACTGATACCTAACAACGAGGAATCAAACCATTGCTGATCTTTTTTTATAAAATTAAATTTTTGACCAAAACCAGCATATCCAAAGTTCATAAAACTACTTAAAGATGGGAGTGCCTTACTCTGTTCTAATTTCATTAAAAGGTCATTTGATTTTTCAGTGTTTTTAGCAATTTTATAATCTACATGATTTTCAAAAGTTAACGCTGTTGAGAGTAAGGATAAGCTTATATTTTCTTGTGCGAGCTTATTTAAAGAGTCTGTTAATAATACTGAAGTATTGATTTCAATACCGAGCGTTATATTCAACATTTTATAAGCGATATTTTTCAGTTTTTTAGTTTTAGATAATTGACTTTTTACAGAAGCTAACGTAATTTTTAATTGTTCAACACTTTCTTCTTCTCCAAAACCATTTAAATAAATTTCATTGGATTCTTTTAGATTTTTTTCTAAAGTAACTATATTTTTTTCTAAAATTAAAATACTTTCTTTACTTAATAGTACGTTTCCATAAGCATTTATAACAGCTTCTCTAATTCCAAGTGCTGTTTTTTCTTTAGCATTTTGGGAAATTTGTAAATACACTTTAGCAGATTGTAGGCCAACCAAATAGGAGCCATCAAAAATTAACTGATTTAAAGTAACAGTTGCATTCATATTGTGTTTTGTACCAAACTCAATTTCCGCAAATTCTCCTACGTTTCCACCAAAAAATTCTGCAGGAATTAACGAAACCTGTTGTTTAATCCAGTTTTGATAATCTAATTTTGCGCTAATTTGTGGTAATCCAATGGTTGTGGTTTCCCATTTTTTCTTTTTAGCTGCATCTATATCTCTTGAGGCGTTAATGGCTGCATAACTATTTTTCAACCCATAGTCTACTGCTTGTTTAAGAGATAACGAAATACCTTCTTGGGAATTTACATTAAAACTAAATAGTATTCCAATAACCAATAGTATTATTTTTTTCATTATTTAATTACGTTTTTTTCTAATTGTTCTAGTAAAATATCTATTCCTTTTTCAGTTGCAATAGCTCTTGTGTGGTATTCAAGAACATTTATTTCTAATTTACTTATGGTGTTTTTGCTATAGGTATATAAGTTAGAGTCGTGGATACTCATGATTAATGAAAAATAAAATTTTGTAGCCAACTCTACACTAATGCCTTGTCGGTATAAGCCTTCTCTTACTCCTTTTTCAATGTTTTTAGTAAGACAATCTCTAAACATGCAGAATTCCTGAGACATCATTTTTTCATAAGTTTCCGGATAGTATTTCTGTAACTGAAATAGTGGTGAATCGTCTGAGTTTTGGAGAAATCCTTGGAATATTTTATGGGCTTCAAAATTCTCTTTGATGGCATTATGACCATAATTATAAACAATAAGTACTTCACGGTGCATAATTTCATGCATGTAAGAAGTTGTTTTGTCCACAAGTTCTACTTTATTCTTAAAATACTTATAAATTGTTTTTKTTGATATTCCCAACCCATTAGCAATATCATCCATAGTAACACTTTTAAAACCTAATTTTAAAAATAAATCACCTGCTTTTTTTAAGATCGTTTCTTTCATAAATCCGTTTTCTAATTATTCGGCGTGCAAATATAGCAAAGGAAACTTAAGAAACAATAAAAGTTTCCCGAGTTTTAACATTTTAATAACATTTAAAAATTGTAGTGATGGTTTAAAAGTAAGTTGGAATCATGTATTTTTACAAAAAGTTATGTACAAAATGAATATGATTGATACCTATAAGGAAGATTTTATTACCTTTTTAAACGAAAAAATCAGCTTAAAAGAACCTGTTAATTTATACGAACCAATACACTATATTTTACAATTAGGAGGCAAGCGATTGAGGCCGATATTGACTTTAATGACTTGTGATATTTATAATGGAAATGTTAGAGAAGCATATGATGCAGCTTTGGCAATTGAAGTCTTTCATAATTTTACCCTTGTACATGATGATATTATGGACAGCGCCCCTATTAGAAGAGGTAAAACAACAGTACATGAAAAATGGGATCTAAATACTGGGATTTTATCGGGTGATGCCATGATGATTATAGCGTATCAATGTTTTGAAAATTATGAAGATCCTATTTTTAAAAAACTAGTTAAATTATTTAGTCAAACTTCGTTGGAAGTTTGTGAAGGACAGCAATTGGACATGGATTTTGAAACTAGAAACAATGTTTCCATTGCTGAATATTTAAAAATGATAACCAATAAAACAGCTGTTTTGGTAGCTGCCGCAATGAAAATGGGAACTATTATAGCAAATGTTAATGATGAAGAAGCCGAAGCAATGTATAATTTTGGTTTAAACCTAGGGATCGCTTTTCAATTACAAGATGATTATTTAGATACTTTTGGTGCTACTGAAATTTTCGGAAAACAAATAGGAGGAGATATTACTGAGAATAAAAAAACCTTCTTATTTTTAAAAACCTTAGAAATTTGTGATGTTGAAGATAAAGATACATTGCTAAGTTTGTACAGTTCTATTGATAACAACCATCATAAAGTGAATGCTGTAACTCAATTATTTAAAAAAAATCAAATCCCTGAAATAACGATTAATGAAATTGAATTTTATACGAACAAAGCGTTTGTAATTTTAGAAAAATTGTCTATTTCCGAAGAAAAGAAATTAGTACTGAAAAATTTCGGATTGAGTTTAATGAACCGAACTATTTAATGTTACCAGCACAAAATACGTTAGAATTATTACAAAAGATTGAAGTTGAAAATTTATATCATAATTTAATTCGACAATTAAATAAAGATTTTCAATTATCAAATTTGAGTGAAAGTCTTGAGTTGTCTAGCTCTCCAGATCAATTAAAAGAAGCATTGAGTAACATAGTGTTAAAGCTGATAACAAATCGGTATGATGATTATTTGAGCTTTTTGTATAGAGTAGACGTTTCTGAAAAAGAATTGTTAACTGTAAAAAATGATAATTTAGAGCAGGCTGTTGGTCAGATCACTTTTCTGATTTTAAAAAGAGAATACCAAAAAGTTTGGTTTAAAAGTAAACTCTAAAAACAGGTGACAAGGCTGATGAGTAAATTATATTGGTAGTTTTATCATACAAAACATCATAGCGTAAACCCATAGCAATTTTTCCTGTCACGTATTCAAGCCCAATATATAAAGCTGTTTGCCATTGAGGTATTCCATCTCCATAGATTAATCTTTGATTGATTTTTAAATTTTCAAATTCAGAAGATAATTGGATATAGTTTATAGGTGTATACAGCGCTAAAATACTTCCACCATAAAGATTTGTGGTAGCGTTTATAGTAGATTTATTTTTAACATAAACATATGTTACACTAAACCCAGCGCTAAATGCTTTAGAAAAATCATAGATTACACTTGGAGATAGTGAAAATGTCGAATAAGAACTCCCCATTCCTATATTGGCTCCGCCACCATAACGCACATGATCAAAAAATTGTGGCTTGTCTAATTCGGAGTTTTGACCTAATAAATTTAGGTGAATTAGACTAAGTAGAGCCAGAAAAATTAAGTTTTTGTGCATAGTAGCTATTTTTTGCTAAGGTAATTTTTTTCGTTTAATTTTTGTTAAATAAATATTGTACATCATATAAATAAGTATTATTTTTGCATCCTGTTTTAGGTCCCATAGCTCAGCTGGTTAGAGCACCTGACTCATAATCAGGGGGTCCAAGGTTCGAGCCCTTGTGGGACCACAACTTTAAAAGCCTTTCATTTAGTTGAGAGGCTTTTTTTTTGTTTTAAATCTAATTCTCGCTTGTTTATGTGTAATGCAGATATTCCTTCATTTTTTCAAAATTTTCCACTTGTCAATCTATTTTAGTGTGATAAAGTTTAATTTTTTAAAGATATGGTGACTTTTTCTGTCCTATAGTAAATATCATAAATTTTCATATTCAAACTTTCCAAAATTAATTCAGTTTCTTTTTCAATAATTAGCGGAATCCGAATTTCTATTTTGGATGTAATTGAAGTTAGCCCAAATGAACGACTATGACTTACTAAAACGTTATGTTTTGCATTGTAAGAATCATAGATTTCAATAGCTTTATTTTTTTCTTCCTGAGAAGAAAATAATTCAAGAACTTCATTAAAAAATTTCGGATATCTTATGTATAATTTTGCCTGTTTTTTAAGTCGAGAACAAACTTGACTCTTTAARCTTTCACTATCAATATTAGCAGACTTTACAATTCCTTCTGCCTTTGCACGAGAAACTATATTCCCTCTATTATCAATTTTGGCTAATCTACTTTTAATTTCATCTTGTGAAAAGTTTTTATGATCAATATCTATATTTAATTGGACGATTGTATAATTATCTTTTTTAATTACAGTGATAACGGGTTTCACAAATTTGAATTGGGCAGAAATTTGATTTACACTAAATATAATTGTCAGTACAGTAATTATAAATATTTTTCTCATAATAATTTATTATTTCTAGCAAAGAAAGATAATAATTCTAAATAAAAAGTTACTTAATTGCCAATTTAAAATATTCTAAAATGAGATACAATGTGTACTTTGAAAATACATAAAGCACAGATAAACAGTTAATTCAAAAACAGTTAATGAATTGGAATTAGATTAGAACTCTTTAGGGTTACAATTAGATCATTTGCTTAATTCTTCGATGTCATTTAACAAGTTTAAACGTAATTTATAGGCTTTTCGAAGAGCGCTAATAACATCAATAGTTTGGGTTTCTTTTTCCATTTCTGCAATAGTTTTAGATACTTTATTTAACATGACTGTAAAGGATCTTATTGCTTTTTCTTTTTCAGTGGTATTATTGTATAATTCTTCATCTTCAGAAAGTGTATTATTGTTATCTGTAGGGTGTAAAAAATTGCTTAATAATGTGAATTTAGAAGCTGGAATTTCAGCGCCTTTTTCATAATTATATATCGTATTTCGACTTACGCCCAGTAATTTACCTAATTCTTCTTGGGTTAAACCTAATTTTTTACGGCGTTCTTTAATTTCTAAAGCGGTCATAATCAATAGTTTAATGTTAAAAAAGCAATATAATGTGAATAAATCATTAAAAATAATTGTTAAATCACAATATTATGAATATATTTGATATGTTGATCTGCAATTATATAGTAAAAGTAACATAATATGTAAAATTACACAACTAAATGCCAAAACTATTATGAAAACAAAAATTACCATATCAGCTAAATAATAAAATTATAAATGATTAAAAATTAGTAATAAATCGATACATCTAAAAAACAACAGCTGCTATGAAACAAGAGACCATCATAGATAAATTCACCACCATTTTAGAGGTACAATGTATCTATAGCTTTAAAGAACGTGTGACTGTTAAAGTGCAAAAACCCATTTTAGTTTAGAAAGGTAGATCGAGATTAAAACCGCATATATACCAACGGCTATGAAACAAAATTTCATCAATACAGATAAAATAAATAATTCTAAAACTCTGAAACAGATTACTTCTAGAATCTTAAAAATTGTAGATGTAGAACGTATCTATTTAAACAAAGGAGCAAGGGAGCATGCATTTGAGTATAGACTGAATATTATTACAAGTCAACTTTCAAAAGATATTGCAAGTCAAATTTATCCAGTTATTGAAATGATATTTGAAGAATACCCTAATTATGCCTACCGTTTCTTTTCCTTACAATTTGTAAATCAAGAATTATACAACGGAAATTTGTTCTTTCTAAATAATTGTTCAGATGAAGAGCTGGTATATGAGAATCTTCACTCAAATTCACATTGGGCTTATCCTTTATTGAATTACCATAAAGTTTATGAAAAGGCTAAATCCGATTTTAAAAAGGACATTTGCAAAATTAAATCGCTAAAAGAAGGGATTAAGTTTTATTTGAGTAGAAATGATTTCTCGCAAACAGCATTTATGATTCACCAAACCTATGAAATTACGTATAGAGTCTTGGAATGCTTCATAATTGGGCGTCCTAAAATATGTCACAAGATTAGTAATCACCAAACATATTTAAACCCTTACATAAAGAATCTAAAAGGGATGTATGAGAAAGATATAGCGAGCGATAAAGAGTTATTACTATTATTGGATGAAGCTTATTCTTCGTCAAGGTATACACATACATATAAGATTTCAAAGGAACAGGTTAAAATACTTAAATGTAGGGTTGCCATATTTGTTAAAGATGTTGAACGATTGTTCGAACAAGAGTTATTAAAATTCAGAAAAATGTCCTATTTCTTTAATGTTAATAAACAAAAAGAAAATCTTCAGATAAAGGAATCCAAAAAGTCTTTTAATAAAGATGCAGCCAAACTAAACAAAATCAAAGAATTGAGTAAAGATAATTTTGTATTGATGAGACCGATAGTAGGTGTTCGAGAAGGCTATTACCTGAAATATGTTCGTGTTAAGGATTATTTTGAACTGTTTTATACTTTAAAATCCATGCTCAACGTGTGTATCCTTGCCTTGGATGGACAGACAGATTCTACACGGAATATTAAAGATGTAAAATCGGAAGTAAAAAGTGTCTTAGAATTTGCTAAACATCTAATCCCATTAGAAGAAGGTCATTATTTAGACGAGATGAGAAAACTAATGATAACTGATGAAGACAGTACTCATGTAGCCTAATAGTAGTCACTAATTTACCAAGAACTGATATAATGTTGGATGGCATAACTTAAAGATGAAATTATGAAAATTAGGCCTGAAACAAGTTGGATTTAAGATGCTTGTATATCATACATAACCAATATATTCAACTTATAAACTAAGTAAAATTAGTTTCTAAAAAACGATTTAAGAATGCCTTTAAGATGTCCAGTCTATATGTATAACGCTTTATATTTCAATATGCTCAATAACCTATTATTTATTTTATTATGAAACATGAAATCATTTTTCCAACAAAATTTCCTATTCAGAAAGAGCTTTTAAAACTCTTAAAAAAACGGGTGTCATTACATTCAGTATATGTCATCAGTATCAGTAAAGAAAAGAATACACAACATGTTAATCTATTCCCAGAAAGCATAAATTCAGAACAGTTAATCATTTATACACTACTCATTATCAGTTATAAATCCATTTCTAAAAACATTGGTAAATTTATGGATGATGTGTATCATAAAATGCAGCAACAATGTAAGGTATATCCTATTATTTATACCTTGGATGATGTTAAAAGAAAACTGGATTTCGGTAACAATTTTTTGAATCGTATCGTAAATCAAGCACCTTGTATATACCAAGAAGATGATTCGTTATTGAGGTTTGGGAGTATTCAGCGTTTTTATCACAAGCGTATTTATGACCCTATCCAAACAACATGGAACTCACGTATGAAGCGTGCAGGTTATCTTCTCTCCACAGTAAATAGTATTGATATTGATGAAGAGCCCACAGCCATAATAGGTATTTTACACTTTGTTTTAGAACAGGTTTGCGCTGCTCTTATAGCTCTCTTTTGGGAATTTACACCTTATTACTATTCGCTGCCCTATCTATTCCATTTATGCGGTCACTTTACCCAATTACCTCAAACAATTTTTTCACAAAAAACTTTCGAATCACAACGGATGTTTTACATGCTTTGTAACGCACATTATCAAATGCGGTATAAAAGCCAAAATAAATTCTCCATAAGGGATAGTGATAAAGCATATAATCTATGTGATCGCTTTTTTTGTGAAGCTCAAAACTTAGGAGAAAAAAAATTGGAAGAGCTCAAAAAACTTCATTGTTAGCTTTCTAATTTGTAATCATCTTTTAAATCGTAACACTCTTTAATTTTTTGACCCATGAAGAACATGGATAATATTATTTTATCAGACAAAGAGAAATTGGAAGCCATTATTCAATTGTTAAACCCTAGAAAACGAAAACACTATAAAAGTGAAGATAAACAATTGTTGCAGGAAGTTACCTTTATGGTAGAGGATAAAGGTGAATTACGCTATATGATCTCTTGTCTTTTAAGAGTATGTATATTGGCCTTGGGCGGAGAAGGGGGGTTTTGCGCCCCAAGACTCTCGAATTGTTCACAAAATCTAACTATTGCCACGCTTCTGGAATTGGCAGATGCTTTATTGCCAGACGATCAATTAATAAGTTACGATGCCATAGAAAAGTTATTACACGCAGAATAAGCAATTCGATAGTGTCATTATGTTTGAAAAGGTATCAATTCCACTTTTTCTGGAGAACAGATTTATATCGCGTCATAAAATGATGGGCCGGAAAAACTTGTTAAAATGCTTATGCAACTAAACGGCCTGAATATAGGGCGTTTATCAAATTCACGCACCACTTTCAAAACCGCTATATAGATTATTAGTTGTACTCATTTTCAAATCGGCAACAATTGCCAAATGCCTTATATTTATTGTTAGTGGTATCTGCTCTTTAATTCTTTAATTCGTGTCTTATAGTAATTTTTGTACTCTTCCGTTGGAGATTCACAGAGATATATCTTAGTTCCATCTTCTCTAAAATATTTATTGTCAATTGTTGCCTTTAATTCCACTTTTTTAAAAAGTTGTGGTAAAAGACTGTCTGGGTTAATATCATTCCACTTGCTTGAATGCACCCAGATCATATAATCTTTAGAAAGGCTATCGGGTGACCAAAACACAAAACTTCCATTGAATGATATAGGTTGTGGGATATTAATTTCTTTACCATAAAACATTATGGCACCAGCTTGCCCATAGTTATAACAATAGATGTCGCAGTTGTTTCTGTTTTCCTGTCCCAGACTCAAATATATATTACCAACCTTTTGTCCTATTTCTTTCCATCCTGTCATATCTGCCATGTCTTGAGGTATTTCGTGGTAAACTCCGTCTTCCCATCTGAAACCATCCTTATTAACTGCTTTTTCTAAAGTGATAAATGGAATTCCATCAAATGATAGAGAGACATACAAGGCAATGAACATACTGATGACGAGGAAACTAAAAACATTAATCAAATATTTTTTTATGTACTTTTCTATAAAGTAAGCCCCAAATACAAATAGCATTGGGTAAACACCAAGGGTGTAATATGACTTGCCGCTACCTAATATTAATAAAATTATCAAGATAATATAGATAAAGCCAAACAGTCTGTATCGCTTTTCTTTTTTATAGAATAGCAATACCAGAAGTGCACCAAACCATATAAATAGCGCCTGTGCGTTCATTAAAAACTGATCAGCAATAAAATCTGAAAGACGCACATGTACCAACTGTGTTTCTCGTAATTCAGACATATGTTGCAAAACAGGCCAGTTATTTTGGTACTGCCAGATTAAGTTTGGAAAGATGATAACTAACCCTATGACCAATGCAATAGTGAAATATTTAGAGGCATATAAATACCTATATTTTGTAGCTAAYAGTGAAATTGCTATCGCTATATAAAAGAAAACAATGGAGTATTTATTTAAAAATGCAAAACCAAATGTGATTGAAATCCATATCCAGATTTTGGGATTATTTCGCTTTATCATTACTAATAATAAGTATCCAGATAGCAACCAGTAAAAATGATTAAAAGCTACAGGTTGAAATAAAGCATTAGTATGAAGATAAGCCGGAGACAGTAAATAAGCAAGGCTTGCCAAGGTAAGCGCCATTTTTTTACCTCCCAATTCTTTAATAGCCAATCCTATAATGATTAGATTRATTCCCCCGATYAATGCMGGAAAGAACCGTARCCCAAATGCTGTRTCCCCGAAAATTAAAGTTGCTATCTTACCAATAAAAGCTATGGATGGGGGCACAGAAATATAGCCCCAGGAAAGTTGTTTGCTTAGTGCGTAATAAAGAAAAGCATCACGATGCAGTTCAAAGTTTGAAAAGGTAAAAAAATGGATTAGGAGCTTTGTAAGTGCAAAAAATAATATTAGTTGCCATTCTCTTGAAACTACAAATGTGAGTCTGATAAACTTCATTTTTTTCTTTATTTTTAGAAGTTACTGCTAACCATGGTTAATTTTAATAAGTTGTAGACCCTCCTTGAGAACTATTTTTAATTAATTGACCTCTTATTTCTCCTCCTGGAAACGTACTACTATGAATATTTACATAATAGAGGTTCGCATTTAAATCACCTTCCATGCTGGCATCTAAAGGATCACTTGTGAAATTTATTGGCGAAGATAAACTTGAGAAAGGAAAAACAGGTGGTCCGCTTTGCCCGCTAGCTGCCTTATGAATATGCCCAGCACTGGCGGTAACGCCATTATAGATTACAGAAATTGTAAAAGCTTTTGTTACCGTATTAAATGTAAGTGTTGCAGTACCTGTTGCAGTTGAGTTGTTAGCAGGTACTTCATTTGCGCCATTTAGCGTAGCTGAATATATTAGATTAGTAGTTGTTGCTTGTGAGTCATCGTTATTATCGCAAGAAAAAAAGAATGAAAACATAATTAAAACTGTGAATAATCGAACTATTAGTTTCATAATGTTAAGATTAAAGATTAATAGAGGTTTTGTTTCTAGGGGGTACTCAAAAAACGTTCATATAGTTACAAAAAGGAGTGTAATTAAACGATTATTTAATAATTAGAATTAAATGGAGTTTAGTATATAATAAATAAGAAGGAAACCCTTAGTATTTAAGATGAAATTGTTAATTAGTAGCTATACAAATATAGTGATTATTTTTAATTCTTTGAAGAAACAATGCTTGAAATTCAAAGGTTTTCAATGAGTTGAAAGGCTTTTTCTGTCCAAAAATTACCACTCATTGTAGCTAAGTATACCCAATTTATTTGTTGTATTTTCTTTCAAATGACAACCATGTCAATCAGAAGATAAGGAAATATACAAGAAGCTTATTAAAAATTAAAATAAGGGTATATAAGTATAAAAAATATTCRTAACACGTTGCAATACAATAGTCTAAATTCAATTTTAAGAATATTTCACTATATTAGTACTATACTAACCAAACTTCAATCTTAAATTGAAGTTTATAAAACTTATAAAATGAAAAATAAAATTTTAGCCATTATTTGTGGTACTGTTGCGCTATTTGGACTGGGTTATTTAATCTATGTTGTTTTAGGCTTGAACGCTCTAAATGGACCTGAAGCAGCAGCAGTTTTTACAAAATTGGAGTTGGCGCCAATTATTCTAATGGAAGTGTTATATGCTACATTAATGATAATAATTTTTAGTAAATGGACACAAATTAAAACATTTTCAGAGGGGGCATTTGCAGGTCTTATTATGGGTGCTTTTATAGGAGGGTGTTCAACACTTGAAGTATTTGCTACGAGTGAATTAGTTAATTTAACTGGTGTCTTGATGGCAGTTGGTACATTTGGCGTTCGTTTTGCTGTAGCTGGAGGTGTAATAGGATGGTTCTTAGGGAATACGAAAGAAAAGTAACGAATAAAGTTTTAGAGTTAAATTGTAGGTTGTTTTTCCTACCTTTTTTGCTTACAATTGACCACCTCCAATTTAGGGGTGGTTTTTTACATAAACCTTTCGTATAAGCAATTGGAAATTTTTGGACACCGTTGTTCCTTTCTAAAGTTGAATAATCTGGCCTATTTAAAAATTAAGGAACTAAATTAGTTCTTATAATTAGTTATAAAATCAGTTAAAGGCATTGGAGTGAGATTTCTAGATTTATAATGCGCAACATAAGTTTTATAATTTCTAATAGCATTTTTAGAAACAGCTGTAGAAGTATTACCCTCTTGTGAAAATTTGTTTTTCATAGTTGTTAAATTAACTAAGGTGACCAAATAAATATTGAAGAGGGTCTCAATATCTCAATACGCGGGATATTTAATTCGAGCCCTAATATAACATGTTTTTTCTAAAAAAAAAATGAAAAATATCACAAGTGTAATTTCCCATTGAAATTTAACGAATAGAATTTCAGCAAATTAGGTAATTTTAATAAATGTCAATCCTATTTTATNKAKWAMWWAWYYWSCKWKWTTTTATMRYWGGAWAWGAAGMAAYCTTMYAAAWYWRTTSAAATTCAARAACWTTRYAGAAAAAWGATTNTTTTWATWTARAAYAGMCTGTTTTTGTAGTCARWTTTCWATTTTATKMCATWAAGTWGCTTACTTTGTAATAATTATTTGCAAACATATAGTATAAARCCTATATTTGTTAATAAACAGTTTAATTAAACAACAAATCTATAAAATTATGGAAGGATATTGCGTAAAATGTAAATCGAAAAAAGAAATTAAAGATGGAGCAGAAGTTACTATGAAAAATGGTAGAAGAGCAATGAAAGGTAAATGCCCAACTTGTGGAACTGGAATGTTCCGTATATTAGGAAAGGCTTAAGTTTATTTTATATTCATATATAATTTTATAAACCCCGCTASAAATAGTTGAGTATTGTGTACAATATACTTTAGGACGAGGTTCTTGTCCCGAAAGAAGTGGAGTTCGTCTTTTTATACCAGAAATTTAAGGTTAAGGATTGTAGCAAATTTAAGTTTCAATCCTTTTTTAGTACGTGTTATTCAACCTTTTTAAAGTTTATATTAAGTTCATTTTGTTGATTGATTTTGTGAATAAATGTGTTAACAACTCTCTACCTTCTGGGTATTAATGAGTTATCTTTTCACTAAATTTGGATACAAGTTCGGAGTTAAAATATTTAGTAAGAAATAATTTGAACCCCAAAGTAAAAGGATTGCTTTTCGAAGTAATCCTTTTTTAGTTGTTTGCAACAAGTTTCAAAATAAAGTTGTTTTTTACACTAATCGTACAATACTAAAAATGTGATTCTGCCAAGTTTTATTACAAGAATAATAGCATAAAGGAAAATATTTTGAATTAGAAACCCTAAAATTCATTCATTTGTTTGATGTTTTTTTTGGTATTAATGAAACAAATTTATATTTTCACATTATGGGTGCAAAGGTTTCTCCACTTTTGAGGAGTTTTGTTATTTCTTAATAATAACTTTTGCACCCTTATTTAAGACTACTTAGGAAGCTACTTTAGTTGTTTGGATAGCTTTATCAACTAAAAAAAGGCTACATCACTTATCATGAATCCTTCTTTTAGGGATAAAAACATGAAATACCAAACGATCAATAGATATGAATGTAGTTATAATGGTACAATTAAGACTTGCTAAAAGTAAAATTAATAATGCTTTTTTATATAAAATGGTCGTTGAAATATTTAGAAGAAATTCTTTAGATCTAGTTTTGAACGGTTGGTATAAAAAGTTATATTTGGTTTATAATTCTGAACCATCAAAAAATGAAATCAAGAAGAAATTTTATTAAGAAAACGAGTATTGCGGCAGTGGGTGTTTCATTGCTTCCTGGTTACACTTTTGGAATGAACAAGAATTCTGATAAGTTAAAAGTTGGATTAATAGGTGTGGGCTTGCGTGGTACAAATCACTTAAATAATTTATTATTGAGAAATGATGTCGTCATAACTGTAATTTGCGACATAGATCCAAAAAGAATTTCCTTAGTGCTTGACAATATTCATAAAGCAGGTCAAAAAAAGCCAGAGATTTTTGGAAAAAATGATTATGATTACAGAAATTTATTAGCGTCAAAAGATGTAGATGCAGTAATTATTTCAACTCCTTGGTTGTGGCATACACGCATGGCAAAGGATTCAATGTTAGCCGGGAAATATACAGGTTTAGAAGTTTCGGCAGCGAACACTATGGAAGAGTGTTGGGATCTAGTAAATACACATGAACAAACAGGAACACATTTAATGATTCTAGAAAATGTGAATTACCGAAGAGATATTTTGGCAGTTCTTAATATGGTGAAGCAACATGTGTTTGGAGAGCTAGTCCATTTTAGGTGTGGTTATCAACATGATTTGCGTTTTGTAAAATTAAACGATGGAAAAAGTGCTTATGGCAAAGGTGTTGAATTTGGTGAAAAGGGTATTTCAGAGTCTACTTGGAGAACACAACATTCATTATTGAGAAATGCAGATGTGTACCCAACTCATGGTGTAGGACCAATTGCCATGATGTGTGATATAAATAGAGGGAATCGATTTTTGTCGTTAACAGCAAATGCGACGAAAGGAATAGGGTTGCATAATTATATTGTAAAGAATGGCGGTGAAAATCATCCAAACGCAAAATTGAAGTTTAAACAAGGAGATGTAATTACAAGTACAATTGAGACTGCCAATGGAGAAACCATTATAGTAACTCATGATTGTAATTTACCGAGACCATATTCTCTTGGTTTTAGGGTTCAAGGAGCGAATGGTTTATGGGAGGTAGATGGCAACAGAATTTATATTGAAGGAAAATCAAATCCGCATAAATGGGATGATGCCAGTGAATGGTTAGAGAAATATGATCATCCGTTATGGAAAAAGCATGGCGAGTTAGCAACTGGAGCAGGGCATGGAGGAATGGATTTCTTTGTAATCAATGCTTTTGTAGAATCAGCAAAACAACAAATTGCCCCTCCAATGGACGCTTACGATGCAGCTGCTTGGAGTGCAATTACACCGTTGTCTGAATTATCCATTGAAAATAACGGAGAGCCTCAAAACTTTCCTGACTTCACAAGAGGAAACTGGATAAAAAGAAAACCATATAATTGGATTAAAGATACATTTTAAGCAAAATATCAGCCCGTTTCACAAAGAACCTTATTAATGAAAAAAATAATATCTACTGCTCCAGGAAGAATCTGTTTGTTTGGAGATCATCAAGACTATCTTGGTTTGCCTGTAATTGCATGTGCAATAGACAGAAGTATAACACTTACTGCTACTGTTAACGATTGTAACGTTTTTAAAATAAATATGACTGATATTGATGCCGTTAGAATCATTGATATTCATGAAACATTTCCTATATTAACGCCTAGAGATTATTTTGCTTCTTCTTTAAGAGTACTTCGTAGGCATGGATGCATTCCTACTATAGGATATGATATTTTTATAACGGGAGATATTCCTATCAATTCAGGAACTTCTAGTTCTTCGGCTTTAGTAATTTCATGGATTAATTTTTTAGTACATGCATTTGGCGTAGATGATGAAGTTACATTTGAATTTATTTCAAAAATGGGACATGCAGCTGAAGTACTCGAGCATGGAGAACCCGGTGGTATGATGGATCACTATAGTATTGGAGTTGGAAATATTGTCCATCTAAATACTTCAGTGCCTTTTTCTTGCCGTACTATTGGGGAAAAGTTAAATGGGCTAATTATTGGCGTTTCAGGGGTTCCTAAAGAAACTATTGGATTGATTGGTGAATTGAAAGATAATTCATTATTGGCAATCGAAAAAGTAGCTCAAAATTTTCCGAATTTTGAGTTGGTAAAAACTGAAATTGAAGATTTAGAAAATTATCTAAATGTGTTACCAAATAGATTAAAGCCCTATTTTGAAGCTGCGATTAAAAATCATTACTATACAAAAGAAGCGCTTAAAGAGTTTGAAAAACCAGTGTTAGATTTGAAAAAAATCGGACAATTGATGAATGGTCATCATGCCGTTTTAAGAGATTTACTAAAAATCACAGTCCCAAGAATTGACGCGATGATAGATGCAGCTTTAAATGCAGGAGCTTATGGGGCTAAGATTGTTGGTTCTGGAGGTGGAGGTAGTATAGTTGTAATTGCTAAACCAGGAGATGAACCTATGATTATAGACAAAATTTTAGAAGCAGGAGCTAAAGAAGCTTATCCTGTATTAGTACATACAGGAGCACTAGTATCTTAAACAAGGTGAAATTTATAAGTATATCTAACTTAAAAAAAATAATTATTTCTCTAGCAATTTAGCTACATATTTTCCAATGACATCAAATTCTAAATTAACTACGGTCCCTTTATGAAACGTATGAAAATTTGTGAATTCATAAGTATAAGGGATAATAGCAACTGAAAAGCTATTTTTACTGGAATTAACCACAGTTAAACTTGTACCATTTATGGTTACAGAGCCTTTTTCAATGGTGATATTGCTCAAACTAGGGTCGTATTCAAAACTAAAAACCCAACTTCCATCTTCTTCAATTACATCAGTACAAACCGCTGTTTGATCTACATGACCCTGAACGATATGTCCGTCTAATCTGGCTCCAAGTATCATGGCGCGTTCAAGGTTGATAAGATCACCAACTTTGAGGTGTTTTAAATTGGTTTTATCAAGTGTTTCCTTAATAGCAGTAATCGTATATTCATCACCATTTATATGAACAGTTGTAAGGCAAACTCCATCATGAGCAACACTTTGATCAATTTTTAAATCAGAAGTGAATTTACTTTCAATAGTAAAATGAAAATTTTCACCTTCCTGAACTATATTTTTCACAATACCTAAACTTTCTATTATACCTGTAAACATATTTTTTATCAATTTAATTGATTACTTTTGAAGATTCAAAATTAAGCATAAAAAACCTGATTGATGAACAAATCTGAAAAAATARARYTWRKNAATTTYKWTWKRWNATTTTRMYRSAAKTKKWKWAKWAATAGMMTYWAWWWYWTKNTTTAKWTRWAYKAATGTTAGATTTTTGTACACCCATAATATTTGGGTCCACTAAATTAGTAACAGCCTACAAAAAAAATATGAATATAAATGTGCCTTTTAATGGAATAAAACATGCTGAAAAGGCCATTCATGGGAAGTTGAATATTTTGAATTTGTGGAATGAAGAATTTGAAATTAATTTAGGGAAAGCTACTGAAACAGCTGGTAAATACGCTTTTGAATCTTTAGAGGCTGCTACAAATTCATTGGCAGCAGGAGATATAGATGTGTTGGTTACTGCCCCTATAAATAAAGATACTATTCAATCAGAAAATTTTAAATTTCCTGGGCACACAGAGTTTTTAGAATCAAAACTTGAAGGAGAAAGCTTAATGATTTTAATGACAGATAATTTAAGAATTGGATTAATTACGGGTCACATACCAGTTTCAAAAGTGTCGGAAGCAATTACTTCTGATTTAATTAAAAAGAAAGTTGCAATTTTATACGCTACATTAGTACGGGATTTTGCAATCTCAAAACCGAAAATTGCAATTTTAGGGCTAAATCCACATTGTGGTGATCACGGTGTAATTGGTAATGAGGATGATGAAATAGTAAGACCAACGATTAATGAAATTCAAAATGAGGGTAAATTAGTATATGGTCCTTATGCAGCAGATAGTTTCTTTGGTTCAGAAAGTTATAAGAGTTTTGATGCAATTTTGGCAATGTATCACGATCAAGGATTGGCACCTTTTAAAACGTTATCATTTGGTGAAGGTGTTAACTTTACTGCTGGTTTAGATAAAATTAGAACATCGCCTGACCATGGAACAGCATATGAGTTAGCGGGGAAAGATATTGCGAATATCAATTCTTTTAAAGAAGCTGTTTTTAGCGGAATTAAAATTTTTAAAACAAGAAAAGAATATAAAAGTTTGACAGAAAACATTTTAAAAGTAGGAAGAAAAAAAGAAAGGCGATAATTTTCTAAAAGATATTTATAATTTTATATCTTTGCACGCTCAAATTGAAGTTCTAAATGAAAGATTTAAAAGAGTTTGACATTTCTTTTATAGGTTTAAAAGACGGAATTAACCAATTTGATTATTTAATTGAGAAGAAGTTCTTTAATTTTTTTGAATATGATGAATTTTACAATTCAAGCATGAAAGTAGACTTATCATTTGTTAAAAAAGCTACGATGTTTGAATTAAGTTTTACTTTTTTAGGCTGGGTTGAAATAACCTGTGATGTAACAAACGAATTATTTCAACAACCAATCGAAACAAGTATTAATTTAATTGTGAAATTTGGAGATGAATATAATGACTTGAATGAGGAATTGTTAATTATACCTTATTCAGATTATAAAATAAATGTAGCGCAATATATATATGAAGCAATTGTTTTATCGCTACCAATAAAAAGAATTCATCCAGGTGTAAATGATGGAACTTTACACTCTGAAGTATTAGAAAAGTTAAAAGAATTAGAAATAAAGGAAGAAGAAGAAGAAGAAAATAATAGGGAAATTGATCCTAGGTGGAATAAATTAAAAAATATACAAATAGATAAAAATACAAGTAATGGCACATCCTAAAAGAAAAATATCAAAAACAAGAAGAGATAAAAGAAGAACTCATTATAAAGCAGTAACTCCTCAAATTGCTGTTGATCCAACAACTGGAGAAGCACATTTATATCACAGAGCTCACTGGCATGAGGGTAAATTGTATTACAAAGGTCAAATTGTAATAGATTCTGAAGAAATTCAAGCTTAATAAAATAAGTTAAAAAATATACTAAAAACTCTCATTTTGAGGGTTTTTTTATTTTTTAAGCTAAAAAANG
>NVVE01000003.1:0-38470 GCA_002733285.1 Lutibacter sp. | reverse complement strand
GNACAAAAAAGCACAAAAAAGCACAAAAAAGCACAAAAAAGTAATAAAATTCGTTAAAAAATCGAAATAAATTTCATTACTTTGAGGCTCTTTTTTTACTGAAAGAAACCAAATTATGACAAAAATTACCGCAGCAATTACAGCCGTTGGAAAATATGTTCCTGAGGATGTTTTAACAAACAAAATGTTAGAAAAATTAGTTGATACTAATGATGAATGGATTACTTCAAGAACAGGAATTAAGGAACGTAGAATTTTAAAAGGAGAAGGAAAAGGAACCTCTTATCTAGCCATTAAAGCTGCTCAACAATTAATAGCTAAGAAAAAATTAGACCCAAAAGAAATAGACCTTGTTCTCGTTGCAACAGCAACATCAGATATGCAAGCTGCCGCAACAGCTGTTTATGTAGCTTCTCAAATTGGTGCAACAAAAGCATTTGGTTTTGATTTAGATGCAGCATGTTCTAGTTTTTTGTATGGAATGTCAGTAGCCTCAAGTTTTATAGAATCGGGTAAATATAAAAAAGTGCTACTCATTGGTGCTGATAAATGCTCTTCTATGATAGATTATTCTGATAGAGCAACATGCATTATTTTTGGTGATGGAGCAGGAGCAGTGTTGTTTGAACCAAATGAAGAAGGTTTAGGGCTGCAGGACGAATATTTTAGATGTGATGGTACAGGTAGAAATTTTTTAGGTGCTAAAGCAGGAGGGTCAAAGTATCCTATTACAAAAGAAGGGATTGAGAAAGGAGAACAATTTGTTTATCAAGATGGCAAAACTGTTTTTAAAAATGCAGTATTTAATATGGCCGATGTAACTGAAAAAATTCTGGATAGAAATAACTTGACAAAAGATGACGTAACATGGCTAGCTGCACATCAAGCTAATAAAAGAATAGTAGAAGCGACAGCAAATAGAATTAAATTGGATAGTTCGAAAGTAATGATGAACATTCAGAAATATGGAAATACGACTTCAGCAACATTGCCGTTACTTTTAGCTGATTATGAACAACAACTTAAAAAAGGAGATACTATAATTTTTGCAGCATTTGGAGGAGGTTTCACTTGGGGATCTATTTACTTTAAATGGGCATATAATTCTTAACAAAATAACAACTAAATTAAACTGAATATGGATTTAAAAGAAATTCAAAATCTGATAAAATTTGTAGCCAAATCTGGTGCAAGTGAGGTGAAGTTAGAAATGGAAGATATTAAAATAACCATTAAAACCGGATCTGAAAAAACAGAAACTACAATAGTTCAAGCGCCAGTGGGTATTGCACAAACGCCTATTACACCAGCACCTGTTGCTCCAGTTGAAACTGTAAGTGCTACACCTGTAGCTAAAGAAGAAGTTTCAAATTATGTTGAAATCACATCCCCAATAATTGGAACTTTTTATAGAAAACCTTCACCAGATAAACTAGTTTTTGTGGAAGTTGGAGATATGGTGAGTCCTGATACCATTGTTTGTATGGTTGAAGCTATGAAATTATTTAATGAGATAGAAGCTGAAGTTTCAGGAAAAATAGTAAAGGTTTTAGTTGAAGATGGTACTCCAGTAGAGTTTGGTCAGCCATTATATTTAGTGGACCCCTCATAAATTTAATTCCAATTTTCATTTTTCTAAATTCAACTATTGATTTGAATTCGAATTTTGTTTATAATAATCTGAAAGCATTATGTTTAAAAAAATATTAATTGCCAATAGAGGTGAAATAGCACTACGTGTTATTAGAACTTGTAGAGAAATTGGAATAAAAACAGTTGCAGTTTACTCAAAAGCTGACGAAGAGAGTTTGCATGTTCGTTTTGCAGATGAAGCTGTGTGTATTGGGCCAGCACCAAGTAGCGAATCCTATTTAAAAATGTCAGCAGTGTTAGCTGCTGCGGAGATTACAAATGCTGATGCAATTCATCCAGGCTATGGTTTTTTATCTGAGAACGCTAAATTTTCAAAGTTATGTGAAGAGCACAATATTAAGTTTATTGGAGCTTCTTCWGAAATGATTAGTAAAATGGGTGATAAAGCTTCGGCGCGTGCTACAATGAAGGAAGCAGGTGTACCTACTATTCCAGGTTCAGAAGGGCTATTAGATACTTTTGAAGAAGCCGAAAAATTAGCTGATGAAATGAATTATCCTGTGATGTTAAAAGCAACAGCAGGCGGTGGAGGAAAAGGAATGCGTGCTGTTTGGAAAAAGGAAAATCTAAAAGAAATGTGGGATGCTGCAAGACAAGAAGCATTTGCTTGTTTTGGCAATGATGCTATGTACATGGAAAAACTGATTGAAGAACCACGACATATTGAAATTCAAATTATTGGAGATTCTTATGGTAAAGCTTGTCATTTATCAGAAAGAGATTGTTCTATTCAAAGAAGACACCAAAAGTTAACAGAGGAAGCACCTTCTCCATTTATGACAAGCCAATTAAGGAAAAAAATGGGTGAGGCTGCAGTAAAAGCAGCAGAATTTATTGCTTATGAAGGAGCCGGTACAGTTGAGTTTTTAGTTGATAAGCATAAGAATTTCTATTTTATGGAAATGAATACGCGTATACAAGTTGAACACCCAATTACAGAACAAGTAATTGACTACGATTTAATATTTGAGCAAATTAAAGTAGCTGCGGGTATTCCAATTTCAGGAAAAAATTATACACCTAAGTTACATTCTATAGAATGTAGAATTAATGCTGAAGATCCATATAAAGATTTTAGACCATCACCAGGAAAAATTAACATTTTACATATCCCAGGTGGTCATGGTATTAGAATTGACACACATGTATATGCTGGATATACAATTCCTGCAAACTATGATTCTATGATTGCDAAGTTAATTACTACAGCTCAATCTCGTGAAGTTGCTATTAGTAAAATGAGAAGAGCGCTAGATGAATTTGTTATTGAAGGTGTAAAAACAACCATTCCATTTCACAGACAATTAATGGATCATCCTGATTATATTGCAGGAAATTATACCACTAAATTTATGGAAGAYTTTGAACTTCAGCCTGAAAYAGAATAAGGTTTTAAATTAAAATAAAAATAAAGGATATGAGTTTTCATATCCTTTATTTTTATAAATTTACTTTCAAGTATAAACCTATGAAAGAAAAAGAGTTACATATTGATGGTATTGATAAAATTATTTTGAAAAACTTAATGAAAGATGCCAGAACTCCAATATTAGGAATCGCCCGTGAAATAGGAATCTCAGGAGCGGCAGTACACCAAAGGTTACGTAAATTAGAAGCTTCAGGGTTAATTGCAGGATCGAAATTTGTTATTAATCCAAAAGTATTAGGCTACAAAACATTGGCATTTGTTGGCGTTTTTTTAGATGCAGCAAGTAAATATTCTGCAGCTATTAAAAGATTGAAGGAAATTCCTGAAGTGATTGAAAGTCATTATACAACAGGAAATTACGCTATTTTTATAAAAATTTTATGTAAAGATAATGAGCATTTAATGAAGGTTTTAAACCAAGAAATTCAATCTATAAAAGGAGTTGCTAGAACCGAAACATTCATCTCTTTAGATCAGCAAATTGAACGTCAAATAAAATTATAAAAACGGATTGAATTTTTTTTTAATTGATTCTTAATCTCTTGATCCAAGTATTCTAAACCCCCAATAAAGTAGCATAGCTAGAGAACCTAAAGCAGCAATTAAATAAGTTCTTGCCGCCCATTTTAAAGCATCTTTAGCTCCATCTTGTTCTTCATTAGTTAACATATTAGTTGTTTTTAACCAAGCCAATGCGCGGTTGCTTGCGTCATATTCCACAGGAAGTGTAATAAAGCTAAATAATGTAGCTAGTGCCATCAAACCAAGACCGAGCACCGCAATCATAAAACCGATTCCGGTATTACCAGAGGCAGCTCCTAAAATTAATCCTCCTATAACTAGCCATTGTGAAAATTTTGAAGAGACACCTACAACAGGTACTAAATTAGAACGTAATTGTAACCATTGGTAGGCTTGTACATGTTGAATTGCATGTCCAACTTCGTGTGAAGCAACAGCAGCAGCAGCAGCATTTCGTTGGTTATAAACCGACTCACTTAAATTTACAGTTCTGTTAGCAGGGTTGTAATGATCGGTCAGTTTTCCAGAGGTAGAAATAATTTTCACATCAAAAATAGCATGATCGTGTAACATTTTCTCCGCAATTTCTTTACCGCTCAATCCATTACGTAGTTGAATTTTTGAATAGTGATTAAATTTATTTTTTAACCGTCGACTTACTAGCCAACTAATTAATGATATTACCCCAATTATAATATAAAAATTTAACATAAATATCTTTTTAGTTATTGTGTTTTAATTTGATAAATTTACAGCATAAATTATTCCAAAAATTAGGCAACAGACAAAATGGCAACACCACATATACTTTTAATTTATACTGGCGGAACAATAGGGATGGTTAAAGATTTCAAAACTGGAGTATTACGTACTTTTGATTTTGATAAGCTGTTGAAACATATTCCTGAAATTAATCATTTAAATTGTACGGTTAGTAGTATTTCATTTGATGAACCAATTGATTCTTCAAATATGAATCCTGTAAATTGGGTTGTTATTACTGAAATTATTGAAGAGAGTTATGATAAATATGATGGTTTTGTAGTGTTACACGGGTCTGATACTATGTCGTATACGGCATCTGCCATTAGTTTTATGTTTGAAAATCTTTCAAAACCAATAATTTTTACAGGGTCTCAATTGCCAATAGGAGATTTAAGAACCGATGCAAAAGAAAATCTAATAACGTCTATTGAAATTGCATCAGCACGAAAAAATGGAAACCCAGTAATTTCAGAAGTTTGTTTGTATTTTGAATACAAGCTTTATAGAGCTAATAGAACTACAAAAATAAATGCCGAACAATTTGARGCATTTACGTCACCAAATTTCCCACCATTGGCTGAAAGTGGTGTCCATTTAAAATTTAATAAACAATTAAGTTATAAGTCAACTTCCATAAAGCCCTTAAAAGTTCGAAAAAAATTAAATATTAATGTGGTTATATTGAAAATATTTCCAGGGTTAACTAAGACTGTTGTTGAAAGTATTTTATGCAGTAATGGTTTGAAAGGGGTAATTTTAGAAACYTTYGGTTCTGGWAATGCCCCCACTGAWAAATGGTTTGTTAATTTGTTAAAAGAAACTATTAGCAAGGGTATTCATATTATAAACGTGACTCAATGTATAGGAGGAAGTGTAATTATGGGACAATACGAAACAAGTATMGATCTTGAGAATATTGGTGTTATAAATGGAAATGATATTACTACTGAAGCTGCGTTGGCCAAACTTATGTACTTATTAGGAGAAAATCTCTCCAAAAATAAATTTAAATCTTCTTTTGAAATTCCATTAAGAGGGGAAATTAGTGTTATTGAGTGATTTTTATATAGCTAATTGGGAAAATATTGAATTTATTTTCAATAAGAACAAGTATTTTTGTCTTATTTTTGGAGATATTTTAAATTAATATGTAACAAAAAAAATATTTTTTAGTAGTTCTAAAATTTTCAGGTTTCAACATTTTTTTGTTACTTGCCAGTCGCAAAAGATGTTGAGATAAGTTGAGCATAGTATATAAAAGACTTTACTAACTTTATTTTCACAGTTTGATTTGTTTTGTGAAAATCACATATATTTAAATCTAAAAATTAATAAATTAACTATTACACAATGAAAAGAGTATTTACTATCCTTGCGATTACAGGATTATTGTTATTCGGAGCAGCACCTAAGGCTATTGCACAAGATGCAGCTAACACTGAACAAGTTGCRGAWGACGCARCAGAAGCAMAAACATTTCACCAAGWATTAAAACAACGTTTTATTGAAGGTGGACCATTCTTTATGGGAATTGTATTAGTAGCCTTAATTTTAGGTTTAGCTATTGCAATTGAAAGAATTATTTACCTTAATATGGCAACTACAAATACTAAAAAATTAGTAAATAAAGTTGATGATGCATTAGCATCTGGAGGTGTAGAAGCTGCTAAAGAAGTTTGTAGAAATACAAAAGGACCTGTTGCCTCTATATTTTATCAAGGATTAGATAGAATGGATGAAGGTGTTGATGCTGCTGAAAAAGCAGTTGTAGGWTACGGTGGAGTTCAAATGGGATTATTAGAGAAAAATATTTCTTGGTTRTCRTTATTTATTGCTTTAGCACCAATGCTTGGTTTCATGGGAACTGTAATTGGTATGATTGGAGCATTTGACTCTATTCAAGCAGCAGGRGATATTTCTCCAACAGTTGTTGCGGGTGGTATTAAAGTTGCCTTATTAACAACCGTATTTGGTTTAGTTGTAGCAATTATYCTTCAAGTTTTTTACAATTACATTATYTCTAAAGTRGATAGTATTGTAAAYAATATGGAAGATGCTTCAATTTCACTTRTTGACCTTTTGGTTAGACATAAAAAATAACATTAAATTATGAATACGAAATTATCAAAAATATTAACATTAGTCGYDGGGCTAATAGGTTTAATAGGTTTCTTTTTCTTCGTCAGAATWTTGATTGAAGGTGATGACGCTCTTAAAGTAGATGCTGACCTACAAAATAGTATTTTGTCTCCATTTATTTCATTTTCACTTATCATATTAGCAGTTACAGCTTTAATTTCAGTTGTTTATTCAGCTATAAATATGGTTAAACACCCAGATGTATTAAAAAGAACATTAACGGGAGTTGGAATTTTACTTGTATTTTTAGTTGTAGCTTATTCTTTAGCAGATGATGGCGCAGTTATGTCTATGGGTAAAGTGTTAGAATATGGAGAAGCTGGGACRATATCAAAATGGGTTAGTACAGGAATTAATTTTAGTGCCATATTAGGTGTTATTGGTTTAGGAGCATTCGTAATTGACTTTGTTAAATCACTAGTAAAAAACTAATTAAATATGGCAAGAAGAGAAAACTCAGAAATTAATGCTGGTTCAATGGCAGACATTGCGTTCTTGCTTCTAATATTTTTCTTAGTAACTACTACGATGGATGTTGATTCAGGTATTTCGCGTAAATTACCTGAAAAATCTGAAGAAACACCACAAGTAATTATTAAAGAAAAAAATGTATTAGACATTACTGTAAATCGTAACAATCAGTTGTTAGTTGAGAACGAATTTGTTCAGGTTACTGACATTAGACGATTAGCCATGGATTTTATTGACAATGGWGGWGGWTTATCTACTSCTAAAGATGGTAATCCWGGSGTTCCTTGYGATTAYTGTAAYGGAGCAAAAGATCCARCTTCTTCAGATCACCCWWCYAAAGCAGTTATTTCTTTRCAAAGYGATAGRGGWACTACYTATGGKATGTATRTTTCAATTCAAAATGAAATAGAAGCAGCTTATAACGASTTAAGAARYAWAAGRKCWTTAAWWCTTTATCRWAGATCMTATAAAGATWTRTTGAGRGATTATAAAGATARTCCATCTRARAGTTTRAAAGAAAARATTRATAGATTRAAGGGTGAATATCCTCAAATTATCTCTGAACCAGAACCAATTAAATAATATCAGAAWATGAGTAAATTTAGAAAGAAGAAAAAAGGKTTGCCTGCAATWTCTACAGCATCCTTACCTGATATTGTATTTATGTTRTTGTTCTTTTTTATGGTATCWACTACGATGAGAGAAACTGATTTATTAGTTAGAAAACCAGTTCTTCCAACAGCTAGTGAAGTGAAAAAGTTAGAACATAAAAGTTTGGTAAGTACTATTTACATAGGTAAATCTTTGGATGCTAGACTTTCAGGAGATAAAATTCAAGTAAATGATAAAATTATTGATGTAAGTGATATCCCTAGTTTTATATTTGCGGAAAGAGCCCAACGAAAAGAAGAAGAGGTTAAATATATGACCACTTCAATTAAAGCAGATAAAGAAGCTAGCGTAGGTACAATTTTAGATATTAAAGAGCAATTAAGAGATATAAATGCGTTAAAGATTAGTTTCTCCACAACTAGAGGAACTGATTTGAAAAGTAATTATTAAAATAGCTCAAAGGAATTTATAATTCTTAAAGTAAAAAAGGCAATCAAATACTATTTGATTGCCTTTTTTACTTTTATAAAGTATATTTGCTTTTATGAGTAAACATTGGATTATTGGTTGTTTTCTAGTTTTCTTTGTAAAACTTCATGCGCAAGTTAATAAAGACACCATAGATATAAAATATTTAGAAGATCAGCTCTATTTATCTTTGACTTACAATGTTTTAATTGATAAACCTGCGACAATTTCACAAAATGGATTTTCTGGCGGTATTTCTTTTGGTTTTATAAAGGATATACCTTTAAATGAGAAACGAAATTTTGGTGTAGGAATAGGTGTTGGGTATTCTTATAATGCATATATTCAAAATATAAAAATAGTTCGAGAGAATCAAGTTACGTCGTTTATTGTTGCTAAAGATTATAAAACAAATAGCTTAGGGATAAGCTCTATTGAGCTTCCAATTGAAATAAGGTGGAGAAATTCAACACCTCAAAAATATAAATTTTGGAGAGTTTATGGGGGCGTGAAGGCATCATATATGTTAACCACTAAAACTACATTTAAGAATGCTAAAGAAACATTAACAACTAAAAATATTGCAGAATTAAACWGAATCCAATATGGATTGACATTGGCAGTAGGTTTTAGTACTTGGAATTTATATGTTTACTATGGTTTGAATCCATTTTTTARAAATGTWRACTTTAATGGTGAAGMWCTTAACTTAAAAGATGTTAATATAGGATTGAAATTCTATATAATGTANGTATATAAAATAAACTATAAATTGCGTTAATATTCCCAAAAARTAGCCTAAAAAAACTTCATGTGAATTATGTGCGAATAGTCTTAATCTTGATGAGGTAATTAAACCGCTAATGACAAAGAATACAGCTAAGATTATTATTAAATTTATTTTATAGTAGTAACTAAAGCAAATTAAAAACCCAATTAAGCCACCTATYGCAGCTCCGTGTAAGCTTATTTTAAGTTTGAAGTACAACATGATATATGAACTTATTAACATCAATCCATAACCAAAATAAAAAAGGGATAAAATATCTACGGCTGTTGATTTAAATAGCCAATACCCTAAAAAAAATGAAATTGAAGTAAATAATAATGTAGGGAATTTACGCTCTTCAATAGTTACCATTTGGAAACTATGAATCATCCCAAAATGTTTAAGTAATATTAATAGAAATAAGGGGAAAATATAAGTTCCAAGTACTATTATAGTTAAGAACAGATGTTCTTGAGGCTTAAAAATATATTCTGGAATTAAGAGAAAATATAAAATAGAACCAAGCAATGGAAAATTTATAGGATGAAAAAAATAAGATATAAATTTTGAAAATTTCATAGATGTTTTTTCTTTTGACTATATTTCTTTTCTTAATCTAGCTACAGATATTTCTAATTGCTCTCTGTATTTTGCAATAGTTCTTCGTGCAATCGGATATCCTTTTTCTTTTAAAATTTCAGCTAATTTATCATCAGTTAAGGGCTTCTTTTTATTTTCTTCATTGATGACTATTTCTAAAATATTTTTTATTTCTCTAGTTGATACGTCCACCCCTTGGTCATTTTTCATAGACTCAGAGAAAAATTCTTTAATCAGCTTTGTTCCATAAGGGGTTGAAACGTATTTACTATTTGCAACCCTAGAAACAGTAGAAACATCCATATTAACTATATCAGCAATATCTTTTAAAATCATGGGTTTTAGCTTTTGTTCATCTCCAGTTAAAAAATATTCTTTTTGATATTTAAGAATGGCATTCATATTTAAAAACAATGTTTGCTGCCGTTGCTTTATTGCGTCAATAAACCATTTTGCAGCATCTAATTTTTGTTTAATAAATTGTACAGCTTCTTTTTGAGATTTTGATTTATGTTTAGATTCTTTATACCCTTTCAATAGATTGTTATACTCATTTGAAATATGAAGCTCTGGGGCATTTCTAGAATTTAAAGAAAGTTCTAGCTCCCCTTCAATAATTCTTATCGTAAAATCTGGTATAATTTGTTCAGCAATTTTATTATTCCCTACAAATGAACCACCTGGTTTAGGATTTAATTTTTCAATTTGCTGAATGGCCTCTTTTAATTCATCTTTTGAAACATGAAATTTTTGTAATAATCTAGTATAATGTTTTTTTACAAAATGATCAAATGAATATTCTAAGATGTTTATGGCTAACGTTCTATTAGGTTTTTCCTTTTTACGTTTTAATTGAATTAATAAGCATTCTTTTAAATTACGAGCACCAACACCTGCTGGATCTAATTGTTGAACTATTTTAAGGAGGTATTCTAATTTTTCTTGTGTAGTAAAAATGTTTTGAGTGAAGGCTAAATCATCTAAAATATCAACTAAATCTCTTCTAATATACCCACTGTCATCAATACTACCGATTAAAAAATTAGTAATTATTTCTTCTTCTTCAGAAAAGCTATAAGTGTTTATTTGTGTTTTTAAATGTTGGGTAAATGAAGTTCCAGAAGCGTAAGGGATATGTTTTTCTTCATCATCAGCAGAGTAATTGTTTGCTTGTGTTTTATAATTTGGGATTTCATCATCACTTAAATATTCATCAATATTTATATCTTCAGTATCTATATTTTCGTTTCCTGTAGTGTCATATTCATCATCTGATAATGAGTTTTCATACTCATCTTCATTATCTTTCCCACTCTCTAATGCTGGGTTTTCCTCTAACTCTTGTTTAAGACGTTGTTCAAAAGCCTGCGTAGGCAATTGAATCATCTTCATCAATTGAATTTGTTGAGGAGATAATTTTTGTGTTAACTTAAAATTTAAACTTTGTTTAAGCATTTACTGAAATTACTTTTGATAAAAATACAAAAAACAACGTATTCTAAACAGTAAGTTTTTCAAATTTATAATTTAAAATTCTGCATTTTGAGGCGTACGAGGGTAAGGGATTACATCTCGTATATTACTCATTCCAGTAGTGAATTGAACTAAACGTTCAAAWCCYAATCCAAAACCACTATGTACAGCAGTTCCAAATTTTCGAGTATCTAAATACCACCACAGCTCTTTTTCATCAATATTTAGTTCAGCGATTTTTTGTTGTAAGACGTCTAAACGTTCTTCTCGTTGGCTACCCCCAACGATTTCTCCAATTCCCGGAAATAATACATCCATGGCTCTTACCGTTTTACCATCGTCATTTAGGCGCATGTAGAAGGCTTTGATATTTGCAGGGTAATCAAATAAAATCACAGGACATTTAAAGTGTTTTTCAACTAGATAACGTTCATGTTCGCTTTGTAGATCTGCTCCCCATTCCTTAATTAAAAATTGGAATTTTTTCTTTTTGTTTGGTTTGCAGTTTTTTAAAATATCTATGGCTTCCGTATAACTAACACGTTTAAAATTATTTTCAACAATAAAATTCAATCGCTCTAACAATGACATTTCATTGCGTTCTATAGCAGGTTTGGTTTTATCTTCTTGTGTTAATCGGTTATCTAAAAAGGCTAAATCGTCTTTGCAATTTTTCAAGACATATGAAATTACKGACTTAATAAAATCTTCCGATAAATCCATATTATCGTCTAAATCGTTAAATGCAACTTCTGGTTCAATCATCCAGAATTCAGATAGATGACGTGTAGTATTTGAATTTTCGGCTCTAAAAGTGGGGCCAAACGTATATACTTTTCCTAATGCCATTGCATATGTTTCGGCTTCTAATTGACCAGAAACGGTTAAGTTTGTTATTTTTCCAAAAAAATCTTCAGAACGATCTATGGTGCCGTCTTCATTCTTTTTTGATTTATCAATATCAAGTGTCGTAACGTTAAACATTTCACCTGCACCTTCTGCATCAGAGCCTGTAATTATAGGAGCGTGAAAGTTGTAAAAACCATGATCAATAAAATATTTATGAACAGCAAAAGACAGCGAAGACCGAACACGCATTACAGCACTAAAGGTATTTGTTCTAATTCTTAAATGTGCATTTTCACGTAAAAATTCTAAACTATGTCTTTTTGGTTGTATAGGATATTCTTCAGGATTAGAATCTCCTAAAATTTCAATTTCTGAAACTTTAATTTCAACATTTTGTCCTTTACCTTGACTTTCAATAAGTGTTCCTTTTACAGCAATTGCAGCACCTGTTGTAATTCGCTTTAAAATACCTTCATCAGTATTTTCAAAATCAACAACACATTGGATATTATGGATAGTTGATCCATCATTTAAGGCAATAAATCGGTTTGCCCTAAATGTTCTTACCCAACCTTTTAAAGTTACTTCTTGTAAAAATTTATCAGAACTTAAAAGTTCAGCTACACTACTTCTTATCATACTCAAAATTTTAATAGTTGCAAAGATACATTAACAATTGATAATTGACAATTGATATGTAAGAATCAATACGGTAAAATTCTATTAATTAGCTGTTGTTATTGCCGTCTTCATTTGTTAATATATCAAGTGTTGGTTCCTTAAACGTTTTTTTATTTGCAATTTTCTTCTCTAGAGAAAGTAATAGTGATGGTAGTAACAATAAGTTAGAAACCATTGCGAAAAGCAGTGTTACGGAAACTAAACCTCCTAAAGCAATTGTTCCTCCAAAACTTGAAATCGTAAATACTAAAAATCCGAAAAATAGCACGATTGAAGTATAAAACATACTTACACCTGTTTCGCGTAGCGCAGCGTAAACCGATTGCTTAATTCTCCAATTATTTGCTTTTAGTTCTTGACGATATTTTGCTAAAAAGTGAATGGTATCATCAACGGAAATACCAAAAGCTATACTAAAAACAAGAATAGTTGATGGTTTTATTGGGATTCCTAAATACCCCATTAAGCCAGCCGTTATTAATAGAGGAAATATATTTGGCATTAGTGAGATTAAAATCATTCTAAACGAACGAAACAGAAAAGCCATAAAAATACCAATTAATAAAATGGCTAAAGAAAGTGAAACGACTAAATTATTAATTAAAAAGTTAGTTCCTTTTAAAAATACCAATGCTTTGCCAGTCATAGTCACATGGTACTTTTCTTTTGGGAATTCTTTTTCAATTTTTTGATGAATGCGTTCTTCAATGACTTTCATTTTACTGGTGCCAATATCTTTCATAAACGTTGTAATACGAGCATAACGACCAGTAGAATCAACAAAATTCTTTAATAAGTCAGAATTGGAAGTAGCATTTTTCGCATAGGATAAGATCCAGTTCTTTTCTTGATTGGTTGGTAATTGGTAGTACTTTGGATTACCTCCATAAAAGGCTTGTTTGGAGTATTTTACTAGATTTAAAATTGAAATTGATTTTGATAGTTGAGGAATTTCATCAATAGTTTCATCTAATTTATTCATGCGTTTGAGTGTAGATAATTTCATGACACCTTTTTCAACTTTGGTGTCAATTACTATTTCTAAAGGCATAATTCCTCCAAATTCTTCTTCAAAAAATACAATGTCTTTAAAGAATTGTTTCCCTTTTGGCATGTCTTCGATTAAACTACCTGATATTTTAATCATATACACCCCAATCATACTTGCAATAATTAATACAATTGTTGCTGCATAAACTTCAAATCGATGATTTTTAACGATAAATTCCATCCAATTTACAATAGCATCTATCCATTTACGTTCGAGGTGTTTTAAATGCTTTTCCTTTGGAAGGGGTAGAAAGCTGTACATAATAGGAATAATTAATAACGCCAAAATAAAAATTCCTAAAATATTGATAGAAGCAATGATACCAAATTCCTGTAAAAGCTGACTTTTAGTAAAAATAAATGTAGCAAATCCAGATGCTGTAGTAACGTTTGTCATTAAGGTAGCATTCCCAATTTTTGATATAACTCGTTGTAGAGATTTCGCCTGATTCCCATGTTTTTTTACTTCTTGTTGGTATTTATTTATTAAAAATATGGCATTTGGAACTCCAATTACAATGATTAACGGTGGTATTAAAGCCATTAAAACACTTATTTCATATCTGAATAAGCCAATAAATCCAAAAGCCCAAATAACACCAATACTTACTACTAAAAGTGTGATAAAAGTAGCCCTAAATGAACGGAAAAAGAAGAAGAAGATTAAAGCCGTGACTCCTAAAGCTAACCCAACAAAAAGCCCAATCTCATCAATAATATTTTGAGCATTCATGGTACGTATATATGGCATACCAGAAACTCTAACATCAATGTTATAATCGTTTTCGAATTGTTCAATAATAGGGTTTAAGCTATCGAAAACAAAATCTTTACGAATGGAGGTGTTAACAATGTCTTTTTCTAAATATATAACTGTTCTAATTGTTCCTGTTTTCTTATTAAACAAGAAGTTGTCGAAAAAAGGAAGATTTTCAAAAAGCTCATGCTTAATTTTTAGAACATCCTCAATGGTTTCAGGTGTTTTATCATAAAGAGGGACAAAATCAAACTTATTAACGTTGTTGTTTTTAATTAACTTTTTAATGTCTCCAATGGCAACAGAAAAGTCTACTTCCTTAAAACTATCGAGTTTTTTAGATAAACGATTCCAAGCGTTAAATTTTTCAGGAGTAAATATTGTTGAGTCTTCAACAGCTAAAATTATTAAATTTCCTTCTTCCCCAAAAAGGTCTAAAAAAGAATTGTATTCTATATTGATTTTATGATCTTCTGGTAATAAATTTGCTTCAGTATATGAGAAACGCATGTGTTCCATTTGAGAAGCTAATAAATAAGTAATTGCGGCTATTAATATTAATATGAAGAATCTTCCTTTTAATATTATCCTAGATACATGAGTCCAAAAATCCATTTCGAAAATTTTCGCAAAGATATAAAAATAGTTTGGCATTTAAAGGGGGGTGCTTTTAAAATCCCAATCTTAATTTATACGTTAATTTTAAGGCTAAATTATCACTCCATTCCGGCTTTTGGTATGCTCCATATCTATAAAAAGCACTGAGACCAAAACCCTTAAAAAGACTGTTAAATTCTAAACCACTTTCTAAATACCCTTTTTTTAAACTTTGAAATTCTAAACCATAATGATAAGTTGGATTTTCAATATCTCCAATTGCAGCTCTAGTAACTAGGGTTAATTGTGGTTTAAATTTTGAAGTTATGTTAAACGATTTTATTTCATGTTTTAAGTGAATAGCAGCAAATTTATCAGAGATAAACTCATTGTAACCCATTGTTTCAAAGCTATTTTTACCTGCAAGTGTTATTCGTTTTCTCCAAGGATTTTTAAAAGTGTAATTAGGTGTTGAATTGTAAAGGTGCGAAATTGGCGCATCACCAAAAACAATCCCTCCTTCAATTAAAATGTGGGTAGTTGCTTTTCTAAGGGGTTTAATTTTATGTAAAACTCGGAAGTTTAATTGGGTAAAATCAAAATCACTTTCAAAGACGTTTTTTATACTTTTTGAAATCTGAATGGTAAATTGAGGAAACCTATTTTTAATTTTCAATTTTCCTAAAGGAGAATTCATATATTCATTTTTAGGATTGTACTGTAATCCAAAAGCAGCAGTTGTTAATTTGTAGGCTTCTAAATTTTTAGTAGGTGATACAAATTGATATTCAAATAACGGTTTGTAATCTCCAGAACTTAGTTGAACTTTTACTTCTAAATTTGGTTGAATATCATGTTTTAAAAAGGCGCTTACAGTTTTATAATTGTAAAATTTACTGATATTTAAATTTCGCGGATTTATTGGTGAAAAAGAAGTGTTTTCAGCAATGAAATCTAAGGAAGCAGCCTCTTTAATATCATTTGTAAAATTAACTCCAAACCAACTATTTGTATCTCTATTTAATCGAAAGGAAGGTCCAAAACTRAATTTAAAGTCTCTATCTTTTGTACCGTATGCAATATAGGATTCAATTTTATAGCTAGATGAAAAGTTGCTGTTTGTTTCTCCACCAAAGCCAATTCGTAAACCTTCGTAGTTGTTAAGGTTAATTATTTTTCCTAAATCTAAGTTGATGTATTTTGTTGGATAGTAGCCTTTTATAATGTTTCGCACTAAATTTATTTTTTTCTCAACACCTTCACTTTTTGCAATACTATCAAGAACTAGATACGTTTTTTTACCACGATTTGTTAATGAATCGGTTCTATATTTGTTCCAAAATTCTTCTGATTGCTTATGTGCATTGTCATTAAACTGGATGGTTGAAGAAGATTTTTTTACAATAACAGGYGTRTTAATTTGAAYATTAGAATTWACRGATTTAGATATRAAATAGGAAAYATCKCCWGGRTTRTTTTTWCGAGTRTTTATGATRGARTCATTTTTTTTRCTTTCRSYAAATTTWAYSGTMCCTCCAAACAATGAAATATTTTCATGGGTCTCACCTTTTTTAAGAACTACATTCATGTTTTTAGGAAACCAAGTATTGTATTCTTTAATGTAATTGTAATTTTGAAGGGCTTTCACATTTATAAAACCTTTTAATTCAGAAATAGCCTTAGTGATGGCAAAACTTTTAGTATCTATATACAAAACACCTTCTATTCCTAAAAATTCTTTCTTTTCTTTTGGCTTAAAATAGATAAGAATTGAATTTCCGTTTTCAGTAGTAACAGTGTCTAATATTTTGTAATTGTATTGTTTTAATGCTTTGTTGGCAATTGGGTTGGTGTATTTTGTACCTGCGATGGTATAAAATTCGTTGTAAAAGGAAAAATCTTGAAACGTAATGGCTAATAATTCATAAATAGGTTGTTTTAAACCAGCCATTCTTGAAGCTAAAATAACTTCTTTTTTCTTCTTTCCTTTTTGAAAATGAAATTCAGAKATTTTTTCAGAAATATARAGGTGTTGTTTGTCTATCTCTTTTTTGAATTTGTAATTTGATGAATCAAGTTTTTTAAATGTTTTCCCAACCTCCTTAATGACAAAAACTGAATCTACTTTACCACTTATGGAATCAGGATTAGCAGTTACTAAGATCTTGTTGTAAGTGTTAAATTTGAAGGAATTTAACGATTTTTCAATATTATTTTTGGGTTTATTTTTAATGGTGTTTCTGATAATTTGTAGCGCAGGGTTTTCTTTAGCAGTAATGATTACTTCATTCAATTTTTCTACGGAAGCTTTTAATTTTACATGAATAAATTTATCTTTTATTTCAATAGGAACAATTACAGATTGATAACCTACATAAGAAATAGTAATTTGATTAAATGAATTTTTTGCTTTTATATAAAATCTACCTTCAACATCCGCCAATGTTCCAAAATTAGTATTGGTTACAATAGATGCAAAAGGGAGAGGTTGTTTTGTGTTGCTATCAATAACAATTCCTTGAATTCTAGTTTGTGAAAATATGATTAGTGGAAAAAGTACTACTGCAAAAAGGATGTTTTTCATGTGTATTATTTATTGTTTTTTAATGGTCACATGCTGTTCGCTATTAAACACTCTCCTTTGATAAGGAAAATTTTAACATGCTCGTTTCATAAAGTAAAATTTCTTCAGAATTTAACAAATATAAGCTTATTGATAAAAAATGAGCAATGCGTGTTTTTTATTTGTGATAAGTTTAACGTTGAACTTTCACCAACTTTAATTTGGTAAAAGCGCTCATAATAATTGTTAATTAATAGGATTATACGCTGTACTAATTTTAGTACGATAATTTCTGTGAATTTCGTTTGCTTAATCAAGGATTCCTTGATGTCCTTTTGATTCGTGATACCAAGAGAGTGCTAATAGTAACATTGAAATTACACAAGATCCAATAAGTATTGCAAAACCGCCTGACCATCCCCAAAGATCAACAACAGCACCCATAGCAATGTTAGCAAATAATGCACCTCCTAAATACCCAAATAAACCTGTTAGTCCAGCGGCTGTTCCAGCTGCTTTTTTGGGTACTAAATCTAACGCATGAACCCCAATTAGCATAACAGGGCCGTAAATTAAAAACCCAATAAAAATTAAAGCTATTGAGTTGGCAAGGATAGATTCACTAGTCCAATACATAAATAACGCTAGCATAACAAGAAACATATAAATAATACTCACGGGTGCTCTTTTACCTTTAAACACTTTATCACTTAAATATCCACAAAGTAAAGTTCCTGGAATTCCAGCCCATTCATAGGCGAAATATGCCCAACCAGATTCTTGAATAGAAAATCCTTTACTTTCTTCAAGGTACAATGGCGCCCAGTCTAAAACTCCATAACGCACTAAATAAACGAAAGCATTTGCAACGGCAATAGACCATAATAATTTATTTTTGAAAATATATTTGAAGAAAATCTCTTTGGCAGACATTTCTTTTTCAAATTTAGTGGAATACGAATCGGGATAATCATTTTTGAATGCTTCAATATTTGGAAGTCCACAAGATTGTGGAGTATCTCTTAGTAAAAACCATGTAATTAAAGCCACTGCTAAAGCTAAAATACCAGGAAAATATAATTTAGCATGCCAATCGGCAAAAATGGCAAATCCAAGAATTGCCAATGGACCAATAATACCACCGCCAACATTATGAGCAACATTCCAAATAGACATTTTAGTTCCTCGTTCTCCAATAGAGAACCAATGTACCATAACTCTTCCACTTGCAGGCCAACCCATACCTTGAAACCAGCCGTTCATCATTAGTATTGAAAACATGATAGCAATGGAAGACGTAGCAACAGGAAGAATCCCCATTAATATCATCGTTAAAGCTGATAGTACTAACCCAACAGTCATAAAATTACGAGCATTGCTTCTGTCTGAGACATTTCCCATAATAAACTTACTAAGCCCATATGCTATAGATACCCCAGACAGTGCAAACCCCAATTGTGTTTTAGAATAACCTAATGCAACTAAATCTGGCATTGCCAGGGAAAACACTTTTCTAACAAGATAATAACCAGCATATCCTATAAAAATTCCTAAAAAAACTTGAAGTCTCAAACGGGTATATGTGGCATCAATTTTAGTTGAAGAAAGTAACTTTTTATGGGGTGATGGATTAAAGATTTTTATCATAATTGAGCCTTGTTAAAGTTTATTTCAAAATATAATTTATTGCTACGTTACTAAATTTAGTAAGTTGGCTTATTTCCCATTTTTCATTTTGGTTTAATTCTTTAGCAAGTAATTTAGCTGCCATTGGTACAATTCTAACGCCTTATTTTGCTTCTAAAATAGAGCTCTTGATCTTCTTGTTCATAGACCTTCAACAGTTTTTTCCGTTTCAAAACGTACTCCCAAATAACTTGTGTTTCTAATGGATGTTCCTTTTATAAAATCATCCTGTTCAAGTAAAACGACAGGATATCCTTGAGTTGACGCTTCCAATCTAATACCAAGTCTAGTTGCCCCACCACCAATGACGATAAAATCTAGTTTATCAGAATTTTTAATAATTGAGTTCATCAATTGAGAACGTTTCATAACATTTTTTAACTTGAATTAATTTGGTCTCGACTTATTAATTGTAAATATAGAAAGACTTTTTAGTATTACAATTTCTAAAGAATGCTGTTAAATTCTATAAAGTAAGTCAAATGAAAATCCCTSCAATTCAAAAAAGGAGGGATGTTATATCCATTTAAAAAAGTATCATGAATGTTATAAAATTAAACTTTCATAATTTCTTGATCTTTAATTTTGTAGTGCTCATCAACTTCTCCAATATAGTTGTCTGTTAAATTCTGGATGTCAATTTCAGCATTGGCTTTCATATCCTCTGAAGACTCGTCTTTTTTAATTTCGTGCATAGCTTCTCTACGGTCATTTCTGATACTCACTTTTGCTATTTCAGCTTCTGATTTTGCTTGTTTAGAAAGTTCAAGACGTCTTTCTTCCGTTAAAACAGGAACRTTAATAATTAYAATYTCACCATTGTTCATGGGATTAAAACCTAAATTAGCAATCATTATTGCTTTTTCAATTTCGTGAAGCATATGTTTTTCCCAAGGCTGTACSGTAATKGTATGAGCATCCATAGTACCAACATTTGCTACTTGAGTTAATGGAGTTTGAGTACCATAATAATCAACAGTAACACTTCCTATCATTGCAGGACTTGCTTTGCCTGCTCTAATATTTCTGAATTCTTTTTCTAAATGCGAAATAGCATTTTGCATTAATTCTTTTGTACTTTCTATAATAAAGTTCAATTCTTCAGTCATAATTGAAAAATTTAAATTAGCTATTTATTTATCAACTTTTGTTCCAATTTTTTCTCCAGAAATTACTCTTTCAAGATTTCCTTTTTTATTCATGTCAAAAACAATGATAGGCAAATTATTTTCATGGCTTAAAGCAAAAGCTGTCATGTCCATAACTTTTAGCCCTTTGTTCATTACATCTTTAAACGTGATTGTATCAAACTTAATGGCATCTTTAAATTTTTCTGGATCTGAATTGTAAATCCCATCAACACGAGTGCCTTTTAAAATAACATCGGCATTAATTTCAATAGCTCTTAAAACTGCCGCMGTATCAGTTGTGAAATAAGGATTMCCGGTACCACARCCAAAAATWACRACACGTCCTTTTTCTAGATGRCGAACRGCTCTTCTTTTAATAAAAGGTTCWGCAACTTGYTCCATTTTTATAGCGGTAAGTAATCTAGTTTTTACKCCAACAGATTCAATAGCRCTTTGYAAAGCYAAACCATTAATRGCTGTWGCAAGCATACCCATATARTCACCTTGAACTCTATCAATACCATTACTMGCWCCTGCAACACCTCTAAAAATRTTTCCGCCACCAATWACRATGGCTACTTCAATAYCTTTTTCAAYAATTTTTTTAATTTCTTCAGCATATTCAGCTAAACGAGYYGGGTCAATACCATRTTGGCGATCTCCCATTAGAGCTTCACCACTTAATTTTAATAGAATTCTTTTATAAGCCATGTTTTCTTATGATAGTTATGCAAATATAATAAATACTTTATGAAGTTTAAATGGATTTTTAAAGATGAATTGAAACAATTGTACCTCATGGTGAGATATAGTTTTTTAATAAAAAAAAACAACAAATAAATATCTGCGCAAGTATATTTTGTATATTGAGCGTTAAATTTTTTATACCTAAAAAAATATGAGCGCAACACCTTCAAAAAAAAACAGTACACTAATTCCTATTATTATCATTGCGGGATTATTTTTTGTCTTCGGGTTTGTAACTTGGATTAACGGAGCGTTAATTCCTTTTATGAAAACAATCAATGAATTAACTAACGCACAATCTTATTTGGTAGCATCAGCTTCCTACATTTCTTTTGTGGTAATGGCATTGCCAGCCTCTTATATTATCAATAAAATAGGCTACAGAAAAGGAATGTCTTTGGGATTGGTTGTTATGGCAATAGGTGCGCTAATTTTTATCCCTGCTGCTGAGGCAAGAACCTATTGGATATTTTTAACGGGAATTTTTATTCAAGGTATTGGAATGACACTATTACAAACGGCATCAAATCCATATATAACTATTCTTGGTCCTATGGAAAGTGCGGCAAAACGTATTGCTATTATGGGAATTGCTAATAAAGTAGCAGGAGCTTTAGGGTCCTTTATTTTTGGTGCAATATTACTATCAGGGATTGATGGTGTTAAAGAGAAGTTGAGTAGCGTTAGTAACATTGAAAAAGAACAATTATTAGATACAATGGCCGATAGTGTGGTGACCCCTTATATTAGTATGGCTGTAGTTTTATTTGTATTGGGAATATTAATTAGAAAAGCACCATTACCACATGTTGAAGCTGAACCTATTGAAGAGAATAAAGATGGAGAAACAGCAAAAACGAGTATTTTCCAATTTCCACATTTATGGTTAGGTGTTCTAACATTATTCGTGTATGTTGGAGCTGAAGTTGTTGCTGGTGATACCATTATTGCATATGGGTTGTCTCTAGGTTTTCCTGCTGAAGTGGCTAAAAACTTCACGATGTACACACTTATGGCAATGGTTGTAACCTATGGTTTAGGGGTGTTTTTAATCCCTAAATTTATCAATCAGGCTTTAGCGTTAAAGGCAAGTGCAATTTTAGGAATAGTGTTTACGTTTTGTATTGTATTTACTTCAGGATATGTATCTGTATTGTTTGTTGCAGCATTAGGTATTGCCAATGCTTTAGTTTGGCCAGCGGTATGGCCATTAACTTTAAAGGGGTTAGGGAAATTCACAAAAACAGCTTCAGCCTTATTGATTATGGCAATTTCAGGAGGAGCAATTATTCCTCCGTTATATGGGAGATTTGTTGATGGTAATAAAGCAGCATTAATTTCGCAAGGAATGGGTGAAGCAGCTGCATCAGCAGAAGCGGCAACAGCAGGTTATTGGATTTTACTTCCATGCTATATTATTATATTGTATTACGCTTTAGCTGGACATAAATTAGGATTAAAAAAAGATGAACTATAATTATTTATGGTAGGAAAAAGATTGATAGCACTGGATGTGCTAAGAGGTTTAACCATAGCACTCATGATTATGGTAAACACACCAGGAAGCTGGAAATATGTATATGCCCCTTTACGACATGCTAAATGGCATGGATGTACTCCAACCGATTTGGTTTTCCCTTTCTTCTTGTTTATTGTTGGAGTATCGATGTGGTTCTCATTTAAAAAATATGGAGAGGGTTATTCTAAAGATGGGTTGTTTAAAATATTAAAGCGGACTTCAATTATATTTTTGTTGGGTTTGTTTTTGAATGCATTTCCAAATTTTGATTTTGAGAATTTAAGAATCATGGGTGTCTTGCAGCGAATAGCATTGGCTTATGGTGTAGCAGCCACGTTATGCATGTTTTTTAATGTGAAGCAACTGAAATATATCTTTGGAGTAATTTTACTCGGATATTGGGGTTTAATGTACTTTGGTGCTTCTGGTGATCCCTATAGTTTGGCATCTAATGTAGCCCGTAAAATTGATCTACTGTTATTTGGTGAAAATCATGTTTATGGAGGGTTTGGAATTCCATTTGACCCAGAAGGATTGGTGTCAACAATTCCTTCAGTCGCAACAGTGTTAATAGGGTATTTTGTTGGCCGATTGATTGAGATTTCAAATAGTACTATGGAAAGTATAAAGAAATTAGTTTCGTATGGTGCAATTGCAGTGGCAATTGGATTTGTTTGGGGTCAGTTTTTTCCAATAAATAAGCCAATTTGGTCAAGTACTTATGTGGTTTATACTGGAGGATTAGCGATGCTCTTTTTAGCATTTCTGTTATGGGTGATAGATGTAAAAGCGATTAAAAAATGGTCAAATCCATTTATTCATTTTGGAACAAATCCATTATTTATTTATGTGTTTTCAGTACTATATGTAAGAACAATCATCTATTTAATAAAATTTAATAATTCAGAGGGTGAGATAATAACGGGTTATCGTTATTTATATGACCAAGTGTTTGTTCCAATTGCAGGTAATATGAATGGTTCTCTTTTATTTGCTGTTTCGCATATAATTGTCTTTTGGATGATTACCCTTGTTCTTTATAAAAAGAAAATATTCATTAAAATATAAATAAAAAAACCTCGCTTATAGCGAGGTTTTTTTATCACAAAGTGAACTATCTATTATGCTAACGAAACTCTTTTAAAGTCTGTTACAGAAACATCACCAATGGTTTTTACATATTCAGCAACGTTTTGTTTTTCGTTTTTAATGAAGTTTTGGTCTAGAAGACACTGTTCTTGATCTAGCGTTGTATTATCAGAAATAAATCGTTCTAATTTACCAGGAAGAATTCGATCCCAAATTGCTTCTGGTTTACCTTCAGCTTTTAATTCCTCTTGTAATTTTACTTTAGTTTGCTYAATAATTTCATCTGTTAATTGAGCTCTTGAAATAAAAGTAGGAACGTTTTTAAGTGTTTTACCTAATCTACCAAGTTCAATATTATCTTTTTCAATTACTGCGATTCTTGCTTCAGTTTCAGCAGCAACAAAAGCAGGATCAAAATCTTTGTAAGATAATATAGTAGCTCCCATAGCAGCAACTTGCATTGAAACATCTTTTGCTACCACATCAACACCATCAACATTTGAAGATAATGCAGTTATTGTAGCAATTTTATTACCTGCATGAATGTAGAAACCTACATATTCACCAGAAACTTTTTCAAAACCTCCAATTTCTAATTTTTCACCAATAACACCAGTTTGCTCAATTAATTTTTCAGCAACAGTCATCCCATCAAAATCAGCATTCAAAAAATCTTCTTTTGTATCACATGCTAATGCGATCTCAGCAAACTTGTTAGCCAAAGCAACAAAATCATCATTTTTAGCAACAAAGTCAGTTTCACAGTTTAATGAAATAATAACACCTTTGGTATGGTCATCATTAACTTTAGCAATTGCTGCACCTTCAGAGGTTTCTCTGTCAGCTCTTTTATCTGCTACTTTTTGCCCTTTTTTCCGTAAAATATTTATTGCTTTGTCAAAATCTCCTTCTGCTTCAACAAGTGCATTTTTACAGTCCATCATACCAGCTCCGGTAGATTTTCTTAATTTACTTACTTCTGCGGCTGTAATTTTYGCCATTATATTCTATTTTATTTGGTTGAATATTAAGAATTCAACGATGATACATTAATTATTTTTTAACATCAGTTTTAGCTTCAGCTTTTTCAACTTTAGCTTCAGCTACTTTTTCTTTACTAGCTTTTCTTTCAGATAAACCTTCAGCAATTTCTTCAATAACAAACCCTAATACTTTCTCAATAGATTTTGATGCATCATCATTGGATGGAATTACATAATCGATACCTCTTGGGTCAGAGTTTGTATCTACCATTGCGAAAATAGGAATGTTTAATTTTTTAGCTTCTGCTATAGCAATGTGCTCTTTTTTAACATCAACTACAAAAATAGCCCCTGGTAAACGAGTCATATCAGTAATAGAACCTAAGTTTTTTTCAAGCTTTTCTCGTTGACGGTTAATTTGTAATTTTTCTCTTTTTGAAAGTGCATCAAAAGAACCATCAAGCTTCATTCTGTCAATCACAGACATTTTTTTAACAGCTTTTCTAATCGTAATAAAGTTAGTTAACATACCACCGGGCCATCTTTCTGTGATGTAAGGCATGTTTACACTTTTAGATTTGTCTGAAATAATTTCTTTTGCTTGTTTTTTTGTAGCTACAAAAAGGATTTTTCTTCCTGAAGTTGCAATTTTCTTTAAAGCCTCGGCTGCTTCTTCAATTTTAGCTACGGTTTTGTAAAGGTCAATAATATGAACCCCGTTACGTTCTCCGTAAATGTAAGGAGCCATGTTTGGGTCCCACTTTCTAGTAAGGTGACCAAAGTGTACACCTGCATCTAATAATTCTTGAATTTCAATATTTGTCATCTGTATTTAGTTTACGTTCCGTTGAGTTAGCAATAGGGAAGTAGCGAAAAACCGATCTCCCCTATTTGGATGCTAAACTTTTTTCAGTCATTGACTGATCAACGACAACTTTGTTTTAATGTTAATTTCAATGAACCACCAAATAATTTGGTGAACCAATTTACAAGTACGATTAACGTTTTGAGAATTGGAATTTTTTTCTTGCTTTCTTTTGACCGAATTTTTTACGTTCAACCATTCTTGGGTCTCTAGTAAGTAATCCTTTTGGTTTAAGAATTGCTCTATTTTCAGGATCTAACTCAATTAAAACTCTTGAAATAGCTAAACGAATTGCTTCAGCTTGACCCGTAGTACCACCACCAAAAACATTAACTTTAATATCAAATGCTTCTGCATTGTCAGTTAAATTTAAAGCTTGCATTATTTTGTATTGTAAGTGTGAAGTAGTAAAGTAATCTTTATAATCTTTTTTATTAACAATAATGTTTCCTTTTCCTTCCGAAACATAAATACGAGCAACTGCCGTTTTTCTTCTACCTATTTTGTGTATTGTATCCATTATTTAAGATCATTAAGGTTAATAACTTTAGGAGTTTGAGCAGTTTGCCCATGTTCAGTACCAGCATATACATACAAGTTTCTGTACAAAGCACTTCCTAATTTGTTTTTAGGCAACATTCCTTTTACTGCTTTTTCAACAAGACGCGTAGGGTCTTTTTCAAATAGTTCTGTTGCAGTTAATGATCTTTGTCCTCCTGGATATCCTGTGTGACGAATGTAAGATTTGTCAGTCCATTTTTTTCCAGTTAAATGAATTTTTTCGGCGTTGATAATAACTACGTTATCTCCACAGTCAACGTGTGGTGTGTAGTTTGGTTTGTGTTTACCTCTAATTAGCTTTGCTACTTTAGAAGCTAGACGACCCAACGTCTGGCCGTCTGCATCAACTAATACCCATCCTTTAGTAACGGTATTTTTGTTAGCTGATACTGTTTTGTAACTTAATGTATTCACAATTAAATTCTTTGTTATAGTTAAACATTCTTTTATCTCCCTAAAAAGGGAGTGCAAATGTACAATATATTATTTATATAACAAACAGTAAGTTAGGCATAAATTATAGGTATTTTAACGAAATTATTTAGCGAAATATTTTATTAATTAAGTATTAAAAATATGTTAAATAACATGTTGCTATTTGCTATTTGGATAGAAAGATTTGAAATTGCACGAGTCTAAAAATTTTAATGTTATTTTTTGTAACATTTAATAAGGTTTAAAGTCATTATAATAGATAAAATCAACTATATGACCAAACTACTTGATCGAAGTTTACTACTATTATTTTTAATTGCAATCCAATTTTCGGTAATAGCTCAAGAAGCTGAATTACCCCGTCCTAAAAATACCTATACAACTGATAAGGTGAATAATACGCCAATAACAATTGATGGAGTGTTAAATGAAAAAAGTTGGGATGCTGTAGTTTGGGCCTCTGACTTTATTGAGAATGATCCTGATGAAAACACCCCACCTTCATTTCAAACAAAATTTAAAATTTTGTACGATTCTAAATTTTTATATATAGGAGTGCGTTCATTTGATAATGAGCCAGATAAAATAGAGAAAAGATTGTCTAGAAGAGATGGTTTTGAAGGTGATAGGGTAACCATAAACATYGATAGTTATAATGATAAACGGACGGGTTTTTCTTTTACAATTACTGCTGCAGGTGTAAAAGGAGAGGAGTTTATTTCTAAGAATGGAAATAATTGGGATGCTAGTTGGAATCCTATTTGGTACACCGCAACTACCATTGATGATAAAGGATGGATTGCAGAAATTAAAATTCCTTTTAGCCAATTGAAATTTGGAGAAAGCAACGAACAAATTTGGGGGTTACAAGTGATACGCCAGCTATTTAGAAAAGATGAACGTTCGGTTTGGCAACGTATTCCAAAAGATGTTTCTGGATGGGTGAGTGAGTTTGGTGTTTTACGAGGATTGTATAATATACAACCTCAARAACAATTGGAAATACAACCTTTTACGGTTACMCAATTAAATACCTATCCTAAAGAAGAAGGAAACCCGTTTAGAGATGGTAGTGATTTAAAATTAAACGGTGGAATTGATGCTAAAATTGGAATTACAAATGATTTAACCTTAGATTTAACCATCAATCCTGATTTTGGGCAGGTAGAAGCAGATCCTGGAGCGATTGCTCTAGATGGTTTTCAAATATTTTTTGAAGAAAARCGACCCTTTTTTGTTGAGAACAAAAATATATTCAACTACAGATTTGCAAATGGTTCTGACAATGTATTCTATAGTCGTAGAATTGGAGGAAGTCCAAAGGGTTATCCAACGACTGAAAATGGAGAATTTGTGGATCAACCAACAAATACAACTATTTTAGGCGCTGCAAAATTTTCTGGTAAAACAAAAAGTGGTTGGTCCATTGGTTTGTTAGAAAGTGTCACTGGAAATATGTTTGCTGAGATTGATAATAATGGACAAAGAAGAAAGGAAATAGTTGAACCTTTGACAAATTATTTAGTAGCGAGAACTCAAAAGGATTTTAACAATAACAATTCATATATAGGTGGAATTTTTACAGCTACAAATAGAAATTTAGATGGAAATTTTAATAACTTAAGAAAAGCTGCTTATACGGGGGGCATTGATTTTAAACATAACTGGAAAAATAGAGATTATTTTATCCAAGGTGATTTTGTAGCGAGTAATGTTACAGGAAGTAAAGAAGCAATTCAACTGACTCAGGAATCAATAACACATTTATTTCAAAGGGTAGATGCAGGCCATGTTGAAGTAGATCCGAATAGGACMTCTTTAACAGGAACAGGAGGRAAATTAGAAGGAGGTAAAGCGGGKGGTGGTAATTGGCGCTATGGTGGAGGTGTTRTATGGCGTTCWCCAGAGTTAGAGTTAAATGATGTTGGRTTTTTAAGACAGGCTGATGAAATTCGWCARTTTWCGRARSTAMAATATKTAWTTTTAAAACCTACTAAAWTATTTAGAAGAGCASARRTTAGTTTAGARCAATTTTCWACATTCGATTTTGARGGGAATTATAAYAGAATTCARTATRATWTWRRAGGARAWATCAATTGGAAAAATAATTGGWGGAYMGAWGKMGGAATTGGACATAARCCAAGAATTTTTATCAATACTTATTTAAGRGGTGGTCCACGTTGGCGTTTTTCAGATGAAAATTTTCAATTTTTATTTTTTGGYTCTGACCGACGTAAAAAATTMAATTTTWCTMTTGGATATGTGAACAGTTTRGCAAAACAAGATAATTTTTCTTTAAAACGKTATGTTTTACGKTTRAATTATCARCCWYTKAATGCATTAAGCATCTCTTTAAATACTGAATTTGAGAAAAAYCCTAATAAAACACAGTATGTTTCTCARCAGGATTTTGGAWCTATAAAACGCTATATTTTAGGAWATATAGATCAACAAACTTGGAGTGCYTCAYTGCGTYTGAATTATAGTATAAACCCTAATTTAACAATTCAATATTACGGTCAGCCATTTATATCRAGAGGAARATATRACAATTTTAATTTTGTAAATAATGCGGTTGCTGAAAATTTAGATGAACGAGTTACTTGGTATCAACCCAATCAAATTTCTAGTGTTGATTCAGAATATTTGGTTGATGAAGATTTAGATGCTACTGTTGATTATACATTTGAAAATCCAGACTTTTCATTTGTGCAATTTCGCTCAAATTTGGTAGTGAGGTGGGAGTATATTCCCGGTTCTGAGATTTATTTAGTTTGGTCTCAAGGGGTTACTGGATTTGGAGATTCCAAGGAAACATTAACGAGAAATCTAAACAATCAAATTTTAGATAAAAAACCTGAGAATACATTTTTAATTAAAGCAACCTATCGATTTATGATGTAAATCTGCTCGTGTACCTTATAATTATAAATATTGTTTAATGAGCCTCTAACCAGTCTTTACCTTGACCCATATCAACAGTTAATGGCACCGAAAACTTGAAGGCATTTTCCATTTCTTGTGTAATTAGCGGTTTTAAAATCGCTAATTCATCCTTATGCATATCAAAAACCAATTCATCATGAACTTGCAATAACATTTTAGATTTATAATTACTCTTAACCAACAATTTTGAAATATTAATCATAGCTATTTTGATAATGTCAGCTGCACTTCCTTGTATAGGAGCATTCACTGCATTTCTTTCATCTCCTGATCGAACTATTGCATTTTGAGAGTTGATATTTTTTAAATAACGTCTTCGGCCTAAAATTGTTTCGACATAACCATTTTCACGTGCAAAGTCTATTTGATTAGAAATGTATTGTTTTAATTTAGGAAATGTTTTGTAGTAGTTATTGATTAGCTCTTTAGCTTCAGCTCTAGATTTGTTTAATTGTTGTGCTAGGGTAAAAGCTCCTTGCCCATATATAATCCCAAAATTTACAGCTTTTGCATCACTACGTTGTTCTCTTGTAACATCTATTAAAGGAACATTAAATACTTTAGATGCCGTTGCAGCATGAATATCTTCTCCTCTATTAAAAGAGGCTATCATACTTTCATCTTCACTTAAAGCGGCAATAATTCGAAGTTCAATCTGGGAATAATCGGCGGCAACAAGCAAATAATTTTCATCTCTTGGAACAAACGCTTTTCTAACTTGTCGACCTCTTTCAGTCCTTATTGGGATATTTTGAAGATTAGGATTGTTAGAACTTAATCTGCCAGTTGCTGCTACAGCCTGGCTATAGGTTGTGTGAATACGCCCCGTTGCTTTATTTACTTCATTTGGCAAAGCATCAACATAGGTATTTTTTAATTTTACCAGTCCACGCCATTCTAAAATATCTTTTACTATGTCATGTTTTGAGGCGAGTTTAGATAAAATTTCTTCTCCTGTTGCATACTGACCAGTTTTTGNTTTTTTAGGTTTGGCAACTAATTTTAAATGCTCAAATAAAACATCACCTAATTGTTTTGGAGAGGCTAAATTAAATTCAATATCGGCCTCCTTGTAAATACGTTCTTCTAATTGTTGAATATCTTCAACTAATTTTTCAGACAGAGAATTCAAAAAGTTAGTATCCATTTTTATACCTTCTAATTCCATGGAGGCTAAAACGCGAAGTAGCGGAATTTCTAATTCATTAAAAAGCGATATTAGGTTGTTTTTTTCTAAATCTTTTTCAAAAATCTTTTTCAATTGAAAAGTTATATCAGCATATTCAGCAACATATTCAGTTTTGTTATTTAATTCAATTTCATGGATTGAAAGTTGATTTTTCCCTTTTTTCCCAATGAGAGATTCTAAATTTATAGGTTGGTAATTTAGGTAAGTTTCAGAAAGTACATTTAAGTTATGGCGCATATCAGGATTTAGTAGATAATGTGCTAACATGGTGTCAAACAACTTGCCTTTTACCGTGATGTTATACCTATTTAAAACTTTAATATGTTGTTTGATATTATGACCTATTTTTTGAATGTGCTCATTTTCAAAAAATGGAAGAAATTCACTTAATATGTTTTGTGTTTCGTTGTTGTCTTTTGAAAGTACTACATCATAACTTTTTCCTTTTTCATAAGAAAAGGAAATGCTAATTAATGCGGCATCAATTGCATTGTTTCCAACTGTTTCAATATGAAAACAAACGGATTTTTGTAATAATAGTTTTTCAATAAATAATTTTCTTGAAAGAGGGGTGTTTATATATTGGTACACATGATTGGTATTTTGTGCCGTTTTATACCCTGTAACAGAAATTTCTTTTGTGGGATCCTCAGTTCCCATTGAAAACAAGTCAAATTGTTGGTTGGCATTTTTTGATGATTTTTCAACTTTTTCTTTTGCAATAGTTGAGGTCACCTCAGGATGTAATTTAAATATTTTAGGAAGGCTTTCAGCAATTCTTCTAAATTCTAATTCTTTAAATATTTCATTTGTTTGTTCAAGGTCTGGATGGTTCAATTCAAAATCTTTTTCGTGAAATTCAACAGGACAATCCAAGATAATTGTGGCCAATTGTTTTGAAAGTATTCCCAGCTCTTTATTGGCTTCAATTTTTTCTTTCAGCTTCCCTTTCAACTCATGGGTGTTTGCCAACAAATTTTCCATACTTCCATACTCTTTCAGAAACTTTTTGGCTGTTTTGTCTCCAACACCAGGTAATCCAGGAATATTGTCAACCGCATCACCCATCATACCTAAATAATCAATCACTTGTTCAGGTCGTTCTATCTCAAATTTAGCTTGTACTTCTGGAATTCCCCAAATTTCAATTCCATTACCCATTCGGGCAGGTTTGTACATAAAAATATTTTCAGATACTAATTGCGCAAAATCTTTATCAGGGGTTACCATAAAAGTTTTATAGCCCGCTTTTTCTGCTTGTTTAGACAATGTTCCTATGAGATCATCGGCTTCAAATCCTTCTTTTTCAATAATTGGAATGTGCATGGCCTCTAATATTTTTTGAATATAAGGCACCGCAATTTTAATCGCTTCTGGAGTCTCTTTTCGGTTAGATTTATACGCTGGAAAAGCTTCTGTTCGTATATGCGATCCTCCTTTATCAAATGCAACGGCTAAATGGTCTGGTTTTTCACGTTTTATTACATCTAACAGCGAATTGGTGAACCCTAATATAGCTGAAGTATCCATGCCTTTTGAGTTAATTCTAGGGTTTTTTATGAGCGCATAATAACCTCGGAAAATTAAAGCGAAAGCATCTAAAAGAAAAAGGCGTTTTTGTTCTGGCATCGATCGTTGTAATTGAAATTTTAATTGAGTAAAAGTACTAAAATCAATTTTAACAATTCATTAATTAACTAAGATTACTATTTAGAGACTTATCTTGTATATTTACTCAAATTAAAATTAAAATGATTCGTTGGGTTCTATTTTTTACTATTATTTTATGTGTAGATTTTTATGCTTTTCAAAGTATAAAAACAGTGACTAAAAGCAAAATTATATATGGGCTATATTGGGTGCTTTCGTTCATAGTTCTTATAAATTTCACCTACCAACTTTTAACGTTCAATAGATCAACTGGATTGTCGCAATCTTTAATGTTGGCTTTTGGATTGTTAGTTTTGTCATTAATTCCAAAATTTTCAGCGCTCATAATCCTGTTTGGTGAAGATATTTTTAGGGTTTTTAAATTAGTAATTAATTATTTTTCAAGGGCTGATTCAATTGAATTGTTTCATGGAAGACGAGCGTTTGTGAGTAAAGTAGCCTTAGGAATGGCTGCCATTCCGTTTGCCTCAGTTTTGTATGGGATAGTTCGTGGTAAGTATAATTATAAAGTGATTAAGCACACCTTGTTTTTTGATGATTTACCTACTGCTTTTGATGGATTTAAATTGACACATATTTCAGATATTCACAGTGGAAGTTTTGATGATGCTTCAAAAATAGGGTATGGTATTGATTTAATAAATGAACAAGAATCAGATGTTATCCTATTTACGGGAGATATTGTTAATAATAAAGCTGAAGAAATGGATCCTTGGATGTCCTATTTTAAAAGTTTAAAAGCAACATATGGGAAGTATTCAGTGTTGGGAAATCATGATTACGGAGAATATACGAGGTTTAAATCTGCTGAAGAAAAAGAGCGAAATTTTCAGGCAATAAAGGATATTCATCCTAAAATAGGATTTAACTTATTATTGAATGATAGTATTTATATTGAGAAAGGTAATGCCAAAATAGCAATCGTAGGCGTTGAAAACTGGGGAACGCGTTTTAAGAAAGCAGGAGATTTAAATGTAGCTTCTACCAAAATTAAGAAAGATGATTTTAAAATATTATTAAGCCATGATCCGTCTCACTGGAATAGCGAAGTGAAAACTCATAAAAAAAATTATCAGTTAACGTTAAGTGGTCATACACACGGAATGCAATTTGGTATTGAAATTCCAGGATTAAAATGGAGTCCAGCACAATATATTTACAAGCAATGGGCAGGTGTGTATAAAGAATTTGGGCGTACTATAAATGTAAACAGAGGATTTGGGTTTTTGGCGTTTCCGGGAAGAGTTGGAATTTGGCCTGAAATAACAGTAATTACGTTGAAAAAGAAGTAGATAACAAATTTTCAAATTAAAACCATATATTTGTATATATAGACGATTTTACTTTTTGAAGTATAGTAAGAAAAGAAATTAAAGTTATGACAAAATTTGGAGAATTAATAGGTTCTGATATTCCTGTATTAATAGATTTTTTTACAGATTTGGAAGGTGATTCTAATGATTTGCATACGATTCTACGTGATGTAGCCGCAGCYCTTGGTGATAAAGCAAAAGTGATAAAAATTGATATTGAAAAAAATGAAACATTGGCTAATGCGTTAAGAATAAAGGGGAATCCAACCTTTATTATTTACAAAGATGGTGAGATGAAGTGGCGCCAATCTGGTGATCAAGATGCCAATACCTTAATTGGTTTGGTTCAGCAATACGTTTAGATTTTAATTGCTTGTTAATATAAAATTACAATTTACATTCGGAAAAATGGATTTATAATTATTCTTCAATTAAAAAATCAAATAGTTTTAAGTATTCAATATATTCATCTTTAATTAAAGTAGCATAGGCTTCATCATCAAAACGAATGGCCGTTTTAACCACTTGATCATACATTAATAAGTTTCGCTCAATTTCATTAAAAACAGGTTCAATTTCAAACTCATTAAACTGACTGTAATACCTTAATTTTTCTTGTAATACACTTTTTAATTCGGAAGTTAATTTACGCGCTTTTTCAGCTTTATCTAAACTATAGTATAAATCTAAATAAGAAAATAACATGCTGTAATGCCCGAATTTATGAACAGGCATTTTTTCTAAAGAAATATCTAAAATTTCTTCCGCTTTTTCAACTTTATTTTCTAAGAGTAAAGTTCTTGCCAAACGCTCCATATTGTTACGGTATGAAACGGAGTTTTTTCTAGTTTCAGGATCTAAATAAATAGCGTCATCTGTAATATTTCTCCAATCCCAATTCTTTACATTTTCATACATAACATCGGTATTAATTCTACCCATTTCAAAGAAATTCCCATTATTAGGAGTCATGATAGGTACTAATCTGTATGCCATACCATCTAATTGTAAATAATCTTTTAGCCAAATATATTCTTCATCGGCTTGAGCTCCACCTGTAAAATATATTGGTTTTTCCCATTTGTTGTTTGCTAAAATATCTAACATTAAGATCCTGTTTTTAGAAAGTACACTCGCAACTTCAATGTCAATATAGGGCACAATTAAATGGGCATCTTTTTGTGCAACAGTACCATTCTTTAGAACGGCTTCTTTATCTACCGGAATTCTAATTTTAGTTGTAGGCAATACTTTTTCAGGAATTCCATCATCGTCTAAATCGTAAAAAGTGATGTCTCTATCGCTTTCAATCCATCGCATAAAATAGCTAATATCAACAACAGAATCTTTTAACTGAGGAAAGATCTCTTCATAATAATAGGCAATATCTAAGGTTCCCAACTTGTATTTATCATGTGTTAATTGAGAAGGAATAGGATCAGCTTTGTACGTTTTACGCTTCATTTGATCTATATACCAATCGGTTTGAAAAAGACTGGTGTTAATCAATTTCATATCTGTCCTATAATTTTCAACCTCTTGCATGTACCATAATGGAAACGTATCATTGTCACCTATGGTAAATAGGATGGCATTTTCAGCACAAGAATCTAAATAGGCTTTTGCATTTAAATGAGAAGTATATCTATTTGACCTATCATGATCATCCCAATTTTCGGTAGCCATTAATGTTGGTACAGCCACTAAAGAAATAACGGTAACAGCAATTGCTACCGTAGTTTTGTTGGCATACTTTTTAAGGTTTTCATATAGCGCAAACACGCCAAAACCAACCCATATAGCAAAAATGTAAAATGAGCCTACAACGGCATAATCCCGTTCTCTAGGTTCAAAAGGTTTTGGATTTGTATAAAATATAATGGCTAATCCTGTAAATACAAAGAATAGGAACAGCGTATAAAAATCATTTTTATTGTTTTTAAATTGAAAAACAAGCCCTATAATTCCTAATAGTAATGGTAGGAAGTAGTAGGTATTTCTCCCTTTATTTTCTTTTACATCGGAAGGTAAATTGGACTGAGTTCCCAAATGCAATTCATCAATAAATTTAATACCACTTAACCAGTTCCCGTTTTGTAGATCGAGTTGTCCTTGTTCGTCATTTTGACGCCCCACAAAATTCCATAAAAAATACCTTCCATACATATAGCCAAATTGAAAATCAATCATAAATCGAATATTCTCAATAAAAGTAGGCCGTCGTTTACTGCTCTGTGGAATTCCTGCAATGGATTTATAGTTTCTTATTACGTTGGCATCGGTGCTAACCATTCTAGGAATAAACCCTTTGTGCTTCCCGCTCCAATTAGGCAACGCATCTTTGTAGTTATTTACAATAATATAGCTCCCCGTTTTTTCGTCTTTTTCRTATTTAGGTTTATCATCTCTMGTAGGGTTRCTWYTRTCAGTATCTCTGTTRTAAAYAAGTGAATAATAGGTGTCRTAAAAYACATTGGCATCRCCATATTGTTCACGATCGTAATARGCTAATAATTCWCGAGCACTTGAAGGRTTRTTTTCATTAATAGTTGTATTCGCATTCGCTCTAATTGGAAGCATTAACCATGAAGAAAAACCAATCATTATAAATAATACAGAAAGAATAAGTGTATTGGCTCCAACGAGCTGTTTTTTATGGGTATAATTTATTCCGAAGTAAAAGGCAGCAACTAATAATACAAAAGCAATAATACTTCCAGAATTAAAAGGTAATCCCATAGAATTCACAAAAAATAATTCTAATGCACTAAAGTACCTTAATGTATAAGGGAATAACATTTTGAAAACAAAAACAAGTACAAATACAGAAACTATATTCGCTATTATAAACTGTTTTGTTGTTAAATTCTTATATTTTTTATAGATGTAAAGAAATACAATGGAAGGGATTACTAATAAGGATAAAATATGAACGCCAAATGACAATCCTACAATAAAACTTATCAATAATAACCATTTGTTTCCTTGTGGTTTATCCATTTCAGCTTCCCAACGTAATCCTAACCAAAATAATAATGCCATTAAAAATGAAGACATGGCATATACTTCTGCTTCTACTGCACTGAACCAAAAACTATCAGAAAATGCATAGGTCAAAGATCCTACAATACCACTACCTAAAATAGCTATTGAACTACTTTTAGTGAGTTCAGATGAATTTTTCAGGAATCTTTTTGCTAATGCTGTGATGGTCCAAAACATAAATAAGATCGTTAAAGCACTAGCTAAGGCCGACATAAAGTTGACCATTTTAGCAATTTCAGTAACTTCAGTTGTAAACATCGCAAAAAATGCTCCTAGCATTTGAAAGAGGGGTGCTCCCGGAGGGTGACCTACTTCAAGTTTTACAGCGGTAGAAATATATTCACCACAATCCCAATAACTAACAGTTGGCTCAAGGGTTAAGGTATAAGTGACTAAGGCTATAGCAAAAGTGACCCATCCAAGGATGGTGTTCCATTTAGAAAAACTGAAAGAATTCATAAAACATTTTTTATTGAGGCGAATTTAGTAAAATTAAACTTAAATATTGAATGATAGAACGCTAGGAAGGATTAATAAAGTATTAAAATGCTGTTAAATGTGATTTTATAAAAAAAAAGCAAAAATTAGTTGCTGAATAAAAACTTTGCATTAAATTTGCACCCTTAAAATGACCCATGGTGTAATGGTAGCACTCCGGTTTTTGGTATCGTCAGTCAAGGTTCGAATCCTTGTGGGTCAACTTTTAATCCTGAAAATCAATTGATTTTCGGGATTTTTTGTTTTTAAGATTGTTTTTTGTGATGGTTTTGCTCTTTACCACGGCAGGAACGCGGATGGAAATGTGCAAATAGAGCTAATATATCTATTAATCTTTATTTTTGATTGTCATCTTTATTTTTTCAATACGTTGATCCCATTCTGATTCATTTTTTAAAACAGTATTATAAGGATCTTGAATAATTATTGGGGCATAGCCCAGTTCATTCATACTCTTTCTATCAACTAAATATAAATAATAACTAAGTTTCTTAATTCGAGCAATATCAATTTCGTTCCTTGACCAAAAGAAATAAGGTTTTCCTATATACGATTTCACCTCAATAAATCGATTATGATCCGTTGATTCTTCACTTTCATATGAAGCAATATCATAACCGTCAGCTGCCGAATACTCGGCAACCCAATCTATTTCTTTCTTCCCATTTAGTCGTTCACTCTCGAATTTAAGCACAAATATTTCGGCTTCCTCACCATGAATTTGCTTTTGTTCCAGTGATCTTCGTAATTCATCAACCCCAATTTTTCTCTTTTTGATTTCCGGTAAAACAACTTTATCAAAAATCTTTTTATATCTCCCATTAATAATAAACTTGTTAAACTCTTTAGTAGGATGTTCTTGAAGAATACCAAAGTCGATTATCAATTGCTTAAAATTGGAATGTTTTAATGGAAATGCAGAGTTATCTATTTGAACTGAATGATATATAATATCTCGTGAAATAAATTCGGAACAAAAGATGTCGTGAAATATTGGGTCACTATTTAAAGTTAAAAGAAGCCTCTCAATTAACCTGTCAACCATTAGACTTTCGCTTACTAAATATTCAAGAAAAGAAGAATCAATTATAACTTCTTCTTCAGGTGTTATTTGAACTATATTAATGTGATTCAAAAAAGGTAAACAGCCGTCAAAGAGACTTCTTCCATCAATTATACGATTATGAAAAAGTCCAACAATATCGTTAATCTTCCAATTTTCTTCCTGATTATCACGAAGCTTGTTTAATAATTCGAAATGATAGCTTGGCGTTCCGAGATTTTCATATTTGCTAAGTTCTTTGAGCATAATCAAGGATCAAGGCTTTAATCAAATCGGTTTCATCATCATCATTAATGCGAGTAAATAGAGGTATTTCATCATCTATTATAGCT
>NVVE01000018.1:12875-46182 GCA_002733285.1 Lutibacter sp. | reverse complement strand
CGTTATTTAGTTTAAATGTAAGCATAAATTTTATGAGGTGTTGTACAATGTTTTTTTAATTCTAATCTTTAATCTTGTATGAGTTAAATCGTCGAATTTTTCTCATTTGTATGTTTTCTATTAGTTGATAAATTATAAATGGAATTGCAAACGCTCCTAGTATTCGTCCAAAACTAGAAAAGTTTTTTTTGCTTTCAAACTGTTCTTTATGTTCCAAGTAAAACTCTCCAATAAAATGATAAATCAGAATTGTTCCAATTATGAAAATTAAAAATCCAATTATCGAGATAACTCTATTTTTCTTTGCATTAATATTATTCGGATGGTAACAACTTTTAGTTGAACATTCTTTACAGAATAATTCTATACTTTCTCCTTTTTCAAGACTCAATTCTGCACGGTCAGAAACATTTTCAGTGAACTCAATATATTTTCCGCAATTTTTGCATTTTGATTCGAGTTTCATCTTTTCTAGTAATATTTTTATTTGACTTGAATAAGTTTTGGAGGACCTCCCCCTTGCAAATGGTTTTCGGGATAGCTCAATTCCCAAATTTCACTATCGTTTCTTTTATATAGAGTTTTCCAACCATCTTCACTTGATTTAAGTTTGATAAACTCATTTTTAATCATTGATTCTATGATACCACAATTTGAATCAGCAATCACTTTATTATCTCTGAATATCCATTTTCCTATGATTTCTTTGTTATTCATCTAATATTGTACAACGGCTTGGGCTAGGAAAAGTAGCGAGTTTGAAGKCGTAATTTTCATAGCTTTTTAATTAGTTTTAAAGATACTTCAATTTTTCTATATAGTGAAATGGAGCTATTTTTTTTAGCCATCTTAAGTTAGCAATTGTTATTTTTCTTTATATTTAAAAATTTCATTTGAATTAACCCAATACACTTCACCTTTCGTCACTCCTTTCCATCCACTATTTGGGGGAGAACTATATCTTTTCGAGAAGAAAAAATAATTGTTGTCAGGCGACATATAGGGACAGAAATAAATCCAATCTTCATTTATATTCTCTCCAAGGTTAAAAAAAGTAGGTCTTTGCCATTTACCATTCTTTTTAAACGATACTGCAAACCCCTTTTCATCAGAATATGTATTGGCAGTTATTAAGAAACTTTCATCAGGTGAAACATAAGTGCTTCTTTCTCCTTTTTCAGAATTTACTTCAGAACCAATATTTATCGGAGAGTCAAACTTTCCATCTCCTAAATATTGAGCACGATAAATATCCCTTTTACCTAAACTACCAGGTCTATCAGATGTAAAATACAAACTTCCGTCTGCAACCACAACAGGGTATGATTCTGCATATTCTTGAGTTGATATGGGGTGTTCAACCTTTGTGGCTAATTGCCATTTACCAAGTTTTTTTCGACTTCTGTAAATGTCAGGCTTAGACTTTTTCAAACGGTCTTCTGGACTAATACCAAGAAAATACATTGTATTTCCGTCTTGGCTAATTGAAGGATCAATCGCAACKGACTCTTTTTCTTGGTCARTAAACATTTGTATAGGTTTTGGTAAATTCCAATTACCTTCAACTAATTCAGAATGATGGATAACAAATTTTTTATTWATAATTCTTGTAAAAAACATTTCGGTAAAAGAAGAGTTAAACACCGTATTAATTTCAATGCTGTCCGTGTTAACTATTGACGGTGCAAATAATTTTGGTATAGCAGTAGGTGGTGCTTGATCTAAATACGGTTGATTAGAATTAGTTTGTTTACAACCGAGCAACATTAAATTTAGTCCAATTACGGATAATAGAAAGTATTTTTTATTCATTTGGTGTTTTTTCTAATAATTGCTAACTTGTTATATCCATTCAAAGATAGCTCTTTATCATAAAGAGTTCTCGGATAAACGCATGTTATTATTGTTTTTATGGGCGTCTGTTAAACTTTTTATAGCTAAGTCTAACGGACTTTTAATTTTTAATAAATCCTTTTTTGATACATGTGTGTAAATCATAGTAGTTTCMGGTTTMGCATGACCTAAAAGCTCTTGKATATAACGTAAATCTATCCCGTTTTCTAGCAAATGTGTAGCATAACTGTGTCGCAAAGTATGGGGTGTCACCCTTTTTTTAATATTTGCTATTTTAGTAGCTCTATGCAAAAAGGACCGAACACTCTCTGAACTGTATTTTTGAGTTGGTTTTCCTTCAACAAAATATATTTTTGGATTGTAGCTCATTAAGTAATTTTGCATCAATGGAATAAAACTTTGTGCTAAAATGACAGTTCTGTCTCGACGTCCTTTACTATTTTTAACCGTTATTTGTTTGCGGTCAATATCAATATGAAATAATTTTAAATTTAGTAATTCACTTATGCGTAAACCAGCCGAATAGATCATAGCCAAAACAGCTCTGTGCTTCAAGTTTTTTGTATAGCGAAGTAAATCTATAACTTCTTCTTTTGACAAAACTGTAGGGAGTATTATACTCTTTTTGGGTCGCTTTAATGCTACTTCTTCAATTTTACAATCGGGATAAAACGCCTTGAATAATTTGATGGCACTAATAAATTGTCGGTGAGTACTAATACTATATTTTCTAGGTATAAATACATCTTCTAAAAATTTTTCAACATCTCTATTGGTTAAAGAAGTAAGTGGAGTTTCTTTGATATAATCAAAAAAATCAGCAATAAAAGTAAAGTAAGTTTTAACAGTACTTTCGCTATAACATTTTCCTCTTAAATATTTTTTATAGGTCTTGATAATTGGGAGATTCGTACAGTATAAATTTAGTTATCTTTCTTTTAAAATTTTGAAGGGTGTAAGTCTATGCCTTTTTTTCCATTCTATTCAAAAATGGAAATATAAAATCTTAAAAGTTACTTTCTATGTTGCACTTTATTTCTTTCTTAGAAAAAATAAAAGCATACAATTCACATTTATTCAGCTTCTACCATTACAATTTTTGTCTCAACATCGTCTGCTCCATGAGTAAGTTTCTTTAATTTTTTTACAAATACAATTAATAACAAACCAAAGGAAACACAAAATATAAGTACACCCATAAAAATAGTGTATTCTCCTGCATTTTGTGCGGCTTCACCTACCAATCCAGCAATTTTATTTCCAATACCTGAAACCATAAAGTAAGTACCCATCATTAGTGATGCATATTTTATAGGAGCCAATTTGGTAATAAATGAAAGTGCTACGGGCGAAATACTTAATTCACCAATAACATGTAGTAAATAGGCTCCAAACATCCAATAAATAGATGCTTTACCATCTAAAGAAACGGTTGTTTCAATGGCTGCACGTGCTAATAATAAAAATCCTAATCCCGTAATTATAGTACCAATTCCCATTTTAAATAAAGAGGAACTTTCTTTTCCTTTTTTACGCCACCGCGTCCAAAAGTAAGCGACTGGAACTCCAAATAGAATCACATAAAATGCATGCAAAGCCTGTAAAAAACTTGTAGGAACCGTAAAACCAAACATGACCCTGTCAATTTTATCGCGTGCATATAAATTCATCAATCCACCAGCTTGTTCATAAGCACCCCAAAAAACAATTACAATTACAAATGATAAAATAAGTACAATCATTCGGTCTTTTTCAACAGTAGTTAGTTTCACCTTTTTATTAGTATGAGCATCTTTTATTACAGGAACAAAATTACCAATTTCTTTCAAGTACTTTTGACCCCATATATATACTATTTGACCAATCGTCATTCCTATACCCGCCAATCCAAATCCGTAATGCCAGTTAATAACTTCTCCAACATAACCAACTAAAATAGGAGCAGCAAAGGCACCAATGTTAATACCAATATAAAATATGGTAAATGCAGTGTCTCTTTTTACATCTCCTTTGTTGTACAAGCCACCAACCATTGTTGAAATATTTGGTTTCAAAGCACCAACTCCTAAAACAATTAAAACAAGACCCGAATAAAATGCCGTAATGGTATCAAATGCCAAAATAAGATGTCCAGCAACCAATAAAAAACCACCCAGCATTACAGTTTTTTTCTGTCCTAATAATCGATCAGCGAGTAAACCTCCAGGAACAGATAAAACATATACAAAAAAGGTATACCAACCATAAAGTTCTAAAGCAGAGACTTTATCCCATCCCAATCCAGCATTGCTTTCAGTAGTTTTTGCAGTTAAATAAAGAATTAAAATGGCTCGCATTCCATAATATGAAAAACGTTCCCATAATTCAGTAAAAAATAAAATATACAATCCTTTTGGGTGCCCCCACAATGTTTGCTCCTGCACTTGATTTGACATAGATATATTTTGAATATATAAAAGTGCTAAATATACTATTTTATTATGAAATATGAAGTAAAGAATAGGTGTGTTTATAAGTCTGTTTATCAGCGCTTTTTATAAATAGATATTAAAAAAAACTATTAATGACAGCTCAAATAATTCACATAAAAAATTCTAAATTTTTAAATAAAATTAACCTTCTTTCGTGTAAACAGATTTTGTGGTTACATCAATAGTTTTAGCAATATTTGTTGAAGGTTTTCCTGTCTTAAAATTAATGTTGTAATCGGCCAATGTTAATTGCATATTGGTTTCAATGGTTATTTTATTTCCAGCTATAGTAATGGTTGCAGTTTCTGAAAGTGATTTTGTAACGCCATGTAAAGTCATTTCACCAGTAACTTCAGCTGTGTAAATACCATCAGATTCAAAATTTAGGTCAGTAAGATTTGTAATTTGCCCCTTAAATTTAGATTTTGGAAATTTTTTGGTATCTAAAAATTTTGAGCTGTTATAATGTCTTTGCATTAACGCTTTTTTAAACTCAAATCCTTGCATGGGTACAGAATAAACAATTTCACCAGTTGCAGTATCTAAAGTGCTTACTACTTTATAATTGTCAGCACTAATATCTTCAAATGTAGTGTGTGAGTAAAAATTTATGTGACCAGTTTTGCTGATTAATTTACTGACTGTGGGTGTTGTAAAAGCAGCTGTTAAAGCTAAAAACCCTGTAATTCCGATTGTTAAAATAATTTTTTTCATATCTGTTAATTTTAATGATTGATTTAATTTAAATTAGAAATTTATTGGTTACAAATGAAGAATAACACATTTTTCAAGTATTACATCTTCATATAATTCTAGGTCTTTATCATATTCAGCACCCGAGCGAATTACTCCTTTAATAGTAATTTTATCACCAATTTTTAAATTTTCGACCTGAATATTTGTTTCAGCAGTAAATGTGCAACTAACCCCAGCTTTGCCAAGAATACCTTTTAGGTAAACAACTTTTTGTTGGTTTAGATCTTCAGCAATAGCAATTATTGATCCCGTAACTGCTATGATTTTAGAATTTCCTTCAATTTGTAAATATTTATCATTTGCTAAAGCAACATCACTTAAGTATTCATTTACTAATGCTGAAGCATCCATTTGATAGTCTGGAGCTGTTGCTTGTACATTTCTGTGTGGTTGGTTAAGTAAATAATACATGATTCCAGCTATGAGTACTACACTACTTACAATCAAAAGAATGCTCCATTTAATAATTCTTTTTTTCATAGTACAAAAGTTGTTTTTAATGTTAGATGCTAGCTATAAGCAACCTAGCCAAATTTTCATGAATAGTCTCAAGAACATTGAATTCCTAACAAACAAATTGAATAAAGTGAAAAAAATAGTAGTAATAGTATGAAAAACAGCATATTATAAAAACTTTGTGATATGGGAAATGCCAAGAACGAACTTGCTATAGTCAAATAAAAGAGTTGCTAATTGAGATGAATAGTACATTAAAAACCCTCGTTTGTGATTAAACGAGGGTTTATTTTTTTGATTAAGAACTTTAGCTGAATACTATTTACTGTTTTGTAAAATAGCCTTAATTCGGTGAGTGTGAAGCTCTTTTTTTGCTTTCAATTTATTTTTTTTCTGACTCATTAATTTGGCATGCTTCGCTTTATTCTTAGTGTTTTTTGCCTTTCCTTTTTTAGCCATGACGTAAAAAATAAGTAGTCAGAATTGAAGTTAGATAATACACACTCGTATTAATGTTGATAGAAAATTGTTGTTGGCTCCATTAGATGCTAAAACAAGATCAACTTTAATTAAAAGTAGAGCGCTAATTATCTCTTTCTTCTTTTAGAACTATTATTTGAGGATCCAAAAGCACTTTTACTGTCTGAACGTTTTCTTCCAAAACCACTAAAGTCACTTCCCGATCTTCCACCTGAACTTCTTCTTCCTCCACCATCTCTTCTGCCACTATCTTTTCTATCTTTATCACGTCTTCTTCCGCCTCCGCTTCTTCCTGAACGTTTTTTCTCAGTGATTTCAACATTTACATTTCTACCTTCAAAATCAACCTCATTTTCTTTGAAAGCAGCAATAGCTTCATCGGTATAATTTTTATCTAATTCAAAAAATGAAAAGRTATCTAATATTTCAATTTGTCYAATTTCTATATTTTTTGCAATACTTTGCTCATTAATTAAGCCAATTAATCTAGCAGGGTTTAATCTGTCTTTTCGCCCTATATTGATGAAGAATCGAGACATATTTTCATCATCTCTACGCTTTCCTCTACTATCAGATCCCCTCATTTGATCACTATCATTTAAATCAGGAGCATTTTTGTAATACGATAAAAAAGTATTGAATTCTAAAGAAACAAATCGTTTTATCAATTCTTCACGATCCATACCTTCTAGTTTTTCATAAATTGAAGGCAAGAATTCATTTATCTCTGTTTCATTAATTTCAATATCATGAACTTTATCAATTAATTTCAATAACTGATTTTGACAAATTTCTTTTCCAGTAGGAATAGGAGTGCTCACAAATTTTTTGCCTATTAAGCGTTCAATTGGGCGTAATTTACCTTTTTCACGACCCGTAACAATAGCTATTGATATCCCTTCTTTACCTGCACGACCAGTTCTACCACTACGGTGTGTGTAAGATTCAATTTGGTCTGGTAGCTTATGATTGATTACATGTGTTAAGTCATTTACATCTAAACCTCTGGCTGCAACATCTGTAGCAACGAGTATTTGTAAATGTTTTTTACGGAATTTACCCATAACACTATCACGCTGAGCTTGAGATAGATCTCCATGAAGTGCATCAGCACTATAACCATCTTTTATTAATTTATCAGCAATTTCTTGAGTTTCTCTTCGAGTTCTACAAAAGATAATACTGTAAATATTAGGGTTTACATCGGCAATTCTTTTCAATGCAGCGTATCTGTTTCTTTCTGAAACAACATAATATTGATGTGATACTTGATCAGAACCTTTATTTTTTTCTCCAGCACTGATTTCTATTGGATCATTCATGTAGTTTTTAGCAATACTTTCAACTTCTCTTGGAAAAGTTGCTGAAAACAACAATGTTTGCTTTTCTTTGGGTGTAACAGCAAGAATTTTATCTAATTCATCTTTAAAACCCATGTTTAACATTTCATCAGCTTCATCTAAAATAAGCCATTTAACGTTAGAAAGTTTTAGCTGTTTTCTATTAATCAAATCAACGGTCCTACCTGGAGTACCAACAACAATATGAACTCCTTTTTTAAGCTTTCTAATTTGATCATCTATGCTAGCACCACCATAAACTGCAGTTGTTCTAAAGCCTTTTATATGTACTGAAAATTCAGCGAYATTTTTAGCAATTTGAATTGCTAATTCACGTGTTGGTGATAAAATTATTGCTTGTGTATTGTTATTTTCAGTATCAATTTGCTCTAAAATGGGCAAACTAAAAGCAGCGGTTTTACCTGTACCTGTTTGTGCAAAGGCTTTTAAATCTTGCTTTGAAGCTATAACTTGAGGTATTGCTTTTTCTTGAATTTCTGTAGGATTTTCGTACCCTAAATCGGTTAGTGCCTTAATAATATTTTTATTAAGCCCTAGATCATTAAATGTCGACATTCTGTATAAATTATTGATTTACAGACGCCCATCTATAAACCGGTTAAAAACGTGCAAAGATACACTTAAATTTAACGCGGCGATTGAAAAAATAAATTATTTTAATTTGCTTAGTTCAGAACTTAATTTTCGAGAACCTAARTAGGTGAACCCGTTTTCAACAATTCCTTCATCATTGATAATAATTATACGTGGATAGTTGCTAGTTAAGTAGTTATGAGCTTTGCTGTCTTTAGTTAGCTTAAATTGTTTAGTAATATCAAGCTTTTTTAAGTTAGGTTCTGATGCTAAATCTTCAGAAAAAGATTGCATATTTATACCAATAAATAAAATGTTAGGATAGGTATGTTCTAAATGTTTTATTCTACTTACTAAATAATCAGAAGACATAAATTCTGAAGACCAAAAATAAATAACTGAATTTTTACCTTGTACAATCTCATGAATAGTTAGATTATTTCCATTGTACGAAAGGATTTCAAAATCATTCAACCGTTTTTTAGTTGAAATTGCTTTGCTATCATGAACTAATTTTTTAACGATGGTAACAAATTCGGGATTCGTACAATTCTCTAAAAAAATACGTAGAGGTTTTTCATTGATACTGCAAGTTGATTCACTTTTAAAAAAATTATTGACTATGATTGCTTTTAATAAGGTATTTTTAAACGCTTCGTCTTTAATATGCTCTATAGTGTAGTTTAAAATATTAACAGTGACATCGTCTTTAGAAGGATCTTTTTCTTCAAGTTGATAGCTTAAGTTATATAAATAGCTAACAATATAATTTTGATATGGATAAAAGGAAACTAAATTTCCTTCATTTAAATTAATGTTAGCTCTGAAATCATAAAAACTATCAGAAATTGTTGGGAATTCTTCTAAATGATGTGCTTTTTTATAAAAATATGGATATATTTCTTTTAACCTGTACAAAGGAAAATTAATTGCAGTAGTTGTTAATTTTTCAAATCCATGAGTAATATTTACTTCATGAGTTGCAAATTCGTTATAAATAGTCACTTTTATTTTTTYAAGTGAATCTATTTTTARTTGAAATTCTTGCTCRTCAAAATGAAAATATTTATGCATTKCKGYTTCTTCTTTTTCATTTTGCAAAAATAAATTAATTAAATATTCATTTTTAGCGCTTCCTTTTCCACTAAATACTAATGATTCATCAAAATCCCAGGTATTTAACCGAATTAAAATACTGTCTGCCGGTTGAAGGTAAATATATTGAAACTCATTCCCATGCTTGAAAGTATAAAGCCCTTCATTTAAAGATTTATATGCATTAAGAAAYCGATTRTTTTCATCAAGTAATAACGTATCAATGACTTTATTATCTTTTAAAAACAGTACAAAATTAGTTTTAGGGTTTATTATTTCTCCACCRAAATATGCCGTATTACGCTCATCAGTTGTTTTACAACYTAAGATKAMTATKGTTAATATRGCACTAATAAAGTATTTCATTGAGATTGAATTCATACAAAAATACATACAACTTATGTGTTAGTTTGTTAATGAGATGTTAAATATAGAAATGAGATTTTAAAAATGAGATTTTAAAAATGAGATAAATTTAACTTTTATTAATTAATTTTTTTATAAATCTAATTTATTACATTTGCAAAAATTTTAATAAAATATAGAATGCTTTCAATATCAAATTTATCTGTTCAATTCGGTAAGCGTGTTTTGTTTGATGAAGTTAACACAAAATTTACAATTGGGAATTGTTACGGAATTATTGGTGCCAACGGTTCAGGAAAATCAACACTTTTAAAAATAATTTCAGGAAAAATAGATCCAACTTCAGGAAACGTTAGTTTAGATCATGGGAAACGTATGTCTGTGTTATCACAAGACCATTTTGCTTTTGATGAATATCAAGTTTTAGATACCGTTTTGATAGGAAACAAAAAATTATTTGCTATTAAAAATGAAATGGATGCCATTTATGCGAAAGAGGATTTCTCAGAAGAAGATGGCAATAAAGTTGGTGAATTAGGGGTAGATTTTGAAGAAATGGGTGGATGGAATGCCGAAAGCGATGCTGCTTCTTTGCTATCTTCTTTGGGAATTAAAGAAGAGATGCATAATACCTTAATGAGTGAGTTAGATGGTAAGTCAAAAGTGCGTGTTTTATTAGCGCAAGCATTATTTGGAAATCCCGATGTATTAATAATGGATGAACCTACAAACGACCTTGATTTTGAAACTATTGGATGGTTGGAAAACTTTTTAGCAAATTATGATAACACCGTAATAGTTGTTTCGCATGACCGKCACTTTTTAGATGCGGTTTGTACACATATTTCTGATATTGATTTTGGGAAAATAACCCATTATTCTGGAAATTATACGTTTTGGTATGAATCTAGCCAATTAGCGGCAAGACAACGCGCACAACAAAATAAAAAAGCGGTAGATAAAAAGAAGGAATTAGAAGAGTTCATTCGTCGTTTTTCTGCCAATGTAGCAAAATCAAAACAAGCTACAAGTCGTAAAAAAATGATTGAAAAACTTGATGTARATCAAATTAAACCTTCAAGTCGTAGATATCCAGCCATTATTTTCGAACGAGAAAGAGAAGCAGGTGATCAGATATTAAATGTTGAGCATTTATCGAAATCTAATGATGAGGAGATTTTATTCAAGGACATCCATTTTAACTTAAATAAAGGAGATAAAGTGGCTTTATTTTCGAAGAATTCAAGAGCAGTCACAGCTTTTTATGAAATTTTAAATGGACATTTAAAAGCTGATGAAGGTAAATTTCAATGGGGAGTCACTACAAATCAATCCTATTTGCCTTTAGATAATTCAGCATTTTTTAATGATGCTAATTCAAATTTAGTTGATTGGTTGCGCCAATATGCTAAAACCGAAGAAGAACGGGAAGAAGTTTATTTGAGAGGATTTTTAGGGAAAATGATTTTTAGTGGAGAAGAGGCATTAAAAAAATGCAACGTGCTTTCAGGAGGTGAGAAGGTGAGATGCATGTTGTCAAGAATGATGATGATGAGAGCAAACGTTTTAATGTTAGACGAACCTACAAATCATTTAGATTTAGAGTCAATTCAGGCATTTAATAATTCGTTGAGTAATTTTAAGGGAACTGTACTTTTTACAACTCATGACCACGAATTTGCACATACCGTTGCTAATAGAGTTATTGAAATTACTCCGAAAGGGGTAATAGACAGGTATTCTACATTTGATGAATATTTAGAAAATCCTAAAGTAAAGGAACTACGAAATAAAATGTATTTATAGATTGAGGGAGCCTTTATGCTCCCTTTTTTATTGCCCTTGCATGCGTCTTCTTTTACCGTATTCTTGAAGGATTCTTCTATTAAAATTACGTTCAGCTTTTTTAAGACCAATTATTTTTTTAGCTGAAATTATGGTAGACAATTCCTGAATTAATTTTATTTTATGGTCTGTAATTTGTTGTTCAAGTAATACAACATTGTCAATTATCTTTTGTGATTGTTCATCAGATAAATTTTCAACTCCACCAGCAAAACGGATTTCACGTTGAAGTCCACCTTCAAGCGCCATTTTTGAAGCTCTAATTTTATCAGAATACAAATTGTAAATAGGCCAAAATTTTTCTGCTTCTTTGGGTGTTAAGTTTATCGCATCAGTAATAAAGGCTGTTTTTAATAAGGTAATTTTCTGCCTATTTCTATGTTGTTGTGCAATTGCAACATTTGCAGTAAGCATGATTATAAATAATATGAGTAGTATTTTTTTCATTATAGTATAATTTCTTATTAATTATCATTCATTATTTCTTCTAAATCTTCTTCGTATAAATACTCTAAAACTTCATTATCTGAAATTGAAGAACTAACATAATCATTATTTAATTCAATTTCTGGATAAATTGATGCAATACTTGAAGCATCTATATCAATAGTTCCATTATCAATCCAATTTTCAATTTCTGAGAGTGCCAAAGAATCAAAGGTAACAGTGTTGGAGTCATCATTTAACATAAAAAAAAGTAGGAGTGAAGCCGCGATAGCAATAGGAACTGCAAATTTTACAATCCTACTTCTTAATGAAATTATTGTTGGTGAGGTTTCAATTTTAGTTAGAACGGTAGCTTCAATTGAATCGAAATAATTTTCAGGAAGTTTGACATTCTCATGATCATTTTGAATAATTTCTGCCTTTAATCTAGCAATTACTATATCTTCAAAAGCATCAAAATAATTTTCGGGTAGTTCAAACCTAGTAGTATCACGTGGTATGTTACTTAATTCAGGTGCTATTTTATGTAAATCTTCTTTTCTCATTCGTATTAGTAAGACTGTCTTTAAATTCTAAAGTTTAATGTGCTTCTAGGAATGCTTCAATTTTTTTTACCGCATGAAAATAAGATGCTTTTAATGCGCCTACTGAGGTGCCTAGTACTTCAGACATATCAGCATATTTCATTTCATCGTAATATTTCATATTAAAAACAAGCTGTTGTTTATGAGGCAAGGCAATAATTGCTTTTTGTAACAATTGCTGAATTTCATCACCTGAATAATAGGGATCGCTATATAAATTATCAACCATTTTGTGCTGTAATTGACTTAAATCAACATGTTGTTTTGCAGCTTTTTTGTTTATAAATGTAATGGCCTCATTGGTTGCTATTCGATACATCCAAGAATAGAGCTTGCTATTTTCTTTGAAAGAGTATATATTTTTAAAAACTTTTATAAATGTGTTTTGAAGGACATCATCTGCATCATCATGAGAAARTACWWTTTTRSSWWTRYSYYMATAMAWYMRYTYWTKWTWWWWAKWCATTAARYTTMKRAMSKCWTKTKMTTRCKWRWWGKNNGATTTKTRAKTWRSMTAMYYAKTARWKWTWMRTYTMMMAYAKNTTTAWTTYAATATTAGACCATTAAATTTAATAAAGGTTTAATCGAAAACCAAATTATTTTAATTTAGAAAATTTTCTTCTAGAATAACCAAAGAGTCGTTCAGTCTTTATAATCTCAGCAATACCACTTGGAAGCATATCTTCCCAACCTGGTTTTCCATTGGAAATCATCTTTAGAACTGATTTAGAAAATATATCTAAAATGGCTGGATTGTAGTCTTTAAGATCAACAACTTTCCCATTGTATTTAAAGAATTTATATAATTCTTTCATACGTGGATGCACTTTTAAATTTTCACTTGTTTTAATTTCACCTGTATTTTGGTCTTTAAGCGGGTATAAATATACTTTTAGGTCTTTAAAGAATAGTTTACCAAATGCTTCTAAAATTCCGCCACTTAAATTGCGGTAATACTTTTCATCAAAAATATGCACAAAATTGTTTACACCCATTGCTAAACCCATCCGCTCTTTTGTAAATTCAGAGAAATATTCAACTAATTTGTAATATTCTTGATAATTAGTAATCATTACATTTTGACCCAGAGAACAGAGTAATTCAGCTCTCTCCAAAAAGTCTCTTTCGTTTATTTCCCCTTCAGAAATTAAGTTAGTTAGCGTAATTTCAAATATAATTTTAGTGTTTTTTTCATCAACCTTATTTTCATGAAGGAACATTTCTTGCGCCAATTTGTACATGTCCATGTTTACTTTAGTAACGGGTCTAAAGCTACCTCTCAAVGCTAAAATATTTGCTTTGAAAAGCTGTTGTGCGGGTAATAAGTTATTTCCATCAGGACCAAACATCACAGCATTAGTCATCCTATTTTTTACAAGCAATAAACTCATTAATCTATTATCAACATAGGAAAAACGTGGTCCATAGAAATTAATCATATCAATCTCAAGTTGGATGTGATGCAAATTATCGTACAGCGATTTTAAAAGATCTTTAGGATTGTCATTTAGGTAATAGGCACCGTAAATTAAGTTTACTCCAAGAGTTCCAAGCGTTTCTTGTTGTAATTTTGCGTCAGTTTCTTTAAATCGAACATGTAAAACAATTTCGTTATAATCTTCTAACGGACCTAATTGAAATTTGATTCCTACCCAACCATGCCCTTTGTATTTTTTTACAAAATCAATTGTTGTAACGGTATTTGCATAGGAGAAAAATAATTTCTCAGGATGCATTTTTCTACTTAATCTATCTTCAGTGAGTTCAATTTCATGGACAAGCATTTTTCTTAATCTTTCTTGTGTAACATACCGTCCATGTTCTTCAATACCATAAATAGCATCAGAAAAATCTTTGTCATAAGCGCTCATTGCTTTTGCAATAGTACCTGAAGCACCTCCTGCTCTAAAAAAATTACGTACAGTTTCCTGACCCGCACCAATTTCAGCAAAAGTTCCATAAATATCTTTATTCAAATTGATTTTTAAAGCTTTTACTTTACTTGATGGTGCGCTAATAAGTTCAACATCTCCTTTTAATCTAAGAGCCATTTTAATTTCTTTAGTTAGTACAAAATTACTAAAATTTGATTATGTATTGACAAGTAGTATTTTTTACCAACAAAAAAGAGAGTGAAAATTGAATTTTCACTCTCTTTTAACTACAATTAATTATAGATTGTTACATATTTTTAAGTTCTGAAACCAAGTCAGTTAATGCAGCTTTTGCATCACCAAAAAGCATTGAAGTTTTTTGATTAAAGAATAATTCGTTTTGAATTCCTGCATAACCAGCATTCATACTACGTTTATTAATAATAACATGTTTAGCGTTCTCAACATCTAAAATTGGCATTCCAAATATAGGACTTGAAGGATCGTTATGAGCAGCTGGATTTACAACATCATTTGCGCCAACTACTAAAACTACATCTGTATTTGGGAATTGAGGATTGATATCGTCCATTTCAATTAACTTGTCGTAATCAACATTACTTTCAGCTAATAAAACATTCATATGTCCYGGCATACGACCTGCAACAGGGTGAATAGCATAAGAAACATCCACACCTTTTTTAGTAAGTAATAATTCTAATTCATGAATTACATGTTGTGCTTGTGCTACTGCCAAGCCATATCCTGGTACAATAACAACTTTACTTGCATAATTTAATAGAATGGCTGAATCACAAGCAGTAGTTTTCTTCACTGTTCCTCCTGTTTTACCTGTTACCGCACCAGCTACGTCTGAATCTCCACCAAATGCTCCAAAAATCACATTAGTTAGTGATCTATTCATTGCATCACACATGACAAAAGTTAAAATTAATCCTGCTGACCCAACTAAAATACCTCCAACTAACATTACCATGTTACCATATAAAATACCTGTAATAGCGGCTGCGATACCTGTTAATGAGTTTAAAAGAGAAATTACCACGGGCATATCTGCACCCCCAATTGGAATTACGAATAATATACCATACACTAATGAGGCGAATAATAAGATATAAATTAAGAAAGTGTTAGTTCCACCCATCATTACAATATAAGTAGCAAAAGCTAATAAGCCCAAGAACATTATATTATTAATGAGGTTATATTTAGGAAGCCTAATATCTTTCATAGAGCCATTTAATTTAGCCCAAGCAATTAAACTACCTGTAAAAGTAATACTACCAATAGCTATAGCAGCAATTACAGTTGATGTTTGCATTGCATCGCCAACATGATTGCTATATTCAACAAGACCAATAAGCATAGCACTTGCCCCACCAAAACCATTAAATAAGGATACTAATTCAGGCATTTTGGTCATTTCAACTTTAATTGCAATTAACCAACCTATGATAGTTCCAACTAACAAAGCAGCTCCAATTAAGATATAATTTATTGAAGGAACTTCAAAATCATGTAAAAAGATAGTTCCAATTATTGCTAGAATCATACCCACAGCTGCGATTAAATTTCCTTTTTTTGCTGTTTCTGGATGTCCTAGCATTTTTAAACCAATAACAAATGTTACGGTTGCAATCAAATAGATAATACTTAATGKAATACTCATTATTTTTTCTTTTTAAACATTTGTAACATACGGTCGGTAACTGCAAAACCACCAACTACATTTATAATTCCTAATACCACGGCTATAAACCCTAATCCTAAGGCTAAATAATCTTCAGGATCTGCTTGCAACATGACCAATAATGCTCCAACAATTACAACCCCACTTAAGGCATTTGCCCCAGACATTAAAGGAGTGTGTAATACAGATGGTACGTTTTTTATTAATTCTACACCAATAAATATCGCCAAAATCAGGATATATATTAACTCTAGATTATTGCTAATAAATTCTAATAATTCATTCATATCTATTCAATTTTAATTTTTTCTAATTTTCCCCTCATGTACAATTAATGTACCGTCGGTAATTTCTTCTTCTAATTCCCATTTAAATTTATTGTCTTCAGTTAAATGCATTAAGAAGTTATACATGTTTTTTGAGTACATGTCACTTGCGTTTGTTGAAACACTCTCAGGTGCAATGGTAGTTCCAATAACTTTTACACCATTTTCAATAACAGTTTTATTCATTTTACTAACTTCACAGTTTCCACCTTGTGCTGCTGCTAAATCAATTATTACAGCACCATTTTTCATTTGTTTAACTTGTTCCTTGCTAATTAATACAGGAGATTTACGTCCTGGCACCATGGCAGTAGTTATTACAAGATCAGCATTAAAAAGGGATTTATTAACTGCTTCACGTTGTTTTTGTGCATAATCTTCAGAAGCTTCTTTGGCATAACCGCCTTCAGATTCTTCACCTTCATTATCTACGGTAATAAATTTAGCGCCTAAAGATTCTGCTTGTTCTTTTGTTTCTAGTCTAATATCTGTTGCTTCAACAATAGCACCTAAACGTTTTGCAGTTGCAATGGCTTGTAACCCAGCAACACCAATCCCATAAATTAAGACTCTTGAAGGTGTTATTGTACCAGCAGCTGTCATCATTAAAGGAAAAACTTTGGTCATCTCATAAGCTCCTTTAATTACCGCTTTATAACCTGCCAAATTACTTTGAGAACTCAATACATCCATATCTTGCGCTCTTGAAATACGAGGCATCGCATCCATAGAAAATGCGGTAGCACCAGTCGCAGCAATCGCTTCAATAAGTTCGGCATTAGACTTATGGTATAACTGACTCATTAAAATATGCCCTTTATCAACTAATTTTAAATCTTCGCCATCAAATGGGTTAATTTTTATAAGAATGGTAGAATCTTTAAAAACGACCCCTCTTTTTTCTACAATAGCTCCTATTGCTGTGTAATCAGAATTTTTGAAAGACGAAGATGATCCAGCATCTTCTTCAATTAAAATTTCAAATCCCTTTGCAATCAACTGCTTGGCAATATTTGGTGAAATAGCTACCCGCTTTTCACCTTTTTTGGTTTCTTTTAATACACCTATTTTCATTTATGTAAGGTTTTATTATGTGAAAAATTATACAGAATATTTGGGTTGTAAATTTTAAAAAATAGTTGAATAGGTGTAAAAAAAAGAAAACTAGCTAAAATGCTAGTTTCATATGTACACATATTTTTATTTAGAAGAAAAACACCTAAAATTATAGCAGGTATAAAAATTTTAAATGCGTAAATTGAAGTAGATGTGTATTTCTCCATATTTTCTAAAAAATAGCGATGTAAATATAAGAAAATAATCACGCTAAAAAGTTGATAAAAATCACATTTTTTAATAACCTTTGTTATTTATGAATAGTTCGTGTTTTTCTAATATTTAAGTTACCTATTTTATAGTATAATACCTCAAAAAATTAACATATCGTAATTCAAAATAAATAAAGAATAAATTCTTATTCATGTTTTTTTAAAGTATACTTGTAATGAATCAATCAATAGTTAAATGAATATTAAAATTACTTTTTTAGGCACTGGAACTTCTCAGGGGATTCCTGTGATTAATTCTAACCACCCAGTTTGCTTATCTACTGATTATCGCGATAAGCGATTGCGAGTTTCAATTTTAGTTGAATGGGGAGATTTTGTGTATGTAGTTGATTGTGGGCCAGATTTCAGGTATCAAATGTTACGAGCAAATGTTACAAGTATTAATGGTGTTTTAATTACCCATGAACATGCTGATCATGTAGCGGGGTTAGATGATTTAAGAGCCTATAGTTTTCAATTAGGAGCGGTTCCAATATATGCGCAAAAGCGAGTTCTTAAAATTTTAGCAAATAGATTTGACTATATTTTCAATGATACTAATAAATATCCTGGAGCACCGAGCGTAAAACAACTAGAAATTAAAAATAAGCCATTTTTTATTAAAAATTTAGAAGTAATACCTATTGAAATAACGCATGGAAAACTCAAAATATTCGGATTTAGATTTCAAAATATAGCTTATTTAACTGACGTTAAAACTATTTCAACTACAGAAAAATTAAAATTAAAAAATTTAGATGTTCTAGTTATTAATGCGGTTCGCCATAAGCCTCATCATTCTCATTTAAATTTAGAGGAAGCCTTAGAAATTATAAGTGAGTTGAAACCTAAAAAAACATATTTAACACATCTTAGTCATTATTTAGGTTTTCATGCTGAAATTGAAAAAACATTACCTCAGAATGTATATTTAGCTTATGATGAATTAGTTGTTGAAGTTGATGGCTAAAAAACAACCTTCACATTTGTTGTTTTAAGTACTAGAAATCTTCTTTTTTAAATTGATGTATTGTTGAAGGTTTGAAGTTAATATTTTAGTTAACTCTTTTTCGTTACCAATGGTAGTTTCAGTAAATAAAATTCCAAATATTGGGTATTCATTAAAGTTTACTTTTCTCAAACTCAATGGATTTTCAAAGTCTTTAAGAACTTGTTCATAATTAAATGAATCTATATCAGAAGCCTTAATTCCCGATCTGTTATCTAAAAGAATGATACTGTATATTTTATCGCTTTTTATTTTTAAAATGTTATCCCAATTTGGTTTTTTCCCTTTCAAAAAATATTCATAAGAATTTATGCCATAAGCGTACCCTGTTAAATCTCCAGTAGTGCACCAACCACCAAATCTTAGTGGATTTACTTCAATTGGAGTAACCGTTCCGTTTGTATCTATTCTAACTTCAACATGCATAGGGAAATTTTGTAAACATGCCTTTTTACCTAATATTTGAAGAAATTTTTCAATTCCTTCAATATTTTTTTCAAAGATATTTTTTGATGTATTATAAATTCTATCACTAACATCTTTATTTGTTGAGAATACGTGATGCATAATATTTAAAACAATGGGTTCTCCATTTTTATTGAAGTAGCAGTCAATAGCAAACTCTTCTCCTTCGATACATTCCTCAATAATAAAATAGTTAGTATCTAACACTTCAAGAGGATAGAAGCCCTTTATTTCAGTTATTTCTTTTTGAATATTTGCCAAAATCGTTGGCCATTCTGAAGGTTCATCAACTTTATGTACACCAAGACTGAAAAAACCTATGGAAGGTTTTATAATAAATGGAAAATTTAAATCTTGCATTGAAACTGAATTTAAATTTTCAAATTTCACAGCTTTGAAAAAGTAATTTGGATAAATATCTTGTAAGAGTTCTCTAAATTTAATTTTGTTTTTAAAGACTTGAATTTGATGAGGGATTTTAGTATCATTTAAGTTTTTTTCAACCCAACTAATACTATTTTCAGAATTTGAATATATGGGAGAATCTGGATTTTTCTTAACGAATTTTATGGCTTCTTCTTCAGAAATCCAGTTTAATGATTTATCAGAGATCATTTGTTGTGCTTCTTGAGTAGCTACAATTTTAAAATTATTATTCTTAATAGTTCTTATTAAAAAATCTGAGATATATGGTTTGTCAATTAATATCATTTTTTGTATTTAATTTTTAATGACAATCATAATAGGCAAATGATCCGAGATATGTTTTTTGTTGCTTAAGGTGTCATCTATATGAGTATAGGATTTTACAACTAATTTATCTGTAAAGAAATAGTCAATCCTTTTGGTTATAGCTCTCATATTAAATCCATTAAATGTTCCCCCAGAACCTTTTAAAGGTGTTTTAGCTATTTCTACAGCATCATTTAATTGAGACGTTAAAATTTGAATGGGTTTTTCTTTAGTTGTGGCATTAAAATCACCCATAAGAACAACAGGGAAATTTTGGATATTTAGTTGTTCAATTTTTGCTAAAATTAGTTTTGCTGAATTCTCTCTTGCTAATTTTCCTATATGATCAAAGTGAGTGTTGAAGATCCATAGTTGTTTCTTTGTAACCAAATTTTTGAATAGGGCATAGGTGCATATTCTATTCAATGCTGCATCCCATCCTCTTGAAATAAAATCAGGTGTTTTCGAGAGCCAAAAGGTACCATTATCCGTTAGTTCAACTTTAGTTAAATCGTAAAAAATAGCTGAATATTCACCTTTTTCTTTTCCTTCTCTTCCAATACCAACATAGGCGTAATTGGCTAGTGAATTATCAATAAATTCAACTTGGTTTTTTAATCCTTCTTGAATACCGAAAACGGATGGATTGTACTGCTTCAAAAGATCAATAATTTTATGTTTTCTATCCTGCCAGTTATTTAGGGTGTCGTTTTTATTATCATATTTAATATTGTAAGAAATTAGGGTAGTTGATTGAGCAGTTATAATAATCGGAATTATAAGTAAGATTAGAACGACTGCAAAATGTCTTTTAATTTTCATTTTTATGAGATACTTTAGGTTGTTTATGCTTAATGAAGTAGTAAAGATACTGGATTTGTTTTAATATAATTGGGTCTATTAGGTACCGTTATAAACAAAAAAAAAGCTTATCAAATATTGATAAGCTTCTACATTTTAAAAAGGTAATTAATATATATTAAATTACTTTTACATTCACTGCGTTTAAACCTTTTCTACCATCTGTTAATTCGAATTCAACTTCATCGCCTTCACGAATTTCGTCAATTAAACCAGAAATGTGTACAAAATGTTCTTTGTTTGAACCTTCTTCACTGATGAATCCAAATCCTTTAGTTTCATTGAAGAATTTTACTGTTCCTTTACTCATTTTATTAAAATTAAAAATTATATTAGCCGCAAATGTAGTGTTTTAAATTATAAACTCATAATTTAATGGAAATTRTAATTATTTCAATTATTTAAATGAGTTGTAGGTTAACAATTTTCAACTTCCTTTATGTCCTAAAATTAAAATCGTTTAATTAGAAAGATTGCATTGTTACAAGTTTWAAATATTCGCCTTTTACAGCTAATAATTCATCATGTTTTCCTTGTTCTACAATTTCTCCCTTTTTTAAAACAACAATTATGTCGGCTTTTTTTATGGTTGATAATCGGTGTGCAATCACAATAGAAGTTCTATTCTCCATCATTTTTTCTAAAGCCATCTGTACCAATTGTTCACTCTCCGTGTCAAGTGCAGAGGTTGCTTCGTCTAAAATCATGATGGGTGGATTTTTAAGAACGGCACGCGCAATACTTAATCGCTGTTTTTGTCCTCCAGAGAGTGTATTTCCACTATCTCCAATATTGGTTTCATATTGCAGTGGTAAATCCTTAATAAATTCATGAGCATTTGCAATTTTTGAGGCTCCAATCACCTGCTCATTGGTTGCATTAGTAACCCCTAAACTAATGTTGTTTTTGACAGTGTCATTGAATAAAATAGATTCTTGAGTCACAATTCCCATTAATCCACGAAGTGATTTTTGAGTGATGTCTTTAATGTCCATTCCATCAATTTTAATACTACCTGTGTTTACATCGTAAAAGCGCGTAATTAAATTGGCCAATGTAGATTTTCCACTTCCTGATTGTCCTACTAACGCTACTGTTTGTCCTTTTTGTAGGGATAGTGAAAAATTCTTTAAAACGAAATCTCTTTTATATTTGAAAGAAATATTTTCAAAAGTTATGGCCGTATTAAATGTTTTCTTTTTATGGGCATTATCCTTGTCTATAATTGTATTTTTTGTTTCAATTACCTTAAAAATACGCTCAGCCGAAGCAGTACCTTTTTGAATATCATAATATGCTGTAGAAATTGCTTTAGCAGGGTTTAACACTAARTAAAATAAYCCAATATAACCGAARAATTCTTGAGGAGWCATYTCRCTATTAGCTCCTAAAACGAGTCTTCCTCCRAACCAGAGAATGGCWATGATMGTAGCRGAMCCTAAAAATTCGCTCANTGGGNGAAGCTAAGGTTTTACGATGTAAAACRYTCGTCATTAAATTTCTAAACTTTCTTGTTGARTTATTAAATTTYCCTTCAAGTTTATCTTCAGCATTAAATCCTTTTATAACCCTTAACCCTGTCAAGGTTTCTTCAATAAAAGATAAAAAATTACCAGTTTCTTGTTGTGCCAATAATGAATTTGCTTTTAATTTTTTACCTATGGCTGAAATAATAAAACCAGAAATCGGTAAAAGCATAAACACAAATAACGTTAATTTCATGCTTATTGCAAACATTGATATCAATGTAAGAATTATAGTTAGTGGTTCTCGCACCACGGTTTCTAATGATTTAAGAAACGAAAATTCTACTTCCTGTACATCAGCCGTCATCCGAGCAATAATATCCCCTTTTTTCTTTTCAGAAAAATAGGCGAGAGGTAATTCTATAATTTTAGTATATAAACGATCTCGTAAATCCTTTATAACACCATTTCGAAGATAAACCAATACGAATGAGGCCAAATAGCGAAATAAATTTTTTAAGAAAAACAGGCTAAAAGATAAAATACAAATAAAAAGCAAGGCAGTATCTATTCCACCACTTTCCATCATTGCTGTAATTCGAAAATTTAAGGTTCCTTGGACATAATTAAATAAGGTGGATATGCCATCATACACAGGTTTTTCATGTATTTTTTCTTCTTGGCCAAATAGAATGCCAAGTACAGGAATAAAACTTAAAACTGAGAGCACATTAAATATGGCATACAAAATATTAAAAAGTACATTCAGCCAGGCAAATTTTGCATAGGGCTTCGTATATTTTAAAGTTTTTTTAAAGTAATTCATTAATTTAATTTCATTTCTTTRATGATCCGTTGAATTTTTANANNTAAGHTVBYBTCHDCAACAGAAGCATTWTCTATRGAGTCCAAYGATGAATTAACACTAAAATAAAAYTTTATTTTTGGTTCAGTTCCACTAGGTCTTGCAGCTACTTTTGTTCCATCTTCDGTATGATAAATTAACACATTTGATTTTTGAAGATCTATAACTTCAACTTTACCAGTTATAATATTGGTCTTHGTAGAAGCTTGGTAATCATATAAGAATTCAACDTTAGAACCATCAATTTCTGTAAGTGGATTTTCACGTAATTCAATCATCATTTGATTGATCAATTCAGCGCCATCCATYCCTTTTTTAACAATTGAAATTAAATGTTCTTTATAAAAATTGTGTTTTGTATATAATGTAAGTAGGTATTTATAAAAGGAACTCCCATTTGATTTTGCATTTGCTGCGATTTCACACGCTAAAAGGGTAGCCGTAACAGCATCTTTATCACGTACAAAATCACCTACCATATAGCCAAAACTTTCTTCACCACCCCCAATAAAGTCTTGCTTACCTTCGGCATCACGTATCATTTTAGCAATCCATTTAAAGCCGGTTAAGCCAACTTTAGTTTCAACACCGTAACTTGAAGCAATTTTGTTCACTAAATTAGTTGATACTATTGTTGAACCTACAAATTGTTTTCCATTCAACTTATTTTTAGACTCCCAATATTTAATCAAGAAATCAGTCATAACACTCATTGATTGATTTCCATTTAAAAGAATCATTTCACCTGTAACATTTCTTACTGCAATTCCAATTCTATCACTATCAGGATCTGTTCCAATTACAATATCAGCTCCTATTTTATCTGCTAAATCAGTCGCCATTTTTAAAGCTGCCGGTTCTTCAGGGTTTGGTGAAGCTACTGTTGGAAAATCTCCGTTTGGTTCTCTTTGTTCTTCAACGATATGTACGTCGGTATATCCAGCCTCTCTTAGTGCATCTGGAATAGACTTGATAGAAGTTCCATGCAACGAAGTAAATACGATTTTTAAATTTTCTCTCCCTTCAATATTAAAGGTTCCATTTTTTACAGAAGCATTTATAAAGGCTTCATCAATATTTTTACCAATATATTCAATACTATTTTCATTGGCATTAAAGTTGATTTCAGAAAAGTCTAAATTATTAACTTCATTAATAATATTGGCATCATCTGGAGGTATAATTTGTCCGCCATCATTCCAATATACTTTGTAACCATTATATTCAGGTGGATTATGCGATGCAGTTAATACAATACCCGCATCACACACTAAATGTTTTACAGCAAATGAAAGTTCTGGTGTTGGACGCATCTCTTCAAATAAAAATACTTTGATATTATTTGCTGAAAGTACATTTGCCACTATTTTTGCAAAAGATTGACTATTATGACGGCAATCATAAGCGATAGTAACTTTTAATTGTTTGTTTGGAAACGATTTTTGTAAATAATTTGCTAAGCCTTGAGTTGCTTTACCAAGGGTATATTTGTTAATTCGGTTGGTTCCTGCACCCATAATACCGCGCATTCCTCCAGTACCAAATTCTAAGTTCTTATAAAAGCTTTCAGTTAACTGTTCAGTATTATTAGTGATTAATTGCTGAACTTCCTGTTGAGTTTCTGAATCAAATGTATCAGACAGCCATAGTTGAGCTTTTTTTAAAATATCAGTCATGTCTTAAAATCGATTTAACTACAAAAATACTATTATTAACGGTTATAGCACTTGAAAAAATAAGACTTTTAACGAAAATGCTATAAATTGATTTTTTTTGAAATGGTATAATGTTTTTCGTCAGATTTAGTGCGGAGTATTATTTCTCCTAAAAAACCTGCCAAAAAGAACTGAGTCCCTATAATCATAGTTACTAAAGCTATATAAAATTGAGGTTTTTGTGTGATTAATCTTCCCATTGGATTTAAAAACAGCTTGTCAATACCCAAATAAAAGGCAAACGTACAACCAATAATAAACATTAGGGTTCCTAATAATCCAAATAAATGCATAGGTCGTTTTCCGAATTTTGATAAAAACCAAATAGTAATAAGGTCTAAAAATCCATTTATGAATCGATCTATCCCAAATTTTGTGACGCCATATTTCCGAGCTTGATGTGCAACAATTTTTTCATCAATTTTATAATACCCAGCGTTTTTGGCAAGTACAGGGAKGTAACGGTGCATTTCACCTTGAACATCTATATTTTTCACCACTTCATTTTTGTAGGCTTTTAATCCACAATTAAAGTCGTGTAATTTTAAGCCAGAAGTTTTTCGGGCTGCAGCATTGAATAATTTTGAAGGAATATTTTTTCGAATTTTAGAATCGTATCTCTTTTTTTTCCATCCAGAAATTAAGTCGAAGCCATCATTTTTAATTAAATCATATAATTCAGGAATTTCATCAGGGCTATCTTGTAAATCGGCATCCATGGTAATAACCACGTCACCTTGAACTTCTTTGAAACCGGCATTTAAAGCTTGAGATTTTCCRTAATTTTTTTTAAAACGAAGCCCTTTTACATTCGCATTTTTTTGAGATAAGGCTTCAATAACACTCCAAGAGTCATCGGTACTACCATCATCTATAAAAAGTAGTTCATAAGAATAACGATTGGATTGCATAACTTTTACAATCCAATCGTGTAATTCGTTTAAAGATTCGTCTTCATTCAATAGTGGAATGACAACTGATATATCCATTTAATTTTTAATTTTATTAAATACTTGTAATTTCTTCGTCAGATTTTTTTAAAATTAAACCTGTAATCAAAGAAATAATAAATCCGAAAAATAAGCTAGCAACAATACCCATAGCAGCTCCAATTAGTGGGCTTGACATTTTTTCTTGCATTCCTTTGGCCATTTCTAATTGCTCATCAGTTATATTTGGGTTTTGTTCCAACATTTTTTGCTCCCCAACTTTCATCATATTTTCCATAAAATCAGGCTCTATAAAATTGATGAAAACTTGATTGTATATTACAGAAAGAATACCTCCAACTAAAGCAATTCCTAATCCTATTTTAATAGCTTCACCTAAACTTAAAAGGTTATTGTTACCTTCTTTGAATTTTTTTAGCCCCATAAAAGTAATAACGGCCATAATAACAAAGCTAATTAAAACTATTTCCCATCCTTGGTCATAAATTTTCCCCATTGCGTAAATAGAAACGGATAACAGAATTGAAATAGCACCTAACATTAAGCCATAGTTTAACATTACTTGTTTTGATGATAATTTTTGGTTTTCCATAATTTAAAGTTTGATTTTAGTTTAACAAATATACTAAATACCGTTTTAGTATACGATGTAATAATTAATATTAATAAATAGTTTTAAGTAATTTATTAGTAAACAGTAAATTAAAAATGTTACATAAAATCATAAAAAAATCATTGGTAAAACAAAAATTGATTGTAAATTTGCAGCCGGGCAAGTCCTACACAACCAGCTCCCTTTGAATCCTCCAGAGCGGGAACGCAGCAAAGGTATTAGGTTGTAGCGGTGTGATGTAGGTAGCTTGCCTTTTTTTATGCCTTCTTTTTAGATAATTCCTCAGAATTAATAAATCAAAAACTGTCAAAAATATTTTTTTCAATGTGTTAGTTTACACCTCTTTTTGAGTGAAATAGTGTATTTTTGGATTGTATAACAGATTAATCTATAATTTCATAAAATTTAATGTCAAAAGTAGTTTTAATAACAGGAGGTTCTTCAGGAATTGGAAAATCTGTAGGGGAATATTTATCAGAAAAAGGTTTTATTGTTTACGGAACCAGTAGAAATGCTGACAAGATAAAAGAACATCCTTTTAAGTTGGTTWCATTAGATGTAAACGATACTGAAACAATTTCAGCAGCAGTGAATAAAATTATTAAAGAGGAAGGTCGATTAGATATTTTAATTAATAATGCAGGGATGGGAATTACGGGTCCAATTGAAGAAACTCCAACCCATGAAATGAGAAATGTATTTAATACTAATTTTTTTGGAGCTATAGATGTTATGAAAGCGGTTTTACCTCAAATGCGTGTTCAAAAAAGTGGGCTAATTATCAATGTAACTTCAATTGCAGGATATATGGGTCTGCCATTTAGAGGGATTTATTCAGCAACAAAAGGAGCGTTAGAAATTGTTACGGAGGCTATTCGTATGGAAGTTAAAAATTTTGGAATTAAGGTTACTAATGTAGCTCCTGGTGATTTTGCTACGAATATTGCGTCTGGAAGATACCATACACCTGTTTTTGAAAACTCACCTTATAAAGAAACTTACCAACGTAATTTAGATTTAATGGATGCCCATGTTGATAGTGGGAGCGATCCAATTGAAATGGCAAAAGAAATCTATAAAATCATCAATACTTCGAATCCAARAGTKCATTATAGAGTAGGGGACTTTATGCAAAAATTTTCGATTGTGTTAAAAAAAGTRCTTCCCGATACTATTTATGAAAAGATGCTCATGAATCATTTTAAATTGTAATCATTTAGTTACTTTTGCAGAATTATGAATTCAGTATAAACTAAATAAATTAAAGAATGAAATTTTTTATTGACACTGCGAACCTAGACCAAATTAAAGAAGCACAAGCTTTAGGAATTTTAGATGGAGTTACAACAAATCCATCGTTAATGGCTAAAGAAGGAATTACAGGCGCCGATAATATTATAAACCATTACAAAGCTATTTGTGACTTAGTAGATGGAGATGTAAGTGCAGAAGTTATTGCAACTGATTTTGAAGGAATGATAAGAGAGGGTGAAGAATTAGCGGGGTTGCATCCTCAAATTGTGGTAAAATTACCGGTGATTGCTGACGGTATAAAAGCATGTAAATATTTTTCTGATAAAGGAATTAAAACGAATGTAACATTAGTGTTTTCTGCTGGGCAAGCACTATTGGCAGCAAAAGCAGGAGCCACGTATATGTCGCCATTTATTGGTCGCTTAGATGATATTTCAACTGATGGTTTAGCATTGATTTCTGAAATAAGACAAATTTATGACAACTATGGATTTGAAACTCAAATCTTAGCAGCATCAATTCGTCATACCATGCATATAATGGATTGTGCAAAAATTGGAGCTGATGTAATGACAGGACCATTAAGTGCCATTAAAGGATTGTTAAAACATCCCTTRACCGATATAGGATTGGMGCARTTTTTAGCCGATTATAAAAAAGGTAATTAATTNAAAAAANNMWWAAAAAAGGAACAGCTAGCTGTTCCTTTTTTAGTTAATATAAAATATACTTCAATTAAAGTGTTTTAAAGGTATACGTCTTATTTTTAAAAGTATATTGTACTTCTAATACTTTCTCAGCTTTAATTTTTTCGGCTTCTTCATCATTCAATTCAAAATCAATTTCTGTATAATAAATACTGCTATTTTTAATTTTATTTGATTCAATATCCGTATTGTCTGAGTTAAGTGTAACCGAAGCATTTTCAAAAATGAATGTAAGTGTACATCCAACTCTTTTAATTTTAGTTGAAAAATCACCAATGATGATGGTTTTAACAAAAGGAAATCCGCCGAGCTCTTCAATATCTAAATACACCTCATTTGTATTGTTCTTAGCAAATTTAGTACCTCCTTTGAATTCGATTTTAAGAATTTCTTCGGAAGGTGTTATTCCTTTTTTAGATTTAAAAATTGTTGAAAATGAGAAGGCCATTTTTTAGGTTATGTGTTAATTATGATATGCCTGATTATGAGCTAAATCTGTACCGCAAGTGGTGCATTTGGCTGCCGTTCCAGCACCTCCATAACATCCGTTTGGACACGTATAATGATAAACACCTGATGCGTTTTGCGCTGGTGAAATTGAAGTGTTTTTGACAGGATTTGTATTCACATCTGTTTTTGGAACATTTAAAGGTCCGCTTTTTAAAAATTCATCATTATGAAACGCTTGATTATGTAGATATGGAGTGTTACAAGTTGGACAATTGCCAGCAATAGCATCACCACTACCTTCACATTTATTTGCACAAATAAAGTGTTTAACTGTAGTTGTTATGTTCTTTAGAGTTGCTGTTTTTTTTTCTTTACAAGAAATTGTGATAGCAAAAAACAACAATAAAAATAGCTTGAATGTCTTCATAGTAACTTATTTCAAAATAYAAWWRRWTTAMTRGTTMRWWTWYARRWWWAARTWATAARWTMWARAWSWKWWGWRRWKWKTMKMRYWWYWWWWWAAYWWYWTTGAAYMSWTKSTWKWKAMKWTTTTGAAAATAAAAAAGTCCAAACAATTGAGCTTGGACTTTTTAATATCTTTTTTAACTAACTCTTTTTTATAAGTGAATTACCTCACCATAAGCGGCTGCAACAGCTTCCATCACTGCTTCACTCATTGTAGGATGAGGATGAATCGTTTTTAATACTTCATGACCCGTTGTTTCTAGTTTTCTACCCAGTACAGCCTCGGCAATCATATCTGTTACACCTGCGCCAATCATATGACAGCCCAGCCATTCTCCATATTTAGCATCGAAAATYACCTTRACAAAACCTTCTGGCGTACCAGCGGCTTTAGCTTTACCAGATGCTGAGAATAGGAATTTTCCAATTTTAATTTCATATCCTTGCTCTTTAGCTTGTGCTTCAGTTAAACCAACACTTGCAATTTCAGGAGTTGCATAGGTACAACCAGGAATATTCCCATAATCAATAGTTTCAGTATGTAACCCCGCTAATTTTTCAACACAAGTTATTCCTTCTGCTGAGGCAACGTGTGCTAAAGCTGGACCTGGAATAACATCACCAATTGCAAAATAGCCAGGAATATTTGTTTGATAAAAATCGTCTACTAATATTTTATCTCTATCAGTAACAATACCAACATCTTCTAGACCAATATTTTCAATATTTGATTTAATTCCAACTGCCGAAAGAATAATATCAGCTTCTAAAATTACTTCTCCTTTTTTTGTTTTAACCACCGCTTTTACACCTTTACCTGAAGTATCAACAGATTCTACGGAAGAATTTGTCATTACTTTGATTTTAGATTTTTTGARGGAGCGTTCAAATTGCTTAGAAACATCAAGATCTTCTAATGGAACTAGATTTGGCAAAAACTCAACAATAGTAACTTCAGTTCCCATTGCGTTGTAGAAATGTGCAAATTCAACTCCAATTGCTCCAGAACCTACTACAATCATTTTTTTAGGTTGTACAGGCAAGGTTAAGGCTTCTCTATACCCAATAACTTTTTTGCCATCTTGTTGTAAATTAGGAAGTTCACGTGAACGAGCACCAGTTGCTATAATAATGTGATCGGCACTGTATTCAGTTACAGTTCCATCAGTAGCCGTAACATCAACTTTTTTACCTGTTTTAATTTTTCCAAAACCATCAATAACGTCAATTTTATTCTTTTTTAGTAAGAATTGAACACCTTTGCTCATTCCTTCTGCAACATCTCTACTACGTTTTATAACGGCATTAAAATCCTTATCAATTGCTTCAGCTTTTAAGCCATATTGATCAACATGTTTTAAGTAGTCATAAACTTGTGCACTTTTTAACAAGGCTTTGGTTGGTATACATCCCCAGTTTAAGCAAATCCCTCCTAAATTTTCTTTTTCAACTATAGCAACTTTAAATCCAAGTTGAGAGGCTCTAATGGCAGTAACATATCCACCTGGACCACTTCCAATAATTAATACGTCGTATTTCATTTTTAATGATTTTTTTAATTTTATATCTTAAGTATTCTAAACTTTTAAAAATTGCATTTTTTTGAAAATTATTGCAATGTCAAGTTATGAATTAAATATGTTATAATTTTTAATTAATACTCTTACATTCTATCAGGTACGCTAATTCCTAATAAATTAAATGCTGATTTTATAATTTCTGAAACTTTGGATGAAAGTTGTGTTCTCAGAATTTTTTCTTGATCGTTAGCACATGCTAAAATTGGCACACTTTGGTAAAATGAATTATATTCTTTAACTAAATCATAAGTATAATTAGTTACTAATGCCGGACTGTGATTTTTTGCTGCTTGCTGAATTATTTCAGGAAACAATAACAGTTGTTTGATCAATGATCGTTCYTTTTTGTGTAAATTAACGGCTGTTATTTCTTGCATATAATCAAAAGTAGCTTTTCTTAATATTGATTGAATTCTTGCATAGGTATATTGAATAAATGGCCCTGTATTACCTGCAAAATCGACAGATTCTTTAGGGTCAAACAAAATTCGTTTTTTCGGGTCTACTTTCAAAATGTAATATTTTAAAGCTCCTAAACCAATTATTTTATACAATGATTCTTTTTCTACTTCAGAATAGCCTTCTAATTTACCTAGGTCTTGGGAAATAGAACGAGCAGTATTGCTCATTTCAATCATCAGATCATCGGCATCAACAACAGTACCTTCTCTAGATTTCATTTTTCCACTTGGTAAATCAACCATTCCATAGGATAGGTGGAAACAATTTTTTGCCCAATCAAAGCCTAATTTATCTAGGATTAAAAATAATACTTTGAAGTGATAGTCTTGTTCGTTCCCTACGGTATAAACAAGTTCATTTAATTCGTAATCTTTGAAGCGTTCAATTGCCGTTCCAATATCTTGTGTCATATAAACAGCAGTTCCATCCGCACGCAGCACTATTTTTTCATCTAATCCTTCTTTAGTTAAATCAATCCAAACGGAACCGTCTTCTTTTTTAATGAAAATTCCTTTTTTTAATCCGCTTGCAACAATATCTTTTCCCAATAGATAGGTATTACTTTCGTAATAATTTTTATCAAAATCAACTCCTAGTTCTTTGTAAGTTTCATCAAAACCTGTGTAAACCCATTGATTCATTTYTTTCCAAAGAGAAACAACTTCAGCATCACCAGCTTCCCATTTCAATAGCATTTTTTGTGCAGCAATTAAAATAGGTGCTTGTTTTTTAGCCTCTTCTTCGGTTTTCCCCTCAGAAATTAATTGAGTTATTTCTTTTTTATACGTTTGGTCAAATTTGACATAATAATTTCCAACTAATTTATCGCCTTTTAAACCAGTACTTTCAGGAGTTTCACCATTCCCAAAACGCTCCCAAGCCAACATACTTTTGCAAATATGGATCCCTCTATCGTTTATAATCTGCGTTTTATATACTTTTTTACCTGAAGCTTCAATAATTTTGGCAACAGAATATCCTAATAAGTTATTTCGAATATGTCCTAAATGAAGTGGTTTATTGGTGTTAGGTGAAGAATATTCAACCATCACTGCTTTTTCGTTTAGGTTGGGAGCTATAATACCAAAATTTTCTATTTTATTGATGGTATTAAAACTATTTAGAAAGTACGAATCAGCAATTTCGAGGTTTAAAAAACCTTTAACTACATTAAAATTTGAAACTTGGGCAACATTTTTTGTTAGGTATTCACCAATTTTTGTCCCTATCTCTACAGGGTTTCCTTTAACAACACGTAATAATGCAAAAACAACAATGGTAATATCTCCTACGAAATCTTTTTTAGTAGCTTGAAACTCAATTGATTCAATAGCTACATCGTAAATTTCTTTAACCCCCTTTTTTACAGCTAATTCTAAAATGTTTTGCATAATTTTTTTGCTCAAATATTTTGAAGTGCAAAAATACATAAATTTTGAAAATTTTTAATTGTATTTTTGCTGTAAATTATAAGTATGGAGGAGTTTTTAAATGAGTTACCAGAATTGGCAAAAGAAAAGTACTTAGAAAGTAAAAAGTATTTTGCCAAATTAAAAAAAAGAACGCCAAAAAAATTAGATCTAGTGATGCAAGAACTCCACAGCAATGAGTTTGAAAAAACTGATTGTTTGGCTTGCGGAAATTGTTGTAAAACTACAAGTCCTATATTTACAGATAAAGACATTGAACGTATTTCTAAACATTTAAAAATGAAGGCTGTCAATTTTATCTCACAGTATTTGGATAGAGATACTGATGACTATTATGTATTGAAAACAGCTCCATGTAGTTTTCTAGACCTGAATGATAATACATGCTTTATTTATGACGTTCGACCAAAAGCTTGTAAAGAATATCCACATACAAACAGACGAAAATTTATACAAATAACCGATTTAACTTTAAATAATACTGAAATTTGCCCAGCTGCTTTTAATATTATTGAAGCATTGAAAAAGAAGTTGCCTGTTTAATTATTTGTTGAGGAAAAAAGTTGGATTATAAACTCTCTTAATATAAATGTAAGGAGAGGCGGATTCACGAATATTTTTCAATATATAAATTGAAGAAGGGAAGCATTGTTTGTCATCTGTAACCCCTTACAAATAGCAAATTTGCTTCCCTGATAATCCAAAAAAATAAAAAGTTGAATTTTAGTAAATTACTAACTAACTAACTAACTANNT
>NVVE01000018.1:0-12869 GCA_002733285.1 Lutibacter sp. | reverse complement strand
GGTTGTGGGAACAACTCTTTTTTATTGTTTTCTAACTTTTATAATATTACCGTTGTGGGAACGACACTTTTTAAGGGTTATGTTTATATTTTAAATAATACTACCGTTGCGGGGACAACATTTAGATAATACTACCGCTGTGGGGAACAAGCACTATCTAAGAATTAATATGGTTATATAAATGCACAGTTCTTTTGTGTAACTAGTTTGTTCCTATGGTTTAAGTAATTAAAACCAGGAATTAAAGTATTGATATAGATCCGGTTAATTTTAGTTTTTAGATTATTATTATTATTATTATTGCTTTTTACTAGCTTTAAATGAGTTTCGTTACTTGACTGTTTTAAGGGGTAGGCTTTCATAATATCTAATTTTAAGGGGTTTATAATATTACTGTTCTATAAAGTTTATTTTTTTATAAAAATTTGTGTGAAATAGTTTCTGTTTTTAGTGTTTACTTCAGTTGATATTCCAAAGTGTGTATAATTTGGATTTTCAATAATTTTTCTATGACTGGCACTATTTAACCAACCATTAACAACTCCTTGAGCAGTACTATAGCCATAGGCAACATTTTCACCAACAGTTATAGCATCAGCTTGGTCCATTAAAGTTTGAGATCTTTTTGAAAAATTATCATGGTTTATTGTACCAACTTCAATCATATAGTTTGTATGGCCATCTGCAACACCCGAAATAATAGTTAACGTATTAAGCTTAGAGAGGCCTAGGCTAGTTCTGTGATTGTTTATTAATTTTAGAATTTCAGTTTCAATTGCAGAATAAGAAACTGTACTTATGTTTACAACTTCACTATTTCCATTAAAAAATATACCATCATCTTCAGGGGAACAAGAAAAAAGAGTAAAAGATAAAAGCAATATAATTGCAAGTGGGGCTAAAGTTTTCATTTTTTTTGGGTTAAGGGTTAATAATTTAGGGTTGACTTATTTTTTTAATACTCTGGGGTTAAGGGTTGATTTATTTTTCATTTCGGGGTTAAATACTTATTAAGTACACTGCAAATATATAATACTTTTTTAATAAACCAAAGAAAAATCGATTTAATTTACCATTTGTTATATAAAACGTACCGTTTATATGAAATATAACCCATTTTAGCCTTGTTTTAAAGAATATTATTAAAGTGTAAAATTACCATTTATATATAATTAAATGCCGTTTATATACCGTAAATGACACTTTATAATTCGAAAAATGACCAATTATTGTCTTATTTTAACCTTATGAATGGATAAATCTATGTAAAAAAGTGAGGATGATTTCATGACATTTTAATAACTTGAACCAATTAGTAATGTCATATAGTGGGATCGAATTTTAATCACAAGAAAGGGAATTAATCAGACCATGTTTTTAATTAAAGCTCAGGTATTWTTTTTAATACATATATAGTATCAAAAAATTAGATTAATTTTTTATACTAGTTATATAATAAATATGCAGCACGTATTTTCTTGAAATTTTCAATTTCTTTTTTCCAAGAATCATGAATTTGTTTTGCCGTTAGTCCTTTTTTTAATTGTTCTTCAAGCTTTATAGTTCCTGCATGGACCGTAAAAGTTGTTCCAAAAAATTGTTGGGTCTTGGGAGTTTTATGGTAAGCATCCAGTAACCATTCAATATTAACACGACTTAAACGTTGTGTATTTCTTAAATTAATACCATTACATAGGCTGTCTTTATGTTTTGGGTATTTTGACCCAAAATTTGGTTGTGGGATATAGGTGAATTTACTTTTCGGAAAGAACGGTGCACCGTATTGTTGAAATTGATTTTCAGTCCCTCTTCCAGCATTTATAGTGGTACCTWCAAAAAAACCTAAACTGGGGTATAAATTAATGGATGTATCATTTGGTAAATTTGGAGAAGGTCTTAACGGTAGACTATAGTTACTCTTGTGATTGTAGTTTTTTAATGGAATAATTGTTAAATCACAAGTAACTTCATTTTTAAGCCAATATTCACCATTAATCATTTGGGCATATTCTCCAATAGTCATTCCATAAACTAATGGAACAGGATGCATACCAACAAAGCTTTTATATTTTATTTCTAATGTGGGTCCATCAATATAATGCCCATTTGGATTTGGTCTGTCAAGGACTATTAGTGGAATTCCTTGCTCGGCACATGCTTCCATCACATAATGTAATGTAGATATATAGGTATAAAAACGAACTCCGACATCTTGAATATCAAAGATAACAACATCGATATCCTTTAATTGTTCTTGAGAAGGTTTTTTATTTTTACCATATAATGATATAATTGGAAGCCCGGTTTTGACATCTTTTCCATCGGTAACTTTTTCACCTGCATCTGCATTACCTCTAAAACCGTGTTCAGGTGAAAAAACTGTTGTTACATTAATTTGTTTTTTTAGTAAAGTATCAACTAAATGAATATTTCTACTTCCTTTTTTAAATAGCACAGAAGTTTGATTGGCAACAACTGCAACATTTTTATCAACAAGAAATTTTAAATACAGTTTTGTTTGTTGAGCTCCCGTTTTTATTTGCTGGTGTGAAATGTTTTTATTAGATAAATCTTGACCACAAGAAATGAAACTGAAAAACATAAAAAAAACCAATAAGAAATATGTATTTTTGAACGAATAAGAAATCATAGATAAAATTGAATTACGAGTTATTTATTGCTAAACGGATTATTGCTTCAAAAAAGTATAAAAGTAGTATATCTTCACCTATAATAAAAATTGCAATTATTGCCATTGCTATTGGTATTGTAATTATGATGATTGCTATGGCTACTGGTATTGGTTTACAACAAAAAATACGCGAAAAAATATCAGGTTTTAACGGCCATATTCAGATTACAAATTTTGATAATAACAATTCTGAAATTACGTTAGAACCYATTTCTAAAAAACAGGATTTTTATCCTGAATTCACCAATGTTAGCGAAATTAAGAATATACAAGTTTTTGCTACCAAAGCTGGTATTATAAGGACAGAAACAGATTTTGAAGGTATTATTTTTAAAGGGGTTTCCAATGATTATGATTGGACTTTTTTTGAAGAGTATTTGGTTGAAGGTGTACTCCCAAATTATTCCAAAGAAGTATCATTTGATGTGTTGATTTCAAGTGAAATTTCGAACAGACTCAAAATTAATTTAGGTGATGAGTTTAATATCCTTTTTGTAAAAGATGACCCTGCAAAAGCGCCTTGGTTGAGAGTAGTAAGAGTCTGTGGAATGTATAATTCAGGTTTTCAGGATTTTGATGAAAATTTTGTAATTGCTGATATTAGGCATATTCAAAAAATGAATAAATGGAATGAAGATGAAGTTGGAGGTTTTGAAGTGTTTATACTTGATTTTGATGCGATTAATGACAAAAATAACGAAATTTATGCACAAACTTCCTCAACATTAAATAGCCAAAGCATTATTGAAAAGTACCCAGCAATATTTGAGTGGATTAGTTTGTTTGATACTAATATTTACTTAATTATTGCTATAATGATATTAGTTGCAGGTATAAATATGATAACGGCTTTATTGGTGTTAATTTTAGAGCGAACACAGATGGTTGGTATATTAAAAGCACTGGGAAGTAGCAATGTAAGTATTCGAAAAGTATTTTTATACAATGCAAGTTATTTAATTTTAAGAGGTTTATTTTGGGGGAATTTAATTGGATTGGCAATTTTATTAACTCAAAAATATGCTGAACTAATATCATTAAACCCTGAAACCTATTATGTTGATACGGTACCTATTTATTTAGATTTTGGCTATATTATTCTGTTGAATATTGGAACATTGTTATTGTGTTTGTTAATGCTAATAGTTCCATCCATCGTAATTTCTAAAATTAGTCCTGTAAAATCAATAAAGTTTGAGTAATCGAAACATATTATTTCGTCTAATTTAAAACTAACTTCATTATATTTTTTATAAAACATTGTACCTTTGCACCACAAAATTAAAAACATGGAGTACGCTAAAAATATATTAGAAACCATAGGAAATACACCTTTGGTAAAGTTAAATAAAACGGTTGAAAAAATAGATGCTCTGGTGTTGGCCAAAGTTGAAACTTTTAATCCAGGAAATTCAGCTAAAGACAGGATGGCTGTTAAAATGATAGCTGATGCAGAGGCTCAAGGCTTACTTAAACCAGGTGGCACTATTATAGAAGGAACTTCAGGAAATACAGGAATGGGACTGGCTTTAGTTGCAATTATTAAAGGATATAAATTAATTTGTGTCATAAGCGACAAGCAGTCTAAAGAAAAAATGGATATTTTAAGAGCAGTAGGAGCTGAAGTTATTGTGTGTCCAACCAATGTTGATGCAGCCGATCCTAGATCTTATTATTCTGTTTCAAAAAGATTGGCTGAAGAAACTCCAAATTCTTGGTATGTTAATCAATATGATAATCCGTCAAACACAATTGCACATTACGAACAAACCGGACCAGAAATTTGGAAACAAACTGAAGGGAAAATAACTCATTTTGTTGTTGGAGTAGGAACAGGAGGAACAATTTCTGGAATTGGAAAATACTTAAAAGAAAAAAATCCAGCTATTAAAATTTGGGGAATTGATACGTATGGGTCTGTATTTAAAAAATATCATGAGACAGGGATTTTTGACGAAAATGAAATTTACCCCTATATAACTGAAGGGATAGGAGAAGATATTTTACCTAAAAATGTAGATTTTAGTGTTATTGATGGTTTTACTAAAGTTACCGATAAAGATGCTGCGGTCTACACTCGAAAAATTGCGAAAGAAGAAGGAATATTTGTCGGTAATTCTGCGGGTTCTGCAGTTAAAGGATTATTGCAATTGAAAGAACATTTTAAAAAGGATGATGTTGTTGTTGTATTGTTTCATGACCATGGAAGTCGTTATGTAGGTAAAATGTTTAATGACGATTGGATGCGTGATAGAGGTTTTTTAGATGATGAGAAAAAGGTAGCAGTTGATTTAATTAAAGATAGAATTGAAATCCCTTTAATTACTGTAAAAACGGAAGAATTGGTATCACATGCAATTGAACGTATGAGATTGAGTAATATTTCTCAAATACCAGTAACTGATGTTAACGGTTTTGTTGGTGCTGTTGATGAAAGCGAGTTGTTTAGTTTGTATTTTGATGATAAAGATATTGCGAACAGGCCAATTAAAGAAGTCATGGGCAAACCTTTTCCAATTGTAAAAGGGAATGCTTCTATTGATATGATTTCTAAATTAATTAATAGAGAGAACAGTGCTGTTTTAGTAGATTTAGGAAATAATAAATACAACATTATTACAAAACACGATGTGATAAGTGCTATTCAATAATAGGTTAATTTTTGAATCAGTCCACATTTTTCATTTATAAAAATTATAACATAAAAAAGAGGTTGTTTAAACTTAAATAGCCTCTTTTTTATGATTTACAAGATGTTTTTAATTATTCTCTACAATATATGTCAACATTTTTTTAACCAAATGAACTCTATCAATTCCGCGCACATTATGCGGGTGCATTGGGTAGGTGAAAAAATCGATTTGAACTTTTTGTTTTACAGCTTCTCGTAAAAGGGTCATACTATGTTGAGGAACAACCGTTGGGTCAACGCTTCCATGTATGAGCAACATTTTTCCTTCTAAATTTTGAATGTAGTTATGAACTTTCGCAGTTTTATAACCTGCTGGATTTTCCTGAGGTGTATCCATATAACGTTCTCCATACATCACCTCATAGTATTTCCAATCAGTTACAGGTCCTCCTGCAACAGCAGTGGTAAATACTCCTGGATTGCGTAACATTAAACTTGTTGCCATAAATCCTCCATAACTCCACCCATTAACTGCAATTCTACTGCTATCTACATAATTTAAAGATTTCAAATAGTCAATCCCTGTTAATTGATCTTCAATTTCAGCATTCCCTAAGTTTCTGTGAATAACACTTTCAAAAKCAAAACCTCTATTAGCAGACCCTCTATTATCCAACGTGAATACRATATAATTTTCAGAAGTKGCAAAAGCAGGCATCCATAARCTWGAACCACCTARCCAAGAATTAGTKACYAATTGKGCATGYGGTCCACCATARACATAYACWAAAACSGGRTAYTTTTTWGAAGRATCAAAATCTGCTGGTTTGGTTATTTTYGCATATAAATCRGTWCCATCAACTCCKTTWAGARYTAAAAATTCYGTTKCTCCTAATTTGTARTCTTTTAAAGGATTYTCRGCAGWAAAAATACGAGTGGATRCKMTCTTYTTAGTATCAATTATTTCGATATTTTTAGGAATTGTTAAACTACTATAAGAATCAATAATGAAGTTTCCATTGGTGTTTATTAGCGTTGTGTGTGACCCTTTTTCCTTAGTCAGTAGTGTATACTTACCAGATTTTAAATTAACTTTAAATGTATGCAATTCTCTCGCATCTGAACCAGTACCTGTAATATAAACGTTTTTATGATTGCTGTCAAACCCTAAAATACCAGTTACAACCCAATTAAAGTTTGTCAATTGTTTTATCAATTTACCTTCAGTTGTATATTCATACAAATTCATAAAACCATCACGCTCACTAAACCATAAAAAGTTAGTGGTACTATTAGGTATAAAAACGGCATCAAATTCGGGCTCAGTCCATTTATCACTAGTTTCTTCAAATAATGTATTTATTTTTTTACCGGTCACTGCACTATATCTGTTATACCATACGTGATTTTGACCTCGGTTTATTTCTGCAACCAACACATATTTTTCATCTGGAGTCCACGATAAATTTGTTAAGTAATGCTCATCTGTAGTATCAATATCCAAGTAAATAGTTTTTCTCAATTTTAAGTTGAAGATCCCAATTTTGGCTTGCTCACTTCCTTGTCCTGCCATTGGATATTTAATATTATTTAATGAAGCAGGGTAGGTGCTAACATCAACTAAAGGGTAATCCGTTACATTGCTTTCATCTTTTTGATAAAAAGCTAAATAATTTCCTGCTGGACTCCAAAAAGTTCCTTTGTAAATTCCAAATTCACTTCTGTGAATTGCTTGTCCGGAAACAATATTTTTATCATTTTTTGAAGTAATTGCAAGCTTAGGGTTTGAAGTTGTTCCAATAAATACATTGTGATCCAATGTAAATGCTATTGCAGCAGCTTTTGAATTGTAATCCTTATTTAATGCTTCCTTTTCAAGAGCAATACTTCTGCTTTTTGAGTTGTTCACATAATCAAATACTTCAAGAGAATTTCCATTGTTAAACGTTAATTCAGTTGTAGTAATACTTATCAACCTAGGAAAACTTTTTAATTTAGGATATATTTTTTGAAGCTCACCTAATAAAACGGTTTTGATGTATTTATTAGTTTTTGCATTTGTAATAATTAAATTTTGGTCTTTGACAAACACATAATTGTTCGAATTGTCAACCCATGTTAAGTTTTGTAATGTTGAAGGATACAATCCATTAGAATAACCTAAAACAGCAGCATCAACAAGTAATTTTTTTTGCTGAGATAATCCTAGAAAAAAGGTACATAAAAATAAAAAAGTAAGTATTTTTTGCATTGATTGTGTTTTATTGTGATGAATAACAAAGTTAGCCATTAATAGCTTTATATATGTGACGTTTATCAGGGTTTGAAATTAAAATTGTAGTCGTGCCATAATTGGGTAATGATCTGAATAATTAACTTCAAATGTTTTGAAATTATTGATTTCAATTCTTTCATCAGTTAGTATAAAATCTATTCTTAATGGGAATGCAAAATCAAATGTTCTTCCAAATCCTTTACCCGCAACTTCGAAAGCATCATTTTTATCATTTTTCAATTGATGATAAACCCACGAAAAAGCAGTATTGTTAAAATCGCCACAAATAATTGATTTGAAGGTTGTTTTTTCTTGATGTTCAATAATTAAAGAAGCTTGATTGGCTTGTTTTTTAAAAGCACTTTCTACTCTTATCTTTAGTTTTTCAGAATTTTCTTGTTTAAAATAATCTTCTTTTGGGTTGATACTAAGAGATTCTAAATGAACATTGTAAACTCTAATTGTATCATTGTTCCTTAAAATATCGATAAAAATTGCATTATTACTACTATTTGAAAAATTTAAGGAACCAGAACTTATTATTTTATATTTTGAAAATATGGCATGACCAAACCGATTATTTTTTTTGCTAACTTTTATATATTGATAGGGGTATTTAAACCCAATGTCAGCTGCAGGGTCAAATTCTTGTAAACATAAAATATCCGGTTCTTTGCTATTTATAAAATCATAAATCTTTTGATTTATATGCTCTTCATCAATCCAGTTATAAATGTTAAACATTCGTACATTATAGCTCATTACTTTTACATCGGTACTCAATAGTATTTTTTTTTCTTCTAAGCTATATAATTTTGTAATATATTGAAATCCAATGAGTAATATAATTGTTGAGATTAAAAATTGTCTTTTTAATTTCAAAGCCCAATAGATAATAAATATAAGGTTTATAATAATTAGTATAGGGATTGAAAGGCTAAAAAATGAAATGAATGAAATAGTATTTGGAGAAATATAATAGCTCAGAAATGAAATAAATAATGCAGTTGCCAAAAGAGAGTTGACAATTACAATAAATTTATCGAAGAATGATAATTTTTTCATCAAATTTACTTTTTTCCAGCCCTAAATAAAAAGTTTTTTTCTTCTTGTGTTAAGCTTTCATAACCAGATTTACTTATTTTATCAAGAATATCGTCAATTTTACGTTGCCTATTTTTTGAAACTTCATTTGTTGAAGTTCTTCTTTTTGATTTATAGACAGCTTTAAACGGTGTTTTCTTTTTAGCTTTAAACAGGTTGAATATGTAATTAATAAGAATTTCAAACCACTTTCCAATATCGTTTCCTTGTGCAAGCTGTTTCGAATAAATATACCCGAAAATAGCGCCACTTAAATGTGCAATCGCCGTTCCTTTATTAGGATTTACTAATTGTAAAATGCTCATTACAACCCAAATCGCTGCAAGTACCCATAACTCAATACTACCAATAAAACGTAAGCGAATTGCATACCTAGGAATTTTAGTAGCAATAGCTATAAATATCGTAGTTACAGCAGCAGAAGCTCCAGCAAGTGGAAGTGCTACTGAGTTATTGATAAGATAATAATATCCTAAAAATATAACAGCTCCAAAAATACCTCCTAATAAGTAAAAATTAAGGAATTGTTTTTTGGTATAAAAGTTTAAAAATATATTTCCAATGTAGTATAAAACCAATAGATTGGATAATAAATGAAAGAAATCTTGGTGTATAAAATAATAGGATATAAGTGTCCAAGGTTTAGATAAAAAATGATCTAAATTTGATGGTAACGCGAACCATTCGATTATAAATGTACTAAAGAGTACCGTTATTAAAAATAAGAATACGTTAATGTAAATTATTTTTTCAACGATGTTAGCTTTGTTGAAAGCTTGTTTTATGTCATTTAGAATATTCAATTTAGTTCCATCTTTTAAATTGGTTCTGTTTCCAATACCAAGCAATTATAAATCCAATTAAAGCCCCTCCAACGTGGGCAAAGTGTGCTACATTTCCTACTGAATACTTTGTAATACCAAAGAATAAATCACCTAAAATTATTGCAGGAATAAAATATTTTGCTGCAATGGGTACTGGAAAAAATATCAAAGCTAATTTTGCATTTGGGAAAGACAATCCAAAAGCAACTAAAATACCATAAACTGCGCCAGAAGCACCTACGGCTGGAGTATGATATGTTGAATAAAATTCAATCATTTTATCCTGTGGAATGGTAATCAGCGTATCATTATAGCTTCCTGTAGTCAAAATACTCTGAATTTCAGTACTTGATAACCCAATWTTAATTAATTCWTCRTAWACACCATTRAACTGRTAATAATTWACAAGYGTRTAWATWAYACCTGCRCCTAAWCCTGCYGAAAGRTAAAAAAATATAAATTTCTTTTTYCCCCACATTTGYTCTAAWGGTGTTCCAAAAGCCCATAATCCATACATATTAAATAAAATATGCATAAAAGTTTGCTGACTGTGCATAAACATATGAGTACCAAACTGCCAAAAACCAAAATTTGGATTTTCAGGGAAATGTAAGGCAAACATACTTTGCAAGTCCACACCTTGTAATAATTTTGGTGCAATAAAAAATATTACATTTATAATAATTAAATGCTTAACAGCTTCAGTAATTCTTCCCATAATTTAATGTGATTAACAATGGTTAATTGTTAAATATTTTATCAATATCTTCAATATTGATAGTTACAAATGTGATTTTTCCAAAAGGTGATAAATCAGGTTGTTTGCAAATAAACAATTTATTTACAATCTCTTCTTGCTCTTTTGAATCTAATTTCACCCCAATTTTAATAGCTAAACTTTTCGCGAGACTTTTTGACATAACGTCAAGTTGACTGAAACTAGCATTGGGGATATCATTTTTTACATCTTCTAATAATTGTTCTAGGATACTTATAATTTGACTTTCAGTAATTGTTACAGGAATTCCTTTTACAAAAATTGTATCATCYAAAATTTTATCAAATAAAAATCCAACACTTTCTAAATCATCTTTAATTTCTTTAATTAATTCAATATCACTTTTATTGAATGAAATTTCTAAAGGAAACAATAATTGTTGACTCATTGCTTCTTTAACGGTTATATTTTCTAAAAATTCTTCGTATAAGATGCGTTGGTGCGCTAAATGCTGGTTGATATAAACAATTCCAGATTTAATGCTACTTACAATATACTTGTTATGAATTTGGTATGTTTTAYTATCGGATATTGCCTCTGGAAATAGTGAAGAAGTAACAGACTYAGATTCTGTCTCAATTGCATGAACATCAATTCCTGAATATAAACGCTCCCAATCTGGAGATTTTTCTGGCTTGTATTTAAAATCTCCAAACTTCTGATTTTCATTTTTAAAAGGATTAAAATCTGGATTGACAGATATCTTTGGAGTTCCTGCCATTTTACCTTTAAAATYATAMGGTGTATCCATGGAAGCATCTCTGTTAAAATCGAGAATAGGAGTAACATTGAATTGCCCTAAACTATGCTTGATTGTAGATCTTAAGATTGCATATAATGTCTTATCATCTTCAAACTTAATTTCAGTTTTTGTTGGATGAATATTGATATCAATACTTTTGGTAGGAACTTTTAAATATAAAAAATACGTAGGAAAATACCCTGTAGAAAGAAGACTTTCAAAAGCATTTGTAACAGCATGATTTAAATAGGCATTTTTAATAAATCGATCATTTACAAAAAAGAATTGCTCGCCTCTTTTTTTCTTCGCAAATTCAGGCTTTGCAACAAATCCAGTAATTTCAAGCACGTCCGTTACTTCATTTATAGGTACTAATTTCTCATTGGTTTTTTTTCCGAAAATTGCAACAATACGCTGTCTTAAATTGCTAGATTTTAAATTGTAAACTTCATTATCATTATGATAAAATGAAAAAGATATACTGGGATGTGCTAATGCAACTCGTTGAAATTCATTAATAATATGACGTGTTTCAATGCTATTAGACTTTAAGAAATTTCTTCTGGCAGGTATGTTATAAAATAAATTTTTAACAGCTACAGAGGTTCCTTTTGGTGTTGAAATGTTTTCTTGAAAAATGACTGTACTACCTTCAATTTTTATAAAAGTTCCTAATTCTTGGTGTTCTTGTTTGGTTTTTAAATCAACATGAGCAATAGCGGCAATAGAGGGTAAGGCTTCTCCTCTAAATCCTTTTGTGTTCAAATTAAATAAATCTTCAGCCTTTTTTATTTTTGAAGTTGCATGGCGTTCAAAACTTAATCGGGCATCAGTCTGACTCATTCCATTCCCATTATCAATAATTTGAATTAGAGATTTACCAGCATCTTTCAGAATTAATTTAATACTTGTAGCCGCTGCATCAATGGCATTTTCAAGCAATTCTTTAACTACCGAAGATGGTCGTTGCACTACTTCTCCAGCTGCAATTTGATTTGCAACATGATCGGGTAATAGCTGGATAATGTCTGGCATTTACAGAGGATTCTTAAAGATTGATAAATCGAAGTCTATAATATATAAAAATATAAGGACTAAAATAGCAATAATGATTAAGATGGTTTTATTAAAGCCTCTGTCTTTAGTTCCATCAAATTCATCGAAAGCTGAYTTAAATTTTTCTTTAAGCCCTTTATTACTTCCAACAGTAGTTCTGTATTCATCAAATTTATGACCAATTTGGTATGGGTTTCCCTCACCTTTAWAATACCTAGGYTTRTAATCAAATTTYTTATTTGTRCGTTTTTTYAARAATCCCATAATTRTCAAAGGTAATTAAAATAGMAGMGSTTTTAAAGTGTTTTAAGATGCTTAGTTATCAACAATATTCATTCCAAAAGAGACTTCARNACTTTTCTATTTWACTTATGTGATATAAAATTGARGAWTTGCTACTAAAATGTAGTYAATGCAAAATACACWTTAGATATTTMCRYGTTTTAATTATTTCKAAGTWGWGCCATTTTAATAGCTGCTAAWGCGCATTCAACTCCCTTGTTTCCGTGTTTTCCACCTGATCGGTCAATAGATTGTTGTTTCGTATTATCCGTTAATACACAAAAAATTATWGGAACGTCATACTTAATATTCAAATCCTTAATACCYTGTGTTACACCATCACAAACAAAATCGAAATGTTTTGTTTCGCCTTGAATAACATTACCAATAGCAATAATAGCATCTAATTTTTGTGTTTCTAACATGTGTTTACATCCGTAAATAAGTTCAAAACTACCTGGTACATTCCAACGAAGGATATTTT
>NVVE01000030.1 GCA_002733285.1 Lutibacter sp. | reverse complement strand
GTTGGTACACTGGTTTAATAAACGACGCTTTTTTTGGAATTAGAACGAGACAGAACGCTAACGAAATCTTTCATTTAAAGCTTAATTTCCCTAAAAACTATTATGTTTTTTATAAAGCGAAAAATTCCCTAGTGTTTAGTTCTCCAAAAAAGGAATCAACTTCATCAATTTCTAATCTAAAACTTCAAATTATGATTATTCCGAGGAGGTTTTCAAAATACTAAATTTTCCTCTAGCTCTATTTTGGTTAACGTGTTTGTATATGGAAAGTTGCGGTTTAAAGTCGTACTTTTCCATAGCTTGTTATTTTGTTCTAAAAGTACAAAATTTTTCTATTAATTACGATTAAGCAATTTGCTATATGCGGTGTTAGGCAACGTTTTTATCTCTAAACTGCTTTATTTCTTTTAGTTCAAATTCCTTCCTTTCCGCTCCTTCTTCAATATCAAAATCATCTTGGATTCCAAGCCAGAATTTTGCAGAGTTTCCAAAATATTTACTTAGTCTTAGAGCTGTATCTGCTGTTATTTTTCTTTTTTGATTTTAATTAAATTTTGTTCGATAGCAAGTTTTATTAGAAACTGGTGTTTTTCATTTTCATCTTTCATTTTCTCAATCAATTTCTTTTGTTTTTGATCAACCAAAATTTCAAAATTATGTTTTATTCCATTTTTTTCAGTTAACTCTAAATCTGCAATAATCTGAGGTTTATAAAATCTTGCTGATATTTCAGCTCCAGTTAAATCTATCGGTTCAATAATCTTAGTGTCATAATTATATTTTTGAATTTTAAACTTAGGAGCAAATCGCAAGTTTTGCATTGCTGTTAAATCCATTTTACCTGAATCTTTTTTTCTCCTAGGGATTCTGATACTTCTATATTGGAATTCTTTAATATGATCAATTAAATTTAGTTTTTCAAGCTCAATCAACCACATATTCATTACATTTATTAAGATTTCGTGTAAATCTCTTTCTTGACCATTATCGAGTTTTATAAAAACAGATTTTTTGACCTCAGTATACTTTCCTTCTTTATCTTTATATTCAGTAATTATTATTTGTTCATAAATATTCTTTGAATTAGACACTTGAGGATTATTCTTGTTTAGAACCCTATGTTTTGAAGCATTTACAACATCACCCAATAAACCATAATCAGGACATATTTTAGTCAATTTATTTCTGCTTAAATCACCATTATTTGGAATATGTTCCCTCAAATGATAAAGGTTTGAGGCTGAATTAATAGCAGATCTTAAATGTACACTCAGCCCACTTTTTTTAATCTTTTTAAGTTTTAAATACTCCTTGAATGGAATAAAAACATTTTCGAGGAAATAAGCTTTAGTATCGTCATACATATGCTGTTGAATTATAAAGTAAAATTATTTATATCAAATGTTTTAAACTGTAACGATTTTTAATAGCTGCCAACGGGTTAGGACATGGAAAGTTGCGGATTTGAAAACGCAATTTTCCAATGATTAAATTTAATATTTTTTTGTTTTAAAAACATTTTAATTTACGGAATTAAGCAATTTTTTATGTGCATTGTTGGCGGTTCGTTATTTTTTCACAAGTTCAACTCTTCTGTTTAACTTTTTCCCTTCCTCAGTATCATTCGTTGATACAGGGGCAAGAGGTCCTACTCCTTGAGCAAACAATCTTTCAAGCAAAATGGAATAATTACTCTGAAGATAGGATATAACGGCTTTTGCCCTATATAACGACAGTTTACTATTCCTTTCAAATGAACCATCTGAATCTGTGTGGCCGACAACCCAACAATTGATATTAGGATTTTCTTTTAGAAATAATGCAATTTGTTCCAATGATTCCTTAGATTCTGGTTTTATCAGGGATTTGCCCACATCAAAATAAATTCCATAAATAGCTATTTTACCTTCAATTTGAATTTTTTCTTTTATTAAACCTGCATTAATCACAATGTCTTGCTTCATTGGTTCTCTTTCAATAATAGTCAATGTATATCGTCTTCCTATGTTGGGTGCTGCTGTAACTTCAACCCACAACTCTTTACCTTGTGCAGTCTTAAGAAAGTAATATCCAACATCCGCATTACTATGTTCGAACAAAATTTCACCTCCTGCTTTTTTTATGGCTGTAGAATAATTTCTAAGGATTTGTAAATAGGAAGGCCTTTTTACATTCCTGTCATTAGCATTTTGGTGTTCAAAACGAATGATTATTTTCCTGCCTTCTATAACTTGATTTTGATCCTTAGAAATAAAGAATTCATGAGCATCAAATTGATAATCCCAATAATTTCTGATATTGTAATCTGGCATTCTGTTGAACAAATCATAATCTTTACTCCCCTTGACATCATTATTTTGTGCTTGTGAAAAAGAGGTAGAAAACAACATTAGCATTAAAAGTGTAATTTTTTTCATCTTCTTTAGTATTTAGATTATTAATGACCGCCAATGGTTTTGTATAACGAAAGTGGCGACTGGCGGCCTGATTCGGACAGACAAAATTTGCGGAGCAAATGTTGGCAGCGCAGCGTGCGAATCAGCAGCAAGGGCAAAGCCGCTATTTCGTTTTTATCAGATTTAAAGATAGTTAATTAATTGTACTGCATTTAATTCTAGTAACCATCTAAGACATTTTTGTTATACGTTGTTGGCGGTAGTTTGTTTAAAGTTTTCAGTTGTTTTTATGCCATCCCGGTGTTAAAACATCCCGCACATCTATATGATTAATCTGGTCTATTATTTCACCCGCTTCATTCAATGTAAATCGTTCAGCAACATAGACAGTAGCAGGTGGTTCAGCATTGTAGTCAATTACAACACTTTCTGCAACGATGCTTGTAAATGATTCATTGAAGTAATAGTCAGTTAATTTGAAAACGATTTCTTTTGAATCGGGTCTCAACATCATTGGTTTCCACCAATCATTAAATAATTCCTCCTTACCCTTTAGTTGTACATTCATACCTTTTTTGCCAAATGGTCCACGCTTTGTCGCATTGTCGGCATAAGGAATTATTGAAAAATCTTTTTCCTTTATTCCTCTTATATAGGCTTCCACCGCAGAAATTAATCTTTCTTTTTTATCGTTCAATTCCTGTTTTGTCACCTCCAAGTCTGATGGTATATCATCTTTTTTGATTTTACCACACCCGCCAATTAAAATAACCATCAGTGATAGGTAGATAAAAAATAATCCTTTCATAATTTGTTATGTATTTCTCAAATAAAAATTACCGCCAACGAGTTTGAATATGATTTGTGCGACTGGAAAATCGGAGATTTTTCGGTTGTAGCAAATCGCTTGTTGAATGTTTTTCGGTTTAAATTTAGTTTAAATGTAAGCATAAATTATATGCGGTGTTGTACATAGTACTTTATTTATCGTACCATTTTTCTACTCTTAAAGCATTGTCAAACTTTGTCAGATAGTTAATTGAAATAATAGTTTTAATATTCAAATCATTTAAATCTAAATCATTTGGTTTTTCAAATATATGATATCCTAATAATCCCAATCCGTCAATATCTCCAATACTCAAAAAGTTGTCAGTGTATTCTATAATATAATTGTTTTCTTTTCCAACATCTTTGAGATAGTCAACATATTTTCCTACAGTTGAAATTCCAATAGATTTATACTTTGTAGTGTCAGAATATTTCCAAGACTTTGAAAATCCCCAAATTTTATCAAATGTAGATTTTGATATAGACTCATACATCTTTTTCTGAGATTCAAAATCAACTCTTTGAAAGATTGGGTCAAATCCAAATTCAATAAATTCTTTATTCATATTTTCAAAACAAGTTTTGAAATCTTTATCTTTTTGATTTTTGCAAATTTGTTCTTTGAAAAAATTGTTCACATATTTTAAATCCGCAATCTCTTTTTTCGTAAAATGAGAATTTAATTCTTTAGTGGAAGAATTAGTTTTACAAGCATAATTTAAAACTAGAAATCCAATCAATATTAATTTAGCAATTTTTTTCATCGTATTATGTACAACGGTTTGTATAAGAATAGTAGCCGATTGTAGAACTCAAGTTTTTCAAGTTATCACTAAATTTTATGCGGACTACAATGTTCATATTTACTACTATTTCGACTATTTTGTATATACATTGTTATGTAGGAGTTATTTTTTACTTCTGATTACTTTACCTTCCTTCATCACAAAATGCACACTTTTTATAGCATTAATATCTTCAAGTGGGTTTTGTTCTAATGCTATAATGTCTGCAAATTGATTTTTTTCAATTTTCCCACGTTCACCTTCTATTTGAAGCAGCTTAGCAATGTTGCTTGTCATAGCTTTTAGAATTTCTTTATTAGGAATTTCTGCCTTAGTCCACATTTCCAAAAAATCATAATTAGACTCAATCCTATTTTTTCCTGGCACATCGTAATATACATCCGTTCCAAAGGCAAGTATCACACCTATATTATATGCACGCTTTAATCTGTAGTTAAAATCAAGTGCATCTTGTTTTGCTAATTCCCTTTTTCCGCCATAGTAGAGAACATTGTGGTCTTCTGGAAATTCGGTTGCAACTAGAATAACGTTTCTATCCTTCATCAGTTGCAATAATTCGCTAGAGAGTGTTAATCCATGCTCAATTGAATTTACACCTCCAAGAATTGCATTTTTAGCAGGTTCTCCTTCCATGGCATGAACAGCTATAGTCAGACCTGCCCGATGAGCTTCTTCAGTAGCTACTCGAATATCTTCTTCAGAGTAAAAATAATCTTGGTCACCAGTTACCAATTTTATAATGTTTGCTCCATAATATATATTCTTCCTGATAGCCTTTCTTATTTCATCATGAGTATCTGCMYMMWWMTMWWYAMRYWYMMAWWYMYMWYYTCYYKYKKSARRWTSWAWWMTTKWWWGACSYMCAMMKSSRKCMMKSAYWYTRSMWGMAWGMRAMNAAAGYYGSYMMWYYAAACCATCCTGATTTAATTGCTCTTTCTACGTCTGTCATAGCATAATCTGCTTCGTTGCCGACATCCCTAATTGTGGTAAAACCAGCTTCTAATAATAATTTTGAATTAAGTAAACCTCGCATTGCCCTATAAGCTGTGGACTCAAAATAATAAGGTACTCCGAATGTGCTTTTTGATTCATCAATACCTGGATGAGCAGGCACCTCTGCGGTAAGATGAGTATGTGCATCCATTAACCCCGGGAGTACATATGAAGATGATAGGTCGTAAATTGTATCAAGTGGAATATTGGGTATTTCATTACCAACATAGCTGATTTTACCTGATTCAATAATAATAATTTGATTATTTTCAATTTTACCAGTTTCAGGATGAATCAGCTTACCTGCACGAATTGCGCTTTTTTGACCATTTACCATGATTGATGAAAAAATCATCAAGAGCAATATGATATTTTTTAATTTGTTCATTTTTATTTCAATTTTTNAKAKGSRTNTATRSTNTCNATANNNCWACATWAMKKSTTNKKKCKANNNKGAAAARWARCGNNTTTKAARWSRKARTTYWCNATWGNNMTWTTTARWTAKKKYWRRWGNKMSTTCANYTWYYMWAWATWRWSWAWKTTTCTCTCTTTGCAATTAACGAAGGAACATTTCAGGTTAATATTTGGAATAATAAAAATAAGCACTGGGACTTATATGAAGAGTTTAACATTAAGGATGCTTTTGTAATTGCCTTCGAACTTTCAGAACTCTTGAATGTTGACCTCTTAGACGCAACTATTAGAAACAATTTTAGATGGGTAGATAAAAAAGCCACAACCCAATCTCATGAGGTGAAATACTTTGATTAATTTTCTACATACTCCAATATATCACTAGGCTGGCAGTCTAAAGCTTTGCAAATAGCCTCCAAAGTTGAAAATCGAATGGCCTTGGCTTTTCCAGATTTTAAAATAGAAAGATTTGCCGTGGTAATACCAACAATTTCTGCCAAGTCTTTGCTTTTCATTTTACGCTTAGCAAGCATCACGTCAGGATTTACAATAATGGACATAGGCTATATGGTTAGGTCGTTTTCTTCTTTAAAGTTTTTGGCCGTTAATAAAACCTCACTTTGAATAATAAAAAACAAACCTATTATTGCGATAAAAAA
>NVVE01000029.1 GCA_002733285.1 Lutibacter sp. | reverse complement strand
TCCATTTACATCGTCCCAACTATTGGCATCAATTACTTTTCCTTCATAATCACACCCATCCGGAATCAGGTGCTTCTCTACCATAGTGAGATAAATGTCATAAGTCGAAGTTTCATCTACAATTTCAAGACTGTCTGTATGATCATTTGAATTATTGTCAACAATTTCTTCGTCAGATGAAGATGTACCACATCCCGATGCGAGAACCAGTAAAGGCAAAAAGACTAAAATAACTAGCTTCATATGAATAGTTTGGGTTAAAAGTATAAATAATTCATATTTTTGAAGGCTTTAAAATCTAAATTAATGTCAACGCCATTTTATCAACTCAGTTCGTTTGAAGAATATCAGTCATCCTACAAGAAATCGGTAGATCAACCTGATGAGTTTTGGGCAGAAATTGCCGGGAGTTTTAAGTGGAGAAAAAAATGGAATAAAACATAATTTTGAAATTTTGGTTGATCAAAAACAAAAGAAATTGATTGAGAAAATGAAAGATGAAAATGAAAGACACCAGTTTCTAATAAAACTTGCTATCGAACAAAATTTAATTAAAATCAAAAAAGAAAAATAACAGCAGATACAGCTCTAAGACTAAGTAAATATTTTGGAAACTCTGCAAAATTCTGGCTTGGAATCCAAGATGATTTTGATATTGAAGAAGGAGCGGAAAGGAAGGAATTTGAACTAAAAGAAATAAAGCAGTTTAGAGATAAAAACGTTGCCTAACACCGCATATAGCAAATTGCTTAATCGTAATTAATAGAAAAATTTTGTACTTTTAGAACAAAATAACAAGCTATGGAAAAGTACGACTTTAAATCGCAACTTGCCATATTCAAACTCGTTGTAAGTAATTTGAATAACAATAAGTAATTATGTAAATATCATTTCTAATATGAACAACATATCATCAAATAAGGGGAGTTTTGCAAGATATATTTCAGTGTTTATTGGACTAATCTTAGCAGGGTTAATCTGTATGTATTTTGCCCTTTCCATAAATTCTTATCGACAAAATCAAATAGAAACTAAAAAAGAGTTACGAATTGTTCAAGGAATTGCAAAAGATATTTCCCTTTATAAATTTTATCATAAGTATGGCACGGAAAGAATGGGGCAAGTCATTTCTTCAGCAGAACATTTACTCAATGCGATAAGAAATCCAGAACGTCAAATGAATAAAGAAGAAATTGATCTTCACCTACATAAATTAACTTGGTTATGGCTGTCAGCGACACCAACAACCGAATATGTCGCTTTAAGTAACTCAGGTGAAATTAACCTAATTTCATCAGATGCATTACGAAACAAGTTTAGAGAATTTAATATGGAACAGGAAAAACTATTACAATTTGAGGCAATTCAGGTGCGATATGTAGATTTGCAGTTAAGACCTTTTCTCAATAGCCATATAGATAGAACAACAATAGATACCTATCAAAAAGCAGACTCTCTAATTACAAATCATTTTTCTTCGCCTTTTAAAAATACATCAAGTGATTTACTTAACAACCGTGAATTTGCCAATATCTTAACTGATTTAATATTCAGTACAAAAAGGATAATGTTGCCTTATAGGAGAATGGCTATTGTTATTAAGGAAATAGAAGAAATATTTACGGTTAAATATCCTTCAATTCCAATAGTGGAATACAACCCATTCTAAGAAAATAAAAGTTATAGAGAATTATAAAAAGATTAAAAAACTACTTACAACATCGTGTATAATTAATTGCTTGCTTCTATCCTACTTACGAAAATCCTTGCGGATTTTCTATTCGGTTTTTATTTGCTAAATTAGTCGCTAAACCACGCAACTAATCATACACAAACCGTTAGCTGCAAGCTGAAAAAACGCAAAATGATGAAAAACTTAATCCTAATATTATTTCTTTCGGTTTCACTTGGGTGTAAACAAAAAACTGGTCAAAAAGAAATTAAACAAACAAATGATAGCATCGAGAAAGTAAACCCTGTAAAAGAACGTTTTGCCAAAATGGAGGCTGATGCATTAAAAGAACCATTTATAGGTGTTTTTACGGAAGATGGTGAACTAAAAGATTTATTTAAAATTCATTCCACAGGAGTATCTACCCTACCAATACAAAAAGCAGCTGAAAACTTTTTAAATAGTCTCACGTCTTCGCAAAAAGAACGTACAACTTTTGACATTGACGATGAGGAATGGAGGAAATGGTGTAATGTAGACAATGGAATATATGATAGACAAGGTGTTAGCTTAAAGGAACTTACCGAAATTCAAAAAAAAGATGCTTTTCAATTAATTCAAGAGTCATTAAGCGCAAAAGGACTTCAGCTCAGTAAAGACATAATGAAGACTGACCAAACCCTTAAAGAACTTAATAATGGTTCATTGGATTATGATGAAGAATTGTATTTCTTTACTGTTCTTGGGAAACCTTCAAATACTGAACCATGGGGTTGGCAATTGGATGGACATCACTTAGTTATTAATTACTTTATATTGGGAGACCAAGTTGTAATGTCACCTGTATTTATGGGTGGAGAACCAATAATTACTAATTCAGGAAAACATAAAGGAAATACCCTGTTTCAAGATGAACAGAACTTCGGATTAGCCTTAATGCAGTCTCTGACACCAGAACAGCAGAAACAAACTACAGTTTCAAACATAAAAACTGGAAATAACAATGTAGCTCAAGCCAATAAAGATAATTTAACTCTCAATTATGAAGGGATTCAAGTTTCAAAGCTTACTAATGAACAAAGGCAGAAACTCTTAAACTTAATTTATTTGTACATAAGTAATATTAGAGAAGGCCACGATAAGGTTAAAATGGAGGAAGTTAAAACTCATATAGATAATACTTGGTTTTCTTGGGTTGGCGACACGTCGGAGAATGCTGTTTTTTACTATCGAATTCATAGTCCAGTTTTATTAATTGAATTTGACCATCAGAGAGTCGTTGGCGTACCAAAAGCTGATGATGGGAAGCCATCAAAAAACCATATTCATACAGTTGTAAGAACACCAAACGGAAATGATTWCGGAAAAGATTTATTGAGACAACATAAAGAAAAACATCATCATTAAAATTAAAAGCCAGCAGCTAACAATGGCTATAAGTAATTGCTTGTTCTCGCCTACTTCTGAAAACCCTTGCGGATTTTCAGTTTGGTGTGTACTTGCAAAGTTTAGTGCTAATCCACACAACTACTCATAGCCGAGAACGTTGGCAGTAATTAAAAGTAGCATGCAACAAATTCCTGTACCAAGAAGCCTTGAACCCTTTGTAAAGGATATTTATGTATTAGAAAGTGACAAAGCAAACACAGAGCATAAGTTTCCTTTTTACGCTGATGGTTTTCCAGGGATTATTTATTCCGAATCAACCAATCCTTTTTATTTACAACCCAGAAATAAAAAACTGTCTGACTTTTATTTGTACGGGCAAACAATAAAGCCTATTTCTTTAGATACCAAAGGAGCATTTCATTTGGTTGGTTTGCGACTTTATCCTTTTACAGTCAGAATATTACTTGGCATTGATTCTAAAGTGTTAAATGATGATTGCTTTGATCTAATGCTCGTGGATGGCGTAGATACCCAGCTTACGTTGGATAAACTTAAACAAACTGATGACTCAAGTAATATTGTAGATATCCTTACCAACTATTTTCATGAATTACTGGAAAACGTATCCATCAATGCTGACTGGAGAATACAACTGGCCATTAATCTTATTCTCAACTCAAATGGAATGATGAGTATTAAAGAGATCAGAGACAAATTATATGTTGGTGAGCGAACGCTCGAACGACACTTTTTGAAGGAAATTGGTGTCACAGCCAAACAATTTGCAAAAATCATTCAGTTCAGTTCTTCCCTGAAACAAATGACGGAAACAGATTATTATAACTTAACAGAGATTGGATACGATAATGGCTTTGCTGATCAATCCCATTTCATAAGAGAATTTAAAAGGTACGCTGGGAAAACACCCAGAGAATTCCAAAAGCAAATCTCTCTGTAACTACTTTCCTTTTCATTTTGACGGTTTTATTCAATTCCAGAGATTAAATAGTCTGTTACTTTGCTTTAAATTAAAAACCAAATGAAAATGAACACAATCATTCTAACAATCGCAACATTATCTGTAGGCCTTATAGCCGGATTATTTTATTCATGGTCAATTTCTGTTACACCAGGATTAGAAAAATTAAATGATGAAAGTTATCTATTAGCTTTTCAGTCAATAAACCGGGCAATTTTAAATCCTGCTTTTTTTATCTTCTTTTTTGGACTGGTATTGCTGTTGCCGATGCTTTGCTACTTGTATTATCAGTCTCCCGCAGGCATCCAGTTTTGGTGCATCGTAACTGCTACTTTTCTCTATTTTTTTGGAGTTATTGCAGTGACTATCTTCGGCAATGTTCCAATGAATAATACACTGGAGGTCTTACAAATTGAATCCATCAATCCGGAACAAATGGCTTCCTTTCGATTGGGATTTGAAAGAAAATGGAATAACCTCAATACTATCAGAACGATATGCTCATCGCTCTCTTTTTTATCGCTGATTATAGCATGTATGCAAAATTTAGGTAAGTAACTAAACAACTCAAATCATATTCATTCACTACAAAAACAACTAATTATGGAAACAAAAAATATTTTAGTACTTGGAGGAAAAGGAAAAACAGGCCGAAGAGTGGCCGAAAGATTAACCGAACTCGGACACAAGGTCAGAATCGGATCACGAAGCGAGAACCCGGCATTTGATTGGGATAATCCCGAAAGCTGGCCCTTAGCTTTGGAAGGTATGGATATGGTTTACATTACCTTTCAACCTGACTTGGCAGTCCCGGGCGCATTAAAAGCCATTAAAGGTTTTACAGCTGAGGCAATAAAAGCTGGCATAAAAAAAATGATATTACTTTCTGGAAAAGGTGAAAAAGAAGCGGAGCTTTGCGAGAAGGTAGTCATGAACTCAGGAGTCGCCTGGACCATTGTTAGGGCAAGTTGGTTCAATCAGAACTTTAGCGAAAGTTTTTTCCTTGATGCGATTTTAGAAGGACATGTAGCTTTGCCAAAGAATGAAGCATTGGTACCTTATGTAGATGCTGATGACATAGCGGATGTTGTGGTAGCAGCTTTCTTGGATGATAAACACGTTGGGTAAGACCTATCAGTTAACCGGTCCACGTACATTAACTTTTGAGCAGGTTACCAGAGAAATTTCCAAAGCTACGGCAAGGGACATTCAATTTAATTCCATAACGATAGAAAAATACACAGCTATGCTCAAAGAATTTCAGGTGCCGGATGACTTCATCTGGCTGATCAATTATCTATTTACAGAAGTATTGGTTGAAAGTAACTCCCTGGTGACAAATGACATTGAACAAGTGCTGGGAAGGAAGGCTAAAGATTTTAGTGAATATACCAGAGAGACAGCCGTGACTGGGGTATGGAATCCGTTGGTATAGCTCGAAAAAATAATAACTACTGCCAACAATGTATAAAAATAATAGCGGCTTTGGTGCTTAATCGAAGTCGCTTTTTTATATTTACRGTCAGTCTAAAAACGGAAAGGTATACGTATAAAATTCGCTACTATTCCTATACTAGACGTTAGGCAACATTACTGAGAAAATTTTGAAAATTCAAATAAATTACTTACTTTTGTCGTTAGTAACGTAAAAGATATGATTATATCCTTTGGCTCGAAAGAGACAGAAAAGATTTGGAACGGGATTAGAATAAAAAAAATGCCACTCGAAATTCAAAATGTGGGACGTAGAAAAATGAGAATGCTGAATAATTCTCAAAACATCGCAGATTTAAGAATTCCTCCTTCCAATCGACTTGAAAAACTAACTGGAAATCTTAGTAGATTTTACAGCATAAGAATTAACAAACAATGGAGAATCATTTTCATTTGGGAAAACGGTAATGCGAGCGAAGTGAAAATAATTGATTATCACTAAAAAGTAGAAAAATGGAAAAATTAGCAAATGTACATCCTGGAAAAATCTTGTTTTATGAATTTCTTGAACCCTTAGAAATAACTGCTTACCGACTTTCTAAAGATTTGAGGATTCCTCAAACGCGAATTTCTGAAATAATAAAAGGAAATCGAAGAATAACAGCAGATACAGCTCTAAGACTAAGTAAATATTTTGGAAACTCTGCAAAATTCTGGCTTGGAATCCAAGATGATTTTGATATTGAAGAAGGAGC
>NVVE01000017.1 GCA_002733285.1 Lutibacter sp. | reverse complement strand
TTTAAAGGAGGGACAGCATTGTCCAAATGTTATGATGTTATAGAGCGTTTTTCAGAAGATATTGATTTAATTATCCTGAAAAAGGATAACCAATCAGATCATTATTTGAAGAAAAAATTAAAAGAAATTACCACTACTGTATCCAAATTGTTACCTGAAATAGAAGAAAAAGGTATTACTCATAGGATTGGAATGGTAAGAAAAACAGCACATTCTTACCCAAAAGCATTTAAAGGTGAGTTTGGACAAGTTAGAGATACTATTATTGTGGAAGCTACCAGATTAGGACATCATGAACCTTATGAAACAAAAATCGTTTCTTCATATATTTATGAAATGATGGTTAAAACAGGACAGCTAAAAATAGCAGAAGAATATGGAATGCTGCCTTTTAACGTTTTGGCATTGGATATTAAAAGAACCTTATGTGAAAAAATAATGAGTTTGGTTCGGTTTTCTTATTCTGAAAATGCTATTGAAAATTTAAATAATAAAATTAGACATACCTACGATATTTATCAATTATTAAAGAATGAGGATGTTACAACATTTTTTAACTCAATTAAATTTGATGAGATGTTGTTAAATGTAGCAAAGGAAGATTTTGTAAGTTTTAAAAATAATAATGAGTACTTAATAAATCCTCCAAAGGAGGCATTACTATTTGCACATCCAAAAGAAACTTGGGAGAGATTAAAAAACACGTATAACGGAAGTTTTAAAACATTGATTTTTGGAGATTTTCCAAAAGAAAATAAAATATTAGAAACATTACAAAGTGTTGCAAATAGGTTAGATAAGGTAAATTGGGTGCTATAATTTAATTTCAACTCCCGTGTAGACCACGGAATTGGATTGTGGATACCTCAAAATTTAATAATACAGTCTAATTTCAATCTGATTAAATTCTCCTCAGATAGACAACCCATTTTGGATATTTCGGGTATTGTTTTACCATTCGGTTCGAATTTTGGCATATTTTAGCGATGCCTTCCTAACTTAATCCCTGACAACATTTTATAACATGACTTTACATATTTTTACAATCTTTCAAACGGTTTCACTCTGAAAATTAATATCTTAGAGCATGTTTGATTTTAAACGTATCACTCCTAAAACAAAAATTCTCTTGCTAGGTTTCATTTTAATCGTGTTACCAGGTGCCATAATCGGATATGTAAGCTTAGAGTCAATCAATCAAAAAGAAGAAAATCTTAAAGTGAAATACAAAGGTACAGTTGGATTAGTGCGGGATAAGTTGGAGAGTGAAGTTTTTCAGGCAGAGGCAAGCCTAAAGAACAGTGCCATTGAGTTATTTTCTAAACCAAACAACGATACAGACCTGAAAGACTGGCTCCGGAAANTAGAATCGGAAAATTTGGCTTTCGATAATTTGTTTCTTATTAATACTGATGAAGGATTGATTTCTTCCACTGTTTCACTGGGATGGAATAATAAGCCAGAAACTCCTCCTTTATTAAATCCAAAAGCATCAACAAGTTTTAGCATGGCTGAAAAAGCTGAATATATTAATAAAAATTATGTTGAAGCCATCACACTTTATCAAAAGGCATTGAACGACACCAAATCAGTAAATGACAAGGCTTTATTATTATCACGGATTGGTCGCTGTTTTTTTAAATCAGGGAACTATATAACAGGAATAAACGTATATAAAAAAATGCTGGAATTGGGAGATGAAGATATAACTATAGGAAAAATACCAATCTCGATAATTGCGCTCTTCCAAATTTCTGAGGGCTATAAGGCACTGAATGATAAAAATGAACAATACAATATTCAGCTTGAACTCTATCAACAACTACTGGATGATCCATGGGATCTGCTTGGAGGTGAATATCTGTACTACCTGAAGTTGGCCAGAGAAGAAATACGAAAACTGGAAGTATTGGGAATTAAAATTGATACTATTAAAAGAAATAGTAAGGATTTGATGAATAGGCAAAACAAGTTACTTGAAAAGATCAGGTTTATTGAGCACATTCATAAGCAAATATTGCCAAATGTTCCTTCAGAAGCCAGTAAATGGGTACCGATTGAATTACAACCACTTGACATTTCTTCGAAAGAAAATAATCCCACACTTCAAATCGGTTTCTTTAAGTTCCCTGCATCATTTCAGCAATCTGATTTATTGGTATTGGGTTACAAATTTAATAAGGATTATATCTTGTCAATTTTGTTTCCTGAAATTCTAACTTCTGTGGAACTTGGAAAAGACCTTTCAGTTGGTATTCTCAGAGATAAAGACAGCTTAATATACATCCAAAGTAACAGTTCGCGGACCAATTACCTTGTTGTTGATAATTTTACACAACTGTTTGCCAACTGGAAGGTAGCCTTGTTTGACAAGGATGGAAAATCGATCGAACAACTCGTAGGCAAAGAGAGACGGCTTTACCTGATTCTATTTGCAGGAATAATATTAGTAATGCTCATTGGAATTATTATGATAGTTCGTGCTGTTATTCATGAAACAGAGGCCTCGAGGATGAAATCAGAATTTGTTTCAAATGTGTCCCACGAGTTCAAAACGCCACTCGCACTTATTAGAATGTTTGGAGAAACACTTGATTCAGGTGTAGTAACGGATGAAAAAAAGCGTAAGGAATTTTACAAAATCATCAGAAAAGAGAGTGAACGATTAACCCACCTCATTGATGATGTGCTTGATTTTTCGAAAATGGATACCGGAGTGAAAAAGTATTATTTTGAAGAAGCTGATATTGTTAAAATTGTCAGAAGTTCACTGGAGGCATATAAATTCCATATCCGCGATAACGGTTTTGAAATAGAAAGTGAACTGCCGAACGATTTCATTATGCTTAAAATTGATAAGGATGCAATTTCCCAGGCAATTTTAAATTTGTTGAGTAATGCAGTGAAATACTCCAAAGAGAGGAAACGTATTCAAGTGAGAGTTGGCAAGGATTCAACTTCAGTCTTCATTTCTGTTAAAGATAATGGTGTAGGTATAGCCAAAGAGGAACTAAAGAAAATTTTTGATAAATTTTACAGGGTGCCACCTACAAACGGAAAAGAGAAGCGAGGAAATGGGTTGGGTTTAACGCTGACAAAGCATATTATTGAGGCACACGAAGGAAGTATAGAAGTTGATAGTGAAATTGATAAAGGAAGTACATTTACAATAAAACTACCGCTGCATAATGATTCAACCTCAGGATTGAATTATAATAAAATATGAATTATAAAGTGACACATTGATGAAAAAAATATTGATTGTAGAAGACGAAAAAGATATGGTTACAGGTCTCACATTTAATCTGGAGGCACGAGACTATACTGTAATATCTGCTTACGATGGTGAGACAGGTTATCAGAAAGCTATTAAGGAGGAGCCAGATCTTGTTTTATTGGATCTTATGTTACCGAAGCTCAATGGGTATGAAGTGTGTAAGAGGCTGAAAAAAGAAATTCCTGAACTTCCTATTATTATGCTTACTGCCAAGAGTCAGGAAGCTGAGATCGTTACAGGCCTGGAGCTCGGGGCTGATGATTATATTACAAAGCCTTTTGGTGTCCTTGAACTACTTGCAAGAATAAAAGCTGTATTCAGACGTGTAAGTTCCAATCAAGAGAGTAAGGAAGTACACCGGTTTGGAAATCTGGAAATCAACTTTAAAAAATACCATGCTAAAAAAAATGGGAAACCACTTAAACTCTTACCTCGGGAGTATGAGCTTCTTAGGTGCTTTATTGAAATGGAGGGTGAAATAATTTCACGTGATGAGCTTCTAACACAAATTTGGGGCTATGATTCCTTTCCAAACACCAGGACAGTTGATGTTCATGTTGGTAAGCTAAGGCATAAGATAGAAGATGATCCCACATCACCAAAACTAATTGTAACTATCCACGGTATTGGGTACAAATTTTTGTAAAAGATTTCAAGGAATGTTTTACGTTCTTTTACATTCAATTCACAATTGAATACAACTCTTGTTTTACCTTTAAATAAAATAATAACATTAAAAGGATGATAGTATGAACAACAGAAAAACAGTAACAATAATGATGGCAGTAGGCCTTCTATTGATGAGTTACGGGTCCTTTTCCCAAACAGCTGAAGAAATGCTTCCAAAAGCGATCCAGCTGGAAGAGGTAAAAGGTGAACTTGAAAAGGCAATTGAGATGTATGAAACAATTGTTAAAAATTTCTCTGAGAATAGAGCAATTGCAGCAAAGGCACAGTTCCATATAGGCTTGTGCTACGAAAAATTAGGGCGTTCGGAAGCAATGAAGGCCTATAGGGTTGTATTGGGAAAATTTGCTGATCAGCGTAAATTGGCCGCCAGGGCACAGGAAAAACTAAACGCATTAAATTCAACCAGACATAATGTAAAACCTCTCGGAATAATTACCAGAGAAGTCTGGTCAGAGGATGAAGATGTATATGCCATATCTTCTGATGGCCGGTATATGAGTTTTATTGATTGGAGATCATCCTTATCCATTAAAATATATGATACCAAAACTGGAAAGATTTGGCCAATTACAAAAAAGGGCACTTGGAAGGGTAAATATGAATTTCCTGATACTTCTATCTTTTCACCAGACGGCAAACAGATTGCTTATTTTTACTTTTATAAAGACAACATTGAACTCCGTATTGTGAATCTTGACGGTTCTGGAATGCGGGTTCTCTGTAATAATCATAATGGTGCAGGTGTTCCTTGGCCAGTAGATTGGTCTCAAGACGGTAAATATATCCTGGCAATTATTGAAGTAAAGGATAAAACAAATAGAAATAAACACAAAGATCAAATTGTTAGAGTGTCTGTCAAAGACGGAAGTATTGAAACACTCAAATCGTTAAATAATAAACATACACGATATCTCAGTTTTTCACCAGATGGCAATTCCATAGTTTATGATATGAGTCAGGCAGATGGAATAGATCAAAAGGATATATATATGAGAACAATTGATGGGAATAAGGAAGTTGTAATAAGTGATAACCCTGCTAACGATTGGTATCCATATTGGACGAATGATGGTAAACAGGTTATCTTTTTGAGTGACCGTTCCGGATCTAAAGGACTGTGGAGTCAAGCGATGGTAAATGGATTGCCATTAGGTGATCCTATTTTGTTAAAAGGTAATTTGGAAAATAAATTTATTCCGATTGGCAGTACCAGAAGTGGATCAATCTATTATTCAACAGGTACGAGCACCCGAAATATTTATTCAGAAGGCATTGATTTGAGAACAGGAAAGCGCACTTCAACTTCAAAAAAACTCTCAGATAGGGTTGAGGGTGGAAACACATGCCCTTCCTGGTCACCTGACGGGAAATACCTAGCCTATCTTTCTCAAAGGGGGAAAACATTAATGAAAAACATGACATTTGTAATCCACAACATTGAAACAGGGAAGGAGTATGATTTGACTACGCAAATTAAACCTGGTAGTGGATTAGGTAGTTTTATGCCCCGTTGGTCACCAGGCAGCCGATACCTTATTATGACTGCACGAAAGAATATACACGATGAAGATGGAATTTACCAAGTGGATATTAAAACAGGAGCGCATACCCAATTAGTGTCATTTCCAGGCAAGGAAGGAATTCTTCCTCAAATTGCTCCAGATGGTTCAAGTCTGTTTTATTTAAGAACAATTGATGGAACCCTTACGAAATTCGATCTGAAAACAGCTCAAAAAACTGTGATTTTCCAAAGTAAAAAACAGCTTTTCTATAATAACTTATCACCTGATGGAAAATACCTGGCATTCCGATATTGGTTCGATAACCCGAATGATTTATGGATTGTTTCTACAACCGGCGGAAATCCTAAAAAAGTAGGTAGTCTTGCTAATGATGAACGCATCGGTTGGCCAGTATGGACACCAGACAGTCGTAACGTGGTAGTAATCGCCGTAAATTCCAGAAAAGTTTATCAATTTCCAATTGATGGAAGCCCAGCATTCATGCTGGAAATATCAATGAAAAATAAAAGACACTTGGAAATTCATCCCGACGGAAATCGCGTTGTGTATGACATGGAACAGGCAGGTAGAAATCAAGTTTGGGCAATTGATAATTTTCTGCCAAAAAAAGAATAGAAATGACGTGAGTGTTTTTCACATAGGAAACAATCATACATCTCTCAATGGAGTAGAAAGTTACGATTTCTCTACAGCAAAGTTATTTTGGTTGGGAGCTGCAATTTTATCTGTAATCTGTGTATTATTTGTGTGGAATGCAAAAGCGAAAGATTAGGAATAAATAACGGTACAAAATACGGTACAAAAAAAGTATATGTTTTGTAATAAGAAGTAAAACAGTGTATTATAAAATTTAAAAAAGTCCCGTCCAGACCGCAAAAAGCATCTCAATTGAGATGCTTTTTTTATGCAATTTCGTTTCAATCCCTTATATTTGTTGGCGTTTCTAAAACAAAAAAATATTAAATTTAAGGAAGGAACTTTATGGTTTCAGACCCTTAACTTTCATCTTTTAAATAGTTGCTCAATATTTTAATCTTTTTTCTACTTTTCGTTTTATTACCGTYAATCTTTTCATCAAATCCATTAATTCAGGATTTTTAGTTTCCTTATACACTTCATTTAAAGATAAAATAAGTGATTTAACTTCTCTTGAAGCCAATATACGGTCACTGTAAGATTTTAATATCAGTTTACGTTGCTCAAATTCTAATGCTTTTTGTAGTAATTCCATATATTGTTGTAATTGAATAATTTTTAATGATTTCWTAAGAGTTCCAATTTNGAATATTGAAAACAATTTACCTACCTTAAWTGAACARTTCTAAGTAGTTCAACKATAAAATTAAACARTTCTATTTAATATTKAWYWWAWAAATCTAATAGATATAAAGTGTTACATTAAATTTTTATAATCTCATATATTTATAGTTCAATAAGCATTATTTATATTTACACTACTTGTATTATGATAGCTTTGTGTAAATTATTTTGCCACCCCAATTTAGTAATCTGTATCAATATCACAATTGTATCATTTTAAATCTATAAAATGGTTCTGTCTCATCTGTTAAATATAATTATAAAAGTTTAGAATAATTCATTTATTAAGGAGCCAATGAGATAAATGATTTGTATGTTATTTTTTCTGTTTTCAATTCGTAAGTATTTCGTTCTTTTTAATATCATTGGGAATATAAACTAAGTAATGCGAAATGTTTTCAAAAAGTATGCTATAATAGCTTAATTGAGTTTATCTCTTAGGATTTATTTGTGTAAACAAGTTATGGCTTGCTTTAGCCTATTTTTTTTGGATCTTTCATATTTTCATCCATTTCGTCTTTTAAATCTACCGCAAGTATATAAATGCCCATTTTACTTCTTATAAAGTACAAAATAACAACTATAATAACTGCAATGGGAACTGTGTAAATAAATTCTACTTCATCTACATATTGTATACTATCATTAATAACAGAAATTAACTGAAATAAATAGACTGTAATAGGTATAAGTATGGCATGCACCCACCAATGTTTACAAGTTAAGAACCAAATAAGTAATAAAAAAAGAGGAACAAATTTTGAAAAGAACCAATAAGCATACAAATATATTGTATCATAATAACCAGCACTAATTATCCCAAAAATAGTATCAATACTTTTCAGATCTTCAGATATACCCTTGTTGATAAAAAGCAGGTAGGGTGAAAATAATATCAACAAGGCAATAAAACTACCAATAAACAAGGAATTTTTTCTTTTGCTATCCATTAAATAAGTACTTATTAAAGAGGTTAATTTTCATCAAATATAGCAAAAAAATATTAGTTAAAAAAAACAAACAGAAAAACCACAATTGTAAAATTGTGGTGTTAACATAAAAGTTAAATACTTTATAAAGTGTTATCCTTGACTAGGAATTTTAACGTCTTTTCTAACAGCTGTATTGTCAATTGATGTTGCGCTTAAAACTGTTACTGCTACAAAAGCAGATACCATAAGCAATCCGAAAATTAATTTTAAATTTTTCATTTTAGTAAGAATTAAATGATTAGTAAGAACATCAAATCTACATTTAATCTTACAATTTGACAAAAAAAACCCTCTTTATTTTTAAATAATTTTAAAAATAAGGGTTGTGAAAAGCTATTTTTCTCTTATTTTTCAGGTGTTACGCCATTATTAATAAGATTTAAAATACTTTTAAATTTCAGTATATAAAACTTCTATTTTGGAGATTTTAAAAGCAAAATTTGATTTTCTAATCAATAAAAATGGGTTTTTCTTATTGTAAAAATCAACAAATTGTAAATTCTCTCCGTAAAAATTTGCAATTATAGGGACGCTCTTACGGTGCAAATATATATATAAATAATTAAAAAATGCAAATTATTAGTAAGAAAATGTAATTTATGATGTAAATCGTGTAGTTTGCAATGTATTATAAGGATGAATAGATCGTGGCTTTGTTCCCTCTGGAAAAACCAATTAAGCAGATTCCGAATTCTTTGGCGAAATCAACTGCCAATGTCGAGCAGGCTGAAACTGCTACTACAATTGGTATTTTAGCAATAAAAGCTTTGGATATGATTTCATAGGATACCCTACCACTAACTAGCATGCAGTTTACGGTCTTTAAATCGTTTGTAGTCAATAACTGTCCAATTACCTTGTCAACCGCATTGTGACGCCCAATATCTTCTTTTAATGCTATAATTTCATAGTTTTGATTAAATAACGCCGCTGCATGTGAACCACCTGATAATTCAAAAGTATCTTGTTGTCCTTTCATTTCTGAAAACATCTGCTTCAACCTTTTAGGGTCAAACGATAATTTAGTGGATAGTTTTTTACCAACGACTTTGATATCCTCTAATTTTTGTTTTCCACAAATTCCACAAGAAGAAACTGAAAGAAGAGTTCGCTTATTTAGATAACCCTTTCCTAAGAGATTATTTGAAATTTGCGTATCTATAATCGAAAATCCATTCGCACGTGTTTCAATAATTTCAAATTTCAAGTTCTCTTTCCGTTTATAGATATCTTCAGCAAWCAACAATCCCCTAATAAGTTCAAAATCATTTCCAGGGGTACGCATAACAACGGTATATGGTTCACTGTTTATATTAATTTGAAGTGCAGCTTCAACAACGAGGGAATCATTAACTTTTCTAGTATTTCCGTTATCAATCTTTAAGCCTTCGTACTTTAATGTTTGCATTGTATGTTAATTAATACGTTCAAAATCTACCGCCACAACTTTATATTCAGGAGTTAATGTTTCTTGATCTCCAACACTTCCTGTAATGATATTTATAAATACTTCAGGTTGATGAAAAGTGGTTCTTAAAATACCTCTTTTAACGTTTTTAGAGTATTTAATAGGAATATTAACACTTCCTCTATCGGAAAATATTCGCACCATCTCATAGTCTTCAATTCCCTTTTCTTTCGCATCTCTTGGATGAACTTCTAACACGTCTTTAGGAGCTATGGTCTGATTGTCGGTTCTTCTGGTCATTGTTCCAGAATTGTAATGTGCTAAATCTCTACTAGTGGTCAATATGAAAGGGTATTGTTTTCCGTGAGAAACAATTTCAGGAGATTCCTCAAAATCGAAATGATGAAATGTTCCAATCCCTTTTTTGAATGCACCATTAATATGCAGCATTTTAGTATCTGTACCATCATCTTTTATAGGCCATTGTAATCCGTTTTTTCCTAACCGTTCCCATGATAATCCTTTCATAAATGGAATAACATCTGAAATTTCTTCTATCACTTTTGCCGCATCATAAGTTAATCCTGTAGGTTGATCGTATCCAAGACGACTCATAATATCGATGATAATTTGTCCATCAGGTTTCGTATTTCCAATAGGTTCAACTACTTTGTTTACGCGTTGCATACGGCGTTCGCCATTTGTAAAGGTTCCATTTTTTTCAAAATAGGAAGAAGCAGGTAATACAACATCAGCCATTTCGGTCGTTGCTGTCATAAATAATTCTTGGACAACAATTAATTCTAATTTTTCAAAAGCTTTAATGCTGTGATTTGTATTAGGGTCAGTCATAATAGTATCTTCACCCATAATATACAGTGCTTTTATTTTACCTTCAATTGCTGCATCTAGCATTTGTGGAATTTTCAATCCTTGCGCTACAGGCATTTTATCTACACCGTACTTTTTAGCATAATAGTGTTGAATTTCAGATTTGTTGATATCCAAATAACCAGCTCCTTGATGAGGTTGTACCCCCATATCAGCAGCACCTTGTACATTATTTTGTCCCCTTAAAGGATTTAATCCAGCACCATTTTTACCTATATTCCCGGTCATCATCGCTAAATTTGACAATAACATCACTGTTTTACTTCCTTGGAAATGTTCGGTAACTCCCAAACCGTGAAATTCCATGGCTCTATCAGCTTTTCCATAGGCAATGGCAGCTTCCCTTACTAATGCTGCAGAAACGCCTGTAAGGATCTCTAATTCTGCCATATCAAGGTTTTCAACATGGGTTTTAAATTCTTGGTACATTTCAGTATAAGAATCTATAAAATGTTGGTTTATGAGTCCTTCCTTAACAAGGTAGTGGGCAATCATATTTAAAATAGCAACATTTGTACCTGGTCTAATTTGCAAATGAAATTGAGCCAAATCAGCTAATTTAGTTTTGACAGGATCTACCACAATTGAGGTAACGCCTTTCATAAATGCTTGTTTAATTTTAGCACCTGTTACAGGATGCGCTTTTATAGGATTTGCACCAAATAAGAAAATAGCGTCCGTTTGTTTTAAATCTTCAATTGAATTTGTGGCAGCTCCTGTTCCAAAAGATTGTTGCATTCCGTAGGCTGTTGGTGCATGACATACACGTGCACAACCATCTATATTATTAGTTCCAACACCAACGCGAAGCATTTTTTGCATTAAATAATTCTCTTCATTAGTRGCTCTTGAWGAAGAAATTCCWCCAATAGCRTCAGGACCATATTTAGTTTTAATAGCAATTAANTTTTTGNGCAATAAAATCATAGGCTTCATCCCARSTAACTTCTTCAAATTTCCCATTCTTTTTAATCATAGGTTCTTTTAACCTATCTGGATGATTGTAAAATTGAAATGCAAAACGTCCTTTTAAACAAGTATGGCCTTCATTTACTTCAGCAGTTTCAGGAGCCTGAATACCTCTTATTTCGCCATTAATTACAGAAACATCAAGTTGGCAACCTACACCACAATAACTACAAGTTGTTCTTACAGTTTTATCGGGAATCAGTGTTTTTGTTTCATATTTATCAGTTAAGGCTTCTGTTGGACAGGTTTGTACACAAGCACCACAAGATACACAAGCAGATTCATTAAATGTAGTGTCAAATCCTTTGATAATATTGGTAGCAAAACCACGCCCAGACATTCCTAAAATGAACTCTCCTTGAATTTCTTCACAAGCTCTAACACATCTAAAGCAGTTAATACATTGTGTTAAATCAGATTTTATATATGGATGCGATCTATCTAGCTCAATCGCTAAATGATTTTCTCCTGCTGGGTAACGCACATTAGGAATTCCAATTTGTGCAATTGTTTCTTGAAATGGTGTTGCTTTTTTGTTTTTAGCAGGGAAAATTTTATCAGCAGGATAATCAGATAGTACTAATTCAACTATATTTTTTTGAAGTCGTTGTATTTTTTCAGTGTTATGATAAATAAACAATCCTTCAGAAACAGATGTATGACACGAAGCCATTATTTTTGTTGGGCCATCTTTTTCGCGGGCTACTTCAACAGAACAAACTCTACAAGAACCAAAATTTTCTAACCGATCATCTTGACACATTGTTGGAATGGCATTATTAGTAGCTTCAATTCTTCTAACAAAATCTAATATTGTTTCCCCTTTCTCAAAATCGTACGCCGTATTATTAATAGATGCTTTCATCATAATTTTAGTTTGTAGTAAAATAGCCCTTTAATTCATTGTCAAAGTATTGCAATGCATTTTTTATAGGAAGTGGAATTCCACCTCCTAAGGCACAAAGTGAACCTATTTCCAAGGTTTCTAACAAGTCGTCAAATAGTTGACGATCTATGGTGTAATTTGAATTTTGCGCTTTTTGCAGCATTTCCTTTCCTCTAAAAGATCCAATTCTGCAAGGATAGCATTTCCCACAAGATTCATCAGCWGTAAATTCTAATAAATGYTCTAAAAATTKAATGATAGGAAAATCARCAGGGATAGAAACAAAACTTGCGTGRCCTAARAGAAAGCCATTTGAGTTYAATGATTCAAAATCTARTGTYAATTCTGAAATTTTATGWGTTGGKACAATTCCACCTARAGGYCCWCCAATTTGAAACGCTTTTATTTCAGATTTCAATCCATTTCCGAAATCGYTAAAAATGGTWTCTAGTGTWGTTCCCATTTCAATTTCATACATACCTGGAGCATTGAAAAAACYATCYAATGAGACYAGTTTTGTTCCYGTAGAYTGTTTTGTTCCTAATTYAGCATAAGCYGCTCCACCATTWTCTAAGATCCARTGAATGTTTGCAAAKGTTTCAACRTTGCTYAAWACKGTTGGTTTWCCRAATAAACCATATTGTGYAGGATARGGTGGRCGAACACGAACTTCWGGTCTYAATCCTTCAATRGAATTYAATAAAGCWGTTTCTTCACCRCAAAYRTAAGARCCTTGTCCRCGAATTATTTTAAAACGAAAATCACCAATTAGRTTCTYTTCTTTTAAYRYTGAAATRGCATTTTGTACRATTCTTATMGAATCRGGATATTCTCCMCGRATATAYAAAACACCTGTATTTGCACCWACSGTTAAACCAGTCATATACATTCCAAACAGCACTTTATGYGCTTGGTGCTCCATTAARTACATATCRGAAWATGCACCDGGATCACCTTCATCTGCATTACAGACAATGTATTTTTGATTATTTTTTTCTTTTATAACAGCATCTAACTTAAACCAAAAAGGAAACCCAGCTCCACCGCGTCCTCTTAAATTGGAGGTTTTAATTTCTTGAATTACGTTTTGAGGATTGCTCTTATGTTTATCAGCTAAAGAATAAAAATTAGAGATATCCGCTATTTTTGAGGTTAAAATTGGTGTAGTATTACAGCCAATTGTATAACTGTTCTCTTGATAATTTTTAGTAGTAATTAATGTTGCAAGTTCATTTTTAGTAGCAACTGAATAAGTGTTATTTTCATACATAAATGCATTATTGGAATGGCATCTTCCAACACAAGCAGCATGACCTATTTCTTTTTCTTCAAAATGATTGGCTAAGTTTTTATGAAGACCCAACTGTGTTTTTGCCACCATACAAGCTGTACCATTACATATGTGAACTTTTTTAATGCGATTTTCTACTTTGATGAAATCATAAAAGGAAGAAGTCCCAAAAACAACAGAATCATCGATCATAAATTGTTTAGAAAGCTCTTGGAAGTCCGATTTTGAAGCATTGTTATGCGATAAAGCAGCAATGCTTTCAAAAAGGTTGTCATTTAATTCCTTTCTTGAGGATAAAGTTCGGATATTTTTATTGGCCATATTTYATAAAATATAAGTGGCTAAAATTACTAAAATTAAATGAGGTTTGATCAAATTGGTTATTAAACCTTAAGGCATATTAATACCATGTGCCTGTTGTTCATATCAGTCGTAAAAAACAGGTATTGATTACCACCATCTTTGAAATTTGTTTTTTTACGAATTTGGGAAACAGTTTCCGAAAAATTACGCGTGGTAATATTAGCCTTTTTTGAGGGTATTAATTTTTTTAATTGTTTTTTATCATACGGAATACAGTGCTGTATTTCAAATCTTCTACCCGGAAAATCCATTAAATTTAGGGAAGTATATAAATGAGAATGTCGATGCAATTTATCAATTTTTAAAGCAGCTGAAATTTGTTGAAATGCACCCGATTTTAAAATGGCACTATTTGGTTCGTAAAGGTATTTTTTTGGATCAGAATAAGTGGCATCTTGAGTTTTAGATAAGTTAAAATTGAATTTTTGAATACTTTCTTTATTCATGTTAATAGTGCAAATTTGAACTGTTTTTGAGTAGTTTTTCTCCAAAATAAATAGCAACTCTTTAACTTCATTCTTAACTGCAACTACATGGATTTCTTTTACAAATTTCAACTCGCTTATAGCACTAGAAATATCTAATATTGGAGATAATTTTAGCAGGATATTATCAGTTTTTTTAAATAACAAGCCTAAGTTTTTAGGAATGTTAGGTAAGCAATCCTCCAATAAAAAAACTCTTCCTTTTGTGTCACTTCTTCGTGATGGATCTGTATAAATCCAATCGAATTTTAAATTACAGCTTTTTAAATATTCTATTCCGTCACCAATAATTGTGGTTGTATTATTAATGTTTAATTGTGCTAAATTATGTGAGACAATTTGAGTTAATTTTTTATCAATTTCACAATGTGTTACTAGCGTCATCTTTTGTGAAAAATAATAACTATCAACACCAAAACCTCCTGTAATATCAATGAATGAATTACCTGAAACCAATTTTGATTTATAGTTAGCTGTTAGTTCAGATGAAGTTTGCTCAATAGTTAGTTTGCTTGGATAATAAATATTTTTAGACGAAAACCATGTTGGTAGTTTTTTTTCACACTTGTTTTTTGCAACTATTTGCTCAGCAATTTCCTGAATTGATACCTTTGAAAATGGACTACCCTTTAAAATTAGTTTAGTGATATCAGATTTTAAATTAGAATTTATAAAATTTTGAACGTCTTTATGTAGTATTTTTTTATTCAAAAGTTCCGTTGCTTATCTCAATTAATTTTGTGATTGTTTTCCAGTTTCTAGTAGTGGCATCAGACTTTAATTTACGTTCAAATAAATTGTTAGTCAGTTTGGTTCTTCCAAAACCAGTTGGACAATGTAAATAAATGGATTTATTAATTATTTTAAACTCGTCTGGATTATTGGCTATAAGTGCTTCAATTTGAGGTATATTTTCTAATAAAGGGTTATTACTCAAAAAGGTCACGCATAATTTTGTAATATCGGACGTGTTGATTTTCAGAAAAGGATTTGAAGTGAATACTGTTTGAAGCTCCTTTTTTGTAATAATTACTACTTTGACATCGTAATCAAATTTAGTTTTTATGGCTTCAGTAATAGTTGATTTAATTGTTGATTTAGAGTTTTTTTTAGATTGAAAAACTACGTTGCCACTTTGGATATAGGTTGTTATATTGTGATAAGATAAATCAACAAAAAGTTGTTTTAACTGAGTCATTTTAATTTTGTTATGACCMGATACGTTAATCCCTCTCAGTAATGCAATATAGGTAAACATATAATTCAGTTTAATTTTTTTTGAAGCCTATTTTAGTTCTTGGTTTTGCTTTAGGTGTTTCTACTAATTTTTGAAGTACTTCATAAATTTCAGCAAATTGATTGTTATTTTTCGATTCTATTTGTTGGATTTTGATTAAAAGCTCTTCATAATTATTAGCTGATTTTCTTAGTTGCACAAAAGTATCAATTATTTGTAAACTCATTTTAATAGCTTTATCACTATTTAAAACGCTAGAAAGCATTAAGATTCCATGCTCAGTAAATGCAAAAGGGTAGTATTTAGAATGTGTTCCTTGTTTTAAGGTGCCAATTTGGCTCCTTAACTCTTGATCTTCTTTTTTTGTTAATTCAAACATAAAACTTAAAGGAAAACGTTCAATATTTCTTCTAACTTGCCTTTTTAAGTATTTTGTTTCTACGCCGTAAAGATTTGCTAGATCTCTATCTAACAGTACTTTTAAATTTCTAATTAGGTAAATTTTATTAGAAATTATTTCATTAGGAATAACAATTTCATTTTTCATAGCATTTGTTTTGTAAAGATCTTATAAGTCTTTAGTCAGTGATTTTACAATTTTATTTTCTGATAAAAATGTTTTTAAAATAACTTTGATTGCAGTATAAGTTGGAATAGCAACGATCATACCTGTGACCCCAAATAAAATACCACTGATCATAATAACCAAAAATATTTCTAACGGATGTGATTTTACACTGTTTGAAAAGATCAAAGGCTGACTTATAAGATTATCAATTAACTGAGCTATAATATAGCCAATCATCACATAAATGGTAGTGGGGAGTATTTCAGATTGGAAATCGAGACCTAAATTGCTACTCATACTTAAAAAGAATATGAGAAGTCCACCAATTAACGGACCTATGTATGGAATTAAATTTAGCAAGGCACATAAAAAAGCAATTACAACGGCGTTCTCAATACCAAAAATGACTAAAGTAAATGTGTAAATTACGAAGAGTATTGTTATTTGTAATACCAATCCAATAAAATATCTAGACAATAGATTATTAATGATTGTCAATGATTTTTTTAGTTTAGTTTCACTTTTATCGCTTACCAGTACATACAATGAGTTTTCCATAATATGGGTATCCTTCATTAAAAAGAAGGTAATAAATAGTACAGAAAATAACCCAATACTTAGGCTGCCAACAGTTCCTATAACAGAGTTTAAGAAGTTTGGAATGGCTTTTATATTTTGAAATAAATCAGCATTTTTTAATTCATTTAAAACATCAATATTTCGAGCTAAAAAATAATCATTAATTTGAATTATTAAATGTTGAATAGTTGTTTGAAGCTGATCAATATTTAATAACGATAAGTTTTCACTTTGTTTTATTAATAACGGTATAAACATGCTTATTAAACCTGATAATATTCCTAAAAATAGTAGCATCGTAGTGACTACTGCAATWGAATTAGGGAATTTTAACCTTCGTTTTAAAAATCGAATTATAGGGCTTCCAATTAATGAAATAACAGCAGCAATAGCAATATAAACAATGATTGATTGGACTTTATATAAAAAATAGAACAATACTAATATGCCAAGAATGATGGCGATAGCTTTTAATATTCCGTTGGTAATTGTGTTTGAATTCATACTGTTTTTTTTTCTTACAATAAATATAGTACTTTAATTAACATAATTAAAATCCAATTGCTGTATCATCACCACGATAATCTGCTCCACCTTCTAATTTACCATTAGGCAATACCAAAATTGCATCAACTTTTCCAAGAATTCTAGTYTTTTTCTGATTTATAAGGTATCCTTTTTGTTTTAAATCTTCAATTAATGAATTATCAAAACCTTTAGTTTCTAGGGTAATAACATCGGGTAACCATTGATGGTGAAAACGTGGAGCATCTACAGCTTCTTGCATTCCTAAATCAAACTCATATACATTTAAAATAGTTTGTAGTACTGAAGTTATAATTGTAGAGCCACCTGGAGAGCCAACAACCATATAAAGTTGGTCGTTTTTTTCAACAATAGTTGGTGTCATTGAACTCAACATCCGTTTTTCTGGTTGAATGGAATTAGCTTTAGCTCCAATCAATCCAAACATATTTGGCGTTCCTGGCTTTGAACTAAAGTCATCCATTTCATTATTCAAAAAAAATCCTCCTTCAGAAACATACACTTTTGATCCATAGGCACCATTTAAAGTTGTAGTTGCTGAAATTGCATTTCCATAGCTGTCGATAATAGAGTAGTGGGTGGTCTCATCACTTTCATAACCTTGAATGGTTCCATGTTTTATAGTTGCTGAAAGCGTAGCTTTATCCCAAGAAAAATCTGCCATTCTTTGTTGAACATAACCGTCAGAAATTAAAGTATCAATTGGAATTTGAACAAAATCTGGATCTCCTAAATAAAATGACCTATCGCCGAAAGCTCTTCTTTCGGCTTCAGTTATCAGTTGAATAGCTTCAAGCGAATTATGTCCGTATGAAGCAATATCATAAGGTTCCAAGGCTTTAAATATTTGAGCATTGCAAATTCCCCCGCTTGATGGKGGCGACATCGAGATAACTTTCAATCCTTTATAAGTAAATTCAATGGGCTTTCGCCATTTGGCTTCGTATTTATCTAAATCTTCTAACGTTATAATACCTCCTAATTTTTGAACATAGCTAACGAGCATTTCCGCAGTTTCTCCTTTATAAAAACCATCTCTTCCTTGATTTTTAATGCGCTCTAAGGTTTTAGCAAAATTAAGATGTTTTATGGTATCTCCTTCTTTCCAATCTGCATCAAACATAATTTGTGAATCATTCGCTTTAGAAAAGTAGGCTCTGTATTTTTTTAACCTGTCGGCCTGTTTTTTAGTAACAATAACGCCTTTTTCCGCTAGATTAATAACAGGTTGTATTAATTCAGAAATTGGCAATGTCCCAAATTTTTTATGAACTTTAAACAAACCGTCAATAGTACCTGGAATTCCCATGGCTAACGCACCAAGTGTACTTTTTCCTTTTAAAATATYACCATTCTCATCTAAATACATGTCTTTTGAAGCCGCAAGGGGTGCTTTTTCTCTGTAATCTAATGCGCCTGTTTCTCCATTTGTTGTTCTATAGACCATAAAACCACCACCGCCAATATTTCCAGCGAAAGGATATGCGACTGCTAGGGCTAATTCTGTTGCTATCATAGCATCAAATGCGTTTCCACCTTGTTGTAATATAGCAGTTCCAATTTTTGAAGCTTCTTCTCTGGCGGTAACTACCATTGCACTATCAGCAACAAATCCAAGTGTTTTAACTAATTGAGTGTTATTAACTGAATTTTCTTTGCATTGAATAAATAAAATTAGGAATGCAATTAGTGGAATAAGTTTTTTCATAATGAAAGTAATAACGTTGTTTTTTTATCGGTAAATTCCATTAATTCTTTAAAAAATGTTGTAAAATCTAGTTCTAATTCTAGGTAATATATTTTTAGATCTTCAATGGCTAAATCCATTTTTGAAACTCCTTTTGTTCTCCTATTCATTCCATGTAAAACTTTTTCAATTCCCTCGGTTGAAGCATAAGCTACTAACCAGTTATATTCGATCATATAGGGCAGTGTTTGTTGAATTTTGGGAGGAAGTGTTTCAATCACTGATTGTAAGAGGATATATACATTGTCAGCATACACATTTAAGGGAATATCAGAATATTGCTGCCAGTTTTTAGCTAAAAAATGATCGTATAGGATATCAATAATAACGCCATCATAATGTCTGTAGCGCTCGTGTAATCGTCGTTTACTTGTTCGAACAATAGGGTGCGCATCTGTAAATGTATCAATTTCTCGATGCAATAAAATACCAGCTTTAATTTCTTTGGGATAATTTTCGAATTTTTTTCCTTTGACAGCGTCGGCAATAAAATTGCCAATTAAAATATTTTTATTGTCTTTTGAAAGGTATAAATGGGCCAAAAAATTCATAAAATAAATTTAAAAACAATGATACAAAAAAATCCGCCATCAGCGGATTTTAATTTTTTATATTTTGCAATATTTTAGCTATTTAGCATTACTGGCATAACCAACATAGTTATATATTCACCTTCTTCAATGCCGTCAATTGGCGTTAAAATTCCAGCCCTGTTTGGCAAAGACATTTCAATTAAAATTTCATTTGAAGTTAAATTGCTTAACATTTCAGTTAAAAAACGAGAGTTAAAACCAATCTGTAAATCGTCTCCTTGATAATCACAAACTAATCGTTCTTCTGCTTTATTTGAATAATCTAAGTCTTCAGCAGAAATATTTAATTCAGTTCCTGCCATTTTTAAACGAATTTGATGTGTAGTTTTACTTGAGAAAATTGAAACACGTTTTACCGAATTTAAAAATGTTCCTCTATCAACAGTCAATTTATTTGGATTTTCTTTTGGAATTACCGCTTCGTAATTAGGATATTTACCATCTATTAATCTACAAACCAATACTACGTTATCAAATGTGAATTTTGCGTTTGCATCGTTATATTCAATAGTCACGTCACTGTCAGAGCCTCCTAAAATTCCTTTTAATAAGTTCAAAGGTTTTTTTGGCATAATAAATTCAGCAGCATCATTGGCAACAACATCTGTTCTTACATATTTTACCAATTTATGAGCATCTGTAGCTACAAAAGTTAGGCTATCCGAAGAAAATTGAAAGAAAACACCACTCATTACAGGTCTTAAATCGTCATTTCCAGCAGCAAATATAGTTTTTGAGATGGCAGTTGACAAAATTGTACCAGGAATAATTGTACTACTTGGTGATTCAATTGAAACTGCTTTTGGAAATTCATTTCCATCAAAAAAGGCCATGTCATATTTACCTTGGCTCGAGCTAATTTCTATGGTATTATTTTCTTCAGTTTTAAAAGTTAACGGTTGATTAGGAAACGTTTTTAAAGTGTCTAATAATAAACGTGCCGAAATTGCAACAGATCCTTCAGTGTCAGACTCAACATCAATAGTTGTTGTCATAGTGGTTTCTAAATCAGAAGCAGATATTTTTAATTCGTTTTGATTTAACTCGAATAAGAAATTATCTAAAATAGGTAGTGTGTTGCTGTTGTTTATAACACCTCCTAAAACTTGAAGTTGTTTTAATAATTGACTACTTGATACTATAAATTTCATGTACGATTATTTTAATGGAATGATTTACAAATATATTCTAAAATTATTGTTATAAAAAAGATTTTTATCAACAGTTTATCACGATAAAAAATGATGTTAAAATATGGGTAATTATAGATGGGTTATTTATTAGATAAAAGTTATAATTTTGTTAATTACTAGTAAAGAAATGTGAAGTAATGATTTTAATTTTATATTTGTTTTGCTACTAAAACAATCAAATTTTATATGAGAAAAATACTATTACTTGTATTCGTATCTTTTTATTGCTCATTTATAACAGTTGCACAAGCACCAAAAAAACCTACTTCAGGTGATATTTATGAATCTATACAGAAACTTAATTTTTTAGGAACGGTTTTATATATAGCTGCACATCCCGATGATGAAAACACACGTTTAATTTCTTATTTTTCAAATGATGTTAAAGCGCAAACGGCRTATTTAAGTTTAACAAGAGGGGATGGAGGTCAAAATTTAATTGGTCCAGAAATTAGAGAATTATTAGGTGTTATTAGAACTCAGGAATTACTAGCAGCAAGAAGAATTGATGGTGGACAACAGTTTTTTACTCGTGCCAATGATTTTGGTTATTCAAAACATCCAGATGAGACACTTGAATTGTGGAATAAARWKGAWGKAWWAAARGMTKTWRTTKMWRWRATWMRRAAATTTAAACCTGATGTTATTATAAATAGATTTAATTACAAAACTCCTGGAGCTACTCACGGACATCATACCTCTTCTGCAATGTTAAGTGTTGAAGCTTTTGATTTGGCAGCAGATTTAACTTATAGAACTCATGTAGAAAATGATGAAGTATGGAAACCAACCAGATTATTCTTTAATACATCTTGGTGGTTTTATGGAAGTATAGAGAAATTTGAAAAGGCAGATAAAACCAATATRTTGAATATAGATATTGGAACCTATTATATAAACAAAGGCTTGTCTAATAGTGAAATTGCTTCATTGAGTAGAAGCAGTCACCAGTCACAAGGATTTGGAAGTACAGGGTCTAGAGGAAATCAAACAGAATATCTAGAATTTTTAAAAGGTGATTTTCCTGCAAATAAGAAAGTGTTTGATGGAATTGAAACGACCTGGAAGAGAGTTGAAGGAGGATTAGAAATAGGACGAATTTTAAAGAAAGTAGAAAAAGAATTTAGTTTTAAAAACCCTACCGCAAGTATTTCTGAACTCGTTGAAGCGTATACATTAATTCAGGGGTTAAAGGATGAACATTGGAAAAAGATTAAATCAGAAGAAATTAAACAAATTATAGCGGCGTGTGCCGGGTTGTACCTAGAGGCTGTAGCAAATGATTCTTCAACCACACCAAACTCTGATAACAGCATTAAAGTAGAAGCAATTAATAGAAGCAAGTTTAATATTTCGTTAAAAAAGATTAGCATTAGTCCATTGCACTTAACAAATAATGAGATTACGAAACTCACAAATAATTTATCACATAGCTTTTCTTTTGATATTAAAATACCTTCTAATATAACTCTAACGAGTCCATATTGGTTACTTAAAAAAGGAAGTATAGGAATGTATAGTGTATCGGACGATAAATTGATAGGGTTACCAGAAACACCAAGGTCTATTTTTGTCAAATTTATGATTGATTTTGATGGAACAACCATACCTTTTACAAAAGAAGTAATTTATAAATATAATGACCCTGTTAAGGGAGAAGTCTATAAGCCATTTGAGATTTTATCAGAAGTTTCTGCTGATTTTGTTGAAAAAGTAATCATTTTTTCGAATGAAAATTCACAGAAAATCACCGTAAAATTAAAGTCTGGTAAAGAGAATATAGAAGGGTTATTAGCCTTAAAGGTTCCTGAAAATTGGCATGTATCACCAATAAATTTTGAGTTTAGTCTAAAACAAAAAGGAGAAGAGCAAAATTTCGATTTTGAGGTAACGCCTCCAACTGATCAGAGTGAAGGAATAGTAACCCCAACTATTGAAGTTGGAAGTAAAACCTATACGAATAAATTGGTTGAAATTGATTATAATCATATTCCTTTTCAATCAATTATAATGCCGTCAGAAGCAAAAGTAGTCCGATTAAATATTCAGAAAAAAGGACAAGTTATAGGGTATATTCAAGGTGCTGGAGATGTAATTCCAACAAGTTTAAGACAAATTGGTTATACTGTTGTTGAGTTAAAAGAAGAAGATATTACTCCTCAAAAATTAGAAAATTTTGATGCTGTAATTTTAGGAATTAGAGCCTACAATACAAATGAACGTGTTAAATTTTACCAAAAGCATTTACATAATTATGTAAATAATGGAGGTACAATGATTGTACAATACAACACAAATCGTAGATTAAAAGTAAAAGAAATAGCCCCATATCCTTTAAAATTATCTCGTGACAGAGTTACAGAAGAAAATGCAACGGTTCGAATTTTAAATCCAACGCATGAATTACTTAATTATCCTAATAAAATAACTCAAAGTGATTTTAATGGTTGGGTACAGGAACGAGGATTGTATTTTCCAAGCGAATGGGATTCCAAGTTTGAAGCTATTTTAAGTATGAATGATAAAAATGAATCCGCGAAAAATGGAAGTTTATTGGTTGTAAAATTCGGTAGCGGGAATTTCATTTATACAGGCCTAAGTTTTTTTAGAGAATTACCTGCGGGAGTTCCTGGTGCTTATAGACTGTTTGCAAATATGCTTTCAATTGGTAAAAATAATTCCGAACAATCCATAAAAAACTAAGCATGGAAAATCAAAAATTTAGTTGGAAAAAGGAATATAGCGTTGTTCTAATTGCAAATGCATTATATATTCTATTGTTTTATATTGTAATGAAAATATATTCATAAAAGATGCAACAATTAGACTGGATTGTACTTATTGGAACCTTATTGTTTATTGTATCTTATGGTGCTTGGAAAACACGTGGAAGTAAAAATGTAAATGATTATATAAAAGGAGGAAGTGAGGCCAAATGGTGGACAATAGGATTGTCTGTTATGGCTACTCAAGCAAGTGCTATTACTTTTTTATCAACACCTGGACAGGCTTTTCATAGTGGTATGGGTTTTGTCCAATTTTATTTTGGGTTACCTATAGCAATGGTTGTTATTTGCTTGGTTTTTATACCTATTTATCACCGCCTAAAAGTTTTTACTGCATATGAATATTTAGAAACTCGTTTCGATTTGAAAACTCGTAGTTTGGCGGCAATTTTGTTTTTAATTCAGCGTGGTTTAGCAGCTGGAATTACAATTTTTGCACCAGCCATCATATTATCAGCGGTTTTGGGTTGGGATTTAACCACCCTAAATATTATTATTGGAGTATTGGTAATTATATATACTGTTAGTGGAGGTACAAAGGCCGTAAGTGTAACTCAAAAGCATCAAATGGCTGTAATATTTGCTGGAATGTTTGTGGCGTTTTACTTAATAGTAAGCTATTTACCTGCTGACATTACCTTCTCAAAAGCCTTAAAAATTGCAGGAGCAAGCGGTAAAATGGAGGTACTTGATTTTTCATTTAATTTTGATAACAGATATACCTTTTGGAGTGGAATAATTGGTGGTAGTTTTTTAGCACTTTCTTATTTTGGAACTGATCAAAGTCAAGTACAAAGGTATTTATCGGGAAAATCGGTTAAAGAAATGCAATTTGGACTTATTTTTAACGGATTGCTAAAAGTGCCAATGCAATTTTTTATTTTGTTAGTGGGAGTAATGGTTTTTGTRTTTTATCAATTCAATGCGGCTCCTTTGAATTTTAATCCAGCAGCAAATGAAGTTGTTAAAAAATCAATTTACGCTAACGAATACATTTTGTTAGAAAAAAAGCAAATTGAATTAGAAGAACGAAAATCAGTTGTTAATTTAAAGTATGGTAAAGATTTAACCAATACCTCTTTAGTTGAAGAAATTCAATACATTAATTCATTAGAAAAAAAGAATAGGGAAGAAGCGAGAGTACTTATTAAAAAAGCAGATGTAGATGCCGAAACCAATGATAAAGATTATGTATTTATATATTTTATATTGAACAATTTACCTAGAGGATTGATAGGTTTGTTGTTAGCAGTAATTTTATCTGCTGCTATGTCTAGTACAGCATCAGAGCTTAATGCGCTGGCAAGTACCACTGCAATAGATTTATATAAAAGAAACGTTACGGTTACTAAAACCGATCAACACTATGTGAAAGCATCTAAATGGTTTACATTGGCTTGGGGAATTATAGCAATTTTAGTTGCCAGTTTTGCCAGTTTATTTGATAATTTAATTCAATTGGTTAACATAATTGGCTCTATTTTTTATGGGAATATTTTAGGGGTCTTCTTATTAGCATTTTTTGTGAAATATGTAAAAAGTAATGCTGTTTTTATTGCAGCTTTAATAAACCAAATGATTGTTATTTCCTTATTTTTATTGGATAAATATGAAATTATAAATCTCCCTTATTTGTGGTTGAATTTTGTTGGGTGCATATTGGTAATGGGAATAGCAATACTAATTCAATCGTTTAAAATTAAAGAGAACTAATGATAAGAAGTGTTAAGTTAGAGGATGCTTTTAAAATTTGTAAAATTTACAATCACTATGTTTTAAATTCAGTGGTAACTTTTGAAGAGACACCTGTTGAGGAAGGTGAAATGATGAAAAAAATTAAAGCTTTAAGCTCAAAATTACCATGGATTGTTTATGAAGATGGAGACCAAATTTTGGGGTTTGCTTATGCGAGTGAATGGAAATCTAGGAGTGCATATAAACACACTGCAGAAAGTACTGTATATCTAAAACAAGGCCAATCTAATAAAGGATTAGGATCTATTTTATATACAACTTTAATTGAACAACTGATCCAACTAGATTTCCATGCAATAATTGGAGGAATCTCTTTGCCTAATGACGCAAGTATCGCTTTACATGAAAAGTTTGGATTTGAGAAGGTAGCACAGTTTAAGGACGTGGGATTTAAGTTCGGAAATTGGGTAGATGTTGGCTATTGGGAGCTAATWATTAATAAAAMRRCATAAAAAAGCAYCTCAANNYGAGRTGCTTTATATTTTTNAAAGATAAAATAGTTACTTTACAGGCATCATAATTCTTAGCTTTCCCCAAGCTAATTTTATTCCTTTTTCTTTAACTATATAAGTGAGTACTTCTCGATTTTCATCTACAAATTTGGGTGCTATATTAATTCGTAGCACATCTTCATCTTTATTATAAGAAAAAGCTCCCCACGCGTCATTTTTTGTGGTTAAAATTAGGGTCCAATTTTTATGTTCATTAGGGATCATAAAGAAACCATATTTACCCGCTGATACAACTGTATCTCCAATTTTCACCTCTTTATCAAATGTAATCGTCGTATTTTCGTTGGCGCCTGCTCTCCAAACTTTACCATATTTTTCAAGTCCGCCCCAAATAGTTCTCCCTTTAACACTTGGAGCACCATAATCAATGGTTACCGCTACTTCTCCTATGGTTCCTTTGGCTTCTTTTCTTGGACTTTCTTGAGCAAAAGTAACCGTTGTAATTAAAAGTAAAAGAACGGTAAGTTTTATGTTTTTCATAATTATTGTTGCCATTCAGYAATTGATTCTTTATTCATTTTAACATAGTCAGCGTTAGCTGCTTTTTCAGCTCCTGCCAACGATAATTTTGCTGAAGCAATTGCGGCTTTCTTATCTCCCAAATCGGCTTGAATTAAGCTCAAGCGACGTAAATACCAAAATTCTGGGTCGTCACCTTCTGTTGCCTTTAGCATCCAAGCTAATGCTTTTTTTAGATCTTTACCTTCTGTATGGTAATAAGTTGCTGCTTGAAAATAATCACTTTCAGAAGGACCTGACATGATAACATCAATACTTTTTGAGGCAATTTTATCTGTAGGAACTTCAAATTTAACACCTACATAAATATTATCCCAAAGAATCCCAAGATTAGCTGAACCAGATTTAATATTATCAATCTGCAATGTGAAAGTTTCAATATTAGCGTTAATAACTCTAGGTTGAATTGTAGTTTTTACAGCTACTTTACTTTCATCCCATTTTTGCGGTGTTCCCCAATTTTTGGCATCACTATAAAAAATGACGTCCCATGTAGTCTCATTAGGAATGGTGTATATTGCATACGTTCCACGTACTAATTTTTGCCCATCAATAATTACATTATCACTAAATGTAATTTTACTATTTGCATTCGCCCCCGTTCTCCATACCTTACCATAAGGAACTAAATCTCCATAGATAGATCTTCCACGCATTGAAGGTCTTGAATATTCTATGCTAACATCGCTTAATCCAACAACCTGTTCCAATTTTGCTGAAGGGCTAGGTTGAGGCGTTTTAATTTGAGCGTTTACTGTTGTAGTGAATCCGATTATTACTAAAAGGAAAAATAATTTTTTTAGCATCATAGTTATGTTTAAGTTAATTATCAAATATAGCATATATATGTGTTTTTAAATAGTAGAAATTTAAATTTAACACTATTTTATGATGAAATAATAGAAGATTTATTGGTATTTTTTCTTTCTGAAATGGGCGAATAGRAACCCGAAAATTGCAAGTAAAATTAATGGGGAAAGTATGTTTATTAACTGCCATTTACGTGTCTCTTCAAATGCTTTTGGTTTGTTTAAAAAGTCAATTTTTACTGTTTTTGATCGAATGTTAATCAATCCATTCTCATCTAATAAATAATTTATAGAGTTCATTAAAAACTCTTTATTTCCATAGCGCTGGTTGGTCCATTTGTTAACACCTAACTCTAGTGGTTTTTGGTTGGAAATTTCATTTGCAATAATATCACCATCCGCAATAATAATCATTTTATTTTCTATGCCAGAATCTACATAATTTTTAATTTTAAAGGGTGCTACACGACCGTTATATCCCGATTTAAATGTTCCTTCCAATAGTACAGCAATAGGTTTATTCCCTTTATTAAATTCTGAAGGATTCGGTTTTTGCGTTATTGTTTTTAACGAAACAATAGAAGGAGTTCCMAYAGGTTTTGAAAGGGGGGARCTTTGGAGTAATATAGTTTTATGAATACTATTTTTTAACGTATCAATGCTATTCGTAAATTTCACACTTACAGCTTCAATATTAGTGTTGATTGAATGATTGTTTGTTGAATTTAGCAAAGGAAAATAATTCCATGGAAATTGACTAAATTGGGTTTTATTACCAATATTTCCAGTTGCTAAGGGAATTTCTGTGCTGTATAAGTCGATAATTAAGTCGTTATTAATCCGTACACCATAATTAAAAAATAAGTCTGTCAAGCCCAAGTCTCTTGGGTAAGCTAATGTTTCACCTGTTTGCATTAAACTATCTAATTCTGCTTGTACATTGTCTATCATCCATAGCGTTTTACCGCCATTCATTATAAATTGATCTAGGGTAAATTTTTCTTCCTCGGTAAATTTTTCAGTAGGTTTTGCAATAATTGCTAAGTCAAATTTCGAAATTTCACGGAGTGTATTTTGCGGCTGACTCGCCACAGAATCTAACGTAAAAGGAGCCAAGAAATAGTACTCACTTAGTTTGCGTAAAAAATCAGCAATATAAATATCGTCTAATTCACCATTCCCCTTAATAATAGCAATCTTTTTTGTTTTTTTCGAAGTAATTTTGTGAATAGCATTTGAAAAAGCATATTCTAAATTTTGAATAGAACTTTCTAATTGTTCATCTTGTGAATTTGAGAAAATATCCTTCAAGAGGGAAACACGTTCTGTCTTGTTTTTTGAAGAAACTTCCGCCCAAGGAAATATAAGAATTTCAGAGAATTTTCCATCCTCCTGAATTTGTAATCTACTTGGCTCTAAGCCATCTCGGATTAATTTTTGTGCAATTTTAGAAGGATTAATAAATCGAAATCGGATATTTTTATTGATTGCTTTAAGTTCTTCTAAATGTTGTTTTGTTTCAATTTGAAGACGTTTAAATTCTGCTGGAAAATCACCTTGTAAATAAACGTTGATCGTGATAATGTCCTGTACATTTTCAACAATTGATTTAGTTGTAGTTGAGAGCGTATATCGATGATCTTCTGTTAAATCAAAACGCTTATAAACACGATAACTAATAAAGTTAACAAGTAATAAACCAACGAATATGAAAGCTATTTTAGAATACTTATTGCTCATGTTGTATTCTATAATTTGTTAATAATAAAAAGAAAAATGTAATTGATACAAAGTAAATTAAATCACGGGTGTCAATAACTCCTTTACAAATGCTGTTAAAATGTGCACTCATACCAAAATTTTGAATGGCAAAATCCAAATTTCCGAAGGAATTAAAATCAGCAAGAGCTTCAAAACCATAATATAAAAAGAAGGATATAAATGCGGCAATAATAAATGATACAATTTGATTTTTTGAAATGGTTGATGAAAAAACACCAATGGATGTATATGTACTAGCCAAAAAAATTAATCCTACAAATGAACCAAAAGTAGCTCCAAATTTAATATTTCCAACAGGATTCCCTAATTGATAAATACTATAAACATAAACTATGGTTGGTAGTATGGCAATTATTACCAATAGGAGTGACCCTATAAATTTTCCAAAAATCAGATCCCAATTTGACAAAGGTTTTGTTTTTAATAATTCAATGGTTCCTGTATTTATTTCATCAGAAAAACATCGCATTGTAATTGCAGGAATAAGGAATATAAAAATCCAAGGTGCTAAGAAAAAATAAGTATTTAAATCAGCAAAACCCGCATGTAATATATTAAAATCACCTTTAAAAACCCATAAGAATAAACCATTTATTAGCAAATAAGCAGCAATCACCAAATAAGCTATTGGCGAAGAAAAGAAAGAATTTAGCTCTTTTAGTAAAATGGATTTCATTTTTTTATTGTTTAAATGTACAACTGTTTGCTACACTTACGGTAAACTCACAATTGAATCAACGCTCCAAGCCACTGGTTTGTTGTTGAATAGTATTTTTGTTTTTGCCCAAACCGTTTTAAATAGTTCAGAATTACGATATACTTCCAAATGTTCTACCGATTCCCAGTAACTATATGTGAAAAATACTGAAGGATTGTTTTTATCTTTTAATAACTGTAAAAAATTACAACCTTCAAAATTTCGTATTTTTTCTTTATTGGCATTAAAATTTTCAAGGAATAGTTCAATTTTTGAAGCTTCAAAACTCATTTTAACAATTCTTATAAACATTAGCTTAAGTTTTAAAGTTCGTAATTTAAATAAATTTAACAATTAATAGATCTCTATAATTAAGTCCTAAAAGTGAAGATGCACTACCAACGGTATTTGAATTGCTTTTGTACATTGCAATTTCTAAATAATTGACCGAATTGAATATCGCCATTCTGCTTCCATCTTTTTGGCGTTGCTCTTTCGGTAATGAGAAATCAACAATATCACTGTATTTTGTATATATTTTTTTAAAGGTATATCTATTAGCAATTACTTCAAAATCGCGCCCTTTTCCAATTTCTTGAAATARYTTYTTATTGATRTTACTWATTGAATTWCCRTAATTATCAACATAAATWATATTYCCAGATATNNTATTTTTMWMWKMAKMYAWARYMRKYKRWAAMWCMMSMMYWWGNTTTAMATTMRSRTWTMAMKKTMMSWATKANTTTCYARMRTKMSWMMWMSYSWKATAWRAYMWRYAWYTYYTACAAAAACATCCAAAACAGGAAAACTAGAATCAACTCTATCATGAATATTAATTTCAACAATTTTTTCTGGTTTAATTTCTGAAGCCAGCAATGAAATTATACCGTTATCAGGACAAATAAAATAATGATTGTCCAATTTTAAAGCAATGTGTTTGTTTTCATCATTAAGTTCAGAATCTACACCAATAATATGAATGCTTCCTTCAGGAAAATTTTTATAAGCATTTTTTAGAATATAGGCAGTTTCCGTGATGTTAAAAGGTGAAATATGATGGGATATATCAACAATTCTAGCATTGGGTAATTCACTGTAAATAGTACCTTTTATAGCCCCAACAAAGTGGTCTTTAGTCCCGAAATCAGTAGTTAAAGTTATTATTGACATATAAAATACGTGCGAATTTTTTTGATAGTGACAACTAATGACTTTTAATAAAATGTTTAAAACTTATTACTAAAAATTAGAAGGTTGTTATTTGATATTGATTACATTTGTTATGCAAATCTAATGAAATATTCGGTTATTTAGCGCACAAAATTTTATATAACTTAACAACTATATCATTTGAACGAACGTATTATTGAACTTATAGATATTAACCCAAATGACTTATTTGGAATTCAAAATTCGAATGTAGAACTTTTGAGAAGATATTTTCCGAAGCTTAAAATTGTAGCGCGAGGCAATGAGCTTAAAGCTTATGGAGAAAAAGAAATCTTGGACGAATTTGAAAAGCGTCTTGCGATGCTAATTGCCTATTTTAATCGCTACAATAAGTTAGATGAAAATAGTATTGAGCGTATTTTAACATCGAATGGTAGTGAGCATAAAAGTTCAAAATTAGCAGATGGTGTTCTAGTGCATGGGGTGAGTGGAAAGTTGATAAAAGCCCAGACTGCAAACCAACGAAAAATGGTTGAGTTTATGGAAAAAAATGCTATGCTTTTTGCTATTGGACCTGCAGGAACAGGAAAAACATATACGGCTGTTGCCTTGGCAGTTAAAGCCCTAAAAGAAAAGGAAGTTAAAAAAATTATTCTTACACGACCAGCAGTTGAATCTGGTGAAAATTTAGGCTTTTTACCTGGAGATTTAAAGGAGAAATTAGABCCGTATATGCAGCCWTTATACGATGCATTGCGHGATATGATTCCTTACGAAAGATTGGATTCDTATATHGAAAAAGGAATCATTCAAATTGCCCCTTTGGCTTTTATGCGCGGTAGAACATTAGACAATGCGTTTGTAATTTTAGATGAAGCACAAAATACAACACATGGTCAAATGAAAATGTTTTTGACTCGTATGGGGAAAAATGCAAAATTCATTATTAATGGTGATCCTGGTCAAATTGATTTGCCAAGACGCCAAGTTTCAGGATTAAAAGAAGCAATGCTTACCCTAAAAGAAGTTAAAGGGATAGCATTTGTGTATTTAGATGAAAAAGATGTGGTTAGACATCGATTAGTAAGACAAATAATTTCAGCATATAAAAGTTTAGAAGTAGGAAATGAGTAATACAATTAATAATACCACTTTTAATTTTCCAAATCAAAAGTCCTTTTATAGAGGAAAGGTTCGTGAAGTTTATACTATTAATGATGAGGTTTTGGTAATGATAGCAACTGACAGACTATCTGCTTTTGATGTTGTGATGCCAAAGCAAATTCCTTTTAAAGGTCAAATTTTAAATCAAATAGCTTCTAAAATGATGGAAGCAACAAAAGATATTGTTCCAAACTGGATTATTAATGTGCCAGATCCAAATGTTGCCATAGGTCATTTRTGYGAACCATTTAAAGTTGAAATGGTTATTAGAGGMTATATGTCTGGACACGCTGCACGYGAATATAGAGCWGGTAAAAGAATGCTTTGTGGTGTTGCAATGCCYGAAGGWATGAAAGAAAATGATCAATTTCCTRAACCAATWATTACKCCWGCMACMAAGGCTGAAGAYGGGGATCATGATGAAGATATTTCAAAAGAAGATATCATTGCTAAAGGAATTGTWTCWAAAGAAGATTATGAAGTTTTAGARAAAYATACAMAGGCTTTATTTCARCGAGGAACAGAAATTGCWGCAAAGCGYAATTTAATTTTAGTMGATACBAAATATGAATTTGGYAAAACAAAAGAYGGGAAAATTATRCTMATTGATGAAATTCATACGCCWGAYTCTTCTCGTTATTTTTATTCDGAGGGTTATRARGAAAGACAGCRWARMGGAGAAGCTCAAAAACAACTTTCTAAAGAATTTGTRCGTCAATGGTTAATTGCAAATGATTTTCAAGGGTTAGAAGGDCAACAAATTCCKGAGATGAGTGAYCAGAAAATTACTGAAATTTCWAATCGCTATATTGAATTGTATGAAAAYATTACDGGTGAAAATTTTATTAAATCTGATGTGAGTAATATTGCCGAAAGAATTGAAAAAAGTGTGCTGGATTTTTTAAATAAGTAATTCAAAGATATAATCTAAATAAAAAGAAGCTGGTTGCAAATAATTTTGGCCAGCTTCTTTTTTAATTTATAATGGCTATAATTGATACTTATACAATGAAGCAATTACCTGATGGTATTCCTTTTCTAATTGTAGGTAATTGTCAATTGAACTATAGAAATAGCTAATTTCCATAAAATATTCAATGGTTGATATAGTACCCAATTTTAATGCTTTATCTAATAAAATCTTATTATTAGAAGTCGCCAATAATTGTTTGTAATCTTCTAAAGAGCTACTCAGTCTTTCATATTTTGTATACAATTGCCGCATTTGAGAATAATAAGCTGTTTGATGTCTGTCAACTTGTAATTCACTATAAATAACGGCTGCCTTTTGATGCTTCACCTTGTTTTTATTTTCCCAAAGAGGAAGCGTAATTCCCAAATGAACACCTTGTAATTTTTGACCTAATAATTCTTGAGAGCGATACCCAGCTTCCATTTTTGGCAAAGCCAATGCTTTGCTAAGTTCTACTTGTTTTAAATTTATTTCTTGTTCTTTAAGAAATGATTTTAGAACTGGATCTTGACCTTTTAAAGTGTTTATGAGTGATTGAAAATCTGGAACATCTGAAATTAAAGGATAGCTTAGATCCCTAAAATTTAAGAAAATTCCACCATTCATTTCTTGAAGCTTCTGATTAAATTGATTTATGAGACTGGCATTAGTTCTTACCTCATTTTCTATCGTAAGCAGTTGCAATTTTGCTTTATTTAAATCTAGCATACTCGCATCTCCATTTTTTAGTTTTTTCTGATAACTTTTGTGTAATTTATCAGCACTTAGGAAACGCGCTTTTAATTCAACCTGTTTTTTATTGAGGTAAATCAATTCAATGCAATATTGTTTTGCTTGAAGTAAAATTTCCTGTTTATATGCAGCTGATTTAAAATAAGTTTGTGCAATTTGTTTCTCTGAAATTTGCCTTTTCTTTAAATAGGCTGTTGGAAAATCAAAAGATTGTACAATGTAAAACTCTTTCTGGTTACCAGTCGCATCAGATGAACCATTTAAATATTCATATTCAACTTTAGGATTTTCTAATGTCAATCCAGTTTTATATTTCAACTTTGAAGTTTCTAAAAATTGATTATTAGCATTGATAGATTTATTATTCTTTGCAATTTCTAAAAGTACTTTATCGATGTTTTCCTGTGCTTTAATGTTTGTAATAAATAATAGTACAAAACTAAGCGTATATAAAAATTTAGTATTCATTAGATTCTTTTTTAACGTTAGAAATAAAGTAAACAACAGGAATGATAAAAATGTTTAAAAGTGTGGAACTTAACAATCCTCCCAATATTACTTTGGCCATTGGACTTTGAATTTCGTTACCTGGTAAATCACCAGTTAATGCTAACGGAATTAACGCCAAAGCAGTTGTTAAGGCTGTCATAAGTATAGGGTTTAATCTATCTAGTGAGCCTTTAATTACGGTGTCATATAAGTTCATGCCTTGTTCTTGTAAGGCCTGATATCTTGAAACCAATAATATTCCATTTCTGGTAGCAATTCCAAATAGCGTAATAAATCCAATGATAGCTGGGATGCTAATAATACCCGATGTGAACCAAATACTTAAAACACCTCCAATAAGTGCCAATGGTAAATTGATAAGAATAATACTTGCAACCTTGACATTTTTAAACTCTTGATATAACAAAAGAAATATAATAAGTAATGCCATTAAAGAGGTTAAAAACAATATTTTCGAAGCTTTTTCTTCACTTTCAAATTGTCCTCCATATTGAATTCGATAATTTTCAGGGAGTTCAATATTGCTATTAATATTCATTTTTATTTCTTTTACAACGCTTTTTAAATCTCGCCCAGCAACATTGGCCGAAACAACTATTTTTCGTTGAACATTTTCTCTATTAATAGTATTTGGACCTGTTGTCGATACAATATCAGCAACATAGTATAACGGAATCTTATCACCTGTATAGGTGTCAATCAATACGTTTTTTATATTGTCAATTTTACCTCTGTTTTCKTCGTTAAAGCGCAAGATCAGATCAAAACTTTTATTATTTTCAAAWACTTGAGATACTTTTTCACCAGCAAAAGCAATATCGATAAATTCAGTGAATTCACCTATGGTAATCCCATATTTGGCAAGCATATTTCGTTTTGCCTTTAGTTGAATCTGTGGAATTTCAATTTGTTGTTCAACGCTAATATCAACGAGTCCTTCTATGCCTTGTATAGTACTTTCAATTTGATTGGCGAGTCTAAACATGTTGTTTAAATCAGTTCCAAAAAGTTTAATTGCAATGTTTGCTCTTGTACCAGAAAGCATATGATCAATTCGATGCCCAATAGGTTGACCTACAGTAATATTTGCTTCTGAAACAGCTGTTAATTTTTGACGGACGTCTTTCATGAATTCTTCACGACTTCGTTCATCTAAAACAAAAGGAGCATCAATTTCAGCTGCATTCACTCCTTGCGCATGTTCATCTAATTCGGCTCTTCCTGTTCTACGTGAGGTCACCGAAATTTCAGGAAGAGACAATAAAATATTTTCGATTTTATTTCCTATTTTATTAGATTCTTCCAAAGAGATTCCTGGTAAACTAACGGCACTTATTGTTAAAGTTCCTTCATTAAATTCTGGTAAAAAACTTCTACCTAATCCAAGTAATACAATTCCAACTAAAATTAACAGTCCGACAGATAATCCAAGAATTGTTTTTTTAAGATTCATTACTTTTAGTAAAGCAGCATGATACTGTTTTTTCAACTTCCGTTCTARCCAGCTACCATTTGCTTGTTTTAGCARGGTWTTTTCGTTGGTAAGCATMAAACTACAAAGAACAGGAGTTAACGTTATAGCAACAATTAACGAAGCAAAAAGAGAAACTATAAAAGAAATTCCTAATGGTTGCAACATTCGCCCTTCCATTCCACTTAAGAAAAATAGCGGGATAAAAGCAACAATAATAATAAGTGTTGCATTAAATATTGATGAACGAATTTCTTTWGAAGCWTCATAMACRATARTKARWGWRCTYTTTTKWTCYTYWKYRKTTTTTTGTGCATTTTNCTTTAAGCNGYTTAAASACRTTTTCAACATCAATAACWGCATCATCTACCAATGAACCTATGGCAATTGCCATACCACCCAATGACATTGTATTAATTGTTAAGCCCAAATATTTAAGTGTTATTATAGATACAATTAATGAAAGTGGAATTGCAACCAATGAAATGATTGTAGTTCTATAATTCATTAAAAATAAAAACATGATAATTACAACAAATATAGAGCCTTCAATTAATGCTTTTTGAATGTTATTTATGGAAGCTTTAATAAAATCTGCCTGACGAAATATTTGAGTATTTATTTTAATATCCGAAGGCATTGTTTTAGATATTTCTAAAATAGCAGCATCAATTTTTTCAGTGAGCTCTAAGGTATTTGTATTCGGTTGTTTAGCAACCGTCATAATTATTGCGGGATTAGCCCGTAGAGAACCATCTCCAATTTTTGGAATGGCGCCACCCATTTTTATTTCAGCAACATCATTAATTTTAATGGGAACATTATTAACGATTTTGATTACTGAATTACCAATTTCTTCTAGATTATTGGTTCTTCCAATTCCTCTAATGATATACTCATTTCCGTATTCATTCGAAAAACCACCTGAAGCATTCAAGTTGCTTTGTTTACTCGCTTCTAATAATTCATTTAACGAAACATTGTAATATTTCATTTTTTGAGGAGAAGCCAATATTTGATATTGTTTGTATTCACCACCTATTACTATAACTTGAGATACACCACCAGTTGCTAACAATCTAGGCCTAATATTCCAGTCGGCAATGGTTCTTAAATCTAGTTGACTAGTGCTATCAGAAGTTAAACTGATCAACATAATTTCACCCATGATAGATGACTGTGGTGCTAATGTAGGGTTTCCAACGCCTTGAGGAAGGTTTTCTGAAATTGCTCCTAATTTTTCACTTACAATTTGCCTTGCTTTAAAAATATCAGTACCCCATTCAAACTCAATCCAAACAATTGAAATTCCAGCTGCAGATGAGGATCGTACTCTACGTACATTTGTAGCTCCGTTTACAGCAGTTTCAATTTGAAATGTCACTAATTTTTCTGCCTCTTCAGGCGCCATACCATGTGCTTCTGTTAAAACTACAACCGTTGGTGCAGTTAAGTCAGGAAACACATCTACTTCCATTTTAGAAGCCGTGTATATACCGGCAACTAAAAGTAATGCCGATGCTACTATAATCATAAGGCGATTATGCAGCGAATATTGTATAATTTTATTTAACATAATTTACCTTTATTAATGTTCATGACCATGATCTGGCATTTTTCCTGACATTGTAGCTAGTTTAATTTGGTAAGCTCCTTTTACTACAACTCTTTCATTCTCATTTATTCCAGATAAGACTTGTACTTGGAAACCATCATTGGCACCAAGTTTTAGCTCTCTCTTTTGAAAACCTTCACCTGAAGTTTGTACGTAAGCATGATACGTTCCTTGCTCTTCTATCAGTGAAGAATATGGAATGACCAAAGCATTTTTAACGATTGATGTTTTTAAGAAAATTTCAATAAACGAGCCAGGAATTAAATCTCCCTGATTGTCAATTTCAAAGTTTACAGGAAGATAATAGGCATTATTATTGATGTTTTTTCCATAAGAAATTAATTTACCATTTAGATTTTCAGTACTGTATACAGTGTTACTATAAGCCGTTTTGAAATTAGCAGATGAAATACTGTTAAGTTTAGAAAAATACTTTTGAGGTACTTCAGCAATTAAAATRAGCTTTCGGTTTTGTGAAACACTAGCAATCATTTGACCTGCTACTACATATGATCCTTCACTCACCAATATATTTTTTATAAATCCTTTTATAGGTGATTTTATTTTTTGTCCATCTTTAGAATAGTTATTGGAAATAGTGTTAAAAAGGATTTGTGCATTATTAAAATTCAACTGAATCTCGAGAAATTCTTTTTGAGAGATAATAACGTCTTTAACTAATTCTTTGGCGTTTTCATAATTAATTTTATTTTTTTCGAAGTTTGCTTTTGCTTCTTTATACTTTGTGTCTAAATTATCATCTACTAAATCACTTCCTGAAATCGTAAATAATGTTTCACCTTTTTTTAGTGCAGATCCAATTAGGTTTTTATTATTTTCAAAGATTATAATACCGTTACTATTAGCGGTAATAATTACTTCGTCACCTTGTGCAGAAACTATTTTACCTGTGGTTTTAATAATTTCTGAAAAATCTTGTCTTTTTACTTCTTCATTGGAAAAATCTGTTTTCCAAGCTTGTTCTTTTAAGTAAACAATTTCTTCTCCAATGGTATTTGAGGGTGTATTTGCTAAAGCAGATTTCATGTTGCGATATACAGTGACATCATCTAAAATAATCGTATCTGTAAAATCCTCAGTGACTATTTCAAAAACCAATTGGAATTTTCCTGTATATTTAGGTTTTAGAGCGAGTCTAAATATTCCCGGAGATGATGGATTATCTGCTTTGTTGGTTGGCGGGTTAATTTTATCTTCTAGCCTTACAGTTACACTTCCTTCTGTTACTGCTTTAAAATTATCACCTAATGTCGTAAAATGTGCTGCAAATTTGGAAGTTTTACCAACAATTAAAGGTTTAAATTCTACAAATAATTCTATTTTTTTGGAGTACATGGTGTAAGCCAGTGATTCTAGCTCAACTTCAGTACTGCTGTCTTCATTATGTGGATGACCGTGATCTTTATCACTTTGTGTATTGTTGCAACCAGTTATTAATAGTGCAATAAATACGAATGAAATAATTATTTTATTCATTACTAATTTTTTAAAATGTTTAAATGGTATATTCAAAATGTTTCAATCTTAATAAATAAGACTCAATTTTTGAGATATATAAARGTTATGACTTTAAGAAAAAGTCTTTAAGATAAAACAGCTAAGCTAGGGGAGGACCTCTAAGCGTATAGGAAGCATAAAATAAATGTTTTTCTGGAATGAAAATGTAAATGAAAGGTTCAGATTTTATCTGAATTTTTGGTAATTCAAAAATAAGAGTAGTAACTCCAGAGAATAGGTTTACAATGTTACGTTTCTGAAAGTCAAAAGAATCACTAAAAGTGAATGAAAATTCAGAGGTGCTAACAAAGTGAGAAATGTGGGAGAACAAATTTGTTGGTTCCTTATTTTCATTGTGATGGTTTTGTGTATCATGATCATGATGATGTTCATGAATACTCACATTCGATATTTCATCATGATGATGATGAACTACGCTATTATGTACCAATACAAATGAAAAGGCAACTAATAGTATGATTGATATGAGTTTCTTATTGATCATAAAACGCGTAAATATACTTAATATTTTTTAGGTGTTATCTATTTTAATTTCTTTTTGAAAGAAAAATGAATTATAAAATTCAAACTATAAAAGCCTTAATAATCAGCAAGAATTTCTTTGTTAAAAGATTAACCTATAACCACACAATTATTGAAACTTAAAATAGTTATTATAGCTTGTGAAATTTATTGGATTAGGATTTTTTTCTAAATAATTAATAATGGCTTCAGCCGTGGTATATGATTTATATGTTGGTGTTTGGGTGAAATAGCTATCGTAAACAGCCGGGATATAGTCGTTTAATCCTATTGTTAAATTTGTTGAATCGTTGATTGGTTCATTGTTTAAATTGGAGAGCGTAATGTAATTGCCATCTTGTTCAATTAATAAACCTGAGTAATAAAAACCAGCACCACTATTTCTTAAGAAGTTTTTAATTTCTCCAGCGGTCATTGTATAAGTAACACTGCCATTATTAAAAGGATCAATTGTATATATTTCGCGCATAAGGATATCTCCTTCGTTTAGCGTAGATCTTACTCCACCAGTATTTTGAATAGTAAAGTCTACATTTAATTCATTTCTTAGTGCATTAGTATAAAAATATCCAACTTCTGATTTCGAATGATAGGCATTTGCATATCCAATTACTTTATCTAAATCGGCATCTGCATTATAAGTATCTATAATATCTTTTAATTCTAAATCAGAATTAGCATAATTAGTTAAATTAATTAGGTCATATGTTAAAGATGCAATAGTTTTATTTTTAATTGTAAGTTTTATTTTTCCTAAATAATTTAAATTGGATCCAGCTTGAAATATTGGAATGTTATTCACTATTGAATTTACTTTTGAGTGAGAATGACCTCCTATTATCATATCAAAATAAGGGTAATTAGAAGCTATAAAATTATCGGTTGATTCTCCTAAATGTGTTAGGGCAATATATAAATCGGATTGTTCAGAATCTTTTATTTGAGAATAGTTGTCTATAACACTAGTGTATTTCTGGAAGGTTAAATTTTGAACTCGCCAAGGATGTGTTGAAGGAATAATAGCATCATCTTTTCCATTTGTTTCAACGAGACCTAAAAAAGTAACTTTCACATCATTTTTTGTTAGTGTTTTATAGTCCTGTGGTTCAGGAATTCCAGTCATATTCATATCAACATTCGCACACACCCATTCAAATTTAGATTGTTGAAATCGGTTTTTTAAGTTTGATTCTCCATAATCAAATTCGTGATTACCAATAGTAGAAATATCAAAACCAACTTTATTCATGAGGTCGATCATTGGAAATCCTTTTTGTTCATGATTATCAACAACGGGATTCCCAGAAAATATGTCACCGCTACATACAACTATAACATTTGTTTCCTCTTTTTCTTTATCAATGATATATTTTATTTTAGAGAAATTATCAAGTTTCCCATGTTGATCATTTATATGAAAAATAGTAAGTYCTTTTAAATTTTCTTCTGAAGGTAGAATAGAAGAAGTATCATTTTTTGAGCAGGAAATTACAAAAAATGAAAGTAGAAAATAAAAAAAAAGTTGTTTTAAAAATTTCATTAAAAAAAAAGGTATGTAACAAAGTTAATTAAAATGTAGATATAATTGCTTTCTAATATTGCTAAAATAGATACACTTTAAATGAGTTTTGTTTGAGGCTAAAACTTGATATTTTTAGTGTTCAAATAAGACACTTCTCAAATTATACAGTATTTTTTAAAGATTCAATGGCATTTTTAATTTTAAGAACACTTAAATCCTCTATTTGTAACCATTTTAAAGCAGAATTAACAGTAGAGAATATTTCGATAATATGTGATGGATTGGAGTACATTTGTTTAAATAATACAGAAGAAACTACTTGATTGGGAGTATTAGTAATTACTGCAATTTTTCTTTTTCCTTTGTATTTTTTGCTATTAGTTAAAAAATCTGCATATTTTTTTAGATCAGATTCGGAAGTTTCAAACGTTACATCCCTTAAATCCATGATGAAATTAAAATTGGGTGAAAATGAAGGGTCAGTTGAAAGTGTTGTTTTAAAATTAATAAATGAGCCAATATCTAAATTACCTGAATGATGCTCTATTATAAGTTCATTTTCTTTTAAAATGTGATATTTACTTATCAGTGAATACATAAAATAACAATGTTCTTCAGGTTACAAAAAAACTCAAAGCGTTAACTTTGAGTTTTTAAAATTATTTAGAGCCTATTTATTTTCTCTTTTTTTGTTGTGCTTGTTGTTCTTGAGCTTGTTTCATAGCATCATTTAAACGCTTTCTAAATTTACCTTCTTTTTTAGGCTTCTTTTTATTTTCTTGAATCTGAGCGTTAATCTTATCTTCGTCTATGATGTAATTTTTAATGATTAACATAATAGTAATCGTTAATAAATTCGAAACAAAGTAATATAAACTTAAACTACTTGCATACATATTAAAGAATACAAGCATCATTATAGGAGAGAAATACATCATCATTTTCATCATTTTCTGCATGTCTGGCATTCCTTCTTGTGTTGGCTGTTGCATATTCATTTGCTGACTTTGACTCATTCTCATGTAAAAGAAAATAGCAATTGAAGCTAATATTGGAAATAAACTTATATGAGATCCATACATAGGAATATTAAAAGGAAGTTCAAATACTGAATCATAAGCYGATAAATCATCGGCCCATAAAAATCCTTTTTGACGTAAATCTATATTTGAGGGGAAGAATCTGAATAATGCAAAAAATACCGGCATTTGAAGCAATGCAGGGATACATCCAGAAAGTGGACTTACACCGGCTTTACTTTGAACAGCCATAGTTTCTTGTTGACGTTTCATAGCATTCTCCTTTCCTGGTAAGCGCTTATTTATTTCTTCTAATTCAGGTTTTAAAACCTTCATTTTAGCACTTGATAAATAAGATTTGTATACTAACGGAGACATTATAATTCTAACTATTAATGTAAGAAGAATTATAATTAAACCATAGCTACCAATAAACCCTTTTAATATATTAAATACAGGAACGAAAACCAAACGGTTAATGTATCCAAAAATACCCCACCCAAGATTTACTACTTCTTTAATATTTCTATCGTATTTTTTTAGAATTTGGTAATCATTAGGGCCAATGTACCAATTCATATTGTAATTTAATTCACCTCCTTGTAAAGCTAATGGAGCTTTTAAATAGAATGATTTCGTAAACGTTGTATCAACTTCTTCATCTTTAACTAAAGTTTTTGAGGCTAAACTAGCTTTTTCAAAACCTTGCTCAGAAATTAATATTGTGGAGAAAAAATGTTGTTTATACGCAACCCAATTTACATCTTCTTCTTCGGCATCATCTTCACCACCAACAGATAAGTAATCAATATTTTCATCTTCTTTTTCATAATACATTTCAGTTTGTTGGTTTTCATAACGAATACTTTTTTCGTGACGATAACCAGCTAAATTCCAATCTAGAATTAATTGTTGAGATGTGTTTAACGAAGCATTTAAGCCTTGAGAATGAATATTGAAATCAACCATATATTCATTTGGTTTAATTTCATAGCGATATTCTAAGAAYYTRTYATCAGCAACTTTCAATTTCATTGARAGCACTTGATTDTCWCCATTTNGTTGNTAANGTTGGTTCAAAAAATAAATCTTTTGTATTTAGTGTTCTGTTGTCKGAAGTTCCAAAATTAATATTAAAAGATGCATTGTTATCTTTGATCATATATAATGGTAAAGAATCATACGTGACAAAATTCTTAATTAAAGCTTCTTTTATTTGCCCCCCCTTATTTGAAATTACTAATTTAAGAAGGTCATTTTCAATAACAGTTTCAGCATCAGTAATTGAAGCGTTAAAAGCAAATACGCCTAATTGACTTTGGGCTTTAGCAAAAAAAAGTGAATCTGTAACTTGTATACTGTTTGAATTAGTAATAGCATCTATACCGTTTGAAGGAATAATTTCTTCTTGAACTTGTTCGGTTTTTTTATTTTTTTCAGCTTCGAGCTCTTCAGGAGTTGGCTGGTTACTATACATCCACCATAACATAATTGCTCCTAACAAAACAAAACCTATAAGTGAATTTATATCGAATTTTTTTTCTTCCATATCTATAATTAAATGTCAATTTGTCATCTTACTCTTTAAAAGGGTTTTAAAAAGCCCGACAAATGTACTAAATGTAACGTAATAATTAAGTTTTTATTAATGATTCTATGTTACTTCAAAGAGTGTTCCAAAGAAGCTTTTACAAAATCCACAAACAAACGATGAGGATTTAAGACCGTACTTTTATACTCTGGGTGAAATTGAACTCCAATAAACCAAGGATGAGATGGAATCTCAATAACTTCTACCAAGTTAGTTTTAGGATTTTTGCCAGTAGCAATCATTCCAGCTTTTTCAAGTTGTTCTTTGTAGACATTGTTAAATTCGTATCTATGCCTATGTCGTTCGCTAATTAATTCTTTGTTGTAAATATTTTTAATTTTACTATTTTCTTTTAAGTTACAATCCCAAGCTCCTAAACGCATGRTACCGCCGTAATTTGTAATGTTTTTTTGTTCCTCCATTAAATCAATCACAGGATGAGGCGTTTTACCATTCATTTCTGTTGAATTGGCTTCTGCCAAACCTAAAACATTTCTTGAAAATTCAATTACAGCCATTTGCATACCTAAGCAAATACCGAAAAATGGAATCATATTTTCACGAGCATATTTAACAGCTTCAATTTTCCCTTCAATACCGCGTTCCCCAAAACCTGGAGCAACTAGAATACCATTTAAATTGTTYAATTTATTTGGAAYATTTTCTACCGTTAGTTCTTCAGAATGAATCCAGTTGATGTTTACTTTTACTTCATTTTTWGCACCTGCATGTATAAAKGCTTCAGAAATWGAYTTATARGCATCATGCAATTCAACATATTTACCAATTAATCCWATTTCAAYRGTATTTTTTGGATTTTTATGTTTYTKWATAAARTTATTCCATTCYRTWAGTTGAGGTATTGAATCATTCGTTAATTGCAATTTTTTYAATACTGCAGTATCTAAACCTTCTTTAAGCATTAAATTAGGAACATCGTARATRGTTTCAGCRTCAATTGAYTCWATAACATCTTCCTTTTTAACATTACAAAAKAGYGCTAATTTTCTTTTTATMGCWTCTGAAATTTYATRTTCWGTTCTACACACTAAAATATCKGGACTYACMCCRCTYTGCATYAAYATTTTTACWGAATGYTGTGTWGGTTTTGTTTTTAATTCTCCWGCMGCAGCYAAATAWGGAATTAAAGTTAAATGAATAACAATAGCATTKYYATCWCCTARYTCCCAYAWTAATTGWCGAACAGATTCTACGTATGGYAAYGATTCAATATCACCWACWGTWCCYCCAATTTCAGTAATAACAATATCAAATTCACCWGTTTTTCCTAATAGTTGAATTCKTCTTTTAATTTCRTCTGTWATATGAGGAATWAYYTGWACMGTTTTCCCTAAAWAATCACCTTTRCGCTCTTTATYWATWACAGATTGRTAAATTCTDCCWGTTGTAACATTGTTWGCYTGDGAAGTAGGAATGTTTAAAAAACGTTCRTAATGYCCTARATCTAAATCMGTTTCAGCRCCATCATYYGTWACATAACACTCTCCRTGTTCRTAAGGATTTAAAGTTCCAGGATCAATATTTATATNAGGGNTCTAATTTTTGAATRGTTACMGAGTAGCCTCTTTCTTGTAATAATCTRGCTAAAGATGCTGCAATDATRCCTTTTCCAAGRGAAGAAGTAACGCCWCCKGTTACAAAAACGTATTTCGTGTTTTTCATTATTATTAGGTTTGGGCAAAAGTACTAACTCTATTTTAGTTGGCAAAAAAAGAAACCTTCAAATTAATTTAAAATTTGAAGGTTTCTTTTAATTATTACGAATTGAAAATATTATTTTTTCTTTTTATTTCGAATCATCATTTCTAGCATATCCCACATTTCTTCCGGAATATCTTCTAACATATTAAATTCTCCAGCACCTTTTAACCATTCTCCTCCATCAATAGTAATTACTTCACCATTTACATAGGCGGAAAAATCACTCATTAAATAAGCTGCTAAATTTGCCAATTCCTGATGTACACCAACTCTGCCAATAGGAACTTTCTTTTTCAGATCAAATTTTTCTTTCAAATTACCAGGTAGCAGTCTGTCCCAAGCACCTTTAGTAGGGAATGGCCCAGGAGCAATAGCATTGGAACGTATCCCATATTTTGCCCATTCAACAGCTAAGGATCGAGTCATAGCTAATACGCCTGCTTTTGCAGTAGCAGAAGGAACAACATAGGCAGAACCCGTCCACGCATAAGTAGTTACAATGTTTAAGATGGTAGATTTTGGTTGCTTAATTTTAATCCAGTGTTTACCGAATGCCAATGTACAGTTTTTGCTTCCTTTTAATACAATATCAATAATTGTATCAAAAGCATTGGCAGATAAGCGTTCGGTTGGACTTATAAAATTTCCAGCAGCATTGTTTAAAAGACCATCAATTTTTCCAAATTTAGCAAGCGTTTCTTCTAAAACACCTTCAACTTCAATGTAGTTTCGGACATCACATTGAACTGCTAAAACAGCACCTCCAGTTTTATCTTCAAGCTCAATTTTTACTTTTTCTAATTTTTCAATATTTCTAGAGGTAATAACTACACTTGCACCAAGTTCTAAAAAATAAGTGGACATAGCTTTTCCTAAACCGCTTCCGCCACCAGTTACAACTATAACCTGATCTTTTAAGCTTCCTTCTTTGAGCATAGGTTTTTGAAACATGTTTTTCTATTTTTAATTTGTATAAATGTATGTATTTTTTCGTTTTTACATTTTAAATAATATTTTTTATTTTTTTTAAATTCTATTTGTCAAAAACAAAAGTAATTGTATATTTGCCAACGCTTTCAAGGAGGCTTCTTCTGAAAGCAAATTAAGATTAAAAGAAACACGATTTTTAAAATATATAAGTAATGCCAAAAAGAACATTTCAGCCTTCAAAAAGAAAGAGAAGAAATAAACACGGGTTTAGAGAGCGTATGGCTTCCGCAACTGGTAGAAAAGTGTTAGCAAGAAGAAGAGCTAAAGGAAGAAGTAGATTAAGTGTTTCTTCTGACCCAAGACCAAAGAAATAATGAAACAATAGTTTTATATATGAGGTGTTACTTTTTTGAGTAACACCTTTTTTTATGACGTATTAATAAGTTTTGAAAACTATTTTGCCGTGAAAAACGAATTTTTAATGATATTTACATATTAATAATACATTACTAGCAATGCCAAAAAACAAAAACATAAAATCTATTTTAATAATTGGTTCAGGTCCAATTATTATCGGACAAGCTTGTGAATTTGATTATTCAGGATCTCAAGCAATTAGATCCTTGAAAGAAGAAGGAATTGAAGTTACGCTGATTAATTCTAATCCAGCAACGATTATGACAGATCCTTCATTGGCAGATAATGTTTATTTGAAGCCTTTAACAACGAAGTCTATTATACAAATTTTAGAAATGCATCCTGGTATTGATGCAGTATTGCCAACAATGGGTGGTCAAACGGCATTGAATTTATGCATTGAAGCTGATGATAAAGGGATTTGGGAAGATTTTAATATTCAGATTATTGGTGTTAATATAGATGCAATTAACATTACTGAAGATAGAGAACAGTTTAGAAAATTAATGATTAAGATTGGAATTGGTCAGGCGCCATCAACGGTTGCCAATTCATTTTTAAAGGGAAAAGAAATAGCACAAGAGTATGGTTTTCCATTGGTGATTCGACCTTCATTTACGTTGGGTGGATTTGGGGCTTCCATTGTGTATGATAAAGAAAATTTTGATGAATTATTGAGTAGGGGTTTAGAAGCTTCTCCAATTCATGAAGTTATTATTGATAAGGCATTAATAGGTTGGAAAGAATTTGAATTAGAGTTGTTAAGAGATAAAAATGATAATGTAGTTATTATTTGTACGATTGAAAATATGGATCCAATGGGAATTCATACGGGAGATTCAATCACCGTTGCACCTGCAATGACGTTAAGTGATACCACTTTCCAGCGTATGCGAGATATGGCAATTCATATGATGCGCTCAATAGGTGATTTTGCAGGTGGGTGTAATGTTCAATTTGCAGTAAGTCCAGATGAAAAAGAAGATATTATTGCTATTGAAATTAATCCACGTGTATCACGTTCATCTGCGTTGGCTTCAAAGGCAACAGGTTATCCTATTGCAAAAATTGCWGCAAAATTAGCACTGGGATATCATTTAGATGAATTAAATAATCAAATAACAAAAACAACATCAGCTTTATTTGAGCCAACCTTAGACTATGTAATTGTAAAAATACCACGTTGGAATTTCGATAAATTTGAAGGGGCGGACAGAACTTTAGGATTGCAAATGAAATCTGTTGGAGAAGTAATGGGAATTGGACGTTCATTTCAAGAAGCACTTCATAAAGCAACACAATCATTAGAAATTAAGCGTAATGGATTAGGTGCAGATGGGAAAGGAGAACGGGATTATGATACTATTATTGAAAAATTAACCTATGCAAGTTGGGATCGTGTATTTGTAATATATGATGCTATTCAGATGGGGATTCCGTTGAGTAGAATTCACGAAATCACTAAAATTGATATGTGGTTTCTGAGACAATATGAAGAATTATTAGCGTTAGAAAATGAAATTTCTACRTATAAATTAGAAGGATTAACCTATGAGTTATTATTAGAGGCAAAACAAAAAGGATTTGCAGATAGGCAAATTGCACATATGTTAGGATGTTGGGAGAGTGAAGTACATGCAAAAAGAACAGCTTKAGGTATTAACAGAGTGTATAAATTAGTTGATACTTGTGCCGCTGAATTTAATGCTCAAACGCCCTATTATTATTCTACATTTGAAAATAAAATGATTACTTCTGAAGGAAGTTATTCAGACAATGAAAGTATAGTTTCAGATAAAAAGAAAATTGTAGTTTTAGGTTCCGGACCTAACAGAATTGGACAAGGAATTGAGTTTGATTATTGTTGTGTTCATGGAGTATTAGCAGCGAAAGAAATGGGCTATGAAACTATTATGATCAACTGTAATCCTGAAACGGTTTCAACAGATTTTGATATTGCTGATAAATTGTATTTTGAACCTGTTTTTTGGGAGCATATCTACGATATTATCCATCACGAAAAACCAGAAGGAGTTATTGTTCAGTTAGGTGGTCAAACGGCGTTAAAATTAGCTGAAAAATTAGAGAAATGGGGTGTTAAAATCATAGGAACTAGTTTTGAAGCTTTAGATTTGGCAGAAGATAGAAGACGATTTTCTGAGTTGTTAGTTGATTTAAAGATCCCATTTCCAGACTATGGAACTGCAACGACTGCTGATGAAGCATCTGAAATAGCAGACAATTTAGATTTCCCAATATTAGTTCGTCCTTCTTATGTATTGGGTGGGCAAGGAATGAAAATTGTAATTAATAAAGAAGAGTTAGAAAAGCACGTAGTGGATTTGCTTCGAAAAATACCAAACAATGTGTTGTTGTTAGATCATTATTTAGATGGTGCTATTGAAGCAGAAGCAGATGCAATTTGTGATGGTGAGGATATTTATATCATTGGTATTATGGAGCATATAGAACCATGTGGTGTGCATTCGGGTGATTCAAACGCAACGCTCCCACAATTTAATTTAGGGGAGTTTGTAATGCAACAAATTAAGGATCATACCAAGAGAATAGCATTAGCTTTAAAAACAGTTGGATTAATTAATATTCAGTTTGCAATAAAAGATGATATTGTTTATATAATTGAGGCAAATCCAAGAGCTTCACGTACTGTGCCTTTTATTTCTAAGGCGTATCAAGAACCATATGTGAACTATGCAACTAAAGTAATGTTGGGAGAAAATAAAGTGAAGGATTTTAATTTTAACCCTCAATTAGAAGGTTATGCAATAAAACAACCCGTATTTTCTTTCAATAAATTTCCTAATGTAGATAAAAAATTAGGTCCAGAAATGAAATCTACAGGTGAAAGTATTTTGTTTATTGATAGCTTAAAAGATGATCAATTTWMKGWWYYATWNTSTMNAARWRARATKKMCTTAAATAAATAATAGAAAAAGTCACTATTAATCCTTGGGGATTCATACAAATTTAATAGTGACTTCAATAGTTTTAGTTGCTTTTTTATTAGTTGAAACTATGACTTCTAAAAAATATTATTTTTGACTTTAATTTCTTAAAATTAATTATTCTATAAAACCTCCTGCCATCCAATCTTTAATAAGTTGAATTTGTTCGGCGGTTAAAGGTGTTCCATTTTTTGGCATAGATCCATTTTCAACTCTACCAATTAATCCTCTAGTTTGTACGGCATTTTTAACATCGGTGTAAGTTGTTAAAGACATTGGAGCACTATTTATAGGTGGATTTTGGTGGCAGCTAAGACATTTTCCATTTATAATAGGAGCTATGTTTATTGTGTAAGTTGGTACAACAGCAATACCAGTTCCGGTGACACTTAAGCTATTCGCTGARCTAGTAGCATTTGAAGTAATAGTAATAGTTCCACTATATGATTTAACTTCTGTAGGAGAAAAAGTTACKGTAATTGTTTCACTGCTAGCAGGAGAAATTGTTGCTGTTGTAGCACTTAATGAAAAACCAGCTGGAGTCGTAATATTTGTAACTTCAATAGGTTGATTTCCAGTATTTGTAATAGTAAAGTCCATTGTACTCGTGGTATTTATTGTAAGATTTCCAAAAGATAAAGAGGTGCTAGACAAACTAGTAGTAAAAGTATCCGAAGCAATACCAGTTCCGGTGACACTTAAGCTATTCGCTGAACTGGTAGTATTTGAAGTAATAGTAATAGTTCCACTGTATGATTTAACTTCCGTAGGAGAAAAAGTTACGGTAATTGTTTCACTGCTAGCAGGAGAAATTGTTGCTGCTGTAGCACTTAAGGAAAAACCAGCTGGAGCCGTAATATTAGTCACTTCAATAGTTTGATTTCCAGTATTTGTAATTGTAAAGTCCATGGTGCTGGTCGTATTTATTGTAAGGTCACTAAACGATAAAGAAGTGCTAGACAAACTAGTAGTAAAAGTAGCTGAATCAATACCAGTTCCAGTGACACTTAAGCTATTAGCAGAGCTAGTAGCATTTGAAGTAATACTGATAGTTCCACTATATGATTTAACTTCCGTAGGAGAAAAAGTTACGGTAATTGTTTCACTGCTAGCAGGAGAAA
>NVVE01000028.1 GCA_002733285.1 Lutibacter sp. | reverse complement strand
AGTATACAAATTTTATTTAGTGATTTTGAAGTTCTACAATAGCATGATGTCTAATTGATAAAGAGCAACTACACACAACAAAGAACTGAGTTAAAATCCAAGTCTTTTTAACTTAATTTTGACACAAAATTCTCATCATAAGGTTTCCCTGATTTTGCGATAGCAAAAGCTTGTTTTAACAATTTATTCGCAACTGCAATTAATGCTAATTTCTTACTTTTCCCCTTTCCCACTATACGTTCATAGATTTCTCTACAAGCTTTGTTATGTTTACAAGCTGAAAAAGAACATAAAAACAATAAATTTCTAAGCTTCTTATTCCCTACTTTGCTTATTCTACTACGTCCTCTAACACTGCTTCCTGACTCTCTAATTGTTGGTGTGATACCAACATAACTGCATAATTGAGAAGACTTCTCAAACTTTGAAAAGCCATCTGTTACTACTATTAAGAATAAAGCTGTTTTCACTCCCATTCCTGGAATACTTTTCAATAATGTTAATTGCTGTTGTTGGTCTTGTTTAACAAGTCCCAAAAGCCGATCTTCAATACCTAAAACTTCTTTGTTCAAATGCTTTAGATTTCGTTTTAAAGAACGGTAAACGTATTTTGATGGAATACCTAATGTGTCTTCCCCGTGGATCTTATTCTTTGTCGCTGTACGCTTTTTTAGATAATTATCCAATAATCGAAATAATTGTAAACATTCACTTTGCACATCTGTAAGGGCTGTATATAATGGAACTTCATTAATCTGACCGTATTCACAAATAGCCTTAGCATCACTTTTATCTGTTTTCACTTTGGCTAACTTCATCTGAATAAAACGCTTTACTGATAGCGGATTTACTACTGAAACTAATACTCCTTGCTTATACAAAAACTGTGCTAAACGATAATGATAATAACCTGTTGCTTCCATCACAACTAATGAATCCTTTTTTAAAAATTTCACTAATTCTATAAATCCGATACCTGAATTTTTAAACTGCCTGTGACCAGATAAAGTACTGTAAACATCAAATACATCTTTACTGATGTCAACTCCATAAATTTTTTTATCTTTATTCATAAGAAAATAAGGTTTGGAAAGAACTAGCTACTCAGGTCACAACAACTTAAAAACGAGATCTAAAGTCTCACAGAACTGAACGTAATCTTGGTAGTAAAAGAGAGAGGATTATCAATGTTGTCGAAGTCTTGGCTTCACCGTATAAACTAACCTTAATTCTCTCTTTTGTTCTTTCTGATTAGTTCTCTAAAATTAGAGATTGTAAACTTAAGCCGTATAAAATTTATGCTTAACTTTAAACTAAAATTGAAACGACAAACACTTTAACAAACCGATTTGTTCTGGCGGAAAATCCTACGGATTTTCAGTCGCACAAACCTTATACAAACTCGTTGGTAAATATATTTGGGGTTGTACTCAAAACGAAAAAAAAGGGAACATCAACATTCATCTTCAACTATAAATTAGTTCCATCATTTTTGAAAGTTGTGCGAATAAGTCGTTCTCTTATTTGGTTTTGTCTTTTAAGACCTAAATCCGAGACTTGATTCTATACGATACCTATTTTTCGATATTGATCTTTTAGATGTTTTAAAATTAAGTTAGCTAAGATAACTTTCGAAAAGTAACTTTAAAGCTTAAGGAATGGCTTATAACTCTTTGCAGGGTTTGAATTAAAGTCGTTCTCTTATCTGGTTTTGTCATCTAAACCTGAAACGGAGACTTGAAGCTAAACGATACCTGTTTTTCGATTTTAATAATTAACAAAGGTTGCCGTAATACATTAACCAACAATGCCTAAAAAAAATAGCTCCATTTCACTATATAGAAAAATTGAAGTATCTTTAAAACTAATTAAAAAGCTATGAAAATTACGACTTCAAACTCGCTACTTTTCCTAGCCCAAGCCGTTAGCCTTCATTAAAAACTGAAACTTTAAATGATAAAATTCTTTAGAAAAATTAGACAAARTATGATAAAAGAAAATAAGGCCAGCAAGTATATACTTTACGCTATTGGTGAAATCATTCTTGTAGTGATTGGTATTCTCATTGCTATAAACATTAATAATTGGAACGAATCGAATAAGCTTATTAAACGAGAAAAAAGCATTTTAACTGAATTAAGAACTAATCTTGAAACCAACGTTATTAATCTTGAAAATGATATAGCTAGTCAAGTTAAAAGTGCCGCTACTATCCAATATTTACTTGATCATCTTGATAACAGGAAGCCTTATACGGATTCTCTTGATTACTTTTTTGCCGAGGCAGATTTAGCACCAGATGTTGWACTGACTTCCTCTGCATTCGAAACACTAAAGTCTATAGGATTTGAATTAATTAAAAAGGATAGCCTTCGAAAAGAAATTCTTTATTTATTTGAAGTCACCTACCCCACCTTAATGCAGAATACGAAAAGAATAGAAGATCAGGTTTGGCCTACCGCCTCTGTACCGATGTATCAAAAACACTTTCGACGAGAAATCGAAGGGAGGAATCACCCAATAAACTATGATGCTTTGCTTAATGATAAGGAATTCACAAATATGTTAAGCTTTAGAGTCTCGATGCGGAAAGGTTCAACTTCTAGCAAAATACAAGTCGTAAMCGAAACYAAAAAATTAATAGAGTTTATAGAAAACGAATTGATAAAACGAAAGGCTAACACCGTRTAWAATTAATTGCTAGTSCWAGCCTACTWACGAAAATCCTTGCGGATTTTCTATTTGGTTTGTATTTGCTAAATTAATTGCTTAAAACACGCAACTAATCATACACAAACCGTTAGGCAACATTACTGAGAAAATTTTGAAAATTCAAATAAATTACTTACTTTTGTCGTTAGTAACGTAAAAGATATGATTATATCCTTTGGCTCGAAAGAGACAGAAAAGATTTGGAACGGGATTAGAATAAAAAWWWWKCYAMTMRAAAWWYAAAATNRTKRGRYGWARAWAAATKAKAWYKMKRMAWWMYTSWMMMAWCAWCSCARMKWKRWKWWTKMSKYMKWYCWWKYRAMTWRWWARWYWAASWRKAAWTYWTWGYMGATTTTACAGCATAAGAATTAACAAACAATGGAGAATCATTTTCATTTGGGAAAACGGTAATGCGAGCGAAGTGAAAATAATTGATTATCACTAAAAAGTAGAAAAATGGAAAAATTAGCAAATGTACATCCTGGAAAAATCTTGTTTTATGAATTTCTTGAACCCTTAGAAATAACTGCTTACCGACTTTCTAAAGATTTGAGGATTCCTCAAACGCGAATTTCTGAAATAATAAAAGGAAATCGAAGAATAACAGCAGATACAGCTCTAAGACTAAGTAAATATTTTGGAAACTCTGCAAAATTCTGGCTTGGAATCCAAGATGATTTTGATATTGAAGAAGGAGCGGAAAGGAAGGAATTTGAACTAAAAGAAATAAAGCAGTTTAGAGATAAAAACGTTGCCTAACACCGCATATAGCAAATTGCTTAATCGTAATTAATAGAAAAATTTTGTACTTTTAGAACAAAATAACAAGCTATGGAAAAGTACGACTTTAAATCGCAACTTGCCATATTCAAACTCATTGGTGGTCATAATTTAAACTATGAAAAAAATCCTAGAAACATTAAGGAATAAGTGGGCAGAATATCTGATAGAGATATTGGTGATTATGATTGGTATTCTTGGGGCCTTCGCACTTAATAACTGGAATGAAGTCAGGAAACAAAGAATAGATGAAATTGGATTACTTAAAGATTTGAAAACTGATTTTGAAATAAAAACTAAACAATTTCAGGAAGCATATGAGATTAGCAAAAAACTTAATGAAAGTACCATTCAATTTATAATGTCTCAACTGAATAATCAAGAAGATACATTTGACATGTATGATGTTTTGCATTTGGGAGATTTCTATCCCATTAGCTCTCATATAAATTCTTTAGAAGTGGCCCTTGATGGAAACACAGTCAACATATTTAGATCTGATTCATTAGTTATCATGCTGAGAAAATTAAAAGCGAATCTCGTTAAWTTAGAAAATGATGCAGCATATATAGATGACTTATGGACTAATAGTCTTGTACCGTTTTTAAAAGAAAATGGACTTAATATCCATAGGTTTGCCTTAATCCACAAAGGAATTGCGCCTGATCCAGAAATCTTAAAAGGTATTGATATGAAAGATTTTGCAAATGAAGTTTCAAATCTGACGAGTATTCAAGTTGAATGGCTGAAAAAGCAAAAAGCAATACTTGAAGACATGGGCAAAATAATTCGATTGGTACAGGTAGAATTGGAAAGATAGATTCTTCCTTTTTATGATATTCACAAAGAAATGGGCAAGGATACAATTAAGACAATAAAACGACCAACAACAAAACCTAAACTGCATTAAAACGCAGTTTAGCTAAACCGTTGGGGCAAATACAACAAAATATTTGTAAGATTATAATCACATCAAAATTTATAATATCTTTGTTGCTAGAAAGAAGTTCTTTTATATAATTTTATCGTACGAAGAGGTTTTACTTAATTGTAGATTAATAGGGAATCTGGTGTAAATCCAGAGCTGTCGCGCAACTGTAAGTAACATTCAAAAGATTTTTATCCTAGTGTTCCACTGTTTTTAATGAAAATGGGAAGGACGATAAAAACTGTTATAAGTCAGGAGACCTGCCCTTTTCGATATGACTTTGCTTTCGCGATTTGGAGTGATTGGTCAATTTTGGTGCTATTTTTAAACAACGGGAATCTAACTTTTAGATATCCTATGTGTTTTTTTGCGCATGTCTTTTAACTCCCAATTTTATTTCTCGAAAAGCAAAAGAAGTTTTTAATAGAACTTTTAAGTAATTATTTATTCATTATTTAAAAGTAAAAAAATGAAAACACACATTTTAGGCTATCCGCGAATTGGTAGCAAAAGAGAATTAAAGAAAGCCTGCGAACAGTATTGGTCATGTAAAATTTCAACAGATGAACTAAAAAAAGTAGGAGCTGATATTAAAAACTACAATTGGAACCTTCAAAAAGAAGCAGGTATTGACTTAGTTACTACAAACGATTTTTCGTATTACGATCAAGTTTTAGACATGACACTCACCGTTAATGCTATACCTGAAAAGTATAAAAATCTTGATTTCAAATCGGAACTAGATTTATATTTTGCTATGGCAAGAGGACACCAAAAAAACAACATAGATGTTCCTGCAATGGAAATGACAAAGTGGTTTGATACCAACTATCATTATATTGTTCCTGAATTTAAAAAAGAGCAAAAATTTAATCTATTTTCAACAAAAGTTATCGATGAATTTCAAGAAGCTAAAAAACAAGGAATTATTACAAAACCCGTTCTTATTGGATCTGTTTCTTATTTACTATTAGGAAAAGAAAAAGAAGAAGGTTTTCATAGAATTGATTTAATAACGAATCTGTTACCAGTTTATTTTGAAATTTTAAACCARTTAGAAAAAGCAGGTGCTGAGTGGATTCAATTTGATGAACCTTTTTTAGCTCTAGATTTAACCGATAAAGAAAAAACCGTAATARYTGAAACTTATACGGCTATTCAAGAAAAATTTCCAAAACTTAAAATTATCGTTGCCACCTATTTTGAAGGCTTACAAGATAACTTGAAGTTAGCAATTAACCTTCCTGTAAACACATTACATATTGACTTAGTGAGATACCCAAATCAATTACAAGAAGTGTTAGAAAATGCACCCAAAAACCTATCAATATCATTAGGTATTGTGGATGGTAGAAATGTATGGAAAAATGATTATCAGCAATCATTATCTACAATACAAAAAGCCGTAGATATGTTAGGAAAGGATAGAGTGTTAATAAGCACAAGTTGCTCTTCACTTCATGTTCCTTGTGATTTGGAAAATGAAAATAATGAAGACATATTAACTTCAGAAATAAAAAATTGGCTTGCCTTTGCAAAACAAAAGGTAAATGAAGTTGTTACTTTAAAGCAATTATTTTTAGATGATAATACGGAAAATAATAAAAAAGTAGTCGCAGAAAATCGTGAAGCTATCGAAAGCAAAAAAACCTCTAGCTTAATAAATAATCCAGAAGTTAAATATAGAGTTACTACCATTTCTGATGATGATGCAAAACGAAAAAGTCCATTTTCATCTCGTAAAATCATACAAAATAAAGCATTAAATCTTCCATTGTATCCTACTACAACTATTGGTTCTTTTCCGCAAACAAAAGAGGTCCGTTCTTGGAGAAGTAAATTTAAAAAAGAAGAAATTAGCCAAAAAGAATATGAAGACTTACTAAAAAAAGAAACGGAAAAAGCCATTCGTTGGCAAGAAGAAATTGACATTGATATACTTGTTCACGGAGAGTTTGAACGTAATGACATGGTGGAATATTTTGGTGAAAAACTAAATGGATTTGTCTTTACAAAATTTGGTTGGGTACAAAGTTATGGTAGTAGATGTGTAAAACCCCCTATCATTTTTGGAGATATTTCACGTCCAAATCCGATGACCGTAAAATGGACAAGTTATGCACAAAGTTTAACCCCTAAATTAGTAAAAGGGATGCTCACCGGTCCTGTAACTATTTTACAGTGGAGTTTTGTAAGAAATGACCAAGAGCGTTCTGTTACTTGTAATCAAATTGCATTAGCCATAAGAGATGAAGTGAAAGACCTAGAAAATGTTGGAATTAAAATCATTCAAATTGATGAGCCCGCTATTAGAGAAGGTTTGCCATTGCGAAAATCCGATTGGCAACGCTATCTAAAATGGGCAATCAATGCTTTTAAAATATCATCTTCAGGAATTAATGATGAAACTCAAATACACACACACATGTGTTATTCTGAGTTTAATGATATCATCCAAAATATTGCAGATATGGATGCTGATGTGATAACCATTGAATGTTCTCGTTCGCAAATGGAATTATTAGATGCTTTTGCTGATTTTAATTACCCGAATGAAATTGGACCTGGAGTTTATGACATACACTCTCCAAGAGTTCCTAATAAAGATGAAATGGTTTTATTGCTCAACAAAGCAAAAAAAGTTATTCCTAAAGAACTACTTTGGGTAAATCCTGATTGTGGTTTAAAAACAAGAGGTTGGGATGAAACCAAAAAAGCCTTAACCGAAATGGTAACTGCAGCTAAAACTTTAAGAGAGAAAACAGTTTCAAATACCATTTAATTAAATGAACCCACTTTACGAATTTTAAAATTTCAGTAAAGTGGGTTATCATTATTAATTCAAATAGAAATGACAATACAAGAAAGAATAGAAAAGTCTGAAACAAGGTTATTTAAAGCTGTTTTTCCAAATACCACAAATCATTATGATACACTTTTTGGAGGAACTGCTTTATACCTAATGGATGAAGTTGCTTTCATTACAGCAACAAGATTTAGTAGGCAAAAAATGGTCACAGTAAGTAGTAACAAAATAGACTTTACCAAGCCCATACCTGCTGGCACAATAATAGAACTTGTTGGTAAAGTATCGCATATCGGAAATACAAGCCTAAGAGTAGAAGTTAATATTTACATAGAACAAATGTATAGTTACAAAAAAGAACACGCTATTTGTGGAGAGTTTACTTTTGTGGCTATTAATGATAAAAAAGAACCTATGAAAATTATGAGATAATGTACATTGCCCCAACAAAGAACTGAGTTAAAATCCAAGTCTTTTTAACTTAATTTTGACACAAAATTCTCATCATAAGGTTTCCCTGATTTTGCGATAGCAAAAGCTTGT
>NVVE01000002.1 GCA_002733285.1 Lutibacter sp. | reverse complement strand
GCGTATATGCTGATGCTCCAAATGCCTCATCTAGAGGCTTGATGTATGGGCAGGAAGAGCATGGGAAAAGGAAAATCCTCAAAGCAGGCCTCATGGTTCGAAACAAGAAACTCTATCTTGATGAACTTGACAAAATGGGGGAAACCCGACAGGAATTAAACACTGCAATGGAACAGCAGATAGCAAGTTATCATAAGAACCCATTTGACATTGACACTGATATTGATTGTACTGTAATTGCTGCAGGAAATCCAGTATTTGGAAAGTGGAAAGATGGACTTGATATTTTAGAACAGCTTAAACCCATCAAACCAGAATTACTTTCAACATTTAAATACATATATGAAGCCTTGGGGATTGAAAGTAACGAAGAAGATGAGTTTAGACAAAATCTTTAATGAAACTATTTAAACTAATATTAAATACAATTCCAAGACCCATTTTAATTAAATGTAGTTATTGGGTAAGTCCGTTAATTTCATGGTATTTAAAAGGCGAAGCCTACACAGATCCAATTGATGGGAAAAGTTTCAGAAAATTATTGCCCTATGGATATGGCACTCAACGATTAAATGCGCTATCTCCAAGTACCCTTTCATTAGAACGCCATAGATTACTTTGGTTGTATTTAAAAAATGAAACTGATTTTTTTTCAACCAAAAAAAAAGTACTCCATATTGCTCCTGAACAGTGCTTTATTAAAAAGTTTAAAAAACAAGAAAATTTAATTTATACAACAGCTGATTTACATTCACCTATTGCCGATGTTAAAGCCGATATATGTGATTTACCTTTTGAAGATGGAATCTTTGATGTTGTTTTTTGCAATCACGTATTAGAGCATATTGTAGATGACAAAAAAGCAATGAATGAATTATTTAGAGTGCTTAAAAAAGGTGGTATGGGAATTTTCCAAGTCCCACAAGATTTAACTAAAGAACATACTTATGAAGACTTTACAATTACATCTTCTGAAGAGCGCACCAAACATTTTGGTCAGTACGATCATGTTCGCATCTATGGCAAAGATTATTTTGACCACTTAAGAGCTATTGGTTTTAAAGTTAATGAGGTTAACTATTCTAAAAAACTTTCTAATTCCTTGGTTAAAAAATATTGTTTGGTTCAAGGAGAAATTTTACCTGTTTGTACCAAATAAATTAATTGTCAAAATTAGCAGACTTAAATATTTCTAGATTACCATTTTCATCGCCATAAATTAATAAGACTTTTAGCTCTTTATGTTTCGTTAAAAAAACCTTGGATCTTTCCAATCCCATAGCCATAAAAGCGGTAGCATAGGCATCTACATCAGCACAATCAGTTTTAGAGATAACTGAAGCACTCAACAAATTGCTCTCCGTAGCAAAACCCGTTTTAGTGTTTATCGTATGAACATATTTTTTTCCCTCTTCTGTGGTTCTAAATTTTCTGTAATTTCCAGAAGTTGCCATAGATTCATTTCGCAATTGAATGGTAGTTGCAAAGGTTCTAGATCCATCAAAATTCGGATTTTCAATAGCTATACGCCAATATTTGTTGTGTTGATTTACTCCTCTTGCTCTTATCTCACCTCCTATTTCAACCATATAATTTTTAATTTCATGTTGCTCAAAAAGCTTGCTGACTACATCAACTAAAAATCCTTTCGCAATAGCATTAAAATCGAAATAAATTTGAGGATACAATTTGATAATTTTACCATCTTTAATACGCACCTTATCAAACCCGACAAATTTTAATAATTCTTTAATCTTCAAAGAATCTAAATTTTCAATCGCCTTTTCAGGACCAAAACCCCAAGCATTCACAAGTGTTCCAATTGTTGGATCGAACACTCCTTCAGTTTCTGCATAGATTCTTTCAGATTTTAAAAATATTTCTTTAAATAACTCATCTATTACTACTGTAGTATCCCCACTATTTATTTTAGAAATATCAGATGTAGAAATATATGTGGACACCGATTTATTGATTGCTTTTATTAAACTATCAATTTTAGCATCAAATTTTTTGTTGCTCGTATCCAAATAACGAATAGAAAATGTTGTGCCAATAGCATTTCCTTCTATTGTTTTTAATTCTTCCTGTCGAGTATTACAGGACAGAACTACAAAAATCAGTGCTAGAAATAGTAAATTCTTCATTTTAAATTCTCAATAAAATTATTTTTTACCAAATATATCTTAAAATCTTCATATTTTAACCTGATAATGTATCTTATAAGTAACTTTTTTCTAACTTTGCTATGTATTAAATTATTTTAAATTATGAGAAAATTAATTGTAGTAGGTATTATGGCATCGGTGATGTTAAGTTCTTGTGTATCAAACAAAAAATACACTGAACTAGAAGGAAATTTTAACAAAAAAAGTCAAGAGCTTGTTGATGTTAAAGCTGACTTAATGAAATGTAACATTGAAAGTGAAGGTAAAATTTCATCTCTTAATCAACAAGTTGCTGATTTAAGGAAAGATAAAGAAAAAACATTGGAATATGTAGATAACTTAACTGTACTTTCTAAATCTGCATCTGAAAACATTAAGGAAACTTTAGCTCAAATGGGTAAAAAGGATGAATACATTACATACATTCAAAAAGCGATAACTCGTAAAGATTCTATTAATGTTGCTTTAGGGTTTAAATTAAAGAGTGTCTTAAAAAATGGTTTCCATGATGAAGATATTCAAATAGACGTTGAAAAAACTGTTGTATATATTTCTATTGCTGATAAATTATTATTTAAAAGTGGAAGTGCTACAATTTCAAAAGATGCAAAAATTGTGTTAGGTAAAGTTGCTGAAGTGATTGCTGCTCAACCAGATTTAGAAGTTATGGTTGAAGGGTATACTGATAGCAAACCTATTAGCACTGCTGGAATTAAAGATAACTGGGATTTAAGTGTAAAACGTTCTACTTCTGTTGTAAGAGTATTACAAAACGATTTTAATATTAAACCAAATCGTTTAGTTGCTGCAGGAAGAAGCGAATACATGCCTTTAGCAAGTAATGAAACTGTTGAAGGAAGAGCAAGAAATAGAAGAACAAGAATTGTATTAATGCCTAAATTAGAGCAATTCTTTGAATTATTAGAAAACAAAATAGACTAATTCAACTACCTAGTCAAAACTAAAAAACACGCCATTGGCGTGTTTTTTAGTTTAATTCTATATCTAACAATTGTAATCCGTCATATTGAAGAAGATAATCTTCGTTTAAACAAGGATATTGGCTCTTATCAGCTTTAGCTCCTAAACCAACCCCAGCAAACAACACTTTAGCATTGTTCTTTCTTGCATGATTTTTAAATGTTTCCATCCAAATGACATCAAAAGTTATTGGAAAATCAGAAATTTGGACTGTTTTTACTATCACAAAATAACGTACGTTATTTTTATCAATACAAACAAATTGAGGATTCTTTTTTAATTTACTGTTTACGGCAATAAACTCGTATCCTTTGGCTTCTAAATCCTTTCCGACTATGTTCATTGCCAAATTATGTACTTCCTGAATTGTAAGAGGCTTACTCATTATTAAAAAAATATTACAAAAAATCCGATACAAAGGTATCGGATTTTTAATTTAAACACCTTGTCAGACTCGGTGCTATATTTTAAACTTATTAGGTTTATCCTCCAAAATCATCAAAACGAATATTTTCATCAGCCAATCCAAAATCTTCACCCATCTTTTGAACAGCATTGTTCATTAATGGAGGACCGCAGAAATACAATTCTAAATCTTCTGGTGTTTCGTGTTTCGATAAATATTCATCTATTACGGCTTGATGCACAAACCCCGTAAATCCATTTCCTTCCATATCATTAGCATCTTTTTTATTCACCCAATTATCTTCTGGTGCTGGCTCAGATAAGACTAAGTAAAATCTAAAGTTAGAGAACTCTTTTTCTAACTTATAGAAATGTTCTGCATAGAATAATTCACGTTTAGATCTACCTCCATACCAATAAGTAACTTTTCTACCTGTTTTTAAGGTATTAAATAAATGATATAAATGTGATCGCATTGGTGCCATTCCTGCACCTCCACCAACATACAACATTTCAGCATCAGAATCATTGATAAAGAATTCTCCGTAAGGTCCTGAAATTGTTACTTTATCTCCTTCTTTTCTTGAGAAAATATATGAAGACGCAATACCAGGATTTACATCCATCCATCCATTTATAGCTCGATCCCATGGAGGAGTAGCAATACGTACATTTAACATAATTTCTCTTCCTTCTGCAGGGTAAGAAGCCATTGAATATGCACGCTCAACATTTTCAGAATTTATCATTTTTAAATCCCACAATCCAAATTTATCCCATTCAACCTGAAATTTATCTGGAGTTTCATGCTCTTCGGGATGGGCTGTAATATCCATATCCTTAAAGTTCACTTCACACTCTGGAATTTCAATTTGAATATATCCACCTGCTTTATAACCCATATCTTCAGGAATTTTAACTACAAATTCCTTAATAAATGATGCTACATTATAATTACGCACAACAGTTGCTTCCCATTTCTTAATTCCAAAAATTTCTTCTGGAATAGAAATATCCATATCCTGTTTTACTTTCACTTGGCAAGCCAAACGAATACCTGATTGTAATTGTTTACGTGTAAAATGAGGTGTTTCTGTTGGTAAGGCTTCCCCTCCACCAGAATTCACGTGACATTCACACTGAACACAAGTACCACCACCACCACAAGCTGATGGTAAAAATATTTTTGCGTTACTCAAAGTAGTTAATAAAGTATCTCCAGAACCTACCTCTATTTCTTTTTCACCATTAATCCTAATTTTCACTGGACCAGATGGTGATAATTTTTGTTTCACAAATAGTAAAATTGCAATTAAAAATAGGGTTAACCCTAAAAATGCTGTTACTGTTGCTACAATTGTACCTAAGGTATTTGCTGCTAATATCATCATTATTCTTTTATTTCTTTTTCGTTATTCGCTAAATCAGTAGCTTCCTTTTTAACTTCAACTTGAACAGTTTTTTCAGCTGGTTTTTCTTCTTCTCCACCAGTAAGCATTCCTCCAAAACTCATAAATCCAATTGCCATTAACCCCGTTATAATAAAGGTAATTCCCAATCCTCTTAAAGGGGCAGGCACATTTGAATATCTGATTTTTTCGCGAATAGCAGCAATTGCCAAAATTGCTAAAAACCATCCAATACCAGAACTGATACCATAATTAAATGCCAATCCTAAAGTTTGAATTTCACGAGATTGCATAAATAACGATCCCCCTAAAATTGCACAGTTTACTGCAATTAACGGTAAAAATATACCTAGTGAATTGTATAATGCTGGTGAAAATTTCTCGATAATAATTTCTACCAATTGCACCATTGTTGCAATGGTAGCAATAAACATAATAAATGATAAGAAACTTAAATCGTATTCTGCATATTCAGGTCCTAACCAAGCCAATGCTCCGTCTTTTAGAATATACATATCTAACAACCAGTTTAAAGGAACCGTAATAGCCATTACAAATATTACTGCTGCTCCTAAACCTACTGCTGTAGATACTTTTTTAGATACTGCAAGGTATGAACACATTCCTAAGAATGTTGCAAACACCATGTTATCTATAAATATTGCTTTAAAAAATAATTCTAAATGTTCCATATTATCTAGTTATCTTCAATTAATGCTTCGTTTCTCGAGCGTTGTACCCATATTATAATTCCTACAGTAATTAAGGCCATTGGTGCTAACAACATAAATCCGTTGTTTTCATATCCAAAAGCATAAACTCCTGTTTTCTCTATTGGATCTCCTAATACTTTATATCCCAGTAATGATCCAGAACCTAAAAGTTCTCTAAAGAAACCTACAATTATTAATATTAATGCATATCCTAAAGAGTTTCCAATTCCGTCAAGGAAAGATTTCCAAGGTCCGTTTGCTAAAGCAAATGCTTCAAAACGTCCCATAATAATACAGTTAGTAATAATTAATCCAACAAATACTGATAGTGTTTTACTTAATTCATAAGCAAATGCTTTCAATACTAAATCAACTATAATTACTAAAGTAGCAACTACAATTAATTGAACTATAATTCTAATTTTTGATGGTATGATGTTACGCATTAATGAAATTACTACGTTTCCAGCACCCAATACAAATAATACTGCAATAGACATTACAATTGAAGCTTTCAGCTCAGCTGTAATAGCCAACGCAGAACAAATACCTAATACCTGAATCGTAATTGGGTTATTATCCGCTAACGGATCCGATATTAATTTTGCGTCTTTTTTTGATAAAAGTCCCATAAATTATTGCTTTATTGTTTTTAAATAAGGTAAATACATTTTCAAGTCTTTCTTCAACATAGCTGATAAACCATCACCTGTAATTGTAGCTCCTGCAATTGCATCTACTTCAAAATCTGTTTTGTTATTATTCTTAGGATCTGCATTTCCTTTAGCTGCAGTAATCCCTTTAAAAGAATCTCCATCCATAATATGCTCACCTGCAAAGTCATCCATAAAGAAACGTTCTTTAATGTTAGATCCTAACCCTGGAGTTTCACCAGCGTGGTCAAAATAAACACCTTGAACAATCAATTTATTATCCAAAGCTATATATCCCCAAACTGCATCCCATAATCCTTTACCTCTCATTGGAACAATGTAAAAATCTTTACCATCTTTCTTTCCAATAAATAAAGGTAATCTTCTTTGGTAATTTGCATCTTTAGCTAAGGCAGCTTCTTTTTTAAGATCAATTAAGTAAGCATTATTATCTTCCGTAATTTCAGTTCCTGTAATAATAATTTGTTTAGTGATGTATTTTGAAAATTCTTCACCAACAATATCTTTGGAAACAAAAGTAACACTGCTTTCGTCATTATCATTTACGCCCATAGCGTACAATATATTTTGTTGCTTTTCAATACGTTTGTTTTCAGCAATCTTTTCTTTCAAAGAAGAAGCTAAAAAAGCCAATATTGTTCCAACAATAAGTACCATTCCAATTGCGAATAATACTGTATATGAATTTTTATCTGTATTTGCCATTTTTATGCTGTTTTTGCTTTTAAACGTTTTAGCCTTCTTTTAACATTACCTCGAACTATATAGTGATCAATAGTTGGGGCAAATACGTTCATTAATAGAATTGCCAACATTACTCCTTCTGGATACGCTGGGTTGAATACACGAATTAAAATTGAAAGAAATCCAATTAAAAATCCATAAATCCATTTCCCCTTATTTGTTTGTGATGCTGTTACAGGATCCGTTGCCATAAATACAACTCCAAATGCAAAACCACCTATAAGTAAATGATGCCAAAATTCAGTGCTCATTAAGCTATAAAACTTACTCCCTTCACTAATCCATCCTGCATCAACAACACCGTTAAATATCAGTCCCATTACTATGGCTCCAACAACAGATGATAACATAATTCTCCAACTGCCAATTTTACTAAAGATTAAAAACAATCCTGCCAATAAAATTAAAAATGTAGAGGTTTCACCAACCGAACCTGGGATATATCCAAAGAACATATCTGAAATAGAATAGGCAAGTTCTTTTCCTTGCGCCAAACTACCCAACACAGTTTCTCCAGAAATTGCATCAAGATTAGCACCTCCTGCAATATCATTTGCTCTTTGTGTAGCGCCGTGTATCCAAACTTTATCTCCACTCATCCAAGTTGGATATGCAAAGAATAAAAATGCTCTAATAGTTAAAGCTGGATTTAGAATATTCATTCCAGTTCCTCCAAAAACTTCCTTTCCAATTACCACCCCAAATATAACCGCAACAGAAAGCATCCAAAGTGGAATATCAACTGGTACAATTAAAGGAACTAGCATACCTGTTACTAAGTACCCTTCTTCWACTTCGTGTCCTTTAATAATTGCAAAAATAAATTCAACCCCTAATCCAACACCATAAGAAACAACTACCAATGGTAAAACTTTCCATAAACCAATTAGTAAAGCATCAACTGATAAAAAATCAACTGGTTGCCCTAAAGCTGCATAATGTTGAAAACCTGTATTAAACATTCCGAATATTAAACATGGAATCAATGCTAATACCACTGTATTCATTGTTCTTTTTAAATCATCGGCTCCTCTCACATGACCTCCAGATTGTGTTGTGTCATTAGGAGTATATAAAAAGGTGTGAAAAGCACTAAAAGCAGGTAACCACTTTTTATCTTTTCCTTTTTCTTTAATACTATGTAATTTTTCTTTTAAGCCCATAACTTATCCTATTTCTTTTAACATTAAGTCTAAACCTTTTCTWATWATTTCYTGATGTGGYTGTTTTGAAATACAAACAAATTCAGTCAAAGCAAAATCTTCTGGTGCAACTTCATACATTCCTAATTGTTCCATCTCATCTAAATCTTGATACATACACGCTTTTAGAATTTGCATAGGGAATATATCTAAAGGAAAAACCTCCTCATAATTACCTGTGACTACAAATGCCCTGTGTTCTCCGTTTGTATTTGTATTTAAGTCAAACTTTTTCTTTGGGAATAACCACGAAAAAGTTAAAGCTCTTGTTATAGAAACTTTATTGAAAACTGGCATTGTCCATCCAAAAAGTTCATAATCATCACCTTCAGGAATCACAGTTAACATATTATTGTAATAGCCTAACACTCCTTTAGAGTTTTGATGAGTTCCTGTTAAAACGTTCCCACTAATAATTCTAGAATTCCCTTCGTTTAATTTGCCATCTACAATTGAAGCAATACTTGCTCCAATTTTTGTTTTGTAATATTTAGGAGCAGTCACAAACGAACCTGCTAAGGCAATAATACGCTCAGCATTATATTTACCTGTTAAAAACAACTCACCAATAATTACTAAATCTTGAGGAGATACAGTCCAAACTACTTCCCCTTTATTTACTGGGTCTATGTTTGCTATTTGAGTACCAACATTACCTGAAGGATGCGGACCTGAAACTTTATGTAAAGTAATATTATTTAATCCTACAAATTGAGAGTTTGAATTTTTCCCAACAGAAACATGAATTTCTCCAGATGTTAATTTGCTCAATGCTGTAACTGCTGCTTGCAACTCTTTTTCCTTACCTGCCAATACATAATCGTAGTCGGCTGCCAAAGGTGCACTTGCATAAGCAGAAATAAAAATTGCTTTTGGTGCTTTTCCTGGATTTGCGATGACATCATAGGGTCTTTGCATAATAAATGGCCAACAACCAGCAGCTAACAAATGACTTTTAACTTCGTCAGCTTTCATAGATTTTGGATCTTTCACTCCAAAATCAACAAATTGTTGTTCACTATCCGCTTGGATCTTAATTGCTAATAATTTTCTTTTTTCACCACGTATAATATCAACCACTTCACCACTAACAGGTGAAACAAATTTCATTTCTTCATTGGTTTTATTATAAAGAACTGCTTCGCCAGCTTTTAACTTTGAACCAACTTTTATTGATAATTTTGGGATAATACTGTGAAAATCTTCAGGCTTTAATGTGTAAACATTACTAGATATTGCTTCTTTGGTAACTTTCTCGGCTACACCTTTCAAATTTATATCTAGACCTTTTTTAATATGAATGTCTTTTGACATATTTTTAGTTTAATAAATTGTCATTAAAAAGTTGTGCAAAAATAAGAATTTCTAACATAGTATTAATGATTTTTATCAAGTTTTATAAATTTTTCATTCAACACTCAATTTATTTAATTAACAGTAATATATTTGGTATAAATTTTGTGAAATCATATTAAATAAAAAACCTATTTTGAAAATAACTTTTCTATTCTTCTGTTTAATTATAATTACACCTTTTGGCTTTTCACAACCCAACCAGGTTGATGCAAAACATATAAAAACTATTGTATTTGAACCTGCTAGAGCTAATTCATACGTTCCAATAATTAAATTGGGTGAAAAACTAAAACTCCGTTTTGACGACTTAAATGCCGACGAACATTATTACTCCTACAAAATTGAACACTGTACGTTAAATTGGAGTATTTCTGATTTGTCAGCATCTGAATTTATAAATGGCTATGCTGAAGATAGAATTAGGGATTATGAAAACTCTTTTAATACACTTCAACCATACACAAACTATTCGTTAACAATTCCAAATGATGCTACTAAGATTCTAATTTCAGGAAATTACATGTTGTCTGTTTTAAATGAAGATGAACAAGTTGTTTTTAAACGTGGTTTTGTAGTTTATGAACCAAAAGTAACTGTTGGAGTTGCTATCTATAAAAGTAGAGATATTTCAACCATTAACACAAAACAATCGGTTGAGTTTACTATTAATCATCCTAATTTAAGAATTAACAATCCAAGAGAAGAAATTATGCCTGTTATTCTTCAAAATAACAATTGGCAAACTGCCAATACAGGGTTAAAACCTCAATTTTATAGAGGTCGTAAATTATTGTATAAATACAATAAAGAAACTAGTTTTTGGGGAGGTAATGAATTTTTATATTTTGATTCAAAAGACATTAGAAGTTCAACATTAAACATTGCGAGGGCTGAGCTTGGAAATGAATTATATCACACTTATTTATACACTAACGAAGAACGAATAGGCTTTCCTTACACACTTTTTCCTGATGTAAATGGCAACTTTATAGTTAGAATGTTAAATGGCAAAAACAGCAATACTGATGCAGATTATAGCTGGGTATATTTTTCATTAAAAAGCTATGAAAGTTTAGAAGAGAAAGATATATATATTAGTGGAAATTTCAATAATTGGAAACTAAATGAAACCAATAAACTTCACTACAATTCAGCTACTAATTTGTATGAAACAAGGATGTTACTTAAACAAGGGTTTTACAATTATCAATATGTAACAAAAACTAAAAATGGTACCATTAGCAACCATGATATTGATGGATCTTTTTACCAAACAGAAAATGATTACACGGTTTTAATTTATTACAAACAATATGGGCATAGATACACTCAGGTAATTGGTGTAGGCTTTGGTAATTCAGAAAAAATTAACAATTAATCATTGAGTAAAGAATTTTAGTATCTTTGAAACAAGCATCCAAGTAAAATTTATAATGGTACAGCAGGTAACAAATGGAATAAAAATCTCAGTGATTTCTAATTTTGAAGGTACAAGCTATCGAAATTATCGATTGTATTATGCTTTTAGTTATCAAATTACTATTGAAAATCAAAGTAATGAAACAGTACAACTTTTAGAGCGTCATTGGAAAATTTTTGATTCATTAAACAATACTGAAATTGTTGATGGCTCGGGGGTAATTGGAAAAAAACCAATCTTAAAACCATCACAAAAACACAGTTACACATCAAATTGTTTTTTAACCTCGCCTATTGGCGCTATGAAAGGTTATTACAATATGGTAAATTTTTCAACCACTAAGACCTTCAAAGTTTATATCCCTACTTTTCAATTAATGATCTCCAATATTCATAATTAATTTTAAAACAAGCATGTTAAAATTTTTATCACCAAAGGAAAATGATTAATAGCGAACAGCATGTGACCCTTAAAAAACAAGAAATATAAACACATGAAATTAAGCCTCCTAAAATCTAAACCAAAACTTCAACAAATTAAAGGATTAGAATGCTTAAACTGTAAACAACCTTTATGGGGGCATGAAAATTTTTGTTCCTATTGCGGTCAAAAAAATACCTTAAAACAATTAAGCATTTCAAACTTTATTAGTAATTTATTTTCTGGTTTTTTCTCTTATGACTCTCGTTTTTGGAGAACATTTATCCCCTTATTAACCAGACCTGGAAAADTCTCAAAAGAGTATATTGAAGGGAAACGTGTTCGCTTTGTTAATCCGTTTCAATTGTATTTACATGTATCCATAATTTTCTTTTTATTGTTAGGAATTTCTATGAGGATGGATGATGGCAAACTTTCTGATAATATTTTAACGATTGATAAAAATCTTGATTCTATTGCTCAAAAAGGGACTCAAAAGTTAGATACTGTACTTACAAATGTAAAAGATCAACTAGTAAATCAAATCCCTAATGACTCTTCAAAAGCTGAAATAGTAACCGATCTAAATAAAGTTTTTGATATCGTGAATCAAGAAACTAAAAAGCAAGGTAAATCTGTCACAGGGCTTATTAAAATCGACACTGCCGGAACACTAAATTTTGGACAAAAAATAAAAGAATTTAATTCATTTCAAAAAGATTTTCCAACATACACAACCAAGCAAGCATTGGATAGTATGGGTTATACTAAAACTTTCTGGAATCGTTTTTATTATCAATCTGCTGCCAATGTTCAAACAAACTGGAATCAAATCGATACGAAAAACGGCAAAAAACAATTGTTTAAAAAATTGACCTCCTATATTTCGATATCCTTATTTATATTTTTACCTGTTTTTACCTTATTTTTAAAACTTCTCTATATACGAAGACGTTTCACCTATATGGAGCATTTGGTTTTTGTTTTCCATACGCAAACGGTGTTCTTTTTATTATTGATCATCTTTTTTATCATCAATTACTTTGTACCGTTAACAGATGCTTCCTGGGTATTTATTTTACTGTTTTTACTTTATTTGTACAAAGCATTGCGTAATTTTTATAAGCAAAGTAGAATCAAGTCCCTCATAAAATTTATGTTGCTGAACAGTTATTACCTGTTTTTAGCAATTGTTGGGTTTTCAATTGTTGGTGTACTATCATTTATAATGAATTAGTACTTAAGAGTTGTTATTTTTGATTGCACTACATCTTCATATAACATCTCAATAGCTAAAGTTTCTTTTTTAACTGAAGTAATACTAACCGTTTCAACATAGGAGCGTTTCATCAATACTGACTGTTCCTTATCTCCCATTTCGGAATGATGAAAAGATAAAATATTCCCTGAAGTAAACTCATTATTTTCAAGCCAATTAAGAAACAATTTTTTTCGAACTGCCTTTATTTTAGTATCATACAACGTTGATGAAGACCAAATTTTAGGTTCATTCTTCAATTTTGTAACATATTTTTCAACACCATCCCAAATTAATTCAAACAAATTCAATTGGTCATTATTCCAGTCTAAAATAACCATCGTAAACGGCTCAATTTCTTCTAAATTTAGCTTTTCAATATATTTTTTCAAGGTTGTTACTTGCAACATTTCTTTAGCAATAACACCTCTACTTTTTCTATACTTATCTTTTCTTTCATGTTTTACAAAAGCCCCRTTTAATACACAAACCAATCTGTTTTTAGAACTTGTACCGATCCATGTCCCTCCAGCTTCATTATCTTTTGGAAAAAACATCTTAACACCATTTTCAACATAGCAATTTGGCGGTAATGTTTCTCTATACTTTTGCTCATCTCTGTTCGACGTCAGAATGAAATTATTGCTAGTTAAAGGTAAAAAAGTAACGGTGCACATACTATTAAAATTTGAATATAGAGTATTAGTCCATGAGATAAAAAGTCGATTCAATTTTGTAACTTTGTACGCAAATTTAAACAGAAAAACCTTTAAAAAATAATATAATGGCTACAGGATTTTACAATGTACCAAAAGCGGTTAACGAGCCTATAAAATCGTATGCCCCAGGTACTCCAGAACGCAAAGCATTATTAGATACTTACAAAAAAATGTTCAACGAACAAGTTGATATTCCATTTTATATTGGAGGTAAAGAATACAGAACAGGAAATACAATTGATATTCATCCACCTCATGATCATAAACATTGTGTTGGGAAATACCATACAGCAGATAAAGAACATATTGAGTTAGCCGTTGAAAAAGCTGCTGAGGCACGTGTAAAATGGGCTAAAACAAGTTGGGAACATAGAGCTGCTATATTTTTAAAAGCTGCAGATTTATTGGCTGGACCTTTTAGATATAAAATGAATGCTGCAACCATGATTGCACAATCTAAAAATGTATTTCAAGCTGAAATTGATGCTGCCTGTGAATTGATTGACTTTTTACGTTTTAACGTTGAATTTATGACCGAAATTTACAGTAACCAACCACAATCTGCACCAGGAATTTGGAATAGAATGGAATACCGACCTTTAGAAGGATTTGTATACGCAATTACCCCGTTTAACTTTACTGCAATTGCTGGTAATTTACCAGCAGCACCTGCTTTAATGGGAAATGTTGTGATATGGAAACCTGCAAGGTCTCAGGTATATTCTGCACAAGTAATTATGGAATTATTTAAAGCTGCGGGTTTACCTGATGGTGTAATAAATATGGTAACTGGTAATTCAGCAACAATTACAGATGTTTTATTAGATAGTCCAGATTTTACTGGAGTACACTTTACAGGTTCAACACCTGTATTTAATAGCTTCTGGGAAACTATAGGGAAAAATGTTGGAAAGTATAAAACATATCCAAGAATTGTTGGTGAAACTGGTGGTAAAGATTTTATTTGGGCACATCCATCTTCAAATGCACAAGAAGTTGCCACSGCTATTTCWAGAGGTGCTTTTGAGTATCAGGGTCAAAAATGTTCTGCTGCATCAAGAGCTTATTTACCAAAAAGCTTATGGCCAGCTATTAAAACAGCAGTTTTAAAAGATGTTAGTTCTTTTAAAATGGGAACACCTGAAGATACCTCAAATTTTATCAATGCTGTAATTGATGACAGAGCTTTCAAAAAACTTTCAAGTTATATTGAAGAGGCTAAGCAAGATGCTGATGCTGAAATTATTATTGGAGGTGGTTATGATGATGCTGTAGGTTATTTTATTGAGCCTACAATTATTGTTACAACAAATCCTCGATACAAAACAATGTGCAATGAACTATTTGGCCCGATCATTACAATTTATGTTTATGAAGATGACCAATGGGAAGAAATATTAGATGTTGTTGATCAAACGAGTGAATTTGCATTAACAGGTGCAATTTTTAGTGGAGATCGTTATGTAATTGATATTGCTACAGACAAATTAGAAAATGCTGCTGGAAACTTTTATATTAATGATAAGCCTACTGGAGCTGTTGTTGGCCAGCAACCATTTGGTGGAGCTAGAGGCTCAGGAACAAATGATAAAGCCGGTTCTGTTTGGAATTTATTACGCTGGGTAAGTAACCGAACTATAAAAGAAACATTTGTAACTCCAACAGATTATAGATATCCATTTTTAGGAGAATAATCCAAAATTTATATACATAAAAAAAGCTCGTCAATTGACGAGCTTTTTTTATGTTACAATCTTATTACCCTCCTGTAAGCTTATCTGCTCCAGGTAATAACCCTATTAATTCTTGAGGATTATGAATTAAAATAGGAATATGTTGTGGACAAATATAAAATTCACTCTCTTGGTAATAAAATTTTGTAACTGGTATTTCAGTTGAAGGTGTTTTACACACCAAACATTCTTTAACGGCACTCATAATTTATTTTTTTATTAGAGGACAAAATTACCTTATTACTTTGAAGTAAAAAAATTATATGTATCATAACAATTAATTCTACAAACTTATTTCTGTTCGCTTAAAAATGCGAAAAGCTCGCCGAGGCGAGCTTTTCTTTACTAATGTTAAAATTATTATTATATGTTGCAATTTAATATATTGTATAAACCCTATTTTCTTAGGGTAAAAAAAATAGGTATCATGTTTAATACCTTCAATTTAATTACGCAATAAAATAATTTCAGTCTAAAATAGATGTTTTTTTAAATTATAACATAATAAATATCATATTATCTCTTTTTCAAAGGAATATGGACCACTTTTTTAGTTTCAAAAAAATCATTCTTAAAGTAATCAGTCAAGTTAAATTGTGCTGCTTTAGGGAAATTAACCAACTCTTGGGTTAAATCCCCCCCTTTTAAGTATAAAATTCCGTTTTTCAACTCGTGTCTTTGTTTTTTGGCAACTTTAGTACGTATCCATTTTACAAAATCGTCCATATTAGTGACTGCCCTGCTAACTATAAAATCAAATTCACCTGTTACATTTTCAGCTCTAATAGCTTCAGCTTTTATATTTTTTAAACCAAGTGACGTAGCAACTTCATTTACTACTTTAATTTTTTTTCCAATAGAATCAACTAAATAAAAATTAGTTTCAGGAAATAATATAGCCAATGGAATACCTGGAAAACCTCCTCCAGTACCAACATCTAAAACTTTTGTATTAGGCTCAAATGGTTGAACTTTGGCAATTCCTAAAGAATGCAATACATGACGAACATATAGTTCATCAATATCTTTTCTTGAAATTACGTTAATTTGAGCATTCCATTCAGTATACAAATCGCTCAATTTAGAAAATTGAGCGATTTGCATTTCGGTTAATTTAGAAAAATAGTTTAAAATTTGTTCCATCATTTAATATTGTGATGGCAAAATTACTCTTTCAAAAATTAAATTAACATCTTTTAAAAAAATGTTATATTTTTCCTAAAATTTATTCTACAGAATAAAATTGATGTAATTTTGACCTATATAAATAATATTATGATTTATAGCACAATAAATTTTTCAAGAATTGATAAAGCAACGTTTTTTAGAACGGTGAACAAAAGAGTCAATTCTTACTTTAAAGAAAATAAAATTAAACGTACTGGAAATTGGAAATTATATACCAAAGCCGTTGTTATGTTTTCATTATTTTTAGTGCCCTTAATTTTAATCTTAACCGTTTCAATGTCTCAATGGGTATTGCTGTTGTTAACCATTGTGATTGGTGTAGGAATGGCTGGAGTTGGAATGAATGTGATGCACGATAGTAACCATGAATCATTTTCTAGTAAAAAATGGGTAAATAAATTAATGGGAAGTAGCATTTATATTTTAGCTGGAAATGTATACAACTGGAAGGTTCAACACAATATTTTACATCATACATTTACAAATATTCAGGGTCATGATGAAGACATAGATGCCGGTAGAATAATTCGTTTTTCTAAACATACAAAATGGTTAAAAATTCATAAGTTTCAAAAATATTATTCCTTTTTGTTGTATGGATTGTTAACTATAAACTGGGCAATTACTACCGATTTCAAACAAATGCATGGTTACCTAAAAAGAAAGCTTTCATATGGTAAATTCCCAAATCCAGCAACGGAGTGGACTGTTTTAATAGTAACAAAAATAATTTACTATTTGCTGTGGATTGTTTTACCTCTAGTAGTTTTAGACGTTGCTTGGTGGAAAATATTAATTGGTTTTTTTGCAATGCACTATACTGCAGGAATGATTTTAAGTGTCGTTTTTCAATTAGCTCATGTAGTTCCAAATACAGAAATGCCCTTACCTGATATGGAAGGTAATTTAGAACACACTTGGGCAATTCATCAGTTATTCACAACCTCTAATTTTGCACCAAATAATAAATTCATTTCATGGTATACAGGTGGTTTAAATCATCAAGTTGAACATCATATTTTCCCACATATTTCTCATATTCATTACGGGAAAATTTCAAAAATTGTAAAAGAAACTGCATTAGAATTTAATTTACCATACAACGAATACAAAACTTTTCAAAAAGCGATTATTGAGCATTTTAATCAACTAAAATCGTTGGGTGTACAACCTGCATACGCATAATTTTTATTTATATGAGCAATCAACTATCAGACAGAATTAACAGTTTACCAATTTCAGAAACTTTAGCAATGGCTGCTAAAGCAAGAGAATTAAAAGCCCAAGGAAAAGATATTATAAGTTTAAGTTTAGGAGAGCCAGACTTTAATACACCTGATTTTATTAAAGATGCTGCAATACAAGCTATTCATGATAATTATAATTCATATAGCCCTGTAGATGGTTATCTAGATTTAAAACAAGCTATTTGTAAAAAATTTAAACGTGATAACAATTTAGAATACAAACCATCTCAAGTAGTTGTTTCAACAGGTGCTAAGCAGTCCATTGCAAATATTGCACTCGTTTTATTAAATCCAGGTGACGAAGTTTTGTTACCCGCTCCTTATTGGGTAAGCTATTCTGCAATATCAATATTGGCTGAAGCAACATACAAGGAAATTCCTTCAACAATTGAATCCAATTTTAAAATTACTCCGGAACAATTAGAAGCTGCWATTACWCCTAAAACGAAATTAATTTTCTTTAACTCTCCAAAYAAYCCAAGTGGTTCTWCTTATTCWGAAGAWGAATATAGAGCWTTGGCAAAAGTGTTAGAAAAACACCCWAATATTTATATTCTTTCYGATGAAATTTATGAGCATATAAATTATGGAGWRCCTACATTTAGYTTTGCTGCWATTRAAAGCATGTATGATAGAACWATCACTGTRAAYGGTGTTGCAAAAGCWTTTGCTATGACYGGYTGKAGAATTGGCTATATCGGAGGTCCTGAATGGATTGCTAAAGCTTGTACCAAATTACAAGGACAAATAACATCTGGTGCGAATTGTATTGCTCAACGCGCAACAATCGCAGCATTAGAAGCTCCCGTTTCTAAGATACAGTATATGGTTGATGAATTTCATAACCGAAGAGATATCGTTATAGATTTACTTGGAAAAATTGATGGTTTTAAATTAAATATTCCTAGTGGCGCATTTTATGTTTTCCCTGATATTTCTTCCTTTTTTGGTCAAACAATTAAAGGTTATAAAATTAAAACAGCTTCAGATTTTTCAATGTTCTTATTAGAAGAGGCTAATATTGCAACCGTAACAGGAGAAGCTTTTGGGGCTCCAAATTGCATTAGAATATCTTACGCTGCTTCTGAAGAACAGTTACGTGAAGCTGTTCATAGAATTAAAAAAGCACTGAATTAACCCTAATTATATTTTTACCTAAAAAAAGCCAAAACTTATATTTTGGCTTTTTTTAGATTAATATTCTTTTTCTACTTCTTTTTTCTTAGATCAATATTATAACTCAAGTTCAAATGTAACAGATTATTTGCTACATATTGTGAAGAGTTAATCTTACAATAATAACGTCCATATCCCATCCAAACTGAAGAATTCTTTAATAATTGACACCCAAGCAAAACAGCAAAATTATTTTGGTCAAAATCTGGATTAGAAACTCCATCTGAGAATCTAATTCTTGTTTCATTCGATAATTTTCCAATTATAAATTTATCATTCTTCAACTTAAGCATATTAAAAGAAATCTGTAATCTATATCTAAATCTAGATACGTACTTGTTCCCATTAATTACATTTGGAGTCACTTTTGTATTTATAAGGTCAATTGTTCTTTCTTCAAACATAAACCTTTGAATTATGTTTATTTTATCAGCATTTGAACTAACAGTCACATGTTGAAAAAAGGTGTTTTCCACCCAATGAATTGGTCGGTAAGAAACTCCATTAGGAAATCCCTTATAATAAATATATCCTCCTCCAATACTAATATTTCTTGTGAGTTTATAATTTAAACTTGGAGTTAAAAAAAACCCTTCTGTATTATCAACAAAATCAACTCTTCTTTGTTGAAAAGCGTTAACAATATAAAAYTTATTTGAAATTACAATTTTATTAGAGAACGTAAACCAAGATCCTTTACTTTTCAAAATTTCTGTTTGTCCACTCAAACTATGAATGGTTGCAAGTAAAAAAAAGCCCAACAATATATTTTTCAACACGACAAATTTAATGTGATAATTAAAAATTTAAAAATGCAAAGCTATAACTCTATTAAAAATATCAAGTGACATATATCATAGGTTCAATATAATAGTGTACTTTTAAAAAATTGGAATCTAAAAGTACAAACCACCTTAAATATACTTCTGTTCAATCTCAAAATATAGTTGATTGCGCTATTGAATTCAAAGAATTAGAGTAACAATTATCTTTAGTTTTGAAGTAAACTATTTATAAGGCTTCTGTTTTAAAATTACTTTTCTATTTCATTCATTATCTTTACTATTAAAAATATAATTTATGTATCGCTTACTACTATTAACATTACTAATTTCCTTAACTAACTGTAAAGGTCAAACAGATGAAAAAATGTCAAAACATAAATATACTAACAGTTTAATCCATGAAACTAGCCCCTATTTATTACAACATGCACACAACCCTGTGAATTGGAGAGCATGGAATAACGAGACACTTGAGCTAGCCAAAAAAGAAAACAAACTACTGCTAATTTCAATTGGTTATTCGTCTTGTCACTGGTGCCATGTAATGGAACAAGAAAGTTTTGAAGATGAAGAAGTAGCTAGAATTATGAATGAAAATTTTATCAATATCAAAGTTGATAGAGAGGAGCGTCCAGATGTTGACCAAGTTTATATGAATGCCGTTCAATTAATGACTGGAAAAGGTGGTTGGCCATTAAATTGTGTTGCGTTGCCCGATGGAAGACCTTTCTGGGGAGGTACCTATTTTCCTAAAAAAAGTTGGATAAATGCCCTTGAGCAATTAAGTACCATGTATCAAGAAAAACCTGAAGAGATTCTAGAATATGCCCAAAAACTTACCGATGGTATAAAAAGCTCCAATTTAATAACTTCAAATAAAGATGCTATTGATTTTGAAATTCAAGATATTACATCCGTAGTAGATGAATGGAAACAATATATGGACTTTGATTTTGGAGGAAGAACAGGAGCTCCAAAATTTCCAATGCCCAACAATTATAATTTTTTACTTCGGTATGCAATTCAGGCTAATAACAATGAACTATTAAATTATGTAAATACCTCACTTACAAAAATGGCTTATGGAGGTATCTATGACCAAATTGGTGGAGGATTTGCAAGATATTCTGTAGATAAAAAATGGCATATTCCACATTTTGAAAAAATGCTGTACGATAACGGGCAATTGGTGAGTTTATATGCTGAAGCCTACCAGGCAACAAAAAATGAATTGTATAAAACGATCGTTTATCAAACACTTGAGTTCATTGAACGAGAATTAACCAGTAATGAAGGTGCTTTTTACTCTTCATTAGATGCTGATAGCACTACTACTGATGGAGAATTGAAGGAAGGAGCTTATTATGTTTGGACAAAAAAAGAATTGAAAGCTATTTTAAGATCAGAATATGAATTATTTTCTGAATATTATAACGTAAATTCTTATGGACACTGGGAAGAAGATAATTATGTGCTAATTAAAAAAATAAGTGATGAACAGTTTGTAAAAAAACATTCATTATCTATTGAAGAACTTCAACCTAAAATTATAGCTTGGCAAAAAACCCTTTTAAAAGAAAGAGCTAAAAAAGACAAACCTAGATTAGATGATAAATCTTTAACCTCTTGGAATGCCTTAATGCTAAAAGGGTATATCAACGCTTATACAGTATTTAATGATAAACATTTTTTGGATGTTGCCATAAAAAACGCAACATTTATCTCCACAAAACAACTTCAAGAAAATGGAAGTTTAAATCATAATTATAATAATAATAAAAGCACGATAAACGGGTATTTAGAAGACTATGCTGCTGTAATAGATGCATATATTTTATTGTATGAGGCTACATTAAATGAATCATGGCTTCACACTGCTAAACAATTAACAGACTATACTTTTGACCATTTCTTTGATACTGAAAGATCAATGTTCTTTTTCACCTCTGACCTAGACCCAAATTTAATTACTCGAAAAATGGAAATTGAAGACAATGTTATTCCTGCTTCCAATTCTATTATGGCAAGAAATTTATTTAAATTAAGTCATTATTTTTCTAATAACTATTACTTAAAAGTTAGCAAACAGATGCTCGCTAATGTGAAGAATGAAACACAAAAATATGGTTCAGGATATTCAAATTGGTTACAATTAATGTGTGATATTTCAGGTGATTATTATGAAATAGCAATAGCCGGACAACATGCTTTAGACAAGCTTACTGAAATTAATTCCATGTACATCCCCAATAAATTAATTGCAGGTAGCACAAAAAAAAGTACTCTTCCTTTAATGGAAGGGAGATATAACGAAAATGAAACCCTTATTTATGTTTGTGTTGACGGAGCTTGTCAACTTCCAGTAAGTGACTCAAAAAAGGCATTAAATCAACTAAAGATCAGTTTTTAAATTGATGAAAATTTGTAGGTATTTTTTATTTCATTAGCTACACTCAGAAATTATTGTAAAATTTACTATAATTTAATTGAAAAAGGTAAAATTAAACTAGTCAAAACGAGTATAATATTCTACATACCACAATGATATAAGAAAAGAGGCATAATAATTGTGGTCTTAAAACTTTAATTTAAAATTTCTAATATGAAAAAATTAATTTTTACTAACATTATTGTATTAATGCTTTTATTTAGTATTCCAAATTATAGTCAAATTGAAATGTCTGGTGGAATGGCCGGTGGACGCGTAAATATAACTGAAGAATATGAAATTAGAAGTAGCATCGATTTTATTGAAGTTGATGTCACTTCTAAAAAACTACWAGGAAGCAGTTATCTTTCTGAAGATTTTCATCTGGCTAAACTTTCTAATAGTAAAGTAATTTATTTGATGAGATATAATGCTTTTCAAGATGAAATGGAAGTAGAATTAAATGGTAAACCTTTTTATTTGCCATTATCAGTAAATTCTTTAATTAACTTTTATACCCTAAATAAAACTTATCAAAGTTTAGATTTCAAAAAGAAAGACAAATCAATTAAAGGTTTTTTTGTGGTTTTATATAAAAGTGATAAGATCTCCTTATTTCTAAAAGAAAAAATTAAATTATATAAAGAGGTACCAGCAAAGTTAGGTTTTACTCCTTATGCACCACCTTCTTTAAAACGCGTAAAAGATATATTATATGTCTCTAAGGGAAATAGCTCAACAGTTGTTGAACTTCCAAAAAGGGAAAAAGATTTTTTTAGACTATTTTCAAGTAAAGAAAAAGATATTAAATCTTATAGTAAAAAGAATAAATTAAACTTAAAAAACAACGTAGATCTAATTCAAATTTTTGAATATTATAACACGTTATAATATTCTATTTTTTCGATTTTATTGCTACAAAATCTTTTAAATAAAAAGGTTCAAAATAAGCGACATCTTCGATGTCGTTTTTTTTGAATTTTCCAAAAGAAAGAAAAGACATTTCATTTGAAGATGGAAACTTACCATCTACAAAAACAGCATTTTTATGCTTTATAATTTCTTTACATTTTTCTACTCCATCACCTACCAAATGAGCTTGTTGTTCTTTTAGAAAATTTTGAAAAGAATTTTCATCAATTATTTCTGCTTTCACATCTCTGATTTCATTATTCATTGAATCAAATACGCTACTATAAACTTCCATTCTTCTTGCATCTAATAATGGAATTACCAATCCTTCAGAAATTGATATTGAACGTGCCAAAGATTGCAATGTGCTTATTGCAATTAACGGAATATCTAAAGCAAAACATAAGCCTTTTGCTGCCGAAACTCCAATTCTTAAACCCGTATAAGATCCAGGACCTTTACTTACCGCTACCGCTTTTAAATCAGACAATTTAATTCCTGCCTCATCAACTACTTGTTTAATAAATTCGTGTAATTTTTCAGCATGTGAATAATTTCCATCATTTAATTCTTTCAAAGCAATGGTTTTCCCATTATTTGCTATACTTACCGAGCAGTTTTTTGTTGCAGTTTCTATATTTAATATGAGTGCCAATAGATTCGTTTTAAAGTACAAAGATACTTAAATTGACTCCTATAAAACAAAACATCCAACGTAAATACGTTAGATGTTTCAATTAACAAATATTTTAAAGAATATTAGTCTATGATGATTGGAATACCATAATAATACTCTAATACTTTTGTTTTAAAAACAAAATTGTATTTGGCATTTACCATAGATGATTGCGCACTTACCAATCTATTTCTAACCTGATCAAAATCAAAGGAGGTCATTACACCTGAATTGTAACTTTCTTGTGCATTTTTAAATGATTCTTCCTGCGCTTTCAATGATTTTTCGGCAGAAATAAATTGATTTAAAGAAGCTCTTGCATCAACATAGGCATTTTCAATTTTTTCACGCAATTTTATTTTTTCATCTTCTAAATTAAGTACTGCCTTCTTTTTATTTATTCTTGCTCTATTAACATTTGACTTTATTTGAAATCTATTAAAAATTGGGATATTTAATGATATTCCAAAATTGTAACCTAGGTTATCGCTCAATTGTTTCCCAAAACCATTTGCTACTAAAAGTACTTCGTTTGTAACTGGATCAATTCTAGTTACCACATCTTTTTCTCCAATTGTATGCTGATATGAAGTTCCTATTCCACCACCAAAATTAACYGTTGGGTAATAGTCGGCCAAAGCAATTTTTACGGATAAATCAGAATTATCTACAGCAATTTCAGCACTTTTAATTTCAGGTAAAAAATTTGAAGATTTTTGAAAAATTTCTTCGGTATTATTGTAAAGTAATGATGCTGAATTTAAACTTAGTTCAACATCAACAACATCAAATCCTTCATATGGTAATAGTAACAATTGTGCTAAGTTCAAACGCGAAATGTCTAATGCATTTTGAGCAGTAGTTAGTTGTACATCGTTAGCAGCTAAAGTTGCTTCAACATCTAACAGATAAGAAACTGGATTCGATCCTGCTTCAACTAATCCCTTAGCTTGTTGAACCTGTCTTTCACTTACAGAAATTTGTTCTTTGGCAATGATAACATTTTCCTTATTCAATAAAATATTCAGGTAAGCATTTACAACATATAGCATTATGTTGTTTTTATTTTCTTCTAAATCAAAACCAGCAGCTTCAAGGTTCTTTTTTGCCAGCAGCAAATTATTTTTATTTTTTAATCCATTATAAAGTGTGACCCCAGAATTTATACTAAAATTATTGGAACGACTTCCTAATGAAACATAATTATTAAAAGCATCTACATAGGCTCCAAAATTATAATTTTGAGAAGATGAAGCGTTTAAATTAGGTAAAAAATTACCTTTAGCAATTGTAATATCTTCTGCTATTAATTCATTATTTAACTCTTGTTGTTTAATTGAAATATTGTTATCTAAAGCGTAACTAACACATTCTTGAAGTGTCCATTTTTTATCTTGTGCATTCACATTAATAAATAATACAAATGCCAAAATAGTAACAATTTTTGTTCTCATTTTATAAAATTGAGTTTATTAGTTATGTTGATTTTGTTATATGACGATTAAAATTATTATTTGTTACACTTTTAATCTCTTATAGAAATGTTAAAGTTTTATTCTTTCGTTTACTTTTAAATATAAAATAAAATAACACTCCTACTAAAAGATAAGGGAAAACCATTAAATATAGGATTCCTGAATTTAATCCTTCTGCTTCTGGGGCATTGCTACTTTCAACAACTGCCTTACACATGGCACATTGTGCATTCATTATTTGAACGAAAAGTAACAACAATATGAACAGTACTTTTTTCATTTTAATAATAAGGACTTATCATTACATAAACTACTACACCACTTATTGCAACATAAAGCCATAAAGGAAATGTAAATTTTGCTATTTTTTTATGCAGATCAATCTGATTTGTAATAGCTCGAACATAGGTTATCAACACAAAAGGGATGACCGCAATAGAAAGTACAATATGTGAAATCAAAATTATAAAGTAAATCGTTCTTAAACTTCCTTCACCTCCAAATGCAGTAGATTCAGAAGTCATATGGTACGCAACATAAAGTACTAAAAACAACCCTGAAAATACAATGGCTGTTTTCATCAATCGCTCATGAAATTTTACCTTTTTATTTTTAATAGCCCAAACAGCAACTACCAATATTATTGATGTAATTGCGTTTATACTCGCATATATTGGAGGTAAAAAAACAGGTAATTCCACGTCAATTTTAACACCAAACATAATTGCTACTAGCAACGGAATTGCAATTGATAAAAAAACAATCCATCTGTTATACTTTTTTGTAGTTGTTGTCATTATTCTTTTAAAAGTATTGCTATATCTTCTATAATCATTTTAATTCCTTTGGCTTCTAATCCGTCGTAAAATATGATTGGATTTCCAAATTCATCGAATCGCGAACGAATCGTTCCTTGTTTATCAATTAACGCAAACATGCCAGAGTGTTCAAACCCACCTTCAGCATTGCTATTTTCACCTGCAAAAAGTGTAAATCCTTTATTTGACAATTCGTAAATTTTGGATTGATCTCCTGTTAGAAAATTCCAATTTTTTAGCGTTGCTCCATGAGAAATAGCATATTCTTTTAAAATTTGAGGCGTATCATGTGTTGGATTGATGCTAAAAGAAGCGATTCCAAAATCTGAATTAGCGTCAAATTCATGTTGAATTTTCAACATGTTTTCATTCATCTTAGGGCAAATTGTTGGACATGTTGTAAAGAAAAAYTCTACCACATATACTTTCCCTGAATAAAATGAATTTGAGATTGGCTTGCCATCTTGATTTAAAAATTCAAATGCTGGAACTTTAGAAAAGGAAAATAAGTTGGAAGCATTTTCTTGTCCCTTTTTTATTGAATCTTGGCTGCTTATAGTTCCACTTCTGCTTTCGGATCTACTAATATCACCGTCTTTAATTCGATCAACTATTTTTGGAATAAAAATTACTCCAAAGACTAAAATTATAAAAGCGATGCCTATGTAAGAATTATTTTTCATTGTAACAGTCTTAAATTTCTCTTTTTCTTCGTTCTTTCTTTTCTCTCGATTTTTTTAATTGATAATAAATAATGTTGATATCATCTTTCAATTTATCTTTTAACGTTGAAACCGATCTCATATTATAACCGTAAAGTTTCCCTCCTTTTGTATCTTCATCGTCCTTTCTTCCGCGTAAACGCAGCTCCATATCTATTATGAATGCGTTTTCTGAGTACAAATTATCATTTAGTTTAAAAGGTGTTTTAAAACTATGAAACAGCGTTTGTATGTTTTCATTATTAGTGTACACAAAATGCCAGTTTTTAGTATTTGTGAAAACTGAAAGCTCTTTTATTACTTCTTCATACTCACTTTTCTTATCTTCAGGAAGCACCGCTATTAGTTGAAATAATGGCTTTTCGTAATAGCGTTTATAAATAATTTGGTTTAAGTTAAACAAACTTGCTTTTGCAGAATTCATATCACTGCCTAAAAAACAAACAATTGATAACTTATCTTTAAACGAGCTATTTCCTGCTGAAGAGATCTCTTCAATATCAATAACATTTTCAGTTAATATTGGTAAATTGGAATATTTGTATATCCCCTTGGAAAGGAAAATATAAAATACCAATGGTAAAATAAATAAACTACCTAATACCCAAACTTTTTTCATGTGTTCATATCTATTGTTTTTTAACGGTCACATGCTGTTCGCTATTAATCATTCTCTTCGCTGATAAACATTTTAACATGCTCGTTTCATGTGTTCATATTTATTGTTTTTTAACGGTTACACGCTGTTCGCTATTAATCATTCTCTTCGCTGATAAACATTATAACACGCTCGTTTCATACACTTAAAATAAAAAAAAGGCGGTTAAAAAACCTCCTTTTTCCATAAAATTTTTATTTCAGTTTTAGTCCCATTTTGTCAAGGGTCCCATCGCATCATTAATATAACTTCCTTCAATTAATATCAATGCCGCCAAAAAACATATTAAGAATACGGCTGTCCAAACAACGGCTCTTCTTAAATTCTTTTTTTCATCAACCATATGCATAAAAAACCATGTGATATAATAGGCTTTTACCAATGTTAAAATTAAGAATATGATATTTAATAAACTTGTTCCTAAAAATTTAGTTAAATGAAGAGATGCCGGTTTTGTAATTCCAAAAATAACTTCAACCAATGTTATTACTGAAAGTATTGCAAATACTTTCCAAATTAATTTTACGTGTGAATTATGTTCTTGTTCGTGTGCCATATACAGTGTGTTTTAATGAATTAAACTAAGTAGAAGAATGTGAATACAAATACCCAAACTAAATCGACAAAGTGCCAGTACAATCCTACTTTTTCAACCATTTCATAGTGACCTCTACGTTCATAAGTTCCAACAATTACATTAAAAAATATGATGATGTTTATCATCACTCCTGTAAAAACGTGGAAACCGTGAAATCCTGTAATAAAGAAAAAGAAATCGGCAAATAATGTTTTACCATACTCGTTTACTTTTAAGTTAGCACCCATAACTACCGCTTTCGCATTATTTAAATACCCCATCGCATTTTCACGTGCAATGATGGTTTTCTCTTTTGTTTCAAGATTTATCTTTTCAGTTCTTATACGAAGTTCAGGATGGGCTTCAAATCCTTCAAGCACTTCGTTTAAAGTGACCGCTGGTAAAGCACTTTCTTTAACAAACCATAACCCTTTACTCTTTGTATGTTGTTCCCGATCTGAAGGTAATGGTTTTGCAAAACTTTCTAACATAACTTGATGTCCAGAAGCATCGACAAATTGAATAATTTTCCCGTCATTTAATTGAATAGCCCCATATGAACCATTGATAAAATTTTTCCATTCCCAAGCCTGTGATCCAAGAAATATTAAACCGCCTACAATTGTTAGTAACATATAAAAAGAAACTCTCTTTTTATTCATTTGATGACCTGCATCAACAGCCAACACCATGGTTACCGATGAAAATATCAAAATAAAAGTCATTATTGCAACATAATACATTGGCGCATGTACTCCATGTAAAAAAGGAAAGTGGGTAAAAACTTCATCAGCAATTGGCCAAGAGTCGTTAAATTTAAAACGCATTAAACCATAGGCCCCCAAAAAACCTGAAAACGTAAGTGCATCTGATAAAATGAAAAACCACATCATCATTTTACCATAACTTGCATCTAATGGTTTGTTTCCTCCACTCCAGTTCTTTCCATTGGGATTAGTAGCAATAGTTGCTTCCATAAAGTTTGTTTTGATTTTTAGTTATAGTTGTTCCAAATATATGTAATTTTTATTATCTAATAAAATAGAAAAATAAAAACAAGTATACCCACAGAATATCCACAAAATGCCAAAATATAGCTCCTAGTTCTAAGCCTAAATAATTAGAAGAAGTATATTTCTTGGTTATGTGATTGTATAACACAACTAGAAGTACCATAATCCCCGCCAAAACATGCGCTAAATGTGCGCCTGTAATTCCATAAATGAACGAAGATTTCACCGTACTTTGCTCTCCTGTAAAAAATAAATTTGCATTCAACAACTCATTAAATCCTTCCAGTTGAAAAAACATAAATCCAACTCCTAAGAACAGTGTTGAGACTAAAAACACCGTAGTGAGCTGCCGGTTATTTTTTTTGATGAAAAATTTTGCGAGCATAAAAGTAATACTGCTTACAACTATTAATAGGGTACTGATATAAAATGCGTTCGGTAAATCGAATGAAACCCAATCTATTCGATTTTTACTAACAACATAAGCACTTGTTAGACCTGCAAATAGCATGGTCATACTAATCATTGAAACCCACAACATTGGTTTGGCCGACTTTCTTTTAGCTTGTTTTAATTCTTGTTTTAAAGAGTTTTCCATTTAATGTAAAAATTTATCAACTACATATATTACTTGTATCAATGTAATGTACAAAACACTTGATAACATCAATTGCCTTGCTTCTTTATTGGTTTGATTTTTATACAGTTTTACTGCATAATACAACATCACACCCCCAAAAAATAGCAATATTACTGCAGTTATGGGGTAAATATAAAAACTTCCTGTCATTTTCAAAACAGGAATTATAGAAACTATCATTAAACAAACCGTATATAGCATAATTTGAAGTACCGCTTTTTTATTTTTTTGCCCCATGGGCATTAAATTGAACCCCGCTTTTTTATACTCGTCAAACTGCAACCATGCAATGGCCCAAAAATGTGGAAATTGCCAAAAGAACTGAATTAAAAATAACATCCCTGGCTCAATAGAAAAATCATCTGTAGCGGCCACCCAACCCAACATAAACGGAATAGCCCCTGGAATTGCACCTACAAAAACTGCTAAGGGTGTCACAGATTTTAAGGGCGTATACACACTTGTATATAAAAAAATAGAAATGGCTCCAAACAACGCACTTTTAGGATTGATGCTGTATAAAATTGCCAATCCTAAAATAGTAAACGAAACCGCAACAACCAGCGCCATAGAAACATGCATTCTTCCTGCCGGCAATGGTCTGTTCATGGTTCGTTTCATCAAAGCATCGGTGTCTTTTTCAATAATTTGATTGAATGCGTTCGAGGCTCCTACCATTAAATAGCCTCCTATTGCCAACATGACAAGTATTGAGAGTTGAATTTTTTCAACGGCTAATAAATAACCTGCCAACGATGAAAACACCACACTTAATGACAATCCWACTTTGGTTAATTGCTTAAAATCCTGAAAGACAMTWGMTAAATTCACTTTTSTASTACTTAATTTTGATATTTCTGACATTAAATYTWATTGNWAAYAATGCAAATATATTTTNWTATTTNKAAAATTRCAACCTTATGCTTARCAGATTMARAAAATAAWTGAAAWAAWTTWAAAAAAGCCTTTGCAATTAATAGAATTGTATTAAATTTGCCCTCGCATTTGAGACATTAAATGCACGTTCTTWAAAATAAAATGACTGCGAAAGTAGCTCAGGGGTAGAGCATCACCTTGCCAAGGTGGGGGTCGCGGGTTCAAATCCCGTCTTTCGCTCTACAATATATAATATACCAATGCTGAAGTGGTGGAATTGGTAGACACGCTGGACTTAAAATCCAGTGAGCTGTAAGGCTCGTACGGGTTCAAGTCCCGTCTTCAGTACTAAACTCTCTTAATTTTTTAATTAAGGGAGTTTTTTGGTTTTATKCTACTAAACTARTAGTAAAAAATCTTCAAATTTTCACCTTTTTGAAGATTATTTCTTGTTCTTATTAATTAAAAAATCTTAGAATTTCTCTTGTTTAGATTAACTAAAATTTACGTCTAATATAAGCTTGTCCTCAAGTTTTTGTGTTACCCCTTAACATGTGTTGTACTCCATTTAATAAGCATCCTACTAATTAAGTTTTTGACGAAAAAATTAATTTAGAACCATCACTAATTAAGTTTTTTGTATAATTCTTAAATAAGTCCTATCTTTGATAAAGTTTTAATAAGAATAATTATGAAAAAATTTAAAGCGGGAAATCGTATAAATCAAGGCACTTATAAAAGCTTCCAACCTGATCTGATAAATCAAGTATGGACAATAGATAACATGGAATTGTTAAGTCTTTTAAGTCAAGCTGACAGACAACTTGGAAGACTTGATATGTATTCTGAATACATTCCAAATATTGATTTATTTATTAGTATGCACATCTTAAAAGAAGCTACTCAATCAAGTAAAATTGAAGGAACTAAAACAACTATAGAAGACGCATTATTAGACAAAAAAGATGTAAATGATGAAAAAAGAGACGATTGGGAAGAAGTCCAAAATTACATAGAAGCTTTAAATTCAGCAATARCAAACCTTGAAARGTTRCCATTTTCATCDCGCATAATAAGAAAAACTCATAAAATTTTATTACAAGGGGTTCGAGGAAAGCACAAACTACCAGGGGAGTTTAGAAGTAGTCAAAATTGGATAGGTGGCGCTAGTATAAATGATGCTACTTTTATACCTCCAATTCATTCAAGTATAAATGAGTATATGGGGGATTTGGAAAATTTCGCACATAATACTGAATCATTTTTCCCAGACTTATTGAAAATAGCATTAATACATTATCAATTTGAAACAATCCATCCATTTTTAGATGGAAACGGAAGAGTCGGTCGCTTAATGATTACTTTATATTTAGTAGAAAAAGGCATTCTAAAAAAACCAATATTATATCTCTCAGATTTTTTTGAAAGAAACAGAACTTTATATTATGATAACCTAACTAGAGTTAGAGAAAAARATGATTTAACTCAATGGTTTAAATTTTTCTTAGTTGGCGTTATCGAAACTGCTAAGAGTAGTGTGAGTACTTTTGATAGTATTCTGAAGTTACAAAAAGAAGTGGAAACTAAAATCCAAACACTAGGTAGTCGCTCTAGGAATGCACAAGTTATTATTAATTATTTATTTCAACGCCCAATTATAAATGCACAAAAAATAAAAGAATTAACAAAACTCTCATCTCCTTCAGTCTATAAATTAATAGACGAATTAGAAAATTTCAAAATACTTCGAGAAATAACAGGAGCAAAAAGAGGAAAAATGTATCTATTTAGAGAATATACTAATCTATTTAAATAAAAAGTTGAACAACACTGTGTATGGCCCGTTTCATGCACAAACCATAAGTGCTTCTTCAGTACTAAACTCTCTTAATTTTTTAATTAAGAGAGTTTTTTGGTTTTATACAAATATGTATAAAAATACAAACGAAAAGAACACATCAAAATATTCTTTTAGTTTAAACTAAGGTATGTAATATTTAGTTTTATCAATTGACAATCAATAATTCAACTTTTCTTTAAGGCATGTTTAAAGTAAATTTTTAAACTGTGGTATTTTCTTAGCAATAGTAACTGCAATATCTCCTAATTCTTTGATATCTTTAATCAATTCAGCCTGTGATAAATTATCTTTTGATGCTTGCTCAACAACTTTAATTAAAACGGAATAAGCTCGCAAGTCCTCTGTTCCTGGAGTTATCGCATCAATTTCTTCTTTTGAAAGWCCTTGTAATTTATTTAACTCTKCTTTGTGTTYTCCRTYAAAAGCTGCATCAGCATCTTTRAATAACTGCGTAAATCTGTTTTCTGGCANTTTTATTAATTTTTAGTGKWTAAATTTTTMATTYGATTTRAARCWTTTTYWARTTKYTCATARGCATCRTCGCTTTTAATATCTATATCTTTTCCRATTTTTAWARCCTCATTGASTCCTTTAGATAKTTTTRACAAAATGTTAGARRCCTTTTCATCTGMACCTTTTAAACCTACTAATTTAAGYGCCTCTTTTTGAGTYTCTTTTACTTTYCKWATAGATTCCAGATGTCCTGTAATAGTTGARTTKGCATAAATAATGTTTTTRTAAGMWGYATTAATMATMYTTAAAACTTCRAGTTCTTGTTCAATAATTGGAGTGAGTAATTCCTTTCTTCTTACTTCAATTTGTTTATATGCAGCCTGCTGAAATTCTACCATAACTTGTACAGCTTCTTCGGTTTCTTCTTTCCCTCCAGTTTTCCCAGCTGCTTCAATAATCGTATACAAGTTAGATTCTCCTTTTTTTGATTGTTCTAATTGATTTTTGAGAACATAATGSACTATAAAAGGGGCATATTTATCATCTACAAAAGCATTAATATCTGCTTTCATMATTTCRAATTTYTGTKTTATTAATTCRTGATGRGYKTTGTATARAATYTCTAAGTCATTACCTATGGTTTTTGAMAGGTCRACGGTCTCTTTAGGTATTGAAACGCAACTTAGAATTATMAATGATAGAATGAATAATATTAATATTTTCTTTTTCATAGTAATTTGTTTTAAGGTTAAATTTATTTTATTAAGATTCGATTTTTGGATGGTTTTGATCCATGTGATTTAATATCCATGGTTTGTATTCTGGACTATCTTTGTTATCACTACTTTTAGTTCTTTTTAAAACACTTTCGTGAATTATTGGTTTCCCATGTGTTTCATTGTTCCAAGTTCTTTGTTTTCGTTTAAACATTTTACCAATAAATCCTTTTTGTTCATTGTGTATCATTCCTTCTGCATTGGGGACTCTTCCCATAAGATTCTTGTAGTTTTTAGATTTATTAAAAATGATCAAACCTTTAGAAACAGCTTCTTTAATCATCCATTTTAAAGAAATATCAGATAATTCATCTTCTTTATAGCCACCGCCTACATCGGTATGAACACCCGCAAACCAAACTTGTTTTAATTTATCCTGATCTGAATCACTATTAATAGGTTCCCAAAGTATTGGATGAAATGTTTTTCTTTCATCATCTATTGACAATGCATGTCTTGCAAATTTTATGCTTTTACTTAATTTGAACGAATGGAACTTATGAGAGAAAATGGTCTCGAACAATATGCTAAGACCTTTTACAGGAAATCCTAAAGCAGCAACGGTATCCCATACTCCAACAAATTCAATCGAACACCACATTGTATGATGTTTTTGTATAAATTTCTTTGCTTTTTTTTCTCGATTGCTTTTTTTATAAATAGAAAATGCTTCTTTAATCAAATCTACACGCGATTTGGGTAGAACACCAAACAGGTGGATGAAACTAGATAAACTTCTTACAGTAGCCGCACCACGACTAAATCCAAATAGATAAATTTTATCTCCTGCTTCAAAATTTTCAAAGATAAACCGGTAACATTCCAAGATGTTTTTTGAAAAACCACGTCCAAACAAAGAACCTGTTATTTTTTTGATATCGGTACCGATTCCTGGATCGTAGTAAGCAATTTGTTTTGATGTACGATCTTCAATCATATTGAATAACTTGTAAACGTTTGTATTGTTACCTACACCTCCTTTTTGATTCGTGCCATCACAAAAGACTATTATATTTTTACTCATTTTTTGATTTTTCATTAAAGAATTCTACATTCATTTTTATATAACATTTATTGTTATTTTAACATATAAGAGATAGGAATATTTGGTTCAATTTTCAAACCAATTGAATCATTTGGATCGTTAAGATATGTTATCGAAAAAATATAGGGGTATTTACTAATAATGTCTTTTATATTGGTGTTTTTTAAAGAAGGAATATTTTGACTTAGTCTGTTAAATCCTACTCTTAACCAACCTTTACTTAATAAATAAATCAATATTTCATTTTTAACGTGTTGAATTGTTAGTTCTTTTAAATCAAGATGAATAGTTTCAACCAGTTTATTAATTTTTTCATTTTTCAATGAAACCTCATTGAACTTTGAATTAATTAATTTATTGCCATTTTGAAGCCTTGCAATTAATTCATTTTTTGATTTTTCAGATTCAAGCGATTTTTTTAATTCGGACTCCAACTCGCCAATATTTTTTTTTGTTGTACGCAGTTCAATTAGTTTTTGATCAATTGTTTCATTTTTTATATCTATTTCGTCTTCTAAATTCAATATCTTATTCTTATAATCTTTCTCCAACATTCTTTCCTTTTCTTTGTATTCATCATCTAATTCAATTTTACGTTTATTATGCCAGGTTAATAGATCTAGACTATCTTGAACTAATTTTTCTTTTGTTCCTTCTAATTCTTCAATTTGAATTTTAAGTTCTCTCTTATTTAGTTCAATTTCTCTTACTTTATTGTTGAAGAAACCTTGTGCATTAGTACCATAGAAGGCCCAAATGGCAAGAATACTAGGAATTAAAACCGAGACAATTGAAATGTAAAAACTAGGTTTTTTATAAAAACTTTTTCTTGCTTCAATTGAATCAATCTTAATTTTTTCACTATTAATAATATTTTTTTGAACTTCACTATATTCTATATACTGTTCTCGCTCTTTTTCTGACAATTTTTTGAAGTAATGGAATTTCATTATAATTTTTTTAGTTTCAACTTTGAAAATTTATCTCGTTAAGAATTTAATTTATCAATTTCTAGAGTGCATACTCTATCAATTTACCCACAATTAAATCCAACTCCTTATCCACATCTTCATTTGACAAATAGCTCAGGGCGTCTTCTTTTAATTTGGTCATATTTTCAATAGAAGCATTGTCCATTTCTGAATCAGCCGTTAATATTTTAGGTTCAAGTCGGTGATAGTCTTTTTTGTCATTTTCATTTAGAGTTCCAAAAATTTGTTTAAGATGGTAATGCACCGTTTGAGAATTACCCGACATCATAATTTCAATAATTGGTTTTATCCAACCGATTGCGCCCCAATCTTTCGTTTTTTCGTAATCATATTTTTTGCTAGTGCTTCCTGTACCTATAGAAACAATCATCATATCTTTTGCAGTTGGAGATTGATTTATATTATTAAACTCCATATTTCTAACTTCAGAATATGCAACTAAAGCCGGATTGTTTACAAATACACCTCCGTCTATTAATGGGAAAGGAGTACTAAGATCATTCTTTATTCTTGCAGTCTCAAAATAAGTAGGTGCTGCAGATGTAGCTCTAGCAACATCTTTAACCTTAAAATTATAAATTTTATTTTCCGATTTATGCTGTTTGAAAAAATGAGGGTTCCCATTTCTAATATCATACGAACTTATAATGCATGGTTTTAGGAGGTTTGATAACTTTAAATTCCCAAAAGTGTCATCTAGTGCCTCTTCAAGTTCAGAAGCATTATATTTTTCATCTATAATACCTTTACCGCTTTTTATTTTCTGCCATAAGCTTGCATCAAATATTTTATCTCCTCTTTCTAAATAAATATTTACGGCATCTTGAGCAGTTAACTTTGGRCGGTTATCTTYGYTRGGTGTTAAATATGCYAAAGTTAATATYCCACCAGTACTTGTMCCAGCCATAAAATCAAACATATCGGACAATCTAAGATTGTCGTTACCTGTTTTTACTTGCAGTTTTTTTTCTAAGCGTGTTAAAATTATTCCAGGTAAGATACCTCGGATTCCACCACCATCAATAGATAAAATTCTTACTTTTTTCATAAATGTTTAATTTTTATACAGTCATTATCTTATACAATTGATAAAGATCAAAACCCTTTAAATTTATCACTATAAATTGATGTGTAGTTACGGTTGAACCGTACTTATTTTTGTTTATTTTTAAGCCATGGAAATACTTGAAACTGAACGCTTACAAATCCTAGAATTCACCAAGAAAGATGCTGCTTTTATGTTAGAACTTGTAAATGAACCCGCTTGGATAGAATTTATAGGAGATAAGAATGTGAATAATTTAGAAGAAGCTGCAAATTTTATAGAAAACAAACTTAGGCCAAGCTATAAAGAAAATGGTTTTGGCTTGTTTTTAGTGAAGTTAAAAGAGCCAAATATTYCAATTGGTATGTGTGGTTTGGTAAATAGACCTGGGTTAGACAATATTGATATTGGATTTGCATTTTTAGCAGCACATAGAAAAAAAGGTTATGCTTTTGAAAGTTCAAAAGCAATGATAAAATATGCCAAAGACACCTTAAAAATTCCTACACTAGTTGCTATTACCAACCCAAACAATGAAGCTTCTGGTAAACTATTAGAAAAATTAGGTTTCAGGTTTGATACATTAATTGATCTTGCTGAGGATGGAAAAGATGTGTGTAAATTATTCGTCCAAAAAAGCTCTTAACAATAGCAAAATTTGTAACTTTAAATACATTTATGTTGGCTCTTCAAAAATTCAACTTCTATTGAAAAATAATTTCCTACTTAATAAACTCTCTAAAATTGCTATTGTTAATTACTTCAATTTTAGAGTTATATGCTTCAATAAAACTTTTATGAATTTTAGTTTTTGCTTTCGGATTCCATTTAAATTCATAACCAGTAATAACCCCTGATATCTCCTCAACATAGTCAATCTCCTGCTGTTGTTTGGTTCTCCAAAAATAGGAGTTTGCTAGTGAACCTTGGTAGCTTAATTTCTTCATGCGCTCTGCAATCAAAAAATTTTCCCAAATAGCCCCTTTATCAATTCTATTTTCAAGTGGTGTAAAATTCCCTATCAACATATTTCTAACCCCGGTATCATAAAAATAAATCTTCTGATTTGTTTTAATCTCATTTCGAAGGTTTCTACTAAAACTTGGGAGCTTAAAAATCACATACCCTTGAACCAGTAAATCGATATAACTATTAATCGTTTTTTTATCAACTCCTATTAATTGAGCTAGCTCATTATAACTTACTTCACTCCCCACTTGTAGCGCCAACCCTTTTAGTATTTTTTCAAGTATTTCTGGTTTCCGTATTCCACTATACGACAAAATATCTTTATATAAATAACTTGACACTAACTGTTTTAATACTTCAACTTCATCTCCTGGATTATTTATAACATCAGGATATAAACCATACAACAACCTTAATTCAAGTTGTTGTTCAGATTTTAAATACCCAATATCATTTTCTAATTCTCCCCAAGAAATTGGAAAAAGTTGATATTCCCACTTTCTACCAGTTAAAGGCTCATTTAATCTATTGTTAATTTCAAAAGCTGAAGAACCACTAACTAAAATTTGGACATCCTTAAATTGGTCCGTTATTATCTTTAATGTTAATCCTATATTTTCAATTCTCTGAGCTTCATCAATAAAAATAATTTTATGATTAGCAAGGATGCTTTTTAATTGTTCTGTATTTGGATTTGTAAGTATATTTCTAACTGTTGGATCATCGCCATCTAAAAATAAATGTGCTTTATTTTCAAGGATAGTTTTACATAATGTTGTTTTTCCTACTTGTCGAGGACCAATTATTATAATGGCTTTTCCTTTTCCAAACTTGTTTTCAATAATAGTACTTAACGCTCGTTCAATCATAACTTTTAGAGATTGTATTCCTCAAAAGTAATGCTTTTTAGGGAATACAATCCCTGAAAATGATAAAAACATTCCCTTTCAAATCAAATAAGACTATAAATAGTAGAAAAAAAGCCATGAAAAGATATGCAAAAGACACCTTAAATATTCCTACACTTGTTGCTATAACCAACCCAAACAATGTGGCTTCTGGTAAACTATTAGAAAAATTAGGTTTCAAGTTTGATACATTAATTAACCTTGCTGAGGATGGAAAAGATGTGTGTAAATTATTTATTCAAAAAGCCACATAAAAGAAGAAGAATTAGTAACTTTAAATACATTTATTTTTTGGTACTATGGAGTTCTCTTTTCCAATTTTTGCAGGTATTATAGCCGCAATGTTACACGTAATTTCGGGTCCAGATCACTTAGCTGCCGTTGCCCCATTTGCTATTGAAAGTAAAAAGAAAGCCTGGAAAGTTGGTCTTTTGTGGGGCATAGGTCATTTAACAGGAATGTTAGCCATTGGCGTCTTATTTTTATTGTTCAAAGATTTAATTCCAATTGAAAAAATATCAGCACACAGTGAACAATTTGTAGGTGTTATTTTAATTGCATTAGGTGCTTGGATATTTTTAAAAATTTTTAAAACAGAAAAGAACCATAAACATACCCATGTTCACAGTGAAAACAATCCTATTATTCACAAACATAAACACCTTCATAACTCAGAAAAAAAACACAATCATACTCATCACAATTTGAAACAAGGAAGTATTGCTTCGTTATCAGTTGGGTTTGTACATGGGCTCGCAGGCGTAGCTCATTTTTTATTGTTGCTCCCAGTATTAGGATTTGCTTCAACTATAGAATCAACCAAATACATTCTTGGTTTTGGAATTGGAACCTTACTAGCTATGATTTCCTTTGCGCTTGTAATAGGTAGAATAGCAGCATTTTCAAAACAAGATCATAATGATACCTTTTTTAAAGGAATTCGTTTAGCAAGCGGTTTATTTGCTTTTATAATTGGTATTTATTGGATGTTATCAACTTAACAAATTCGAGGCAATTGTTCTCCAACCAAAGGGCTTACAATGCGCTTCCCTCCAATTAAACTTTCCATCACCACTTTATTTGGGTGCTCATTGGTGATGTACCCAACAACCGTAGCATTTTTTCCTTTCTCATGAGCGCTCATCAAGGCTAATACTTCTGTGGCAATACTTGGATCTACAATCACTAAAAACACACCTTCATTCGCTACATACATTGGGTCAAGTCCTAACATTTCACATGCTGCGGCAACTTGTTTTTCTAATGGAATAGCGGCCTCTTTTAATTCCACTCCTTTTGAAATATCAGTGGCTATTTCATGCAATACAGTGCCCAATCCTCCACGTGTAGGATCTCTAAACAATTTAATTTTATCACCAAATTGATCTAACAACTCTTTTACTAAAAAATTTAAATTGGTAGAATCACTTTCAATGGTAGATTCAAATTCCAATCCTTCACGTTCACTCATAATAGCCATTCCGTGCTGCGCAATGTATCCGTTTACCAAAATAACATCACCTTCTTTTATTCTTTGCACTGAAATACGTGCTTTTGGATGCATTTCACCAAAACCTGTGGTATTTATAAAGATTTTATCTCCTTTTCCTCTCTCCACTACTTTGGTATCTCCCGTAATAATTAACACATTACTTTCATCCGCTGCTTTTTTTACTGACTTTACAATAGCTATAAACTCACTTATTTTCAACCCTTCTTCAATAATAAATGCCAATGATAAATATTTTGGAATAGCCCCACACATTGCAACGTCGTTTACCGTACCATGTACTGCCAATTCGCCTATATTTCCTCCTTTAAAAAAGATGGGTGTTATCACAAAACTATCTGTTGAAATAGCTATTTCACCATTGAATTTCACAATTGAACCATCGTGTTTTTGATCTAAATAGGGATTGCTAAATGTTTTAAAAATTATGGTATCTAGTAACTCTCTGGTAAGTTCYCCWCCACTTCCGTGCCCTAAATTTATAGTTTCAAATCCTAACTTTTCTACGTCCATTTTTTAGTAAATTAAATTGTTTGAAAGTGATAATATGCTGCACATGCACCTTCTGAAGAAACCATTGGGGCTCCTAACGGGTTTGCAGGTTTGCAGGTTTTACCAAACTGATCGCACTGATTGGGTTTTTTAATTCCTCTTAATATTTCACCCGCTATACAATCTGAATTTTCAGGAGTGTTCATATAACTGATGTCAAATTTTGCTTCTGCATCGTATTTTCTGTAATCGTCTTTAACAATATACCCACTATTGGGTATTTCTCCAATCCCTCGCCATTCTCTTGCACCAACTTCAAATACTTTTCTAATCACTTCAATAGCAGCAGTATTTCCATGTTCTTTTACAACGCGTGCATATTGATTTTCTAATTCACACCGTCCTTCTTCGAGTTGTTTTACCGCCATATAAATTCCTTGTACCAGATCTAAGGGTTCAAAACCTGTTACTATAATGGGGATTTTATACGTTGAAACTAACGGGTAATATTCTTGAATTCCCATAATTGCGCATACATGACCCGCAGCTAAAAAGCTATCAATGGTACAAAGTTCATCAGATAAAATGGCCTCCATCGCGGGAGGTACCAATACATGTGAAGCTAAAATTGAATAATTATTGATGCCTTCTTTCTCAGCATGCAACACCGATAAAGCGTTTGCTGGGGCGGTTGTTTCAAAACCAACAGCAAAAAACACGACTTCTTTATCTGGATGTTGTTTCGCAATTGAAACAGCCTCAAGAGGCGAATATAAAATGCGGAGATCACCACCAACAGCTTTCGCTTCTAGCAAACTTTTTTTACTTCCAGGAACACGAATCATATCTCCAAAAGAACAAACTATCACTCCTTGTGCTAACAATTCAATGGCTTTGTCAATTAAATTCAATGGCGTTACACAAACTGGGCAACCAGGACCATGAATCATTCTCACTTTATCAGGTAAAAGATCTAATATGCCATTTTTAACCAAGCTATGTGTTTGCCCTCCACAAATCTCCATAATATTCCATACACGCGTTGTGATTTTATGAATTTCATCGAGGTATTTTTTAGTCGCATCAAAATTTCTGTATTCACTTAAGTACTTCATTGTTTAATTTTTAATGTGTAAATAATACATCATTTGTCCAAACGAAATATTTTCATCGTTTGGTGATAATTCTTTATGAAAATACAATTTTATTTCTTTGGGTGAAAGGTCTAATAACATATCAACCAAGGTTGTATTTTGAAAAACACCTCCACTYAATGCCACATGCTTATAATTGTTATTTATCGCAAATTTAACTATTGCATTTGCCAAGGTAAATAAGAAATTGACGACTATAATTTTCGTTGGTACTCCTGCTTTTAAATCAATCGCAGAATTTTTGATTATTTCTTGTGCAGAAAATCCAGCTTCTAGTGGGTCTAAATAACTTTTGCAGGTTTTTAAATCATATGTTGTTATGGTATTTTCCAATAAAATTGGCGCTTCCCCTTCGTATGAATTGTAGTCGGTTATATTTAATAGTGAAGCAACAGCATCGAACAATCTTCCAATTGATGATGTTTTTAATTTGTTGGTACTTTTTAAAGATTGATAGGTTTTTAATTCATTTTTTGTGAATTTCTCGTCTAAAATATCACTCATCTCTGTATTTGAAAGTGCTATTAAAGAAAGGCGTGGTTCTTTTGACATTTTATCTCCTAACAACCAATCAAAATAGGTAACATGGTTAATTCTTTCAATTTTAGCTTCTTCATAGTCGAAAAATTCTCCTCCCCAAATAGCACCATCATCGCCATAACCCGTTCCATCAAAAACAACACCCATCACCTTGTCATTGAACAAATTATGCTCGCCTAAAATAGCTGCGAAATGTGCTTTATGGTGTTGAATTTCTACTAATTTAGCATGGCTTTTTTGGGCCAATTCTTTCCCGTATTGTGTGCTGTGGTATAATGGGTGCTTGTCAACTAACACAATTGCTGGTTGCTGTTCAAAAATACTTATAAAAGAATTCGCCGTTGAGATAAATCGATTGTAGACCTCAAAACTATCTAGATTGCCTATATATTGACTTAGATACAAGAATTTATTAGGGTAAAATGCAATGCTACTTTTTAATTGTGCTCCCATGGCCATGATTTTTTCATCAGAATTTATGGTAGCGTTAATGTAATTTGGAGCATAACCACGAGATCGACGAAATAGTACTTCTTGTTTAAATTTAGTACTGAATTTTACAACGGAATCATCTTGAGGGTGTGTAATTTTTAAATTATGCTGTAAAAAATAATCAGCTACGGAAGTTAATTTTTCAATGGCATCTTTATTGTCGTTAATTATTGGCGAGCCATGAATATTACCACTTGTAGCAATTATTGGAAAGTCTAACTCATTTGCTAACAACTGTAAAATTCCAGAATAGGGCAGCATAACTCCTAACTGATTTAATCCTGGAGCAATAGCGTTTAAGGCAATATTTCCTTTGTAATTTTGTGATGATATAATTGTTATTGGACGTTCAACAGAAGTCAATGATTTGGTTTGAATCTCCTCAAGTTTTAATTCATTTTTTAAAAACTTTAACGAAGGATACAGTACTGCAAAAGGCTTGTTTGGTCTATTCTTTTTAATTCGCAATTTTTCAATTACTTGTTCATCTTCTGCATTACAACATAACAAATAGCCACTTGTATTTTTAATAGCTATAATGGCTCCTTCAGAAAGAAGTTTTGCTATTTTCTTAAATAWATKYTCATTTGATACMGCTATTTTAGTTGATTTATTGTCGATTAAAACCAATTCAATTCCGCACTCACCGCAAGTGTTAGTTTGTGAATGAAATCGTCTGTTTGATGGAGATGCATATTCAGCATTGCAAGCTTTACACATTGGAAATTCAGTAATACTTGTATGATTTCTTTCGAAAGGAAAAGTTTGTGTAATTCCCCAACGAGGCCCGCAATTTACACAGGTTGTAAATGCATAATTAAATCGATGATTTTTAACATCTTGAATTTCATTTTTACANTCATCRCAAATCGCAAAATCTGGAGTTAATGGHACATTTAATTCHCCCTTTTTAAGTGAGGAAACAATTTTAAAATCTTTGAAATTTTTAGTATCAATTGGAGTTATTGAACGATGCTTAATATTGGAAACTGGTGGAGGAGATTGTAGGAGTTGAGCATAAAATCTGTTAATTGAATCTTCTTTTCCAGTTACATAAATTAACACCCCTTCTTCGTTATTAGAAACGGTGCCAACTAAAGAATATTCAATTGCTAAATTATAAACAAACGGACGAAAACCTACGCCTTGCACCTGACCAGAAATAGCAATTTTACAGGTTTTTAACATTCCAACTTATGAATTAAAGTACCCAATAAAATTACAACTTTTTTAGCTGAAGATCTTTTGAAAGATTTATTATTTTTTCTATAATTTGAGGTATTGAATCTTTAATTTTTTGATTTAACTCCAAGGTCATTGGAGCAATTTCTTTAATTGATATGGTAAATAAATGTATATCAGGCACTTTCTCCATTAAATATACTGCTTCAATCATATCTTTTAATCCAACATCGTGGACACTTAATGCAGAAGGAAAATCGGAAGCAAATTTTGGACGAATTAGTGAAATAGTTCCTTCAGTTTTTCCATCCATAGTTGCATCAATAAAAATGACTGTTGAATAAGCTTCAAAACAATTTAACAATAAAAATCCACCGGTTCCTCCATCTAGTATATCAACATATGCTGGTAATTCAAGCTTAGCCATTTCTTGGATCACATGAACGCCAATTCCTTCATCTCCCATAAGGTAGTTTCCAACACCCATTACTAAAATACTTTCTGATTTATCTTTTTCAAAAAAGTATGAATCGCTACTAATGGCTACAGGAGTTCTTTGTTTTACTTTCATATGTCGTAATTAAAAAATATATTCATCCTGTTAGAAAATACAGTAACAGGATGAATTTAAGTTATCTTTAGGTTTTAAATTATTTCTTCTTTTCTTTTTTAATAATTTTTGATTTTTTTACCCTATCCTCTCGTACAAATTTATAGCCCCCAAACATGGATGAAACTTCACCTCGGCCTTCTAACCAGTCATGGTAAAAAACTAAATACACATGAATTAAGCTAAATAAGATAAATATCCAAGTAGCTATATGATGAATTGTTCTCACCATAAAGTCGCCACCAAATAATGGGACCACCCAACTGAAAAGTTTAGGCAACCACCAGCCAGAAGTATCAGCATATAATGCAAAGCCTGTGAAGACTTGAATCAATGCAAGAAAAAACAATGCCAAATAAGAAAGTATGGCAATGCTGTTATGTCCTATACTTATATTTCTTACATCTGGGTGATCTTCATTTAAAAGCATAATATCAATTTTTAACACATACCAAAAATTGTTCCATATTTTTCTACTAAATGGCCAAAATGCTCTCCAACTTGCAAACTGGTTTCCAACTAAAGACCAATACAGTCTTAAAATCATATTAAAAAAGAAAATATAGGCAGCACCAAAATGAATAAATCGTACTATTCCAAATAAATGTAAATTTGTTGCTTCAGCACTTGAATGTAACGCTGGTGGACTGGCTATTATAAATCCTGTAACTGTAAGAACTATAATAGTGAGAACATTAATCCAATGGAAAAACCGAACAGGAGTTTCCCAAACCATCACTCTTTTAAAATTTTTAGTTTTCATCTGTTACTATTTATTGGTTTTTAAAGGTCATATGTTATTCGCTATTATTCATTTTCTTACTTGAAAAAAATTTTAAGATGCTCGGTTCATAATTTAAATTTTAGCTGTCACAACTGGCAATATTTTGAACTTGAGAAATATGTTTTCCATGTTCATCATATAAATGCACTGCGCAAGCAAGACAAGGGTCAAACGAATGAATGGTTCTTATAATTTCTAATGGTAAATTAGGATCAGTAACAGGAGTTCCAATTAAGGCCGCTTCATATGCTGAAAGTTGTCCTTTAGGGTCTCGAGGAGAAGCATTCCAAGTACTTGGAACTACCATTTGATAGTTTTCCGTTTTCTCATCTTTAATTTTAATCCAGTGCGCTAAAGCGCCTCTTGGAGCTTCACAATATCCTACCCCTTTGGCTTCTTTTGGCCACGATGATGGCTCCCAACTATCGGTATTTGCCATTCGTTCATCACCATTTTTAATATTGTTCATTAAAGTGTCAAAGAATTCCAATGTCCAATTAGCAACTAATTGTGTTTCAATTCCACGGGCTGCCGTTCTTCCCAATGTTGAGAATAAAGCATCAACAGGTACATTTAAGTGAGACAATGCACCATTTACAGCATCTTGAATCTCTTTATTTTCTCTTCCATACCCTACTAATAAGCGGGCAAGTGGTCCAACTTCCATTGGCATTCCTTTCCAACGTGGTGTTTTAATAAAACTATACTTTTCTTCTACATTTAAGTGGGTATAAGGTGGTTTAGGTCCAGAATAATTTATGTTTGATTCACCATCCCAAGGGTGTCTTCCTTTATCTTTTCCTTCAGCATAGTTATCATACCAAGAATTATTTACAAACTCTTCAATTTCGTCGGTACTTCTATGGTCTACATCATGCACTTTTGATAAGTCTCGGTTCAATATAACCCCTTGCTGGAATTTAAAATTTGATAAATCAGCATATCCATTTGTTGGGAAATCTCCGTAAGACATATAGTTTCCAACACCTTTACCAATGGCTCCCCAATCTTTATAAAATGAAGCAATTGCCAATAAATCAGGGATATAAACTTTATCAATAAATTCTTTTCCTTCTTTTAACAGTTTTTCCACATGTGATAATCGCTCAACATTTAAACCTCCGGCACCATCCGAATTTATGGCGCAAGCCATACCTCCCACTAAATAATTTGGATGTGGATTTTTACCTCCAAAAATAGAATGAACTTTTACAATTTCTTTTTGCCATTCTAAAGCTTCTAAATAATGAGCAACCGCTAATAAGTTAACTTCTGCAGGTAATTTCATTTTAGGATGACCCCAATAGCCATTTGCGAAAATCCCTAATTGACCGCTTTCAACAAATTTTTGGATTCTTTTTTGAACATCCGAAAAATAGCCTGGCGAACTTTTTGGCCAAGTAGAAATACTTTGTGCAATCTCAGAAGTTTTTTTCGGATCAGCTTTTAAAGAATTTACGATATCAACCCAATCTAATGCATGTAAATGGTAAAAATGAACTGCATGATCATGCATATATAAGGCTCCTTCCATAATGTTACGAACCATTTCAGCATTKGGTGGYACTGCTATCCCTAAAGCATCTTCAACAGCTCTCACAGATGTTAATGCATGAACAGTTGTACAAACACCACAAGTACGCTGTACAAAAGCCCAAACATCTCTAGGATCTCTACCCTTAACAATACTTTCAATACCYCTAACCATKGTRCTRGARCTRAAAGCRTCWACWATTACACCGTCTTTAATTTCKGCTTCTATTCTTAAATGACCCTCAATWCGAGTAATTGGGTCAACTACTATTCTATTTGCCATTGTTATACGTTTTAAGAATCAATATTTTTTTCATTRSTTTTTCCTCTYTTTAYTCTATCCATSAGYTCTTTYCTYTTAGAAATATTTGCMSCAATRGAATGTAAMGCAATWCCWCCYGCTAAMACACCTGCRGCMACTTTWCCWACAGTRTCWGCATTGCTTTCWACTGCRAAACCAGGAACTTTTGTTGTTCTTTCATAGAAAGGTCCATTATCCCAAAAATCTTCCTCACTACATCCAATACATCCGTGACCAGATTGTATTGGGAAACTCACACCATTATTCCATTTCATGCTTCCACAAGCATTATATGTCATTGGTCCTTTACAGCCTAGTTTATATAAGCAATACCCTTTTTTAGAGTTTTCATCATCAAATGTTTCTGCAAATAAACCAGCATCATAATAAGGACGTCTATAACACGTATCATGAACACGTTTTCCATAAAATGCTTTTGGTCTTCCTAAGCGATCTAATTTTGGCAAGCGTCCAAATRCAACTACATGCATAATTACACCAGCCATTACTTCACCAATTGGTGGGCAACCAGGAACTCTAATAATTGGTTTGTTTTTTAGTATTTTATGAATAGGAGTTGCTCCTGTTGGATTTGGTTTTGCAGCTTGTACACATCCATTTGAAGCACAACTTCCCCAAGCAATAATTGCTTTAGCTCCTGCTGCAGCTTCTAAAAATGTTTCTTTAGCCGATTTTCCTGCAATACAGCAGTAATTACCATCATCACCTAATGGTATAGAACCTTCAACACATAAAATGTATTCGCCATGATATTTTTTCATGGTATCATGTTTTGCTGCTTCGGCTTGATGTCCTGAGGCAGCCATTAACGTTAGAGAATAATCTAAGGATATTCGATCTAAAATAATATCCGCAACTATTGGATGATTAGATCTAATAAATGATTCACTGCAGCAAGTGCATTCTTGATAATGTTCCCAAATTACAGGTAATCGAGGAGTGTTTTCTAATGATTTAGCAATTTGACCAACCATAGAAGATTCTAAACCCATAAAAGCAGCCATATATGTCGAAAATTTCATGAAATCTCTTCGACTATAACCTTGCTTTATGATACTTTCGTAGTATGTGTTTCTTTTTTCATTATTAGCAGACATATCTAAAAGTTTTTAGTAATAAAATAGATTATTTAATCTTTTTCATCCTTTTTAACAAAAAGAACAGCTCTAAGTTACAAATAATTCTTTCTSAAATTACGCAACATGTTAATTTAGAACGTTTTAAAATAAGYCTACWWAKCCTATATAGWWATKGWYTAAATTTTAAWAAATAYCATCNAAAAAAAATWAATTAATAGATTCATATGTWTATAATTAGTAAATTTGAGTGTAAATCTTTTAAAAAATGCATGAATTATCTATCGCATTAGGTATTGTTAAAATTGCAGAAGACGAAACGGCAAAAGCAAATGCTAAACAGGTTACAAAAATTGAACTCGAAATHGGTGTTTTAGCTGGTGTTGAAATTGATTCATTGAATTTCATTTGGGAATCTGCAATTGAAAATACTGTTTTGAAACAAGCAGAAAAAGAAATAACTGTTATTGGGGGTAAAGGAAAATGTATTGATTGTGATACAGAATTTAGCATGAAATACATCTATGATGTATGTCCAAAATGCCAAAGTAATTTTAAGAGCATTTTAAAAGGAAAAGAATTAAGAGTAAAAGCCTTAGAAGTTATTTAAAATTTAAATATATGTGCGGAACTTGCGGATGTGGATCAGATAATAACGGTCCTACAATATTAAAACCTGGTGAACATAAACATTCTCATGATCACCACCACCATGAAGGTCATTCTCATTCCCATAGCCATACTCATGACCACAAACATAAGGTATTAGCAATTGAGCAAGATATTTTACAAAACAATGATATTTTAGCAGCTAGAAACAGAGGCTATTTTGAAGCAAAAAACATTATTACCTTAAATTTAGTAAGCTCTCCTGGGTCAGGAAAAACTTCAATTTTAGAGCGTACATTGGCTGATTTAAAAGAAAGCATCCCTTTTTATGTCATTGAAGGAGATCAACAAACCTTAAACGATGCTGATAGAATTGATGCATTAAATATTCCCGTAGTTCAAATTAATACAGGGAAAGGATGTCATCTAGAAAGCGATATGGTATACGAAGCTGTTAAAAAACTTAACATTCAAGATCATGCTGTTTTAATGATCGAAAATGTTGGAAATTTAGTTTGCCCTTCTATGTTTGATTTAGGTGAAAGCAAACGTGTTGTAATAATTAGTACTACAGAAGGTGAAGATAAACCAATCAAATATCCAGATATGTTTCATACTTCTGATATTTGTATCATTAATAAAATAGACTTGTTGCCTTATGTAAATATCAACATTGAAAAACTAAAAAATTATGCGTTACAAGTAAACCCTAATTTACAGTTTTTTGAAGTTTCAGCAACAACTGGAGAAGGCATGAATGAATGGTACAACTGGTTAAAAGAAAATTTAATTTAACGCTTAAAATCTCAATTATTTATGTGTTTATCAATTCCTGGAAAACTAATAGAAATCACATCAAAGTTAGATGAAACTTTTAGAGTTGGAAAAGTATCTTTTGATGGAATTATTAAAGAAGTAAGTTTAACTTTAGTTCCAGAAGCAACAATTGGAGATTATGTTTTAGTTCACGTAGGTGCAGCTATCTCTACAATTGACGAAGAAGAAGCAAAGAAAACCTTTGAACTGCTAAAACAACTAAATGAACTTCATGAGTTAGATGACAATGAATGAAAGTTCTTAAGAACAAATTTTACAGCTTTTTTCTACGCTATTTTTTTAACGACATTGTCTTTTAATTGATACTTTTCACCGCTTTCTGAACAAGTTGCAAGTCCATTTTTATCAAATTCTAAGCGATGTCCGTATTCACTCATCCAACCTAGTTGTTTTGAAGGATTTCCAACAACCAAGGCATACGGTAATACTTCTTTAGTTACCACTGAGCCTGCTCCAATAAAAGCATATTCCCCAATATCATTCCCACAAATTATAGTTGCATTTGCACCAATACTAGCGCCYTTTTTTACYAAGGTTTTYGCATARTTRCCTCTTCTWACAACAGCACTTCTMGGRTTTATTAYATTKGTAAATACCATTGATGGTCCTAAAAACACATCATCTTCACAAATGACRCCTGAATAAATAGAAACGTTATTTTGAACYTTTACATTKTTWCCTAAAATAACATGAGGRGAAATCACTACATTTTGTCCRATGTTGCAATKAGCWCCWATTTCRGCGTTTGGCATAATATGRCTAAAATGCCATATTTTAGTYCCTTCACCTATWTCACAACCTTCATCAATTACAGCAGTTTTATGGGCGAAGAAATTTTTCATATTYATRTRMTAATTTTGAGCTTTAACNTAANNAMRNNNTAYWMTMSGTWTTAAATTTCAGTTGGATGCCAAGTRGTTTTAACTTCTTGTGTTTTTTCAATTAAATAAGGRGATTCACAATGYTCRTTTTCCCAATTATTTTTTTTATAAAAAATKGYTCTTTTAACATTRTTACTTGCCAACTCATTTAYTTTTTTAATKACAKCTTCKTCTTTTCCACAATATATAATTGCATTCACATCCATATGAGAAGCCATTTGTTCAACTAACTCCTCTCTTTTACCTGTTAAAATATTGACAACTCCTCCAGGAACATCTGAAGAATTTAGTACTTCTGCAAAAGATATTGCCGTTAAAGGCTTACTTTCAGAAGCTAATACAATAACGGTATTTCCCCCAACAATGGCCGGTGCAATCACAGAAACTAAGCCTAATAAACTTTGTTCCTCTGGAGCACTCATTGCTACAACACCCATTGGCTCAACATTTGAAAAGTTAAAATGTGAACTTGCAACCGGATTAACGGTACTAAAAAGTTGTTGATATTTATCGCTCCAACCTGCATAATACACCAACCTATCTATAGCACTATCCACTTCTTTTTGAGCGGCAACAGCTGTTTCACCCTGACTCACTAATTCTGCAATAAATTGATCTTTTCTACCTTCAAGCATTTCAGCTATTCGATATAAAATTTGACCTTTATTTAATGCTGTTACATTTTCCCAAGAAGTTTGAGCTTTTCTAGCAATAACTACTGCATTTCTAAAATCTTTTCGAGAAGCYAAACACATATTMGCAATTAATTTTCCTGMATTATTTTTAATAGCATARTATCTTCCAGATTCWGTTCTTGGAAATTTACCRCCAATATATAATTTATAAGTTTTATGTATATCTAATCTGCTCATGTTCTTTTATTAAAAATTAATCAAATTTCACGTATGATTTCAATCCGTGTAATCCACCTTCTCGTCCAAAACCACTTTCTTTATATCCTCCAAATGGTGAAGCGGGATCAAATTTATTAAAAGTATTTCCCCAAATTATACCTGCTTTTAATTTTTGTGTTAAATGGAATAATTTTGACCCTGTTTGAGTCCAAACACCTGCTGATAATCCGTAAGGTGTGTTATTTGCTTTTTCAATTACTTCATCGATTGTTCTAAACGTTTGGATTGCCAACACTGGTCCGAATATTTCTTCCTGAACAATTCTATGAGATTGAGAAACATTTAAAAATAGTGTTGGTGGACACCAATTTCCTTCCTTCGGTAAATCACATGTTGGCTGATAAATTTCACATCCTTCATTCAACCCTATTTTTATATAATCTTCAATAGTTTGCAATTGCTTTTTTGAATTTATTGCACCTATATCAGTATTTTTATCTAGTGGACTTCCAACCATTAAGGTTTCCATTCTACTTTTTAATTTTTGAATCACCAAATCTGCTACAGATTCTTGAACAAATAGTCGTGATCCTGCACAACATACATGACCTTGATTGAAAAATATAGCATTGATAATTCCTTCAACCGCTTGGTCAATTGCTGCATCATCAAATATAATATTGGCACCTTTCCCCCCTAATTCTAGGGTTAGTTTTTTAGAGGTTCCCGCAATTGCTTTTTGAATATATTTACCAACATTCGTTGAACCCGTAAAGGCTATTTTATCCACGTCGGGGTGATTCACTATTTCAGCACCTGTTTCACCTGCACCTGTAACAATATTTACAACTCCTTTAGGTAAACCACTTTCTTGAATAATTTCAGCAAGTTTTAACGCTGTTAAAGGCGTAGTTTCTGCTGGTTTTAATACCACTGTATTTCCCGTTGCTAACGCAGGCGCTATTTTCCAAGCAGCCATTAATAATGGGAAATKSYWYRSTATAATTTGACCTGTAACTCCTATCGGTTTAGGATTCCTATTTGGAAAAGCATATGATAATTTATCTGCCCATCCTGCATAATAAAAAAAGTGATTTGCCGCTAATGGTATGTCTATATCTCTAGATTCTCTAATTGGCTTTCCTCCATCTAAGCTTTCAATTACAGCAAATTCTCTAGCGCGTTCTTGAATTAAACGAGCAATTCTATAAATGTATTTTCCTCGTTCTCTTCCACTTAAATTCGACCACCCTTTAAAGGCTTTTCTGGCTGCTTTTACCGCTTTATCTACATCTTCTGAACTTCCTTCAGCAACACTTGCTATTTTTTTATTGTTTGATGGGTTTACCGTATCAAAATAATTTCCTTTAATCGGTTTAGTAAATTTTCCATCAATAAATAACTCATATTGTTTTTTAATTTGAATATGATCTGTACTTTCAGGAGCTTCGTCATAAGTCCATAAAGCTTTAAACATTTTATTATCAGCGTTTTTATGCATAGTTAGTCTTTTGAAAAATAATTAGGGGATTGATATAAGCCTGTTTCAGCTTTAACCAATTGCATTAATATATCATTTAATACGCTACTTGCCCCGAATCTAAAATATTTTTTGTTCATCCATTGATTCCCTAATACCTCGTTAAGCATCACTAAATATTGTAAGGCAATTTTTGAAGTAGAAATTCCTCCTGCAGGCTTCATTCCAATCATTTTTCCTGTTTTCAGATAAAATTCTTTAATAGCATCGAGCATTACATAGGTCACTGGCATTGTAGCTGCAGGTTGTATTTTTCCCGTAGATGTTTTGATAAAGTCAGCGCCTGCATACATTGCAATTTCGCTTGCTTTTCTAACGTTATTAAGAGTATCTAATTCTCCTGTTTCTAAAATTACTTTTAAATGAGCTTTTCCACAAGCTTCTTTAACAGCAGCAATTTCATCAAATACGTATTGGTAATTACCTGAAAGAAATTCTCCACGAGAAATCACCATATCAATTTCATCGGCTCCTTCTTCAACTGCAAATTTAGTATCGTCAAGTTTTACTTGTAATTTAGATTGTCCACTTGGAAAAGCCGTTGCTACTGAAGCTACATGTATATCGCTTCCCTGTAATGCATTTTTAGCAACTCTCACATATGACGGGTACACACAAATTGCGGCTACCGTTGGTATATTTTTTAGAATATCATGTGGGTGCATTGCTTTATAACAAAGTTGCTGTACTTTACCTTTGGTGTCTTTACCTTCAAGAGTTGTTAAATCAACCATACTTAAAGCAAGTTTTAGCCCTTCAACTTTAGCAGATTTTTTAATGCTACGCGAACAAAAGCGTGCAATACGCTCATTAACACCCGTAGTATCATAAACAGGTAAATTATTTAAATTTGGAAACATTTATTTTATTTAGGGTTACAAAATTACAAATTATATTTTAAAATGTTAAAAWTGCTATRGGTTWATAAWATTTAAAYATCTTCAACTATATTCTATWAAAATTATTCAATTYTRAAGACTATWGGCAACCCATATTTAACTCCTACWGSTCTGCCTCTTTGYCTCCCAGGAGTCATYTTTGGTAGTAATTTAATAACTCTTATRGCCTCAGCTTKTAATTTTWTATGAGGGGCTCTWGCCTGAATRTTTGYAATGTCTCCATTTTTATCAATTTTAAACATGACAAAAATCCGTTGAATRCTTCCTGWAGTTAGTCCTATATCTGATGCTAWTTCTGCATYGAATCTTTTTGATACAAACTTTGAAATTTTAGCAGAAAAACAAGCTCTYAWTTCTTTATTATTCCCWRYACACCCAGGATATAYAGGTACATTCTCAATKAYYAAAAAAGGKACATCTTCAATYACTTCYTCTTCTTCCTCAACTGAAATAACATCYTTATCAACATCWATAATAATAGCTTCCATTTCATCAGTTTCAGWAGATTCTATGACCGTTTCTATAACTTCTACCTCATCTTCAACTTTCAATATTTTATCAGGAAYAACAGTTTTTGCARYAGGWTGCGTTTCTGGTTCAAYAATTTTAACTTCAATSGTTTTTTCAGTATTATCAAYTGRCACAAAACTCCCTRYTAATTCCCTCACCATYTTTGGRTAGGATTTCATACTTATCATTTCATAAACAATAAAAAGGGCTAAAACYAATCCTAATTGAAGTAAAATTTTACTATAATTTTCWAGTGTCGCATTTGGGTGTTTTTTAATTTCCATTAGTCCYTAGATTCAGGTTAAACAAAAACTTTATAAAAAGAACRGWGATTACCTACTAATTTATAGTGCAAGAARATGAATAATGTAGCAAAATCWTGCAAGATACCCATCGTATTAAATTTACGACATTTTTTGATGAAATGCAATAATTTACAGTTAAAAACCCAACAGAGATAATCAACAGAAGAAGGCAGATTAAACTAAAAAAAGCTCAACCAATGGTTGAGCTTTTTTCTAATTTATAACATGTATATTTTACTATTCTACTTTAAAAGCAATTGGTAAGCTATATTTTACACCTACTGGACGTCCACGTTGTTTACCTGGAATCATTTTTGGTAGTAACTTCACAACTCTAATTGCCTCTTGTTGTAATCTTTTATGAGGTGCACGAGCCATTACATCTGTAATATTTCCATTTCTGTCAATTTTAAAAACTACAAAAATACGTTTTACACCTGGAGACAAACCTAAGTCAGATGCTAAATCTGAATTAAATTTTCTATTCACATGCCTTGTGATTTTTTCTTGTAAACAAGCTCTTAATTTTGCTTTATTCCCTTTACATCCAGGATAAACCGGAACATCTTCAATAATTGCAAAAGGAACATCTTCTAAAACATCTTCCTCTTCTTCAACCTCAATAATTTCTTCAACCTCAACAGCTTCATCTTCATCAGTTTCAGTAGATTCAATCACGGTTTCTTCTATTTCTTCTTCATCCTTTACAACTTCAATCACATCTGGAGCTGGTGGTGGTGGAGCTTTAACCTCTGGTGGTTTTACTTGTTCTATTTCAACTGTTTGTTCATCATCTTCAATGTTTAAAACTACTGGACCAAGATCACCAATAACTCTATCATACGTCTTTTTTTCAATGGCTAAGTATACCACTAATAGCGCTAAAACTAGACCTAACTGCATAAAAATCTTGCTGTAGTTTTCTAAATTCGCTTCTGGATTCTTTTTAATCTGCATCTGTAAAATATTTTATAGTGTGCTAATTTAATAATTTTAAAACAACTTTTGCAAATATATTCTTTAATTCAACTTTTTTTTTGAAAAATGATCGTCAAAAACAAAAATGCTTAAATTATACYAACTAAWTTAGCTAGTAAATCAAATAATTCTGGTTGCCTTTTATAGGTTAAAGTTCGTTGTAAAACCTCAATAATTATGCCGTAAACAAATAGCAAGTATCATGCTAAGATATTACGCTAAGTTTGTTTAAAGTTTTTATTAAATGCTAACAACCCACTTAATGTTACTAAAAACAAGCTGAAGCATGTATAATTTACGCTCCTATAAGTTCTTTATATTCTTTTGCTGATAACAATTCATTTATTTGAGAATCATCAGAAATTAAAATTTTAATCATCCATCCATCTCCATAAGGATCTGAATTCACCTTTTCTGGTTCATCCTCTAGAATTTCATTAAAAGCTGTTACTTCCCCTGTTAACGGCATAAATAAATCTGAAACAGTTTTTACTGCTTCTACCGAGCCAAATACTTCATCTTTTTCAATAGTTTCATCAATAGTATCTACGTCAACGTAAACGATATCACCTAAYTCACTTTGTGCAAAATGCGTAATGCCAATTATTACTGTATTGCCTTSAATTTTCAACCATTCATGATCTTTTGTGTACTTTAAATCTACTGGAATATTCATTTTATTATTTTTTTATATTATTTAATTACCTAAAATATATCTRACACTTATTCCTGAACTAACTGATTGTCTAGGAAAAGTAGTTGAAATTGCATATTGAGAAGAACTTTGATCAAAATAAAAGGACGCAGTCAAACTTTTACTTACGGCATAATCAGCAAAAAACTTTAACGATAACAATCGTTGGCCTCCTGTAACTTGATTATTATCTTGGTCTATGTCTCTAATTATTGTTTTATTATCTCTTAATGATAGATCTGCTCTTAAATTTAAATCTCCTTTTACCTTGGTTACTTCTCCACCAAATCTCAATTTCATAGCTAAATCTTTAATTCTATACCCTAARCCAATCACATACTCTGTTCCTTGTATTTGAGTTATCGTATTATTATTAAAATTTAATGTCAAGCCTCTATCTTTATTAATTCTACCGCTAAATRAAATCGAATTTTTCATTTTCATATCCACTTTTATCAGCGGTGAAAACTCTTCTAACAAGTTAATATTTGTAAAAAGTGTTTTATTAAAATAATTTCCTGCAATATCGGTTTTAGCATAGGGTGTATCAGCATTATAATCTAAATTATTACTAAAACTTGTAATTGAGTATAACGAATGATAACTGTGCGAAATTGAAAAGCTTCTAAACCGCTTCTTAAACCATTTCATTTTCATAAAACCTCTATAGTTCAATTTCCATCCTGGAATTGGAATATTTTTAAATGTTTTAAAACTTACTTTTGTTGCATCCTTACCAGCATAGGCAGCCATAAATGCAGGAAGCATTACCTGTTGACTGGTTTCTCCAAAGCCATTTATTGGTTGACCTGTTTTTGTTGCTAATCGTTGTGCTATAATGGCTCTATTTTTTTTAAATTCTTCAAAATTCGCATCACTATTTTTAAATGATGTTTTTAACATATTATAACTKATGCTATARTTCCCAAATTCTGTWATTGGAGAATCTGTAATTAAACTATTATCCACAAYATCTAACTGTTGCGATGTGTTTTTAGTGTAAGTTCTATTGCCTCGAAATTCTATATCTAAATTTTTAAAAGGCTCAACTGTTATTGTACCGTCTAATTTATTAAAATGTGTTTTACTATATGTTTTATTGTAATATGGGTCATCAATACCACGTGATAACAACCATCCGTTTTMAACTGCTCGTTGTCTAATATCTATTTGGCTACCAAAAACAAATCCCAAAGTAGGAGCCTGACTTCCATTAAAATTATCACGTCCTAAAAAACCTATTTCAGGGATATATCCTGGTAAGTATGTCCCGTTATTTTCGGAATAATTAACCCGTGCCTTTTTAACTGATGTTATTACATTATAAAACCCCTGTCCTATTTTTCCGCCAAGTGTTTTTTTCTTTTTAGTTCTTGTGTTTCTACTAGAAATTGGAACATTTGAATTTGAACTAGCGACACTCTTTCCTTTTTTGTAGAATAATTTATCTAATCCGATCGTTTTATAAAATTTATTAAAATCTACATTAGCACCTAAGGTATGTGTATTTGCATTCTGAATAACATTTCCAATCTGATCAATATACGATTGCGATGAGGCTTGCCAGTCAAAATCTGCCGAATAGGCATAATCTGCATTTATAAAATCTAAATATGGTAACTTATTTAAAGGAAGTTTATACGTTCCATTTAGTGTTTGATGGTAATGATCTGGTCGTCCCAGGTTCAAAAAATTATCCATTAATTTAATGTCGTCTGCTGCTTCAAAATCGTCATAGATATAATTATTAGAAGCTCTAAAATTAAATTGTAATGATTTTGTTAAATTGTAACCAATATTGTAATCCCAGTCAAACATGTAAAAACGTTTTGTTAACGTAGGTAATTCTGGTAATCCTTCAATTAAACTACGAGATAATTGTTCATTATAACTTCTAATAATATTTGAATTTATTGAAATTGTTGACGGCAGCAAATTTAAATTAAAATCTTTTATAATTTTTAAATATTTGCTGTTTAAAGACTCCCAATTTTTAAAAGGTTCTATACTTTTTGATTCAAAACTAAAATTATAATTTGCAGAAGCCCTTACATTTTGGTCAACGTATTTTTGAACATTATAATCTTTATGGTACGTTTCATTAAATGCGTACGAAACTGATAAGTTTTCTACATTATAAAAGCGTTGCTTGTTTGTTGATTTAGGATTGTATTCTTTTCTAACATTTATTAAACTAATACTTCTTCGCTTTGTATAATCTCTTGATTTGCTGCTATTTGGATTTATATCTTTAGCAKCCTCAAATAACACATCTTGATATTGTGGGTCGTATTTTGGATCTTTAAATTCTTCTGAAATACTATAATTTAATGGCAATTTAATTCCCCATTTTTTTGGCAATAACTGACCAATGTTCACATTAGCAACTATATCGTATAGCTTAGTGTCTTCTTGGCTACGTTCATTTACGCGTTGTTCTATTCCACCAAAACCTTTTTTCTCCATTCTTCCTGTTACTGAAACGTCTGCAAAATCAGCAAAATTAGCATCAGCACTCACAACTGTTGCCCAGCCACCTTCGTTGTCAAATTCTGAGACTCTCATTTCATTAAACCAAACCTCTGCACTTTGATTGGTAGTTGTCACGTTTTTAACACCCAACATGATGGTTTTAATATTTGCTAAATTTGGATTTCCTTTTACTCTAATAACAAACTTATCATCATCACTTTCTTTAGGTAATGGGTACAAAATATTAGAAGCAATTCCTTCTTCAAAACGCATTAATTTAAGTTTTCCTAAATTTTCCAATAAGGTTTCTGAATTATTTTCTTCAGGCCAAATTTCAAGTGGAGTACTTACACCATAATCAGAAATTACTAAAGGCATCTCAATTTGATAATAGTTATCATCTAAATCACTTCCAACTCTAATAATAGCTTTTATTTCATTGTCTTGAACCTGTGGTTTTGTTTGAATTCCTTCAGCATGTAAGAACAATTTTAAATTTTTGTACATTCTTAAATCAACTCTTACATTTTTGAATATTGCCCTGGTTTTATCAGGTTCTAAATCAGTAACTTTTATAGTTAGTGATTGTTCATTTTGTTCTTGTAAAGTGGTGCTTCCTCTTAATATTTCGCGTTTTATTCCTGGAGGTAACACATAAGGTATGGGATTTCTAACTTCGTTTTCTTGAATATTGACAACCCCAACTTCAAAGTTTTGTAATTGAGGATTTGTTAAAGGTTGAGGTGGTGHTATTKTTTCATCTAATGTTTTTGTGTAACGTCTCCAATCTCCACGAACTAATTGTAATTCTCCAAAACGCAAAACAATTGGCATTTTAAATTTCGTTAAAAACATGCGCATAAATCGAATTGAATAGAAACCTGTGATATCATTAATAACTTCATCAGGTGTACTAACTTGAATTCTAAATTGCAACCATCTATACTCTTTTTCACTTCCATCTTCAAGTTGCACACGTACTATTTTTTCATCGACAATATTATTTTGTCCAACTATTAAATCATTTTTATTTAATGAAACTTTATATTGATAATAACTTTCAACAGAATTCATTGTTTGATCTTTATCAATATCTTCCGTGTCAGGATATGTCGTAGCTGAAGTTGGGTAATTTTCAGTTGATAAATTATTTGTTGGTGAATTTCCTTGTGTATTGTTGTACCTTTTGTAGCGGGTTAAAACTGATGCATTCGAACTGTCATATTCTGAACTTCTAAAGTAAGAGTAATTATCATTTGCAGGATCTGAACCAAAACCAGTACCAAATAGTTGAGTTTCTTCTTCATCATTTAAACCATCTAAACCTATATCCTGGCTTAAGCGTTCATTATCACTGTCACTAAATGCATATAATAACGATTGATTTGTAGGTATTTTACCCCAAATAGTTGGGTCGGTATTTGAAGTGCTCAATGCATTTTCAGGCAGCCCATTTTCATACATTTTTCTACCGTCTTTTAAAACATCTTCGGAAATATTTCCTAGGTTAAAATACAGTTCACCAACTTGATTTTCTATATCATTTGGGTTTACTCCAACAGGTAACCCTTCTTCATTTGTGATAGAATAATGGTCGTATGGATCCATTAACCAAAACTGAATATATTCTACATTAGATTGCTCAAAATCGGTAGTTATTAATGCTCTCGTTATACCTGCCCATCTATCTTCTGGGTTTGTAAATTTACCATCTCCATCAACATTATTAGTATCGAAGTTATAACTTCCTCTTTCATTTGGGAAATAGGCTAAATCTAATGTTCTCACTATAGTTGATTGTGTAATATCTAAATCTTGTTCTGGAAATAATTCTTCAAATCTTACTCTTCTAACTTCAGCACGTGAAAGTTCAGCATTGTCAATATTTCTAGGCTTTAATGAAGACCCTCCATAAAATAATGGATCAATAGTATACCACGCTAGTCTAGCTCTTTTAAAGCCATACGATAAATCCGATGCGTTTCCACCAAAATCAAATTGAGTTTGGTATTGAGGTGTACTTGACATATGCCATTGTTGAATAGATTTTATTTCTAAAGGAATTTGAGACCCTTCAAAATCATCAATATAAGAAGTGGCTTCTCCTTCAAGTTCAATTCTTTTTGGTGAACCTGGAACTAAATATGCAAAATCACCTCTAATTGAAAAGTTAGAAGCTACATCGGTATCAATATTTGGTAGTTTATTTACCCATTTMGTRAATTTTGGAACTTCARYTCCATAGCTTGCATTTAACCCGAAAATWGTATTRTTWATTGGYTCTTGSYWAAMWAKNGNCTTTTKGNGTAATTGGYTTTTCATTTAARTTTARAATSGTWRCWCCYGCRATAAAMTYATCWGARAATTTATGYTCAATMTCTATYCCYAAAAAMMKWWWRKTWWSTMWWYYARAWRMWRMMKTKSWWKYAWMTGAAACTTGTATTGGTATATTTGAAGCTTCTAAACTAGGATTTACAATTTGAACTCTACCCATTTGATAATCGACTACATAATCAACCCCTTCAACTAATTCTCTACCTCCTGTTGTAACTCTAACAGAGCCTTGTGGTACATTAAATGCACCTAATGGGATTCCGTTCGCACTTTCTGATTTATGGTATCCTTTAATTAAGTATTTATCTTTTTGTTGATAATTATTTTTTGCCTCTGACCGTGTCGTTTCGTACAATTCGTTAAAAATATATGTTGCATCTAACTCTGCTGTAAGTTTTACTTCTAGATCTTTACCAAATGGTTCTACTGTTGGAAAAATAATATATCCTTTTTCTGAATTAACTGTTGCGCCTTCAACATAATCAAAATAACCATCACCTTCTGGGACTTCAAAGAGACTTTGATCCAGTCTATCTACATCAAATAAATTTAAAAGTATTTTATCTGCAATGTTTGGAGTTTGTGCATTTTGTAAACTATTTATTGGAACTCCTGTAGCATCATCAGCATACAACAATTCTAACCTAAAACCTTCTTGCTGCATTCTATATGTTTGCAATGAATACACATTTTTCATCATCAAATTCCACAGCGGTATTTCGGTACTTATAATTTCACTGCGCAATAATTTTACCACAATATTATCTGGCGAAACAATTCCATCATACGTAAATTCACCCACTCTATACACCTTAGAATCTCCACTTATAGTGTATTCAAAAGATACGGCAAGCACATCTGAATCAGCCAATCTCCTATTCAAGGAAATAAAACCTAATTGAGGATGTAAATTATATTCGTCTGGTCTCAGTTTCAATGCATTTTCTAATACCGAATAATCTCGTCCCTGTTGCATTAAAAAAGGAGACAATCCATCGCTTACTGTGGCAATTTTTCGAACTGGATTTGTAATAGTTAATATTGAAGAAATATCATTAGCTTCATTTAAAGGTAATAATGCTCCAGCTACTGGCGTTACATTTGCCGGGCCAATATTTTTTGGATCTCCTTCACCAAGATCTGCAATTCCAACAATATTTCTAATATCTATTGTAGAAGCACTTCTATTTGTTACCCATACTTCTACTTTGGTAATATTAACTGGACTGTTAATTAAAGGGTAATTTTTTAAAGCATTATTATAAGCGTCTCTAAAATATTGGGACAAAAAGAAATGTCGATTTTCATCGTAATCGGTTGCTTGTAATTCAAATTCCTGTATTGTTGAACTACCTTGAGCTGAAACTGATCGTGTTTGTGATTTTTGTTCAGCAAAAACACCTGTAATCCTGGTTTTTCCAAATTGCAATTGTGTTTTAACACCAAACAAACTTTGTGCGCCTACAATTAGTGAATTTTTTAAGGGCATACTTACATCTCCTACTTCTACTTTTTGAAGTATATCGTCTTCTGTAGGAGTGTACTCCAGTTTTATTTGATTTTGAAAATTAAAAGTTGATTGCGTATCATATTGAGCTCCTACTTTTAGTCTTGTTCCCACTTTTGCTAAAATACTAGCGCTAATTTCCTGATCGAAATCGAATGTAAAACTACTACGGTTTCGTTCTGATAATTGTGGGTTGTCAACTTTTTGATACAACAATCCTAATTTCACTAATACAGAACCTTGTGCATTTACTTCAATAGTATTTCCTCCAAAAACAGATTGAAAAAAGTCTGACTTTACATAATACGTAGGTAATAAATTCTTTTGAGCATCTTCACTTCCAATTTTTTTACTATTAGTCGCGCTTATTTTCTCCTTATAATACTCAAACATATCTTTTTTAAGCTTATACTTTTTATAGGCTTCTTGAGACATGAAAATTGGGTACTTCACAAAATAATCTCCTATTTTCTCAACAATCATATACTGTCCTAACTCCACATCATAAATAATTTCAGATTTAGAGGGATCGGATAGGAACAAGCTCCCAGATTGATTACTTTTAAAAGGGTATTTTAATTTTAATGTATCGTTGGCTTTCGCAACTTTGGTAGTGTCTCCAGTTTTTATATCCTGGATTGTTTGAGCTTTTACTGCTGATTGAACAAACAACAATAGAAAAAGTACTATATATGCTTTGAATATAAATTGTTTCTTGTTCAAATTTTATAACTTTTTAAGCGCTTTTTTTATTAAAATTTCAACACTAAGCGCAGTATCTTCTAATAAAATTTTATCTAAAACTTTTTCAGATTGTTTTTTAGTAAATCCTAAGACCTCTAAAGCAGATAACGCTTCAATTTTATTCGTATTGCTTTCATTAAAAGAAACTTCATCAATGCCATAGGTTTTTAAAATTTTATCTTTCAAATCAATTAAAACACGTTGAGCTGTTTTTACTCCAATTCCTTTTACGGATTGTATAATTCCTACATTTCCAGAAGCAATTGCTTGTTGAATTTCATCAGTAGTCATAGAAGATAGCATGGTACGCGCTATACTAGGTCCAACRCCTGAAACAGAAATAAGCAATCTAAATATTTCGCGTTCAATTTTACTGAAAAATCCAAACAACGTATGTGAATCTTCTTTTACTGCTAAATGTGTATATAATATTATCGATTCATTATCTGGTATCTGAGAAAAAGTATTTAATGAAATATTGAGCCAATAACCCACTCCGTTAGTTTCTATTATAGCAAAAGTGGGATTTTTTTCTACTAATTTTCCTCTTATATGAGTAATCATATTTGACCTAATTTATTAACTTCCAAATGTAATAAAAATATTATTTAATTTTGGTTTTTTCTTGTGCATGAACAATTGCAACGCAAGCTATATTCACTATTTCATCAACACTTGCTCCTAACTGAATAATATGCACTGGTTTTTTTAGACCCATAATTATAGGCCCAATAGAATCTATTTGATTAAATTCTTTCATTAATTTATAACCAATATTTGCCGATTCCAAATTTGGAAATATTAAACCATTCACCTTTTTACCATTCAACTTAGAAAATGGAAATTTTCCTTTTAGCATAGTAGAGTTTAATGCAAAATCTGCCTGTAATTCACCATCAACAACTAAATTTGGATAGCGTTTATGAATGAGTGCAACTGCTTCCGCCACTTTTTCTACAGAAGGATTACTTGACGACCCAAAGTTTGAATAAGACAACATGGCTATCGTTGGATCAAACCCAAACATTTTCATAGCAACTGCTGTCATCGAAGTTATACCTGCTAATTCAACTGCTGAAGGATCTACATTTATTGCAGTATCAGAGAAAAAAATTGGTCCTTTATTAGTTAACATAATATTGGTAGCCGCAATTCTTTTAACTCCTTTTTGCATTCCAATTAATTCAATTATTGGTTTTACAACTGTTGGGTAACTTCTTGAATACCCCGTTACTAATGAATCTGCCTCYCCTTCATTTACCATCATRGCCGCAAAATAATTACGCTCACGCATCCATTTTTGTGCATCTAACAGAGAGATCCCGTTACGTTGACGTTTTTTCCAATACTCTTCTGCAAATCTATTTCTTCGCTCATTTTCTTCATCAGATTTTGGATCTATAATTGGTAACTCAGCTTCAAAATTTATCTCTTCCATAAGTTCAAGAATAATTTCCTTATTCCCTAACAGAATAGGCTTTCCAATTCCATCATCATAAATAATTTGTGCTGCTTTTAAAACATCTAAATGATCAGCTTCAGCAAAAACAATTGTTTTTGGATTAGATTTAGCTCTAGCCATTAGCATTCGCATAAGCTTACTCCCTGTTCCTAATCTTTCAGCTAAAGATTCTTTATATACCTCCCAATCTGTAATAGGCTCTTTGGCTACACCAGAATCTATTGCTGCCTTTGCTACCGCAGGAGGAATTTCAGTAATTAATCTATGATCAAAAGGTTTTGGTATTATATAATTTTTCCCAAACTGAATATTTGTTTCTCCATACGTAATATTTACCTGTTCAGGTACTGATTCTTTTGCTAAGTTCGCCAATGCATGTACAGCAGCCATTTTCATTTCCTCATTAATTTTAGTTGCTCTAACATCTAAAGCGCCTCTAAAAATAAATGGAAATCCAAGTACATTATTCACCTGATTAGGATAATCGGATCTACCGGTTGCCATAATCACATCATCTCTTGTTTTTATAGCTAGGTTATAATCAATTTCAGAAGTTGGATTTGCCATTGCAAAAACTATTGGTTCTTTTGCCATTGACAATAACATTTCTGGAGAGACTACGTTTCCAACAGAAAGTCCAATAAATATATCAGCACCATCCATTGCTTCCTCTAAAGTTCTAAGGTCTCTTTTGGTAGCGAATTCAGCTTTTTGTGCATTTAAATTATCAGCATCTTCTCTAATAACCCCTTTACTATCGCACATAACAACATTTTCTTTTTTAGCTCCTAATGCTAGGTACAATCGTGTGCACGAAATTGCTGCCGCACCAGCACCATTTACTACAATTTTAACTTTAGAAATATCCTTTTTTGTAATTTCAATTGCATTCTTCAATGCTGCTGCTGAAATAATTGCTGTACCATGCTGATCATCATGCATGACAGGAATATTAAGTTCCTCTTTTAATCTACGCTCAATTTCAAAAGCTTCTGGAGCTTTAATATCTTCTAAATTTATCCCTCCAAAAGTTGGTGCAATATTTTTAACAGTTTCAATAAAACTATCTACATCTTTTGTCCCTATTTCAATATCAAAAACATCAATATCAGCAAAAATCTTAAAAAGCAACCCTTTTCCTTCCATGACTGGTTTAGATGCTTCAGGGCCAATATCACCTAAACCTAAAACTGCTGTTCCATTTGAAATTACGGCAACTAAGTTGCCTTTGGCTGTATATTTATAAACATTATTTATGTCCTTTTCTATTTCTAAACAAGGCTCCGCAACTCCAGGTGAATAAGCCAAAGCCAAATCTCGCTGGGTCGCATATTTTTTTGTAGGAACTACTTGAATTTTACCAGGCGTTGGTTTTGCATGATATAGTAATGCTTCTTTCTTTAGTCTTGATTTATTCATAAAAACTGTATTGTATGAATTAACAAAGATAGCGAATAAATGAATTACATTTTTAAAAATGATTACCGCAAAACAATTAAATGAAGTAGTATAAGTTACTTAATTGTTAATGAATTGTTATTCACCATGACCGTTAATTGACTTCCTTTTAATAATTTAATTTTCATACCATCAGCTTCTAAATGGCATTCCAAAATTCTATTCTTAAAATGAATATTAAAATTCAAACAATCCCATTTTTTTGGTAAATGAGGGCGAAAATTTAACACTCCATTAATAACCCGCATTCCTGCAAAACCAAAGACGATTGACATCCAAGATCCTCCCATACATGCTGTATGAATTCCATCTTTTGTATTGTGATGTAAATTATCAATGTCTAATCTAGCAGTATTAATAAAATACTCATAGGCTTTATCAAAGTCACCAATCCGATTTGCCATAATGCTAAAAATGCATGTCGACAAAGAGGAATCATGGGTCGTTATTTTTTCATAGTAATGATAATCATTCTTTATCGTATCCAAACTGTTATCATCTTCCCATAAAAAATGGCCTAAAATAGTATCAGCCTGTTTACAAACTTGATGTCTGTACAATGTTAGTGGATGATAGTTTAATAATAAAGGGTACTTTTCTTTTGGAGTATTGTTAAAATCCCAGACCTTTTTATTAAAAAAGCTATCGTCTTGTGGATGTAAATTTTTCTCTTTGTCATAAGGCAAATACATTGCTACTCCTGCTTTTTTAAAATCTAATAATTCTTGATTATTAAACTGTAATTTTTCTTTTAAACTCAGTAATGCGTCTTTATTCTGAGTATTTATCTCATCCCAAATAACTCCAATTTGCTGAAAGAGATTTTTTGTTAATAGATTGGTAAAGTAATTATTGTTTACAATACATGTATACTCGTCTGGGCCTGTCACTGCATCAATACAAAAGTTACCATCATTCCTGAAATGGCCAATATGGTACATTAATCGAGAGATTTCAACCAACATTTCCATTCCTTTCTCAGTCATGAATGTTGTGTCTTCCGTTACATTATAGTATTGAATTATCGAGTATGCTATATCTACATTTATATGATATTGTGCGGTACCGGCAGGAAAAAATGGAGAACATTCATCACCTGCAATAGTACGCCAAGGGTACAAAGCTCCAATTGTATGTCCCATTTGTTTGGCTCTTTTACGTGCCGAATTTAAAATGGTGTATCTATAATTCAAYAAATTTTTTGCTAATTCAGGATTTGTAAATAGGAAAAATGGAAAGATATAAATTTCTGTATCCCAAAAATAATGCCCCTCATATCCTTCTCCTGATAATCCTTTTGCTGATATATTACTCCATTGGTCTTTTCCAACAGATTGTAATAGGTGATACAAATTAAAACGTAATCCCTGTTGCATTTGTTCATCTCCTTTAATTTCTATATCAGAAAATTTCCAAAAATTAGTTAAATATTTTTCTTGTAAATCAGCAAAATATTCAAAATTGTGAGCCGTAACAGATTTTAATATTGATTGATTTTGTTGAAGTTCGTTTTGATGTCTATTCGTATCTGTATATACTGCAAATTTGTTGAATGTTAACTTTTTACCTTTTATCAATTCTCCTGAAAATACATGGGTAATGCTTTTCTGATTTTTTTTAATTGACTCTTTTAAATTATGGGAACTAGCATGTGAGATTCCAGCAACTACACTTAATTTAGAATGCTTGGTTGTAGCCATAATATACGAGCATTCTTTTTCAGATTGTACAAGCGCTACATCAAGTGCTTGCGCATTTGTTGTACCAACCCTTGGATCGTCTTCTGAAACAATATTTGTAACATCTCCATTAACCCCTGAGCTTAGCTCTATTACACCATCAAAATTTATAGCTTCAATATTCACCTGTATTAAAAAAAGCTCCCTTGTAGTAAATGAAGTAAGTCTTTTAAATTCAATTAAAACTTCATTGCCCTTAGGTGATTTCCATGTTACTTTTCTTGTTACAATACCCTTTTTTAAATCTAAAATACGTTCGTAAAAGAGTACCTTACCTGAATATAGTGAAAAAGTATCTCCCTCAATTTTTAGTAGAATTTCCTGAATATCAATCACGTTTAGAATACTTTGACTTCTATCTGGAAATCCATGTAATTTTTCACCATAAGTAATTTCTTCACTTTYATAGAATCCATTAATATAAGCTCCTCTTACACTTGGAGTTCCATCCGTTACTCCTTCTTCAAAACTCCCTCTTATTCCTAAATAGCCATTTGCTGTACTAAAAAGTGTTTCATTCAATTGATGAGATATCTCAAAATTTGTTTCTTTAAAACTCCAACTATCCATTTTATTTTAACTTTTTTTTATATTCGTTTATATTGTTTTTTTACAATGTGTTCGTAGCTCCTATGACGTGTTTTATTAGATTAACTTTAAATTATTTTTTGCCAAATTTTTTGTCAGTCTATCTAAAACAACAAATGCTATAATCAATAGAATCATCGGAATAAGTAAAAAATAAAATGCTTTATCTGCCCCCACATTTTTAAATAACCATCCTATTATTCTGGAACCTAGCGTACCTCCTAAAGCCGAAAATATAACAATTAATCCTGTCATTGGACTGTGTAGTTTTATTGGAAGAACACTTAAAATTGCCGAGTTAAGTAATGGATAGATTGGAGCAATAAATAATCCAATTAAAGGAAAAACAAATCCAATTAAAGGAATATCCATTATACTATTAATTTCTACTACATCAATATTTAATACCTTAGGAAGTATTGCTACAACGATAACCATTGCCCCAACAGTACTTACAATAACTACCCAAAACCAAGATACATATTTAGTAATATAACCTGCAAATAATCTTCCAACAGCTAACGAAATTGCTAGAATACTCGCCATCATTACTCCAATATTTTCTGGTAGTTTTAAAACACGCTCATTAAATGTTGGCAACCAGGTCATGATTCCTTGTTCAACCATTACAAATAAAAATGCACTAATAATAAAAACCAAAACGACAATTTTTATTAATAAAAACATCATTTGCTTTGCATCATCTATTAAATTGACTCCTGGAATTTCATCTCCTTCATCAAACTTTATAAAATACAGTATAAAAAACGATGCCATTGACATTACGGCTAACAACCAATATACTCTTAACCATGAGTCTGGATTTTGTTCATTATTAAATGCTGGAAATAAAAAATAGGCTAATGCAATACCTATCATAAATACTCCTTCAATCGAGCTCATTAAACTGTTATGCTCTTTTTGATTATTTACAACAATTCCTATCAATGAGTACACTGAAATTTTTATCAAAGCAAATGAAACTCCAACTATGGCAAATAAAATTTTAGCACCGAGAAAAGAATTCGCATAGTACATTTGGATAGATCCTATAGTAACAAGAAAAAGTCCAATTAACATGGATTTCTTATATCCTATTCTAGGTAAAAAAGAAGCTATAGCAAAAGATATTATTGCAATTGGTAAATCTTTAAACAATTCTAAGGTACTTGCTGCAACCTCATCTACCCCATATATATTTTGAGATTTTAAAATTACAATCCCTACACTATTCAATAAAATTGCAAAAACAAAATAGTTTAAATATAATGTTAGTTTAATGCCTAAATTTTTCATCTGTTAAAGTTCTTTATTATTTGTTAATTTATTTAAATTATATTTATTATTTCTATTTCTGAATGTCTTATTTCTGCCCCAGTAACTCCAGCTTGGAAAGCATAATAAAAAACCACAAACAGACATCCTATTGTTATAAAACCAATGATTTTTGAAAAAGATTTTTTTTGCCAACTTATCCACAAACCAACTAAAGAAAGTATCCCTAAAATATAAAGAAATGCCAAAAACGCTAAAGCGGTTTCTTCGTGGACAGTTATAATACGTTTATCAATTCCTTTAATTCCTTCTAGTAGTTCTTTTGCGCCTTCTCCAGTATTCAACGYAACAAATCCAACTAAAACTGCAAGAATGAATACAATATATGCAACTCTCTTAACAATTTCAGTTTTAAATAAGAACCCATAAACCAACACTATTAATCCAATAATAGTAAATGTTAAAGGCAAATGATTCAGTATCAAATGCAAATGTGCATCATTCATAATTTTTATTTAAATGTTAAATTTTATTTGGTATCGCAAATTTTTATTTAGTTAATTATTTTTTCAAAAAAAATAATTCAATTGCAATTACATGTAACCCTACTTCCTATTTTCTGAGTCAAATTCATAGTAGTTAATCTACTGGTCCTTTCATCAATGCATTTATCACATTTGGAGAAAATTCCTAAATCCCAAACATCAGCAAACACACGACCGTTATTTTGTTCAATACCATATTCCACAACCGTTTCTAGGGATTGAATGTCACACAAACTAAAGTCTCCCTTTTCCATTAACAGATTCATAACTCCATTACTGCCCCTAACTGGAATAATGGTACAACATTCAACTCCCGCGCTGTAAGCAAAATCAATGGACTTTTTCGCCCAATATATACCTTCAGATTCAGATAAAAAGGGAGGTCTTAACAGAATAAAAGCTCTTGATCGAATTCCATTTTGTGAAAGAAAACTAACCGAATTACTAAAATCCTCCAATGTCATTTGTTTATTTAGTTTTTGGAGAATCGTAGGATGTACGGTTTCAAGTCCTATCGCCACTTGAAGTTCAGGTTTAATTAAATCACTAAACTGAATGCATCTTTCATTGATGAATTTTGGATGACTTTCAACAATAACCGTTTCAAAACTACTTATCAGCGATGCAATTTGTTCGTAATCCTCTACTGGAATCGCCCTTTCGTCGAAGAAACTTCCACTATTATACAACTTCAAATGTTTAACCTTTGGCATTTGTGCCAGCGCCCATTCAATTTGATCAGGTATAGCCCCAACCGGAACAGACTCATCCGTGGTGTTTTTCCATAAATCACACATTAAGCAACTAAAAGGGCATTCTCGATTCGTAAGAAAAATAATCGCTGTATCTTCAATTTTTCCTGAAGTAGTATATTCTTTTTCCACCATCCAAGCATAAGGCTGTCGGGGATCGACAGCATTTTTCTTTCCTCGACTAGAAATTATCTGTTTATTGTTAATGATTGTTTCATGATTTTTACTCATACTTTGAAAAAAACTCTTTTCTATAGGTTATATCTTTTTTTGGAAAAAGTTTATTAAAGTCACTATCCGAAGCTACACCATGTTGGAAGCGTCTTTTTTCAAAAATCGGCATCTCCATTCCAGTAATTGCTTTAACTCCCAGATAAACTACTTGTCCTTTTAAATCATATAGTTTTTGATGATCCCAATTGGTCATCTCAATGTAAGGAATCCCTTCAGAAATTTCAATTACATTAGGTAACGTATAGGGACTAAACCCTTCGAATCCTTGTAAATCAGCAGGAGAAAATGTTCGCATATAACCTCTACTTAATCCACCTGAATAAGTCAATGAATGTTTAATTGACTCTACACCCCAACCTTCATGATACAACATCATGTTATTTAGAACGCTGCGTATGGTTAGTTCTGGATTTTCTTCAATCGGATAATCTTTCAAGTTTTCATCACCACCGTCTCCATCAATTAAATATTTCCACTCTGGATAACGTGACCTAATTCCCTTCAGCAATGATAAATTCATTGTTGCAGCCTGAATATCAAGTGGTTTATAATCTTCCACCACATGAATAGCTTCTTTCCAATCCAACGCGTTATAATCTAACTCTATAGGTTCTAAAAATAACTCGAGATTCAACGCTTTCAAAAATTTCCGTGCCTGCAATAAATCAGCCCCATCACCATCAATTGAAAGTGTAAATGCTTTAAGCCTTGATGGRCTTTCGCCAAGTTCCTTTAACGCATGGTAGGTAAGTAGAAAAACCGACCCACTATCAATTCCGGCAGAAAAAGTAACCCCAATAGGTCCAGTTTTAGCTCTAAACTGAAGCCATTTCTTAATTTCATTGTATAATGTTCCAATATAATCTATTCCTATTTKTTCRAGATTGTCRGGGGTATAAGTATTTCGCTCAGGYGTGAAAAAYCKCGTATGTATAGGRTTTGGATCAGGACAACCGAGTAGTTCAATTGTAGTRACATAATGWGCKGGWGCCATCCGWGTATAAGATGGGTGAAACTGGTCATCCATWCCTTCTTTTTTAAGRTAATCAAAAATAACATCAATACGTTCAGCRATTACAAGCTGAGGTCCAACGGCYCTTTTGGCAATAAAATATCGTATTGGTCGGCCAATTGATCTAGCCATTCGTATTGTTTTTCCTTCAACAGAAATAAGAGAAAATTGACCATCAATTTTGCGAACTTCCTCAACATCTCCTGATTTGACAATATTAACAGCTTCTTCATGAGTCATATTATAAATGACATTTTTTTCTGGATTTGTGAGATCCACCACTTTACTAACATACATACTGTTCATTTCTACTAATTTTATTTAATTGCTAAATTTTAATCTTTATTTAAGTCAGACAAATGTACTCTAAAATACAGGGTTTTATAACGAATTCCTTTTAAAAATATATTCTTATTTCACTAAAAAAATGAATACTTTAATCATTTTAATTTTTGTTATTTTGATTCAATCCCTTTTCCTTTCACTATGGTAAGATATTGATCAGATTCAAGATTCTTGAATACCTCTTCTTTGCCATCAGGCCATTTTATTTCCAGTTTGCTTACCCTTTTTTGGGTACCCAAACCTATATGAAGTCGTGGGTCACTATTAGAGAGGTAACCCGTTGTCCATTGATTCACTAAAACCTGCTGTTTCCCTCCAGCTGTTACGGTTACTTTTGCTCCTATTGCCGAAGCTGTACCTAGTTCGCCTTTAAGGGTTAACCCTAACCAATGATTTGTATTTCCACCGTCATTTCTGAGTAAGGTTGCATTTGCTTGTAAATCAACATGTGAAATAATTACGTCTAAATCACCATCATTGTCGAAATCCCAGATGGCTAAACCACGTCCGGAGCGTTTAGTGGAAAAATAAGATCCATGATTTTGTCCGACATCTTTAAAATTCCCATTGCCGTCATTTTCAAGTAAAAGCGGGTATTGTAAAATAAGTTCTTCGGCTGTGCCATTTGCAGCTATAATATCTAGATCTCCATCGTTATCATAATCTAAAAATGAAGTTCCCCAACTTCCTTTCCCAGACATTGCTATTGCAACACCACTTGATTCAGTAATATCTTCAAACAAGCCATTTCCAAGATTACGGTAAAGTGCTCCATATTTTAAATCCCCAACAAGTATATCTATCAATCCATCACCATCAACATCACCAGCTGTCCCATGCATAGACCCCGTTGTATTTCCATTGCTATTCACAGCAACTCCACTTGCTACTCCAAATTCCTTATAGGATCCATTGTCATTTCTAAATAGAAAATTCATTTGATGATCGTTCGCCTGAAAAATATCCAAATCTCCATCATTATCATAATCAAAGACTGTTAAACCCATACATTTTGAATCGGGAAAATAAAGACCATTCTCCTGAGTGACATCTTTAAATTTACCATTAGATTGCTGTTCATACAACATGGATGCCTGTCCTTTATATTCAGAAGGATGTGGCATCATTCCTGGTGTTTGGGTTGAAACATAAGCTGGGTCAAATGCAAGGAAATTTCCAACCATAGCATCTAGTTTTCCATCCATATTATAATCCCAAAAAGAAACCCCTATACTCCACTTTGTAAAACCATTCAGTTCATTGGGCCCACTTAAGCCTAAGGATTCTGTAATATTACTGAATGTACCATTACCATTGTTACGATAAAAAACATTTGGCCCATAGTTTAATAGATAAAGGTCCTGAAAACCATCGTTATCAATATCAATAGCACCAGCAGCCATACTCCAGTTTCGATCATCAACTCCAGCAACTTTAGAGATTTCTGTAAAAGTTCCGTTCCCATTATTCCTATATAACTTGTTACTTGTATCTTTAAATACTGTTCCTTCCTTATCGGAAATACCTTCAAGATAAGTTCCATTCATCATGYAAAGATCCATTAAGCCATCGTTGTTATRATCGAATATTGTAATACCTGACCCACTACTTTCCAAAATATTCTCATAAGAATAGTCGCCAAAAGTATAATTGAAATCAATTCCAGCCTTACTGGTTACGTTTTTAAACATCACTGTTTTTTCCTGAGCTGATAGCATAACTGGGATGCTCACTAATATAAAGCAATAAAAAAAATGTCTAAATCTCTCTCTCATTATTATTTTCTATTTTTAATTAAATTACGATAATCGTCCATGGTCACATTTCTTGTGTTATATTCCTTAAGGTATTTTTGAAGTTCGATATCTTTCGGATAACTATCCTTCTCAGAAGGAGGATAGCTTGTCATACCATGAAATGGAAGTGGTAATACCGTATTACCAAGTGCTGTATTTATATCACCATCTTTTACCCAACCAACACTATGAATAAGGAAATCTCTTTTCCATCCATTCTTTAATTCTGGTAATAACTTGGCATCAAATTTAATTGCAGTTTCATCACCAGCGTTGGAAATAATGTATTTATTATCTGACTCTAAAAGAAGAGGCAAAACATCTCCGTATCGTGTATAGTTTCCTGTCAAATCACGCCATTTACTATTTTTATCAACGTCGTAATAATCAAACCAATGTGGTCCATAACGCCCCCCTTTTTTATAACCACGCGAAAATCCTCGATAATGAATTTCTGCAGAAGTTGGATTTAAGACGGTTGAAACGACTGGAGCATTTGATGCAGTATCAGAAAAAAAGATTTCATCCCAATAAATTTCCATGTTCGTTCGAATTCGAATTCTGTGATCATCTGAAAGAAATTTATCTGAAAGTTCTACAATTACAGTTTTATCCTTACCCATCGGAAATCCAAGGTTTTCAATTACCGTTTCCCATTTACCTTTCTTATTAAGAACCTGAATAATTGGAGAAACAACTTTTAGCCTATTAGATTGCGAAAGTGCCACATTAATACTGGCATCAGTTGGAAAGATCCAACCATTCATAAAGAGCATTAATTTTTTGGATTGACCTATTTCTCCTGGATCAAGAATCAGGTCATGCATCTCTGTTACTCCCTGAAATTTTTCAGGTTTAAAATCAGATAAGTATTTGTCATCCTTTTCAACAATAAATGGAAGCACATCATTTCCATACGAATCAACCGCCGAAATAGGATACTGTTTTTCATTTACTTGTAAAATAGTTAATTCTGGGAAAGGAGGAGGAGAAAACTGCTCTGGGACAAAAACATCAACAGAATCAGGATGATCAACGGCTACTATTTGTATTTTATCCATATAAATCGTTTCCCATAATTCTGAAGTTATCTTAATAGAATATTCTCCATTTTTAGGTTGTAACATTTCACCTGGTATTTTAATATAATCATCTGATGCATTTGGAAAAGCATACTTTGTTGTGCCTCCCATAATTCCTAAAGGCATCCCTAGAGCACTCCTCCATGTGATGTCTTTTACAAATACATATTTTTCTCCATTCCAAGTATATAAAAACGGACAAGAACCTTTTAAAATTTGTGCTTCTACCAGTGCTTGATCGGCATCTGGAAGAAATATATTTTGTGGCACTCCATTTGTCCAAGTAATTCTAATGATATCAACTTTTGTGAGATTTCCTAAGCCAAAATAAACATTTGGATTTGTTACTACTGTGGTTTGATATACATCTCCAGCTCTCATTTCAACCTTTGCGCCAATTCCAAAATAGTTATTTTTGGCACTCCCAGCTCTTAAACCTACAAGTTTCAGATTCACATAATGATTAATGCTCCCACCATCATTTCGCAACAAAAATACGCCTCCATTCAAGCCAGCTAGGACAATGTCAAGATCACCGTCTCCATTGTAATCAAATAGTGTTATTTGTCTTGCTGAATTGGGTTCTTCAGGTAACAATTTCGAAACATCAATAAACTTTCCATTTCCCTCATTATGAAATAGGAATAGCCCCTGCTCTCCTTTTTTTGTTGGTTCACCTACGATTAAAATATCCAAAAATCCATCATTGTCAAAATCAAAAAACTTGGCATCCAATGCACTAACATTTTCAAGTGCCTCAGACATTTCTTTTGTATTTTCTTCAGGCTCAAAACTTCCATCTCCTTTGTTTCGATATAATCGACTTTGCCCTCCGTTAAGGGAAGTTGTGAATAAGTCTAAAAACCCATCATTATTRTAATCCCCAACAGCTACTGAACTAGAACCACTATTGTTTATAAGTCCACTCTTTTCCGTTATATTCTTAAAAATTCCCTCTCTTTGATTCGAGTATAAGATACTCTTTGCTTTATTGTTTGTTACAATAAAGTCAATATCTCCATCATCATCAAAATCTCCAAAAGCTGCATCGGTATAATTAGTATCATCTCCTGATAAGCCCATTTTCTCAGCCTGCTCATAAAATGTTCCATCTCCATTATTTCGAAATAGCAGGTTTGAATTAGAGGTTGTTTCAAATAAATCAAGATCTCCATCGTGATCAAGATCAAAAAACAATGCCTTATTACCAATTGTTTCACTACCAATTTTGGATCTTGATGTTACATCTTTAAATGCCTTTTTTCCAGCATTTTTGTACAACACATCACCGCCTTCTTTAACAATATAAAGATCTAGAAAACCATCATTGTCATAATCAACAAATATGGCTGAAGATTCTTTACCTGAATGTTGGATACCAACCTCTTCTGAAACATCCATAAACCTAGCCATATCATTATTGAAAAGGTAATGTTTATAGGTTGAGGTCGATGAATCATAATTTCCTACGTAAATATCTACATCACCATCACCATCATAATCAGCACTCGCTACATGTGTAGAATTTTGAAATTCACTATTTTCAHTTTCTGCAAATGAGGGAACTATATTTAAACCAACTGATGCTGTAACATTCGTAAATCTGATAAGATCGAGTAGTGATTCATCTCCTATATCTTGTGATGATGATTGTAAATCATACGTAATTAGCGGAGCCCCTATGAGTGATCCTCCTGGGCCTTTTAACTCCATAATTCCCGCCTGATAAGGAAAAGTAACCTTCATGTAATTATGAAAAATAGTAAATTGTATAATTGCTTTTTCTTGATCTGATTTTTTCAGTAAAGAGAGTGTTGAATCATAAAAACTAACTGCTTCCTTTGGAAACTCAGGAAATTGTTTCTGAATAATTTCTAATTGTTCAATTGCCTTATCGGCTTCTCCATTTTTAATATGTATCTCAACCAAATTAAGTTTAGGAACAATATTTCCAGGTGCATTTTTAACTAGTCGAAATATGTAATTTTCACGTTTATTTTTAGAATTGTCATCAGATTCTACTGAATATAATTGAGAAATATCATATAGTATTTTAGTGTGAGTAGGTGCAAATTTAAGTGCTTCTAGTAATACTGAAATCGACTTTTCGCGTTGATCATTCATCTCATAAACCGTTGCCAACAACAGTCTTATATCGGCATCTTTTGATTCAATTTCAATTGCTCTAAAAAGTTGCTTTTCAGCTTCCTCATACTTCCCCATTCTTAAATATGTCAATCCTAGGTTCGCATACCCAAGCTTTTCATTTGGTGCTAGTTTGATAACCTTTAAAAACTCATTTTCTGCCTCTTCAAGTTTAAATTCTTCTAAATATGCAAGGCCCAATGTTTGGGCAGTCATCAATTCAATAGCTATTTGCCTACTGTCTTTTTCCGTCTCCTTACAACTGAACAAAACAGTTGAAAAAATAACTAGTATCAATAAAATATAAATGTTTTTCATAGTATCAAAGTTAATAAATAGTTTGCTTATTCTTCAATGGTAACTGGAATTCCATTATTTATTTTGATAAGCCCACCAGCATCCAAACGATTTCCTTTTTTATCAAATTGAATAGATCCCGTAACACCTTTATACTGAATTTTTGACATGGCTTCTTGAATTTTTTCTCGATCAAACCCTGAATTTCTAATGGATTCAATTAATAAATTCATGCCGTCAAAGGCATATGCTGCCACTGCATTGGGGGTTTTACCGTATTTTTCCCGATATTCTTTTTGGAATGTGAGTTCATCCAACCAATTTCCAGAAGTTGCCAATGTTACATCGTTATAATTTGAAAGTTCAATAGCTTCTAGACCCCTTTCTCCTAACAAAGAAAATGATCCAAAAATAGGATGCTCCATTTTTCTATGTCTAAGTTGCTGAATAAAATTCAAAGAGGCAGAAGGTTGTCCAAACAGCATAATTCCATGGACATCTGCTTCATAAATCTTAGTAAGCAATTTGTTCAAATTTTTGGTGGAGTTATCATAAAAAAACTGAAGCGGCTCAGATTTTCCTTCTAGTTTAGATTTATTTACAAAGCTTTCTAAGGCCTTTTTTGAATCATAATCTATATCAGACACAATGGCTATTTTACTGATTTTTCTTTTAGTATATATCTCTTCAATAAATGCAGTTGCCTGCTGATTGTTGTTAGGTACACAGCTAAAATACCAAGGGACAAAAGCCTGAGATAAGGTTGGATCACTTGCCCATGCYGATAAAAAWACMGTWCGCATTTTGGTGATAACTTGCTCAACTAAATGAGCATTTTGTCCATCATGRGAYCCCATAATAGCCCATACATTATCATTAAAAATCAGGTCAACAGCTTGTTTTGAACCTGTTCCCCAAGGACCTTCCATTGATTTTATAACAAGTTGAAAATAGAAACCTCCAGATTCTTCCTTTTTATTTGCTTTATCAATTGCCATCTCCGCTCCATTGCGAGCTGAACGAGATTTATTATCCCTGATTAACAGCCCTATTTTTACGGCTTTTTCAGTTGTTGAAGTAATTTGTTGAGCATAAATATCCCTGTTGAATACTATAAAGAATGTAATTACTATGAGAAGTACTTTAGTCATGATATTTTTCTCCCTACTGCCTCAGCCACTATTCGTAAATCACACATAAGACTGCTAAACTCTGTAAGATTAAGAGATTGATCTCCATCACATAATGCTTCCTCAGGTTTATTATGTACTTCTATAATAAGACCATCAGCACCCACAGCAACTGCTGCTTTAGCCATAGYAGGCACCATNCATCTTAAWCCAGTTCCATGGCTAGGATCWACTATWACAGGAAGCTGACTRAGRTGTTTTARCATAGGTACTGCACTCAAATCGAGTGTATTTCTTGTAGAAGTTTCAAAAGTACGWATCCCTCGTTCGCAAAGTATAACCTGTTCATTGCCCTGATTCAGAATATATTCAGYTGCTAGCAAAAATTCTTTAACAGTTGCCATCATCCCTCGCTTTAACAAGACTGGTTTTCCACACCTACCAACTTCTTKTAAAAGAGGATAATTTTGCATATTTCGWGAACCTAYCTGAACTAAGTCTGCATACGMTGCWACTAATYCAACTTGYCTGGTATCCATCACTTCTGTGACCATCGGCAAACCTGTTTCCTTTCTGATTTGACTAAGCAACTTCAATCCTTCCTCTCCAAGACCTTGGAAACTATATGGTGATGAACGTGGTTTAAAAGCCCCACCTCTTATTATTTTAGCGTTGCTATTCCTTACGGATCTACCTGTCTCAAAAAGCTGTTCCTTACTCTCAACAGCGCAAGGTCCTGCAATAATTACAACCTCCGAACCACCAACCTCAACTCCATTGACGTTGACAATTGTCTTTTCTTGAGTTTTCTTAAGATTCAAAGAAGGGACCTTAATAGTAGCATCATTTGGAATATTACATGTAATAACTCCTTTATCATCATTGTCCATTATTTTAGTATTTAGAATTTGTGTTTGTACTTCTACTAACTTCCATCCTTGGACTCTCAGAATATTCAAACTTTCCGTTTTGTACTTCAGCCATCCATATTTCCCCTATATCATTCAATGTATTATCAAATACAATCTTCCCTGTAATTCCATGATAATTCTGAAAAGTCTTTAGATCAGAGAGGACATCGCGGATAAGTATTCGATTGAGTCCTACTTTATGAATGGCTTTAATAATTAAGTTCATTCCATCATAGGCATGTGTTGCAAAAACATCTGGTTCGAGACCAAATCTTTTGAAATAATTAATTTTGAATGCTTTTAGTTCGGGAATATTTGCAGTAGGATTGTACTGACTTGTAGTCACTATTCCTTCAGCATGCTTTCCTGCAATTTCTAGAAATTCAGGAGAAACCATTCTATCAGAACCATAAACAGGTTGCTCCATTCCCATCTTACGAATTTGTTTTAAAATAAGAGCAGACTCTTTAGCGTTTCCCCAAATAAGAATAGCATCAGGTGCAACTCTCTTGATATTCTCCAATTGCATGGTAAAATCGGTCTCTCCGTTATCAAAACGTTCTTCAATCATCATTGGGTGGCCTAATCGTGTTGCCACACCAGAATATTCCATAATGCCAACTCTCCCATAACGATTGTTAGATCTTATAACTGCAACACGTTCATGGTTCATCTTTTCAAAAATATAGGAAGCAAGAGCATAGCCACTTTGACGGTCATCACTAATTACACGAATTGTCCATGGAATTTTTGTTTCTGTAAAAGTAGGATCTGGATCGCCTGTATTGACCATCATTATTTCCATTTTTAAAGTTGCCCGTAGCGCCACATGTGAGACAATATCATCAATTGACCCCAGAAATGCCCAAACCTTTTCATCATTCATTTTTACCACTTCATTGGCAGCAGCGCCCCATAAACCAACATCATTATGTATCATTAACTTAAATGGAATGCCATTATAGCCGTCTTTGTCATTAGCCTCTTCAATTGCCAAAATAGTTCCATTTAACATTTGTTTACCGAGCGCTATCATATCAGAACCTTCTAAGGGACCTAGAAATCCTAAACGCACTTCTTTCAAATTTTTTGGAGGYAATTTGTCTCTTCCTGCWCCATAAAATTGAGTAGGYTCAAGAAAATTATATTTATAAGCCTTCTGAAAATTGTTATATGGAGAAAACTTATCTGGCGTTTTTCCGTACTTAAGACCTTTTTCTTGCCCTTTTAATTCCAAATTCGGAAACATTATAATTAGGACAAAAGTAGCCAATACCCAATAATTACATTTCATTCTAAGTGATTTTTAGTTAGATTTACAGATTGCATACACTTCAATTTCAAMWMSWWSWGKTWYYYWMMRYMWYYYWRCKYSTRYWSMMGTAMKARMWGRWAMASRWWMRAGTKWTAASMRMTMAWWATAAGTTGTTCTAATTTTATTAAATTCATCATAATCTCTTTCAATATCTCTCAAGTAATTGGTTGTTCTCACAACATCATGCCATGTCATACCTTCAGCTTCAAGAATATTAGTAATATTTACGTATGTTCTCCATAGCTGAGCCTTAAAATCTCCTATATGCTCAGGTCCGCCCTCTTCATTTACACTGGCAGTACCCGAAATTAATAATACCTTATAACCTCCAAGATCAAGACGTAAAGCTCGTGAAAATGAAGATGGTTTTTGATAGTCATAAGCTTCGTTGAGAACATGTGGCACATGTGTAACATGTTTTTCGATTGGTGGTCGCTCATTATGAAGAGAAGGATAGACTGATTCAATAATTTTATTGTCATCAGATAATAATCCAAGTTTCTTCATCTCAATCCTCTCTCCATCTGTTAGTTTTGACAGGTCTATTAGTAATTTTTTATTTTCAATTAAACTTTCCATAATTTATATTTTATTTTCTATTCATTTATTCNTTTTAAAAATACCTTTGAATTGTTATTTTAACAATTCTCCACGGCTTACACCTTTCGAAGTAGCCAACCAGATTACATTATCTTTAACATCAACCCCAATTACATAATTATGTGCTATTGAAGGAGACATTGTTAGCTCTTTTTTTTCATCGCCTGTAGATATGGTAGCTTTTCCATTCTTATTCATATCGTTTTTAGTGTAAGTAATCCAATTTGTACCATCGGTGGTACTCAATCCTTTATCGGTACAGATGTAGGCTATGGATCCTTTAGCTTTAATAAAATTGATGAAATTAMTTGCTAAACCACTATCATGATCAAAATATCCTTTCCAATGTACTCCATCATAGCGACTCAATCCAAAATAAGTTGCAACCCATAAATAACCATCTGACCAGGAAGCACCTGTAGTAATATCATGAACTAACCCATCATCTGGAAAAAGGTCGATTTCCATATTTTTATCAGGATCTACATAATCTCTAAATTGTTTTGTTTTCTTGGTATATTCAATAATACCACCGCCCCAAGCTGCAATAAATATTTTTCCATCACCTTCACATATTCCATAGGTCCACGGTTCATGCATTGGTGCATTTTTTTCAGTAAATATTTCCCATTTTTTGGTGTAGGTATTGTATTGGCCTGCTCCACCACCAGTTGCAGCCCAAACATCTTTACCATCACACAATACGGAATAAATTAAATCATTTGGCAATCCACTATTAAGTTGCGTAAAGTTTTGAAACTTTCCTGCAGACCATCTTGTAAGTCCTCCCATGGTTCCGATCCAAACATCTCCTGTAAGTTCACTTACATCAATGGCTACAACACCATTATGCGCAAGTCCATCTTTTGTTGTATAGGTTTTCCACTTCCCTTTCTCAAATACAGCAAGACCTTCATGGGTTCCCACCAAAACTCTATCTCCATCTATTAGTACACAATTGGTTTTATTAGTTGGCAACCCATCCAATTCAGTAAAATTTTGCCAATTACCATATACAGGCATTGAGCTTGTTTCGTTTTTTATATTAATTTCACCTATACTATTTTCAGGTACAAACTCACTGTTATTCACAGATAATTGATTAATTATTGGATTTGAATTCAAATCAGAAGGATGTTGCTCTGCTAAAGTAAATGCCAAAGACACAAACCCTAAAATAACAACTGCGATTACTGCAAAAATTGAATGCTTTCTTAATCCTGTTTTTTTCATAATATCTATCTTTATTTGTTTAATAAGCTGAAGTTTGTTGAGTATTTGAACTCGTATTTTCATAGTTGACACCTCTAAAGGATTTTAAATAATCAACCAGATCATTTAGTTCCATCTTGGACATATCATTAACACGTCCATGTTTATCTTCTTTTCCATAAATTGTCCATATTTCTTCAAGTGTTTTAGCACGTCCATCATGTAAATAAGGAGCTGAAGCATGTATATTATTCAGGTGAGGCGTATCAAATAAGTTAATATCGTCTGTGTCAGCTTGAGTACTGACATCTGCCAATTTTAAATTTGTATATAATGGTGGTGGATGACAAGTAATACACCTATTATTCTCAGGAATAACTACGCCAAAATTATCTATACTTCTTTCATAAAGTGCTTTGCCACGAAGTTGAGATTCAGTTAATTTTCCATTGGGGTTATGCATTAAATTAGGCGGATGTTTAATCCCTGTTTTGATATAAGCAACAATCGCATCGAGATCGTCAAAATAAAACGTTTCCGTTCTGGTAAGGAATTTAGAAAACCGCATTCCATCTTGTTTATAAATAGACTGGTTAGAGCCAACCCATTTAAAAGGTTGAGTATTGGCAATTTCACGTAATGACATGGTATTAACTACATTTCGACCAACAGCTGCAAAATTATAATCCAGTCCATCCTCATGGGTATCGGGATGGCACGTATAACAAGCATATTGATTTTGAAATGTATGTGAAGCATTATTGAAGAGTCTTCTCCCCTGTCTTGCTACTGAAATTTTCTTTGGTCCACCAAGGTCAATAGAGTTAATTACTTCCAAATTTTCTGTATCAATTACAGCAATCTTATCATCTAGCATCTCAGCAACATACAATCGTTTACCGTCTGGTGAGAGTTCGAGGCCCTTTGGATTGTGACCAGTAGGAATTCGTTTAATAATGAACTTGCTACTAATTCCAAGGTTATTGGAAAATTTCTTCAACATTTCTGGTGTAGATTTAGCTATTAAACTCCTAATTGCATCAATATCGATAACTGATATGAAGTTAACTCCAGAGCTTGATACAAAAGCTTTCTTTCCATCAGGAGTAACAACAATATCAAAGGGATCAGGGTAATAGGAATTTGGTTCATCGATTAAAAGCTGTACAACTTTTCCACCTTCCTTCTGCTCTATAATACCAATTCCATGTGTCATCATCCAGCCACCTTCAACTTGCACGCTTGGAATTAAATTTTTGGGACGAATCAATGTCACTAATGCTAAGTCWCCAGAAGGTGTAAATGCWATGTTTTCCATAATATGAGCCGATTCAATGCTCAAATGCTTCATTACTTCATGTTTGCTATCACTAACTATHGTCAAATCACTAATCAAAGGTTCACCATAAACAGATGGATTCGCACGTCGGCTGGTTACATAGAGAACTTCACCATTTGGAGATAGCGCAGTTCCTGTAGGATCATTTCCAGTAATTAATCTTTTACTTTCTTCTTTTGTAGACAGATCAATTACAGATAAATCTGAACTAAACGTATTAACCACATACAAAAATTTCCCATTAGCACTAAGTGCAAGACCAGCAGGTCCATTCCCAGTTTTTAACGTGTCAACGACACTTGTTGTTGGTAAATCAATTTTAAATACACTATCAGACCACTGATTACTGACATAGGCATTTCTTCCGTCTTCACTAAGAATCACACTATGTGGGTGCACTCCCACATTTATTTTATCCACTACTTTGTTGTTCTCAATATCAATAACAAGTAGCTGATTTGCATCTTGTGCAATTACATACATATGATTACCATTGTTAGAAACTGCGATATTGAATGGCGAATAATAATCTTCATTTATAAAATTTGAAATAAACCTTTCATTCCTTGTATAAAGATGACATGARTTACATGACAATGGRTGGTTATCAACAGCCGTTTTATTATTTACATGTACYCTKGCTAATTTRCGCCCTGGGTAATAAATAAYCAATCCTAAAACAAAAATTGTTCCTAAAAAAAAWAAWARTTTTGACGTGTTCATATTAATTTTAATGCTCCTTRTTTTTATAAATTTCTAAATYYGGTATTRWTATRGGAYCTTTTTTACTYGACAWAAGTTGCCTGTTCTCTGGAATTTGATCTTTATTTTCATGACARCCCACACAACCKCGTCGTTCATTAGGACGYAAATATATCCARCTACTTGGTCCATTCACAACAAGTCCGTTCTTATCGATMGTCTTTAAWCGAAATGGCGTGTCWGCTAACACTTTTAAATAGAAWGAACCATCTTTCTCAACATCTACAATTCCAAGTGAGGATTCGGCTCCCATAACTTCAACTTTAACAGCTTTTGAAGTTAAAGATGTACCATCAACTGGTATATCTGAAAAATTGATATCCTGACAAAGAAGCAGTCCTGTTTTACTCTTCATATTCACTTCACTTGGCAAATCTCTAGGCCGCTCTTTTTTTTCAACTACAACAGCTTCTAATACATGATAGTTCTCATTTTTATAAATAGGCTGACTAAGGGTTTTATGTGCTATATCAAATTCAAATAATGCATATGGCTCATCAGTAGATGAACGATAGGATATTAATAATTTGTTATCTTTTAAAGAGCTAATTGAATAAAAATCACCCTTAAAGCTTGAAGATAAATTAACCCTACTGTCTAAAGGTCTATTATAATTAACAGCTATAATATTTCCACCCTCATGAGTACCATCTGATTCTATAAAAATAACTTTACCATCAGTTGTCTCCCATCCACGACTATGCAAATTACTGCCTTTTTCCCCTTGATAAAACAACTCTTCTTTGGTGCCATCGGGACGTAAAACCATAAAATTTCCATCTTTTATAGTAGGGTAAAGTTCTTTGCTGATCGTCAATATTCTTCCATCTTTCAATACCTTCGGTGCAAAATACGCATGTGGGTTAAATGTWATTTGTTTAACATCAGATCCATCATTATTACAAGTRAAGAGTGCATGTCCTTTATTCACTATTCCACTGGTTTTAAATTTACTAAATACTAAACGTCCATTTGGTAAATAAGCTGGGTCAATACAGTTTTCAGACGAAAACGTAACCTGCTTTRCTTTTAAGTTCTCTAAATTCATTTCCCAAATTTGCCAGATATCGTTCTGGTTCTTTTGTGCCGAAAAAATCATGAATCTACCATCAAATGAAATCTCTGGAGAGTTTGCTGAAAAATAATTTTCGGTTAGTACTATTAATTGATCATTAGTCTTAGAAGGATTTAAGGAAACGATACTCGAATTAGTRATATACCGCCAAGAATTTCCAGTTGTATAATTAACATCTTGTAATTCTCCTGCAACTTGTGTAAATACAATCATTCCTTCTAATGATTTTTTCTGACAAGAGGAGAAAAAGATGACCGAACAACAGCCAATTATTAATTGAAAAATTATAGTTGATTTTTTTCTATTCATTAAAAACTTATTTAGATTCTTTGATTGTAAGGATTTGATTGGCTTTAATATTCTCTAATACTTGAAATTTGCCAGAAGGCCATTTTATCTCAATTCTTTCAACAATATCATTTTTCAWAAGACCAAAGTGAATCCTAGAATCATTTTGAGAAAGATAGCCCGTCGTACTTTTTTTCTGAGCAATTTGTACTTTGCCACCTGCTATAATTTTAATCCTTGCACCTATCGCGTCTCTATTACTCTTTTGTCCAACTAAATTTAGCATCAGCCAATTATGTTGATTCCCCTTGTTATTTCTTAAAAACATACTAGCGCTATTCAAATTAACTATATAGATATCTATATCTCCGTCATTATCATAATCACCTAGGATTGCTCCTCGTCCAACAAACTCTTCTCTAAAATACTGACTTCTTTCAACGGACACATCTTTGAACTTCTCGTTTCCTATATTTTCAAATAACTGATCCTCTTGTCCATATAAGTGTTTTAACTCGCCATTCGCTTTAAAAATATCAGCATCTCCATCATTGTCATAATCAAAAAATGAAGAAGACCATCCAACAAATTGTCCAGATGCAACTGAAATACCTGAAGAATAAGAGTTATCAGTAAAAATCCCATTCCCTAAATTCTTATAAAGAGAACAGTAATTATCATCGGAAATAAAAATATCAAGTAATTCATCACCATTAAAATCGGCAAAATCTACAGACATACTCACGGTTGCTTCACCTCCTTGGCTGAATCCTGTTCCAGACATAATACCTCGATTAGTGAATCCTTTTCCTTCGTTGTTATGCCAGAGAAAATTAACCGTGTGATCGTTGGCAACATAAATATCAACAAAACCATCATCATCATAGTCAGCAGCTCCAACACCCATTGCTCTTCCGTCAATATCAACAATCCCCATTTTCTTTGTTACATCTTCAAAAGTACCATTGCCATTATTATGATACAAAACATCTGGTTGACTGTCATAGGCTAATGGTCCTGGAAATCCATCAGGGGAATAGTAATATTTATATTCTGGGTCAAAATTAAGGTAGTTCCCAACATAAAGATCTAGTAATCCATCATTATCATAATCTAACCAAACWGCACCTACACTAGATTCTTTTCCTCCTCCTACAGAAGCTTTTTTAGTAACATCAGTAAAAGTACCGTTCCCATTATTTTTGTACAGCGTGTTGGGCCCGTAATTGCTTACATAAATATCTGGGTAACCGTCATTATTGAAATCGCCAACAGTAACCCCCATACTATACCATGGACCACCAACTTTGGCTTTTTTTGTAACATCTTCAAAGGTGCCATCCTGCATGTTTCGGTAGAGGTGATTCTTTCCTTGTTTTTCTGTTTTATCACCTTTACTGAATCCTTCAATCCAAGTTCCACTACAGGTATAAATATCTATAAAACCATCTTGATCAAAATCGAGGAAAGCAGCACCGCCTCCCACTGATTCAATAATATTTACCATTTGTTCTGAACCAATAGAGTGAATAAAATCCATTCCAATCTCTTTTCCTATTTCCTGAAAAAATTCCTCATTCGCTACGGGAGGTTTATTCACAAGTTGATTTTCTAATTTCGAGGAAGAATTGTTATTTGAATTACATCCTGCAAGCATTAGGAATGAGACATAAATAAAAACAAAATTCGTATAATTATTTAAATTACTGCAATAATTCTTTCTTTTATACATTGTAGAAGTTATCTTTTTTGRCCTTTTTTTTATTTCCATRAATAGTTAGATTTTTATGTGTTTTATCTCTCTATTTATTTTTTAAATTTCCCATTAAAAAAAACTTTTTAGAAAATCTAAATTACCTTYTTAGCTAATGTCAAATTAAGCGCCTCTTTAAATTGGATTAGCGCTAAATAAGATGGCTTATTACTAATTTTAAAATAATTAAGCATTTCTTTAAAAGTCAATCTTTAAGCTAAAATACCGTAAAAAAAGCCAAATAAAGTTGGCTATTTTATTTTTTTTAACAGCTTTAACCTTTCATTAATCTTTCACTGCTTTTTGAGCAATCTCATTAACTTTTCATTAACTTTTCGTTTTAAAAAGGGTGAAAAAATGCAACTTATAAGGATTCAAAACAGCAATAGTTTAGGTTCTTACAAACAAACTAATGCTGATTTCTACCTATAAAAAAACAGCCATTAAAATAATGGCTGTTTTTAAAGATTAAGATTATATGTTAATTTATCTGTAAAATAAATATGACTTATCATTATTGGAAATTACCAAGAACAAATCACCTCCAAGAGAAATAATTTTTCTACTATTTAAATGGGCGGGTATAGGTAAATAATTGAAAGACTTGAAATTATTATCTTGATAGGCTCTAAAAATTCCTCCAGAATTAAAATTAGTATTTCCAAGTTCGGTCACATTGTTATTATTATTACCAATAAACATCATTGTTTGCTCACCATTTATTGTGTCTATGTAGATATCTTGAATACTACTAACTTGCGCTTCTTTTGGTAATGGTATTCCTTTAAACACACCATCATAATTATAAAATATCATTGACCGAAGTTCATAAATCTCTTTTATCTCCAAAATTTCATTTTCAGATTTACCTGTTAAATCCTTAATGTTTTCAACTTTGGAAAATTCATTATAGCTTGAAAACCTTTTCTTTAATTCAGGCATTTGGCTATTCAACATATCTCTTGAAGCAAAAGGTATATTGTGCCCAAAGAAATTATAAAAAATTATTGGGTCTAATTGTCCATTTTCGTCAAAATCATCTAAATATAATTTTACTGGATTAGCTACTGATGCTTTCCATTTAAAATTTAACCCAGTATTTCCACCTATGATATCCAAGGTTCCATTTTGATCTATATCTTTAATTTCAATAGTATTCCACATACCATTTGTATTATCAAGACCAAATGCCTTAGTTTGGTTTGTAAATGTGTTATCTCCATTATTTATCAATACCGTAATCGGCATCCAATCTCCTACAACTACTATATCAAGTAAATTATCTCCGTTTATATCAGCCCATTTACTATCAGTAACCATTCCTAATCTAGTTTTTTGAATAATCTCAAATCCATTTTTTTGATTATTTCTTAAAATAAAACTATACGGTGAAAGGCCATATCCAGAGGGTATGGAGCGACTACCAATAAATAAATCAGTAAAACCATCATTGTCAAAATCACCCGAAGAAACTGAACCTCCATTGGTTCTAAAAAGAGGTGTTTTTAATCTTTCAAAATTTCCATTTCCATCGTTTATGTAAATTCTATCCTGAAATAATTGATCTCTTTCCAATTTATCATTACCAGCACTTACTACATATAAATCCTGATCACCATCATTATCAATATCAAAATTAATAGCATCTACATCTTCAAACATATTATCTCTTTCAAAAACATCAAGCACTGGACTTTGATAGCTTCCGTTTTTTTGTTTAAAAAAGATTCTTGAAGATTGATATCGAGCTCCGCCTAAAAATAAATCATTTAAGCCATCATTATTAAAATCGGCATGAACAACTGCGGGACCTTCTGTAGATAAATTTTCAGGTATCAATTTTTCCTTTTCATAATCGTAATAAATATTTTCCCGGTGGAAGAAAGGAAATACCTGAAATGCATTAGTGCTATTACTTACTACTGTATTTAATGCATTTATCTCACCCTCAACTCTCTTAATTTTATTACGTTTATTTAAAGCCACTGTTTTCTCAGTTTGAATAAAACCATCTGGCCATATAACTTTAATAGAATCTATTTTATCAATTGATCCCAATCCAACATGAATACTAGAAGTTGAAGCTGATTGAAACCCTTTTGTTGTAGTGAGTTCTTTAACAAAGAACTTTTCTCCACAATAAATAATCGCTTTGGTCCCAATAATTACCCCATTTTGTTGATTTCCATCAAAAGAAATTGAAACATAATTATTCGTTAGATTCCCTTCACTTTTATTTTCTAAAATTGAGGCTTTTTGATTGATATTATTAACTACTAAATCGATATCACCATCATTGTCTAAATCACTATAGGCTGCACCATTAGAAAATGATTTTTCAAATCCAGAAGTACTAGCAGTTTTTTCAAAATCAAAATTTCCATTATTTTTAAAAATAATATTTGAAATTTTATTTGAAGGCATTTTATTGATTAACTTTTTCTCAATTTTAGCAAGCTCTTTTTTGTTCGCATTAGTAGGAATATCTAAATTACTTAAAAAGTTAATATAGTCGAGATCATTTGGCCTTTTGTAAATACCATTAGTTACAAAAATATCGTTTAAACCGTCATTGTCAAAGTCTTGAAGTAAAACCGACCAACTCCAATCTGTTGCATAAGTTTCGGTCATTAAGGCTATATCTGAAAATGATTTATTATCCCTATTTAGATGAAAAGCGTTTCTGACATACTGGCTCGCAAACCCAAAATCACTTTTTATTTGCTTTACCCTACTCATATCTTCACCACCTGATTTTAATAATATTTTATGATCATTAGGCAGCATATCTAATGTAAAAATATCAAACATATGATCATTATTCATGTCGGCTATATCGACCCCCATAGTTGATTGAGAGGTGTGGTTTAAAAACTGCCCCGAAGATTCTTTAAAAGTTTTATCTCCCTGATTTATATATAAATAATCTATTTCATGAAAATCATTTCCTACATAAATATCCATCCATCCATCTTGATTAATATCAGCGGCAATTAGTGCTAGACCATAACCAAGAGAACTGTTAAAAATTCCTGCCTTTTTTGTGACATCAACAAATTTCTGTTCAGATTCATTCATTTTATTTTCAAACAAAATATCGCCTGATAGCGGATCTGAATCATTTCTTCGAGTAGCTTTTCCATAATTTCTTATCGTATGAACAGAATGATTCATTAAATACATGTCTAAATCACCATCTCTATCATAATCAAAAAAAGTTGATTGAGTTGAAAACCCAGAAAAATCTAATCCGTACGATTCAGATAATTCCGTAAAAGTAGCATCCCCATTATTAATATAAAGCAAGTTATGCTTACTCGTACCCTTGAAATCGCCAAGCTTTGAAATGTAAATATCTAAAAATCCATCATTATTTACATCGGCCATAGTTACACCGGTTGACCAACTGTAATCAAGGGCAATACCTGMAGTATCAGTAATATCTTTAAATTTCATATCACCCATATTAAGATATAACCTATCTGGTAATTGATTTGCCGTAAAGAAAATATCATCTAAACCATCATTATTAATATCTCCAATAGCGACACCTCCTCCGTTGTAATAATACATATAATTAACAATGTTTAAATTATCTGTATCCGTTAAATCATTTGAAAAATCAATACCTGATTCTTTTGAGTTTACTTTTTCAAAAAAAAGGGCTGGTCTTTGAATTTCTTCTTTACAACTTATTAATAATAATAAAAGCGGAAAGTATGTGTAGATTTTTTTCATGTGTCTATATTTATTGCTTTTAACGGTCACATGCTGTTCGCTATTAATTATTCTCCTCTGGTGAGAAAAATTTTAACATGCTCGTTTCATGTGTTTATATTTATTGCTTTTAACGGTCACATGCTGTTCGCTATTAATCATTCTCCTCTAGTGAGAAAAATTTTAACATGCTCGTTTCTATTTCACTAAAAATTAAAAGTTACTATCGAATCGTTATTTCTAATCACAATTAACTGATTTTTATGAACTATCAGATCTCTAATCTCTCCCTTAACAGAAAAACCAGAACCATTTTTAATATAGTTAAATTTCATATTTCCTTTATTTTCTAAATATCCACCATAGGAAGCATCATACCTCCCATATTCTGGCTTAACATTGTAAAGATTACCCCCAAAAACAATATCCATATCACCATCTTTATCAAAGTCATTAAATTCAAGAGCATAAATTGGTGAGTATTGAATTTCTTGAGGCAATTCAATACTATCAAATTCAAAGTTTCCTTTATTAATTAATAATGTTGTTTCAAGATGGTTCGCTACTAATTTAGTTGTGTTCTGTAATTCTTTTTCATTAAAAATAATATTAATATCAGCATTTTCAAAAGACATATAGTCTGGAAATTTCTTTTTTAATCCTTTCATTTGATCAATAAGATTATGTCTCAATGCATAGGGGTAATCTTTGCCGTTATCAGAACGAAAAGTATATACAGGGTCTAATGTCCCATTTAAATCAAAATCTTTAAGGTACAATGTTATTGGATTCGTTTCAGTTGCTTTAAACCTACTATTTAACCCATGATTTCCAATAACAAGATCCATATCTCCATCGTTGTCTAAATCTGACATTCCAATGGTATTCCACCAGCCTTTTAAGTTTTTCAATGGGTTTTCTTTTATTTTCTGAAAAATTCCATTTTCATTTTTAAAGAGTTCAATACCCATAAATTCACCAACAATTAGTAAATCATCATCGCCGTCATCATCAAAATCATTAAATATTGCATCAGTAATCATTCCAATATTCATTAATTCCGAAGCAATGGTTTCTGTAGCATCTTCAAAAATGCCTTCACCATTATTTAGGAGTATGAAACCTGATCCTGCTTCACCATACCTTTCTGGGTTTAATCTCTCACCTATAAAAAGATCTAAATCTCCATCGTTATCAATGTCTGAAGAAATTACAGTTCCCGTACTAAAATAAGCCTTACTAGATGGTAACTTTTGTTCWGAAATTTCAAATTCTCCTTTTCCATTGTTCAAATAAAGCCTGTCTCCTAAATCTGAAGAAAATTTGTTAAACTCCATACCTCCGCTACAAACATATAAATCGAGATCACCATCATTATCTGCGTCAAAAAAATGACTTTTTGAATCTTCAGAATTTTTATGTTTTTCAAAAACACTCATCTTCTGTTGTTTAAAAGTCTTCCCATTACCTTTCATTATAGTTGATAAAAACCCTTTTGAACCGCCAATAAACAAATCATCATTTCCGTCATTATCGATATCTGCTTTTGATGCATGTGGACCTAAAGAGCTGTACATTTGGTTGATCAATGGATTTTTATTAAAATCGGAAAAATAGTTTTCTTGATGTTTAAAAGAGGTACTATTTATAGCTTTAGTAAACAGATTAATACTCTCTCTTTTTTCTCTATTTTGGTTAATTTTTGCAGTCTCAGTTTCATTAATAACAATYGTTTGATTTACAGYAACATTGYTCAWAAYRGTRACTGTMCCTTTTGGCCATAAAACYTTAATATCAACAATTTCATTAGYASCYACRCCAATATTAGGTCTRTTRTCCATRSAAGAYTGAAAACCTCTAGCKGGTTGTTGTTCRTAATAAWATTGATSTCCTTTTTTWGAAGTAACTTYWATTTTAGCACCAATAGCATTYTTATTAAGACCTTCACCCTCTAATATTARCTTMACATAATTTGCACTATTATTATTAACAAGATTGTTTCTATAAACAAAACTTTCCATATTAACATTGTTAACTATCAGGTCCAAATCTCCATCATTGTCTAAATCGCCATAGGCTGAACCATTAGAAAAACTTGGCGTATTTAATCCTGACTCATAATTCCTCTTAAAAATTGAGTTTCCCATATTGGTATAACTATGATTTTCAACCTTATTAGATGGAATTATATCAATCAGTTTTTTATAATCCACCTCTTTATTAGTGGTGATTGATTTTACTACTGCTTTATTTGAAACATATTGCAAATAATCTTGGTTCGTTAAATCTTTATAAATACCATTTGATATAAATAAATCCTTTAAACCGTTATTATTCAAATCAAAAAATAGTGCTCCCCAGCTCCAATCTGAGGCTTCAATACCTGAATATCTACCAATCTCACTGAAGGTGTCATTCCCATTATTTTTTTGAAAAGTGTTTCTTGTGAATTGGTGATAATAATCGCTTTTCACAACATTTAAATAGCGGTCCCAATCTTCAAAAGTTGTGATCATTTTCATCCTATTATGTGATGAAGGCAGCATTTCTGTAACAAAGATTTCATTCGAACCATCATTATTAGTATCGGCTATATCTGCTCCCATTGCAGCTCCACTGATAGACATAATACGATCTGTAAGAGATTCAACAAACGTCCCGTTTTTTTGATTTATATATAAATAATCCCGTTCAAAAAAATCGTTAGAAATATATATATCTTCCCAATTATCACCATTTAAATCGCCGATAGAAACTCCTAAACCAAAGCCAATTACGCTTGCATAAATACCAGCTTTTTCACTTACATCAACATACTTTCCATTTCTGTTTTCTAGTAACCTATCTCCGCCTAAATAATCTCTATTAGAACGTTCATTCGTAGTAAGATTAAAAGACCCTATAGCTTGGTAAGAATTATTTAACAAATAAACATCTAAATCACCATCCTTATCATAATCAAAAAAGGAGGCATGTATTGAAAATCCTTTGTCATCTAAATTGAATTTTTCTGAAGATTCAGTAAACGTAAGATCGCCATTATTTATGAAGAGCTCATTTTTTTTATCATCGCCCTCGACATTTCCCGAATTACACACATAAATATCTAAAAAACCGTCTGAATTTATATCGACCATGGTAACTCCTGTTGACCAGGATTTACTCCCTCCAACACCAGATTTATCCGTTACATCTTCAAATTTGAAGTCGCCTTTATTAATAAATAATTTATTTTGATTTTGATTTGATATCAAGTAAACATCAACTAAACCATCATTATTAACATCGCCAATTGCTACCCCTCCACCATTGTAAAAGTTTCGGTATTTATAAATATTAAAATTTTTATCGTAGGTTAAATCATTGCTAAAATTTAATCCTGTTTGGCTTGAAGGTAATAACTCAAATAGTTCATTTTTCTTTTCAGCATCAACGCAAGAATTACAAATTAAAATAAGAATAAAAAATAGTGTAAACTGACTAACTTTAAAAAATTTATTCTGAACTGCCATTATATTCACTTTTTTTATCTAAGTCTTCAATTTTTACGGCTACTACTTTTTCATCTATAGTATACATTTTAATTTGCCTATTTCCATCTATTTTTACATACACTTCGTTGTTCAAATCCTTAAGATCTACTTTTATAAATTCATTCCCAGGAAACCATTTTTGCAACGTATCTTTAATGTTTGGAATTAACTTATCTGCGCTTAACTTTTTATTCCATGGTGACCATGCATTATAAGAAAACCTCATATTTAACCCGGTCATTATATTTTTTTTGCTAAAAATTCCATAAAATAACATTTGAATAGATGATCCGTCATCATTCGGTGCTTTTATAATATATTCTACAAATTTATTTTCAGGACCATGACTTACCAGTTCTTTTTCGTTCAGCTCCTGACAGATGTCAAAAAACTCTTGCTTGGTATCGTTAAATTTCATTCCAAAAAACAAAGAATCGTTTTTAATTTCTGTTGCTAGTTCTTTCTTAACTAATTTTGAATATTCAGATTCACAAGACAACAARGTGAACACTAAAACTAGTAAAAAATAATAGTTATTATTAATTTTGAATTTCATGAAATTGTGTTTTCTCATTGTTTATTGCGGTTATTAATATTTTCTTTCCTTTAATTTCTATAATTTTAAAAGCTCTTATTTGACCCTCAATGTCAATACTTCTTACAAATGGGAAATGATATTTATTATTATCATTTGCTCCAAAAACAACCCACCCTTTTGATGCTTCATCTCTTCCAAACTGAGGTTTCATTAAATACTGGTTACCTCCAAAAATAATATCCTTAATACTATCATTGTTTACATCTGCAATTTCTATGGCTTTTACCGATGAATATTGTATTTCACGAGGAAGTTCAAAGCTAGTAAATTTTCCATTTATATTCAGAAATAAAGATGTTTTAAAATTAGTTACTTCATACACTAAAGATTCTTTGATAGTTCTTTCATTAAAGATTGAACTCATCGTTGCTTTTTCATAATCTTTAAAATAAAAAAGCTTATTTTTTAAATAGGGAAGTTGAGATAATAATTCGTCTCTATCAACTATAGGATAATCTAAATTATCTCTTTTATAACAAATAATTTGTTCAAATGACCCATTTTTATCAAAGTCATTAATATACATTTTTAAGCCATTTTTGAAAAAATTATTTTCTCCTGCATTTCCAGCAATGATATCTAGATTTCCATCATTATCAATATCTTCAACCTTTAAAGAATACCATAAGCCAGCAGACTCATGTAATCCATATTCTTCAGTGCTATTCATAAATTTTCCATTCTCATTAATTAGTATGGTAATTGGCATCCATTCACCCGTTACTACTAAGTCATACCACCCATCTTTATTAATATCTACCCAAGATGCATCTGTAATTAACCCTAAATTGTTGAAAGCAGGTTGTTTATTTACAACGAATTTATTATTAGATTGATTTTCTAACAAATAACCATTACCTGGCAGGCCGTAACAATTTACTTTTAATCTTTCTCCAACAAATATATCAATATCACCATCATTGTCGAAATCTTTTACTGTAACTGTTGACGAACTATAATGCTGATATTTTGGTAATGCTATTTCAGATTTTTCATATGTACCGTTTCCTGTGTTTATATAATATCTATCGGCAAGTTCTCTTGAATTTTCAACAAAAGACTTCCCTCCACTACACACAAACAAATCTAAATCACCATCACCATCGCCGTCAAAAAAAACAGCATCGGTATCTTCTGAATTAAAATTCTCAATAAAGGGTTGCTGATCTTTACCATATGTACCATCTTCTTTAGAGACGTAGATAGCAGAAACTCTGCCTTTGGCTCCTCCAACAAAAAAATCCATAAGCCCATCATTATTAATATCTGCAATAGCCATCGCAGGTCCTTCATTATTAGACATAAATGGCAACAACGGTTCTTTATTGAAATCTACAAAATAGTTTTCTTTATGGGTAAAACTAAACAGTTCCGAAATTTTCTTGAACTGTATTGCTTCAGCCAATTGTTCAGTTTTTATACTACTATCAGTTTCAGAGTTTTTTGGTTCGTCAAATGAATATTTCTTATTCGTCTTTAAATTCGTTTTAATAGTTCTTGCGCCATTTGGCCATTGAATGAAAAGGGAATCTATACTCGAATTATTTCCAACTCCAAAATGAACAGCAGCACTAAACGAACTTTGATATCCTTTAGAGGTGTAATTTTCAACCATTGCCTTTTTATTACCATCGTATTTAATGGTTACTTTAGCTCCAATAGCACTGCTATTTTTACTCGTAGAATACAAATCAAAAGAGATACTTCTATTYATTAAAGTATCAATTTTATTTTCATAAATAAAAGCCGGCATATTCACATTATTGACTACTAGATCTAATGCCCCGTCATTATTGAAATCTCCGTAACTACTACCATTACTGAACGATAATTTATCAAGTCCCCACTTTTTTGAAGTATCCAGAAAATCAAAATTACCCTTATTTTGAAATGCTACATTTGATATGGGATTTGACGGCATGATGTCTATTAATTTTTTAATAACCTCTTTTTTGCTTCTTAAAATAGCTCTCACATTATCATCATTCGCCATATAAGTCAAATAATCTCTATCTAAAAGGTCTTTATAAATTCCATTTGTAATAAAAATATCTTTAAGCCCATCATTATCCATGTCAAAAATTAATGCAGTCCAACTCCAATCAGTTGCTGCCACATTTGATAATCTACCAATTTCAAAAAAGCCTTTATCGCCCATATTTCTCTGAAGTACATTTCTAGGAAACTGATGAAAATAGCCTTGTTTAATAGCTACACGATATTCATCCCAAGACTCATACATTGCCTTAGTCCTTTTTCTTTCTATAGTGGCAGGAAGCATTTCTGTAACGAAAATATCAGGTAACAGATCATTATCTATATCGGCAGCATCTGCCCCCATAGATCCCAATGAAGTTGATTGAAAAAAAGTTTCTAATGATTCGTCAAAACCACCATTCTTATTATTGATATACAAATAGTCTCTTTCAAAAAAATCATTGGAAATAAAAATATCAGTCCAATTATCGCCATTAAAATCACTCAAGGTGATTCCTAATCCAAAACCAATTTTACTTGAATAGATCCCTGCATCTTCTGTGAAATCAACAAACTTACCATTTTCGTTTCTAAGGAATTTATTCCCATTAACATCAATACTATTTCTTTGGTCTTTAACCAGCTCAAAACTACCTATAGAACGAACAGAGTTTGTTAATATATAACAGTCTAAATCACCATCCTTGTCGTAATCAAAAAAAGCTGCCTGAACAGACAATCCATTGATATCTAGTCCATATTCTTTAGCTTTTTCGGTAAATGTTAGATCTCCATTATTAACAAAAAGTTCATTGTATCTATTTGCTCCTTCCGGTTTTCCAGACTTACAAACATAAATATCCAGTAATCCATCACTATTTATATCAACAAAAGTAGCTCCTGTTGACCAAACGTTATTACAGCCAACTCCAGCTTTTTCGGTAATATCTTCAAATTTCCAATTACCTTTATTAAGATAGAGCTTATTATCAACCATATTACCTGTGAAATAAATATCTAAAAGGCCATCATTATTAACATCTCCTAGTGCTACACCTCCACCATTAAAAAAATTTCTATAAGTGTAAGGATTGAACTCTTCCGTATAAGTTAAATTGTTTTCAAAATTTATTCCAGTTTTAGAACCTTTTAATTCAAAAAGTGGTAAGTTTTCTTTATTTGATTGGCATGAAGTAAGAATTAAGGAAAATAAAAATAGACATGTTAGAATTTTACTCATCATTTTAATACATAAAAAGGGTGGACACTTTTAAACAAAATTAATTTTTTTCAGAAAAAATTAAAAGATTATTTTAACTAAAATCATAGATTTATTTTTTCTATTTATCAAATATAAATAATCTATTGCTAACTATTTAAACGAGCCAATTGAAATGTCTATTTTTCAATATAAACCCAACCTTTAAAATAGTTGATTCTTATTGTCTTTAACTAAAAAGGGAGTGTATTAAACACTCCCTTTTTAAACATTTTCAATAGTTATTTAATAACCTGTGTTTTGTGTTAATGTACCACCACTTGCAGTAATTTGCTCAATTGGAATTGGCATTATTTCTAAATAACTTGCTTGACCTCCAGCTTTTTCCCACCATGCATCACCCCATTTTCCAAAACGAATAAGGTCACGTCTTCTAGTTGTTTCCATAAACATTTCTCTACCTCTTTCAGCTAAAAATTCATCAGCATCAACTGAACTTAATGAAGCTATACCTGCTCTACTTCTAATAGCATTTACATCACTTAAAGCGTTAGCCCAGCTACCACTTTGTCTAGCGTTAGCTTCACCACGAATAAGGTAAATATCTCCTAAACGTACAATTGGGTAATCATTGTTCAAATCGTTTCTAGCAAATTGCTGAAAGCTAAATTTACCTAATCTCGCTCCACCATCTCTTTGAGCATTTGGTTCTAACTCATTAACAAAAGTTGTATAATTCAATACAGGATCACCAGGATCAGAATAATCAACAATCGTACTTCCTCCGTAATCTAACTGCACTCCTACTATGAAATTATTTGCTTTTCTTTTATCATTATCGTCATAAGAATTATAAAATTCTTCTAAAGCTACATAACCATTCCAAGGTTGAGATGTGAAATTATAGGTAAACTGACTTGAGTAGTGCAATGTCATATGGTGGAAATTCATTCCTCCTCCAGTTACTTCATCATAGGCAACTGACCAAATAATTTCAGGATTGCTTTCATTATTCGCTCCAAATATGGCAGCATAACCTACTAAGTTTTCAGGATCATCAGTTCCTGGTCTCATTCCTAAGTTAGGTACCGAACAACCTTCATCACATAAAATATAAGGACTATTTGTGATGATATAATCAGCTGCATAGTACGCTTCTTGGTATTTAGCTACTCCAGTATAAACCTCAGCATTTAAATACAATTTAGCAAGTATTCCTAAAGCTGCATATTTATTTATTCTATACTTATCRTCAGCAGCTGTTAAATTACTAGCTGATAAATCCATACCACTTGTTACTGCGCTAATACCAAGCGTAGCTAACAATTCACTCTCTACAAAATTGAATACCGTTACTCTATCCGATTGAGGGGCATCTGATCCAGGAGTAGTCACTAATTTTACGCGACCATACAAATCAAGTAAACGGAAATAATAATAAGCTCTTAAGGCTTTCAATTGCGCTTGTTGATTTGGACTAATTCCTGCCGATGCTAGTTGTGTGTTACACTCGTTTACACCACCATAAAGTTGTCCCCAAGCTCCATTTAATGGTCCATTTGCACCAGTATATGTATGTCTATGAATATCTAACCAAACACCACCGTCATACCAGTCTCCACCTTTTTGAGTAACTGCCATTGCATCAGAAGAAACCTCTTGAACAGAAAAATATCCTCCATGGTTTGCTGTTCCATTTCTTAATGTTGAAAATGGACCAGCTAAAACATCACTAGCGTCACCACCACCTCCGGTACTAACACCAGTTGTGCTTACGTCTGCCGTTATTTCGCCGATAAGAACTTCATCTAAATCCGTACAAGAATACGTAATTACAAAAACTCCTAACAACACTAAATAACTAATAAATCTTGTTTTCATTTTTTTATTGTTTAATATTTTCATCTTCTATTATATTTAGAATTTTTATAATTTTATTAAAACGCCTAAACTAACTTTTCTGGCATTAAAATAATTATTTCTTCTATCAATACCAGGTGATAATGGATCTGGGGTAGAGAGAGTAAAATCTCCATTACTTGCGCCACCAAAATCTTGTAATGCTGGTTCTGGATCGTTCCCAGTATAGTTTGTAATTGTAAATACATTTTGACCAGAAAGACTTACTTTAATAGATTTAAAATACTTTTGAGTATTCTCACTAAGATCAAAATTATACCCTATACTTAAGTTGTCTAATTTAAAAAAGTCTGCTTTCTCTACATACAATGAACTAAACTGTGCTGATGTAATAGCAGGGTCTGCTAATTCTGTATTTACATAGTTATATCCCGTTTGAGATCCTACTCTTGGTTCAAAAAATGCTCTAAAAGTATTTACTAAACTATGTCCAAAAGCACCTCTAAAAAATGCATTTACTTCCCAGTTTTTATAACTCAATTGATTTGTCCAACCAAGTTCAAAATCAGGGATACCATTTCCTAACACTGCAAAATCAGCATCTTCATTTAATGCTTGATCTTGATTAGTCACTAAATTACCATCACCATTAATATCTACAAAAACTTGTGCTCCGTCAACTACATTACCTGAAAAAACCGGTCCCCAAATTTGACCAATTTGTTCTCCTTCTCTTACAAGAATCATATTGGTACTATTTTGTCCAGGAGAACCTAAATTAGCTCTCATTTCACTCTCCACAACATACTCGTCAAGAACAGATTTATAAGTTGAAAATACGATACCTGAATTATAGGTGAAGTCGTCTTTCTTTACAAAATCATAATTCATAATTAACTCTACACCTTTCGTATTTAATTTTCCTGCATTTTCATATCTTCTATCAACACCAAACTCTGCCACATCTACAGTTCTTTCTATAATAAAGTCTTTTACATCTCTTGTATAAAGATCTAACGTAGCATTGAATCTATTTGTTGAGAACTCGATACCAATATTTGTTTCTGCTTTTTCTTCCCATTTCAAATCTGGGTTAGCTGCTCTTGCAAGTGTAGTACTTGCTGCACCAGTTGATGAGTCATAAACGATATTTCTTATTTCTTTAGACAAGCCATTAGCGCCTGGAATAGCTCCTGTTACACCATAACCTACTCTAACTTTTAATAATTCAACATTGTCTAATTCTAAATATTTATTCAAGTCGGCTCCTAATCCAAAAGCTGGAAAAGTACCCCATTGATTATCTACCCCTAATTTAGTAGATCCTTCGTGTCTTACAGATGCCATAAAAAATAAAGCGTCATCAAATGTGTAATTCACTCTACCAAAAAAGGCAATAATTCTGTCGTCAGGTGAAGCGCCACTCTCCGCTTTGATAAACCCAGCTTCTAATAAATCTTGAGAGTTTTCAATTGCATTAGAGTAGTCTAAATTATCTCCAGGAAAATCTCCTATCTCTAAGAAATTATCATTAAAATTCGATTGTTGGAAAGAATATCCACCTGTAACGGTAAGATTAGATTTATCAAACTCATTATTATACGTTAAGTAAGTTTCAAATTGTTGAATTTCTGATGAAGAATTATAGAATCTAGCGAGTCCTTTTCTTATAGCACCTGCCGCCATACCTCTAAAATGAGAAGTTGTTGGATAATATTCAACATTATTATTTCTAACAAATTGTTCTGAAACTGAAACATTAGCCGTCAAATTATCTGTTAAATCAGATTTTAAGTTAAGGATATAGTTAAATTGTGTTTCAACTCCATTATTTTTATTTTGCTCAACAATAGCTACTGGATTAAATGAATCAAATAACCCTAATGCTTGAAAATATCCTCCATACTGATCACTGTTGAATTGAAAAGGAGAGTCAACACCATAAATAGGCGCTGTTGGGTTATATAATACTGCATAACGCAACGCTTCATAAAAACCAAATTGACTATTTTTCTTCGTATAAGATGAGTTAAATGATACATTAACCTTATCGTTTAAAATTTTAGTATTTAAATTTGCCCTTACATTCATTTTATCAAAACCACTTTCATTTAAAATTCCTTCCACATTTCTAATATTGGCTGAAATTCTATAGTTTGTTCTGTCTGATCCACCAGATACCGCAAAGTTATTAACTTTTGAAATACCTGTTCTAGTAACTTCGTCTATCCAATTAGTATTATTTCCTAAATCAAACCCTCCGACTGCAAGAAATTCTGAAGCTGACATATTATCAACAGTCCTTGTAATTGAAGAAACTTCTAATTGACTGCTGTATTCAAATGATGACTCACGTGAACCTCCTTTTTTAGTTACTATTAAAATAACACCACTCGATCCACGAGTACCATATATAGCCGCTGCAGAACCATCTTTCAATACGTTTATTGATAAAATGTCATTTGGATCAATATTAGACATTGAGCCTCCAATAAGACCATCAACAACAATCAATGGCTCAGTGTTAGCACCTATTGTAGAAATACCACGTAATCTTATTGCTCCACTTGAATTAGGGTCACCACCTCTATTTGAAATGGTTAAACCTGCGACTTTCCCTTGTAACAATCCAACGGCGCTATTAACAACACCTTTATTAAAAGCTTTTTCATCAAGCTGTACTACTGAAGAAGTAATTTCTTTCTTTGTTTGGGATCCATACCCTACAATAATTACTTCATCAAGTGATTCAGCACTAACTTCTAATACCACATTAATGACACCTTGTCCATTAACATTGATCTCTTGTGTTAAGAACCCCATAAAACTATATACTAATACAGCATCTGCATTTGTAAGAGTTAACGAGTATTTTCCATCAAAATCTGATGCGGTACCATTAGTAGTACCTTTTTCAAAAACACTAACTCCTGGTAATGGTCCACCATCACCTGTTACTGTTCCAGTTACTGTCTGTGCAAATATCACGCTTGTAAAAAGCATAATACTCAAAAACATTAATTGTTTAATTAAATTGAATTTCATAATTTAGTTAAATTAGTTAATTTTATTAAATATAATTCATCAAAGAAATTTCTGTTATTTAGAAACTTCTTAAACCTTCTTTCAAATATAAACACAATAATTTAAAATCTTTTAAAGATACAATAAAAAGTTAATAAAAAGTTAATAAAAAGTTTTTATCCATTAACAATCAGTTACTTAATTATTATTTTCGAGTAAAATACGATGATGAATTAACGTGAGATTTACTTATTTTTTTAACCGAAATCGTTTTCGTAAAATTGACTAAAAACATAGATTTAAGCGAATTCCGCGAATATTCTCCTTAAAATGACTCAAAAAAACCGAAATCGTTATCGTAAAATTGACGAAAAACCTAGGTTTGATACGTGCTGCAAGCTCATTACTTAAAATGAATCTAAATAACTGAAAAACTTAACCAAGTTAGTCTAATATTTGAACTGTTTTTAAGGACTTGCTATTCATAACTATGATATAAAAAAGAACTTTTTTATGAAGTAGAAATAATCAACATAAATCCTTGGTTATGGATGTTATCGATTTTAATTGAATCATCTTTTGATAAGTATTTTCTTAACCGTGTAATAAACACATTTAAACTTTTTCGATTAAAATAGTCATTCTTYCCCCACAACGTATCTAAAATATCTTTATGCCTACTGACATTATTTTTATTTTTCAATAAATACAAAAGAAGCTCACTTTCCCGTGCTGTTAACTTCCTTTTTTCATCATTAATTTTTAATTCATAATTTGTGGGAGAGAAAGTATATTTTCCAATTATATATAATTCTTCATCCTTTTCCTTAGTGTCTTTCAAAATACTTAACAAACTATTTAATCTAACTACCAATTCTTCCTCATCAATTGGTTTTCTAATATAGTCGATAGCTCCTAATGAAAATCCTTTTAGTACATCAATTTTTAAAGACCTTGCTGTTAAAAAAAGAAAGGGGATATTTATTTTTTYTTGGTTWATMTTTTCCGCTAATTTAAAACCATCCATATCTGGCATCATTACATCTAATATACACAAATCAAATGACTGATGTGAAAGTGTTGATAAGGCATCTTTTCCATTTTTTACCCATAAAACTGAAAAAAATTTCATTTTAAGATACTCCGAAAGTAAATAACCTAATGAAGCATCATCCTCTACTAAAAGTAATTTATATTTTTTCATGTGTTTATATTTCTTGTTTTTTAACGGTCACATGCTGTTCGCTATTAATCATTTTCCGTTTGTGAGAAAAATTTTAACAAGCTCGTTTCATGTGTTTATATTTATTGTTTTTTAACGGTCACATGCTGTTCGCTATTGATCATTTTCCTTTGGTGAGAAAAATTTCAACATGCTCGTTTCATATTTTATGTAACTATTGGCAATTTAACCGTAATCAAAGTACCTTCATTTATTTTACTTTCTAATTCAATTTTCCCTTTATGCAAATTAATAATCTTTTTTACATAGTTTAAACCTAGACCATATCCTTTTACCGTATATAAATCACCTCTTAAAACCCTATAATGTTTTTTAAAAATATTCTTTTGATCCTTCTTTTCTATTCCAATTCCATTATCTCTTACAGTTATATGTAATTTACTGTTTATTATTTCAGCCAAAAGCTTAATATTAGGTGTTCTAATACTATATTTTTTAGCATTATCTAACAAGTTATTAATCGAGTTGGTTAAATGCATTGGATCACATTTTAACATAAATTCATCTCCCATTATCTTGTAATTAAAATCAACTTCTTCCATCTCTGAAATAATTTTGAATTCTTCACATAATCGTTTAAGATATGGGTAAAAAGATATTTTTGTAAGATTTAAAGTATTCCCTTTTTTGTCTAGGCTTGCCAATTGAAGTACCTTTTCAATATGTTCTTTAAGCCTATCATTTTGACTTCTAATAATTTCCAAATAGGTTTTACTTTCTTTATTCGCCCTTTGTTGCAACATTTTTGTTGCTAAACCAATTGAAAAAACAGGTGTTTTAAGTTCATGTGTAAGGTTATTAATAAAATCATTGGTTCTAGTAATGATACTTTGCTGCCAATAAAATGACCTTAGCACCCATATGACCACAAAAATAATTGCTGTTAAAAATAAAAAACTTGGAATCGTAAGTCCATTAAGTTGAGATAAAAAATAGTTGTTTATTCTATTAAACTGTAATTCTAAAATAACATTTTTATGAACCAAGTCTGGCAAATAACCCACTAATTTAATTGGATATCTTTTTAACTCATTTTTTTGCTCAACAAAATTAGCAGAATTTATATACAGTGATGTATCCTTCACATACAATTTATATGAAAAATCTGTTTTTATTCCATCCTCCAGTAATTTAAATTTTAAAAAATCATTCAAAAAATAACTTGAAGCCTCTCTTGTACTATCTAATCTAGTTTCAAAATAAGTGTCGTCATTTGTAATCGCTTTTCCTAATAAAAATGTAAGCTTATTATAACTGCTTAAATCAGACTGGATTGCTTTAACAGACTTTCCAATATTTTGATTAAAACGTACATTGGCTAAATTGAGTCCAATTCTCAAATACCTATATTGAACTATTACCAACCCAATAACTGATATTATAAAAACTAAAACATAGATGTTTCTCTTTTTCAAACCTTTGATTTGTTATGTTAGATTCGCATCAAATATACTCAAAGAAAATAGGTTTTTAAAAAAATCAAACAACTTATCTTTAGATCGTAAATTCTCCTTTTTATATCAGTACTAAATGAATGAGTTGTAGAGAATCATTCCTGTAATCCTATCTAATTTTAATTATTGAGCTTCTTTCTTGGTATTAATATAATAGGTCGATTCATTTGGCTTAAAAGCTCTATTAAACCAAAGTGGTCTTCGCTCTCCATTAGGGCCGGGAGCCGGACGAGTCATTGCTAGCCATTCTTTATAAATTTTATGAGACTTATTAGTATCCACATAAATATCACCATAATTCTCTCCTTCTTTTGGTTTTTCAATTCTCACTCGTTGATGCCAACAATGCATCCCACTTATCGGATCTGGATGGACTGCGTGCGTTATATTTTGATGTACACCTCCATCTTTCCAAAAGATTCTTTTAGAATCACTATCCTCAGATTCATAAGGCATAATCCCTGATATGGTATTCATTTTCCAACCTCCTTTGCCGTCACCCTCAATTTTTACAGTATTTGTTGCCCATCTGTTCCCTGTTTTATCTTGAGTTCGTCTCCATCGTCCAATATGATGCGAGCAGGCAACCACTCCCGGCTTCATACTTTGAGTGACCCAAACCTTGTCAATAAAAAAGCCAATATCAGTATTCATTTTTACCAAATCACCTGTTTTAAAATTCCATTTTGCTGCATCATCTGGATGCATCCAAATAGGGTTTCTATTTGAAATTTCAACCAACCATTTTGCATTTCCTGACCGTGAATGGATCAACGTTGGTAATCTAAATGTGGGAACTAATACATATTCTCCTTTTGATTTATCCAATTTATCATTGTGAATATGACTTTTTATATAAGTAGGAGTTGCATATTCTGACCATTTCCAATCGACCATGGTTTGAGAATAAAATTCGTTTTTTCGAGATGGAGTTGGAAAACCGACTACTGACTTCTCATTAATCACTACGCCAATATTCTTTCCTCCTTTTGAAATCACATTGGTTATTTTATCAACACTTGAACCCTTTAGTTGTTCTTTTGTAAGTGGCATCTCATTCATTTTATACGACTCTCCTTTTTCAATTTCAAAAGCCCCGTATTTTCGCATATATTCCAGTTCAGCAAATTTCCCGGAAAATCCATCAGCAATTGCAGCTTCTGGTAAACCTTTAACTCTTTCAAATATATATTGGTAATATTCATCTATGGTAATTTTTTCTCCAGGTCTATAGGGTGATTCAAAGTGTTTGCGAATYCCCATACTACCATCTGGGTCGATTCGCCAACTTAATTCAATCCAAAATTCATCTTCTTCCCATACTTCACCCGGATTTACCTGATAGGTATATTCAACTGTTTTTCCATTTCTACGTGCAGCTTCTCTTAACACTGGCTGACGGAACGCTATCCAGGTTCCTCCATGAGTTGCATATGAATTGATATCATGACGTTCAGAAGCCAAGCCCATTGGCAACACAAAATCTGCAAAAAATGCGGTTTCATTCCAGGTTGGTGTCAACGCTGCATGTAATCCAAATTTTGTTTCATCAGAAAACATTTCCATCCAGGTAAAACCATCTGGATAGGTCCAAACAGGATTGAATACTCTTGAGAAATAAACATCCATTTTCCCTCTCCCTTCTTTCAGGAAATGTGGTAATAACTGACTCATTTCAAAAAATGCAAGTGGATATTCTTTAGGAAAATGCAATTCATTCCAAACTTTTTGTGGTTTGGGTGGATTTGGTTGTGTTGGAACAAATTTATTCCATGAATTAGGAGAAGTTCCTCCTTTTGCACCAACAGCTCCGGTAAGAACTGTTAAAAAATGTAGGCAGCGAGCTACTGCCCAACCTCCAAGATTAGACGCTGCTGCTGCACGCCAATTATGCGACGCAAAACGTTCACCAGCTTCTCCAATTTTTTGTGCAATTTCAACAATCATTTCTGCTTTAACCCCCGATTCCTTTTCAGCAAATTCAGGAGTAAATTCAGCATATTCATCAATCATTGCGGTTATATAATTTTCAAAAATTATCTCCTTATCTGAATGCCTTGCCTTCAAATACTCTTGCCAATTGGTCCAATTCTCTAAATAATCTTTGTTAAATAAATTGTTTTGTAAAATATACAATGCCATTGCCAATAATACTGCAGCTTCAGTCCCAGGATAAGAAGGAAGCCAATAATCTGACATAGACGCCGTATTGGATAAACGAGGGTCCATTGTTGCCAATTTAGCACCGTTCATTTTACCTTCGATTATACGTTGGGCATGCGGATTAAAATAATGCCCCGATTCTAAATGTGCAGAAACCAACAATATAAATTTCGCATTCGCATGATCTGGTGATGGTCTATCATAACCATACCAAATATTATAGCCAAAACGBGCTCCTGAAGAACAAATATTTGTATGTGAATTGTGCCCGTCTATACCCCAACCTTGTAAAATCCAATTCATAAATTTCTCATGTCCTGGTCTCCCTACATGGTATGCGATTTCGTTATGACGATCTTCTAGTATCGCCTTTCTAATGCGGGCAGCAATCGCATCTAAAGCATCATCCCATGAGATACGCTCCCATTCACCATCTCCTCGTTTTCCTTTTCTTTTTAAAGGATATAAAATGCGATCAGCATCATTTATTTGATTTATTGATGCTGGTCCTTTTGCACAGTTTCGACCTCTACTTCCTGGGTGATATGGATTCCCTTCAAATTTTTTAACTTCTTGTGTTTCTTTATCTATAAAGGCCGTTAAACCACAAGCACTTTCGCAATTAAAACACGTAGTTGGCACAATTTGATACGTTTTCTTTTCTTTTTTAGGCCATACCTTCGGATCGTATTCAACCCAATTATCCCATTTTTCTGGTGGCGGAAAATTCTCATATAATTGCGCTACTTCTTCATCCGTAAAATGACGCATATCTTTATCAAATTCCTGATAATTTTCTTTATGAAGATCTGGAATTATCCCTATTTTTTCAGCTATCTTTTCTATAAATGATGGTTTTTTATACCCCATGATTTTATATTTTATTGTTTTGTCATTCCTGCGAAGGCAGGAATCTCATCACTTTTAACTTAATGTTGAATATTCTTTTTTCTCTGGATTCCTGCCTACGCAGGAATGACAACTTTTCAACTTTCGACTTGAAAATTTTTGACTTCCCATATATTACGCTAATGGAATTCTTTGAGGTGCTTCCACCCAAATCTTTTCAGTACTAATAATTCCTATTAAAATACATATTCCTATAGCCGCTTTTAATACTTCTCCCGTTCCAACAAATAATAAAACCAATGGAATTATATTTCCTATAAGTACAGTCACCATCCAAAATAGATTTTTATACCTTCCTTGAGTTATCATTTTTACAACAGTTTTAGCCGAAGTCGTTGGGTGTGTAATTGTTAATTCTGAAATCAAAACAATTAAATTAACCACTAATCCAATGATCATTATATTTCTTAAAATAAACATCCAATCTTCGTTTTCAAAAATGAATGAAATTACAACGAATGTTGAGGCTCCAGCCAGTATACTGTGAACGAGCATATGCAATGGTAATATTGGACTTTGCCAAAAATCACGACCTTTAGCTTGCGCAAATAAGAAAGCCGTATAAATTGCCAACAGCACGGCAAAAACAGCTGTTACCCATAACAATGGGCTCTCAGGAATGTTCAATTCAAAGAATATAGAAACACCCCAAATTGACACCAATAATCCGAATACTGTAATGGTATATCCTCCTTTTACCAACCATGAATTCCATTGAGGGCGTAATAAAACGTTTAAAAAACGATCAGGTCTATCTAAATCCATTACCAAAAACAATCCTGTTAAAGCTAGAAAGATAAGAGATAATCCAGCAGACCATAATTTGGCAGTTTGAGTAACTTCATACCCTAACATAATGGCAATAAATGGGATTAAAAATGCTCCAGCTGCAATTGCCTTTGTGAATACATATGCTGAAACTTCCCATCCCCAAAGTATCCCTTTATCTGGTGTGTCATAAACTCTACGAGCCTTACCTGTTAATACATCTATATAATTTGGATTTTCTGTTTCTTTCCGTTGATAAGCTGCTTGGATATCATTATCAATTGTCACTTGTAATAAATCTACATCGCCATTGGTATGCATCATTTTTTCGGCGGCTTTTGCATAATGTCCAACTCCTCGAGCCTGTGAGCTCCATAAACTGGGTCCTGATTTGTCAGTTGCTTCTGGGTTTAGTGAAGCATCGTCACCATCTATATAAAATAAATTAGGATTGGTTCCCTTCTCTGGTTTTCTTACTTTAACCTGTTGGAGTGCTAACAATTGAGAAATTTCAGTTGCTGGATTCTCCATATCGCCAGCAATAATAGCATGTTCCGGACAAACAGAAACACAAGCAGGTTCGCGCCCAACTTCAATTCTATGCGTACAATAGTTGCATTTAGCAGCCGTATTTGTATTAGGATCAATATATAGCGCATCATAAGGACAAGCTTGCATACAACTTTTACAACCAATACATCGATTGTTATCAAAATCGACAATACCATCTTCACGAGTATACAATGCTTCAACAGGGCAAATTTCAACACAAGGTGCATCCGTACAATGATTGCAACGCATTACAGAAAAAATTCGCCTAGTATTAGGGAATTCTCCTTTTTCAACTTGCTGAACATAAGTCCTGTTAACACCAATAGCAATATCGTGCTCTGATTTACATGCTGTTGTGCAAGCATGACAACCAATACATTTTCGGTTGTCAATTATAAAGCCATATTTCATTTTTGTAAAATTCTTTTGAATAATAACAAATGTAACTATTGGACATATTCGTATTGTGATAAACCTCACATAAGTTTTTATTTAGAATCATTTTAAATAACAATTGTATTTTATTCAATTGAAAAGAATTACTTTTGTAACTATTTTGAACAGCACTAATGAAAATTCAACTATTATTTTTTGGGATTGCTACTGACATGACAGGTCAAAATTCAATAGCTTATTCATTGACCGAAAAAGCAACAGTCAAACAATTAAAAGAAGCCTTATTAAAAGATTACTCAGGTTTAAAAAATATTCAAGAATTTGCCATTGCTGTAAATGAAGAGTACGCAACCGACGAAATAATGATAAAAGAAGGTGATGTTATTGCAATAATTCCACCTGTTAGCGGAGGTTAATTTCTCAAGTACTTTTTATCGATATAAAATGTTCCAAAAGGTAATACTGATGCAATTAATACTAGCCACATAGTTTTGGATTTCCATGCTAATTCATACTTCATAATAATTGCCAAAATAACATACCCTATAAATAAAATTCCATGTGGCATTCCCAAGGTTTTAACATAACTGTCATTATCGCTGAAATACTTAATAGGTACTGCAACAAATAGCAATAAAATATATGATAGCCCTTCAAGTATACTAATAATTCTAAAAATTAATTTCATTTATCTATTTCTTAAAATAATTTTGCAAATCTACATATTATATTTCTTAAATTTGCTAAAACATCTGTCCAAATGTCAACTAGAATCTCCGTAAAAATAACCGCGGAAAAATTAAATCTACAGGATTGTTACAATTTTGTACAGGATGCTTCTTGTGGTGGTATTGCTTTATTTGTTGGAACTGTAAGAAATGCCACAAAAAACAAAGAAGTTACTTTGTTAGATTTTAGCGGTTACGAGCCAATGGCTGTAAAAGAAATGCGGAAAATTGCGGACAAGGTATTAGAAAAATTTCCTGTTTTTAAAATCGCCATTCACCATGCAATAGGCGAATTAAAARTCGGTGATATTCCTGTTATTATTGCAGTTTCATCGGCGCATAGAAAAGCAGCTTTTGAAGCCTGTGAATATGCTATTGACTCCTTAAAAGAACATGTTCCTATTTGGAAAAAAGAACATTTTGAAGATGGCGAAGTATGGGTGAATTCACACCCTTAAACGGTCAATAATTTAAACTAATACTTTTTAATTCCTTCCTTCAAACTAACTATAGATAAGTTTGGATATTGTTGTTTTAACTTAGTTGTAACATCATAACTTGTTATTCCTCTAGTACAAACCACTACGTATTTCAAATTAAAATCAGGAGAAAAATCTGCTATATTAAACGTATTATAAGGCATATTATAATTAGCTGAAAAAGGCAATTTAGTATGGGGATTATTGATGACGTTTATGACAGAATATTGATCAATGTTTCGTTTTAATTCTTCTGCTGAAATCAATAACCTTTCATCTTGAAATTCACAAGTATTTATTTTATAATCTTCTTTTTCAAACAACAGTTGAATGCTCTTTTTTGAGAACGTAGGTTTTAGTTTTAAATTAAATTGACTATTTCTTAAACTGTTAAATATCAATAGCTTATTTAATAATAATTTCCCTGTTTTAGTTAGTAATTTTACAACTTCATTTACTTGTTGTAAAGCAATAATCCCTACAATTGGGTTTAAAGTTCCAGCCTCTTCACAATTTGGAATATCTGTAGCTATTTTAGGAAAAGCATCCCGTAAATTTGCAGAATAACTCCCATCTGCTTGTTTTATATTAAACGTTGCCACGTAGCCGTCAAACTTATACAAAGAGCCATATACTAATGGTTTATTTTGAAGCACACAAGCATCATTTATCAAGTATTTCACAGGTAAACTATCTGTACCATCAACCACAACATCAAATTGAGCTAWTAACGGTAAAATGTTTTCTTTGTTAACTGCATTATTTGAATAAGTAATCTTTGAAAAAGGGGCTCTTTGTTGAATAAATTTTGATAAGGTTGCTGCTTTAGATTTTCCTATATCATCTAGCGAATAAAAAACTTGACGGTGTAAATTTGAAACAGAAACGGTATCAAAATCTACTAAATGTAGTTTTCCTATTCCACTTGCAGCCAGATACACGGCAACAGGACTTCCCAATCCTCCACAGCCAATAACCAATACTTTTGATTTTTGCAGTAGTTGCTGTCCTTTTTCGCCAATTTCAGTTAATGTTGTTTGGCGCTGAAATAATTGTCGCTTCGTAATTTTCATTTAACCAATTCTTTKCCTTTWGRATTTAAAGAKRTKGARKKTWTMYRTWCKMRAWMWKATKYTKWYWWAWWWYWMMATYWWAAAAAGTATTGCAAATCACCAAATCCATAAACTGTGTACTTTTTCTGCCAAACAAGTAATTCTTTAACAATATTATTTTTAGTTGAAACTCCTGAATCGATAATTTCCAACATTTTATTCTCTATTTGATTTAGACCATTTTCAGATGGAAATCGTTCTAAATGCTGGTCAATTGTCAATTTTAAATATGGAAATTTTGAATTTTGATTGAAGTCAAAACATTTTAATTTATCAATACTATTTTCAACATATAGATTCCAACTTTCTTTCGCAAATTGTAAACTACTTTTACTAAGGACTATTTTTTTTTCAAATAACATATTAAATTCAGCGGGGGTAAAATCTGATAATGATTGAAGTTCTTCTTTCCCATTAATGCTACCAGTACAAACTAAATGATACGTTGATTTTTTAACATAATTATTTAATAAATACGCACAAACCGCTAACAGGTTTACTTGGCAAAATAAATCAAATTCAAACCATAAAACAATGTCCTTATAGTTTGAAACATCTTCTAACTTTACAATTTCGCTAATAGACTTATCATAGTAATCCAATCTATTAATTCCTATTTCATTTTCAAAATAAGTATATCTACGCATCCAAAACTCATCACTTCCTACATCTTTTGTCAAGGGTCCTTCACACAACATTTCACGCCATACCACAACATCACCCATAATTCCAGATTTCTCAAAAATTATCTTGGATCTATCTCCATTAAGTATATGAAGCGTTTTATTCATTTATTTATTTCTTTCTGAGCCGCTTTAAAATCTTCTGGAGTATTAATATTTCTTATATAGGAATCATCAATTTCAACAATCTCAATGTCAGAATTAATCAAAACTTTTCGAGGACAAGAATAGCCTTGTGCTAAATAATTTAGCAATATCGGATAGCTTTTAGGCTCCCAAATAGTAATTAAAGGCTCTGGAAATTGCTTATCTTTCCCCTTAATTGTTGTAGCAACTTTTGAAGGGTTTCTATGATTTAATAATTGTTGAATAACAGCATCATTAACAAAAGGTACATCGGTTGCAATGACCAACCACGCTACATCAGGATTTTCTTGAAATGCAGAACATATGGCCCCAAAAGGACCGAGACCAACAAACTTATCGGTGATTTTATTTACATTCTCAATTTCTTGCTCTTCTCTTACTGAAAGAAAAGTTTTTAATAGATTTTTTTCTAACATTCCTATAACAACATCTCGCTGATTTTTCCCATAAAATTGAAGTGTTCCTTTATCCTGCCCCATCCTTAAGCTTTTACCTCCAGCCAATACCAACCCTTGAATAGGAGCTATTTTTTCTTTAATTAAATTATCAATATGCTTTGAGATCTTTTCAATTTCATGAATATCATAGCATTTTAAATTTTTAATTTGTGGGTATTTCTCAATAAGAAAGTCGAAATATTTAGCATCATCATTCAGTTTAACAACAAACTGTATGTTATTTAGTTGATCTAACCTTTTTAGAACAGAAGCTTCCTTATCGTTGTCCAATATCAATATTTGCTTAGCTCCTTGGTAATGGTTTCCATTAATAAAAACAAAATCGTACTGTGAAAACTGAACTCTTTGATTGAATTTATTCAATTTAGAATTCATTGAAACAGCAGCAGTTCCTTTGTGATGAAAAGTGAATTTCTCAAAACTCATACTTTCAATATCTTCACGATGTGAAGCATCAAAATAAGCTATTTTATAGTTGTCTAAATTTACTGAAATATTAGAAACTAACTCGGAAATTATATTACATGTTGTTCCAACAATAGCAATTTCATTTGGGGCAAAATTATCGTTATCTCTTAATTTAAGCTTTGTGTGTTTTTGATGTTTACCCATTTTTTATATCACTTTTACCTCCTGATTTTTCCAGCAATTTTACTTCCTTAATAATCATTTTTTGTGAAATAGCCTTACACATATCATACACGGTTAATGCAGCTATATTTGCACCCGTAAGTGCTTCCATTTCCACGCCCGTTTTTCCTTCAATGGCTACGGAACATACAATTTCAATATGCTCTTTATCTATAATTTCAATATCAACATCTACTCCATTAATTAGTAATGGATGACACATCGGAATCAAATCTGATGTTTTTTTAACCGCTTGAATTCCTGCAATTATCGCTGTTTGAAAAACAGGTCCTTTTTTTGTTATTAATTGGTTGTCATTAAAATGAGAAATAATTTCTGAACCTAAAAACATGGTAGCCTTTGCAGTTGCTTGCCGCTTTGTAATTTTTTTATCACCTACATTTACCATTTTAGGTTGGTTTTTTTTGCTTATATGAGAAAATTTATTCACTCCGTTTAGTTTTTAGTTTTAAGTGCTTAGTTTTTAGTTAAATTATTCTGAGATGTTTTAACTATTGAAGTTAACATTCGAATAATTTCTTCAATATTATCCAATAAATCATTTACCTTTATTTTGGTTAGCTCACTTTCTTTCAATAACCGAAGCCAATATTTGGTTTCTCTTGCTTCTTTTGAAGAAATTGACATTTTAGCTGTAAAATCTTTTTTACTTTGTCCTGCCAATGCTTCTTCAATATTTGCACCAATAGAAGTTCCGCTTTTAAGTAATTGCCTTGAAATTATAAATTCTTTTTCGTTTAATAACTTTTTATAAAGTTGAATTATTTTTAATGAAAATTGAAAACTTTTATTTCTAATAATACTTTCTTTCATAACTAAACACTCAAAATTAAAAACTCCTATATGCAAGTATTGGAAAAACTTCTCCTTTGGTAAAATTATTGCAATCATGTGGTAATTCCAAAAAAGCGTCAGCATTTACCAAGTTTGCTAAATCTCCAGATCCTTTTCCTGAGATTGGAGTTGCTATTAGTTTTCCTTCTTCATATGTTAATTTCACTTGTAAAAAATAGGTCAATTCAGGCTTAAAGAAAAAATCTTCGCTTAAACTTGCTTTTAGTTTATTTTCAACATTTAATCCTACAGATTTAAAATACCAAGGGTAGAAATATTTTAAACAACTAATAAATGTAGATATAGGGTTTCCGGGAAAAGCAAAAACTGTTTTAGTTCCTTTTTTGCCAAACCAAAATGGTTTTCCAGGTCGTTGCTTAACTTTATGAAATAATTTTTCAACTCCTAAATCCTTTAAAACTTCAGGGATAAAATCAAATTTCCCTTTTGAAACTGCTCCACTAAACAACAGTACATCGTATTCATTTAAAAATGATTTAATTTTATTTTTGAGGATCTCCTTATCATCTAAAATATGAGCTGTAGCTGCATTAATATTTAATTTCTCTACTAATGAAACTAAGGTGTAAACATTGCTTCTTCTTATTTGATATTCTTCAGGAGTTTCACCAACTTCAACTAATTCATTACCCGTAGAAATAATCATAACCTTGGGCTGTTTAACAACCTTTACTATAGATTTACCCACGGTTGCCAGCACACCAATTTCTGCTGAAGAAATTATTGTATGCTGTTTAATTAGTACATCTCCTTTTTTTCTATCCAATCCCTTTTTATGAATATTTTGGAAATTCTTAACTGCGTCTAGCTTTATCGTCGCTTTTCCATTTTTAATATCCAATAGCTCATATTGAATTACGGCATTTGTTTTTTTAGGTAACATTGCCCCAGTCATAGCTTCAATACAATTTACAGAATTCTTCATCGTTAATTGCTTACTCCCTGCCGCTTGAATTCCTTCAATTTTAAAAGTTCTTTGCCCTGTATTGAAAGCATCTACGTCAATTGCGATACCATCCATGCTTACTCTATCAAATGGAGGGAAATCTCTATCTGCAATAATATCTTCTTTTAAAATTCTTYCYGTAGCATTTATAAAATCGATTTCTTCWKWTCCAAAAYTTTCAGTCTTAGATAAAATDATGYYTAGTGCTTCTTTTACTGTTGTTAAATTCATCGAATRTTATTTAATGCATGAAAAAATGAAGTCAATTTCTGTTTATCCAGATTTCCGTTTGTTCTAACTCCACTACACAAATCTAATCCATACGGATTTACATCCATTATTGCTTTAAACGCGTTAGACGGATTTAACCCCCCTGCGAGAAAAACAGGTATTGAAACTTTTTTAACTATTTTTTTACTTATTTCCCAATTATGCACTCTACCCGTTCCTCCCAACTCTTTGGTTGATAAATTTGGATTTCCACTGTCTAATAAAATCATATCTACATGGGTTGATACTTCAATTGCTTCTTCAATAGAACTTTCATCCAACACATGTAAAACCTGAACAATCTTAATTTGTGGTAACTCCATTTTGATTTGTAAATGAGTGCCTTCTGTTATAGCATCAACAATTTGAATTGTAGATGTATTAACTTTGGAATGATGTTCAATTATCTTTTCAACAGTTGTTTCGCTTGTTAATAAAAAACTATCAATATGTTTTGGTGCAAAATCTGCAATTTCCGCAATTAATTCATCAGAAATAATTCCAGGACCACTTGGCATATTTCCAACCAATCCTATTGCTGACGCTCCAGCTTCAATTGCCATTTTTGCTTCTTGCACACTACTAATGCAACAAATTTTAATGTGTGTGTTTTTCATTTACCCTCCAATTGTAGACATACTTTCCGAAACATCACTCCCACGAGCTGCCTCCGCCACAAATCCATTTTTTGGTTTGTTCTGGACAGTTGATATAAATAATTCTTTTAAATCTTCATCGCTAGCCCCATTTCTTATAAAATCTCTAACATTAAAAACACCACCATCAAACAAACAGTTTTTAAACATTCCTGTTGAAGTAATTCTGATACGATTACAGTCGTTACAAATTGTGCGCGTAAAAGCAGGAATTATTCCAAAAGTCCCTTTATAATTAGGTATTCTATAATTTTTTGAAGTTGACGATTTTTTATCATTYARAGWKTSWACMGTTTKGTAATGRYTWTKTATYARRTCAATAATTTTRTTRAAGTTCCAAACYTCATTAAYTGCTCTTTGKCCTGTTCCATTAAACGGCATTTCTTCAATAAAACGAACGGCAATGTCCTTATTTTTTGAGAGTTCAACAAAATCAATAATTTCATCAGTATTAATACCTGATTGAACCACAATATTAAGTTTTAACTTTAGCGTGCTTTTTTCAAGCTTTTCAAGTGTCTCATACACTTCATGAAAAACATCTCTACGCGTAATTTTTGCAAATTTCTCTTTTTGTAGACTATCAATACTTAAATTGATTGCATTGATTTTTAGTTCCTCTAACTTTTCTATGTGGTTTGATATCAAAGCACCATTTGTAGTGATATTAATTTCGTCTAACTTATCATTAAACGACAAAGATTCTAAAAATTTAACAAAGTCTTTTCTCACAAATGGTTCTCCTCCTGTAAGTCGAACCTTATTAACTCCTAATTCTGAAAGCACTCTTGTAATTCGATACATTTCCTTGTAGGAGAGCAGCTCTTTTCTATCAACAATATCAATTCCCTTTGCTGGCATACAGTATTGGCAACGTAAATTACAACGATCTGTAATTGCCAATCGCAAATAGCTTATTTTACGACCAAATTTATCTTTAAGCTCTTTCATTTTCATAATTTGGRTTAACRGTAWTAGTTGNTTTTTATTTNAAAAATTATAGMATCAATRRTTAAATTTTCWAAACAATTATTAATAAAATAAATTSGGRTAAAAAAAGTCAAAATCTTKTGTTGAATTTTTCRATTTACTATACTTCTTTAAYTGATCTATTAAAGCTTCYTTATTTTTTATAGTAATTTTTTTACCCTCRATCAAAATTAMCTCATTYRTCTTTAATTTACTAAATGTTCKTATAACATTTTCTTTAGTWGTGTTTGCRAAAGCTGCAATATCTTTTCTTGAAGTGCMKAYCGAAAATTCCAATCCTTCTGARGTTTTTTCRCCAAACTTATACGCAGTTAATAACARTGCATCAACAATACGYTCAGYAGACTGAAAAAAACTTAAATATTTTTGACGCATTTCATAATGCTGTAATTTTAGGGCYAATGCATTTASAAATAAAAAACTAAGTTTTAYATTRGTTTTTAATATGGTTTTCAAATTTTTAAGGTCTATAAARTARGCTTCTACATCTTCAACAACAAYAGCRCTKGACCAATAATGTGAAGCATTTAAACTTGATAACCCTACAATTTCACCTTTTGAMACTAAWCGYAAAATTTTTATCTTATCATCAAATCCWGCATTAAAGACCTTYACCTTTCCTTTTAAAATAAAATAAATKCCATGAACATGYTTTCTTTCTTCAACTAAAAAATGWCCTTTTTCTATTTTTTCTAAGTCAATTAAATGCGATGTTGCTTTATAATTTGCAATTARTTTTAAATTGTAATTTAAACTTCTGCGATGTTTATAATGAATRTTGTTTAWATCYTGATCGTTTAAATTAYGCATAACAACSSYYTNTTATATAWTATAYTTYCAAAWWKWTNATTTTCAATACCTAGAATAATTGAGGTATAAAAARTTAATTCAACAATATTAWAAAAAAATCTCGWACTAAACATTATTCTAACWKRATTTCCACMTAYTGCAACATYTTTAWTTAARGAAGARTTCTTAATTAATTTAGYACAATTTTATTACGCCCTAAAGTAACYACWTCATCYTTTTCCAGTTTTTTAAGAGTTCTAGATATKGCCTCACGACTTACTTTTAAATCTCTAGCAATATCAAAATGYTTTYTRAAAATTGTATTGCTYTTACAAATTGTACKTGTACACTTTAAATATTTTACCAATCTATTTTCTAAATCTGTAAAAGCAATATCGTTTATTTTTTCRATTAAATAGGCSGTTTGCTCTTGGTTKRATTTAAAATAAAAAGCTCTCCAWGWACTGTATTTTACAAACCAYGAATTTACAACTTTTACAGGTACTGCAATGTAAGAAACGTTACTTTGAGCCTTTAGTCTAATTTCACTTTTTTTATTTTCTAAGGAATAACTTACTGCAATTGCACTAGTTTGCTTGTTTGTAATATAATGGAGAAAAATACCATTGCCTTGTCCGTCTCTACGCATTACTTTTACAATACCTGAAACAACAAAAGGTATAAACTTAATATCCCTCCTTATTTCTAAAATAATTTGATCTGGTTCRGTCGTTTTTAAAATTCCRTAGTTGCAAATTTCTTCTAATAATTTYTCYTCAAAAATAGTTGAGAAACAYTCAGCAACCTTGTCATGAATTTTCATTTYTTYGYACCTTTTAGTGTGGTAATTTATCTTTAAACAAGCCGTAAAAAAACGCACCTAATGTAGCACCAAAAATAACTACTAATATTGATACAACTCCTTTTCCTAGCAATACAAACATAGGCCCTGGGCATGCACCCGCCAAAGCCCAACCTAAACCAAATAACGTACCACCCAATAAAKTGCGATAAAGSCCTCGTTTTTTAGGTTCAATATAAACTTCTTTTCCTTCAAACGTTTTTACCATCTTTTTTCTAAAGAAAAACATACTTATCATTCCTAAAGCAATTGCAGATCCAATAATGCCATACATGTGAAACGATTGAAACTTAAACATCTCATATATTCTGAACCAAGAAATTATTTCCGCCTTACTCATGACTATTCCAAAAAGAACACCTACTAAAAAAAACTTAATGTACTTCATAACTTTAAAATATTAATGGTAATATAAACCATGTCATTACTAAACCTCCTATAAAAAAACCTATGACCGAAATGAGCGATGGAAGTTCTAAATTACTTAATCCAGTAATCGCATGACCCGATGTACATCCGCCAGCCCAACGAGCACCAAAACCGACCATAAGACCCGCTATTAATAGTATAAAAAATCCTTTTATTGATAACATAGTATCAATGCTGAAAATTTCATCAGGCAAATAGGTAGCGCCTGCATTTGAAATTCCTATTTCCGCTAAATCTTGGATCGTTTGTGGATTAATCGCAACAGCATCACTTGGAGATAAGTAATACGACGCAATAAACCCTCCTACAATTGCTCCAGCCACAAAAATTAGATTCCATGTATTTTCTCTCCAATCTATCTTAAAATAATTTACAAATTTCCCAGCACCACTAATAGAACAAAAAGTTTCTAAATTTGACGAAACCCCAAAACGTTCGCCAAAGTAGAATAATAAAAACATGATAAATGCAATAATGGGTCCAGCGACATACCACGCCCAAGGTTGAGTTATAAAATCCATAATTTATTTAGTTAGTTAGTACCATAAAAATATCGTATAAATTTTCTTGTTCTGCAACAAATGTTACATTTCTAAAATTCTAATACTTCAATTTTATTTCTATGCAACTTAATTTTCCCTTCATTTTCAAGTTGTTTTAGCAATCTAGAAACAACAACTCTTGATGTGTGCATATCATATGCAATTTCCTGATGCGTTGTATTTAACGATGTTTCACGCATTATTTGAGCTTTATCGGTTAAGTATTTATACAAACGCTGGTCCATCTTCATAAATGCAAGTGAATCAATTGTTTCCATCATTTCATTTAATCGAATATTGTAACTATCTATCACAAAATTTCTCCAAGATTTATATTTCACCAACCAATCATCTAACTTTTCTTTAGGTAAGAAAATAATTTCTGATTCTTTTTCAGCAATTGCTCTAATACCACATTTACCATTTGAGATAGCACTTGCAAATGAACTCGCACAGGTATCACCTCGCTCTAAAAAATACAGTAATATTTCMTCCCCWTTTTTGTCTTCTCTAACTATTTTAATWGCTCCATCYAAYAATAAAGGCACMCCTTTCATTTGATCYCCTAAATCAACYAATAATTCATTTTYTCTTAGTTTCTTATAAACGCCKACTTGTTCWATTTCATCTARTAATGCGTCTTCAAAAACRAAYGAATAATAATCGTCTAATTTTTTTCTCATTTTTTTAAGTAMTTTAATATTGTTGAAGAAGCTCCTGTTTTGCCCACAACATAATTAAGGGCTCTAGAACCAATTTCTTCTCTATTTTGTTTCTGTTGAAAAAACTCATTTAAAAGTGTAGCTAATTTCTGAGGATTATTTACCACAAAACAAGCTTTATTTTTAACCAATTCAATGGCTTCGTTAAACTTTATATAATTTGGACCTATTATAATTGGCACTCCAAAAGTAGCTGGTTCTAACACATTATGCACTCCCGATTTTGTAAATCCACCCCCAACATAAGCCACATCTGCATAACTATAAATTTTAGTTAGAATACCCACTGTATTAATGATAAAAACTTGAAATTCTTTCAGATTATAATTTTCCTTTTCTGAAAACAACACTACTTTTTTAGCTATAGAATTTTTTAATTCTGTGATGTTCTTTGAATTAATATTATGAGGGGCAATAATAAACTTTTCATCTTCTAAAGCCTTGTTATTAATATAATCAACTAATAACTTTTCATCTTCCAACCATGTACTTCCAGCAACTAGCGTATACTTATTATTTTTAAAACCCTCAATAAAAGGAAGTTGATTATTTTGTTTCGTTATTTCATAAACTCGATCAAAACGGGTATCTCCACTTAATGTAACATTGCTAAAATTAATATTTCTCAGCAATTGAATTGAATTTTCATCTTGTACAAAAAAGTGATCAAATGCCTTAAGAGATTTTCGCATCCAATGCCCATACCATTTAAAAAAGGGTTGTGATTCTCTAAATATACCTGAAACTAATATAGTTTTAATACCTCTATTTTTTAATTCTCTTAATATGTTTGGCCAAAACTCATACTTAACAAATACAACCAAATCTGGATGTACCAAGTCAAGAAATATTCGAGCATTTTGCTCTGTATCTAATGGTAGAAAACAAATTACATCAGCAAGTTCATAATCTTTTCTTATTTTGTAGCCAGAAGGTGAGAAAAAAGTTAAAACAAACTTAGAATTTGGGTGATGCTCTTTTAGTTTTTCTAGTAATGGGCGTCCTTGTTCAAATTCACCAAGCGATGCACAATGAATCCAAATTACGCTATCATTCTTAGCTATCTCTTTATTTAATTTTGAAAATGTCTCTTTACGTCCTTCCACAAAAAGTTTTATTTTTTTATTAAAAGGCACTATTAGTTTTAAAATAAAACCAACAATTAAAACAAGGATATTGTATAACAGGTACATAAGCAACAAATGTACAAAATAGCCTATAAAAAAACTCCCAAACTTTTCAGTTTGGGAGTTTAAATTTTATAAAATCTGTTTCTTAAGCTTCAAAAGGCTCAATAGAAACATATGATCTGTCATTTTTCTTTTTTTGGAATTTAACAACACCATCTACTTTTGCGTGTAAAGTGTGATCTTTTCCCATATACACATTATCACCTGGGTGATGTGTAGTTCCTCTTTGACGGATAATAATGTTCCCTGCAATTGCAGCCTGTCCACCAAATATTTTTACTCCTAGTCGTTTCGATTCTGATTCTCTACCATTCTTCGAACTACCTACTCCTTTTTTATGTGCCATGATGTTATGGTTTTAAAATTGAAATTTTTATTTAGTTAACGCTTCAATTAATTCAGCTTTCTTTAAAGAAGTATATCCTGAAATACCTTTTTCTTTAGCCAACGCTTTTAATTCAGCAACAGTCTTAGAACTAAAATCATCAGTTGTTGCAACTGCTTCAACTTTAGGTTCTTCTTTTTTAGCAGGTGCTTTTTTAGCAGGTGCTTTTTTAGCAGCTACTTTTTTCTTTGCTCCACTTGCAGCAATACTTTCAATTTGAATTTCGGTTAAAAATTGACGGTGTCCATTCTTTTTCCTAAATCCTTTTCTACGTTTCTTTTTGAAAACGATYACTTTATCACCTTTTAAGTGACCTAAAATTTTGGCCGTTACTTCGGCTCCTTTTATAGCTGGGGCGCCAACGGTTACTTTACCTTCACTATCTAAAAGAAGAACTTTGTCAAAAGAAACTTTTGCTCCTTCTTCTTCTTGTAAGCGGTGTACGTAAACCTTTTGGTCTTTTGCTACTTTAAACTGCTGCCCTGCTATCTCTACAATTGCATACATACGTATAGTTTTTATTCGCTTTATTAATAAATTTTCACCCAATAATTAAGGCGGGTGCAAATATATAGTTTTTTTCTTATTCAACAAAACAAATTCACCTCAAAGAAAGTACTCATTTTAAGCTTCTTAAAAGTTATTTCTTTAAAGTTCTGTTAATTTTCTAGTTAGCTTAATGAATACTCATAAAACTTTAATAAATTTGAATAAATAGGTAGTTATATAAAACCCTATTTTGACTATTTTGAAAATGTTTCATTTTAAAAATTGTAACATCCTTTTAAAGAATGCGTCTTATACGCAGCATTAATTAATTTAAACCTATTAATAACTATGAAAAAAATTTATTTTTTAAGTCTTTTAGGGTTGCTTTTGAGTGTGAACACATTTGCACAAAAAGTAACGTTTGAAGAGTACGATTTAAGCAATGGCTTGCATGTAATTTTGCATCAAGATARTTCCGCTCCCTTAGTAACCACGGCAGTAATGTACCATGTTGGTGCAAAAGATGAAAATCCAGAACGAACAGGATTTGCACATTTTTTTGAACATTTATTATTTGAAGGAACTGAAAATATTGAACGAGGTGAATGGTTTAAAATAGTATCGTCTAATGGAGGTACCAATAATGCCAACACTACTCAAGACAGAACCTACTATTATGAAGTTTTCCCTTCAAACAATTTAGAATTAGGGTTGTGGATGGAATCTGAAAGATTGTTACATCCMGTAATTAACCAAATTGGTGTTGATACTCAAAATGAAGTDGTTAAAGAAGAAAAAAGATTGAGAGTAGATAAYTCTCCTTATGGACAGTGGATTGGTCAAGTATTTAAAAACTTATTTAAAAADCATCCDTACAGRTGGACAACCATTGGDTCTTTAGATCATTTAGATGCWGCVACACTAAAAGAATTTCAAGATTTTAATAAAAAATATTACATCCCWAACAATGCTGTWTTGGTTGTBGCHGGAGATTTTGAAACWACTACYGCAAAAAAAATGATTGCAGATTATTTTGAAAGTATYCCACGAGGRRAAGAAATARTWCGTKCYGTARTWRAAGAAGATGCMATTACKGAAGAAATYAATACAACTTTTGARGAYCCRAAYATTCAAATTCCTGCWGTTTTYACAGTWTATMGAACGCCKGCAATGACWACAAGAGACGCYMGAGTTTTAGATATGATCTCAACCATTTTAAGYGAYGGWAAAAGYTCTAGATTGTATAAAAAATTAGTAGATGAMAAGAAAAAAGCAATGCAAATTGCAGCTTTTAATTATTCATTAGAAGAGTATGGAGCATATATTGTATTGGCACTTCCTGTTGGAGAAAACACCTTAGATGATTTGGTAAATGAAATGGATGAAGAAATTATTAAAATTCAAACAGAATTAATTTCAGATAAAGAACTTCAAAAATTGAGAAATAAATTTGAAAATAAATTTGTTAATTCAAACGCTAGTGTTGAAGGAATAGCAAATTCATTGGCAAGATACTATATGTTGTATGATGATGTAAACTTAATTAATACTGAAATTGAAATTTACAATTCTATTACTAAAGAAGAAATAAGAGAAATTGCTAAAAAATATCTAAACTCTAATCAGAGATTGGTGTTAGATTATATACCAAAAAATGATGAAGAATAAAATTATAAAACATATGAAAACAACATTTATATCAATCATAACACTATTCTTTTTGACTTTCTCAATGTCAGCTCAAATAGATAGATCTATCCAACCAAAACCAGGACCTTCTCCTAAAATTAATTTGGGAAAACCTGAGACTTTTGAACTAAAAAATGGCTTAAAAGTTTTAGTGGTTGAAAATCATAAATTACCTCGTGTATCTGCTACTTTAACCATTGACAATGATCCTATTTTTGAAGGTGATAGAGCAGGTGTGTCAAGTTTAACCGGTAGTTTGCTTGGATCAGGAACAAGAACTATTAGTAAAGATGCTTTTAATGAAGAAGTTGATTATTTGGGCGCTCGCTTGTCATTTTCAAGTCAAGGAGCCCGATTAAGTTCACTATCAAAGTATTTCCCAAGAATTTTAGAACTTATGGCCGATGGTTCTCAAAACCCAATCTTCACCCAAGAAGAATTTGACAAAGAAGTAAATATTTTACTTGATGGAATTAAATCTGGTGAAAAAAGTGTAGCAACTATTGCTCGCAGGGTACAAGCTGCTTTGGCTTATGGTAAAAATCATCCATATGGTGAATTTGCTTCAAAAGAAACAGTAGGAAATGTTACGTTAGCTGATGTTCAAAATTTTTACAGCTCCTATTTTAAACCTAACAATGCCTATTTAATAATTGTCGGTGATGTTAATTTTAAAGAGGTAAAAAAATTAGTTAAAAAATACTTTAAGAATTGGGAAAAAGGAGATTTACCTATCGCBATTATTCCYGCTGTAAATAATGTTACTAAAACTGAAATTAATTTTATTAATATGCCTAACGCAGTACAATCTGATGTTACAGTTTTAAGYACTGTTAATTTTAAAATGGCTGATAAAGATTAYCATGCYGTWTTATTAGCAAATCAAATTTTCGGAGGAGACTTTAACAGTCATTTAAATATGAATTTAAGAGAAGCTCATGGGTATACCTATGGGGCTAGATCAAGTATCCGTCAAGATAAATCAACTGTTGCATTATTTACTGCTGGAGCTCAAGTAAGAAATGCTGTTACTGATAGTACTGTTGTTGAAACAATGATAGAGTTAACAGGAATTAGAACCAACAAAGTAACAGAAGAAGAGCTTAAAAATGTAAAAGCCACGTATGTTGGTAGTTTTGTAAGAAATATTGAAAAACCTCAAACAGTTGCTAGATATGCCTTAAATATTGAAACTAACAATTTACCTGAAGATTTTTATGAAACATATTTAGCTAAAATTAATGCCGTAACAATTGAGGATGTTCAACGTGTGGCGCAAAAATATTTTAGTGCAGATAATGCAAGAATTATAATTACAGGTAAAGCATTGGATGTATTGCCAAATCTTGAAAAGTTGCCGTACAACATCAATTATTTTGACAAAGAAGCAAATCCAACTTCAAAACCGGAAATGACAAAACCGATTCCTACAGGAGTTACAAAGCAAACTGTAATTGATCATTATTTTGAGGCAATTGGTGGAATTGACAAAATTAAATCATTAGAAACTACATTGGTTACTTACGAAGCTAGTGCTAATGGTAGCACAATTTTAACTACTGAAAAAAGAACAGCTACTAACTATKCTAATGAARCAAKTATGGGKGGCAATGTTATGATGAAAGTTGTGATGTCTGAGGCTGGTGTATTTATGAATAAACAACCCTTACCAGAAGGTATGTCAAACGAAATGAAATATACATTAGGTACATTTTTAGAAATGGGATTGTTAACTAATGAAAACTCTAAGCTAACGGCTCTTGAGCCTATTAATGGTAGRGATRCTTATGTGATTTCTACAAAGGGAGAGATTGTTTCTTCTGCTATTTATTTTGATGCTGAAACTGGATTGAAAATAAAAGAATTACAAACAATTATTATGGGTGGAAGAACTCAAAATCAAGAAGCTACTTATAGTGATTATAAAGAATTTAACGGTGTTAAATTTCCAGGAACCAAAACTGGTAATTTAGGCCCACAAACCGTTACCTTTAAATTAGTAGATGCTAAAATTAACGAAGGCGTTTCTGAAAGCGACTTTCAATAAAATAATATATATTTATAATACTGAAAAAACGTCTCAAGAAATTGAGGCGTTTTTATTTTGATCTATTTACAAGGTAAACACCTAATAATATTATAAATCCCGAAGTAAATTGCATCAATGTTATTTTTTCACCATCAAAAATACCCCAAGAAATAGCTACAATTGGAATGATATAGGTAACAGATGAAGAAAATATYGGRTTTGAWATTTGAATCAATCTATTAAACATAATTTTTGCAATACCTGTTCCAAAAACCGATAATATTATCAGATATAGAATGGCTGTAGTAGTKGTTTCTGTMACTTCAAACGWTGMATAAAAATCTGTARACCAYAAYACTATCAAYGTTGGRAYRATCAACAAAACAAAATTTSCYACCGTAATACTYAAYGCGTCTAAATCRTGTAAATACTTTTTCAAAATATTTATATTTAAAGCATATCCAATTGAGGAAATTAAAATAAAACTCGCATAAAAATAATCTTGATTTGGATTTAATTCAGCTCCTTTTAAAATTAACAGTACGGTTCCTACTAATCCAATTAAAACCCCTATAAATTGCCTTTTTCTAAACCCAAAACCAAAAATTAATGCTCCAAAAATTAAGGTGTTTAATGGTGTTAGCGAATTTAATATTGAAGCAATAGAACTGTCAATTTTTTCAATGGCATACGCAAATAAAAATGCCGGAAAAAAGGTTCCCACAAAACCATTCAACGTTAAATAATACCAATGCCTTCTTTTAATACTAATCAAGCGTTTAAAACCAATTAACACTAAAAATGTTGCTGTAATTAAAATTCTTAAGGCTCCAACTTGTATTGGTGTTAAGCCAACCAGCGCTCTTTTCATTAAAATAAATGAACTCCCCCAAATTATTGAAAGAATAATTAAATAAATCCAACGTAATTGTTTGTGCTCCATTTTTTAAAATAAAGCACAAAAGTCGTATAAATATTCGGATTTAAAATTAATAGTTTATAAATTTGCATATGTAATTATAATTGAACAGGTTATGAAAAAAATACTATTGTTTTTGTTAGTCGTTTTTACTGCTATTGCTTGCAACAATACCAAAAAAGGAACTCCCCAAGAAAAACAACCTATTGAAAAACAAGCAATTGCTGCTTCCTATAAGAGTTTAGAAGTTGAAATTGAAGGTATGACCTGTGAAATAGGTTGTGCTAGAACCATACAATCTAAACTTTATAAAGTTGATGGTGTTACCTATTCAAAAGTAAGTTTTGAAGCTAAAAAAGGACTATTTACTTATGATGAAAAGAAAATAAGTAAAGAAGATATTATTCGAAAAATAGCCGAAATTGGAGGTGGTGATTTATATAAAGTTACCAAATCAACTGATTTTGAGGGAATTATTTCAAAATAGAATGACTTAATTTTAACTTTTATAAAATTATTGTTTATTTTTAATAAATTTTAATTAAAATCAATCTAAAATGAAACAAATCAAATTTTTAATTGCAATTGCATTAGTAAGTGTTATTGCTATTTCTTGTAAAGAAACCAAGAAAGAAGAAGTAAAAGAAGCTGTTGAGGCTGTTGAAGAAACTGCAGAAGAGGTAAAAGAAGAAGTAGAAGTTGTTGTAGATAGTCTTGCTACTAAAGCAGAAGATACAATTAAAGAAGTGAAAGAGTAATTTTACTTTAAAACTAATTAAAAAAAGCTTCAATAATTGAAGCTTTTTTTATGCTTTCTTTTCCCTTAATGAGTAGTATAAAAACAATAAGCTCATAAAATATAATAAGCCTACTAATTGATGGCTCACAGCTAAAAACAACGGTATTTTACTAGTTACATTTAACACCGTAAAAATTCCTAAGATTATCTGAATTAGAACTAAAACCAATGAACTATTTATCCATTTTTTGGAATTAACTTCAACTTTATTTTTTAATTTAAAAAACATATAAATAGTTAAAGCACCTAATAAATAAGCTAATATTCTATGGGTAAATTGTATCAATGCAGGGGCAAATAAATAACTATCATAATTTATCATATTTYCCCAAYTCCAATTTAYTGAGCTTMCTAATACAYTTGGTATAAACTCYCCATTCATATCTGGCCATGATGGATAATACAGCCCTGCTCTCATTCCAGCTAATAATCCAGCAAAAACTAGCTGAACAAATGTAATTCCAATAACAATTGAAACTATTGATTTTCCAATAATGATTTTATCACTCTTAACTAAATAAACATCCGCAACTATTTTAACCATTGCAGTAATAACTAAAATTGCCAATACAAAATGAACTGTTAATTTGTATGCGTTTACCCAGGGTTTATTAACCAAACCACTTTGCACCATAATCCAACCTGCAGATGCCGTAAGTATTGTTAAAAATATAACAAACCCTAAACGTTTTACAAGGTAAAAATTCAACTGTTTTTTTAATAGAAAAATTACAAAAGGAATTAAAAAAATAACCCCTAAAGATCTAACCCAAAGCCGATGGATATACTCCCAGAAATATATAAATTTGAAATCCTGAACGGTAAATGCCGAATTTATTTTATGAAACTGGGGGGTTGCCTGATACATTTCAAAAGTTCTCAACCACTCTTCAGCATTTAAAGGTGGAATAACGCYGGTAATTATATCCCACCGTGTTATTGAAAGTCCAGAGCCTGTTAAACGTGTAATACCCCCTAAAACAACTTGACCTACTAGCATAATTAGCCCAACAAGTAACCAACTCCTAATAATTTTCGTGTATTTATAATTGCATTTCACCATTTATTTCCATTCAATAGTTTCAACTAGGTGCATAATATCTTTTTCTAAGTATTTTATTGCTGGAACAATGGAGTCGTAATTTGGTTTTGCATAAAAATACAATGCGCCTGAAAGTACATGTTTTACACTATCAGTAACCCTAAATTGAATATTTGTAGCTACATTCCCTTCAATATTATACAATTTTCCAAATACTTTTTTATCAAAATTTTCGTAAGGAATAACGTTAATTGCATCTGCCTTTATGGTATGTTCAAAAGTCAGTTTTTCTACTTCTTTTAGAATTTCATTTAAATTTTTATTCACAGCTCTATATGTAATGTGAATTGTAGCTTTTAAATGAGGATACCTGATAGTTGCCCAACAATTATTTTTAAAAGTAACTTTTGCTAAATTTGAAACCTCAAAATTATATGGACAATTTGTTTCAATTTCTACATAAGAAGATAATGGATATTGTAAAGTTAAATATGGGGTTGGTTTTGGAAAAGTATCTCCTCCACAAGAAACTAGAAAAACTGCAATAACCAATACTAAAAACCTATTTTTCATTCGTCAGTTTTAATTATTTTTATGAATAGTAACCTTCACTTTTTTTATTCTTTTTTCATCCAATGACTCTATTTTAAACGAAAAATTAGCAAATTTTATTACTTCATCTTTTTTAGGAAATTTACCGTGAATTTCCAATATAAAGCCCGCAATTGTCTCAGATTCCCCTTTGCTTTCGTCAAATAATTCAACAATTTCAATCTCTAAAATTTTATAAAAATCTTTTAAGTTAGTTTTGCCTTCAAATAAATAGTTATTTGCATCCAGTTTAGTATATAATAAATCTTCATCGTCATATTCATCGCTGATATCTCCAACAATTTCTTCGATCACATCTTCTAAGGTAATAATTCCACTTGTACCTCCATATTCATCAACAACTATCGCTAAATGATTTTTTTTCTCCTGAAACTCTTTTAGTAAATCGTCTAATTTTTTGTTTTCAGGAACAAAATAAGGATCTCTAATTAATTTTTGCCAGTTAAAATTTTTCTCATTTAAGTATGGTAATAAATCTTTAGCATACAATACTCCAATAATTTCATCAATATTTTCTTTATAGACCGGGTTTCTTGAGAACCCTTTGTCAACAATTTTTGCAATAACATCTTCGTATAACTCAGTTATTGAAAGTGCAAAAATATCAATTCGAGGAATCATAATTTGGCTTGTCTCAGTGTTTCCAAAACTTACAATTCCTTCCAATATTTTTTGCTCATCTTTGGTTGTAGCTTCATCTGAAGTTAGCTCTAAGGCGAGTGATAATTTTTCAACAGACATATTGGATTGTCTTTTCTCTAACCTGTTTTCTATAACGTTTGTTAAATTCATTAATGGAAAGCTAACTACTAAAAGTAATGAATTTAAAACTTTAATTGGATATGCCATAAAAGAGGCAAATTTTAGCGGATTTCTTGTTGCATAAACTTTCGGTAAAACTTCACCAAATAACAATATTAAAAAAGTAACTAAAACAACTTCAATTCCAAATTTAAGAACCTGCGAGGTAATTTGACTAAAAATAATATCGCCTAAGTATGCAAAAATTAATACAATTAAAATATTAATAAAATTATTTGAAATAAGTATTGTCGCTAATAGTTTCTGAGGGTTATTCAGTAATGAAACTACTGTTTTATGGGTATTTGATTTTGACTCAGAGGCTTTATTTATATCGGTTTGAGAGAGTGAAAAAAATGCAACTTCGGCACCCGAAATTAACGCAGAAAACACTAATAACAATAAAAATATAAAAATACTTAGTAATAACCAGTAATCAATACTATCAGGAATTAAATTTAGCAAAAGTTCGGGTTCAGGATCCAAATTAAAATATTTAATTAAACTTAGAATGGTAAATCATCATCAACCGCATCATTTATTGATTGCTCATTATTGGTTGGTTCAGCTGGTTTTTTAGCAATAGTTTGTTGTGGAGTATTTAATTCATTTTTAGTAGTTAAAAAAGTCATGTCAACCACATGAATTTCTGTAGTATATCTTTTAGAACCATCTTCCCCTTCCCATTGACGTGTTTTAATACGTCCTTCACAGTAAATTTTATCCCCTTTACTCAAATATTTTTCACAAATTTCTGCTAGTTTATTTCTAACAACAATATTATGCCACTCTGTAGTTGTTACTTTTTCACCAGTTTGTTTGTTGGTATAAGTTTCATTAGTTGCAATTGGGAAACGCCCAATTGAGTTACCTCCTTCAAAATAATGCATTTTCACTTCATCTCCCAAATGCCCAATAAGTATTACTTTATTTATTGTACCAGCCATAATTTCTAAATCGTTTATTAATCAAAAGTACTAAAAATTTAGTTTGTTTTATAGTGGTTTAAAAATTTATCTATCAAGCTAGAAACTGGATATTTATGTATCACATCCCAAGAATGAGAAAAATTAGGAGAAGCCTCTGTATTCACCACCCAAAACTTTGTATAAATGTTTTGATGAGTCAATTTATGAACCATTTCTTCTTTGTTAAAAAGCCTTATTGTTAWWGGTAASRTTTTAAANAAYTTNATTAAATTCTTKMTGTTCTATTAAYTGAYTTTCRTYRATTKCCTCYATTGTTTCWATTAARGGAAACTCATAAAGATTTAACCAAATACCTTTTTCACGCTTTACAATTTTAGTTTTATTATCATTCGTTTGAATTACAATATAGTTAAAATACCTGTTTCTGATTTTCACCTTTTTATTCTTAACTGGAAGTTCTTTAATTTGCTTTTTTGATAAAGCGATGCAACTATGATTCAGCGGGCACTTTTCGCAATCTGGATTTTGCGGTTTACATAGTTGTGCTCCAAATTCCATAATCGCTTGATTGTGTGTTCCAGGATCTTTAACATCAATTAACTGTTGCGCTAGTTGTTTAAACTCTTTGATTCCTTTTGTTGAATTAATTGGCGTTGGAATCCCAAAATATCTTGCCAACACTCTGTATACATTGCCATCAACTACCGCCGTTGGTTCATTAAAGCAAAATGAAGCAATGGCTGAAGCTGTATAATCACCTACTCCTTTTAATTTGATAAGTTCTTGGTATGTTATTGGAAATTCACCTTGAAGTTCATTCATAATATATTTCGCAGAAAAATGTAAATTTCTAGCTCGTGAATAATACCCTAATCCTTGCCAAAGTTTCAGTACTTGTTCTTCAGAAGCTGAAGCCAACTCTTTTACGGTTGGAAAATTGGCGGTAAATTTATAATAATACGACATTCCTTGATCAACTCTAGTTTGCTGTAAAATAATTTCAGATATCCAGATCAGATAAGGATTCAATGTAGAACGCCAAGGCAAATCTCTTTTATTGTGTAAATACCACAATACTAATTGATTAGAAAATTTCATCTTTTTTAAATAAAATGCAATAATACAAGTTTTAATTGATTAAATTTTAGTGAATTAACTTTTTAAATTTGATTAATATATCCTATATTTGCCATCTTAATTTTATAATAACTTATATAACAATATTAAAAATGACGAAAGCAGAAATCGTATCAAGTATTTCAGATAAGTCTGGAATAGAAAAAGCAGATGTTTTAGCAACTGTTGAAGCGTTTATGAACGAGGTAAAGGTATCTTTAGAAAAAGGGGACAATGTTTATTTAAGAGGATTTGGTAGTTTTATAATTAAAACAAGAGCTGAAAAAACTGGGAGAAACATTTCGAAAAATACAACTATTAAAATTCCTGCTCATAATATACCTGCTTTTAAACCTGCAAAAGTATTTGTTGAAGGTGTAAAAAGTAAAGTAAGCGTTTAAGTAGACACAACATATTTATTAACATAAAAATAATATTTTATTATGCCAAGTGGTAAAAAAAGAAAAAGAGCTAAAATCTCTACTCATAAACGTAAAAAAAGAGCAAGAGCAAATAGACACAAAAAGAAAAAGTAAGCTTAGCTTACTTTTTCTTTAATTTTTAAAGTTCATTGAAATAGATATTTACATTAATTTGTAAATATTGTTGGGTATAAATCCTGTAAAAACTAATTATAAATAGTTCAAGTTAGATGCTTGAACATAAAAACAATTCAGAGTGAAAACAGAATTAATTATTAGATCAAACTCCTCTGATATTGATTTTGCCTTATTAAAAGATGGTAAATTAACAGCCCTAAACAAAGAAACAAACGGTAATAAATTCTCCGTCGGAGATATTTTTTTAGCTAAAATTGGTAAAGTTTTATCTGGTTTAAACGCCTCATTTGTTAACGTTGGTTACGAAAAAGACGGCTTTTTACATTACCATGATTTAGGCGCAAAGTTATTATCATTAAACAAGTTTATAAAAGGTATTAGCACAGGTAAAATTAAAGATTACACTTTAAAGAATTTTCAACTAGAAAAGGAAATAGACAAACACGGAAGTATAGTTGACGTAWTAAAAACTGGTCAAAATTCATTGGTACAAATTGTAAAAGAACCAATTTCTACTAAAGGACCGCGTATAAGTTCTGAAATATCTATTGCTGGTAGATATATGGTTTTAGTTCCTTTTTCTGAAAGAGTATCGGTCTCACAAAAAATTACCGATATAGAAGAAAAAGAACGTTTAAAAAGACTAGTTAAAAGTATTAAGCCTAAAGGTTTTGGGGTAATTATTAGAACTGTAGCAGAAAATAAAAAAGTTGCAGAACTTGATAAGGATATACAAAACTCATTAGAGCGTTGGGTGGTGATGTGCAAAAAAATTAGAACCGTAAAATCACAACAAACACCTATAAAAGTATTAAGTGAATTAAACAGAGTCTCTTCAATTTTAAGAGATCTCTTTAATGATTCTTTTACGAAAATTGTAACAAATGATGAAATTCTATATTTAGAAGTTAAAGAATATTTACAAGAAATTGCTCCTAAAAAAGAGTCTATTGTAAGTTTATATGATTCAAAGGTTCCAATTTTCGAAAAATTTGGTATTGAACGTCAAATAAAAACATCTTTTGGACGTACAGTTTCAATGAGTAAAGGAGCATATTTAGTTATTGAACATACTGAGGCACTTCATGTAATTGATGTAAATAGCGGTAATCGCTCAAACAAAGCTACATCACAAGCTGAAACGGCACTTGAAGTAAATTTAATAGCTGCGTCTGAAATTGCCAGACAATTGCAATTACGAGATATGGGAGGAATTATCGTTGTTGATTTTATTGATATGCACACAGCTGAACATAGACAAAAATTATATGATCATTTAAAAGCTGAAATGGCATTTGATAGAACCAAACACAAAATATTACCTCCAAGTAAATTTGGTTTAATTCAAATCACTAGACAACGGGTACGGCCTGAGTTAGTTATAAAAACTCAAGAACCAAATCCAAGTGGGTCAGGTGAAGTCGAAGCTCCAATTGTATTGTTAGATACAATTAATGCAGAACTTGAAAAGTTAATTGTTTTAAAAGATCATGAAAAGATTATGTTGAATGCACATCCTTTTATTACAGCTTATTTACAAAAAGGATTTCCATCAATTCAGCTACGATGGTTTACAAAATATAAAAAGTGGATTAAAATTTTACCTAGAGATGCTTACCAATATTTAAGATTTGATTTCACCAATGATAAAGGTGAACTAATTAAATAAGGCATTTACAATATCTAAAAGTCCTGCAWTTTTTTGCAGGGCTTTTTTTNNAAAACCAAAACCCAACATTAAAATACCAATAATTTTCTTGATGATCTGGTGACCAAGAATAATTAATTTCAACGGGTCCCAAAAAAGTATCTAAACCATACCCAACAGCATAACCAGACTTTGTATTGTCAAAAATTCTACCTTCATTAAATAAATCCTTTTCAACCCTCGCATAATTTGCAGTAGCCGAAAAATAATTTTTTGGTAAAAACTCATACCTCAGAGTTAATGTAGATTTTAAAAATGAATTGGCAGTAAGTTCTGCAAAATCATAACCGTTAAATGGTATAAAATTATTGATATAATTTTCGCCATAACCTCCCACATTATAATCTAAAACCCTATTGCTATTTTCACCWATWGTWATACCTGCTTCAGAAATAAAATGRGTAGTTAGTTTACTAAAAAAYGTATRTGCTAATCCTATTTTTCCTTTTAATTGYGAAAAAGAYGCAAAATCAATATGWTCTAATAAAAAATCACTTTGATAGTYTGATGAAGCTAARTACCATCTATAATCTATATCTAAAWAAAATCCTTYCTTTTGAAAATATTTTTTATCRTARGTATCAATTTTTAAATARGCCATCACATTAAAATAGTCWGACTTATCAAAGTATCCCCTTTTTTTGTCACTRGTTACCAAATTASCTTCAAGAGATGATATSGTTTCKGTATAMGCTTTWACCCCTTTGTGTTCAATACCCATTCCAACMGCAAATTTTCTATTAAACACTGTTTGRAAATAAAGTTGATTTGTAAAATCTTCATATACTACATTAATTTTATTTATGTTAGCATCATCAAATTTAAAATTTGCATTAAAACTATTAAATCTAGATTTTACACCAAAACTCCAATAAAATCCATTATCAATAAAATAATTAAAATTATAGCGAATATTATCACCTAAAATAAAATCAGCTGAAATTATATCATTTCTAAATAGCACATGTTTTAATGTAATATTTAATAAGATCCCTGTTTTATAAAAATCGTCATAATGCARTCCTAACTTTAAAAAACTTGAAATCTYATGTTCTTTAACTTTAAATTTAACAATACTCCCCCCTTTTTCATCTACAATTCTAAATTGTACATTCTCAAAATTACCCGTAGCAGTTAAATTATTAACGCTCTCTATTAGCTGTTTATAACTTGTTGTATCTCTCTTCTTTATGTTCAGCTTTCCTAAGATATAAGCTCTTGTATAGTGGTTATTTCCATCTATCTCAATTTTTTCAATATGGAATTTTTGAATTAACTTCGTATTTATTTGCTTAGATTCCTTTTTAATTTGACTTTTTGCAATGTCTTTTAATTCTCTTAATTTATCACGAGCAGCCATATCTCCTACCTTCATTATTTCATTCATTTTATCAAAAGAAACCACATTAAATTTATCCATATTAGGCTTGATCAAAACATCAACATTTTTATATTTTGATTGCAGTGTTTTATACATTTGAAAGCCAACTATTTGGTTTAATATTTTGACCGCTGAATCTAAATTATCTTTAGCCTCTAAACCACTTTGTATATCTACACCAATCACAATGTCAGCGCCCATCTCTATCACTTCATTTACAGGGAAATTATTTACAATACCTCCGTCAGATAACAACTTACCATCAATAACTACTGGRGCCAACAGCGTAGGAAACGATCCGCTTGCCTTGATTGCTTCTGGYAAAAACCCCTTATTTAAAACTACTTGTTCTCCCGTTTCTAAATTTGTAGCTATGCAAGCGAAAGGAATAGGCAATTTGCTAAAATCAGAAATATTATTTACGTGTTGAGTTAGCCTTGTTAAAATATTTAAGATGTTTTGSCCTTCTGCCAAAGCAATTGGAATCCCAACCTTTTTATTTTTTATAGGAAATGTAAGTGCGTATTTCTCCCCGCTTTCTTTTTCGTAGAATGGTTTTGATTTACGAGGCACGTTATCAGTCATTAAATTATCATAATCAATTGACCTGAYTATAGAATCTAACTGATTTCCGTTGTAGCCTGAAGCATATAAGGCYCCAACTATGGCRCCCATACTTGTTCCTGTGATATAATCTACACGAACYCCTGCTTCTTCCAATACCTTTATCGCDGCAACATGTGCCAATCCTTTKGCKCCRCCTCCRCTWARWACNAAGCCCNACTTTTATATCTTTTTTTTCAACARYTTYTTGCGYAAASACAAYGCTTACTGAAAAWATAAAAGYTATTAGMAGTATCTTTTTCAYCATTAYTTWTTTTGATAATAATTACTAATTTTTGTGGCCTTACTTTTACCAATTAMATTTGCAACAGCTTCAAATGAAGCTTCCGAAACTCTTTTAACTGACTTAAAGTGTTTCAATAAAGATACAACAGTTTGCTTACCAATACCTGAAATTTGTTCCAACTCATTTGTTAAGGCACTTTTACTTCTTTTATTTCTATGATGTGTGATTCCAAATCTATGTGCTTCATTTCTTAATTGTTGAATAATTTTTAAACTCTCAGATGTTTTATCTAAATACATTGGAACAGCATCATTGGGGTAATAAATTTCTTCTAACCGTTTCGCAATTCCAATTATTGCAATTTTATTTCTTAAGCCCAATACATCTAAACTTTTTAAAGAAGCCGATAATTGTCCTTTTCCTCCATCAACAACAATGAGTTGCGGCAATTCTTGACCTTCATCTTGTAATCGTTTATARCGTCTAAAAACAACTTCTTCCATTGAAGCAAAATCATCTGGACCTTCAACTGTTTTAATATTAAAATGTCTATAATCTTTTTTGCTTGGCTTTCCATTTTTAAAAACCACACAAGCTGCAACTGGGTTTGTACCCTGAATATTAGAATTGTCAAAACATTCAATATGTCTTGGTTCAACAGACAATCTTAAATCCTTTTTCATTTGAGCCATGATTCTATTTACATGCCTATCTGGATCCACAATTTTTAGTTGTTTAAATCGCTCTTGTCGGTGATACTTTGCATTTCTCAGGCTTAAATCAACAATTCGTTTTTTATCGCCGAGCTTAGGAACTGTHACTTTTABRGTTTCACCTAACKCYACTTCAAACGGAACATAAATTTCTTTAGATTGAGAATTAAATCGCTGYCTAATTTCAACWATTGYCARTTCTAATAATTCTTTATCGCTTTCATCTAATTTTTTCTTAATYTCAGTAGTRTGDGATTGAATTATTGCACCATTRCTAATYTTAAAAAARTTTATATAACTATAACTTTCATCAGAAATAATTGAAAAAACATCAACATTGGTAATTNAAGGGNTTAACTACCGTTGACTTTGCTTGATAATTTTCAAGTAAWGCTATTTTTTCTTTAATCTTTTGCGCTTCTTCAAACTCAGTKTTAGCWGCTAAACGCATCATTAATTCRTGAAATAATTTTAATGATTCTTTAAAATTACCTTTAATAATATTTCTAATAGCATTAATATCTTCACTGTAATTAATTTCGTTTTGCAACCCCTCACAAGGGCCTTTACAATTCCCAATATGATAATCTAAACACACCTTGTATTTCTGATTATCTATGTTTTTAATACTTAAATCATAATTACAACTTCGCAATAAATACAATTCTTTAATTAAATCTAACAACGCTTTAGCCGCCCTTACAGAAGTATAAGGGCCAAAATATTCTGATCCATCTTTAACAACATTTCGAGTTAAAAATACTCGAGAAAATCGTTCTTTTTTTAGACAAATCCAAGGATAGGTTTTGTCGTCTTTCAATAGTACATTGTAACGTGGCTGATATTTTTTAATTAAATTATTCTCTAATAATAATGCATCGGTTTCAGTATCTACAACAATGTGCTTAATATTGGCTATTTTCTTAACCAATATTTTTGTTTTTCCATACTCATGGTTTTTAGTGAAATATGAAGCAACTCTTTTCTTTAAATTTTTTGCTTTTCCTATATATAAAATTTTCCCATTTTTATCGTAATACTGATAAATTCCAGGTTGGGATGGTAAGGTTTTTATTTGAATTTCTAATTCCAAAAAGTAAGTGCTTTAAAAATTAAAATTACTCTTTTTTATTGAATCTACTCGTTCATTTTTGAGATTGCATGCAAAGAACTAAAACTCATAAAAAAAACGTAATTTTGCGAAAAATGTAAAAACTCATTTCTGAGAAAAGATTTTTAGCAACGTATAAAAATATTGATTCATGAAGTATTGGAAAAAATATTCAAAAGATAAATTAATTAAACGAATTGATGAAGCTTTAGCTTCTACTGTAGATTTTCAAAATAGTAAGTATTTAGGATATCCCGTTTCAAAGTTAGATGAAAATGTATTTAATACTAGTGGAGCCTTTTTAAATCATTCCCCTTTGTTGAAATCCTATATTGCCAACCCTAACAATATTGGTTGTCATACTACAGGAAAATCTGAACCGGCTTTTAAAGGTTCTCAAGAATTGGAAAAAGAAGTGATAAAAGTATTAGCTGTTGATATTTTTAAAGCAAAAGAAAACGAATACGACGGTTATATTGCTACTGGTGGAACAGAAGCGAATATTCAAGCATTATGGATCTATAGAAACCTTTTTAAAAAGAATTTCAATGCAACTTTAGATGAAATGGTGATTTTATCTTCAGAAGATACTCATTACTCAGTTCATAAAGGATCTAATTTATTAAGTGTTGATGCCGTTAGTATTCCTGTGGAATTTAATTCTAGAGAAATTATTGCTGAAGAGTTAGACACTATCATTAAAAGTTTAATTTCAGAAGGAAAAAAATACTTTATGGTCATTTCAAATATGGCAACTACCATGTTTGGATCAGTTGATAATCCTGATGCTTACGCTGAAATATTATCAAAACACTATGTTGAGTATAAAATACATGTTGACGGAGCATTTGGCGGGTTTATTTACCCTATTTCAAACAGAAAATCCACAATTAATTTTGAAAACCCACATGTATCTTCTATAACAATTGATGCACATAAAATGTTACAAGCACCTTACGGAACTGGAGTGTTTTTATGTAGAAAAGGCTTAATTGAAAATGTACTTACCAAAGAAGCGCAATATGTAGATGGAATGGATTTAACGATGGTAGGTAGTCGTTCTGGTGCTAATGCTATTGCTGTTTGGATGATTTTATTTAGTTATGGGTATTATGGTTGGTTTGAAAAAATTAACACCTTATTATTACGTACGGAGTGGTTTTGCAATCAATTGAACAGACTGGATATTGAATATTTTAGAGATCCTTACATGAATATTGTAACCTTAAAATCTCAATATGTCCCTGAAAATATCGCCCAAAAATATGGCTTGGTTCCTGAAACACATGAGGGTGATAATCATTGGTATAAAGTGATTATGATGGATCATGTTGAAATTGATGATTTATTGAAATTTATAAATGAATTAAAGGAAGTTTAATACTCCTACTATTTAACATAAACCAAAAAGTCCTAATCTAATTAGGGCTTTTTTATTTTTTAGTTTCCAAATAATCCAGCTTTAAAATCTTCCCAATTGGAGAAAAGTTCTCTAAAAACCAAGAATGTCACTATGAAAACTATAAATGCAATAATTAATTTCTTTTTATCACTCATTGTTATTATGGATTAATTGAATAAAAATTTAAACACACAGAACCCCTGCTAAAAATAAAATTTATCTTAAGAATTTAGTACTTGGATGTTGTAATTAAGCAACTGTTTTATCTTGTATCTCACGTAATATTCCCTTTATAAAACTCAAAGAAATCTTTTTTAATTTCATCTCTAATTCTTCTGAACTCCCTTAAAATTTCATCTATGGTTCCTGTGGTATCTGCGGGGTCATCAAAACCAATATGAATTCTATGTTTTACCTTTCCAATAAATTGAGGGCAACTTTCTTTAGCATCATCACAAACTGTAATTACAAAATCAAATTCATCATTTAAAAATTTGGATACAGACTCCGGTTTACTTTCTGACAAATCAATGTCCACCTCTTTCATTACTTTAATGGCTATTGGATGAACTTCAAAAGCAGGTTTYGTTCCAGCAGAATAAACGTTTAATGTTGCATCCATTGATTTTAAAAAGCCCTCAGCCATTTGACTTCGACAAGAGTTCCCAGTACATAAAATAAGAATATTCATTAGTTATAATATTTCTTCTTTAAATACAAAGATACATTTACTAATGCAATTAGTACTGGAACTTCTACTAAGGGGCCAATGACTCCTGTAAAAGCTTGTTGAGAATTTAATCCGAAAACAGCAATAGCTACTGCAATGGCTAATTCAAAATTATTACCTGTTGCTGTAAAAGCAACTGCTGCATTTCTTTTATAATCGATATTCATTGCTTTTCCTGTGAAAAAACTAACGAAAAACATGAGGATAAAATAAATTATTAAAGGCACAGCTATTTTCAAAACATCAAAAGGAATTTCAACAATCATATCTCCTTTTAAACTAAACATTAATATAATTGTTGCTAGCAATGCAATTAATGTTATTGGTGAAATAAATGGGATAAATTTATGGTTATACCATGTTATCCCTTTGTACTTTACTAAATACTTTCTACTTAAAAAACCAGCAATAAAAGGAATTCCTAAATAAATAAAAACACTTTTAGCTACTTCATAAACTGATATATTTACATTAAAGCCCTCTAATCCCAAATAATTAGGTAAAACTGTTATAAACAACCAGGCATAGAAACTATACGTAAAAATTTGAAACACGCTATTTAATGCGACCAAGGTTGCTCCGTACTCTCTACTTGCACCAGCCAAATCATTCCAAACTATTACCATTGCAATACAACGAGCCAAACCAATAAGTATTAAACCTGACATATAACCTGGTTCATCTCTTAAAAAAATCACTGCCAGCACAAACATTAATATTGGACCCACTATCCAATTTAAAAATAGTGACATCGACATTAATTTTGTGTCTTTTAAAACCGAWGGAATTAAACCATAATCAACTTTRGCMARTGGWGGRTACATCATTAATATWAGYCCWATTGCYAAYGGAATATTTGTAGTWCCAACAGAWAACGASTCGGTAATTGTTGCYATTTGAGGAAATGCATATCCCAACCCAACACCWAYRGCCATTGCTAAAAATATCCACAGCGTTAAGAAACGATCTAATAGTTTTAATCTTTTTTTCATTCTTTAATTTTAACAGTTGTTTTTCATTGCCAATTATGGATTAAAGTTTATTTTTTACTTACAGGACATATCAATTGGATAATTCTCAAAAAAAGTATTGAATATATCCTTTTCTTTTTTCCAATTTACCAGATAGATACACTATTTAATTACCATGTGTTAAATGGGGTTTTCGCTAACATTGAATTGTAATATTTTACCACACCTGTCACTTCCTTTCCTAACCAATTTGGCTTCTTAAATTGAAAATCTTCAGATGGTAATTCAATTTCAGCAATTACTAAACCGCTATTTTTACCTAAAAATTCATCTACCTCAAAATATAGGTCATGCGCTGTTGGAATAATATATCTGATTTTTTCAATAATTGTAGGTTCACAAAGTGCCAACAATTTTTGCGCTTCATCTTTAGAAATTTCTTTCTCCCATTCAAAACGTGTTGTTCCCGATTTATTGCTAAGCCCTTTTACAGTAATAAACCCTTTATTGTCTCTTATTCTAATACGAACTRTACGCTCAGGAACAGTCGATAAAAATCCTTGAGCTATTTTATAGTTTTTTGTGGTAAATTTCTTAAACTCATCTTTTACCAAAAATTTACGTTCGATTTCTGTAGTCATTTTGTAAAATTAATCTTCTAGATTTTTATCTAAATTTCACTTCATAGGTAAAACCCATTGAATAAATCCAAAAATAATTACCTAGATCAAAACTAATTTCTTGATGTGCAATCCCAAAAGTAGTTCCCCACAAATTCTGTTTATTTGAGGAAGTAAAGTAATACCCCATATTAAATTTTTGAGACTTCAATTTTATAATAGATTCTTCATTACCACCAAAATCAAACTGATTAATTAAAGGTGAAAACCCAGTACCTACAGAAATGCTAAAATAATTATCAGCATCACTTCTATATTTTCGATAATTTAAAGTTCCTGACTTACTAGAGCCTGCATCTCCTGGAGTAATATATGTCCGAAATGACCAATAAGCGTTCCCTATATACCATCCTAAAGAACCTGTATAAATATTAGTAGTACTGCTGTATTTTAAGGCTCTGAAACCAACTGAAATTTCAAGACTTTTTGGTAAAGATTTGAACAATTCAGCACCGTACCTAATATCTGGGTATAGGAACGTATCAGCCATACCAAAATTCAAATAAGCATATAACCCTTTAACAATTTTAGGATACATATCTACTTCAAATTGAAATCCATTTTCTTGAAATCGTCTATTAAAATTAATTTTTGAAATAATACTCCCATATTTTGTTTGACGTTTATATTTTAAAGTGTGGTACTGCATAGGATCAAATACTGATGAATACAAATCAACCGATGAACTTGAGCCAATAGAGTTATAACTTAATGTATTTATTAATTTTAGTTTATAATCTAATGCTTTTTGGTCATTAGAATTTTTCTTTAAAATAGATTGTAAAGTGAGTAAAGCTTCTTCTGGATTGTTAGAATATTCTTCAGCTTTTGCTCTTAAATAAAGAATATCCAGATCTTTTGGAAAATGTTTTAGTGCATTGTTAGCCATATCTAATGCCGCAAAAGGACTTTCAGACCATAACTCGTTATTTATAGCTGCAATCCAATCTGTTTTTCTGTTTGAATCCTTTTTTAAGACATATGAAAATTCCTTTCTTGCTTTTTTGTAGTTGCCATCCCAAGCATATGTACTTGCTAAAAAAGATCGAATATCCAGATAATCAGGGTATTTTGTTAAAATAAATAATAATGAATCTTGTGCTTGTTTACGTTGTTTGTTAAAGGCTAACTCTCGTGCTTTTTCAAATGCTGTATCAGGATTTCCAGTAAAGGTTTTTTGTTGTCCAAAAGATTGAAATACTGTTAAAGAAATAAGAATAATTGTTACTATTAAGTTTGATTTTGATTGGATCATTATGAGGTTCTTTTATTCATTAGTTATTTTGAAAAAAGTTAAAAAAGAACTTAGCTATAAAAATACTAAGCTATTAAAATTATTTAATTTCTTTTTTACAATGGTATACAAATTCTGTGGGTGTGTTTTTTATCTTTATAATTTCACATTTTTCAAATACCTGTTGAAATTTTTTAAAATTAAACTTTGTATATAAAACTTGGCTATAATATCCGTTTTTTACTAGCTTATTATAAGCCGATTGAATAATTTCAAGACTCTTTTCTTTTGAAAAAAATGAAAACGGGATAGATCCAATAATAGCATTAACATTCTCTTTTACATGGGCTTTAATGTTTTCTGCTCCATCATTAATGATAATTAATCTATCGTCATTAATGTTTTTTTGTACGTGATCACAAAAACTTTTTTTCACTTCAAAAGCATATAATTTTGAGTTTGGAGACATATTCTTTAATATTTCTCTTGTAATATTTCCATGTCCTATGCCAAATTCAACAATTACTTTGTTATTTCCTTTGGGAATATATTTACATATTTCAATGCTAGATTTTTTGCTAGTTTCTGTCACAGCACCTGTAACWAATATATTTTTRGTAAAAGCAAAWGATGTTTTTAGTTTTTTAATCATYCTATTYTAAAGATTGTTTAAATRTWWTATAYTTTTCATTMTYTGKATRWATTWWWARWATACTATCAATYAWTTTWKTTGCGYTMTCWAARTYATTCATTCTTYGAWAAGCTTYTGCYAKTTTAAAMCYAATMTCAGRATTMTCTANKTYWWTTYTMARTRSYTTTCTMAMYAATTNMMATWGACTTWKCATCCTGATCWGACCACCARTATAAATCTAATAAAGCTATATARCTATCATTGTAAWAYGGAGWTCTYTTAATAACATTTAAAARTTCTTCTTCWGCTTTTWTATAWTYWCCATCCCAAGCTAATGTTCTCCCTTTTAATGTTCTGGCATCTGCATGATTTGGAAGTTCATTTAAAATATAATCACAAAGCAATCTCGCTTTTTCACGCTCTTTATTAAAGGCTTTATCTCTAGCAACAATAAATATTTGATCAAAGCTTAAACCATTTGTTAATTCTTTGATTATAGCAAGTTCATCAGGTGAAAATTCAATACTTGGTTTGATATATATATTAAGAGAATCTGGAAATATTTTATTTCTTTGTGTTACATATGCGTTTGTTTTTTTAAACTCTTGAAGCGAATCGGATATTATTTTTAAAATATTTTCATCTATAATTTTATGCGTTCCAAAACGTTCATTTATTTTATACAATTCACCGCCAGAATATAAATAATCCTTATAAATAAAATCGTTGATACTTCCTTTATACCTCATCATTGGAATTTGATGAATATTTCTGAAATACCTAGCAGTATCTAATCCTTGACTCATCCAAGTTGTTTCTTCTAGTTTATTAAATTCATAATTATTCATTAAAAAAGTAAGTAAACTTGGAGCCACATCCCAATGCGATGAAATTGATTTAAATTTTTCAGTTCTTGTTAGCATTGGACTAAAAATATATAAGGGTACATGAAATCTGCACAACTTGTCTTTTTGTGTTATAGGTATTAATCTATGATCACCTGTAATAATAAAAATAGTGTTTTTATATTCTTCTCTTTTTGCATACGCAAGCATAAAATCTTTAATCGAATTGTCCGTGTAATATAAACTAGTATAAATATCTTTATTTTCGATAATTTCCTCCTTTGAAATATCAAATTTTTGATTAGAATTCAATATACTATCAACTTTTGCTTCATATAGTTCTTTATCAGGAAAGCTAAATGGTTCGTGGTTTGTAAGAGTCATTATAATATCTAATCTCGGTTGCTTTTTAGTATCCAATGAAGCCAATGTTTTTTTAAATATCTCAGCATCTGGATATCCCCAAGAAAAACCACCTGAATTGCTTTCTGTTTTAATATATTCTGTCCCAAATTTATTTTCATCAATTATATGGTCGATTCCATTATACTCCAAAAAATTTATTTTTTTATCAAAACTTGATTGGTCACCTGAATAATAAGATGTTGTATAACCATTTGCTTTTAACACACTTATTAATGAAATATGTGATGGTGTTTTTGGCAGTTCTAAAAACCCTGTTTCACCAAAAGGTAAAGAACTTAACAACGATGGTAAAACTCCAAATGTTCTACCAGTAGTACTTACAAAATTTTCCCAATACAACGATTTTGATATTAATGAATCTAAGTATGGAGTAAAACCACTATATGTTTTTCCGCCAACAAACTCACTTCCCAATCCTTCAACAATCAATATTACAATATTAGGTTTTGCTTCTTGAATTTCAAAAAAAGGCGCAAGTACGTCTTCTGTTTCTTTAAAAGGTTTTAATAAAGGATAATCGTTTCTATTAAATAAACTTGAAGTACTAACTGCATTTCTTTCTTTTTGAAAYCTCAAAATATCCGATGCAAAAAAATACATTTTATTTTGGTAATCTGATTCTGACACATCTGGAAGGGCTACTTTCAAGCTACCAAAAAGAAGTATTAAAATTATTGAAACCCCAAGTATTTTTCTGTTAGAAGTATGTTTATTAAAAATATAATAAAAACTCAAAAAAATGATAAGTATAATAATAAAAGGTAAAAAATATACAAATGACATTGATTCAGATGAACTTACAGTAATATAAATATCTTCATATGAATACCCTAAAAGATCGGCTCCCAAATTTAACAAGGTTGTTAAACTATATTTTACCAAACCAAACTGTACAATTACGGCAAGAGCAAAAATTAATGTAAATACTACTTTTCCAATTTTTTTGGAAATAAAAGAAAACAACAAATAGATAGGTGAAAGTAACAATGCAAAGATTATTACAAACCAAAAATCGTTAATAAACTTATGCAATAATTTAATCCCTAAATCTTGAATTTTAATACCGTTAAAACCTGTCATATAGAGCTCAAATAACGTTATTATCCAAAACGTACATATTAATGCAATGGTTAAATATATATAACTCTTTTCAGGAGGTAATTTAAATTTCATGTTAGTTATATTTTACTTATTAAACTGTTCCTTTTTTATTTTTTTGTTAACCCTTTTCTTTTCATTTCTCCCCATTTTTTATTTTTGTTAAAATAATAATCTAAATTACCTCTTATAGCTGCATATAGTACTAATGGGTGAAAAATAAACGGTTCAAAAAAACTTGTTATTATTAATTTAAAACCCGTTCCTTTCTTTTTATACTGATGATACGTATTTTCTTCAGAAATAATAGCAACTAAAGAGAACACTACTGTGAATAAATATGCAAGAAGAAAAAAAGCTAATGCGTAATCCCATCTCAAAGCACTCAATACAATTAGAATACAAAAATAAATAAGTCCAACAGTTTCAATTATTGGAGCCATTCTTTCAAAAATAAACCAAAAGGGGAAACTAACAAGTCCTAAATATCTATATTTTGGATTGAATCCAATCTTTCGATGTATTCTAAGTACCTCAATCGTTCCTCTTGTCCATCTATTTCTTTGCGAAATAAATATTTTATGATTATCAGGAGCCTCGGTCCAACACAAAGGATCTGGAATATATGCTACTCTATATTTYCTTTTTTCYTCTTCCATATACCTTCTCATTCTCACAATAATTTCCATATCTTCTCCAACAGTATTTGTATCGTAACCCCCAATAGCTATTGCAATTTTTTTATCAAACATACCAAACGCTCCTGATATTACCAATAAACCATTCAATCTGCTCCATGCCATTCTACCTAATAAAAACGATCTTATGTATTCGAGAATTTGTGCTCTTTCAAGCAAAGACTTAGGCATGTCTACATCTATTAATTTGCCATCTTTAATGGTACAAGCATTTGCAATTCTGATAACACCTCCTGTTGCTATTACCTTAACTTCTGTTAATTCTAAAAATGGTTTAATCATTTTTTGAAGAGCGTCTTCAAGTAATAAACAATCAACATCTATACACGCAACATATTGGCTTTTACTTATGTTTAAGCCCATGTTTAAAGCATCTGCCTTCCCTCCATTTTCTTTATCAACAACAATTAACTTTTCAAATGCTGGATTTGTTGATTTATAAATTCCATCTCTCAATGGCTTAGTTTTAACTTGCTCATTAATTAGGAAATTTACTTTTTCTAAGTTATATACTTCAATCAATTTTTTTAAACTATCATCTGCACTTCCATCATTTACAATTATAACATCATAATTTGCATAATGGTTAGATAATAATGATCGCACATTTTCAACAATATTTAAACTTTCGTTATATGCTGGAGCTATTATTGAAATAGAGGGTGAAATACTTGAAGATAAAATTTCTTTATAATTAACAAATTTATTTTTTTTCTTGTATTCTTTAGTTTCAACTAATGAAACTATTGCTAATATGATATATGAAGATATTGCTGCAAAAGTATAGATGAAAAATAAATAATGAAATATGAGTAATATTATATCAACTGTACTAGTATCCATGCTTAATTATTTTCAAGAAATTTAATTATTTTTACAAATTCTGACTCTGGTGGTATTAAATCAAAACTTCTAAATTTATCAATATTGAGATTTTTTAAAATTTTCAATGCCAATAATTTAATTTCAAAATTTTCATGATGTGTATGTTCAACAATAAAGTCTTCATCATTATTATCAGCTAAGTTATCTAATAATTCGAAAAATGCTAGTTGATCTTCTTTATCTCTTTCAGAAAAGTTATTTTTTAAAATATCTTTTGCTTCAACAATATATAAGTGACTTAATACTAAGAATAACTCACTTCTTACTTTTTCACTTTTATGAGATAACAATTCAATAAGAACGTCTTTCATTTCAAATTGATTGTAAATTTTAGCAAGTTTTAAAGCGAAAATAACAACATAATCGTTAGTTGATTTTAGCCATAAAGAAATATCTGGAATTTGCTGATTTTCAATTTTCTGTAATTCTCCTAAGAACTGTATTTGGTCCCATTCTGAAAGCGGTGTTTTTAAATCGTTTAAGAAAATAAGCCCATCAAAATTAAATAAGCTTACTAAATATAGTTGCACTTCTTTACGAACTTCTTTTTTTGGATGGCTTACATGCTTTATTACTTCATCATGGGCATCTTTTACATGAAACAACGTGAGTTCTCTAATTCCTGCAGCTATACGATCCCATTTTTTATTCTTTAATTTAGCTAAAGCAAAGTTTTTTAGGGTTATCTGAGCATAAAGATCTTGAATAGCTTCTGCCATTTCTCCAGATATTTCATTTCTTAACTTTAACAAGGATGAAACTATAATTTCTCTTTTAAATTTATTAGCTATACCTCTCTTCAATTTATTAATAACAATCTGTTGTTCTGAACTTACACCTCCTTCTTCATTTTCAGCATATAAGTATGTTATCAATAATAGTTCATTTTTTTCTGAAAATTTTGCTATTAACTCTTCTTTATCCCTTAAATGTTTTCTTAAAAATTTAATATAAATTATTAGGACTATAATTGCCACAAACAACAAACAACTCAACATCCAAACTAATTGAATTATGATTGGCTCTCTATCAAAATAATTAAAAAAAACTTGAAATTTATTCATTTTGCGGTTACATTATAACCTTAACCTAATATCCTTTTAATACGAATTACCAATTCGTTAGGGCTAAATGGTTTTCCCATAAAATCATTAGCTCCTAAATTAAAAGCTTTAAGAACCATTTCTTCCTGACCCGCAGCTGAAAAAACAATGATAGGAGTCTGAATTTTTAATTCGTTTCTTACGTAACTAATTACCTCTAACCCACTAACAAAAGGCATCATTATATCAGTTAAAATTAGATCTGGATTGTGTTGCTCTATCTTTTCAATTGCTTCTTTTCCATCTGCTGCAATTAAAATTTCATATCCTTCTTTTTCCAATCTGAACTTAAGCAGCAATGAAAGTGTTGAATTATCTTCAGCCAAAACTATCTTTTTTTTATCATTCATTTTCTAATGATTTTAATTCGGTCAACAATTCGACTTTTACAAGTTTAAATATTTCTATACAAGAATTAATACGCTCCTCAGCAGCTTCTAATTGCTTCTCTTCTCTAAAATTATTTTCCAATATTTGAATTATTGGTTCTAGCTTTGAAATTTCAAACATACTAACGCTTGGTTTTATTTTATGTACTGCCTTATGCAATAGGATCCAATTTTTATTTTTCATTTCTTTATTCACTACTTCCAGAAACTCATCAATTTCGGTAAGAAACGAATTTATTAACAATACTAATAATGAACTTTCATTAAATGTCTCTTCTCTAATAAATTTAAGATCAGTATACTTTTCAGTTCCTGTTTTTTCAGCATTCGCTGTAAAATTATCAACTTCTGTTGAATTAGACGCTTTGTTTAATTTTCCAAACTTTTCTAATACTTTATAAAGTTCTTTTGGCTTAAATGGTTTAAAAACATAATCATCCATTCCTGCACTTAAAGCTCTTTCAACATCTGATGCTGATGTATATGCCGACATAGCAATTATAGGAATTTTCGAAACTGCCGCAGATATATCATTCTTAATAATTTTAGTTGCCTCATAACCATCCATTATTGGCATTTGAATATCCATCAAAATAACATCGTATAATTTTTGCTGTGCCTTTTTAACACCTTCAATTCCATTGCTTGCAAGATCTACTTTACATTGCCATCGTTCTAACCGTGTTTTTCCTAATAATTGATTTGTTTTATTGTCGTCAACTAATAAAATAGTTAAATCAAGTGGCTGATCTATTAAATTATTTTCTTTTGTTTCTTCAAAACTAACCTCTTCTGATTTTTTTAAAGGTAAGGTTATTTCAAAAACACTTCCTTCTCCAAATTTACTTTCTACTTTTATCTCACCTTTCAGCAAATTAATTAATTTTTTTACGATTGTCAAACCAAGACCCGTACCTCCGTAAATTCTAGAGGTATCACTCTTTGCTTGTGAAAAAGCTCCAAACACCGTATTTATTTTATTTGAAACTATCCCAATACCCGTATCTTTTATTTTAAATGTCACCTTAGCAATGTCACTTTTTTCACTAAGTTTTTTCACAAAAACGGTTACTGATCCTTCATTTGTGAATTTAACTGCATTTCCAATTAAGTTAAGTAAAATTTGTCCTATTCTATTGGAATCTCCAATAACCTGTTTAGGTGTGCTCGGGTCTATAATTAATTCTAAAGAAATATTTTTTTCGTCAGCCTTAATTTTCATTAATCTAACAACCTCGTTTAGATTTTTATGTAAGTTAAATGAAACCTCTTCAATTACAAATTTATCAGAATCCAATTTTGAAAGGTCAAGTACATTGTTAATTAATGAAAGTAAAATTTCTCCAGAATTTTTCATCGTTTCCAAATGCAACTGTTGTTCTGAAGTTATTTTAGTTTCTAACAATAAATCTGTGAAACCAATAATTGAGTTTAGAGGAGTCCTTATTTCGTGACTCATATTTGCTAAAAATTCACTTTTAACTTTTAATGATTGTTCAGCAAAATCCTTTGCTTTTTTTAATTCGACTTCACCTAAAATTCTCTTAGTAATATCTCTACCAACAGAGATATAGGTGCCATTCATGCCTTTTGAAACTTGCCACTCAATCCATTTATAATTTCCTGCTTTTGTTTTAATTTTTCTTTTAGAAATATCTATATAATCGCTTTCATTAAATAAAACAAATTTCTTAATGGCATTTTTAACTTTAATTGCTTCGTAAGGATTTTCAAAAGTCACATCCCACCATTTATCACCCAATATTTCTTCAGCTTTWTACCCTAACATTACTTCAACAGAAGGAGAAGCAAAGAGTAAATCACCTTCAATATTACTCACCACTACCATGGATTCCATGTTCTTTATAATGGTATCGGTTWGTGTTTTTTCCWGMTCCGTTTTTTTCCAATCATCAATATTAACTCCAACAGACACAAAAGTATTACCCTCTCCTATTGAATCTCTCCATTCAATCCACTTAGCACTGCCATCTTTACATTTTAATTTTCTTTCATAAGGCCTAGGGTCTAATTTAATTTTTCCCGCTATTAAATCAATAGTTTTATTTCTAAATTGTTCACTTTCTTCTTTTGAAAAAAAAGTCAAATCCCACCAGCGCTTTCCTAATAAGTCATCAGTTTTAAAACCTATAATATTTTCTGTTGCGGGAGAAACATAGTTAATGCCACTATTTTCTGTATAGGATATAACTATTAAATTTACTTTATTTAAAAGTAATTCAGCTAATTTTAATTTTTCAATTTCTATATTTTCTTTCACGAATTCTATTTAAATATATAACCTTTACATAATAATCTTTACGAACTAAACTAATTAAATATCATTACTTCACAAAACTACAATAATACTTTAACTTTTTTTAACCTTATTTTCTCTTGTATTTGACTACAAAACAACTAGTAAATTCAACCTTCTTCGTCTATTCCCCTAACACAATATCAGCTTTAATTTACTTATTTATTCAAAAGGCAACTTAAAATAAGGCTTAACGCTCCTAAATTACAAAATGACCATTTATTTACTGGTTAAATGATATTTGTCATAAATAATATTGAATTTTCTACTTAGTTTTACCAAACTTATTCATTACTTATATCTTTAAGTAGTGAGTTTTTGATTTTTTTAGTTAGTAGTAAAAAAGGGAGCCCCAAAAGGCTCTCTTTTTTAACTTAAAGCTCCATAGTTCAAGGGATAGAATAGAAGTTTCCTAAACTTTAGATTCAGGTTCGAGTCCTGATGGAGCTACTAAAACTTATGAATACCATAGATATTACTTCTTATTAAAACGAAACTCTAAAAGTAAAATTTGGTGTTGCTCCAATTGACAAATTATTAATGGTGTTTACTGTATTTTCGGAATTTACTTTATAATAGGTATTGAGAACATTTTTGGTGTTAAGTAAATTTAATAAAGATACTCCTACTGTAGCATTCAGTTTATCACTTAAATTAAATTTGTAAGTTGATGAAAAATCAGCTCTAAAATAACTACTCAATCTTTCACTATTTGGTGTATTGTAATTAATTGTAATTATTCCTTCGCTATCGTTTACAGCATTATCTTTTATTGGTACTGTATTTGGTTTACCTGTACGCCACTGAATCCCTAAAGCAACATTTAGGTTTTTATAGGTGTAAGTATTTCCGAAAGAAATAGCATGCCTAATATCTAAATTATTTGGAAATATCGACGGTGACAACAACTTAAATTTATAATTGTTTTTATTGTATGTATAACTTAGCCAAGTGCTGTAAGAATTTGTCTTTTTATTTACTAAAAATTCAACCCCTTGAACCAAATAACTTCCGGATGTTTTTACAAATTGATTTTGATTTTGAAAGCCTTGATTTGAAGTTGTTATACCGTTTACAGTCTTGTAAAAACCTTCTATATCAATAAAAAAGTTATTTCTTTCATAATTTAACCCAATCGAAGCTTGTTTACTTTTTAAAATTGGCATAGCTCCATTATCTGCCAATACCCAGCGCCTTTTTTCAACTCCTAAAAAATCCTCTTGCAAATCAATTACTTGGACCGCATTTTGACTTTTAAATTCTCCTGCAATCTTTAAGGAAAGGTTCGAATTTATTTTAAACAGTGTTTGTATTCTTGGTTCAGCATTAAAACTTCCAAATTTTTCTATGTAGTTTATTCGAAKTCCGCTKTTTATAAAAATTTTATTRTTTTTAGAARTATAATTTAYTTCACTAAAAACTGAATGGTTTCTAATAACGTCCTTAACTGTTCTAATGAACAACGGTAAATTTACATCTTCCGAGTTTGAAATACCTAATTCATAAAAATGATAGCCMGYTAAAARCTTRATATTWTYAKTTAATTGATAATAMGYATTTAATTTWACMCCYGTTTCTARTACTTCATTGTTTTGTAATAAACGTTGWYCCGTTAATAAAGTATGATTTGATGCTTTAATGTTGTATTTTGTATAATAARCATTAACTAAGGTYTTRAAATTTTTRCTCCAWTTACTTGAAWATTGTACWCCAAAAGCTAGRTTTTTTTGYTGYARAAYACTWGTTTTAGAWAYRTTTAMTRTTTCATTGTTCAAWGCTTCATTATAGTCYAAATTGTTTTCAACTTTYAARAGGTTTACTCTRAGTTTGTKTTTWTTATTGAAATTATACAAGAATTTTAAATTRAAATCATAAAAATTAAAGTCTGAATTTGTTTTAACTTCWKSAGTGTTTACATTCAATTGRKTTGAAATTTTAGAATCTTGAAAAGCCYTTTTAAAATATTGWTCRAATGTKGGMGTTTKTAATATATCAGTAATTGAACGCCTTCCTGAAAATTGAATAGCTGTTTTTTCTGAAATAGGGATTTGCCCATAAGCATCAACACTTAAAAGATTAAATCCCGCGCCTCCAAATGGTTTTTCTTTAATTGTGTTTACGGTGTTCATATTAATAGTTCCTGAAACCGCATCGTTGTATTGTACACTTGTCCCATTCTTAATAATTGTAACATCGTCTATTAAATATGGATTAAAGGCCGAAATCAATCCGAAAAAATGCCCAGAATGATACATTTTAATTCCATCCCAAATAAGTAAGTTTTGATCGTTAGCTCCACCCCTAATATTAATAGTTGAAATAGTTTCATTTACACTGCTTATACCCGGAATTGATTGCAATCCGTGCAACACATCAGGTTCAATTAATCCGGGTAAAATTCCAAATTTTTTAATGTTAATACTTATGGAATTGTCGGTTCTTATTGTAATACCAGTAGTCAAATAGTTTGTTAAAATTACTTCCTTTAGCTTTTCAATTTTCTGCGATAATGACAGCGTCAAACAGGTATTTTTATTAAGAAAATTTGATGCCTTTAAATAAATTGTAGGATACAAAATATGGCTTATTTCTAAGGTCTGATTTTCATTAATTTCAGGTAATTCAAAATAACCATTACTATCAGAAATAGTACTAATATTGGTATTTAATATAGCAATAAGCGCACCATCAATATTTTTTTGAGTGTCTATATTAATTAAGTTACCACAAATTTTAAGCCCTTCATTTTTTTTACTTATTAAAATATTATGTGAAGTTAAAAAAGAGAAATTTAATTGTGTCGTATTTATTAAATAATGAATGGTTTCATTTAAACTTAACGAAGTATTATAAGGAACTATTTCAATAGCTTTAACTGTTTTATCAGCATAGGTGAATTTAACTCCGTACTGTTTTTCAGCAGTCATTAAAACATCAAAAAGTGGGTATACTTCTTTATTAATTGTTTGAGAATAGCTACAAACGATTATAAAAAAAAAYACAAAAACTACTAAAAATCGTTTGTAAAACTTCATTCTTATTTTAAACTAACCTCTTTATCAGTTACAAAGGTATAATTTAAATTGAAAGGTATGGTAATTGCCTTTAAAGCAATTTCAATATTGTTATGTGTAAAACTACCTGTAAACAATTTACGTTTGTGTATTTCGTTAAATTTAACAGTTACATTGTATTGCCTTTCCAATTCATTTACAACATACCAGTATGGCATACTTTTAAATGAACTATTATTTTGAATCCAAGACGGATTGGCTTCATTGATAGTTTTTTCATATTTAATGTTAGAACTTAGCACTTTAAACGAACTTCCAGCAGGAATTTTAACACTTTTCTTTTTATAGGTAGCACTTACCAACCCTTCATAACAAACAACTTCGAAATAGTTAGCTCTAGCAACAACATTAAATTGGGTTCCTAACACCGTAACATTTCCTAGTGGAGTTTTCACAGTAAACTTTGACCCTTTTGCTACTTTAAAATAGGCTTCCCCATGTAAAGACAAGTTTCTATTATTTTTCCAATTACTCGATTTGAACGATATTTCGGAAGCCGCATTTAAATTAACCGTTGAATTGTCGGGTAAATTAAAATTAATTTTTTCTGCTGACGAAGTTTTATAATTTTGAGTTTGGTTTCCAAGAAAATAATACGAACCAAAAACAATTGTAATAACTGCTGCAGCTCTATAAATAAATTTGGAGAAGTTTAAGGTTCTTACGGTAGTCTTCGTGTTTTTTAATTTCAATTGTTCCAAAGCTACATCTGCATTAAAACTAGGAACTTTAAATTGATTTGAAGCCGAGACAATTTTATGGTATACGCGTATTTCATCTTCGCTTACATATTCTTTAAGCTCCGTATCTGAAATTTCATTTGCAAGCCATTCGGCTAAAAAATACTTTTCTTTCATACGTTTCATTATATGTTATAACATTTAAAAGTAAAAATACCCTACCTTTTTTAGATATTTTCTATTACACTTCTTAAATTTACCAATGCATTATGAATTCTTTTTTCAACTGCTTTTACTGAAATTCCTAATATTTCAGCTATTTCCCTGTATTTTTTACCATCAATTCTATTCATTAAAAAAGCTGTGCGCTGAGCTTCTGATAAATTAGAAATGGCCTGTTGTAATTTAAAACCAAATTCTTTTTCTTCTAATAAAAACTCAGGTGATTCATTTGTGTAATTTTTTGTTTGGCAATTTTTAAAATTAAGGACTACTTTATTTTTAGCATATTCATTTAAAAATAAATTATTGGCTATCGTATATAAAAATGATTTTGCTTTTCCTGGGAGTACCTTTTTACAATTATTCCAAAATTTTAAAAATGCTTCTTGGGTAATATCGGCGGATAAATCAATATTCCCACACTTATAATAAATGTAATTGTTTAATAATTTAGATTGATTTAAAAAAAAATCACTAAACTTTTTTTCGTCACAAAAGTTATTTTCTTTGTTAATATTCATTTATTTTTTGGGGTAGTATTATTATTATTTTTAATGTAACTATATTTTTTTTAAAACAGGGTAGGGTAATTTTAATTAAACTTGTTTAAGTATAAAAGAAAATTATTAACCCACAAATTTAAACAAAATTATGAAATCAATTTTAAAATTTATTTACCTCAGTTTATTTATTATTGCATTAGTTTCTTGTGAAAAAGAAAACGATACAAACGTTAATGATATTGCCGGCATCTACCAAGGAACCCTTTCCGCTGATGTGTCAAACAAAACAACTGCTAAATCTACCTCAACTACAGGCGATCCAGCTACAGCTGAAATTACCTTAGTTGGTGATCAAATTCAAGTACATTGTTATAATGATGATTTTGACATAACGCTAATGTTGGATTTATTTATTGACGAAGAAAATATACAAGTTTGTTTAACTGGAGATGATTTTGAAGAAATGTATGGACATATGTCTACCTATGGTGGTGGAATGATGGGCGGAATGACTGGTAATTCTAATCAATGGTCACAACATTTAAATGATGATCATGAGTCTGGCGATCAACATTTTGGTGGTTTTGATATGGGAAATCACTCATTTGAGTATACCTTTAATGTAGAAGGTATGGAGTACTATTTTGAAGGATTCAAACAATAATTAAATTTTTCCTTACCCCCTTAAGTCCTTCCAAAATTAGTTATTTTGGGAGGATTTTCAATTTGGAATGCTCTCATTGTTTTAAATTATAATTATTAAAAACATTTTTTTAAATTTATGGTAGGGTATTTTATGTTTAAAATGTTACTTATATAAACCCAAGTATTAAATTATGAAACGAGCATGTTAAAATGTCTATTACTCAAAGGAATGATTAATAGCGAACAGCATGTGACCGTTAAAAAACAATAAATATAAACACATGAAAATAACATTTAAATTATTCCTTTTAAGTTTTAGTATTGCTTTTTTTATTTCTTGTCAAAATGAAATAAATTCACTCACGCAACTAACGGAAGATAATGTACTACTGGAAGATTCAACTATTGCAACTCTTTTATCACGAACAGTCTCTAAAGATGGCTCCCATGACAATATTATTGATAATGCAAGTTGTATCACTATTAATTTACCTGTTACATTACTTGCAAATGGCATAACGCTTATCATTGAAAATGAAAATGGATTATCACTCATTGAAGAAATTTTTGACAATTTAGATGATGACATTGACACGCTAGAAATTGTGTTTCCAATTGTAATTACGTTAAGTGATTACACTGAAATTACCATTAACAGCATTGCCGAATTAGACAATTTTGCAAGTGAATGTGAAGGTGAAAATGAGCCTGATTTCGATATAGAATGTGTTGATTTTATCTATCCTATTAACTTGTCAATATATGATGAAGGCAATCAATTAATTGAAACTGTTGTAATTGAAAATGATATGCACTTTTTTGGTTTCATAAACCATTTGGGCGATGGACATGTTTCTTCAATTAATTTCCCCATAAATATGAGACTATTTGACGGTACCGAAATAACCATTAATACGATGGAAGAATTAGGTGCGTTAATAGAAGAAGCTGAATTTATGTGTGACGAAGATGATAATTATGATTACAATGACGACGATTGTATGCATTGTTCAGAAGATCAAGTTGCTGATTTATTGTTGACTTGTAGTTGGAATGTTACCAAACTTATTATAAATGATATAGATTATTCAGAAAATTATACTAACTATACATTTACGTTTTCGGAAGATGGAACTGTAAAAGTAATGATCTCAGGAGAATATGTTTATGGGACTTGGGAATTGACAACTTCTCAATACAATATGATGGGCGGAATGGGAGGTTATCAGCATGCTGGTGAATACTTAGACATTAATTTTGAAGATTTACCTGATTTCTCTTTTAGCTGGAGAGTGTATGAAATTGAAAATGATGAAATAGATTTGAGACTAGAGCACAACAGGCTTAAACTTGAAAAAGAATGTTAAGTTTAATACTGCATATTTAGTTTGGAAAGCATATAAGATAATCCCAAACTTGTTTAATTAAACCCCCAAAAGCCACACATATGTGTGGCTTTTGTAAATTACGTTCTTTTGCTCTAGAAGAATTCTTAAATTTAGGTACGGTTAAAGGTATTCATGGTATTATTTAATCCTGCTGTACCAAACGATTTTATAAGTTTACTCGCTATCGCTAATCGATCTTGTAATAATTCCTTCTGATCAGAACTCCATTCTCCAAGTACAAAATCTGATTGACGTCCTTTTGAAAATTCAGCACCAACGCCAAATCTAAATCGTGCATATTTCTGGGTTTGAAGAACGGCATTAATATCTTTTAAGCCATTGTGCCCTCCATCACTTCCTTTTGCTTTCACTCTTATAGATCCAAATGGTAAGTTTAAATCGTCACATATAATTAGAAGGTTTTCCAAAGGAATTTTTTCTTTAGTCAGCCAGTATTTTACAGCCTTGCCACTTAAATTCATAAAAGTAGAAGGTTTTAATAAAATAAATGTTCTTCCTTTAAATCTAAATTTTGCTGTAGATCCTAATTTTTCGGTTTCAAATGTTATGCCTTCTTTTAACGCGAGCTCATCTACTACTTCAAAACCTATATTATGTCGGGTGTTGTTGTATTTCTCTCCTTTATTCCCTAGTCCAACTATTAAGAATTTTTTCATAAATTCAATGCTTGAGGTTTCTTTTTTAGATTCGAATACTAATTTTATGAATCGAAATAATTGCATTCAACAAAAGTAACAAAAAAGAATGTGGTTTTTATAAAAAGTAAAAGCGCTGCAAATTGCAACGCTTTTTAGCTTATTTTATTTAAAGGAATCTTATTCAGCAGCTTTTTCTCCTTCTTCAGAAGCAGTTGCACCTTCTTCACCTTCTTCACCTTCTTCACCTTCTTCATCTTCAACTTCATCTTCAATAGCAGCACGCGCAGTTCTAACTTGTACCACAACAGAATTTTCTGGGTGTAAAATTACAAAATTGTCATTTGCTAATTCAGAAACAATTAATTTACTTCCTATTCTTAGTGGAGAAATGTCCGCATTTATAAAGTCAGGTAAATCTGCTGGCATGGCTCTTACGCTTAATTTACGCATTGGAAAACTTAAAGAACCACCATTCAGAACTCCAGGAGAACTTCCTATCAATCTTACAGGAATATTCATCGTTACCAATTTATCATCAAATAGTTGGTAAAAGTCCATGTGCAAAATTTTATCGCTTACTGGGTGAAACTGAATGTCTTGCATAATTGCATGATATGTTGTTCCTTCTAATTCAATCGTAGCTGTATAAACGTTCGCTGTATACACTAATTTTTTGAATGAAATTTCATTCGCTGAAAAGTGTAATGGTTTATCCCCTCCGTATAATACGCAAGGTACCTTTCCAGCATTACGTAAGGCTTTAGTAGCTACTTTACCCACGCTTTCTCTTTGAGATCCTTTGATTGTAATTGATTGCATTTATTTATCTATTTATTAATTATTTACATTAAAAATTGTCCGCTTATTGATGTGTTACTTTGTACTTTATGCATCACGTCAGCGAATAACGGGGCGCAAGTTACTACTTTTATTTTAGAACTTTCTCCTTTTAAAGGAATTGTATCAGAAACAATTAATTCTAATAATTTTGAGTTTTCAATTCGTTCATAAGCTTCACCAGAAAGTATTGGGTGTGTACAAATTGCTCGTACACTTAACGCTCCCTTTTCCATCATTAAATCTGCAGCTTTTGTAAGCGTTCCACCTGTATCGATCATATCGTCAACGATAATTACATGACGATCTTTCACATCACCAATTAACTCCATGGTTGAAATTACATTTACTTTTACTCGTTGCTTGTAACAAATTACCACTTCGCATTCTAAAAACTTGGAGTAAGCATAGGCTCGTTTAGAACCACCCATATCAGGAGAGGCTATCGTTAAATTCTCTAATTTTAATTCATTAATGTATGGTAAAAATATTGTTGACGCATACAAATGATCTACWGGYTTTTCRAAAAAYCCYTGAATTTGATCAGCRTGTAAATCCATWGTCATAATTCTWGTTGCWCCWGCWGTTTGWAKTARGTTKGCTACTAATTTAGCWCCAATWGCAACACGAGGTTTATCTTTACGATCTTGTCTTGCCCATCCAAAATAAGGAATTACAGCTGTGATATGGCGTGCAGATGCTCTTTTAGCAGCATCTAACATTAACAGCATTTCCATCAAATTATCAGATGAAGGAAAAGTTGAACCAATAATAAAAATACGTCGACCCCTTACCGATTCTGCAAATGCCGGTTGAAATTCACCATCGCTAAATCTAGCAACATTAACATTCCCAAGTTTTATACCATAATGTTTGGCAATATTTTTAGCTAACTCAATACTTTGTGAACAAGCAAATATTTTAGGCTGCATTTGATTATTTTCCATTTTTTTTAGTTGTGTTAATTGTGTAGTTTGATTTGTGTTGTTGTATGTTGGATGCAAATTTAAAAHTATTTAAAAGAGTAGCAGTATATCTTAGATTTTTTTTGTGATTTAGATAAAAAATAATTGTAAATTCGCAGTCTCATTACAACATGCCTCGATGGCGGAACTGGTAGACGCGCTGGATTCAAAATCCAGTGGACATTAGTCCGTGTGGGTTCGATTCCCACTCGAGGTACAAAGCCTGTTAATAAAAAATTAACAGGCTTTTCAATTTATATAAGTAATCTTAATTATCATAGCTGATAAAACATCTAATCTTCCTATTTACGCAAGTTTTTTTAATTTTTTATCCCATTTTTCCCAGCAGTTTAGACTGGTATATTTGTTTTAATAAATTATTTGAAACATTAACCATTTGTATAGCATATGCTTTACTATATTAAGTTTTTAAATAGTTGAATCTGTATAAAAAAGCTTGGATATTAACTCAATTATTCGTTAGAAGTTATTGTTGATTTCGCTTTTGCTGTTATTAACTATTCCAAATAAATATTTTAGCGTGTATTCATTTTTGTACCATGATCAAGCAAATATAAAATTACAGAAATAGCAAAAGGAATTAATATTTTATTGATACTTAATTTTGTAACTTTTAAAGAGAAAGCGTTGTAGCAAAGTCTTTGAAAAAAGAAAATTATTCCTTAAAATCGGTTGTGAAAATCATGTAATAAAAAAGCTCAAAACTTTAGTTTAAATTTTTACAGAACGGCTATTTTTATACACTTCCCAATCAAATTTTATTAAAAATCCCAATGCTTTTTGGGCACCTAAATTGAATAATTTTACCTGATCTTCTTTACTCATATTAAAGTCTAACCAATTAAATTGTTCATCGGCATCTATTTGGCAAATGAGATGTTTATAATCTGGGTGTTTTAGTAAAAAATCATAATCATATATTTGACGCATGGTACTAATCATAGCCCCACTCATTCCTAACAAATTATCTGTATTGCTATATTTTTTCCGTGGTGTACTGAGTTGTACCCCAAAAGTGGGTCTAGTGGGTTTCCCTCCATCTTCTCTATGAAATACATTAATGGGGAAATTGGACAGCATTCCGCCATCTACAAATTTAACTTTAGAAGGAACTTCCCCCTTATAACCCGCAAGATTCTTCCAATTTCCATCTTCACTATTTCCAGCATTTGGCAGATTATTAACTTCAAAGGGTTCGAAAAAGAAAGGGATAGACATGGATGCTCTTACCAGTTCTGCTGGAGAAACACCATTGAGGTTTTCCCAGTAAAGTTTCGCCATTCTAGGGAACTCCACTTTGGTATGCGTAGTAATCTCTGATGTGATAATGGCCAACTTGGCTTCAGCATTCGGAACCTCAATTCCAGTATCCACATTTTTTAGCCCCACAGGTAATTTTTTTCTCAATTCTATTAAATCAGATAACGATTTAATTTCAACTTTTTCCAATTCTTCGGTAATCCAAGTTTCAAAATCATTTCCGGGGTTTAATCCTAATTTTTTCTTTAGAGTTTTGTAAATTTTAATGGCATTCCATCCCACTGCCCAAAAAATACCTTTCTCTTTTTTGATGATTTTATTGATAATTTTCTTTATTACTTTATCCCCATCAACAAAATCAAAGAGGTCTTTCTTACTCAATATATCAAGAATTTTTTCAGACTTTGCATCCTGAATTTTACCCAATCCAGCCATCATAATAGTGTTGATAGCCCCTGCCGATGTACCTGCCAGACTGAAAAATCTTATACCTGCTTTTTCTAAAATAAAGGAATATCCTACCAAAGCAATTCCTAAGAGACCTCCTCCTTGTTGTACTAAGTCAACATATTGGTTCCCATTTGCATCTTCGATATCTGAATATCTTTTTCCTTTTGGAATTTTGTCTATAATGGATAGAATGGTTTCGTTTTTGGTAAAGTGTGTCATGATAAGTTGATTTATAGTTTTAAATTATGAGATAATAAATTGTCAAAGCTATGTTTGCAACAAAGATTCTAAACAATCTTTTGATTTTTGTTCATGGATTCCATTTACCGTTAAAAGATTATTTGCTTGTAAAATTTTTAATGCATTTTCCGTTTTCTGTCCAAAATCACCATCTACATCTCCACAATTAAAATGTAAATGCTTTAATACCAATTGCAATTTCATAACTCCCTGCCCCTTATTTCCTTTTTTAAGAACGGGTTCTGGAATTCTCATTTTTTTGATTTCCTCGAGTCTTCTATAACCCAGCACTTTTTTTATATCGTAATCTGTAATTGATACCGTGTCGCTCTGGTTACCCCCTAGACAGAACACACGACTGCAATTATAATTGAATCCCATAAATATGGCAACATGCCCTTTCCAAGAATCAATACTGTCTCGCCAAAAAATCACAATATCTCCTGGTTCGGGATGCAATACATGGGTTCCAATGTTTAACCAAGAACGTGCGTTTGCTTTTTTAGTAATTGGGAGGTTTGATTTTTTTGCACACCAGTTTACAAAGGTGCTACACCAAGCTATATCATCATTGTCAATAAATGTAATGCCCGTTTCTTGTGCATATTTTACAATCTGAGGATTATCTTCATCTCCTCTTATTTCTTTTGTGCCTAATTGTGAGGCTGCTGTTTTTAGAATGTTCATAAATTTTATTTTTTCGCATTTGTTTCAATATTATTTATTGGAATTCCAGGGACTGAAAAAGGTAGCGATAATCCAAAAAACCAGTATGGATTATCGGTTTTGGTATTGTATGAAATGCCAATGGATATGACATCTTTTAGAAGCGTAAATACGCCCCCTAAACCAATTTCAGGGGTACCGTCTAAATCAAAATCTGGGGTAGAAATGTTGAACCCAATTCCAGGTTCTAAATAATTCCATGTCTTATTTGTCCTTGAACCAAATTTGAATAGTAGACTTCCAGATGGTGCAAATTGAAATTTATTTTCAAGAGTAACTTTGTCTGAATAATTAAAGGGATTTGCCAAAATAACACTTACATTTGATACGGAATATAGGTTGATTTGTTGAAGTGTTAATATTTGTTTTYMYMSAATAAYMRTTRKAMMMWTYTTCWKWWTWWCMRRKTYWWYWRGTKYTTTKWKRKWMAWRTWWAWWWSYAMYTTRTCYMSWWKWGWAMKCTWMYCTKKKTWTSTYAAATTAATATAACCAGCATCGGGTAAATCTTCAATACTATAACTATAAACTTCTTTTCCTATTTCCATACCGTTTATTGCGGTTATTTGTGATGGAGTCAAAAATTTTGTTGTAATAGCTGCAATACTCTTCAGTTTACCCAAATCTGCTAGTATTATAGATTTACAAGATTCAAAAGAACTTATTAAACTAATTATATCAGGATTTGTATCTCTTAAAGCAATTGGTAGGTTATCAATAATAACCTCAATCTTTCTAGGTAATGCTTTTGCTTTAACTGTAAATTCATTTTGTGCAGTGTTAAATAATTCTAAAGCGTTTTCTGTTACACCATCATAGTCATTTATTTTTGAGGCAATACTATAAAAATCAGTGAATTCATATTTAATTTGCTTCAATGTAGTTGTAGCAATATCAAAATTGGTTGTAAAAATGGTTTCCTTTTTAATTAAGATATTTTTGATTTCTTTTAAAAGGTTATTTATGCATTCAACAGAATTTATATTGTTGTGAAGAAAATCATTCATGTTTTTAAAATTTTCATCTACAAGGCTATTCAATTTATTTGAAAGTTCTTGAGTATTATTAAAAGCAGTGATATCTTCTTCTGAAAACGAAGTAGCCCAACGTTCAACTTCAAAAAACTCTCCTAATTTATAATCGTCAAAGTTTTCTATATGAACCTTTTTATTGCTTTCTTCTTTTGTATTTAAGTATGCGGTTATTTGAATTTTAATCTTTTTATTATCAATAATTTTTTGTAAACGGTTTAAGTTTTTTGATATTTCGATTGACAATTGTGCTATTCCATAACCAATATAATAATCGCCATATTTGACTTTTTCCGTTTCAGGCAATACTTCAAATTCATCATAATAGGCAACAAATTTTCCCTCCAATTCTCTATCTCCAAATACAATCTCATAAAAATCATCCATCTTATCTGAAAATTTCCCTAAAATTTCTATTCTTTCTGATAATAAAGAATTAGAGAGATCCATGCTCAATACAACTTGTATATCTTTTTGATATATCAACAATTTATCATATTGTTGAAGTTCGCTAATAAGTTTAGGATTGGCATTTGTAGTATTCCCTACTTTTATCGCTATATTTTTATGAATAATTTTTAGTTGTAAATGACTATTTATATCCACAATTCCAGAAGTTTTACATCTAATTTTATCTGCAACACCAATTATTTCTGAAACCTCAATTAATTGATTTTGACCGAAAGATTGAATGCTTCCAAAGATGATACAAGTAATTATTACTATATTTTTCATATTTAATTATTTTCAGATTTACCCGCTTTAATAAATGCTCTATCAATGCGAGGTTTATTCATCTGAATATTATCTCTTAAGACTTGACCAATTTTATTAATAGTAGATAAGGAAAATGCCAAGCAATTTTCAATATTATGTGGCATATTAGGTATTTGATTCATTAAATCTTGATTGTCAATGTTTTTAGTCCAAAGGACAATTCTTTTAACTCCCGCAGGAGTTTGTTGGGCAACCGAATCTGACATTTCAACGAAATGCTGATTCTGTGTTAAGACAATTAATTTTAAACATCTTTTGTTTAATAGATTTGACGGGATGCTTCCGTTACATGTAGTGGTATTTTCTGAAAATGCCATAATTATAGATTTTAATTGTTTTTAAAAATTATACCAAACGGTTTTATTTTGTAGTCGCTTGTTTTTTCGACTCAGATTGCGAAACGGAACTACGCAACTTTATAAGTTTATTTAAAAGATCGAACCAAAAAGGAGCTCCCAATGAAATAGCTAATGCTGTTAAAATATAACCCCATAGATGTTTAAAATTCAAAAAACTATCTGTTGCGAAAACATACCTCCATTTATATTTATAGGGTTTAATAGGAATCCCATTCGCTAATTCTTTTCTGCTTATTTTTTCTGGAATAATTTTATTAAAAAGATCGACATCAATTGATTGATGTACGGAAAAGAGAAGAATCGTATCTTTCTTTTTCTTATTAACAGTCACTGGGTGAGAGAACACCAAAGAATCTTTTAATGTTTTTAGACTAAATGGAAGAGCTTTTAAAGTATTTAATATTCCCGATTCATATTTAAATGGTTTAATTGGAATCCCATGAATTAACTGTTTTCTACTTATTTTTTTGGGGATATTATTTTTTAATTTTTTAAAATCAATTGATTGATCTATAGCAAAGAGAATAATCGTATCCTTGTTCTCCTCAACAATTATCGCACAGTGGGTGAACACCAAAGAATCCTTCAATACCTTTTTATAAACTAAAGAAGTGTCTTTTAATATTTCTTTAATAATCAAATGGGTTTTTATACTATCAGGTATTAGAACCTTTAATCTATCTGGGATTCTCCAATTACCCTTTATAGTGTGTTTAACTTCATCAATATCTGTTTTAATTGTTTGAGAGATACTTAATAGTGTGTCAATTTTTTTTAATAAAATGGAATCTTTTGCATTATCTCTTTCGAAGGTGTCTTTATTTTTGAGGCTTTTCTCCAAGGCATTCACATAGGCAATTGTTTCTTTCTTATCTTTTGAGTAGTTTATTGCCAAATCAACAAGTTGTTGTCTTGCCTCGGGGTCATTTGACAATTTTTCAATGATATCTAATGTATTTGCATTAAAACTTACCGCTAAAACTAACCCTATTATAAAGAGAATATATTGTACGCGTTTTTTAAACCATCCTATTGATCGTTCCATAGTATCATTATACCATTGCTCCAATAAAAGTTTGAATTTTGACAAATCATTGTCTGCATCTTCAAGTAAAGATTTAAGATGCTTTTTTGTATCTCTTCCTCCAAGATTGTCAATACTATCTTTTATTTTATCCAAAGAATTACTTTTTGCTGAGCCTGATTTTAGTACATCAATAAGAGCTTTGGAAAAGTTTTTATCGGTAATATATGAAGGCTTATTAGAGATACCTCCACCACTTAAATATTTGATAGTTGGTTGCTCATAAAAACTGTCAAATGTTTCAGGGTTCTCTAAATTCCATGCTGTTCCCCGAATCTTGACAAGTGTATTAATCATTTTTGAAGAAAATTTCCTGATTACCACCACTAATTTATTTCCTTCAAACGCTCTTTCATCCATCAACATCCGACGAAGAGTGTACCTTAAATTCCTTGCACGAAGTCCAAATATGGAAGTTATTATTTCCATGATTATGGTTGCGAACAAACTATAAAGTAGATAGATAAATACCAACCCTATTACAACGTCTAATACTACATTTCCAGTCATAGCTTTTTATTTAAGATCTAAAANNTTAATTTTATATTATTTTAATCCCTTTTATTTTCTAATGACAAAAGATAGCAGTTTATCAAGAGTTTTTACCTTAGGATTTTTTTCTGTTAATTGAATAATCTACCTTTTCAGACCATCATAGCCATCGTATTAAATCTCTGTTCTATATTTTAAAACTAATTAGAATGAAAATTCGATCAACAGAATAATAAACAATCAGTTTGCATAACAACTTGTATCACATTAATCCCCATGAAGGGAAATGGGCACAAGTTTTTTATGTTGTATACCTACTTCTAATTAATAGTTGTTTCAATAATAATTGCAAATTTCAAACTATGCGTTTTAAAGTAATTAAGAAATTGCAATTTTTACGTTGGAGTAAATTATTTTATAAAATTAATAAAAATATTTGCCATATAGTTACGGTAAAACCGTAATATTTACGTTGGTAAATATTTAGTGTTCAAATAGTTGAATGCGTATAAAAAAGTTTCGATTTTAACTCGGTTATTTATTGTAGTGCGGTTATATTTTTTTACGGTAGTGGCAAATTGGTTTARAAAAACATACAGTTTCATTATTTTTTTTAACAATATTTAAAAAATTTAAAAGCCCTCATTGTTGAGGGCTTTAAAAAATTTCCATGAAATAAACTATTACTAAAATTGAAAATAAATAAACTGCTCACCACTGCCTTGTGCAATAACAATCAAGAAAAGCAGTATTGCCCAAACCAACCCTAAAAGTAATGGCGATGTTTTTTGAGATACTTCTTTCATGGAGGTATTTCTCATAACCCAATGACATAAAAATAAAACACCAATAACAACACATACTTTAATGATGCTAAAGGAATCAAGAATTTTTTCTCCTTTGGTTTGCATATAAAACATTGATTTTATCATATTCCATGCAGTATCAAATTCTCTGGCTCTAAAAAATACCCAAGTAATATTAACACATGAAAAAGTAATGAATGCTAAAAAAATACCATTCCATTTTGTGATTTTAAAAGGTAAATATTTTTTTTGTAATTTTTCTAAAATGAGGTATGTGCCATGTAATCCTCCCCAAACAATAAAAGTCCAAGCTGCTCCATGCCATAGTCCACCTAATAACATGGTAATCATTAAAACAACATACAGTCTGGTAATCCCATGTCGATTCCCTCCTAACGGAATGTATAAATAATCGCGTAACCAACTCGATAATGAAATGTGCCATCTGTTCCATAAATCCGAAAAACCTAAAGATGCATAAGGATACCTAAAGTTGTCCGGTAATATAATACCAAGCATTAAAGCAATTCCAATTGCACAAGTAGAATAACCCGCAAAGTCAAAAAATATTTGTCCAGAAAAAGCCAACGTTCCAATCCAAGCATCAATGCCATGTAATAATTTATTAGAACTAAACACATCATCTGCTACTCCAGAAAGTAACGTGTCTGCTAACACTATTTTTTGAAAAAGTCCAATGATTAATAAAAAAAATCCCCAAACAAATTGATTAGTTGTTGCTCTTTTTTCTTCATAAAATTGTGTAATTAAATCTTTAGCTCTTACAATCGGTCCTGCAACTAATTGTGGAAAGAAGGTTACATATAAGGCAAAATCTAAAAATGTCTTGGCTGGTTCTATTTTTCGTTTGTACATATCGATGGTGTAAGACATGGTTTGAAAGGTGTAAAACGAAATTCCCATAGGTAGAATAATATCCATTGGCCTTGCTTGAAAATCTATTCCAATTGAATTTACTATAGTTACAAAATTTTCAAGAAGAAAATCACCATATTTAAAGAAAGATAAAAACCCAAGATTAACAAACATGCTTAAGAGCAACCAGAATTTTCGTTTACGTTGATTATCTTCTACTGCTAATCGTTTTCCTGCTGTCCAATCAACAACAGTAGAAATCCAAAGCAAAATAACTAAAGGAGGATTCCACAATCCATAGAATACATAACTTGCCAACAGTAGCATTCTTTTTTTATTGGTCCAATTGAATAGTTTTGAATAATAAAGTGCCAAAACAATAACTAAAAACACTACAAAACTTAATGAGTTAAATAACATAATTAGTTGGTTTTAGCGTTCGTAATTGTTTTGTCTGCAATCATTATTTTTGCTATTTCTGTAGTGAAAAAGCGTGCGTCTTTAGCAGATAAATGCGACCATTCTGGGCATTTTAAATTCTTGAATTGCTCATAGTCTTCAAAATGATACGATTTTACGTTGGCTTGTTTAACCAAATCATCCCAAAAATCTTTTCTTGGTAATGCATGACTTTCTCCAATACGTAAGCCTCCAGATGAAGGAAAACGAACTAAAACAAGATTGCCTCCTTTGGCCTTAAATTTTTTAACATCTTCTAAAAAGAATGCCATGGTAGATTCTTTATCTGGTGGAGGTGAATTTTCTCCAAAAAACTTCCAAACGTTAATTATTGTATTTRCAAATGATGTGTCACTAACTGTACGTTGCGACATACTCATATTTCTATCTAAACTAACATCACCAAAATTATAGAACGAAGGCTTTTTCTTTTCACCTCTTTGTCCAATCTTGATTCTTTTTAATAGTGCTTTTAAATCGATATCATCAGACCATTCTTCCTCGTCAGCGGATATAAAAACCAAGTTTTGTTGCAAAGGAATTGATAACAGAAAATTAAGGCGTTGTGCATAAGTTCTATCCCGATAATGATCCACCTTTGATTGTGGTCTTTCCCAAGGCATCGCTTTAGGATAGGTTGTTGAGAACAACAAACCAGGCGTAACACCAACAATAACAGTTCCTTTAAAATCGGTATGGTTAACAATATCATTAAAAGTTGGTAATGGCGATGATCCGGTTGAGGCCAATTGAATTGGTTTTTTACCAAATTCTGCCTCCCRTTCATTAAGTTGTATGTCAAAATAAGCTCTGGACGAACCCAAGATTACAACATCATCTTTTGTTGCTTTTTCTACGTTAGCTCTATGCATTGACCATAGGGCTTTTTCATCGTTTAATGTTGGGTAATAGCCTTGTGATCTCCAATAAACTTCCCAACAAATAATACTAATGACACTTAAAACAAGTGCAATGATTAGTGATTTTTTTAAATTCATAATAGCTGTTTTTGATTTAGTTTAGTATAGTATCCTACTGAAATAGGTTGACCATTTTTTGTTTGTTTATCATTTAATTAAATAGTCAATAATTCAAGAATTAATTTATTTTTTCGATAACTTCTTTAGCTTACATTTTATGATTTAATTTATATAAGAGTTTCAGTTAATTTTACAGCTAACGGTTAATCTAGCAAGCGTAGCATCCTCAAGGGTGCTACGATTTATTATACGGTGCAATCTTCTTTTTTATATTTTGAAATTTCATTTTCTACTTTGTGTTATTTTGTTGATTTATCCCTTTAATCAACAACCAAACAACAAGCGATAATTGTGCAATTCCAAGAGGAAGCATTAGAATTATCCCTATACTCTGTCCAAAAATAGAAGATAGAATTTCAATGAACATCATTGAAACAGCAATCAGGCCAAATAAAGATAGAAATTTTGGAATCAGCTTGGATTGATAAAATAGTAAGTAAAAAGTGAACATGTAAAAAGAGGAACTGAGTAACGACATATAGTGTGTCCACCAATGTTTCTGATATAATAACTCGCCAATAATCCCAAATACCCCAACATTATCTACCTCATATTTTGAATGATTAAGGCTCAACTCCAAAATTGACAAGACACTAACGTTATCAATTGCAATCATCACAAAATTGGCAATAGTGAAGCTTAGGTATAAGAAGGTGAGGCTAAAGTTATATTGTTTGAATACTGGTAGCATCAAAACAGCAATCACAATTGTTATTAAACCATTTAATAATCCAAGAACAGTTGATGTGATAATGTGATTTTTATTATCTGAAGTTGCAGTTAAAAAATCATCTGCAAAAAGAATTGGTCCTTGAAGAATTTGATAAATTACAACTCCCAAAATAATAGATGCCAAAAATAAAATCCCTACTGTTTTTCCTTTATTCATAAGTGTTTTACTTTTTTGATTGAAGCCAAATGGTTTGAAAATAGCAAGTTGCGATTTTGAAGTCGTACTTTTCCAAAGCTTGTTATTTAGTTTTAAAAGTACTAAAATATTTCTATTTGTTACAATTTAGCAATTTGCTATATGCTGTGTAGTGAGACGTATTCATTCAAAAAGCTCATCGTTATTCTCCTTTTGCTCTTGTTCTACCTTGTTTTGGTTACCATTAATCATTTCATCTTCTTGGTACATTCCATTTGAAATTCCAACCATAAATGCAGTAAGAATTAAAATGATTTTTCTTTTTAACCAGTGGGTGATTGATTTTATTATTTTTGAAATCGAGTAATTGTTTTTGTTTAGTTTATACATTTTACCGTTGATAAATAATTAGACATTGTTATTTATCGCTGTATGCAATGAATTGCATATTGTGGTTGAATTTTTCGTTTATTTTACCCTATGTATAAACTCGAATATGTTTTTTTAGAATTTTCGGATTTGTAGAGATGTAAATATTTAGAAAAGAAATAAGCTATCTTAAAGCATCTAATAGTTTGTAGTTTTAGATTAATTCTGATTCGTTGACTGATATAAGACTCAAGCTTTATAAAAGACTGAAGGGAGAAAAGTAGTATATTCTTATGATAAAAACTCTTACAGAAATAGTACAATCTTGAATCTGATACCAATTTATTTCTCTGAATAATTTCGGAAGTCTGATAATAATTGGCTGAGTTTGATTGTGAATATAAAAGACATTCATTGGCCGTCAGACTGAAAATCAGGTTTGTTTGCATAGAAAACTCCATTTAATACCTTGTATGCCTACTTGTTGGCAGACAGGATCGCGTTGCGGTAGTTTATTAGTTGCTATAGGTAAGGTTCTTTTCTATTTCACGACCTAAAAGTAACAGCCTTAAAGTATTACTATTAATTTTTCAATATTCAATTCTTCAGAAATGAAATTATCAATCCTATTTTTTTCGGCCTTCATATCTCTGATCGGATGCAGCGATGTTCCTAATGATGAAACGATTGTGCAAGACATCATTTTTACCTGGGATAACGATCCGTTCGACGACAGTTCAGGAACTGTGACTGAAACTGTTGATGGCATTACTGTTACCGTAACCGCTCCCTTATCAAATCATAAACATTCTGTAGGATTTATGGATATTGTGGATGCTGATGGTAATTCAAATAACAATGTAGTGGTTAGTTTTCACCAGGAAACTTCCATTAAATTCACATTTAGTAAACCTGTTCATGTGATCTCTATTGTTGCCATGTCTGGTGAAAATCGAGATATCACCTATACTTTTTTGCCACTGGAAGATGGTAATGTATCCTTCACCAAAAATTTAACCCGTGGCAAGACTGTTGCCGCCGCAACCGTTGATTTTAATTGGACACTAATCACTTCTTTTACCGTAACATCTTCATATACACTATTTGGGTTTGATTTCTTGGTTGTTTCTAATCCTAATGCTACCGTCTTATAATCGGTGAGCCACAACCATCACGATTTGGGTGATACGTATGTATCTGTAAGGTATAAAAAGCATTACAATTATTAAAAGTCTAGTCAAGCTACACCCTAAATAATAACATGACGGTAGCTTAAAAAGATATGTGTTGATTCCAATCTGGGGATGATAATTAGTTAATTTCAGTTCTTGTATTAAAGTTAACTATCGGATTTTCTATTATATAGCGTTTTTAAAATCAAAATATACTTGAAACACTACCATTTATATAACATAAGTTTTACTCTATTTTTTCCAATCTTTTAGTATTACGAAAAGGGTTCTTTTAACTCCGTTCTTTGTTGTAACACGTTATTTCTTGGTTCTATTGATTTTCGTATCTATGTAATATATCGTTTGCTAGAAATATGTTTTGTCCACTAGAAGTTTTAATTTTGTGATTCTGTCTAATCCGTTAAGTTACTATCTGTTCTCTGTTAATGGTGTTAACATAATATGCGCTGTATGTGAACCAGGGTTCATTAACCAAGGATGATTTGACGCCTTGGGTACGACTGGTAAACCCGTAGATTCAGAAGTAGCCCATGGCATATAAACTACATAGCGGTATTGAGCCCCTGCAACATCAGATGTTTCAGGGTCGTATAATGTTTCTGATCCAAAGTAAATATGTAAAGTCGATCCAGGTTTTCCCATTACAAGTTTACCTGACTTCACTTCTTCCTCCCGGATATTAAATATTTCTTTTGATGTCTTCCCTTCCAATTTCAATTCTCTTCCTCTTGCCATAAATGGCTCAAGGTCTTTGTGATAGCAAGCTGAACTAAATCCATCCTGGTTAGGATTATCAGCTAGACAAATAAATTCATTGTCTCCTTCTTTCAACGTGACAAATTCACCTGCCATATTGTATCCAATGACTTTACATCCCATTCTGCTTTTTTTGGGAGCTGCCATTAATGCAGTTGCAATTAAAGCTTCGTCTGAATCAATTATCTTATATCGTTCTTTTAGGTCTTTCGATATACTGTCGATTAATTCTGTTTCACTTTCAGTTGATTTTTGGTTCGTGTTTTTAGTTTTATCAGCTGAATTACAAGAAACCAAAATTGCTGTAAAAACAAGTGCTGTAATTATTTTTTTCATATTAATTGGTTTTTAACGTGTTACAATGATCTCGACTAAGAAAAATTGCGATTGATAAATCGTACTTTTCCGCTGTTTGTCGTTTTGGTTTAAAGTTAGTTTAATTTTTCTAGTCGGCATAATTGAGCAATTTTTTCAGGCATTGTTAGCACTTGTAGTTTTTTTAATTCTTAGTCAATGTCGATATATAAAGTCTTGCCATTTCCTTGCTATTCTTGGTGCGTTCCTTTAAGCTCTTTTTCAATTCCTTAACGGTTATTATACGCTCCTTATCGCTTTAGTTGGGTTCCTTATCGTTCTTATTGCGCTCCTTATCGCTTTTGTTGGGTTTCTTAACGTTCTTTTTGTTCTCCTTATCGCTTTTGTTGGGTTTCTTAACGTTCTTTCTGTGCTCCTTATCGTATCCTTTCTATTTTTCCTATCTTTTGGTACTACTTAAAGGCTTTTTTAATTCAGTTGTTTGTTGGGCGCTGTGTTTTTAGTTTTTATGCTATAATTTTTCTTTAACTGCTTTTTTCCAAAAGTAAATTGCAAATAGCGTAATTATTATTGTAATCATTAAACCACCTTCACCCAGCCAATGTTGAGTACCTTCAATTTTTGTTGTTAATGGAGGAAATATTTTCTGAACATATACATTACTTACAGCATGGAAGATTACTGCTGGCCATAAGCTTTTAGATTTAAACGTATAATAGGTCATAATAATTGACATTGAAACTGTACCAATTATTAGAGTTGTCATTTCTAAGGCAATATTACCGCTGCCATAATAGACTATTAATGGCCAATGCCACAAAGCCCAAACTATTCCACTAAAAAGGGAAACACYKGTRAAAGAAAGAACCTTTYTTAATTCATAGATAAAAAAACCTCTCCACCCGATTTCTTCTCCTAAAGTAGTTGCCATTGCTCTTATAACACCTACGGTTCCTAACAAGATAACAGCCACAATTACTGCAAATATTGGATTTAAGGTTCCTATTCCAACTAATCCAAGTTCTTTAGCCCAATCTAAAACTATTTCTTTATTAGGCAAACCTCCTAATTCAAAAAGCCAGATGAGTGTATAGGTAATTAAAACGTATAAGGCAGGAACCAGATAAGACAAGCGAATATATTTCCAATTTCTCCAATCCCAATTTAAGGAAGAAATAGACCTCCCTTTTAGTTTTAAGGTTATTATTGATGCTATTGCTGGGCACCACATTAATGCTCCAATATATATCCTAGATGGATATAAATTAACTATACTATAATGAAATACAGAACTTATAATTGTTACAATTGTCAGGAATATAAAAATTGAATTTAAGGHACTAACGGAAAAGCAAATAGAAGAAAATGAATTAATTCTAAATTATCCGCTTTACATTGGACTTATAAACGATTTTGTACTTTTAATAGATAAAAATCCTTCTGAACCATTACCAATTGAAAAGTATGAAGGCACTGGAATTGGACTACATAAAACTAGGGCTAATGCTGATTTCTTCTGCAAGAGAGGTTTTGACCAAATTTTGAACGACAATCCAGATTGGTGTTCACCAGGAAATTCTACATCTTGCCTTTGGGATAATCATATTTGTATTTGTACAGCCGAATTTTATTCAGGTAGCGATTGTTAATTTAAAAATACTGCTAGCTAACAAACAACTGAGCTAAAAGCCCTTTGAGTAGTACAAAAAGACTGAATAAAATAGATAGAACACTAAGGAGCGCAAAAAGAACGCTAAGGAATGCAACAAAGGCTATAAGGAACGCGCTACCGATAGCAAGGAAATGGCAAACACCCAAAAGGAGATCGCAATCAATTAATTGATAACAAAAAAAATTGCACAATGGCTACAAAAAGAACAATAACCGAGGCGGAAGCCTTGGAACAGTACCGAGTATCATTTGAAAACGTTGAAACTCAACAAGAAATAGCCTCAATAATGGCTGAGTTTGGATACAATGAAACCGTGTTAACAGAAGGGAAGACGTTGTTAACCAACACCCGAAAAGCCTTTGACTCCAACAAAACCGAAGATGATGAAACTTCAGAAGCTTACAACACGTTTAAAACTACAAAAGAAAATTTAGCAGAAATATATTCACTTCACAGAAAAAAAGGAAAAGTAATCTTTAGAAAAGAGCTGTTAACACTTAATAAATTAGATTTAACAGGCAGTTTACAAACCTCATATATTAGTTGGCTAGAAATTGTAAAGAAATTTTATTCGGTAGCTATTGGAGATACAGAAATTGAAACAAAATTAACTCGTTTAAAAATTTCACCAAAAGAATTAGAAAATACAGTTGCATTAATTGGTGAGTTGGAATCAGCTAGAGCAGCGTATTTAAAAGAAAAAGGAGAATCACAAGATGCTACAAAACAAAAAGATACTGCATTTGGAGCAATTGATGATTGGATGCGTGAATTTTATGCAGTTGCCAAGATAGCATTAGAAGACAGCCCACAATTGTTAGAATCGTTAGGGAAGTTTGTAAGAAGTTAAAACTAATAAAGAGCAAGCACCTTTATTCTTTCTGATTAATACTCTAAAATAGAGAATTGTAAACTTAAGCTGTTTAAACCTAAACCTTACTGCTAAAGAATTGGCTGATAAAAGTAGTGTTAGTACTAGAACTATTACTGGTTTTGAACGCGGTGAAAAGAATATTTCGCTCTTAAATTTAATTGAGTTACTTCGAGCATTAAGATTACTTACTAATTTGAGTGAACTGTTGCCAAAATTACCTGTTATTAACCCACTGGAATTAATTGAGATTGAAAAGAAAAAACGAAAAAGAGCAAGCATAGATAAGGTGATGTATTTTAGTATGAGCTCTATTTTTATTATTCAAAAGTGCTTAATKTATCTAAAGCTTTAATTTTTACAGCCATTTCCCCTTGTAAGGTTTCACTCACTCGAAATCTTAGGCCTGTTCATTTTTTTGTTAGTAGTTAGCACCTAATTTAAACCATGTTAAATTTGACTTTAGAAGTGGATTGTATTTCATTTTAGTTACTTTTATCCCATGCTAATTACGGATACTCACACACACTTATATAGTGAACAATTTAATGAAGATCGGAATGAAATGATACAACGAGCCATTGATGTTGGCGTTTCTCGTTTTTTTGTTCCCGCTATAGATTCAACGTATTTCAATGCGATGATCGCGTTGGAAAAAGCTTTTCCAGCAACTACTTTTTTAATGATGGGATTGCATCCTACATATGTAAAAGAAAATGTTGAAGAAGAATTAGCTTTTGTAAAAAAGTGGTTGGACAAACGAACATTTTACGCAGTAGGTGAAATAGGCATTGATTTATATTGGGATAAAACATTTTTAACACAACAACAAATCGCTTTTAAAACACAAATTGAATGGGCAAAAGAAAAAAACTTGCCTATAGTGATCCATTGCAGAGATGCTTTTGATGAAATTTTTGAAGTTTTAGAAGAAGTGAACAATGAAAAACTTTTTGGAATTTTTCACTGCTTTACAGGAAATCTTGAACAAGCAAAAAAAGCTATTTCTTACCATATGAAATTAGGAATTGGAGGTGTTGTTACTTTTAAAAATGGAAAAATCGATCAGTTTTTAAATGAAATTCCAATTCAGCATATTGTAATAGAAACGGATGCTCCTTATTTGTCACCTACGCCTTATAGAGGAAAAAGAAATGAAAGTAGTTATATTATAAAAGTAGTGGAAAAATTAGCTGCTATTTACAAGCTAGCTCCGCAAGAAATTGCCGAAATAACAACACAAAACTCAAAAAACATATTTGGAATCTAATCAAACCACCTATCTTAAAACACCCATTGGAACCGCCAAAATTACAGGTAATAAAAATGGAATAAGCGCTGTTTCTGTAATTGATGACGACTTGGAAACATCTGAAATGATTCCAACTAATTTACAGCCATGTGTGCAGCAATTGAACGAATATTTTAAGGGTACACGAAGGAAATTTGATTTAAAACTAAATCCACAAGGAACAGATTTTCAAAAACGGGTCTGGAACGAATTATTGAACGTACCACACGGAAAAACCCGCAGTTATTTAGAACAAGCTAAAAAATTAGGAGATGCAAAAGCGATTAGAGCAGTTGCCTCTGCCAATGGTAAAAATCCGATCTGGATTATTATTCCTTGCCATAGAATTATTGGAAGTGACGGGTCATTAACTGGGTATGCTGGTGGTTTGTGGCGTAAAAAATGGTTATTAGCACACGAAAGCCCTTCACCACAACAATCACTATTTTAATTTAATGATAGTTTGGTTTAATAATTGCTATTACTTTTGCTTTAAACTTAAAATCATTCTATGAAAAAAATTATTCTTTTGGCGATCCTATGTATTGGTTCCCTATCAATAAATGCGCAAGAAAACTCGGATCAACAATTTTTAAGGAATCATGAACTAAAAATAAACATGTCTAACCTCATTGGTTTTAAATGGTTAGATGTTAGTTATGAAAGAATCCTAAATGAGGAATCCTCTATTGGAATAGGGACACTCATAAGTTTAGATCATAAAATTGATGGAATTGACGAATACAGAACATTTTCAATTACGCCATATTATAGACACTTTTTTTCTAGTAAATATGCACGAGGGTTTTTTGTAGAAGTGTTTACAATGGTACATTCTGGAACAGATGAAAATTATTATAGCAATTCATACCCATATGATTCTTTAGCTGAAGAAAAATATACTGATTTAGCCGCTGGGATCTCTGTTGGTGGTAAATTTATAACAAAAAGAGGCTTTATCACAGAAATATACATTGGTATAGGTAGAGATCTATTAGGTAATAGTGATTTAGAAGTTGTTGGTCGTGGTGGAGTATCTATTGGCTATCGATTTCAATAATGTATAACTTAAAAAAAGCTCCAAGAAATTCTTGGAGCTTTTTTAGTGTATGAAATACTGAAATTACATTTTCATCAACCAGTTTTTAATTGCTATTTCTTCTTTGATAATTGAACGTAATTCTTCAATTTTAACTCTTTTTTGTTCCATGGTATCTCTGTAACGAATCGTTACTGAATCGTCATTTAACGTATCGTGGTCTACYGTAATACAAAATGGGGTTCCTGCAGCATCTTGCCTTCTATAACGTCTTCCAACAGCATCTTTTTCATCATAAGAAACATTGAAATCCCACTTTAAATCTTCAACAATTTTACGCGCAATTTCTGGTAAGCCATCTTTTTTAACCAATGGTAAAATTGCTGCTTTGGTTGGTGCCAATACTGATGGTAATTTTAATACGGTACGTGTAGTTCCGTTTTCTAGTTCTTCTTCTTGTAATGAGTTTGAGAAAACAGCTAAAAACATTCTATCTAATCCAATGGAAGTTTCAACAACATAAGGAATRTAATGCTCATTAATTTCTGGATCGAAATACTGTAATTTTTTTCCTGAATGTTTTTCGTGGCTAGATAGATCAAAGTCGGTTCTGGAATGAATTCCTTCYAATTCTTTAAACCCAAATGGAAATTTAAATTCAATATCKGTKGCAGCATCGGCATAATGWGCTAATTTTTCATGRTYGTGAAAACGRYAATTCTCTTTSCCCAWTCCTAACGACAAGTGCCATTTTAAACGAGTTTCTTTCCATTGTTCATACCATTCCTTTTGTGTTCCAGGACGGACAAAAAATTGCATTTCCATCTGTTCAAACTCACGCATACGGAAGATAAACTGACGCGCAACTATTTCATTTCTAAATGCTTTTCCTGTTTGTGCTATTCCGAAAGGAATTTTCATTCTCCCAGTTTTTTGCACGTTTGAAAAGTTTACAAATATCCCTTGTGCCGTTTCTGGTCGTAAATATAAGTCCATTGCAGTCTCTGCAGAAGCACCTAATTTAGTCTCAAACATCAAATTAAATTGCTTCACATCAGTCCAATTTTTTGAACCTGACAACGGACAAACAATTCCCAATTCTTCAATTAAAGCTTTGACATCCGCTAAATCTTCTTTTTCTAAAGATTGACCTAAGCGTTTTAAAATAGCTTCACCTTTCTCTTTATACCCTAAAACTCGTGCATTTGTTGCTAAAAACTGCGCTTGATCAAAAGAATCCCCAAAGCGTTTTGCCGCTTTTTTCACTTCCTTTTCAATTTTCCCTTCAAGCTTTGCAACATAATCTTCAACCAATACATCGGCTCGATACCTCTTTTTAGAGTCTTTATTATCAATTAAAGGATCACTAAAAGCATCAACATGCCCTGAGGCTTTCCAAGTTGTTGGATGCATAAAAATGGCAGCATCAAGGCCCACAATGTTTTCGTGCATTTGCACCATTGCCTTCCACCAGTAATCTCTAATATTTTTCTTTAATTCTACGCCATTTTGAGCATAGTCGTATACGGCACTCAAACCGTCATATATTTCACTTGATTGAAATACGTATCCGTATTCTTTTGCGTGTGAAACTACTTTTTTAAATTGATCTTCTTGATTTGCCATTTTGCAAAAATAGGAAAGGTTTTAACACTAAAAAATAAAAAGTGGAAATAGCCGAAACTATTTCCACCCCAATAACATTAAATAATACTAATCTGGAGTTAATTACTTTAAAGTAATTTGAGTTGCTCCAATAAGTTTATTTTCTATATAAATATTTACCGTATAAAGACCTTTTACAATAGTATCTCTATCAACTTCAATTAACGAAATTACGTCAACAGTTTCGTTTAAATAATTTACGGTAGTAGCATCACTGTAATTTACAGAAGTACCATCAAACAACATCAACTCTCCTTTGCTAACTAACGTATTTCCATTCATATCTAACAATTGAATGTACAAAGCTCGTTCACCTTGTTCAGCGATTTCGTTCTGTGCAATGGTAAAGTTAAATCTAAATGCATCTGTATTTCTTGATCGTGACGTTTCTACTAACTTACCATTAGAACGTTCGCGCATCGCAATTATTTTAGCTGAATTAACTTTTAAAACTGATCCAATAGCCACTTTTTCAGACAATTGTAAGTTTTGTAGTGTTAAGGTGTCATTCTGAGCTAATTGTTTTGAAATTTTAATAGTTGCACTATCCAAATCAATTGCTAACAACTTGTTTACACTTGTTAAAGAATCGGTCATGAAAAACAAACGTCTGTTCGTTTCTTCCAATTTAGAAATTTGCTTTCTATAACGACGAATTAAACTGTAATTCGTTGCTTTCAAGCCCTTAACAGAATCTCTCAATGCTATTATTCTATCTCTTTCTAGAGATAATTCATTAGACATCGCTGTATTTTGACCAATAGCCTCTTCATATTTAACAATCATGCTATCTAAATTCCCTTCAATTTCAATCTTTTCTTCTTCAATAGCATCCGTTAACTTTTTATGCTCTGAATTGTTGTAGAACGTGTATGCTATAGCACCCAATAACAATATAGCTAAAACTATAACAATTACCTTACTGTTTGATTTTTTACTTTCTTCCATTATTTCTTAAATTATTAATTCTCTTTACTTTATTATTCAACGTGAATTGCAAAAATAAATTATTATTAGCCTAATAAAGAATTTTTGAGGTAATTTTTTACAAAGAACTAGCTGTTTAATGCTTATTCATAATTAGTTTAAATAATTTTATGGTATTAATTTTATTAAGTTATGAAGAATAAAGTTGTATTTTTAAAAAAAGAACTGCTATGAATTTTTTGAAAGATATTTTTAATATTTTCTTTCCTGAGGTTTGCTTGTGTTGTCATGAACATTTGGTATACAATGAAACTACTATTTGCTTAAGTTGTAGACATGATTTACCATTAACCAATTTTAGTTTTGAAGAAGATAATTTAGTCGAAAAATCTTTCTATGGTAGAATTCTTATTGAAAATGCAACTGCTTTATTTTACTTTTTAAAAAAAGGAAAGGTTCAACAATTAATTCATGAACTTAAATACAATAAACAACAACAAGTTGGTACATTCGTAGGGAATTGGCTAGGCGCTGAAATAGCTGAAAGTGACCGATTTAAAAAGTTAGATTGCATTATCCCAGTACCCCTTCATCTTAAAAAATTAAAAACACGAGGTTATAATCAGGTAACTACGTTTGGGCAAAGTTTAGCAAAAACACTAGCTATTCCATATGATGAAACTATTTTAGTTAAAATTTCTTCAACTAAAACACAAACTAAAAAATTACGTTTTGATAGATGGAAAAATGTGCAGGAGTTATTTGTAATTCAGCATAATTTCAGCTTAAAAAACAAACATATTTTATTAATTGATGACATTATTACAACAGGCGCAACCCTTGAAGCTTGTTGTGAGGCTTTAACCAAAATAGAAGGTATAAAAATAAGTATTGCTTGTATGGCGTATACTAAATAACCTATATAATTAAACTTATAGAATACCCTATAAACTTGAGTATTTTAAATAAAATAATTGTTATTTTGCACTATAGTTATTCGCATATATAAAATATGATTTATAAAGTTTATAGAGTTCTGTTATTGGTAGTACTTAGTATACTAATTTCTAATTGCGCAAAAATAGGGAGACCAACGGGTGGGAAAAAAGATAGTATTGCTCCAATATTAGTTAGTGCAACTCCAAATCATAAAAGCATAAATTTTAAAGCTAAAAAAATCAAAATTTCTTTTAATGAGTATATTAAATTAAAAGATGTAGCTAAACAATTAGTCATCTCACCACCACAAAAGTATGCTCCAATAATAACACCTCTAGGAACAGCGAGTAAATTTATTAAAATTGTAATCTTAGACACCTTAGATTCTAATACTACCTATGCATTTAATTTTGGAAATAGCATTGTTGATAATAATGAAGAAAATGAATTAGGAAATTTTAAATATGTTTTTTCAACTGGAACCTATATTGATTCTTTAAATTTTGCTGGAGAAGTTTCAGAATCTCTCGAAAGTAAACCAATAAATGATATTGATGTTATGCTTTATGAGTATAACGATTCTTTTACGGACTCAATTATTTTTAAAGAAAAACCACGTTACATTTCTAATACTTTAGATAGCACATTATTTGATCTTACAAATTTACGTGCTGGTAAATATTTACTGATTGCATTAAAAGATGTCAATGACAATAAAATTTACAATCCTAAAATCGATAAAATAGGTTTTATAAAAGATACCATTACAATTCCAACTGATACATCCTTAACTATCACATTATTCAAAGAAATTCTTCCTTTTAAATTGTCAAGACCAATAGAAAACTCTAAAGGACGTATCCTTTTTGGTTTTGAAGGGAATGGTAAAAATCTAAACATAAAACTACTTGGTAAAACACCCTCAAATTTTAAGCATGCATTGGTTTTTGAAAAAGGTAAGGACACCTTAACTTATTGGTATAATAACCTTGAAAAGGACTCTCTTTCTTTTGAAGTAAAAAACGTTAATTTTTTGGATACTATTTCTGTAAAACTACGATCCTCAAAACAAGATACACTTGTATTGAAAACTAATATTTCTTCAACATTAGAACTTAGAGATACATTTTCAATTAGTTCAAGCATCCCAATTACACAATTTGATACTGCAAAAATAACATTGATAAACAAAGATTCTATCTCAATTCCTTTTTCTGTAAAAATAGACGCTTATAAAACCAAACTTTTCATCAATTTTGAAAAAGAACTTAATACTTCTTATAATTTGCGTGTACTTCCAAAAACAATCACTGATATTTTTGAAAATACAAATGATACTTTATCGTATAAATTTTCGACCAGAACTCTTGAGAGTTATGGAATTATAAATATTACGGTATCGAATGTAATCTCACCCATGATTATTGAGTTATTAACTGAAAAAAACGAACTAGTTTCCTCTAATAGAATCGAAGAAAGTACAACGCTAAATTTCAGTAACCTAGTTCCTAAAAACTATATTGTTAGAGCCATTTTTGATGATAACAACAATGGCGTTTGGGATACAGGAAATTATTTAAAAAAGATCTATCCTGAAAAAATTCAATATTTCAATACGGTATTAGAATTAAAAGCTAATTGGGAAGAAAACTATACATTTATGTTAAAGTAATTTTCAGCGGCTAGGAAAAAATTATTCTTTAAATTAACCCTAACGCCTGCTTTAAATCTTCAATTAAATCGTCAATATCTTCAATTCCAACACTTAACCGAATTAAAGAATCTACAACTCCTGTTTTTTCACGTTCCTCTTTAGGTATTGAAGCGTGTGTCATACTTGCAGGATGCCCGGACAGTGATTCAACACCACCAAGCGATTCAGCCAACGTAAATAGTTGTAAGTTTTCAACTATTTTATAGGCATCTTCAATGTTGTTTCCTTTGGTCACAAACGAAACCATTCCGCCAAAATCTCTCATTTGATTTTTAGCAATTTCATGGTTCGGATGATTTTCAAAACCAGGCCAATATACATGTTCAATTTTAGGGTGTTTTGCTAAATATTCAGCTACTATTTTTCCGTTTTCACAATGGCGTTGCATACGAACATGCAAGGTTTTAATTCCTCTTAATACTAAAAAACTATCCATTGGGCCACAAACAGCTCCGCATGAATTTTGAATAAAATAAAGCTTTTCTGCTAATTCCTTATCATTTACCATTAAAGCACCCATCACAACGTCAGAATGACCTCCTAAATATTTTGTTGCTGAATGCATTACTATATCAGCGCCTAAATCTAATGGATTTTGTAAATACGGCGTTGCAAATGTATTGTCAACAGCTAACAAAACTCCATGCTTTTTAGCAACCTTAGAAACAGCTTCAATATCAATAATATTCATCATTGGATTGGTTGGAGTTTCAACCCAAATAAGTTTTGTTTTTTCTGAAATATAACGTTCAATTGCATCAGCATTTTCCATTCCTATAAAATGAAATTTAATACCATAATTTTCAAATATTTTGGTAAATATTCTGTAAGAACCTCCGTACAAATCGTTTGTTGAAACAACTTCATCACCTGGGCTTAGTAACTTTATGACACAATCAATAGCGGCTAATCCCGAACCGAAAGCCAATCCATATTCACCATTTTCAATGCTTGCAAAAGCCTTTTCAAGAGCAGTTCTAGTTGGATTTGCAGTTCTTGAATATTCATATCCTTTATGATCTCCAGGTGAAGCCTGAGCATAAGTAGATGTTTGATAAATTGGAGGCATTACCGCTCCTGTTGCTGGGTCATGTTGCTGGTTTCCGTGGATTGTTTTTGTGTTAAATTTCATGCTAAACTATTTGCTATTTCTGAATATAATTGACTACAAATGTACTTATTCCTTGCTTAACTTTTTAATTAATTCCCCAACAATAAGCCATTGTCTTAAAAATTTAAACAACTATCATCAATGGTATAATAGTAAAATTTACGTTATACAAATTTCACTAATTGAAGAATAATGCCAAGGTGAATTCCTTCATGGTATAAATTAAAAATAATTCCATCTTCTATACTATTTAAAGTTACATCAACACTTGTTTTATATTCACTATAATTTTTAAACATGTTAGTTGAATAATCTTCTTTTAATTTAGTGGGAAGTTGTAAAAATTGCTCTTTTATAGTTTCAAATTCAGGTTCAGAAATTGTATCTGTAGGAGCAGTTCCTTTTTGAAAATTAGCAATCATTTCATCTGAAACTAAACAATCCAAACCAGCTAATTTATAACATAGCAACTGTTGTGTTACTACTAAATGTGCTACGTTCCAAACTATATTATTTTTAAACCCTTCAGGTATTTTATTTAATTGTTCAATGGTTAAACCATTAATTACTTTGAGTGTTAGCTGTCTAGATTTTTTTAAGGTATCAAAATGTTGCTGCATGGTAGTTATTTTTTTATTAATAGTATTCAAATTTAGCATAAAAAGACGTTAATTCTACTTTAACAATTAATTATTCAACATGAAAAAAATATATTACCTAAAAACATGTGATACTTGCAGAAAAATAGTAAAAGAAATGAATATTGCAGGTTATATTTTACAAGAAATAAAAACTGAACCAATTACAGTAAAACAATTAGAAGAAGTAGTTAAGTTGACCAACAGTTATGAAGTTTTATTTAGTAAAAGAGCCAAAAAATTCAAACAAATGGATCTAAAAAGCCAGCATTTAATCGAAAAAGATTACCGTCAATTAATATTAGATGAATACACTTTCTTAAAACGTCCAATTATTATTAATGGAAATGAAGTTTATGTGGGAAATACCAAAAAAAGAGTTGATATTTTTAGCTAAATATCATTTATAAATGCCCTTTTTTACACATTTGATATAAATGAATTATAGCTTAAAAATAGCCCATATTTTAGTAAAAATAAACACTAAATAAAGGTAATTTAGTCGCTTATTTTAACTAAACATATAAACATGAAAAAATATTTATTATTTACATTCGCTATGGTTTTAGCAACAAGTATGTCTGCACAAATTTATGTATCTGCTAGTGGTGGATACGCAATGGGTAGTGCTGGAGTAAAATTTGGTGATAAAACTACCATGAATGGAGTAGAAAACACTTATGGAAGTTATGGCGAAGGGCTGAATACTCAATTACGAGTTGGGCATTTTTTTAACGATACGTTCGGAATTGAATTTGGTTTAGGATACTTACATGGTGCTGACCAAACAATTAAGTCAGTTGAAGGAATACCTGGCCAACCTAATGTTGATTTATTCGCCAGAGGTAGAGCTTATGGTTTTTCAAGTTCGGTAGTTTATAATTTTTCTAAAAATTTATATGGCCGTTTTGGAGCGCTGATCAAAGTTGGTGGTAAAACTGAACTTGTTGGTTCTATAGAAAGTCTTTCTTTGCCTGCTGGAGCAATACCAGGAGTTCCAATAGCAACAAATTTAGATATTAATTTTATACAAGACTATAAGGGAAGGTTACCATTAGGGTTTATTGGAGCTATGGGGTATAAGCATCAAATTGGAAATAACTTGAATATTTTTGCGGAATTAGAATATATGGGGATTAGTGTTACAAGAGACACCTCTGAAATTGTTGAATTCGATGCTTCTTTGCAAGAAGTTCCTGGTTCTACATTATCAATTGATCAAGTAAGAAGTATTTTGTTAGCTGGAGGAAGCTCTTTAGCAGGTATATTTAATAAAGATATAGAATATGTTGATGAATTGCCTTTAGGTCATACTGATTCTCAAAAACAACTATCCCAAACAGTACCTTATTCTTCATTTGGAATAAACGTTGGGATTACCTATACTTTTTCAAAAAAGAAATAAGCTATTTTAATACTTATTAKGTAAAAAAAAGCGATTGGATTTTAAAATCCAATCGCTTTTTTTATTTTAAGTACTGTTAATTACTTGTAAGTTGAACGTCTGAATGTTCAATAATTGAATTAAGGTCACTTTCTGAAATATTGGTTTTCAATCCTAAGAGTACAAAATCGCTATCACTTTTAACTTTCAACACTATTTCTCTAATTGAGTTTTTATTTTTTAAAAAGTATAGTTGAACTTGCTCTCCATCCTGATTTATTCTTACAATTGATTTGTAATTCTTTCGTTTTATAAATTTATTAAACCTACGGTCTAAACTTTTAGATGCATCAGAAAAGATCATAATCTTATAGTGTTTCACTTTTTTGAACAAATCTTTATACGCTGCAACTTCATCTTTAGGAATAAATAAATTGGCAATAAAAGCAGGTGAACTTATGGCTATTTCACATTCTTCTTTATTTTCCACATAAAAAGAATGAAAAGATGATTTTGATGCGCAAGAAGTTAAAACAACAGCTGTAATTAAAATTAAGAGACTATTTTTCATGTGTTTATATTTATTGTTTTTTAACGGTCACATGCTGTTCGCTATTGATCATTCCCTTGGAGTGATAAACATTTTAACATGCTCGTTTCATAAAAAAAGGTATTTAATCTATGACGACTAAACACCTTTTTTGTAACATTTTAAAATGTTTATTTCCAATACTCTGCAACCCAAGGAGCTGGTCGTACATAACGATACCATTTTCCTCGTCCACCAACAATGGCTTTATGTGGATTAATTTCTCCGTGAAAAATGATAATTTTGGATCCTTCTGGGATGATAGGTTTTTTCCAAAAAGCCAATGGGAACCGTGAAAGGCAATCATATTTAAAACTTGGACACCATTCTTTAGGCCAATATTGTAATTTCCCCTGATCATTAATGGCATGGGTTAGATACTCTTGTTCATTTCTGTGTTCCTTTATAACTGAATCAAAATTGGCAATAAAATCATCAAAAACATACCCATGTTTTCCAATATCAAACCTATAAACAGATGAGTTTCCTGTAATTCTCCAGGTTCTCCAACTATGGTCTTTTATAATTCTAAATTCTCCTTCAACATCAAAGAAACAATCAATATTATCAACAATTACAATATCTAAATCCAAAAATAAAGCGCGCCCACTCAACCCATATAAATCTTCTTTTAATGTGGTTAATTTTTTCCACATGCGTTCAGGAAGATTGGAATCTAAATTAATTTCCGGTATTGGGAAGCATTGAACTTTATCAATAATTCCAGTTTCATCATCAGTAAAACAAACCATTTTAAAATCGTACGTCAAATTTTTCTTAACCATAGAATACAATCTATTCACGTATTCAGCTCCATATAAAGTTCCCCACTTCATACAAAAAATATAATTCTCCTTTTCTTCTATTTTATCCATCATTTTTGTAATATATGTAAATATTCAACTGTTGAAGCTGTTTTGTGATTTTTCATTTCGGTTTTGTCAGCTTTAAATCGTTTATAATTTGTGGTTATTAAACTATAATTTCCATAAGCCGACATTATGGTACTCACATCATTTTCAGTCATTAAACCCTCATTATTATAACTTAAAAAAATGTGCTTAAAATTAGCATTTTTTATCAATATCTCGAAAGTTTTTTTCACTTCATTTTTCTTACAATAATGAGATCTGTAATACTCTCTTACACCTGTTTTTCCTTTCGGAATAAAGGTATCGTATTTACTAATTGTATTTAATAAATGATAATTTGAACCATATTGACGTGCATTGTATGGCGGGTCCAAATACAAAATATCTCCTTTAATTTTTTTGATTAGTTCATTACTATCTTCGTTATATACTTGATGCGTATTTTTAGTGTTTATAAATTCCGCAGGTATTAATATCAGTTCTTTTTTAGCGGGTTTCTTTAATTTTTTCAAATAGGAACCGTAAACCGAAGCTGTATTGGCAACTTTATCAGCACTTTCTATTAATGAAGCCAATAAAAAATAATATGCATCATCGTCTATTTTACCACTTGCTTTCCAAGTTTCAATTTGTTGCCTAATTGCGTCAATTTTTTTTCCATTTTCCGCTGAAAAATACAACCTGTTTTCCTTTCCATTTTCACAATAATTATGAAATATAAACCCTTCGACACCGTCTAAATTATTTAAGCTATCAATATACTCGCCGCAATTCACAAGTGCGTAATTACCAATATAATTTCTGTTTAAAACATAACTATAATATTCTACATCATTCGCAATTACTTGCTTTACTAAAGGCTTAAATGTGCGGCCAACAATTCCTGTTCCAGCAAATAAATCACAGAACACTAAGTTTGACAAATCTGATCCAACAGTGTTAATTATGGATGTTTTTAAAAAAGAGGAAAGTCTATATTTAGAGCCTATATAATTCACTTAGTTTAGGATAAGAAGTGGGATGTAATTTCATATTCTTGTGATTACAAAAAATTACTTTAATTCAGTTTATTGTATTCAGTAATTCATCAATGCTATGAAAATTTACGCTCAATTAAGCTCGTTAATCTTAGTTCATATTCTTCACTCTCGCTCCAATCATAATCTGGCTTCACCATATTCTTTATAAATTTTTTGGCCTCACTTTCTGTTTTAAAAGAATTTAATTGGGATAATACACGGTTAAAATCTTCTTGATTTCCTTCAAACAAATATTTCACAAAAGCTATTCTATCATTTAAACCAACTTGCAAATTACTTTTAAACAACATGTCATTTAAAGAGCGTTGACTATTTTCAAGAGTGTCTTCAATTATTGGATTTTCTTTAGTGGCTTTTTCAAATATCTGCGTGGCAGTATCGGCTGAAATTGCTTCTTTTAATTCATCTTCTAGTGAATTTTGCAGCGAAGGAATTTTAATTTTTTCATCTTTTACAATTGCATCTTCAATGCTTAGTATTCCTTCATCTTTCTCTTCTGAAAGTAGTGTTGATTTTTTAACATCTTCCATAGTTTCAACATCATTTGGTATCTCTTCTTTTACCTCTTCAACAAAAACAATTTCAGCATTATTATCAACAATTTCTTTAGTATTCTCAGTAGCTTTTGATGTTGTATTCATATAGGCATTAACAAATTTGAGCACTGAAAGTTTTTCACAGATATCTTGTGCTTTTTTATGCAATGTGCTTACATCATCTTTATTTTTCATTTGTAAAATACTGTTTGCCAGACTTACTAATTCAGCTTTTAATTTTTTGTGCATAAGTTGCTATCTTAAATGATTTTTGGTGTGTTATTTTTAATAAATTTGTATGAAATAAAACAGTATTTACTGTTTTTGTATTTATAACAAACGAATGTACTAACTAATTTTATTGCATTTATTTTAAATTTAAAAAAATTACAATAACCTTTCAAGCGTGAAATTACAAAATGTTTCTTGAAAATACAGTAAATCATACAGAACAATTTGGATGGATTGAAGTAATTTGCGGATCCATGTTCTCTGGTAAAACCGAAGAATTAATTCGCAGATTAAAACGTGCTCAATTCGCAAAGCAAAAAGTAGAAATTTTTAAACCGTCCATTGATATTAGGTACGATGAAGAAAAAGTAGTTTCTCATGATGCCAATGAAATTAGATCTACGCCAGTACCATCATCTGGAAATATTAGAATTCTAGCTAATGATGTTGATGTAGTAGGTATTGATGAAGCTCAATTTTTTGATGATGAAATTGTTGCAGTTTGCAACGATTTAGCAAATAATGGTGTTCGTGTTATTGTTGCAGGATTGGATATGGATTTTAAAGGAAATCCGTTTGGACCAATGCCTGCACTTATGGCAACTGCAGAGTATGTGACAAAAGTACATGCTGTTTGTACCAGGACAGGAAATTTAGCTCATTATAGTCATAGAACAGCTATTGGAGATGATCTTGTAATGTTAGGTGAAACGCAAGAATATGAACCTTTAAGTCGTGCTGCATATTACAAGGCTATACTTGATGAAAAAACAAAAAAAGCTGCACAAAGTAAAGATGGAGAATAACCACGTTACCAAGCTAGAAATAGATTTAAATGCCATTGATTTTAATTTCAATTATTTTAAATCTAAACTACATAAAAACACGAAGGTTTTAGTTGTTGTTAAAGCTTTTGGTTATGGTAGCAGCGCTGTTGAAATTGCTCGGTTTTTAGCATCAAAAGTTGATTATTTTGCGGTTGCTTATTCCGATGAAGGAATTGCTTTAAGAAAGGCGGGGATTGAAACTCCAATTTTAGTATTACACCCTCAAAAATGCAATCTTGATAATATTATTCAATACAATTTAGAGCCTAATATTTATTCTGTTAGATTGCTTACAAATTTTATTGAAAAAACACAAATTTCAAAATTACAAAACTACCCAATTCACGTAAAATTTAATACTGGATTAAACAGGATAGGATTTAACTCAAATGACATCTCAGAAATAGTTTCAACCTTAAAAAATCAACCTTCAGTTTATGTAAAATCTATTTTTTCTCACGTTGCAGCAAGTGAAGATTTGAATGAGCGTAAATTTACTTTGCAACAAATAAGTTCTTTTAACACCCTTACAAAAGAGTTTATTAGTCACCTCAATTATTCACCTTTTAAACATATGCTAAACACTTCTGGAATTATCAATTATTCTGAAGAAGCGCAATTTGATATGGTGCGTTTAGGAATAGGTGTTTACGGTTTTGGAAATAACGAAAATGAAACTAAAAAACTTCAAAATGTACTCACTTTAAAATCAATTATTTCTCAAATCAACACCCTTAAAAAAGGAGAAACAATTGGGTATAATCGTGCATTCAAAGCCACTTCAACAATTAAAACTGCGACTATACCAATTGGTCATGCCGATGGAATTTCTAGACAACTTGGAAATGGGGTAGGCTATATTTTTATCAATAATATAAAAGCACCAATTGTTGGGAATGTATGTATGGATATGATGATGGTTGATATTTCTACTATTGATTGTAATGAAGGTGATGAAGTTGTTATTTTTAAAAACCAACAACACATAGATCAACTAAGTAACATTATAAATACGATTCCCTACGAAATACTTACTGCTATATCTCAACGTATAAGAAGAATCTTAAAAATCTAATTTTTTTTACTAAATTAGCATTACCAATTAGAAAACAAGACTTTTAAAATGAGCATGTTTAAAGAATTTAAAGATTTTGCAATGAAGGGAAACCTTGTTGACATTGCAGTTGGATTTGTTATGGGTGTTGCATTTAAAAGCGTTGTTACTTCTTTTACCGGAGGAATTGTATCTCCTCTAATTGGATTGATTTTTAAAACAGACTTCAAAGATTTAAAATGGGTTATTGAACAAGGAATTGTAAATGACGCGGGAAAAGTAACTGGTGAGGTCGCCATACTTTATGGTGAGTTTTTTACCAATATTATCGATTTTACTATTATTGCTTTTGTAATGTTTATGATTATAAAAGGAATTAATAACTTAAAAAAGAAAGAAGAACCCGTGCCTAGTTCTCCAAAAGGACCAACTCAAGAAGATTTATTGACTGAAATAAGAGATTTATTATCTAAAAAGTAAACCAAACTTTATTTAATAACTTGAAGGGGATTGCATTTGTAATCCCTTTTTTATGTTGTTTTTTTCGATTGGTAAACTTCTGCAATTGTTAATGCTTTTTTATTTCTATTTATAAAAATAAGCGCATCCCCTTTGCATACATTACCTGTTTGCAATACTTTAAAATAAATACCACTTTTAGAAGTATTCCAAAATTGTTTTAAAATTTTTTGCGTTCCAAATACCAAACCTAATTTCATACATGGTTGCCTTGGTTTAGTTACCTCCAAAATTGCTTCACCTAATTTATAAGTATCCCCAACGTAAATAGTAGTTTCTTCTAAATTCGTGATGGTCAAATTTTCGCCAAACATACCAAARTGCCATTCTAATTCAGGATACAATTCTTTCCAATATAAATAATGATTTTCTGAATAAGCATAAATCGCCTGATCTATCCCTCCATGATATTTTCTATCAATTACAGTATCATTTTTAACATGATCTACGTCTAAATAAATAGCTTCTTCAACCGGGTATTTATAAATACCTGTTTCAATTTCTTTCCCTTTCCAATTGACAACTTTTCGCGCTCCAATATTTACACTTACCACTTTCATTTYACCTTAAATTTAGAAAGYTCRTYWGCTATTTTACGATTGTCMGATARACGWGGYACTTTATTTTGMCCTCCTAATTTMCCAATMGATTTCATATAGTTRTTAAAWCCWCCTTTTTYAATWRSTGTAATWWYYAWWGGYTGYAAWATTTTWCCTTCRATYAAATCTAAGTAATARGYRTTYTGYTKTTGYAWAKWCACATCAATTTYWRSTGCAAATTTCTCCATGTTTTCTGGTTTATTATCAAATTCAATAAACCATTCATGAAATGGCAATCCACTTTCAGGATTTACCTGAGGAGCAACTGTAAACTCGGTGATACTAATAGTCGTATTTTCCGTATTCTCTTTCATTGCCTGCTCCACTTCTTTCCCAATCACATGTTCACCAAAAGCCGAAATAAAATGTTTTATACGGCCAGTTACTAAAATTCTTGGTGGATTAATTGAAATAAACTCAACAGTATCACCTATATTATATCCCCATAAACCAGCGTTGGTATTTAAAATAATCACATAATTCACTCCAACTTTTACGTCTGCTAATGAAATTCTTGTTGGATTATCCTCAAAAAATTCTTCAGCTGGAATAAATTCATAAAACATGCCATTATCAACCAAAAGCATCATTCCCTTTTCTTTCTGAGAATCTTGATAAGCTATAAATCCTTCTGATGCAGGATATAATTCTATAGTATCAACCTTTCTTCCAATTAAATCTTCGAACTTATTTCTATAGGGTTCAAAGTTAACACCACCATAAACAAACAAATTAAAATTTGGGAAAATCTCGCCTACTTTTTTACCGGTTCTCTCAATTAATTTTTCAAAATACATTTGTACCCAAGAAGGAATTCCGCTTATTAATGTCATATTCTCATGAATAGTTTCATCGACAATCGCTTCGACTTTGGTTTCCCAATCTTCAATGCAATTAGTCTCCCAACTAGGCAATCTGTTTTTTATTAAATATTGTGGTATAAAGTGTGCAGAAATTCCTGAAAGACGACCTGTTTTTATACCATTTTTATCGTTCAATTCAGGGCTTCCCTGTAAGAAAATCATTTTACCATTAACAAAGGAAGTTTTTTTAGTTTCGGCAATATATAAAAGTAACGAATTCCGTGCCGCACTGATATGCATTGGCATAGATTCTTTTGTTAATGGAATATATTTCGCACCTGAAGTTGTACCTGAAGTCTTAGCAAAATAGAGTGGTTTCCCTTTCCATAAAATATCTGATTCACCTGCTACAACTTTTTCTACATATGGTTTTAATGCCTCATAATCGCGAATAGGAACTTGATCTTTAAAATCTTCATACGATTTTATAGCATTAAAATTATGATCTTTCCCAAAGATTGTATTCCGAGCTTGGGAAATTAAAAGGTCTAAAACTTTTTGTTGAACTTCAACCGCGTTATTGCTTTGCTTATAAAATTTTGTTGCAACTCTTTTTGCAAATGGTTTTGCTAAAATTGATTTAATGCTCATTGTTATTCAAAATCAATATAATTAGTTGGATTTACAGGATATCCTTCATTCCATAATTCAAAATGTAAATGGGGTCCTGTGCTATATTCACCTGTGTCTCCTGCAGAAGCAAGTACTTCCCCAGATTTCACCAAGTCTCCCTGTGTTTTGTGTAATGCTGTATTGTGTTTGTAAATAGAAATAAACCCACTAGTGTGTTTTACAATAATTACATTCCCCGTTTCAGCAGTCCATTCAGCAAAAATTACAGTTCCATCGGCAACAGATTTAACTGGGGTACCCATTTCTACAGCAATATCTACAGCAAAATGTTTCTTTTCAAAATTATAACCATCAGTTAATGTGCCTGTAACTGGAGCAAAGAAAACAATATCAACGTCTTTAGTTGCCTCATTAAAAATACTATACCTATCGGCACTTTCAATTTCCTGCCTAAATTCTAARTCTACTAACGATGGAYCHAAATTTATAGWRTCTTTATCRTAWTGAATHGCYTGWARAACDGAATCTTTATCRAAAATMACTTCWGAAAYTTCACCYGTTAACAATGCKYTWACTTTTTGAATATAMAKRTTATTCACCTCTAAAACTTGTTGCAAAGAATCTGCTTTATAAACCAATTTCGTGGCACTTCTTTTTAATTGAGTTGAAGAATAACCAGGAATGTACTCTTTCAATGGTGTAAATGCAATTAAAAAAATAGTTCCAACAATTAATAATATAGAAAATAAGCTTCCTAAAATAAATACATTTAACCGGGTTAATTTAAACGATAACTTTTCTTCAAAAGTATCTTCATTTATAATTACCATGCGGTATTTATGAATTAATTTTCGTCTAAATTTTCCTTTATTTTTAGGGTTATTTATCATAATTTTACGTCAAACAAATATACAACGAAATTTTAGTTAAATAATTTTAATTTACCTGTTTACATGTGTTAAAAAATCGCCAATACTACTTTTTATAAAAGTTCATTTCATCAATATATTTCCAAACATTTGCAGGTAACATAGTACTTATATCTTTCTTTTCTTGAATAGCTTTTCTAATAAAAGTTGATGAAATTTGAACAATTGGAGCATTTACTTTTTGAATTTTTTGATGGTTAGAAAATTGATGTTCTTTTTTCCCATCAGAAATTCGAGGATACACATAGAGTTCATAATTTCGAAGTATTGTTTCATAGTTTTTCCATTTGTGAAACCCTTTTAAATTATCTTCACCCATAATTAAACAAAATTGATTATTTGAAAATTTCTCTTCAATATATGCAAGTGTATTTATGGTGAAATTTGGCTGCGAAAGCTTAAATTCAATATCTGTTGTTTTTAATTTTGGATAATTTTCAACAGCAATATTAGCAATTGCCAATCTATGATTATTGTTTAACATAGATGCTTTTTGCTTAAATGGGCTTTGCGGAGTAACTACAAACCAAACTTCCTCTAAATCAGAAAATTCAACCATGTAATTTGCAATAATTAGATGCCCAACATGAATTGGATTAAAAGTACCAAAAAATAGTCCAACCTTCATTTATTTTATAAAATTTTCAACTAAATTATACGCATCTTTTTTTGCTTTACTCAATTCATCATTGACTAAAACAATATCAAAATCAACAGCATATTTTAATTCTTTTTCAGCTTTTTTAACACGTTCTTTTATCTTTTCTTCGCTATCTGTTTGTCTACTTCTAAGCCTGCGCTCTATTTCTTCAATTGATGGAGGTTGTACAAAAATAGCCAATGTTTGTTCAGGGAATTTATTTTTTATTCTTAATCCACCAACTACATCAATATCAAAAATTACATGCTTTCCTTGATCCCAAATTCGCTCTACTTCTTGTTTTAAAGTGCCATAAAAATTAGTTGTATAAACTTCTTCCCACTCAATAAAATCGTTATTTTCAATGTGTGTTTGAAATTTTTCTAATGAAATAAAATAATAGTCCTTTTCATGAACTTCTGTTACTCTTTTTTCACGTGAAGTTGCAGAAATAGAAAAATCTAAATTCAATTCCTTTTGTTTTAATAAATGGTGCACAATTGTAGTCTTTCCCGATCCTGAAGGTGCAGAAAAAACGATCAGTTTCCCGTCCTTTTTTACTAGCATATTTAATTATAAAACGTTCAAATTTTGCTCTTTCACTTTTTCAAGTTCATCTTTCATTTGAACAACTAATTTTTGCATCTCTGCAAAGTTAGATTTTGATCCAATCGTATTAATCTCTCTTCCTATTTCTTGTGTGATAAATCCAAGTTTTTTTCCGTTTGAAATTTGTTCTTCTAACTCTTTTTTAAAATAGTCTAAATGATTTTTTAAACGAACTTTTTCTTCTGTAATATCTAATTTCTCAATATAATAAATGAGCTCCTGTTCAAATCGATTTTCGTCAATTTTAGTGGCTAATTCCTCAATAGATTTTTTTAATTTCACCTTTATATGTTCAATTCGTTTTGGATCTATTTCAATTACTTTTTCTAATAATTTTTCAATGATTGAAATTCGTAAATCAAAATCTGCTTGCATTGACGCTCCTTCATCAGTTCTGTATTTGTTTAATTTCTCAATGGCGTCATCAATAGCTACATCAATTTGCAACCATTCCTCTTCATCTAATTCTTCTCTTTCAGTTTTTAAAGCATCCGGTAATTTAATAGCCATTTTCAATAATTCAACCTCATTAGAATCAACAATAGTTTTTAATTGATTCATATATTCCTTTACTACAGTTTCATTTATTTTTGATGACCCTTCACCACTATTATTTTCTATATAAATAAAAAAATCTACTTTTCCTCTAACTAATGCTGAAGCTAATTTTTTACGAACATTTAATTCTTTTTCTCTATAATAAGAAGGAATTCTTACGTTTAAATCTAAGTTTTTGCTATTCAGCGATTTTAATTCAACCGTGATTTTTTTAGTGGAAATTTGCAATACGGCTTTCCCATATCCCGTCATTGATTGTATCATCTATTCTAAAATTTAAGCAAATTTAACGCATTTTTAATAAATGAAGTACTTTCAACAATATATGAATGTTAAGTTTAACAAGTATTTAAAACGATTTGAATTTATGTTTCATTAAAGTAGTTAACTACAAGGTTTTAAAAGTTATAACTGGAAAAATCTAAAATTAATAAAACTCCTATAGACGGAGTTATAATTGACGAGTAACAATCTATCTTCAAGGTCTAATTAAACAAAAATTAATACTATTCATTTTATATAGACATAAAGTGTTATTTTTGCAAAAAAAATATGATTGTTAACATTCTAGATACTAAAAATTCGGTGTTAAATAAGTTCATTTCTGAAATTAGAGATGTTTCTATTCAAAAAGACGCTATGCGCTTTAGAAGAAACATTGAACGAATTGGAGAAATTTTAGCTTATGAATTAAGCCAATCTTTAAATTATGAAGATAAAGTTGTTACAACTCCTTTAGGAACTAAAACAGTACAAGTTCCAAAAAATGACATTGTACTTTGTTCAATTTTAAGAGCTGGTTTACCATTACACAACGGACTCTTAAATTATTTTGATGATGCCGAAAATGCATTTATTTCAGCCTACAGAAAGCACATAAATGAAACCGAATTTGAAATCAAAGTTGAATATTTTGCTTCTCCAAGTTTAGAGGGAAAAACGCTAATTTTAGCTRACCCTATGTTGGCAACTGGTCAATCGATTGTAAGTGTTTTTGAAGGGTTAAAAAATCATGGTACCCCAAAGGAAATTTATTTAGCTTGTGTAATTGGCTCAACTGAAGCCATAGATTTAATAAAAAAACATTTCCCATCAACTACTAAATTATGGATTGCAACTGTTGATGATAACCTGAATGACAAAGGTTATATTGTTCCCGGATTAGGAGATGCCGGCGATTTAGCTTTTGGTGAAAAATTATAAAAAATACACACTCGCCGATATTATTAAAAATAAATACAAGATCAAATTATTTAAAATAATTGAGTTGTTTCTTTGTAAAAAATTTGCAATTATTATGGCTATAGGAAATGCCAAATAAAATAGTTCAGCTCCATTTTTTATAGGTGATACAAGTACAATTATAGTTGAAATTAACAATTGACATAAAAGTACAATCCAAGAAGATTTCAAACGATTACTTACTAATACAATTTTTGGTGTCACACCAATAATTGACCATCCTAAAATGATCGTTGTAAAGGCTATTGGTATTAAAAATCTATTGGAATTATACGCTTCAAAATTCACATTAATTTCATAATTAAATCTACTATAAAAACTTGCCAAATCATCAACATAAAAATTATAGGTAAAATAAAGAAAAATAGGAGTCAAAAATCCGATGATAGGGATCATTAAATTTTTCAAACTTACTTTTTGATACATTAATATTCCTATATAAATCAAGAGTAAATAAAAAATACTCCAAGAAAAAATTAATGTAGAAATGCCAACCCAAATGGCGGCATCAAATAATTTTATTTTGGTATTTATTCCACTTCTTAAGCTATATATTTTTCTGAAACTTAAAAGCAATATTAGGTTTGAAAAGATTATATAATTTAAAAATAACGCTTCAGAAAAAGTACCTACTAAAATAACGACCAAAAATAACGAGAACAAGTTGTCTTCAGTTAATTTATTTTTATCAACAATAAATTTAAATATGAATAAAAACAGTACATAGCAACTAAAAAGAACCGTTCTTTCTATTAAAAAATGAATTGAAAACTCACTAGAGTTCGTCAGAAAAATTGAAATAAAAAAGTACATCAATAACAACGTAATTATACTAAAAATATTAACTGGTTTAGATTTATTAAAAAAATTTGCTATCATTACTATATTTTATACTTTTGCCAGTAAATATAATTAAGATATGATTGCAAACAATATTTTTAAAGCAATAGGTGATTTTTTTATGAATGTTATTTTCGCGCCATACGATAGTTTAAGGTTTATGGATAATTGGTGGGTTCAAAGTACTATCAGTTGGGTATTTATTGGTATTACCTTTATCGCGTTCTTTTATTGGATGGGCGAACTTAAAAAATACAGCAAGACCGAAAACGAATAGTTTTTAATCTAATTTCACCTTTTATTTATTAAATTTAAAACTCGTGGGTAGTAAGAACAAACTTAAAAGATTTCGTGAGAACGAAACATTTTCAAACGTAATTCAACCTACAAGAGAAGAATTACTTAAAGGTTCTAHGTTAAAAGGAAATTGGAACAATCTCTTTAACAATAGCAATCCAATTGTGCTTGAATTAGGCTGTGGGAAAGGGGAGTACACCATCGCTTTAGCTCGAAAAAACCCGCATATAAATTATATAGGTATCGATTTAAAAGGGGCACGTTTTTGGCGTGGTGCTAAAACTGCTTTAGAAGAAAACCTTACTAATGTTGTATTTGTTCGAACTCAAATTGAACTTATAGACTGCCTTTTTAATGAAAATGAAGTTGCTGAAATTTGGATTACTTTTCCTGATCCACAAATTAAATATACGCGCACAAAACACAGATTAACAACTACTGAGTTTTTAAAAAAATACCATCACATTTTAAAACCAGAAGGAATTGTAAATTTAAAAACCGACAGTGAGTTTATGCATGGTTATACATTAGGGTTGTTACATGGAGAAGGTCATGAAATTGTATATGCACACCACGATATTTATAAAAATCCACATGCTCCTGTTGAAGTAACTTCAACACAAACTTTTTACGAAAGCCAATATTTAGAAAATGGCAAACCTATCACTTACATTAAATTTATAATTCGCTATTAAATTCTTATTTTTAGTGAATGAAAAAATCAAAGAATTTTTTTGATCAGGTTTATGACGTGGCAAAATTAATTCCATTCGGAAGAGTTACAAGTTACGGTGCAATTGCCAAATAYCTTGGMGCTGCWAAATCTGCAAGAATGGTTGGTTGGGCAATGAATGCTGCACATAATAACGACACCATTCCAGCTCACAGGGTTGTGAATAGAAATGGCTTATTAACTGGTAAAAATCACTTTGACGGAACCAATTTAATGCAACAATTATTAGAAAGTGAAGGAATTATTGTAAAAGAAAATCAAATTCAAAATTTCGAAAAAATATTTTGGGATCCTTTCATTGAAGTTACCCTTGATCAACCATTATAGATTGTATCAAGCAACACCTTTCTTTTTAATACTAATCTTTTTATATCCGCTTTAACTCTGTATCTTTGCTGTTTAGAATGATTTTATATAAAGAGTATGACACTGAACAAAAAAGATATAACAAAAGCACTTGAAACAATTACAGCACCTGGAGAAGGAAAAAGTTTAATTGAAAGTGGAGCCGTAAAAAATATTGTAACTTTTGACAAAGAAGTTATTATAGATGTATCCATCGGAAACCCTACATTACWAGCAAAAAAGAAAATTGAAGTTGAAATCATGAAAGCAATTCATGAACATGTAGGTCAAAAAATAGATGTAAAAGTAAATGTAACTTCAATGGTAGTTGAAAAGCCAAAAGAAAACACCAAGCCTAAAATTCCAGGAATTAAAAATATTATAGCAATTGCTTCGGGTAAAGGTGGCGTTGGAAAATCTACTATTACAGCGAATATGGCGATTTCATTACAAAAAATGGGCTTTAAAGTAGGWMTMTTAGATGCYGATRTTTAYGGYCCMTCTATYCMTWTWATGTTTGATGTKGMMRATSMMMRACCKYTKTCWGTWRMRRTTGMYGGRMRRTCAAAAATGMAACCYRTWGAAARYTAYGGWGTMAAAATATTATCWWTAGGKTTTTTYACMGAWSCMAAYCARGCTGTTATTTGGMGWGGMSCKATGGCYKCAAAAGCNCTTAAMNCAAATGATWTTTGATKCSCAYTGGGGYGAAYTRGATTTTNTTNNATTARWYNNTTNACCTCCWGGAACWGGYGAYATWCAYCTRTCWATCRTGCAAGCTGTTCCTGTAACAGGAGCCGTTATTGTTAGCACTCCTCAAAATATTGCTTTAGCCGATGCTAAAAAAGGAGTGGCTATGTTTCAACAGGAAACCATTAATGTACCTGTATTAGGTATTGTAGAAAACATGAGTTATTTTACACCTGCCGAACTTCCTGATAATAAATATTATATCTTTGGTAAAGATGGAGCTAAAAATTTATCTAAAGATATTGATGCTGCTTTTTTAGGTGAAGTACCTTTGGTACAAAGCATTAGAGAAGCTGGTGATGTTGGTCATCCAGTTGCTTTACAAGACAATACACCATTAGAAAATTCATTTTCAGAAATTACTAAAAATGTACTTTCTCAATTGGTAAAAAGAAATAATGATTTACCTCCTACTGAAATTGTAAGGATTACAACAATGAGTGGATGTAGCACTAATTAATAACCTATGAATACTGAAGAACTTAAAGTTAATGTAGAAACTGCATTACAAGAAATTAGACCTTATTTAGAAGTCGATGGTGGCAATATTTCATTAGTTGAAATAACTGAAAATACTGTTAGCATCCAATTAGAAGGTGCTTGCTTAGGCTGTTCAGTAAATCAAATGACACTTAAAAACGGTGTTGAGGCTACTATAAAAAAGCATGCACCCCAAATTAACCGTATTATTGAAGTTAACGGAATTAAATTTTAATTGAATAAAATACCCTTATTTAAAAAGAGCGCTTTGAAGCGCTCTTTTTTAGTTTGAAATGGTGTTACAAAAATATTTTTATATTTGTAATATATGAAACGAGCATGTTAAAATGTTTATTACTCAATGAAATAATTAATAGCGAACAGCATGTGACCATTAAAAAACAATAAATATAGACACATGAAATCACCTTGGACCGAATTATTAATTCTACTTAAATTCCTAATCAAAAGAAATCCAGAATAACAAGTTTCATTCAAGGATAATCACTATCTTATTTTAAAATTGTGTAACTTTATTACTTTAAAATCTATTCAATAGACATTTCGACATTGATTCAATTTTAAACTTTTCTCTCCTCTTTTGGAGTACTCATAACTAAAAATATTAAAATATGCCTAGATATCATACATTAGGTAAAATTCCGCCTAAACGTCATACTACTTTTGAAAAACCTACGGGTGGTCTTTATCAAGAAGAACTTTTTGGAACTTCTGGTTTTGCAGGAATGTCATCTTTATTATACCATTTAAATCCTCCAACAGTAGTTTCCGAAATAAAACAACTCAAAAACGTTGCTCCAAAAATTGCAATTGAAAAAAATATGAAAGCGCTTAGCTTTAAAGGCTTCTCATTAAAACCAGAAACTGATTATTTAGAAAGTCGTAAAACCCTTTTTGCAAACAATGATTTACATATTGGTTTAGCGGCTCCTAAAGGATTTTCATCCGCTTATTTTTACAAAAATGCAGATGCCGATGAACTAATTTTTATCCATCTCGGTGCTGGAATCTTAAAAACGATGTATGGAACTATTCATTTTAAATACGGCGATTATTTAATTATTCCTAGAGGAACAATTTACCAGATAGATTTTGATACTGAAGAAAATAGACTTCTTTATATTGAATCTTTTAGCCCAATTTTAACGCCTAAACAATACCGAAATAGTTTTGGTCAATTATTAGAACAGTCCCCTTTTTGTGAACGTGATTTTAGAGTACCCACTAATTTACAAACGCATGATGAAAAAGGAAATTTCAAAGTACTCATAAAAAAACAAGGCATTCTTTGGGAGTATATGTATAACAATCACCCATTTGATGTTGTTGGATGGGATGGTTTCAATTACCCCTACGCATTTTCAATTCATGATTTTGAACCAATTACAGGAAGAATTCATATGCCGCCTCCAATTCATCAACAGTGGGAAGCAGCTGGATTTGTGATTTGTTCATTTGTACCTAGAATGTATGATTATCACCCAAAAGCAATTCCGTCTCCATATCATCATAGCAATGTAGATTCTGAAGAAATATTGTATTATGTTGATGGTGATTTTATGAGTAGAAATAATATTGAAAAAGGACAATTAACATTGCACCCAGGAGGTATTCCACATGGACCGCATCCAGGAGCAATTGAAAGAAGTGTAGGTAAAAAATCAACCGAAGAGTTAGCAGTTATGATTGACCCTTTTAAGCCTATAATGATCACTGAGGATGCACTAAATTTACAGGTAGATGATTACTATAAATCTTGGAATGTTAAATAATGAGATAATTAGATAATGAGATAATGAGATAATGAGATAATGAGATAATTGAAAAATTGGCATATTAAGAAAAAGAATCTATGAAATTTACAGATAGTCCAAAATATAAAGACAATATTATTTTAAAACTAACATTTGAATTTGCAGTAGAAATTGTTAAATATTCAGAAAGGTTAGATAAAAATCAAAAATATGTAATTGCAAAACAAATATTACGTTCAGGTACTTCAATTGGAGCAAATGTGAAAGAATCTCAAAATGCTGAAAGTAATAGAGATTTTATTCATAAATTAAAAATTGCATTAAAGGAAGCGGATGAATTAGAGTATTGGCTTTTTATTTGTAATGAAGTCACAACCTATGAAAATGCAGATTACTTAATTGAAAAATTAACAGTTCTTCGAAAAATTTTAAATAAAATTATTTCATCAACAAAACTATTGAATTCTTAAAATAATAACAAAAATCAATAATAGGCTTATTCTCTAATTGGCCAATTAGCAAATTAAATAACGAAGTTATGAATCTAAAAAACATACAAAATTTCAATTACGGATTAGAAAAAATATTTCCTGAAGCAGACGATTTTTTACCGTTACTTGGAACCGATTACGTTGAACTTTATGTAGGAAATGCCAAACAAGCTGCGCATTACTACAAAACTTCATTCGGATTTCAATCATTAGCCTATGCTGGATTAGAAACTGGATTAACTGACAGAACAAGCTATGTTTTGGTTCAAGATAAAATAAGATTAGTGTTAACTACGCCAATGCCAAATACAAAAAATAAAGAAATATTTGACCATATTTCAACACATGGTGATGGCGTAAAAGTTGTAGCACTTTGGGTTGAAGATGCCACAAAAGCTTGGGAAGAAACCACAAAAAGAGGTGCTAAATCATATCTGAAACCTACCAAAGAAAGCGATTCAAATGGTGAAGTAGTTCGGTCAGGAATACATACGTATGGAGATACCGTTCATGTTTTTGTTGAGAGAAAAAACTACAAAGGTGTATTTATGCCAAAGTTTGAAAAGTGGGAATCTTCACATAATCCATCAATTACAGGATTACGCTATATAGACCATATGGTTGGAAATGTTGGTTGGAATGAAATGAACATTTGGGCTAAATTCTATAAAGAAATAATGGGCTTTGCAAACCTTATAACTTTTGATGACAAAGATATTTCAACCCAGTTCACGGCGCTAATGAGCAAAGTTATGACCAATGGTAACGGCCGTGTAAAATTCCCCATAAATGAACCTGCCGATGGACTTAAAAAATCACAAATTGAAGAATATTTAGATTTTTACAACGGACCTGGAGTTCAACACATTGCAGTTACAACTAATAATATTTTAGAAACAGTAAAAGAAATGWCCCAACGAGGTGTTGAATTTTTATATGTTCCTGGTTCGTATTATGATACTGTTTTAGATAGAGTTGGTGATATTGACGAAGATTTAGCAGAATTAAAAAATCTTGGGATTTTGGTTGATAGAGATGATGAAGGTTATTTATTGCAGATTTTCACAAAGCCTGTTACGGATAGACCTACACTCTTTTTTGAAATCATTCAAAGAAAGGGTGCTCAATCTTTTGGAAAAGGAAATTTTAAAGCTTTATTTGAGTCTATTGAAGCCGAACAAGAACGTAGAGGGACTTTATAATAACTTTCCCTTTAAAAATAATAAAAGCATAACTTTAGATGAAAATAAAATTAATCATATTAGTCTTCTTTATAACTGTCACTACATTAGCGCAATCAACAAAAAATGAAGATAGCACCAAAATTTTTGCATTTCAAAAAGGCGAATGGTTGAGATATAGAATGAACTATAGTAATTTCTTAAATGCAGGATATTCCACCATTGAAGTCAAAGAAACAATGAACAATAACAAAGAAGCTTTTCATATTATCGGAATAGGAAAATCTACTGGTTTTATAAGTTTATTTTTTAAAGTAAAAGATAATTATGAAACTTTTATAGATAAAGAAACGCTAAGACCATATCGTTTTATTAGAAAAATAGATGAAGGTGGGTACACAAAGGACAAAGAAATTATATTTGATTACACAACCAATGAAGCTACTGTTAAAGATTACAAGCATAATACTGTAGAAAAGCATCCAATTAGTAGTAATATACAAGATATATTATCATCTCTCTACTTTTTAAGAAATCAAGATCTTAGTAATTTAACTGTTGGAGATGAAATTGAATTGGAAATGTTTTTTGACGAGGAAATTACCAATTTCAAACTTCATTATTTAGGGAAAGATATTATAAAATCAAAATTCGGAAAAATAAAAACCTTAAAATTTAGACCCTTAGTTCAAGCTGGACGCGTTTTTAAAGAACAAGAAAGTGTTAGTATTTGGATAACCGATGATGAAAACAAAATTCCAATCAAAATTAAAGCCTCATTAGCAGTCGGATCTCTTAGAGCAGATTTAGACGCTTTTAAAGGTTTAGCGCATCCTTTTAATATTATTTTCAACAATTAAATTGTACTTTTGCGTTTTAAAATTTTCAACCAAATTAATTCGTAAAAATTAAACCCTTTTGAAAAAATTAGTTACACTTCTAATTGTTGTTCTGTTAGTTTCTTGTAAAGATGAAAAGCCTTCAATTCATCTAACACCCGCTTTACCTAAAATTATTTATGAATATGGGTTTAAACTAAATGATTTCAAAGTAATTAATGATACTATAAAGTCTGGAGAAAACTTTAGTGAAATACTTGATAGGCACCATATTGACTATCCAAAGGTATTAGAAATTGTCACTAAAATAAAAGACACTTTTAATGTGAGAAGAATGAAAAGTGGTATCCCATATACTATTTTAGCTAAAAAAGATTCAACTGAAAAAGCACAAGTTTTTATTTACAAGCACTCAAAAGTTCGATATACCGTTGTTGATTTTAAAGACTCTATCGTTACAGCTTATAATGCTAAAAAACCCGTAAAAACTGTCGTAAAAACAGCTTCAGGTGTTATTACAAATAACCTTTCTGAAGCCATGGATAAAGAAGGGCTAAATCCTTATTTAGCCTATGAATTATCAGATATTTATGCTTGGACCATCGACTTTTTTAGGCTTCAAAAAAATGACAAGTTTAAATTAATATATGAGCAACTATATATTAATGACACCATTCCTGTTGGTATAGGCGATGTAAAAGCTGCTTATTTTGAACACGGTGGCAAACCTTTTTATGCGTTCAGATACTTAGCTGATTCAACATTAAATATCCACGATTACTTCGATAATGATGCGAAAAATTTACGCCGTCAATTTTTAAAAGCGCCCCTAAAATTCAAAAAAATTACTTCTCGCTATAATTTACGTAGAAGAATAGCCTATTATGGCAATAAAATTAGAGCGCATAAAGGAACTGATTTTGCTGGTCCTGTTGGAACACCTATTATGAGTACCGCAAATGGCACGGTTACAGAATCTCGTTATAAAGGAGGAAATGGAAATTATGTAAAAATACGTCATAACGGAACATACAGCACACAATATTTACATATGAGTAAAAGAGCTGTAAAAGTTGGTGATGTAGTAAAACAAGGTGAAGTAATTGGTTATGTTGGTATGACTGGAAACACTGGTGGTCCTCATGTGTGTTACCGTTTTTGGAAAAATGGCAGGCAGGTTGACCCTTTAAGGCAAAAATTACCCGCAGCTGAACCAATGAAAGAAACTATTAAACCAACTTATTTCAATTTTGTTGAGTCATTAAAAAATGAAATAGATGCTGTTGACTATCCAACCCAAAATACTCAAATATCAATTCAAGAATAAGAAATTAAACGTAGACTATGACAATGAAGAACTGCAACCCAACCAAAACTAAAGCTTGGCAACAACTTACAAAACACTATAGCGAAGTTAAAAACATCCATTTAAAATTACTCTTCAACAGTGATAGCAACAGGAAAGGGAAATTTACCATAAATTTTAATGAATTTGAGTTTGATTATTCAAAAAATAGAATTACTGAAGAAACACTTCATTACTTAGTAGATTTAGCAAATGAAGTTGATTTAAAAAGTGCAATCGATGCTCAATTTTCTGGTGAAAAAATAAATCAAACCGAAAAAAGAGCTGTTTTGCATACTGCTTTAAGAAGCCAGTTGAATAATGAGGTTTTAGTTGATGGTAAAAATATTACACCTGAAATAAAAGAAACCTTAAAAAAGATGGAATCTTTTACCAATAAAGTTACATCAGGAAATTGGAAAGGATATACGGGTAAATCTATCACAGATGTTGTAAATATAGGAATTGGAGGTTCAGATTTAGGACCAGATATGATCGTTGAATCTTTAAAATATTACAAAAATCAATTAAATATTCATTTTGTTTCAAATATTGATGGTGACCATGTACAAGAAGTCATTAAAAATCTAAATCCTGAAACAACACTATTTGTAATTGTTTCAAAAACATTTACCACGCAAGAAACTTTAACCAATGCAACTACCATAAAAAAATGGTTTTTACAAACTGCATCTAAAAGTGATGTTTCAAAACATTTTGTAGCAGTTTCTACAAATTTAAAATCTGTAAGTGAATTTGGAATTGCTACTGATAATATTTTTACAATGTGGGATTGGGTTGGTGGTCGTTTTTCACTTTGGAGTACTGTTGGATTATCTATAAGTTTAGCCGTAGGTTTTAATAATTTTAAAGACCTTTTAATCGGTGCTTTTAAAATGGATGAACACTTTAAAAATACACCATTTGAAAAAAATGCTCCTGTACTATTAAGTTTAATTGGTATTTGGTATACTAACTTTTTCAATGCTGAAACAGAAGCAATTCTACCATATACACAATACTTAAATAAACTGGCTCCATATTTACAACAAGCAATTATGGAAAGCAATGGCAAAAGTGTAGATAGAAATGGTGCAGAGATCAATTACCAAACAGGTAATATTATTTGGGGAAGTACCGGTACCAACTCACAGCATGCTTTTATGCAATTGTTACACCAAGGAACCAAACTAATTCCAGCTGATTTTATCGGGTTTAAAGAATCGCTTTATGGAAATAAAGAACACCACGATAAATTAATGGCTAACTTTTTTGCGCAAACTCAAGCATTAGCGGAAGGTAAAACAAAAGAAGAAGCACACCTAGATCTAAAAACTCAAGGTAAAATAAATGAAATTGAGACATTACTGCCCTATAAAGTTTTTGAAGGAAACAAACCTAGCACAACTATTTTAATAGAAAAATTAACACCTAAAACATTAGGAAGTTTAATTGCTTTTTACGAACATAAAATATTTGTACAAGGAGTTATTTGGAATATTTTTAGTTACGACCAATTTGGAGTTGAATTAGGGAAAGAATTAGCACAAAAATTATATCAAAAAAACTARTYTTTYWMYCTCAAAATAAGCAACCAATTTTAAAAATTTACATCTGTTGATAAACTGTTAACATTAAAAGAAATGTAAAGCCGTTTTATTGATGTTTTTTACTATTTTTAACTTTCTTAGTGTATTTTGTTAATTATTTAACAAACCGCTTTGAATCAAATGGTTAAGAACACCATTTAACTAAAACAATTAATTCAAATTTAAATTACACAATGAAAAATTTAAAAAATTGGCTAGTGGTAGTAATGTTAATTTCAACATCTATCATTTTTGCACAAACTAAACTTTCTGGTAAAATTGTTGATGAAACAAATCAACCATTACCAGGTGCTACTGTAATTCTTCAAGGAACACAATCAGGAGCTTCATCAGATTTTGATGGGAATTTTACATTTGAGACGAATGTTTCAAATGGTACTTTATTAGTTTCATTTGTTGGATATGAACCTAAATCTATAACTTTTAATGGAAGTACTAATTTTGGTACAATTGAATTAAGCCCTTCTGCTGAAGCATTAGATGAAATTGTTATTACACAAGTTTCTTTTGCTATTGACAGAAAAACACCTGTGGCGGTTTCAACTATCAAGGCAGATGTTATTGAAAATAAATTAGGAACACAAGAATTTCCTGAAATTTTAAAATCTACACCAGGTGTCTACGCAACAAAATCAGGTGGTGGTTTTGGTGATGGTAGATTAAACCTTCGAGGGTTTAATTCTGAAAATGTGGCAGTTATGATTAATGGGGTACCTGTTAATGATATGGAAAACGGTAGAGTTTACTGGAGTAACTGGGCTGGTTTAGCGGATGTAACAAGTGCTATGCAAGTACAAAGAGGTTTAGGAGCGACTAAATTGGCAGTACCTTCTATTGGTGGAACTATAAATATCTTATCTAAAACTACGGACGTCGAAAAAGGTGGAAGTATTAAAACAGTTGTTGGGAATGATAATTACATGAAATATGGTGTAACAATTTCTACGGGGTTATTAGACAATGGATTTGCCGCAACAGTTTCTGCTTCTAAAACAACTGGTGACGGTTATATTGATGGTACGGAATTTAATGGGACTAGTTATTTTGTGAATATTTCAAAACAAATAAATGACAATCATAAATTATCTTTAACGTCTTTTGGTGCACCACAAAGACATGGACAGAGACAAAATTTAAATTTAATTTCAACATATAGAAATGCTGAAAGTGGTAATAAATTTAATTCAGATTGGGGTTATAAAAATGGCCAAGTGTTGCATGTAGAAGATAACTTCTATCACAAATCACAAACTTCYTTAAATCACTATTGGACAATTAATGATAAATCTTCATTATCTACTGCTTTGTATGCCTCTTGGGGAACAGGTGGTGGTGGTGGAACTGCTGGATCTAACAGAGACTTATTCAAAATTAGATTAGGAGGTAGCGATCAACCAATTGATATAGATAATATTCTTGCCATAAACAAAGCGAACGGAGATCAAGGTTTAGGTTCTGAAGCATTTTTAAGAGCTTCAAGAAATGATCATAGCTGGTATGGAGTGCTATCAACATATAAAACAGATTTAAATGACAATCTAGCTTTGATCGCTGGTGTTGATTTAAGATCTTATGTTGGAAAGCACTTTAGAGAAGTWACAGATTTATTAGGTGGAAATTAYGCACTAGATARTTCWGAYGMAAACAATCCWAAYRSWRCTTTAAAAGTAGGTGAYARRTWTTCTTATTWCAAYGATGGWGAAGTKGGATGGCAAGGRYTATTTACTCAATTAGARTATGATCAAGATGCTGTAGCTGGATTTATTTCAGTTGCAATMTCAAATACATCTTACASAAGAGTTGATTAYTTTAACTATTTAGATAGYGATYCWYTACAAACAACTGATAAATATAAYTTTTTYGGTTAYAGTGTAAAAGGTGGKRYKAACTAYAATATTGAYGACCAACATAAYRTMTTTGCTAATATTGGTTATTTTGAAAAAGCAGCAGAATTTGGTGCTGTATTTTTAMAWTTTGAYAATGAGCATATMAAYGMAGATGCCGAAAATCAAAAAATATTTAGTGCTGARTTAGGTTATGGCTTTAGAGGTGAAAAMYTTGCAGCCAACATAAATGYATATAGAACKCAATGGAATGACAGAACCTTAACTAGAGGTTTCCAAAATCCAGACGGAACATTYGGTWCWGCWAATATTTTAGGGGTAAATGCTTTACATCAAGGTATTGAACTAGACTTTATGTATAAAGCATCTGATAAATTAACGGTAACAGGGATGCTTTCTTTAGGAGATTGGACTTGGGCTAATGATCTTGAAAATATTGAAATTTATGACGAAGAACAAAACTTGGTGAATACTGTAAATATGTTTATTGACGGTTTAAAAGTTTCTGATGCTGCGCAAACAACAGCTGCTTTAGGTCTTGATTATGAACTAATGTCTAAAACATATTTCACAGTAGATTATAACTTCTTTGATGATTTATATGCTCGTTACGATCCAAATGATAGAGGTACTGCAAATGGTGCACAAGCTTGGAAAGCTCCAAGTTATAATACTTTTGATGCTTCTATAAGACATGGATTTAAAATTGGAGATTTAGACACCACTGTAACTGCTAGAATGAACAATGTTTTTAATACAGAGTATATTGCAGATGCTACTGATGGTGCAGGATCTGTTACTAATACAGCTTTAGTTTGGTTTGGATATGGAAGAACCTTTAACATAAGCGCAAAAATTAAATTTTAAAAATATATAATTATGAGAAAATTTATTTATTTATTGATGGTATTAGGCTTGGTTTTTACCAYTGCCTGTGACCCTATGGATGATATTTATGCTGATATTGATGCTCAGCAAGAAGTTATTACTGGAGAAGTTACATTTACTTTATCTGATGATGACTATGATGATTTRGATTTAGGYTWYGGWAAYTTTAGCTCTWTTRATGATGCTAAAKCAATGATTCCTACATTACTTGTAGATAAATATCCTGTTTGGGGAGATGGATCTCTAGCTACGGTTACGTTTAAATTGTACAACCCAATGAGTGCTCCTAGTAAGAATGTTTATCAATTATCTGATGATGAACATAATGCTATTACCGGTAAATCATATGGTAATTTCGATAAAGATTATCATATATTTAATTATTTAGAAGCTACTTTTCCCTCTCCTAGTGAAGGTGATTTTCATTCATTAAGATACCGTTTTTATGCAGGTGGTGAGAGTACTTTAACTGATGGCTTTTCTTTTGAAAATGGTGAGTGGAATAAAATTACAGGATTTACTAAAGATGAATATAAAGCTATGGGTGAAGGCTTCCCTAACTTTTCAAGTCATGATGAAGCTGCTTTAAAGATTCCTTTAGCTTTACCAGATATCTTTAAATTTAGCCCAAAAGAAGCTGGAGAAATTGTACAAGCAATGTATGAATTATACAAAGGTAGTGGTGTAACAAAAAGTTATGTAGCTAATTTTGTATACAACGGTACTTCTTGGTCTAAATATAACAATGTAGCAAACGAAACTATTAAGTTTGGTCACGATGGTAGTGTGTGGGTTCCAGATAATACTATTAAATATACATTAGTTTCTGCTGATTACGATTTAGTAGGAAATGGACGTTATGGAAATTTTGACGTTAGATCTGGTAAAGCAGAAGAAACAACTGAGGTAAGATTAGAGAAAATAAATACTATCTTATTAAATAATTTCTCAGGAATGGCAGAAGGACAAAAATTCGTTGTTTCTTATAATGTTTATTCAGGAGCTAATGAGGTTTGGCAATTGAAAGTGATATTAACTGGAGGGGCATATGTACTTCAGTAAATAATTTTACTGAGTCGTCCTAAAATAGGTTGACAATTTTTAATAAATTAATTAAACCAGAGAAGTTAACTTCTCTGGTTTTTTGTTATGTACAAAGTTAGGTGTTTTC
>NVVE01000016.1:68849-69621 GCA_002733285.1 Lutibacter sp. | reverse complement strand
ATTGTAAAAGATGCTTTTGAATCTTTTAATAATAAAAAAGCTGATGCACGTTGTAAAACATCGGCTCTAATTATTTTTAAATAATTGTTTTTTCGTTCTGAGAGGTTACTGGCAATATAAGATTTTAGAGTATCTGTTTTGTGTATAAGTGGGCAAAAATTAGATGTGCCCGGTAAATTATTTACAATTCTATGACGTGAAGACTTTGTTCCTTCAACTGCATACTGTAGTTTTTCATCAATTAAATATGCAAAGTTTGCAGTTTTTAAATCAGGAATGTTTAGTTGTTTGTTAAATAACCACTCGTATAAAAACCAGATTTTTCGACTGTACTGTCCTAGAGGTTCAATTTGTACCAGTTCTTCAATTTTTTTTTCAGATAATTTTTGAAACAATTTCTTGAAAAATAATAAGTTGATTCCCTCGTAGCGAATTGCAAATATTAATTGTTTGTAAAGTAATTTATCTGGTTGATGACGGGGAGTGAAAACACGCCATTCATTAGTCGTGTATTGACGGTTTTTTTCGCTTATTAACGCTAATTTACTTGGTAAAGGGATTGTTAAAGCATATACCTTAATTAATGCTCCATAACCGACTAGCAATCCTTTTTCAGGTGTAGTTCTACCGTGAAAAACAGTTATATCTTGTGAAAAATATTTATCTTCCATATTGTTTTGTGAAAAACACTTATTTCAAAGATACATGAAAAACATTTATAAAAGATGAAAAACACTTATAATTTGATATGTTTTATGWWWWASACTTATTT
>NVVE01000016.1:0-68844 GCA_002733285.1 Lutibacter sp. | reverse complement strand
WARTAMTGTWTCAATTWYTWMAMRWTYWYTTAANKYTWWTSKYWTWTAWWYKWKYKRTTWYWTWYAWMMWAWCTAANKWWKWTGATTTNNKTTKMKTWWAGTWYTTRAATTNSWKKAAGATGTTTTGAATGGACTTACAATAAAGAGTCGGATAAATTTTCTAAGACCTATGCTCCATTTTTTAATCGATTAAATTCTTGTTCGACTTCTACTGGAGTTTTAAAACTATGATGATAAACCAATTCAGACTCCGGTATTGAATGGTGAATATAGATAACAGAATAATTTATTAAAAATGTTGGTTTGTAGTATAAAAGAGAATACTTTTGAAAAGTGATCTAAAATTTAAAAATTTGAAAACTAAAATTTTATTTCTGACTATTATTATTTCAATGACGCTGTGTTGTAATAATAAACAATCTGAAATTAATTTAAACACCTCTTCCTCAAGTTTACAATCAGATGTGAATTTTGCTGTCTCAAATGCGTATAACAAGGTTTTTGTTGACGCAGCAGAGACTCAAGACGTAGATTATTTTATTAAACGGTTAGACAATACCAAAGGACTATCAAACAGTTCTGTGAATGCAATATTTCAGGATTCAGAAAATTTATTGTGGATTGGTACTTGGGATGGTTTAAATAGGTATGATGGAAATAGATTTAAAATATTTAGACCTGTATTGAATAAAGAAAATAGCTTGAGTAATCAAGTGATCCTTAAAATTGGTGAAGATGATAATGGGCTTATTTGGGTGTTAACTATGGGAGGCATAAATAGTTATCATAAACAAACTAATACATTTCAACGATATTATTTTTCGAATAAAAATGAATTTACTTTTTCAGAGAGTGAATTTAATATGGCTCTGGATAATTCAAAAAAAGTATTTTGTGTTGTTAAAGATTGGGGAATTGGTTATTTTAATGAAGGACAATTTCGAAAGATTAGTGTTGAAAATTTACCAATAACCAGTGTTAAAAAGATGGAGTTTGCTTCATCGGGAGAACTATTAATGTTAGTTGAAAATAATGAATTGCTTTCATTAAAGATACTGACAAAAGATACTGGAGAAAAGACTGTTTCAAAAGTAGAGTTGATTTCAGATAAGATTCAATCATTTGAGGTATTACCAAATAGAAAAATATGTCTTGTCTCCGTTAAAGGAGAAGTTGTAATACATTCATTGCTGAATCAAAAAAAACAAAAATTTAATTTAAAAAATGTCCAAAATATTATTGGTAATACTTCTGAAGGGCTTGTTTTGTCTGATAAAGTTGGATACTTTATGATAAATGATTATGGGATTGTTAGAAATCAATCCTGGTTCGAACACTTAAACAATTATGTAATTACAACACTAATCCAAGGAACAGAGAATGTAATTTGGACTGGTACTGATGGAGATGGACTTTTAAAAATTCACCCACATAGAAAATCATTTAATTTAATTTCTGAAAGAAATGTTTCTGAGTTTGATGTAGGTATTGTAAGAGCTTTTGCAGAAGCTAAAGGAAAGTCATTTTTTGTTGGTACAAAAGGGAAAGGCTTGTTTAAATTTCCCTCAGATTTTTATTTAAACCCCAAAATCCCATTGTCATATGAAGTTTTTAATGATAATAATAGTGGTATTGATAATTCTGTTTTTTCTCTTTTTAACGGGCAGGATGAGCTTATATTTATTGGAACAGATGGTGAAGGGATAAGTGTTTTTGATTTAAAAAAATTAAAATTGATCAATTGGACAGAAATTCTGGATAGTGAATTATATGATTATTTTAAGTCGGTATATGCTATTTATCAAGATATAAACGGAGTTATTTGGCTAGGAACAAATGGTTATGGACTCATCCGGTTCAACTTAGAGCGATTAGGAGATAAGTTAAAGGTGACAGATTTTAAAATATATCAAGCAGGAATTGAGGAAGATAATGTGTTGAGTAGTAATATTATTTTTTCAATTATTCCAAAAGATGAAGATGAACTTTGGATTGGTACTAGGCTAGGTGGACTTAATTTGTTTGATCAGAAGTCAGAATTATTTAARGTTTATAAAAAYGTAAAGAATAATCCACAAAGTTTATCAAATGATGATATACTGAGCTTACATGTTGATCTCAAAAATAATCTTTGGATTGGTACTAGTTTTGGATTAAATCTGTTGAAAGAGGTAAATGAGGGTAAAGCAATTTTTAAGAGTTTTACTGTCAAARATGGGCTTCCAAATAATACYATACACGGARTRGTATCMGATAAAAATGATAACCTCTGGATAAGTACAAATTTTGGTTTATCTAATTTTATKGTTCAAGATAATAAGTTTATMAATTTTACAAAACAGGAAGGGTTGCAAAATAATGAATATGCAGATGGAGCTTATTATAAAGATATAAGCACAGGTTTTGTATTTATGGGAGGAATAAAGGGGTTTAATTATTTTCTACCTTCCAAAATTAAAGAATCCAAAGTGATTCCCGATTTATTTATCGATAGAATTAGCGGACAAAATCAGGAGATTCCCTATTATCAAGGCCTGGTGGTATCTGCAAGTCAGACAGAACACCCTAATATAATTTTAGAACATGATCAAAATTTTTTCGATATAGAATTATCTGCATTGACATATATTAATAGTGAAAAATGTCAATATGCCTATAAATTAGATAATTTTGATAAAAATTGGAAACTGATAAATAATAGAAAAATCATATCTTTTACCAACGTACCAAAGGGAGATTATTCATTATGGATGAAATGGTCTAATAGCGATGGAATATGGTCTGATCCAGTTAGAGCGATAGATGTGAGAATTAAGCCAGTATTCTGGCAATCGAATATAGCAATTGTAATTTATTTGGTGTTATTTATTTTATTGATAATGTTTATTGTAAGTTATAATCAAAAACGCGAATCCTTAAAAAGAACCATTCTTTTTAGAGAGAGAGATGAGGAAATTCATCAAAATCAATTAACATTTTTCACCAACATAGCTCATGAATTACAAACTCCATTAACATTAATTGTAGGGCCTGCTCAAAAGCTTTCGGAATCAATACCAACCAATGAGAAAAATTATAGGTTTATAAAGATGATTCAGAGAAGTTCATCTAGATTATTCCTATTAACCCAGCAATTACTGGATTTTAGAAAAGCGGAATATGACCATCTGGAAGTGATGGTTAAGCAATTTAATCTAGTTGATCTGATGGAACAAATAGTTGAGTTATTTGATGAATGGGCTTTGCAGAAAAATATTGAGTATAAGGTTGAAATGCCTACTGAACTGATAGGTTGGTTTGATAAGGATAAGATTGAAAAAATTGTTTTTAACCTGCTATCTAATGCTTTTAAGTACACTCCCAATAATAACGGCACTATATTATTTAAGTTTTCAAAAGATGACACTCAACCAAATGCTGTAAAAATCTCAGTTGTAAATTCTGGAAGAGGGATATCTAGAGATAAATTAGATTCAATATTTGATCGGTTTTTTCTTGCTGAAAAAGAAGAAGGGTTGCAAAATGATATGTATAGAACAGGTATTGGATTGTCATACACTAAGAAAATTGTGAATGTAATGAAGGGGGAAATTACAGTGGAGAGCAAAAAGAATAAGCAAACAACTTTTACYGTTGTTTTACCTTGCGATGCCAGTGCTTTTGATGAGAGTGAAATTAGGAAGGATGATGAACATGTATTTATTTCTCATCATCTTCAAAATATGCTTGTTGAACCCCTTGGWGATTTGGATAAAAATTTAAATAAAGTTTCTTCTTTTGAGTCTATTTTAAATAATAGAAAAACAGTGCTAATTGTAGAGGATGAAGGAGAAATACAAAAATTGTTAATTGAACTTCTTAAAGAACAATATGCTATACTAACTGCTTCTAATGGAATTGAGGCTTTAGAAATAATTAAAAGGAAAATTCCAGATCTTATTATCAGTGATATTATGATGCCGGAAATGGATGGATTGGAATTTTGCAGAAGAATTAAAAATGAAAATGAAACATGTCATATTCCTGTTATAATGCTTACGGCAAAGAATTCTGTTGTAAATCATATTGAAGGTATAGAAAGCGGGGCAAATTCTTTTATTTCCAAACCGTTTTATCCTGAATATTTACTCATACGAGTTCAAAAATTGATAGAGGAAAAAGAGATGTTAAAAAATCACTTTTCGAAAGGCTCATTTATAGAAAATATTACAAGTCTTCCTGTTGGGGATGAGGATAAAGAATTTATGCAAAAGGTGATAGAATTGATTCAGGGGAATATTGAAAGTGATAATCTTCAGAGTTTATATCTTGAAAAAGAATTAGGGATGAGCAGTTCTCATTTATACAGAAAAATAAAACAATTATTCGGTTTTGCACCTGGGGATTTAATTCGAAGTATAAGACTAAAGCATGCTGCTGAACTTCTTCAAAAAAGTTCATTRACAGTTTCTGAAGTATGYTATAAATGCGGGTTYAATAACCGTTCWTATTTTTATAGAGAATTTAAAAAAATGTATCAAACTACACCTAAAAATTATCAAATAAAATATACTTCCAATCAATAACGAGATGTAATTATTTAATATTCAGCACATTGACTATAGGTGTACAGTTTAGGTGATATAGTGTACACGGTTAAAACCATCTTCTTATAAATTTGTATCGAAATCGATTTAGCTGTTTTTAAAACTTAATTGATTTTTTCTTAAATATTTTAATACAATGAATATTGTTAGTTACCAAATTTAAAATCTTTTTTAATGAATAAAAATATTTTATATACGCTGTTGTTTATATGCACTCTACTATCCAGTAGTAACTTATTAGCACAGAAAGTTACTGGAATAGTTTCGGATAAAAATGATCTTTTACCAGGAGTGAATGTCATTGTAAAAGGAACTTTAAATGGCACTTCTACCGATTATGACGGAAAATATAGTCTTGAAAATGTCGAGGCTACATCTGTTTTAGTCTTTAGTTATATGGGCTATATCACAAAAGAGATTGCGGTAAATGGAAGCGAGATAATAAATGTAATAATGATTGAAGATTCTCAATCGCTTGATGAAGTTGTAGTGGTTGGATATGGAACACAAAAGAAGAGTGATGTTACTGGTGCTATAACGTCTGTGAATATTAAAACTTTTGAAAAAACGGTTTCACCTTATGCTACTCAGGCTCTTCAAGGTCTCGTGGCTGGAGTTAGTGTGACTTCCAATACTGGAGCACCAGGAGAAGGTGCGCAAATAAGAATTAGAGGAATAGGGTCTATAACTGGTGGAAATACTCCTTTGTATATTGTTGATGGTGTTCCTACTAAAAATGCCATGGATTATCTTTCTCCTTTGGATATTGAAAATATATCAGTATTAAAGGATGCTGCCTCATCAGCTATCTATGGTTCCCGAGCAAATAACGGGGTAGTTATTATAACCACAAAAAAGGGGAAAAAGGGAAGTGCTGGTAAAATTACTTTCAGTTCGCTTATCGGAGTGCAAAAAGAAGGAAAGTTAACTGAAATGACCAATACAGCTCAATATGTTGAATTATACAACGAATCTGCTGTTAATGATAACGCATTACTTCCTGCAGATCAAGTGATTTTGCACAGAAAGATAATTGGATCTGAATACGCACAGACATTATCTGATGTTAATCATTTGGATGAAATTTTTAGAGATGCATCTTTAAAGCAATACCATTTAGGATTTAGTGGAAGTTCAGAAAATACAACCTATAATATTTCTGGTGGATACTTCAATCAGGAAGGTATATTATTGGGTAGTAGTTATGAGAAAATTACTGGGAAAGTTAGTTTGAATACAGAGTTAAAAAGTTGGATGAGTGTAGGTGTTAATTTGAATGTTTATAAAGATGAAACTCAAATTGTTGGAAGCTCAGGTGATGGATTCGGAGGGAATGGCGGAAGTGCCGTGAGATATGCTTTTTTTAGAACACCAGCAATACCTGTATATGATAGCAATGGTGAATATGTTGACCTTCCAGATTTTCCAGGGTTCTTTGGTGATGGCTACAATCCAGTGGGATTATTAAATAATCAGGATAATAGAAGGAACAATAATGGGCTCTTTGGAGATATAAACTTCAGATTTAAGATTTCAGATCAAATTTCTCTAACCTCGACATTTGGTTTGGATAGATCCAATTTTAAACAGAGGAGATTTAATAAAACATGGGGAACAGTAGATAGAATCAATAATCCAAATTCTCTTGCCATTACAACTAATTTGATTTCTAATTGGTCTATGAGTAATGTATTAAATTACAACCAAACTTTTAATGAGGTGCATAATTTTAGTGCTGTTTTAGGTGCTGAAACAATTGGAAATAAAACAGAAATTGTTCTTGCCACAGATAGGGACTTTTCAGATCAAAACAGGTTGTTAGTTAGTCTAGGTAATGGAAATGGAATTAAAACCAATTATGAAAGTGTTGGTGAGAGCAGATTACAGTCTTTTTTTGGACGTGTAAATTATAACTTTAATGAAAAGTATTTTGTTTCTTCTTTGATAAGAAGAGATGGCTCGTCAAAATTCAAAGAAGGGAATAGATGGGGAACATTTTATTCTGCATCTCTTGGATGGAGAGTAGATAAAGACTTTTTCAAAGATGTTGATGTTTTGAGTAGTTGGATGTTGAGATTGGGTTATGGTTCGGTAGGAGATCAGGAAATTCCAAATTTTGCTTATTTAGAATTAATTGGAAATGATTTTAACTATCCATTTGGAAATGTCAGTCAATCGGGGAGTACAACGGTTTCCTTAGGAAATGAAAATTTACGATGGGCTACTAGTAATCAGATTGATTTAGGAAGTGATATTAGCTTATTCAAAGGTAAACTGAGGGTGATATTTGATTATTATAGAAAGACCACCGAAAACATGTTGTTACAAATTTCTATTCCGTCTTCTAGTGGTTACGCTAAGCCTCCTGTTTTTAATTCTGGAAAAGTATTAAATAGTGGTTTTGAACTTGAAGTGAATTATAACAATCGTGTTTCAGAAAATTTCAGCTATTCCATAAAAGGAAACGCAGCTCTGTTGAATAACGAAGTGATGGAATTGGAAAATCCAATTTTAGGAGGAAGAATTGATAATAATATTTTTGCAACTAAAACAGAGGAGGGTCATCCTATTGGGTCATTCTACCTTTATGAAATGGATGGAATTTTTCAAAATGAAACAGATGTAATTACACATGCTTTTCAGGGAAATGGCATTCTTCCTGGAGATGTTAAATACAAAGATCAAAATGGTGATGGTTTGATAAATGATTTGGATAGAACYCATGTTGGAAGCCCTATTCCAGATGTGACTTTTGGGCTTACTACGGAGTTCAACTATAAAAATTTAGATCTGTCAATATTTGTAGCAGGGGCTTATGGTCAGGAGTTATACTATCAAATTGCTACAGATATAGAAGGGTTTTACAGACCTTTTAACTTAACAAAAAGATATTATGATGAGCGTTGGACAGGTGAGGGCACTAGCAATACACAGCCGAGAGCTTCGTGGAGAGCCAAGGGAAATAACACAAAACCTTCAACACGTTTCCTAGAAGATGGTTCTTATATAAGATTGAAAAATATACAGTTAGGATATAATTTCCCGGAAAAAATTTATAAGAAATTAAAAATGGATAGGCTTAGGATTTATACAACAGCTTCAAATCTATTCACTTTTACTAAATATCCAGGTTTGGATCCAGAGTTTTCTACAAGTGATAATGCTAAGGGGGAAGGGGATTTAGCCTCTGGTATTGACTGGGGTACATACCCTAACGCTGTTACTTTAACAATGGGAGTTCAAATAACTTTTTAATAATTATGAAGATGATAAAATTAAATAAGATACTTTCTCTCTCAATGATGATGRTATTGTTTGTGAGTTGTAMCGATTATTTAGATGTYGAACTAGAAGGAGAATACACCTCTTCATCTTTTTACAAAACWAAGGAACATGCYRTYTCAGCWATMAATTCAACCTATCARATWTCWGCATTTAATACTTCGAATAATAATATTTGGGTTTTTGGAGATGTGGCATCAGATGATKCTGTAAAAGGTGGTAACGACGGGGATCAAAGTGATATTGGTTTTGTRAACGATTTTAATGTTAATGCAGATAACGGTGYCATAGAAGCTTTATGGAAACATTATTACGAAGGAATTTCAAGAGCTAATAATGTGATTTATTACGTCCCTAATATAGAAATGGACATTGATTTGCAAACTCAAATAATTGGAGAGGCTAAGTTTTTAAGAGCCTACTTTTATTATCACCTTAGCAATGTTTTTGGAGAAATCCCCTTAAAGGTGAGCCCTGCATTAACTACTGAAGATTTGAATAAACCGAAATCAACAGTTGTGGAAATTTACACTCAGCTAGAAAAAGATCTTTCGGAAGCAGCAGCAGCACTTCCAGTAAGTTATCCAGCTTCTGAAGTTGGTAGAGCAACAAAAGGATCAGCCTTAGGATTACTCGCTAAAATTTATCTTTTTCAGGAAAAATGGGATCTTGCGCTTCAGGCAGCAAATAATGTTGAAGCATTAGGCTATAGACTCATGGATAATTACAGTCATAATTTTAATCTATCATTTGAAAATAATTCCGAATCGATATTTGAAATTCAGCACTTAGGAGGTCAGGTACCTTATTTAGGGAGCTATCTAAATCAATATTTTTCACCTAAAGKGRTAAATGGATATTTCTTTAATGCTCCAACGTTAGATTTTGTGAATGAGTTTGAATTAACCATTGAACAAGTTGTAGACCCTAGATTGGATTAYACMGTAGCAAGACAAGGCAATRAATGGGTTGATGGAACWGMGTTCTTRMCYGAATGGTCTCCRGCAACRGGTTTCCTAGCAAAAAAGCAAGTACAAGCWATAAGTGAAAACCCTATTGGAGATGGTGATTTGAATTATACCTTTATGAGATATGCCGAAATATTATTGATAAAAGCAGAGGCATTGAATGAGCTGAATAGATCAACTGAAGCTTTAGTTCCACTTAATGATATTAGAAAACGAGCACGTGAAAGCTATTTATACGATGCAGAGTTTTCGGACTATGGGGGAATTCCAAAGGATTTATTACCAGACTTTACCAATACGAATCAATCTTCTTTGCGAAATGCCATAAGACATGAAAGAAGGGTTGAACTAGGTATGGAATTCCATAGGTTCTACGATTTGATGAGGTACGGTAAAATATATGCAGAACAGGCTTTAAAAGACACTGGATTTAATTATATCCAACACCGGTATTTTCCAATACCTCAAAGTGAAATAGATACAAACACAAATATTTAAAATTAACGTAAACAATAAGAATTAATTTAAACTATTATAATAATGAAAACAACAGAATTTTTAAAATCGAAAGTAGTAGTACTGGCAATCCTTTTGGGAGGTGCCTTATTAATGTACAGTTGTAGTGATAGCGATGATGATCCAGTAGTGGTAGTACCTATCATTGAAAAATCGGCGTTGCAAACGGCAATCAACTCTGCTAATACTGCCGCCTCTACGGCAGTGGAAGGAACAGCAGAAGGTCAATTTGTTTATGGATCAACAGATGTATTACAAAATGCTATCGATTTAGCTCAAGGAGTATTGGACAATTCAAATTCAACACAAATTGCAATAGATAATACAGTAATTGCTATAAATGAAGCAATCAATGTTTTTGAGGCCAATGCAATAGTACCAATTGACCCAGCAAATCTTGTAGGCCAATGGACTTTTGATGAAGGTGCAGGAACTACAGTAGCTGATTTTTCAGGGAATAATTTTTCAGGAACATTTGGTAGCGTTGCTGGTTTTGGTGGAGGAACTCCAGAATGGACTGTTGATAGATATGGAAATGAGAATAAAGCGATTCTTTTTGATTTAGGGGCGAAAATAACAGTTCCATACAATAATGCATTAAACCCTACGGTTATGTCAATTTCAGTTTGGATTAGAGCAGATGAGAATAGAGATAGCAACCGTTTTATGGGATTACATTCTTGGAATGGATATAAATTTCAATTACAATCAGCTAATAAATCATTTTTTACAGCTGCAACTTCTGACGGAATTTACGATAGAGACACTGATCCAAGTTTAGAATTAAGCACTTGGTATCATTTAACAGTTACAATTGGTGAGGGAAATATGACATTCTACATTAACGGTACTGAAACAAAGGTTTGGGATAATACACCAGGAACAATGGCTACTGTTGCAGGTCATGATTTAGTATTTGGTGTAGGATCAAGTCAATATGCAGATACAGCAGATAATTATGATACAGATAAAATTATTCCTTTAGCATGGGGAGGCTATTTTCACGGTGCTATGGATGAAGTTAGAATTTACAAATCAGTTCTTACAGCATCTCAAGTAACTAGTATCTATGATACAGAAAAAGCTCCTAATTAAATAGATCTTCTTTTTTCTATAGTGAGTTAATAGATAAAAATATAATTAGAGAGATGTTTTAAAAACATTTCTCTAATTATTCTATAGTTGGTTGAATACGAAATTATAAAGGGAAATAGCGTTCATCATTTTTGAATTGTTTAGTGTATAAAACAATGAAGATTGGAATGAAGAAGGAATTTCTATGCTGAAATTTTATGTTTTAGTAGAGGTTTTTGATCAGGAGCAATTAAAATATATTATAAAAGATGATTTTTTTTAGTGAAAATAGAATTGGGATACTGCTTTTAGCATTTTTAATTTTTGTTTCCTGTGAAAAGAAAGAGGAAAGGGTAACAACTTCTTCTGTTCATGGAATTCTGAATTTCACACATTTTGATCATCTTTATCAAGAGATAATATTCAAAGGAAAAGAAGTGGGAATAGTTCATATATATAGTGAATATCCCAATTATGAGTTTGCGATAGAACCAAGTGAAGGATTTACTTGCGTGGATGATGTTGCTAGAGCAGTTGTGCTGCTAGCAAAATACACAATGCAAAATTCCAACGACCAGGATAAACTCATCAAAATAAAAAAACTCACCGAATTTGTGTTGCAAATGCAGCATTCAAATGGTTATTTCAATAATTTTATTTGGCAAGATTTATCTGTAAACACTACTTACAGAACTTCTGTTGCTGAACTTAATTGGTGGTCGTTAAGGGCTTTGTGGGCGTTGGAATACGCTTATCCTTTGGTGAAAGCAGACGCTGAATTAGCAAGTAGAATTGAATTAGCTGTTGAGAAATTGCTTACCAATATCAAAAGAGATTTACCAATTAGTAATTTACAAAAAGAGTATCGTGGAAATTTGGAATTGCCTACTTGGTTGCCTCAAAAATATGCATCAGATCAAGCTGCACTATTGATATTAGGACTGTTAAAGAATTACCAGAGAACTAATGATAMTGAAGTRAARGATTTAATCGAYGCCATGGCAAAGGGCATTATAATAACTCAAAAAGGTGATGAATMTAATTAYCCTTATGGAGCTTTTATGAGCTGGGAGAATTTATGGCATGCTTGGGGTAACACCCAATCCTACGCCTTGTTAAAGGCTGGAAGAGAATTTAATAATATAGAATATATAGAAAGTGCATTAAAAGAAATTGATAATTATTATCCTAACATATTGAACAATGGATATGCAGAAGCTTTTTGGCTAACAAAAGAAGGAGATAATTATAGCGAAATTAAAAGAAATAGATTTCCTCAAATAGCCTATGGATTACGTCCTATGGTTTGGGCGTCATTAGAGGCATATCAATATTCGAATGATACAAAGCATTTGGATTTGGCTAAAAATTTAAAATCATGGCTTTCAGGAAATAATGAAGCGAATAAAGTTATGTATAACCCTTCAACTGGAATTTGTTTTGATGGAATCGTAGGGCCAGGGGAAGTTAACAGAAATTCTGGAGCTGAGTCAACCATAGAAGGCTTATTGACTTTATTGGAAATGGAAAATTTTTAATAGTAAGAAATGGTAGAAAGAGAAGAAAATGATGATTGGATTTTCTAGCTCACAAAAAAACAACATACAAAACAGTAGAAATGACAGATATAGCAAATAGATATAAACAGAACCCAATTTTATCTCCGAAAGATTTAAATCCCAGTAATGAAAACATGATTATTGAGTGTTTGCTTAATCCTGGTGCATTCGAATTTAATGGAGAAATTGGGTTGTTAGTAAGAGTAGCGGAACGAACGATTCAAAAAGAGGGAAAAATTTCGGTTCCAATTTATAATGATAAAGGAAAAGTTGAGATTTTGGATTTTAATATGAACGATCCTAAACTAGATGCTTCAGATGCCAGAGTTATTAATTATGATGGCGTAGATTATTTAACAACTATTTCTCATCTTAGATTACTATTCAGTGATGATGGCATAAAATTTCATGAATCAAAAGAATACCCTTCAATTTTTGGAGAAGGAATGTATGAGAGTTATGGGATTGAAGATTGTAGAGTTTCACAAATAGAAGGTACTTACTATCTAACCTACACCATGGTTTCACCAAATGGAGTAGGTGTTGGATTAAGAACTACAAAAGATTGGGAAAAATTTGAGAAAAAAGGAATGATTTTTAGTCCACACAATAAAGATTGTGCTATTTTTGAAGAAAAAATTAACAATAAATTTTATGCATTACATCGTCCAAGTAGCCCTGAATTAGGAGGGAATTATATTTGGTTGTCAGAATCACCTGATGGTGTTTATTGGGGAAATCATAAATGTATTGCAAAAACCAGAGAAGGAAAATTTGATAGCAAACGATTGGGTGCTGGATGTGCACCAATTAAAACTGAAAAAGGATGGTTGGAAATATACCATGGAGCTACAGAAAAAAATAGGTACTGTTTAGGGGCTATYYTACTAGATTTAAAAGACCCYTCTRTTGTCATTGCACGATCTGAMKYWCCTATMATGGAACCGWTGGCAGATTATGARMGAACAGGKTTTTTTGGAGAAGTTATTTTTACCAATGGRCACATTGTTAAAGGAGACRAAATTAACATGTATTACGGAGCKGCAGAYGARTTTGTAGGATTAGCAACATTCTCKATTAAAGAGATTTTAAAAACATTGGGACAATAATGGGAGTATTAGCAAAAGTAGGRCTTARAGATTTTTCAAGAAGTGCAAAAATATTAATAYTAACCAATACAATTTATGCTTTTGTACWACCRGTAATAGATATTTTTGTAGCATCTTATATCATGMGAAATTCAAACGATCCATCAAAAGTTATTTTATACCAATTGGCCATTTATACGGGAATCCCTATTACTTTTTTTATCAATGGGTATTTGCTAAATAAAATTAATGTTAAAAAATTATTCTCTTTAGGAATGTTATTGAGTGGTGTTTCTATGATGTTTATGATGTCTTTAAAGGAAATAAATTATGTTGGATTGATTTCCGCAGGTCTAATTATGGGAATGTCTTTTGGATTTTATTGGGCAAATAGAGATTATTTGGTGCTGGCTACAACGAAAGATAAAACACGTAATTTTTATTATGGTTTGGAAACGTTTCTTTATACCATTATCGCTTCAATTGTACCTGTAATTATTGGATGGTATTTAATGAGTGGTGATGGTACGTCAAACGAAGATGTAAATTCAGGATACAGAGTAGTCACKGGGGTAGTTTTTATAATTACAATTATAGCTTCAATAGTATTTCATTTTGGAAAATATGATAAGCCTAAGAGTGAAAAGTTTTTATATTTTAAATTTCACAAACTTTGGAAAAAAATGTTGCAATTGTCAATTTTAAAAGGGTTAGCTCAAGGTTTTATAGTAACGGCGCCAGCAATGCTAATGATGAAATTCTTTCATTCTGAAGGAGCGCTAGGAACCGCTATATCGGTAGGAGCTATTATTGCAGCAGTAATTATGCTAATATTAGGTAAAATTTCTAAACCAAAACACCGATTACTTATTTTTAGTGTAGGGCTAATATGCTTTTTCTTTGCTTCCCTTTTTAACGGTTTGCTGTTTAATTCAACAGGTGTAATTTTATTTATGTTTCTGTTATTGATAGCCAGACCTGTACTTGACATTGCTTATTTTCCGATTCAATTAAAAGTGATAGATTTACTTTCAGAAATTGAAAATAGAAATGAATTTTCATATATATTAAATCACGAATTTGGATTGTATATAGGTCGTTTTATTGGAGCAGGAACTTTTTTGGTAATCGCTTATTTTATAAATGCTGACATAGCCTTAAGGTATGCTTTATTAATCATTGGGGTGCTTCAATTACTTTCAATACTAATTGCAAAACAATTATTAAAACAACAAGATAAATTAGAAAATGGAAACGCGTAAAATAGTAGTTAGTATCGTTTTTTTAGTGAGTATAATGGTTAGTTCTTGTACCCAGAAAAGCTCTGAGAAAGACATAGTTAAACCTATCGAGCAAATTAAAATAACGAGGGTTGAGGAAATGCCAAATTTACCTAAACCTTTTAAAATTATGGACTTTAAAAGGTTGACAATACGTTTTGACTCAATTGTTTATGATGAAACCCAAACAGGAAAGTATTGGCCGCTAATATGGTCTGATAATTCTCGTAAAAATTTCGATCAAGAAACTTTTGGGATCTATACGGCTATGGGAGATTTAAGACAAGGATCTAGTCATAATAACGGAATTTTTCATGAATCTCTAGCAACCATAGGGACTGTTTTGGGAGCAAGCCTAGTAGGTATAAATAAGGCTGATCAGTACAACAAAAATTATGTTTCTATGTTGAAGAATTATTTTAATTCAGATACAAAATGGAATATTATAATGAACAATACCAGTCCTGAAGTAGCACTTTTAGGAGGTGGTTATGGTAGAGATTGGTGGTATGACGTGTACCCAAACGTGTTATTTTATGGAGTCGCTAATTTTTATCCTGAAGAAAAAGATTATGCAGACATCATGCGKTCGGTTGCGGATAAATTTTATAAAGCAGATTCGATAATGGCGGGTAATTATCATCATTCGTTTTTTAATTATGCTACATTAGAACCTAAAGACAATTGGATTTGCAAACAAGAAGATGTGGCAGCAGGTCATGCTTATGTGTTGTATTCAGCTTATCAAAAATTTAAAGACACCAAATATTTAAAAGGGGCGAAATCCTCTTTAGAGTCGCTGCTAGATTTACAAGAAAATAAGTTTTATGAAATATTAATGCCATTTGGAGCATATGTAGCTGCACGTTTAAATGCTGAAGAAGGAACAGATTATGACTATACGAAACTATTGGAGTGGACTTTTAATGGAACCCCTGAATGCAGAGAAGGATGGGGCGTATTAGTAGATAATTGGAACGGGTATGATGTTTCAGGTTTAGTAGGGAGTACGATACATAACGGTGGATTTGCTTTTTTAATGAACACCTATGATACCATGTGGCCTTTAGTACCAATGGTTAGGTATGATCAGCGTTATGCSAATGTTATTGGRAAATGGATGTTAAATGCAKTAAATGCTACAAAGTTTTTTTACCCYTATGAAATTCCAGATAATCATCAAACAATTCCTGAATTTAARAAACATACGAAAGGTGTAATAGCMTATGAAGGCTTAATTAAAAAAGCTCATTTTGATGAATATAGCGAGATTGAAGCGCCAGTTGCTATTGGTGATGGTCCGCACTGGGTTAAAGGAAACCCTGAAGTTTCACAATTTAGTGTTTATGGTAGCGGACATGTAGGTATTGCAGGTTCGATTGTTGAAAAAACAAATGTTCCAGAAATTTTGAAGCTCAACTGTTTAGCAACAGATTTTTACCGTTCTGAGGCGTATCCAACATTTTTGTTATACAATCCACATTCAAAAGAGATGATTATAAATTATAAAACTAGTACTACAGAGAAAGTAGACTTATACGATACAATTTCTCACCAAATTATAGCAAAAAATGTTTTGAAAGCTGAAAAAATAACAATTTCAGCTGAAAATTCCAGATTAATTGTTGAGATTCCATCAGGTTCAAAAGTTGTGTTTAAAAACGGTACTTATGCTGTAAACAATGTTATTGTGGCCTATCGTTAAATTACAGTTGAATTTTTGTAACAGTAAAAATCAAAAATTATCTTAAAAAATAACGTATGAAGTTCTTAAAATCTACTGTATTGTTTTTAGTAATGTTCTCTATGCTTTCGTGTAACAAAAGAAAAACTGTTGAAAAGGATAACACTTGGTGGAAAGAAACAGTTTTCTATGAAATTTACATGCCTAGTTATAATGATAGCAATGGAGATGGTTATAGYGATTTTAAAGGRWTRACTMRWAARTTRGATTATATTSAAWMTTTAGGKRTAAARGGAATTTGGTTRACRCCTTTYYTACAATCWCCWAAAGTAGATAATGGKTATGATRTTTCWAATTATTAYRMSATTGATTCAACGTATGGMACYMTKRAYGATTTYAAWWTMTTTYTAAAWGAAGCKCATAAAAGRRRTATAAARRTMATWATGGATTTGGTWRTKAATCAYACYTCCACYGAATCWARATGGTTTMAAGARKCAARWAARTCRAAGGAYAAYCCATACAGAGATTATTATRTWTGGAAAGATKMASCAAAYAAYTGGGARTCWTTTTTTGGKGGMTCTGCWTGGAAACTTGATAGTATAACAAATCAATATTACTATCATCAGTTTGATGAAAGAATGGCAGACTTAAATTGGGAGAATCCAAAAGTTGTGGAGGAAATTCAAAAAATTATTAGGTTTTGGTTAGAGCTGGGAGTTGATGGGTTTAGACTTGATGTTATAAATTTTTTAACTACGAATGGTGTATTATCAGATAATCCATACGAAAACAATAAGCAATTGCATCAATTTGATATAGATCAGCCAGGCGTAAAAAATGCGATGAGAATTATTAAAGCTACAGTTGATGAATACGAAAATAGGTTTGTTGTAGGCGAAGTAGGTAGCGATAAAATTGAAGTACTTAAAAAATATCAATCTAGTGATTTATTAGATGTAGTATTTAATTTCAACTTTGGAAGTATTAAAGAATTTTCGGCACAAAGAATTTACGATGAGCTTAAAAGTATGGAGAAAAACTTACAAAGTTATCCTACATTATTTTTTGGAAGTCATGATATGCCACGCTTAATAAATAGATTGGCTGAAAAAAAACCTGAAAGAGCTGAAACATTAGCTGCCTTGATATTTACCGCCAAAGGAGTTCCTTTTGTATATTACGGAGAGGAAATTGGCATGGAAAATATTGAAGCCAACGCTGCTGAAGAAATGATGGACATCCAGGCACGGATACACTATAAATTAGCCATTGAAAAAGGAGCGTCAGAAATTCAAGCGCTTAAAATTGCTAACCAGCATAACAGAGATAAATCGAGAAGTCCTATGCAATGGAATAGTGAATTATTTGCAGGTTTTTCTACTAAAACTCCTTGGGTAAAAGTGCAACAAAATTATATTGATGTAAACGTTCAGAGCCTTGAAAAAAGAGAAAATTCATTATTGAATAACTATAAGAGACTCATAGCATTTAGAAATTCAGAGCCAGTTTTACATTATGGGAAATACGAGAAATTGGTTATTTCAAACGATTGTATTTCTTTTACTAGAACCTACAAAAACGAATTAATTAGATGTTTCTTTAATTTTAGTGATAACCCATTAGAGATAAAGTTAAATCCAACTGAAGTAGTTATTTTTGGAAATACGCTATTAAAATCGAATCACTATTTAATAGTTAAGGGAATTAAGTAGTACAGAAAATATGTATAAAAAAACTAAAACACGATTTATTAGTTGAAGAAAAAATTGAAATACCTAAAAATATGGAATTATACCCTTTAAAATTTTCACCGTTATTTTTCTACCGTATTTGGGGTGGAGACCAATTAAAAACAGTTTTAAATAAAAATTATGACGAGCAGTCTATTGGTGAATCGTGGGAAATTTCTGATGTGGATAACAGTGAAACTGTTGTTTCTGAAGGAAGTTTAAAAGGAAGAACATTAAAAGAGTTAATAACACAATTTAAGGGTGAGTTTGTAGGCAACAAGGTTTACGAAACCTTTGGGAATAATTTTCCATTATTGATTAAGTTTATTGATGCCAAAACACCATTATCCATTCAAGTGCATCCAAGTGATTCATTAGCAAAAGAACGTCATAATTCGTTTGGGAAAAACGAAATGTGGTACGTTATGCAAGCTGACGAGAATGCCGAATTAATAGTTGGTTTTAATCAAGATGTAGCAAAAGAAAAGTATATATCACATCTTAATAAGGCTACTTTGAGCGAAATATTAAATATTGAAAAGGTGCGTAAAGGTGATACCTTTTACATTCCTACAGGAAGAGTTCATGCCATTGGTGCTGGTGTGTTATTGGCGGAAATTCAACAAACATCTAACATAACATATCGAATTTATGATTACAATAGAGTTGATAAAACAACCGGAGGAAAAAGAGAATTACACACTGATTTAGCACTGGATGCAATCGATTTTAAATTTCATAAGAATTACAAAACAACGTATGATACTAAAGTTAATATTTCAACTAAATTAGTGCATTCGCCTTATTTTAAAACAAATATTATCAATGTTTCAGGTGAAGTAAAAAAGGATTATACAAATCTTGACTCTTTTGTGATTTATATGTGTGTTGAAGGTTTCTTAAAAATAACATATAAAGATAAATTTTTCAATCTAAATAAAGGAGAAACATTGTTATTTCCTGCTAGTATAGATCAATTAAATTTAAAAGCTGTGAATGCAGTTTTATTGGAGATTTATTTTTAAAAAGGCTTGGTTCACTCCATTTTAGACATCCACACCTTAACCCCTTTCTCAGCTCATCATAAGTTTGTTGAGATAAGGGTAAATTAGTAGTAAGTTGGTGCTTTGATTTCATAATTGATAATTATTATCAATATTCATAATTGTATGCTCCAATTCAATTTTCCTAATCAATTTCTTCAATGTTACTGCGATTTTCTGACTTCCAAAAATCCTGATAGGAAAACATTAATTCTTTCGACATATCCATCCATTTYACACGTCCTGTTCTKATAGCATTTCTTAGTTTGCTAAATTTTTTCTTTGACAGCGGTAATTTCATTTTTTCTAAATCTAGTGATCCCATAGTGATGCGTTGTTTAAATTATTAATTCTATTCAAACAATAATTCCTTTAATTATTTGTAGGTCTTCCAAAGTAAGGGGTTTGGACTTTCTGAAGTTTATAACTTTTTATAATTGTGCTTTTACACATAAAAAAGCCGTGAGTAGTTTCAAATAATTCGGCTTTGTCTGATGCATAATATAATAAAAWRTTTTGAATTYTACAAGGWTTAYTYCAAATATATGCCTAGKTATTAGTTGTATAGGGTTAATTTAGATTGGTTTCGCGATTGTTAAATATTGTTGCGTTGTTTTTAGTTTATTTATACATTTTAAGAATAAATCAATTTTTAAATAGTAAAGAAAAAGTAGTATACGAACCTAGTTCAGAGCTCACCATTAAATTTCCGCCGTGTTTTTTTAATATATTTTTTGACAAACTTAAGCCTATACCTGAGCCATTTTTTTTGGTTGTGTAAAAAGGTATAAATATTTTATTTAAAATCTTTTCTTCAATACCACTTCCATTATCTTTAAGAAGAATAGTTGTGTTGTTCGATTCAACAATACAACTTATATGAATCATTGGAGACGTTGTTTCTTTCAATGCGTGAATGCTGTTATTAATAAGATTTATGAATACTTGTTCAATCAATTTACTATCAGCTTTAATTGACGCATTTGGAGGAATTGGTAAAAGTTTCAAATCCACATTTGCTTCTTCGATTACGGGATTCATAAGAGTTTGTATACTCTTTAAAAATTGAATAACATTAATTTTTTTAAGTTGTGGAATTGGAACATTTGAGATTTTTCTGTAATCTTTTACAAAAACGAGTAATCCATCAGAACGTTTTTTAATTGTTTTAGCCGCAACATTTATATCGTTGATATCTTCTGTCTCTAATTGATTATGGTCCAATAGTTTTCCTTTTTTATCTTCGGTCAGAGATTTAATAGTAGCAGCCAATGAACTTACAGGAGTAAATGAGTTGAGCATTTCATGCGCTAAAATCCTAATTACGTTATGCCATGCTTCAATTTCCTTTTGTTCAATTTCAGACCTTATATCTTGAAAAGTAATAATGAGATAAGGTGCATTTAGTAATTGCAATTCAATTACTTCAAGTGATAATTGTTTTCTCTCTATTTCATCTCCAACGTCGACCAATATTTTTCCTCCATCCGATATTTTCTTTATTTCATGAACCAGCCAGGGGACATTGTTTGCTAAACGATGCCAGTACTTATGATGAGGCTGTTGGAGTATTGTACAAGCAGCTTTATTTAAAAACAACATTTCCGAATTGGATTGAGTGCTAAATAACTCTTCTTTTTTAATAGAGATAATACCCAAATTTACATGTTCTAAAATATATTTGAAATAGATATACTGTGCTTCTTTCTCTATTTTATTTTGTTTAAATAATTTTATTATATGGTTAAAATCATCGTATACTTTTGCGAAGGAATCACCTTTCTTAGATGGTGAGAAATAAACGGAGTAATCTTCATTTTTTAGAGCTTCTAAAAACTTAACTAGGGAGTAGTTCGTATTATTAACATACTTTATTAAAAATAGTACTTGCAGTGTTATAAGCAACCCAATTCCAATGGTGCTAAACCAAAGGGTTTTAAGTATGAAAAATGAAAATAAGACACAAAACAACAGAAGAATAATAATTCGCAATGCTACTTGTATGGTAAATTTCTTAATCAAAATAGTTGAATTATAAGTTAAACTTCTCTAAACGACGATATAAGGCAGCACGTGTTAATCCTAGTTCTTTAGCAGCTTTTGAAATATTCCCATCGTATTTGTCTATCGCTTTTTGAACGAGTATTTTTTCAATTTCTTGCAAGTTTAAACTATCATATTCAGCATTATTGCCGTCGGTAGCTGGAAGAACACTTGTTAAGTTAAAATTGGAAGTACTTATTTCTATACCATCAGACATGATGACTCCTCTTTCCAACGTATGCTGTAATTCTCTTACATTGCCTGGCCAGTTATGTGATTGAAGTATTTTAAGTGCTTCATTAGAAACTGCCAAATGAGATTTCTGATACTTTTCTTTAAAGTATTTTAAATAAAAAGAAACAAATGCTGGAATATCTTCAGGTCTTTTCCTTAACGGCGGAATTTCAATTTCAACAGTATTAATTCTAAATAAAAGATCTTGTCTAAATTTTCCTTCAGTCACCCATTGATTTAAGGGCGCATTTGTAGCAAATAACAAACGCGTATTAAACGGGCGTTCAATACTTTCTCCAAGTCTCGATACCTTTTTATCTTGAAGAACGGTCAGTAATTTAGATTGCAGGTTATAGGGTAAATTTCCTATTTCATCTAAAAACAGCGTCCCGTTTTCTGCCATTTCAAATCTTCCAGGTTTGTCTTCATAAGCATCAGTAAAAGCTCCTTTTTTATGCCCAAAGAGTTCACTTTCAAATAAATTTTCAGACAAAGATCCAAGATCAACATGAATGAATGGGCCATCTTTTCGATTTGACTGTTTGTGAATTTCTCTAGCTAAATGCTGTTTTCCAGTTCCGTTCTCGCCTAAAATAAGTATGTTGGCATCAGTTGGGCTCACTTTTTCAACCATGTCCATAACCTCCATCATAGCCTTAGATTTACCAATAATAGATCCAAATTTTTGATCAATTGTTTTTATTAATGCTTCATTAGTAGATTTAAGAATAGCATTTTTATGATTGGACTTGCTCAATTCTAGTCCTGCGTGAATAGTTGCTAAAAATTTTTCGTTAGACCAAGGTTTTAATATAAAATCAAAAGCTCCTTTTTTAATGGCGTTAACAGCCAATTCTACCTCACCGTAAGCGGTCATTAATATTACAATCATTTTTGGATTGATACTTAAAACGTGCTTTAGCCAGTACATACCCTCCTTACCATCATTAAATCCAATTCTGTAATTCATGTCTAATACAATAACATCAATCTCCTCAGATGATATCAATTGATTAATTTCTTTTGGGTTGGTTCGGGTAATAATTTTTGTATAATGCTTCTTCAATAAAAGTTTGGCCGATAACAATATGTCTTCGTCATCGTCAATTATTAGTATAGTTACATTCTTTTTAGGCATTTATTTTCAGGAAGTTATAATTTATACGAATGTACAAAATGTTCATTAACGAACAACGGATTGTTCAAAAACGAACAGTTTGTTTTTAACGGAAAATCATAAAATGCTAACAATCAACAATATAAAATATTTCTTTTTTTGGCACAAGCATTGAACAGCATAAAGGGAAATAAAAACCTAATTAAAATCAATAGTATGATACTAGCTAATAACCATGTACCGACAGAAGAGAAAAAAAATGTATTTTTTATCAACTTTAAAAATACTAAAAGAATTCAATGGTCTGATCACAGACGTTTTTGTTTATAATAATTTAATCTATAAAATTTAATGGTATGATTTCATTACTTACAATAGTCGTAGCAATTATTACAAATATCGTTGAGTATTATTTGTATTAATTAGGAAGCATAGGAAAAATATACTAAGATCAATTACAAAATTTTGAAATGAAACAAATTGGAATGGATAAAAAAATTGTTAAAAAGAAATGGAGCCAAAAGAAACTCTATTATGTTGGAGGAACAATTCTGCTAATTTTACTACTTTTTTTTGGCTTTAAATCGTTTAATAAAAAGATTTATAAGATAAGTGCATCTAAAATTTCAACTAAAGAAGTTATAGAAGGAAAATTTTTAGATGTCATATTAATTGATGGTGATGTAGAGCCAATTAACCTTGTACTGGTGAACACCCTTGAAGGAGGTTCAGTGGAAGAAATATTTATTGAAGACGGTATAAAGGTTGAAAAAGGGACACCATTATTGCGGTTAAGCAATCCTGCCGTAACCATGCAGTACATGAATCAGGAAACGGCCATAATGGAGCAAATTAACAACCTTAGAAATTTGAAATTATCTTTAGAGAAAGACCAACGTAGTTTGGTAGAATCTCTTATTGATAGCGAGAATGTGTTGGCTGAAGTTGGACGATCCTTTAAGGTGGACTCTGTATTATATTCAAAAGAAATTATTGCTCGGAATGACTTTATAAATTTGAGAGAATCGTATAAGTACCAACAAAAAACCGTGATTTAATGAATAAAAACGTTAAAAAAAGTACCAGAGATAATAAGACTCAAATTCAACAAATAAATAAATCAATAGGGATGATGCAACGGAATCTAGATATGATTCATGAAAATATTGATAAAATGTTGGTGCGTGCGCCGGTATCAGGAATGTTATCCTCATTTGATCCGGTAATTGGTGAAACCTATTCAAGTAATCAAACTGTAGCGAAGATAGATGTACAATCTGGATTTAAAATTAAGGGGCAGGTAGATGAATATTACCTAAGCTCGGTTAAACCAGGCCAATTAGCGCGCTTCTCTTTTGATGGTAAATCAGTTGCCTTAAAAGTAAAAAAAGTCCTTCCAGAGGTAGTTAACAGACGTTTTGAGATAGAATTAATATTTGTAGATGAAGTGCCAAAATCAGTCACAAATGGTCAATCTATGCAGGTACAATTAGAACTCTCTAAAGCGCAAAGATCATTATTGATCCCACGCGGCAATTATTTTCAAGCTTCGGGCGGTCAGTATGTATTTGTACTTGATGGGAAAGGTGAAGCGCATAAACGTTATATAAAATTAGGCAATCAAAACCCCAGTTATTATCAAGTGTTAGAGGGATTAAGTGAAGGGGAGAAATTTATTTCATCTTCGTATGAAACCTTTAAAAATTATGAAATTATAAAAATTAAAAACTAAAGCGATGATTAAATTAGAAAAACTAACAAAAGTGTACAGAACAGATGAAGTGGAATCAACAGCCTTAAATGAAGTATCATTTGAAATAAAGAAAGGAGAGTTTGTTTCTGTAATGGGCCCTTCAGGGTGTGGCAAATCTACTTTATTAAATGTTTTAGGGATGCTAGACAAACCAGAAAGTGGTAGTTATAAATTTTTAGGAGAAGAAGTAAGCCATTTGAACGAGAGAGGACGCTCTAATGTACGTAAAAAAAATATTGGTTTTGTTTTCCAGAATTTTAATTTGATAGACGAATTGACGGTATTCGAAAATATAGAATTGCCATTAATTTACAATAAAGTAAATGCTTCCGAACGTAAAAAACGTGTAAATGAATTGATTGAGAAAATGGGTATTTCTCACAGAACATCTCATTTTCCGCAACAATTATCTGGTGTTCAACAACAACGTGTGGCTGTTGCTAGAGCCTTAGTTACTAAGCCGCCATTAATTTTAGCTGATGAGCCAACAGGTAACTTAGACAGTTCTCATGGTAATGAAGTTATGGAACTAATGTGCGAATTACATGAAGCAGGTACAACTATTATAATGGTAACTCACTCTGCACATGATGCCAGTTACTCAGACCGAATAATAAATCTATTAGATGGTGAAATTGTATCAGAAAAGAAAAGTAAGCTAAGTCAAGCTGCTGTTTAATCTAAACACTAGAAAAATGTTTAAAAATTATATAAAAGTAGCTTTTAGAAGCTTAAATAAAAACAGAATCTATGCCGTAATCAATATTCTTGGTTTGGCTTTTGGGTTGACAATTACCATATTGGTATTCATGTTTGTAAAAGATGAAACCAGTTATGATAAACACTGGAGTGGATATGAAAGCATATATAGAACTGGTATTGAGTTTAATATGATGGGCCAACAAGGAAATATACCTGCATCTAGTAGTCCAATGGCTCATACTCTTAGAACAGAATTTACCGATGTAGAAACTGCAACGCGATTAAGGCCTCGAGGCATTGAAGTTTTAATGCGATACGAACAAAAAAGTGTATACATACAAAATTCTACTTTTGCTGATAGTACCTTTTTTAAGGTCTTTGACTATGAATTTGTGCATGGGGATCCAGTGACTGCACTAAAAGAAAAAAATGCCATTGTGTTGACTGAAGAAACTGCTAAAAAATTATTTGGTGATAAAAACGCAATGGGTGAGATTRTTAACTATGACAATCGCAAAGATTATATTGTAAGAGGTATTGTGAAAGAACCCAAAGGTAAATCGCATTTTCAATTTGACATGATTATGGCCAGAAATGACATGAATCAAATATGGTTAAATAATAATTTTTATACCTATCTTAAATTAAAAGAAGGCGCAGATTTTGATGCATTCAAGGAGGTTATGATTAGTAATTTTATGAAGAAAATATCTCCTCAGGTAGAGCAGATGTTAAAGATAAATCTTGAAGAATTTATTAAACAAGGTAATAGTTTTGATTACAAATTACAGCCAATAGCAGACATTCATTTGCATTCAAATAAAGATTTTGAAATACAACAGAATGGAAATATTATGTACATCTATGTTTTTATAGGTATCGCCTTACTAGTTATCTTAATTGCAGGAATAAACTTTATGAATTTGTCAACAGCACGTTCTGGTAAAAGAGCCAAAGAGGTAGGTATAAGAAAAGTATCAGGAGCTTCACGTCCAATGCTGATCGTTCAATTTTTGACAGAATCTGTGATCCAAAGTTTTATAGCTTTATTTTTAGCTTATGTCTTGGTAGAATTATTCTTGCCTGGATTTAATAATGTTATGGATACAAGTATTGTATTACTCAATGACTATTTTACAGAAACATTAGTATTCTCTATTGGTATAACTTTATTTTATGGATTATTTGCCGGAAGTTATCCAGCATTTTTCTTGTCAAGTTTCCAACCTGTTGCTGTTTTAAAGGGTGATTTAACCAAAACTAAAGGTGGCGCCTTATTGAGAAAATCGCTTGTTGTTATTCAGTTTACAGCATCTATAATCTTAATAATTGGCATGATAGTTATTTTCAAACAAATCTCATATATGCACAGTAAAGACGTCGGTTTTGAGGGAGAACAAGTTGTTATAGTACCCATTCAAACAGAAAAGGTTGTAAATAACTTTAGAAGTTATAAAGATATTTTCTTGAAAAACAGTAATATATTAAGTGCTACTAGGTCTTCTTATTTACCAGGAGACGGTATGAATCAAAGTATGTATGCGCTAGAGGGGAGAAAAGATAAAATGCCTTTCTGGAATTTAGAAGTGGATTATGATTTCTTTAAAACGCTTAATATTAAATTATTAGATGGCAGATTATTCGATAGAGAAAAAGAATCGGACTCTATAACTTATTATATCCTAAATGAAACCGCAGTGAAAAATTATAATATAGAAAATGCAGTTGGTAAGCGAATTGGATCCTTTTTCAATAATGATGGAGATATGAAATTTAGTAATGTAATCGGTGTTGTAAAAGATTTCCACATTGAAGGATTTAATCAACCTATTAGACCCATGATCCTTTCTGTTAGTAATCGTGTTTGGAATGCTTCTTTTAAAATTGCTCCAGAAAACATGGTTACTACCATAGAATATATTGAGGAAGAGTGGGCTAAGATTGAGCCAACACACCCTTTTAGGTATTCATTTTTAGATCAGAAATTTGGAGCATTATTAAGACAACAAGAAAATTTTGGAATCATGTTTTTGTTTTTAACTATTTTGGCAATAATTATTTCAGCCATGGGCTTGTATGGCTTGGCTTCTTATACGGCAGAGCAACGAACCAAAGAAATAGGGATTCGAAAAGTTTTAGGTGCCTCTGTTAGTCAAATTATGAATATGTTAACCAAAGATTTTATGAAATTAGTACTCATTTCTAATATTTTCGCATGGCCTATAACGTATCTGTTGGCTAAAGATTGGTTGTCTAATTTTTCTTATCAGATAGAGATGCCTATTATTCCATATATTTTTGCTACCTTGTTAGCGCTTATAATCGCTTTAATTACAGTAAGTTCTCAGGCGTATCAGGCAGCAAATTCTGATCCAGTAGAGGCTCTGAAATATGAGTGATGTACCAACTATTACTATTATTATTTAAAAAAAGCTCTTGTAAAACAAGAGCTTTTTCAGTCATAGTTGGTTTGTACTAAAGAAATTGGTATTCAATTTTAAATGGTTATTTTTGCTATAACAATGAATTATAAATTATGAAGGGAATTATTTTAGCAGGTGGCTCAGGAACTCGCATGTATCCAATAACAAAAGGAACCTCAAAGCAATTGTTGGCTATTTATGATAAACCAATGATTTATTATCCACTTTCTATTTTAATGCTTGCGGGTATTACTGAAGTATTAATAATTTCTACACCACAAGATTTGCCCAACTTTAAAAAATTATTTGGTGATGGAACTGCTATAGGAATAAAATTTTCATATAAAGAACAACCTTCTCCTGATGGGTTGGCTCAAGCTTTTATTTTAGGTTCAGAATTTATAGGAAATGATGATGTTTGTTTAATTTTAGGAGATAATATTTTTTATGGTTCTGGTATTGAAAATTTATTAAATGATGCAGTTATAACTGTTGAAAAAGAAAAGATAGCTACAGTTTTTGGGTATTTTGTGCAGGATCCTCAAAGGTATGGCGTTGCTGAATTTGATAAGAAAGGTAATGTAATCAATATTGAAGAAAAACCATTGAACCCTAAAAGTAATTATGCGGTAGTAGGGTTGTATTTTTATCCAAATAGCGTGATTGAAATTGCTAAAAAAAACAAACCAAGTGCAAGAGGTGAATTAGAAATTACTTCAGTAAACCAATCCTATTTACAACAAAATCTATTAAAAATGAAAGTAATGGGGCGTGGTTTTGCATGGCTTGATACAGGTACGCAAGATTCATTGTTAGAAGCTTCTAATTTTATCCAGACTATTGAAAAAAGACAAGGCTTAAAAATAGCTTGTATTGAAGAAATCGCCTTTGAAAAAGGATATATCACTGCAAATCAATTATTAAAATTAGCTGATGAATATAAGAACAATGAATACGGAGATTATTTGTTGAGATTGGTAAATCGAAGATAAAAAGGTATTCCAAAACTATATAAATACAACGTATTAAATTTATAAACATTCCTTAAACTTATTTAAATGCAATTTGAAAGAACAAAAATACCTGATGTTGTGTTGTGTAAACCAACAATAATTAACGATGAGAGAGGTTATTTTTTTGAATCTTTTAATAAAAAAAATTTCGAGCAATTTATAGGTTGTGCTATAAATTTTTGTCAGGACAATGAAGCCAAATCAACTAAAGGAGTTCTTAGAGGATTGCATTATCAGTTGCCGCCTTTTGCTCAATCTAAATTAGTTCGCGTAGTAAAAGGGAAAGTTCTTGATATTGTTGTCGATGTTAGAAAGGGATCTCCAACTTTTGGAAAACATGAAGCAGTTGAATTGAGTGAAGAAAATAAATTTCAATTGTACGTTCCAAAAGGATTCGCACATGGCTATGTAGTGTTAAGTGATGAGGCAATTTTTTGCTACAAAGTAGATAATTACTACCATAAAGAAGTTGAAAGAGGGATTAAATATAATGATGATTTATTGCAAATAGATTGGATGTTGCCTGCAAATGAACTTATTATTTCTGAAAAGGATAAAATTCAACCTGCATTCAAAMAGGCTGAAYTATTTRAMAWAAAATTNAGTTAAATGAATAATCTATTARTTACAGGYTCACAAGGGCAATTAGGAYYAGAAWTTGCRCGATTGGAAAGYGATTTTCCAAATTAYACGTTYWTTTTTACTGATARARCAAMCTTAGATATTACTAATTTTRAGRWGGTTRAAAATTTTGTTTCKAAAAATRAGATWACTACTATTATAAATTGTGCAGCATATACAAATGTTGATAAGGCTGAAGAAGAGCCTATTTTAGCAGATGAAATTAATCATTTAGGCGTAAAAAATTTAGCTGAAATAGCAAAAAAGCATTTTCTAAAGCTCATTCATATTTCAACCGATTATGTTTTTGATGGAAAATCGAAAATACCCTACTTAGAAAATTCTGAAACAAATCCTCAAAACGTGTATGGTAGTACAAAACTAAACGGAGAAAAAGTACTGCGAGCAATAAATCCATCTAATTCTATATTGATTCGAACTTCTTGGTTGTATTCAAAATTTGCTAAAAACTTTGTAAAAACCATCCTTAATTTAAGCAAGGAAAAAGGTCGTATCTCTGTTGTAATAGATCAAATTGGATCTCCAACAAATGCACGTGATTTGGCACAAACCATATTGCAAATTATCCCTTTATTAAAAAGCGATGGTGTTCAACTATTTCATTATTCAAATACTGGTGAATGCAGTTGGTTTCAATTTGCTAAAGAAATTGTACGACTTTCAAAAAATGACTGTAATGTAGTGCCAATTTATTCATTGAAATTAAATACGAAAGCAAATAGACCAACATATAGTTTATTAAATACAATGAAAATTCAAGAAACATTTAATTTAAGTATTCCTCATTGGAAAAAAACCCTGATAAGTTGTGTTGAAGAATTAAAATCATAGCGTAATGGTCAACAATTAATGAACATTTCCATCGTTTAAAATACAATTTAAAACTTTTTGTGATTCACCTATAAAATTTTACCTTTAACATTTGCTAAAATAAAATATTAGAGCCTATTAGTAATCAAGAATTTTATTGCAAAAATATTCTCTGATAAGGGCTATCAAATATAAAATAATATCATTGTATGAAATCAATATTAGTTACTGGTGGAGCTGGATTCATAGGTTCAAATTTAGTAGAATATWTAGTAAATAAATATCCGAACTATCATATTGTAAATATTGATTTATTGACTTATGCTGGGGATTTAAAAAATCTAAAATCTGTTGAAAAGGAAGCAAATTACACTTTTATTAAGGGAGATATTTGTGATAGAGGTTTAATTGAACGTATTTTTCAACATCACTATATCCACGGAATAATTCATTTAGCTGCAGAATCACATGTTGATAATTCTATAGAGGGACCAGAAGTTTTTATCAAAACAAACGTAAAAGGAACATTTACATTATTAGATGTTGCTTATAAATATTGGATGGAGAAGCCATTTGTTTTTAGAAGAGGATTTGAAAATAATACATTTTTGCATGTTTCAACAGATGAAGTTTATGGTACGCTAGGTGATACAGGATTGTTTACAGAGAAAACACCATATGCTCCAAATTCACCTTATAGTGCGTCAAAGGCAGCCAGCGATATGCTTGTTAGGAGTTACCATCACACCTATGGTATGAAAACCGTGATTACAAATTGTTCGAATAATTATGGACCAAAACAACACGATGAAAAGTTAATACCTACAGTTATTAGAAAAGCTTTGGCTGGAGAAAATATTCCAGTTTACGGAGAKGGTAAAAATATAAGGGACTGGTTGTATGTGCTTGATCATTGTAAAGGAATTGACCTAGGATTTCACAAAGGTAGATCAGGAGAAGTGTACAATATTGGTGGTAAAAATGAGCAAAATAACAACTATGTTGTTCATAAAATTTGTGAATTATTAGATGAAATTAAACCACTAAAAGACAACAGTTATAAAAATCAAATTGCCTATGTTGAGGATCGCGCAGGGCACGATTATAGGTATGCCATTGATGCGTCCAAAATTGAAAATGAATTGAATTGGAAAGCAAATGAGAATTTTGATTCAGGAATCTTAAAAACAATTCATTGGTATTTAAAAAAGTATGAAACGAGCAAGTTAAAATTTATCTCACCAAAGGAGAATGATTAATAGCAAACAGCATGTGACCCTAAAAATCAATACATATAAACACATGAAAAGAAGCAACAATTATAAAACGAATTTAAGTTATTGTCAAAGTTATTGAAACTATGAATGAAGAGATAAAAATAGCAATTATTGGGTTGGGATATGTAGGCTTACCATTGGCTCGTTTATTTGCTACAAAATATTCGGTTATTGGATTTGATATCAATGAACAGCGCATTTCTGAATTAAAAAAAGGATTTGATACKACCTTAGAAATTGATAATGAAGCGCTACAGCGCGTTTTAATTGAAGATGTTTCAGATAAAAAAGGTTTGTTTTGTACTTCAAAAGTTCAAGATATTAGAGGGTGTAATTATTTTATTATAACCGTACCAACACCAGTAGATAAAAATAACAAGCCAGATTTAACACCACTTATTAGATCGAGTGAAATGGTTGGGAAAGTTCTAAAAACAAATGATATTGTTATTTACGAATCAACGGTATTTCCTGGTGCAACAGAAGAAGTATGTATTCCAATTTTGGCACAATATTCAGGACTTACTTTTAATAAAGACTTTTTTGCAGGTTATTCACCTGAGCGTATTAATCCTGGAGATAAAGAACATACAATTGAAAAGATTTTAAAAGTAACATCGGGTTCAAATCCTGAAATTGGTACTAAAGTAAACGATTTATACGCTACTGTTATTACTGCAGGTACCTACTTAGCACCAACAATAAAAGTTGCTGAAGCTGCAAAAGTGATTGAAAATTCTCAACGCGATATCAACATTGCTTTTGTGAATGAATTGGCAAAAATATTTAGTATTTTGGATATTGATACGCAAGCAGTTTTGGAAGCTGCGGCCACAAAATGGAATTTTTTATCATTTAAACCAGGCTTAGTAGGTGGACATTGTATTGGTGTAGACCCTTATTATTTAGCACAAAAGGCCCAAGAAGTAGGATATCATCCAGAAATTATTTTAGCAGGAAGAAGAGTAAATGACAGTATGGGTTTATTCGTGGCATCGGAAGTTATAAAGCTATTAGTTAAAAATTCAATTACCATAAAAAAAGCTAAAATTTTAGTATTGGGAATTACCTTCAAAGAAAATTGCCCTGATGTTAGAAATACGAAAGTGATAGATGTTATTCAAAATTTAAAAGATTTTGGAAGTGATGTAGTAATTTTTGATCCGTGGGCTAATCCTGTAGAAGTAAAACAAGAATACGGTGTGGAGACACAAAGAGATATGCCACAACATAAATTTGATGGAATTGTACTAGCAGTGGCTCATAAAGAATTTTTAACAATAGATTTTARTAAATATTTAAATAAAAACGGAATAATTTATGATGTTAAAGGAGTGCTGAATTGTGAAGTGCAAGGAAAGCTCTAGTTGGAGCTCTCAAAAGATGGAACAAATATTGGGAAAACTGTTTCGCAACGACAATGACTTTAAATTGTTCAATCGATAAACCACATAAGCATACTAAAAATAGAATTCTATTAAATATCATAAATCTTATTTTATATGTGAAACTTATTTTGAATGTAAAGAACAATTAAAAGAAGAATATTTATAATATTTGTACCCTACTAATTAAGATAATTTCTTATATATACTTGAAATTAAAATGAATCTAAAAAAAGACATACGTGCATTAACCAAAGAGCAACTACGGGAATTTTTTGTAGAAAATATGGATAAGGCATTTAGAGGAAATCAAGTTTATGAATGGTTGTGGAGTAAAAATGCGCATACTTTTGACGATATGACTAATATTTCAAAAGAAACTCGCAAAATGTTACAAGATAATTTTGTTATAAATCATATTGAAGTTGATAGTATTCAACGTAGTTCTGATGGAACTGTTAAAAATGCAGTTAGGCTACATGATGGGCTAATTGTAGAGTCTGTTTTAATTCCAACAGAATCTAGAACAACTGCTTGTGTTTCTAGTCAAGTAGGATGTAGCTTGGATTGTAGTTTTTGTGCTACAGCACGTTTAAAGAAAATGCGGAATTTAAATCCTGATGAAATTTATGACCAAGTGGCAGCAATCAACAAAGAAAGTTTATTGTACTACAATCATAAATTATCTAACATTGTTTTTATGGGTATGGGAGAGCCTCTTATGAACTATAATAATGTATTAAAAGCAATAGATAAAATAACTTCACCTGATGGATTAGGAATGTCGCCAAAACGAATTACGGTTTCAACTTCAGGTATTCCAAAAATGATTAAAAAATTGGCAGATGACGATGTGAAATTTAATTTAGCYGTTTCCTTACATTCTGCAATTGATGAGGTTAGATCTAAAATTATGCCTTTTAGTGCTGCTTTTCCTTTGAATGAATTAAAAGAGTCGATAAAATATTGGTATGAAAAAACCAATAGTCGCGTATCTTATGAATATATTGTTTGGAAAGGAATTAACGATAGCAAAGAAGCGATTCAAGCCTTGGTTAAATTTTGCAAACATGTGCCTTGTAAAGTAAACTTGATTGAATACAATCCAATTGATGATGGCGAATTTCAGCAAGCAAAATCTCAAGTAATTAGTGATTATATTAGTATATTAGAAATGAATGATATTATTGTAAATGTTCGCAGAAGCAGAGGAAAGGATATTGATGCAGCTTGTGGGCAATTAGCCAATAAAAGTTAAACTATTTTCTTATTTTTGATTTCTTAATGAAGCTAGTAGAACAAATAAAACAACCCATTCTCCAAGAAATGGAACTCTTTGAAAGTAAGTTCAGAGAAGCCATGGCTACAAAAGTTCCATTATTAAACAGAATTACTCATTACATTGTTAGAAGAAAAGGAAAGCAAATGCGCCCAATGTTTGTGTTTTTAGTGGCAAAAATGGTTTCTGATGGTAAATTTGATGAACGCACCTATAGAGGAGCTTCTATTATTGAATTAATTCATACAGCTACTTTAGTTCACGATGATGTGGTSGATGATAGTAATAGAAGAAGAGGTTTTTTTTCAATTAATGCCTTGTGGAAAAATAAAATCGCAGTCTTAGTTGGTGATTTTTTATTGTCTAAAGGATTATTGCTTTCCATAGATAATGACGATTTCGATATTTTAAAATTGATATCTGTTGCTGTTCGTGAGATGAGCGAAGGTGAATTACTTCAAATTGAAAAAGCTCGAAAATTGGATATCACAGAAGATGTGTATTTTGAGATTATACGTCAAAAAACTGCGACCTTAATTGCCGCTTGTTGCGGTATAGGGGCGGCATCAGTTGGAAGTACTTCAGAAGAAGTTGAAAAAATGCGATTTTTTGGTGAATTAATAGGTGTCGCATTTCAAATAAAAGATGATTTATTTGATTATACTGATGCTAAAATTGGGAAGCCAACAGGCATTGATATTAAAGAACAAAAAATGACCCTTCCCCTGATTTATGTTTTAAATAATTGTTCTGATAAAGAGAAGAAATGGTTAATTAATTCAGTTAAAAACCACAATAAAAATAAGAAAAGAGTTAAGGAAGTTATTGCTTTTGTAAAAGAAAGAGGAGGTATTGAATATACGACTGTTAAAATGAAAGAATACCAATCCAAAGCCTTAGAAATTTTAGAAACTTACCCAAGCTCCCCTTATAAAGATTCTTTGTTAACAATGGTTAACTACGTTATTGAGAGAAAGATCTAGAGTGTAATTGCTAAGTTTAATAACTCTTCCAAATGTTTCCTTGAATTAGATAATCTAGGTACTTTGTGTTGCCCTCCTAACTTCCCATTTCGTTTCAACCAAGTATAAAATAGGCCTTCTTTGGCAATATTTATTTTGGGCATTCCCAATGTTAAATTATGGGTTCTTTTCGCTTCATAATCTGAATTAATTGCCTTTAAGGCATTGTCTAAAATTTCTGTAAAATAATTGATACATTCAGGTTCTTTTCTAAATTCAATAAGCCATTCATGTGCTCCATTGCTTTTTCCATTCATAAAAATAGGTGCAACGGTAAATTCAGAAACTTCACTCTCTGTTTTTAAGCAAGCTTGTTTTAAGGCATTTTCAGCATTCTCAATGATCAATTCTTCGCCAAAAACATTGATAAAATGCTTAGTTCTACCTGTAATTCTAATCCGATAAGGATCTAGTGATGTAAATTTCACAGTATCACCAATTAAATAGCGCCATAAGCCTCCATTGGTTGTAATTACCAAGGCATAATTTTCATTTAGTTTTACGTTGGAAAGAGGTATAGCCTTAGAATTTTCACTGTCAAATTTATTCATTGGAATAAACTCATAAAAAATTCCATAATCAAGCATTAGCAATAAATCGTTTGAATCATTTAAATCCTGAATTGCAAAAAAACCTTCAGAAGCATTGTAAGTCTCGTAGTATTTGAAGGCTGTTTTAGGGATTAATTTTTTGAATTGTTCTCTGTACGGATTAAAGTTTACCCCACCATGAAAGTACACTTCAAGATTTGGCCAAACTTCTAAAATATTGTTTTTGCCTGTTCTTTCTAATACCCGATTTAATAAAACCAACATCCAAGAAGGAACCCCAACTAAACTGGTAATATCTTCATCAATGGTTTTATCAATAATAGCTTTTATTTTACTTTCCCATTCACCCATTAAAGCGATTTCTTGATTTGGTGCGCTACTAAAATCAGCCCAAAAAGGTAAGTTTTCAATGATTATAGCTGATAAATCTCCAAAGTAGGAATTGCTATCTTCATATACATCACTACTTCCTCCTAACCTTAATCCTTTTCCTTTAAATAGCTCAGCAGAAGGATTGTTATTAAAATAGAGGCAGAGCATATCTTTTCCAGCCTTAAAATGGCAATCCTCTAAAGCTTCTTCACTAACAGGTATAAATTTACTTTTGGCATTGGTAGTACCACTAGATTTTGCAAACCATTTTATTGGTGTGGGCCAAAATATATTTTGTTCACCTTTTCTTGAGCGTTCTATCAATGGCTCAATAGATTCATATTGTTGAATAGGAACTTTTTTGGAAAAGTCTTTATAAGACTTAATTGCTGAAAAGTTATAGTTATTTCCAAGTTCGGTATGTTGAGCTTTTAGTAATAATTTAAATAGAAGTTCATTCTGTACGTCAATAGGATATTTTAAAAATAGCTCCATTTGGTGCTTTCTTTTTTTTAAAAACCAAGAAATTATTGAATTGACTATTGTAAATGGCATATTTTATATAGTATCTTTAGCATGTTAAATTTACTAAAAACTTTTTATGAAATATCAAACTATTTTAAAAAAAATGACGACTGAGCTAAATGATGTTGTTCAGTATTATTTAGAGGTTGAAAATGATGTTTTAAATCTGAATCAGTTGTTAAATAGAGATATTGAAATAAGTTTTGAAGGTTACCAATGTATGTGCTGTGGAAAAGAGAAAAAAATATACAGACAAGGATTTTGTTATGATTGTTTTTATGATAGTGCTGCGGTGGGTGATTGGATTATGAAGCCTGAACTTAGTAAAGCCCACTTAGGAATTCAGGATCGAGATTTAGAATATGAGAAACAAGTGCAGTTAAAGCCTCATATTGTTTATTTAGCCTTGTCTAGTAATGTGAAAGTTGGTGTTACTCGGAAAACACAAGTTCCAACGCGCTGGATTGACCAAGGAGCTACAAAAGCAATTGAGATGGTTGAAGTTCCCAACAGATATTTAGCTGGAATAACAGAAGTGGCTTTAAAAGAATATGTTGCGGATAAAACGAGTTGGCAAAAAATGTTAAAGAATGAAGTTTTAGCGGCAGATTTAATTGAGGAAAGAGAAAAGTTAAAATCCTATATTCCAGCAGAAGTACAAGAATATTTTTTAGCCAATAATGGTAAAATAACAGAAATAAATTTTCCAGTACTTCAGTATCCTGTAAAGATAAAATCATTGAATCTTGAGAAAACTCAGCTGTTTTCTGGAAAATTAAAAGGTATAAAAGGACAATACTTAATCTTTGAGGATGGTACCGTATTTAATGTAAGAAATAGTGAAGGGTTTAAAGTAATTATTACGATAAACTAACACTATTACTTAACTTCTCTGATCTTCCCAAATCAGTGTTTTAATAATTTCGTTCGTGAAAATTGGACAATTTCCATCACCTTCTCCAGTTATTCCTCCATCCGGAGCACATACAATCTCACAATTTTCAGTATACAAATAATTGTATTGATCGCAACAATTTGATGTGATGTAATAATACGTATTTCCATCAACTTCCCATTTCCAAATTTGGGTAGGAGGGTTACTTACTTCATTCTTAATGAGCTCTTCAATTTTATGTTCAATGCAAGCTGGGGCATCAATATCCAAATCTGATTCTTTACAACCTGTTAAAATTGCACTAATCATTAGAACAGCAATGGTTGCATTCATAACTTTCTCTCTCATAAATGATAAACTTAAATTAATATTGCAAATGTTTCTTTTTAGTGATGACGGTATCATTTACTTTATGTTTCACTTACACTATTATATCAACTAACTTTGGGTATAGTTACCCCTCCATATTGCTATTATTTCAAAAAATATGCCAAAAACATAATATTAAACAAAAATTTAAATAAGTAACTGATAATCAATCTAATAGATTAATTTCTTCACCTGTGTTTAAGTTGAATCGTGCTTTAAATAAATACACAATAAAATATAAAATAGGTGTGTCTAAAAGTGCAATTAATATTTTAAAAAGAAAACCACTAATTAATAAGCTGTTGAATAAACTCCATGGTAAAACCTGAAAGCTACATAATAAGGTAACTACTGTTAGCGTATCAATAAATTGAGAAGTAAATGTCGAAAAGTTATTACGCAACCATAAGTGTTTTCCCTGTGTTTTTAGCTTCCAAAAATGATAAATACGAATATCAATAAATTGTGCAATTAAATACGCTAACATTGAAGCCAACACAGCAATTGGTGATAAGCCGAATACTTTAGAGAATAATTCATTTGTTACTGGTGAATTGTCTATTGCAGAAGTATAATTTGCAATTAATATAATACCTATTGAAAAAAATGAAGCAAAAATACCAGCAATTACAACTTGATTAGCTCTTTTCCTCCCGTAAATTTCTGAAATAATATCTGTTATTAGAAAAGTAATGGGGTATGGTAAAATACCTACAGAGAGTTCAAATCTAAACCAACCAAACGGGTTCCAAGAAAAAAATTTTTGAAAAATTAAATTAGAAGCCACCAATGCTGCAATAAACATAGCCGCTAAAATTAGATAGATTGTAAACGCTTCTGATTTTTGTTTTTGATTCATAGATTGTTACGAATATAGCAAATAATTCCTATTTTTGCTTTTTGAAATTATAAAGAATATAAAATAATGAAAGCATATATTTTYCCCGGTCAAGGGGCTCAATTTACAGGAATGGGTTTAGATTTATACGAAAACTCTCCATTAGCTAAGCAACTTTTTGAACAAGCAAATGTAATTTTAGGATTTTCCATTACTGATGTAATGTTTGAGGGAACTGCCGAAGAATTAAAACAAACTAAAGTTACGCAACCTGCTATATTTTTGCATTCAGTAATTTTAGCAAAAACCTTAGGAGATGATTTTAAACCTGAAATGGTWGCRGGTCATTCTTTAGGTGAATTATCGGCATTGGTTGCTAATGGTGTTCTTACTTTTGAAGATGGGTTGAAATTAGTATCAAAGAGAGCTTTAGCCATGCAAAAAGCTTGTGAAGCGCAAGAATCTACGATGGCAGCTGTTTTAGGATTAGAGGATGCCGTAGTTGAAGAAATTTGCGCTGGAATTGAAGGTGTAGTTGTTGCTGCAAACTATAACTGCCCCGGGCAATTAGTGATTTCTGGAGAAATTAGTGCTATTGATAATGCATGTGAAGCTTTAACGGAAAAAGGGGCAAGGAGAGCCCTGAAATTGCCTGTTGGAGGTGCTTTCCATTCACCATTAATGGAACCTGCAAGAGAAGAATTAGCTGATGCAATTAGTCATACGGTTTTTAATAAACCAACGTGTCCAATTTATCAAAATGTAGTTGCTAAAGCAGTTATAAGCCCAGATGAAATTAAAGAAAATTTAATGGCACAATTAACGGCTCCTGTGAGATGGACACAATGTATTCAATCTATGATTTCTGATGGAGGAACTGAATTTATTGAAGTTGGTCCAGGAAAAGTTTTACAAGGATTGATGCGTAAAATAGATAGAAGCGTTGCTGCCAGTGGTGTTCAGTAGTAAAAATATCTTTTATAATAAAAAGGGTGTTTAAAAAGTCTTTATATCGTCATTCTTGAAAGGGTTGACGAAAATTTCACTTTTTAAACGCTCATTTTTTGCTCTTTTTACTTAATGCTTGTTGCCATTTCCAAGCCGATAGTAATGCTTCATCTAAAGAAAGTGCTGCTTTCCAACCTAATTTTTTATTCGCAATAGTTGTATCGGCATAAGCCGATGAAATGTCACCTTCTCGTCTTTCAGCTAGCTTGTAATTTATTCTTTTGCCAGTAATTTTTTCAAAAGATTGTATTATTTCTAGTACTGAAATTCCTTTACCGGTTCCAATGTTGAATACTTCAAAAGAAGGTTTGTTTGCATTGTCAAGCAATCTATTCAAAGCAATAATATGTGCTTTTGCCAAATCAACAACGTGAATATAATCTCTAACAGCTGTTCCATCTGGCGTATTATAATCACTTCCAAAAACAGCTAATTCTTTACGAATTCCAGCTGCTGTTTGWACTACAAAAGGAATTAGATTTTGAGGAATCCCAATTGGTAATTCGCCAATTTTAGCAGACTCATGCGCTCCTATCGGATTAAAATAACGTAATGCGATTGCTTTTAWAGCTGAAATTTTAGTAGTGTCATTTATTATTTCCTCACCAATTTGTTTGGTATTTCCATAAGGAGATTCAGCTGGTTTTATAGGTGCATTTTCGGTAATTGGAAGTTCGTCTGCTTGCCCGTACACMGTACAAGATGAACTAAAAATGAAATTAACAATATTATTTGCTTTCATTTCTTGCAATAAATAGACTAATGACCCAATATTATTTTCATAATATTCTAAAGGCATTTCAACACTCTCGCCTACCGCTTTTGAAGCAGCAAAATGAATAACCCCATCTACTTTATTTTCTTGAAAGAATTGTTGAACCGCTTCTTTATTTTTTAAATCAATATTAAAGTAGCTGGGTTTTATAGTTGTTATGGAAGTAATCTTATCGAGTACATCAATTGTTGTGTTTGAAAGATTATCAATTATTAGTACATCAAAACCTTCATTTTGTAATTCTACAACAGTATGTGAACCAATAAAACCAAGACCTCCAGTAACTAATATATGTTTCATTATTTGTTTACGAAATTTAAAATAGTTGTTATAATAAAATCTAATTGCTCTGTGTCTAATTCAGTGTGCATAGGCAATGACAAAACAGTGTCAATCAATTCGTTTGTTACTTTAAAATCTTCTTCTTTATAACGGGCATCTACATATGCTTTTTGGCTGTGCAAAGGAACTGGATAATAAATTCCGTTCGGAATTCCATTATCTAATAAATGTTGATGCAACGCATTTCTGTCTACATGTTGAATTTGAATAGTATATTGGTGAAATACGTGTGTTGTGAAATCACTAATTATTGGGGTTGTAATATTGCTATTCTCAGAGAAAGCATTTGTATAATAGGTTGCAGCTTTTTTTCTGGCTTCACAATAGGCGTCTAAATTTGGTAATTTAATCCGTAATATTGCTGCTTGTAAACTATCTAAACGAGAATTTACACCAACTACATCATGGTAATAACGTTTGTACATTCCATGATTTACCATTCCTTTTATAATATGCGCTAAATCATCATCATTTGTAAAAATAGCACCACCATCACCAAAGCATCCTAAATTTTTTGAAGGAAAGAATGAAGTTGTTCCAACATTTCCAATAGTTCCTGCTTTCTTTTTTGTGCCATCTTTAAAAGTGTAATCTGCACCTATAGCTTGAGCAGTGTCTTCAATTACAAACAAATCATGAGTTGCTGCAATTTCTAAAACAGCTTCCATATTTGCACATTGTCCAAATAAATGAACAGGTACTATAGCTTTCGTTTTTGGAGTAATTGCTTTTTTAAGTGCTTTAATATTCATGTTGAAAGTATCTTTTTCAACATCAACTAAAACGGGGGTTAATTGCAATAGTGCAATTACTTCAACAGTTGCTGCAAAAGTAAAATCGGCTGTGATAACCTCATCTCCAGGCTTTAATCCTAGTCCCATCATTGCAATTTGAAGCGCATCAGTTCCATTCGCACAAGGAATTACGTGTTTAACACCTAAATAATTTTCTAGTTCTTTTTGAAAATTATGAACTTCTGGTCCATTTATATATGCTGCAGATTTTACAACTTCTAATATTTTTAAATCAACTTGTTCTTGTATGTTATCATATTGACCCAATAGGTCAACCATTTGAATTTTTTTCATGCTAAATAATTAAATAATCTACTACAAAAGTACAATAATTGCCATTGTTGTACAATCTAAAATAGGGTTAACTACTCAAACGTTTTATTCAAATAAATTAGATGATAAATAGCGATCCCCTCTATCAGGAATAATAGTTATAATGGTTCCTTTCGTTAGTTTATTTGCAAGTTTTAACGATGCTGCAACAGCACCACCTCCACTCATACCAGAAAACACACCCTCTTTCATTGCGAGTTTTTTAGTCATTTCACGAGCTTCATTTTCACTAACTTCAATAATTAGATCTACTTTTTTAGCATCAAATATYTTTGGRAGAAATTCTTTAGACCATTTCCGWATGCCWGGAATGCTAGARTTGTCAGTTGGTTGAACCCCAATAATTTGAATATTGTTGTTTTGTTCTTTCAAATAAGTGGATGTTCCTATAATTGTTCCTGTAGTACCCATTGCAGAAACAAAATGAGTAATTTCTCCATTGGAAGCATTCCAAATTTCAGGACCGGTGTTTTTGTAATGGGCCTTCCAGTTGTCTTCATTTGCAAACTGATTTAGCATAAAGTACCCTTTTTTAGTTACTTGTTTTTCAGCATAGATACGTGCCCCTTCAATACCATTTTCTGATGACGTTAACGTTACTTTCGCCCCATATGCTTCCATCGTTTGTATCCTTTCTTTTGTAGAATTTTCTGGCATAACCAACTCAATAGTTAAATCAAATTGTTGAGCAATCATAGCCAAGGCAATACCAGTATTTCCACTTGTTGCTTCAATTAAATGCGTGTGCTTATCGATTTCATTTCTTTGTATAGCTGAAGAAATCATATTAAATGCAGCTCTGTCTTTTACACTTCCTCCTGGGTTATTTCCTTCTAATTTAAGATATAAAGAAACGTCTTCTTTTCCCAATAATTTTTGAACTTTTATTAAAGGTGTGTTTCCAATATAATCAAAGATAAAGTTGTTTTTCACTATTAGTATTTTGGTTTGAGCTTTGTTTCTGGTCTATGATATACAATTGAATTTTTAGGAATAGATTCCGTAATCCAAACATTACCTCCTATTGTACTATTTTCACCTATCACTGTTTCGCCTCCAAGTATGGTAGCATTGGCATAGATAGTTACATTATTTTCTACTGTTGGGTGACGTTTTATATATTTCATCTCTTTTGAAACTTGCAAGGCACCTAAAGTAACTCCCTGATAAATTTTTACGTAGTTTTTTATAATACACGTTTCACCAATAACTGTACCTGTAGCATGGTCAATAAAAAAGGATTTACCAATAGTTGCACCAGGATGTATATCGGTTCCAGTTTTACTATGCGCATATTCACTCATTAACCTTGGAATTAATGGAGTTTTTAACAGAAATAACTCATGGCTAAATCTATAAATTGCGATGGCGAAAAATCCAGGATATGCTAAGTAAACTTCTTCAATGCTATTAGAAGCAGGATCATTATTTACTAATTCTTGAGCATCTAAATTTAAATTTTCTAAAATTTCAGGTAATTTTGATAAAAATATTTTCCAAATAGAACTAGAAGGAAATTTATCAGAATTATAAGCTAGTTTATGGATTTCCTCAAAATCAATTTCTAATTGTTCAATGTTTTTTTCTACGCAAGCGTTAGCATCAAAGAGTGTATGAAATAAATTAGTTGTAAATTTTTCAGTTTTATATTTTAAGTTAAAATCTAAATGTGGTCGATTTTCACTCGATGTAATTTTATGTATTATACTTTCTTTTGCTGTCATGATTGTTTTAACTACTAAAATATTTGTCGTTTAAATTTTAAAGAAATTACCATTGTTTATAAACAGACATAAATGGTACTCTAAAACGTTCGCCATAAACACCTTCTGGTTTACGAATTCCGCAAGAAATTACCATGTTAATCTCACTTTTATATGGCAAGTTAAGTGCTTTTTTTATACGAAGCGAATCAGTTCCCTCCATGGGACAAGTATCATACCCTTCAGATGCCATACTTAGCATAAAGGTTTGTGCTGCTAAACCAGCACTTTTATGTGCAACAATTCTCATATCTGATTTTCGAAGTTGTCTATAACTAGGTTTAAAAAGTCCTATCAACCATGAAATACCATATTTTATATAGCCAAAAACCCCAAAAAATTCTCCATATGCAAAAGGCATAATTTTTTTATAATAATTTAAGGCAAATTTTTCACGCCCTGAATATTCATTTGTTGGTTTTTTACCAAATAATTGAGTTAAATATTGAATGTGAGTTTTTGCACGATGTTTCCATAAATCTTTACGAACTACCACTACAACCATTTCTTTTGCAGTAGTAGCAGCACTTTGATTTAAACAAGCGAAAGCTAATTTATCTAAGATGTTTTTTGAAGTAACATGGTGAAATTCCCACAATTGCATGTTGCTACTGTTAGGTGCTAATGTTGCTTGCTGAATGCATTTTTTTACAATTTCAGAATCAATTTCTTTACTTTCATCGTAAATTCTTACAGAGCGGCGATAATTAATTGCATCAATAAGACTTGTATTATTTTTCATGTGTTTATAGTAATTGTTTTTTAACGATCACATGCTSTTYSCTRYYWRTCRKYWKMCWKKGGTGAGAAAATTTTTAACATGCTCGTTTCATAGTTGCAAAAATAAACAAAAACTATTTACCATTAKCAARCTTTCAAWATTGAATAAAGGTTGACAATTCTATTACAGAAGGTAAAAATGTGTGGGTCTTTTATTTTTCAGCAGGATTCCAATTTATAGATGAATATTTGTTACCATAACATGGTTTAATCCCATTAAGTGGTGTAAATCTTCATCATTAACTTCTTTATGGTGATCAGCAAATTTTAAAAATTGAGGATATAAATTATCTAATTCAATTTTTGTTAAGTCATAACCAACATTTTTAGCTCTATAGGCCAAAGCAGCTCTACCACTTCTAGCCGTTAAAACAATTGAAGATTCTGTAACACCAACATCTGCTGGATTAATAATTTCGTAAGTTTCACGATTTTTGATAACACCATCTTGATGAATTCCTGAGCTGTGAGCAAAAGCATTTTCGCCAACAATTGCTTTGTTAGGTTGAACAACCATACCCATACTTCGTTGTACAAGCAAACTTGTATCGTATAATAATTTTGTGTTGATTCCAGTATCTAAATTTAAATTTGGATGCTGTTTTAAAATCATCACTACCTCTTCTAAAGCTGTATTTCCAGCTCGTTCACCAATTCCATTGATTGTACATTCAATTTGACGAGCACCGTTTTGAACCCCTGAAATTGCATTGGCTGTTGCCAAACCTAAATCGTTATGGCAATGACAAGAAAGTATTACATTGTCAATTCCTTTTACATTTTCTTTTAAATACTTGATTTTAGCACCATATTCATCGGGTAAGCAATAACCGGTAGTGTCAGGGATATTTAATACAGTTGCACCTGCTTTGATAACTTGTTCTAGAACTCTAGCTAAATATTCATTGTCTGTTCTTCCCGCATCTTCAGCATAAAATTCAATATCTTCCACAAATGTTTTAGCATACGCCACTGCTTGAACAGCCCGTTCAATTATTTTTTCTTGAGTTGAATTAAATTTATGAATTATATGTGAATCTGAAGTACCAATTCCTGTATGAATTCTTGGTCGCTTTGCATACTTCAATGAAGCCGCAGCTACTTCAATATCTTTTTTATTTGCTCTAGTTAGTCCACAAACGGTYGCGTTTTTAACTAATTTTGAAATTTGTTCTACAGAAGTAAAATCTCCAGGACTCGAAATTGGAAATCCAGCCTCAATTACATCAACACCTAAGATATCTAAGCGTTCAGCAATAATTAATTTTTGTTTGGTATTTAACTTACATCCAGGGACTTGTTCACCGTCTCTTAAGGTTGTATCAAAAATTTGGACTATATTTTTACTCATTTTTGATTTTTTTTTATAACATTTGAATTACCAAAAATAGGAGTAAACGTTTTTGATAAACTGAAAAAAATTAGTTGTTTACAATATTCAAATGATTATTATTATTGTAAATCGCTATAAATCAATAAAATAAAAATAAATTAGTTACAATGGCTATTGAGCAAAAAGATGCATTATTTACGTTAGTGAAGTCACTATCAAAATCTGAAAAAAGACAATTTAAATTGTATGTTGGTAGATTAGGAGGAAATTCCGAAGCTAATTTCATTACCTTATTTAATTTATTAGACAAAGTGAGTGATTTTAATGATGATTTAATTTTGAAGAAAACGAATATAAAAAAACAACAAATTTCTAATACTAAAGCTCATTTATATAAACAAATTTTGGTGAGTTTGCGATTAAATCCTGTCCATCAAAATGTAAGATCACAAGTTAGAGAACAATTTGATTTTGCAGCAATATTATATAGYAAAGGATTGTACAAGCAGAGCYTAAAAATACTRGATAAAGCAAAAGAATTAGCATTAAATAATAGCGAAAACAATTTAGCATATGAAATAGTAGAGTTTGAAAAAGTTATTGAATCTCAATACATTACTCGAAGTTTAAGTAATAGAGCTGATGAGCTTTCTGAAGAGTCTAAAGAGTTGAGTTTAAGAAATGTAAGAATTAGCAAGCTTTCAAATCTTTCCCTTCAACTGTATAGTTTGCTTTTAAAAGAAGGATATGTTAAGGATGATGTTGATTCAAAAAAAGTGAAAATATATTTTGAAAAAAGGTTGCCTAGCTTTAAGTTGTCGGACTTAGGATTCAGAGAAAAACTTTTTTTATACAAAGCTTATTTATGGCATAGTTTAATTATGCAAGATTTTGTTTTGAGTTATAAATATTCTCAAAAATGGGTTGATTTATTTGAAGAGAAACCAGAAATGAAAAAACAGAATCCTGTTTTTTATCTAAAAGGAGTTAGTTATTTATTAGAATCTCTTTATTTAATTAAACATAAGACCAAGTTCAATGTCGTACTTGAAAATTTAAATTTTGATATTAAAAATAAAAATATTGCTATTAATGAGAATACCAATACGCTTACATTTTTGTGCTATTCTCAAAACAAATTAAACCTTTATTTTTTAGAAGGAAGATTTCACAAAGGGATTCATTTTGTCTTAAAATTTCTTCAAGAAATGAAAAAATATGAGGCAAAAATTGATGCGCATCATATTATGGTTTTTTATTATAAAATTGCCTGTATGTACTTTGGAGCAGGTAAAAATGAAGAATGTATTTTTTATTTACAAAAAATTATTAACAACAAAGATCTAAAAATGCGTGAAGATTTATTGTGTTTTACACGTGTACTAAATTTAGTTGCGCATTATGATGCTGGTTTAGATTATAATATAGATAAGATCATCATATCAACATATAAGTTTTTAATAAAAATGAATGATTTACATGAAGTTCAACGAAAAATGATTTCTTTTCTAAAAAGCTTAGGTTCTATTTATCCTCAAGACCTTCACAAAGCATTTGTAAAATTACATAAAGAATTAAGTGAATTTGAAAATCATCCATATGAAAAGCGTTCCTTTTTATATTTGGACATCCTTTCTTGGCTTGAAAGCAAAATTCAACATGTCCCAATTGAAGACATCATAAAACAAAAAGCTAAAAAATTGATAAAGTAGAAATGTTATGAATAGTTTTTTTATTAAATAAATAACATCATATTTGTAACATAAATATGAAAAAAGTAAGTATCAATATTATTTCTATAAGTGTCTCTGTGATTATTTCGCAAGAAGATTAGGGATGTTATTGTAGTTTATAAAATTATTAAACCTTCCTAATTAAATTTAGGAAGGTTTTTTCATTAGAGAATTATGCGATATAAAAAAGCAACTAGTATTATTTTAATTCAAGTCATTATTATCAAATTTATAACTTGATACAAGTTTCTAATAAAAAAAATTAAAACCTGTATCATTTAGTTGATGCAGGTTTTTTTATTGCATAATCATTGTAGAAAAAATACATATAACTATCAGTATATCAAATAGATAAGTAGTTTCATTGAATAATGGATATTGTAAAATAAGAAAATGAAAAAAAGATAAAACAATTACCTAATTTAAATTTGTTTTTTATTGAAATATATTCAGTAGAAAGCAGCTCGTTTTAAAATAATTTAAAAGAATTAAAAAAGCACAAAAATAAATGCAATTAAATAAATACAGTAAAAGAGTTACTCAAGATCCAACACAGCCAGCTGCGCAAGCAATGCTGTACGGGGTGGGGTTTTCTGATGAAGATATGAAAAAACCTCAAGTAGGTATTGTAAGTACAGGTTTTGACGGAAACCCATGCAATATGCACTTGAATAATTTGGCTTTGCAAATTAAGGAAGAGGTCAATAAAGAAAATCAGGTTGGACTAGTGTTTAATACTATTGGCGTAAGCGATGGGATCTCTATGGGAACATCTGGCATGAACTATTCCTTGCCATCTCGTGATATTATTGCTGATTCTATAGAGGTTGTAATGAGTGCTCAAAGCTATGACGGATTAGTGGCAGTTGTTGGATGTGATAAAAATATGCCTGGTTCAATTATGGCAATGTTACGTTTAAACAGACCTGCTTTAATGGTCTATGGAGGAACAACAGCTTCAGGAAGATATAAAGGACAAAAGTTAAATATTGTTTCTGCTTTTGAAGCATTAGGGCAAAAAATATCAGGGGCAATTTCAGAAGAAGAATACAAGGGAATTATTAAGAATGCAATTCCTGGAGCCGGTGCATGTGGAGGAATGTATACAGCAAACACCATGGCTTCTTCAATAGAAGCATTAGGGTTTGCATTGCCTTATAATTCTTCTATTCCAGCTGAAAACCCACATAAAGAAACGGAGAGCGAACGAGTTGCATTGGCGATTAAAAATTTGTTAGAGCTCGATTTAAAACCGTTAGATATTATCACTAAAAAATCATTAGAAAATGCGGTGGCTTTGGTGAATGCTCTAGGAGGCTCAACTAATGCAGTTTTACATTATTTAGCAATTGCACATGCGGCAGAAATAGATTTTACTTTAGAAGATTTTCAACGAGTAAGTGATAGAACTCCATTAATTGCCGACTTAAAACCAAGTGGTGAATATTTAATGGAAGATGTTCATGGAGTTGGAGGAACTCCTGCCGTGATGAAATATTTATTAGAAAAGGAATTTTTGCATGGTGATTGTATGACAGTTACCGGGAAAACATTGGCTGAAAATTTAGCGGATATAAAACCATTAAGTTTTGAAAATGATCAACAAGTTATTCATCCTACAGAAAAAGCCTTAAAATCTTCTGGAAATCTTCAAATTTTATTTGGAAACCTTGCAAAAGATGGCTCCGTAGCCAAAATTAGTGGGAAAGAAGGGAATGTATTTGAAGGGAATGCAGTTGTTTTTGATGGAGAAGATAATGCAAATGAAGGTATTGGAGCAGGAAGAGTATCTAGAGGTGATGTTGTAGTAATTAGATATGTTGGTCCTAAAGGTGGTCCAGGGATGCCTGAAATGTTAAAACCAACTTCCATGATTATGGGAGCGGGGTTAGGCAAATCAGTTGCATTAATTACCGATGGTCGTTTTTCTGGAGGAACTCACGGTTTTGTAGTTGGGCATATTACTCCAGAAGCACAATCAGGTGGAGCTATTGCATTGATTAAAGATGGAGATCGTATTGTTATAGATGCTGTCAATAAAACGATTAGCGTAAAACTGTCGGATGATGAATTAGCCAAAAGAAAAGATGATTGGAAGGCTCCAGAGCTAAAACATAAAAAAGGAATATTATATAAATATGCAAAAACCGTTTCTTCAGCTTCAGAAGGTTGTGTAACGGATAAATTTTAAATTTATGGAAACATTAARGAAAGAAGTTCAAGAAGAAATTTCTTTAAAAACTGAAAAAATAATAGGTGCAGAGGCAGTTATTAAATGTTTGTTAGAGGAAGGCGTAGATTTAGTTTATGGTTATCCAGGTGGGGCCATTATGCCGGTGTATGATGAACTGTATAAATATCAAGATAAATTGCATCATGTCTTAACACGTCATGAGCAAGGAGCAACACATGCTGCACAAGGCTTTGCACGTGTAACAGGTAAGCCAGGAATTGTGTTTGCAACTTCTGGTCCAGGGGCAACGAATTTGGTAACTGGAATTGCTGATGCTCAAATAGATTCAACACCATTGGTTTGTATCACGGGACAAGTTGGTTCACATTTGTTAGGTTCTGATGCGTTTCAAGAAACAGATATTATTGGAATTTCAACTCCTGTTACTAAATGGAATTATCAAATTACGAAGGCAAGTGAAATCCCAGAGGTATTTGCAAAAGCATTTTACATTGCTAAATCTGGTCGTCCAGGACCCGTGTTAATTGATATAACGAAGGATGCTCAATTTGAAGAATTTGATTTTTCATATAAAAAATGTGAAAAAATTAGAAGTTATAAACCTGTTCCAAAATTGAATATAGATAAAGTAAAAGCAGCTGCAGAGCTAATAAATAATGCTAAAAAACCATTTATAGTTTGGGGACAAGGGGTTATTATTGGGGCAGCGGAACAAGAGTTTAAAAACTTTATTGAAAAAACGGATATTCCTTCAGCTTCAACAGCATTGGGGCTTTCTGCATTAGAAACTAAACATCCATTACACGTGGGTATGGTTGGGATGCATGGAAATTATGCGCCAAATGTTTTAACAAATCAATGTGATGTTTTAATAGCTATCGGTATGCGTTTTGATGATCGTGTAACAGGAAATTTAAATACCTATGCGAAGCAAGCAAAAGTAATTCATTTCGATATTGACCCTGCTGAAATAGATAAAAATGTAAAAACCAATATTGCAGTGCTAGGTGATGTTAAGGAGTCTTTAGCTGAGATACAACAATATGTAATCAAAGCTGACCATAAAGATTGGATGAAAGAGTTTCATAAATTGTATAAAATTGAGCTTGATACTGTAATTAATGATCAGTTGAATCCTTCAAAAGATGGATTGACAATGGGAGAAGTTATAAATCGAATTAACAAAGAAACAGGCGGAGATGCTGTGATAGTATCAGATGTAGGTCAACACCAAATGTTTGCATGCCGTTATGCCGATTTTATAAAAACTAGAAGTAGTGTAACTTCTGGTGGTTTAGGGACCATGGGATTTGCCTTGCCTGCATCAATAGGAGCGAAAATGGGTGCTCCTGAGAGAGAAGTTATTGCAATAATTGGAGATGGTGGATATCAAATGACTTGCAACGAGTTAGGTACAATTCTTCAAACAAAAGTACCTGTTAAAATTGTGGTATTGAATAATAGTTATTTAGGAATGGTTCGTCAATGGCAAGAATTGTTTTTTGATAAACGTTATGCCTCCACTGAAATGATAAGTCCAGATTTTGTAAAACTTGCTGAAGCCTATGATATAGAGGCTGCCAGAGTTACAAAACGTGAAGATTTAGCAAAGGCTATTAAAACAATGATTGCTTCAAAAGAAACCTATTTTTTAGAAGTTGTAATTGAGCAAGAAGATAATGTATTTCCAATGATACCAACAGGAGCAAGTGTTTCAGATATAAGATTAAGTTAATTATGGAAGAAAGTCAAAATTATACAATATCGGTATATACCGAAAACAACATAGGATTGTTAAATCGTATTTCAGCAATATTTTTAAAGCGTCATATTAATATTGAAAGTATGACAGTTTCTAAATCTGAAATCGAAAATGTACATAGATTTACTTTTGTGGTAATAGTACCTAAATCATTGATTCGAAAAGTAGTTGGGCAAATTCAAAAACAAATTGAAGTTATTAAGACGTTTTATCATACTGAAGATGAGATAATTTATCATGAAACAGCATTGTTTAAAATTGCATCAACACATTTATATGATGAAAAAATTCAAAATAAATTAAAGTTTAGAAGAGCTCATATTATTGCAATTACAGAACGATATTTTGTAATTGAGGCCTCAGGATTAAAAGAGGATATTGATAGAATGTATGAGAAATTGGAACCTTTTGGATTATTACAGTTCGTTCGTTCAGGACGTATTGCAATCACTCGACCTAAAATGGCAATCTCAGAATTATTAGCAGAAATTAATTAAAAGAATAAAGAATAAAAAAATGGCAAATTATTTTAACACACTTTCATTAAGAGATAAACTCGATCAGTTATCAAAATGTAGATTTATGGAGTCTTCTGAATTTACAGAAGGTGTAAAAGCTTTAAAAGGAAAAAAAATTGTAATTGTTGGTTGTGGCGCTCAAGGGTTAAACCAAGGGTTAAACATGAGAGATTCAGGATTGGATATTTCATATGCATTACGTGCGCAGGCAATTTCAGAAAAACGTCAGTCATTTAAAAATGCTTCTGATAATAAATTTATTATTGGAACTTATGAAGAGTTAATTCCAACGGCAGATCTTGTTTTAAACTTGACACCAGATAAGCAACATTCAAATGTAGTGAGTACGATTATGCCTTTAATGAAAAAAGGAGCAACGTTATCTTATTCTCACGGGTTTAATATTGTTGAAGAAGGAATGCAAATCCGTAAAGATCTAACAGTAATAATGGTAGCACCTAAATGTCCAGGATCTGAAGTTAGGGAAGAGTATAAACGTGGCTTTGGTGTCCCAACATTAATTGCTGTACATCCTGAAAATAATCCAGAAGGAAAAGGATGGGAACAAGCAAAGGCATATGCTGTTGGGACAGGTGGAAATAAAGCTGGAGTATTAGAATCGTCTTTTGTTGCTGAAGTTAAATCAGATTTAATGGGTGAACAAACTATTTTATGTGGTTTGCTTCAAACAGGCTCAATTCTTTGTTTTGATAAAATGGTTGCTGAAGGAGTAGATGCTAGTTATGCTTCAAAATTAATTCAATACGGCTGGGAAACCATTACAGAAGCGTTAAAATATGGGGGTATCACAAATATGATGGACAGATTATCGAATCCTGCTAAAATGGAAGCATTTAAAGTATCAGAAGATTTAAAGAACATTATGCGTCCGTTATTTCGAAAACACATGGATGATATTATGTCTGGACATTTTTCTAAAACAATGATGGAAGATTGGGCAAATGATGATGTTAATTTATTAACATGGAGAGCTGCTACTGGTGAAACTGCTTTTGAAAAAACAACAGCAACTGCTGTTGAAATTTCAGAGCAAGAGTATTTTGACAATGGTGCATTAATGGTAGCAATGGTGAAAGCAGGTGTTGAATTAGCTTTTGAATCGATGACTGAATCTGGGATTATAGAAGAATCAGCCTATTATGAATCGTTGCATGAAACTCCACTAATTGCAAACACAATTGCTCGAAAAAAATTATTTGAAATGAATAGAGTTATTTCAGATACTGCAGAATACGGATGTTATTTGTTTGATCATGCATGTAAACCATTAATTGCTGATTATGTGAAAGACCTACCAAGTAATTTAGTTGGAAGACCATATATTGAAGGAGTCAATGGTGTAGATAATAAAGAATTAATTGAGGTAAATGATGCCATTAGAAATCACCCAGTTGAAGAAATTGGAGCGTATTTACGTGAGTCAATGACAGCGATGATTAAAATTGTTTAATTTAAATTTAGTTTTAATTATTTAATGAATACAAAAACCCAAAATAGCATCTCATTAAAAAATATATACAAGGCTCAACATAGCATTAAAGGAGTTGTTGAACAAACTCCTTTGGTGTTTATGAAGAATTTTTCTGAGCGATATCAAGCAACTATTTATTTCAAAAGAGAAGATTTACAAGTTGTTCGGTCCTATAAAATTAGAGGTGCTTATAATAAAATTCAAGGGTTATCGAAAGATGATTTACAAGATGGTATTGTTTGTGCTAGTGCGGGTAACCACGCTCAAGGGGTTGCATATGCTTGTTATAAATTAAAGGCGCATGGTACTATTTTTATGCCAGTTACTACTCCGCATCAAAAAATTGACCAAGTGAAAATGTTTGGTAGAGAATTTGTTGATGTTAGACTTATTGGGGACAGTTTTGATGATAGTCAAAAGGAAGCAATTGCTTATTGTTCTATAAAGAATAAAACATTTGTGCACCCATTTGATGATATAGATGTGATTGCAGGTCAGGGAACTGTGGGTCTCGAAATTTTAAATGAAAATAAAAGTCAAATTGATTATTTAATGTTGCCTGTTGGAGGTGGTGGTTTAGCTTCAGGTGTGGGCACTGTGTTTAAAATTCTTAGTCCAGAAACAAAAATCATTGGAGTTGAGCCTAAAGGGGCGCCCTCATTAACAACATCATTAAAAAAGGGTAAAAACACAACACTTACAGAGATTGAAAATTTTGTAGATGGTGCAGCCGTAAAGAGAATGGGAGATCTAACTTTTGATCTTTGCAAGGAATTACTAGATGATACTGATWSKATWWKWGAARKTMTTMYNTGNWMAAMTATTYTRWWKGKATACAATGAAAATGGGTTGGTTGTTGAACCAGCAGGGGCTTTATCTATTGCGGCTCTTGATAAGCATCAAGCCCAAATTAAAGGTAAAACAGTAGTTTGTATTGTAAGTGGTGGTAATAATGATATTACCCGAATGGAAGAAATGAAAGAGCGAGCCTTACTTTATGAAGGATTAAAGCATTATTTTATTATAAAATTCCCACAGAGAGCAGGTGCTTTGAAAGAATTTGTGGTTGATGTATTAGGACCTAATGATGATATTGCTTATTTCGAATACACTAAAAAGCACAATAGAGATAAAGGACCAGCAGTAGTAGGAATTGAATTAGAAAAAAAAGAAGATTTCGAACCTTTAGTTACAAGGATGAAACAAAAGGGATTTTTAGGAGAATATTTAAATGAAAATCCAGCGCTGTTTCAATTTTTAATTTAGCATAATAAAATTTGTTAATATTTGTAGGTTTAACAAATGATTCTGTTAAATAGTTAACAAGTTAATTTTTGTATCATTATTTTATGTAATATTGTACCAATGAAAAGTTATAATTTAAATACAACTGTTAAAATACCCACGCGCTTTTTTGAAGTACGTCGCTGTGTGCGCTAATTCTACACTCTTTTAAAGAAGAAACAGTTATTAATAATTTTCATTTTTTTCAACAACAATTTTGCAACAATCTTTTAACATATTATTTTTTTTAAATCTGACATCACTTATTTCAGATACAATGATTGTATGCTTTTTCCCTCGACGCCGTCCCTTGAGGGCGTAATATATTTTTGAAAATGGTGTGTCCGTTTTCCCTTTAAAAAAACATCAATAAATTAAATTTTAAAATTAAAAAGAAGCAATGAAAGTTGTTATAGCTAATATGTCACATATTAAATTTGCCGAAATAATTTGTGATACGATAAAAGAATCTGCAAAGGTCAGAGGGACAGGGATTGCTGAGCGAACTTCAGAGTACATCACTAAAAAAATTAGTACAGGTGATGCCATAATCGCAATTCATAAAAGTGAATTTGCCGGTTTCTGCTATATTGAAACTTGGGATAATAAAGAATTTGTAGTGAATTCAGGACTCATAGTACATCCAAATTATAGAAATCAAGGCTTAGCGAAAATAATTAAAAGGCAAATACTTGAGTATTCAAAAGAAAAGTATCCAGCTGCTAAAATATTTGGAATAACAACAGGTCTTGCAGTATTAAAAATTAATTATGAGTTGGGTTATCAACCAGTTACTTTTTCTGAATTAACAATGGATGAAGCTTTTTGGGATGGTTGTAAAACATGTAACAATTACGATGTTTTAATTAGGACAAATAAAAAAATGTGTTTGTGTACTGGTATGTTGTATGATCCTAATCATGACAAAAACATTAAACAACACAAGTACAATTCGAAAGTATTGAGCAGATTAAAAAAGATTAAACAAACCTTATTTCTTAAAAAAAAGAAAAAACAACATGGAAAAAGTAGTACTAGCATATAGCGGAGGATTAGATACTTCATATTGCGTTAAATATTTACAAAATGAATTGAATTTAGAAGTGTACAGTGCTCTTGTAAATACAGGAGGATTTACCGCTAGTGAATTAAAAGAAGTTGAGAAAAAAGCMTATGAAATGGGTGTTTCTTCTCATRTRAATAAAAATATTTTGGATGAATATTACCAAAAAGCTATAAAATATATGGTCTTTGGAAACGTTCTAAAAAACAACACRTAYCCTTTATCTGTAAGTGCAGAAAGAATTTTTCAGGCTATTGAAGTTGTAAATTATGCAAAACAAATCGGAGCAAAATATATAGCACAYGGAAGTACGGGWGCTGGAAATGATCARGTGAGATTTGATATGATATTTCAAACAATAGCACCAGAAATTGAAATTATTACTCCAATTAGAGATTTAAAATTATCAAGACAAGAAGAAATAGCCTAYCTAAAAGAAAATGGAGTTGATTATCCTTGGGAAAAAGCGAAATATTCAATYAATAAAGGAATTTGGGGAACTAGCGTTGGAGGTGTAGAAACCTTAACATCACATCAAGCATTACCCGAAGAAGCATATCCAAGTCAATTGGAAAAAACAGTACCAACCGATGTCAAACTTCATTTTAAAAATGGAGAATTAGTTGGATTGAATGATGAGTTTGATACTTCAGTTAATACCATATTGAAGCTGGAAAATATCGCTTCAAAATATGCAATTGGAAGGGATATCCACGTTGGGGATACCATTGTCGGAATTAAAGGAAGAGTTGGTTTTGAAGCTGCAGCTGCAGTTGTGACCATTAAAGCGCATCATTTATTAGAAAAACATGTGTTGTCTAAATGGCAACAAAATTTAAAAGAGCAGTTAGGTAGTTGGTATGGAATGTTATTACACGATGGTCAGTATTTTGAACCAGTAATGAGAAATATTGAGGCATTTCTTGAAAATTCTCAAAAAACTGTAACAGGTGAAGTTTATGTGACCTTGAAACCGTATCATTTTAGCTTAAATGGCATTGAATCTAAACACGATTTAATGAAATCAAAATTTGGTGAATACGGAGAAACAAATAAAGCCTGGACTGCGGATGATGCAAAAGGATTCATTAAAATTTTAGGAGTTGCAAATAAGATTTATCACAATGTAAATTCAGAATTATGATTAAAGTTGGAATAATAGGAGGAGCTGGATACACGGCAGGTGAGCTTATTAGGCTATTAGTAAATCACTCAAAAGTTGAGTTAAATTTTGTATATAGTACTTCAAATAGTGGAAATTATATTTATCAAGTTCACCAAGATTTATTAGGAACTTTAGAGTTGAAATTTACAAGTAAAACTAATAAACAKGTTGATGTCTTGTTTTTATGCTTAGGSCATGGRAATTCRNAAAANTTTTTWKARAANAAANTGARTTTTCATCWSAAACTAAAATWATMGATTTAAGTAACGATTTYAGATTGGAAAAGGATGCTTTTTTTGAAGGGAAAGAGTTTGTATACGGACTCCCTGAACTTCAAAAAAGAGCAATTGAAACTGCTAATTATATTGCAAATCCCGGTTGTTTCGCAACCGCCATTCAATTGTCACTACTACCTTTGGCTAAAGGAGGTTTGTTAACAAATGATATTCATATTAACGCTACTACTGGTGCAACGGGAGCGGGTATTTCACCTGGAACAACAACACATTTTGCATGGAGAGATAATAATTTCTCAGTCTATAAAGCTTTTACGCACCAGCATTTAGCAGAGATATCTGAAAGTTTAAACGAGTTGCAAGCTGGTTTTTCTRAAGAGTTATTTTTTATACCAAACAGAGGGAACTTTAGCAGAGGAATATTTGCWTCMACCTATTTAAAYTATAAAGGWAGTTTRGAWGATGCATATRRATTATTTRAARRTTATTATAAAGACGCAGTTTTTAYACAYATTTCAAAATTGCCAATTAGTTTAAAACAGGTTGTAAATACAAATAATTGCTTTATTCATTTAGAAAAGCATAACAATACATTATTAATTACTTCCATTATTGATAATTTATTGAAAGGAGCTTCTGGACAAGCTATTCAAAATATGAACCTTCTTTTTGGTTTTAATCAAAGAGAAGGATTAGAATTAAAAGCAACATCATTTTAAAATTAAAAATCATGAAAATTGCCATTTTAGGAACAGGAAATTTGGGATATTCAATAGCACTTGGATTACTATCTCAAAGTAATTTCAAATTGAAAAACTTATACTTAACAAAACGAAATATAGCATCGTTAGAATCATGGAATAAATTACCAAACATAAAAATATCAACGGATAATAAAAAAGCTGTCCGTTTTTCTGACGTTGTTATTATAGCGGTGCAACCAAAACATTTAGGAGGTGTTCTAGAAGAAATTAAGGAGTTAATTAACTCAAAAAGGCATACAATTATTTCAGTAGTTACAGGTCGAAAAATTCTTGAAATTGAAAAGGTATTAGGTAGAGATGTCTCAATTGTAAGAGGAATGCCCAATACGGCCATTTCTGTAGGGCAATCAATGACMTGTTTGAGTGCAAATRAACTAGGTRAAWATAATATTGAATTGGCYAAAAYYATCTTCAATTCTCTTGGTAAAACAATGTGTATTGAGGAAGGTTTAATGCAGTCAGCAACTGTTATTTGCGCTAGCGGAATTGCCTTCTGGATGCGATTAATTAGGGCAACAGCCCAAGGGGCTGTTCAGTTGGGATTTCATGCAGAAGAGGCACAGGAGTTAGCTGTTCAAACTTGTTTAGGAGCCGCAAGTTTATTAGTCAAGTCTGAAAATCATCCTGAGCAAGAAATAGATAAAGTTACTACACCGAGTGGTTGCACGATTGAAGGGTTGAATGAAATGGAGCATCAAGGATTAAGCTCGTCAATTATAAGAGGATTGGTAGCTTCATTTGAAAAAATTAATCAGATTTAAAATTTAAAAAATGAATTTATTTAACGTATATCCATTGTATAATGTAACTCCAGTGAAAGCTGAAGGTGCTTACGTGTGGGATGAAAATAATACTAAATATTTAGATCTTTATGGAGGGCATGGTGTAATTTCGATTGGACATACACATCCTGATTATGTGGAGAATATATCAAAGCAGTTAAATAAGATTGGCTTTTATTCTAATTCAGTGCAGAATCCTTTACAAATTGAATTAGCTCAAAAATTAGGTGACCTATCAGGATGTGAAAATTACAACCTGTTTTTATGTAACTCAGGTGCAGAAGCAAACGAGAATGCATTAAAGTTGGCCTCTTTTAATACGGGAAAAAGTAGAATTATATCTTTTAAAAATTCTTTTCATGGAAGAACTTCAGCTGCGGTAGCTGTTACTGATAATAAGAATATTAAGGCACCTATAAATCTTCAGCAGCAAGTAACTTTTTTACCGTTAAATGATATTGAACGGATAATTCACGAATTAGGCAAGAATGATGTAGCTGCGGTAATTATTGAAGGAATCCAAGGTGTTGGAGGATTGGATGAAGGGACAACAGATTTTTTTAAGCAACTTCGAGAAATATGCACCGAAAAAGGAGTGTTATTAATTTTAGATGAAATCCAATCGGGTTATGGAAGAAGCGGACATTTTTTTGCTTTTCAATACCACAATATTCAACCAGATATTATTACTATAGCTAAAGGAATGGCAAATGGTTTTCCCATTGGTGGAGTGTTGATATCTGATGAAATTGATGCTAAATTTGGAATGTTAGGAACTACTTTTGGTGGAAATCATTTAGCTTGTATAGCTGCAATAACGGTACTAGATATTATAAAAAAAGAAAATATTCTTTCAAATGTAAATGAAGTGTATCACTACTTTTTAAAAGAAATAAATGGAATTTCAAAAGTTATAAAAATAAAAGGTAAAGGATTGATGCTAGGAGTTGAATTTGATTTTGAAGTTGGAGAATTACGTAAAAAATTAATCTTTGATAAGCATATTTTTACGGGTGGCTCTCAAAATAAAAAGTTGTTAAGAATATTACCACCGTTAACTATAAATAAAGGGCACATAGATATTTTTTTAACCGCATTAAAAGAAATTTTAGCCTAATGGATACAACATTAACTTTACAGCAAAGAAATGATGTTTTACTTTCAATGAGGCAGTTACTAGCAGATTGTAAAACGGAATTATTAGAAGCAAATAAATCAGATGTAGAAAATTATACTGGTAATGATTTGGCCATGTATGATCGTTTAAAAGTGGACGAATTGAAAATCAATGGAATGATTTTAACTCTAAATCAATTAATAGATGATGAAGATCCTGTTGGAAAAGAATTGTATCATTTTAACCATGAAAATGGGTTAAAAATAACGAATAAAACAGCACCGTTTGGTACAGTATTAATCATTTATGAATCCAGACCAGATGTTACAGTTGAAGCAGCAGGAATAGCTTTTAAATCAGGAAATAAAATTTTGTTAAAAGGAGGGAAGGAATCTCTAAAATCAAATTTAAAAATTGTGAATTTATGGCACAAAGCACTCGTTGAAAATAATGTTTCAATAAAATGGATTGAATATTTGAACTATAATAGAAACGAAACTCAAGCTTTTTTAGAGAAACCTACTCAAAAAGTAGATTTAATAGTGCCTAGAGGAGGCGAAAAATTAATCGCTTTTGTGAAGCAAAATGCGACTTGTCCAGTTATTGTAAGCGGAAGGGGAAATAATTTTGTTTATATCGATACAGAGGCCGATTTAGAGATCGCTTTAAAAGTTGTTATTAATGCGAAAATATCAAAAATATCAGCCTGTAATGCTGTAGATAAAGTAGTTATAAACTCAAATTTATCAAACAATTCAAATTTCATTAAAAAGTTGATCGATGAATTGACAGCTTTAAATGTTGAAGTTTTAGGGGATGATTATTTATCAACTTTCGAAAATGTGTCACAAATTGATAATTCAGAAGTTTGGTATCAAGARTTTTTAGACTATAAAATTGTAATTGGTTCTGTTGATTCGGTTGAGGAGGCAATTGCTAAAATTAACAAATATGGAGGAGGACATTCAGCTGTTATAATAACCAAAAACAATGCAACAGCAAATGTATTTATGAATTCAGTAGATGCTGCTGCTGTTTATCAAAATGCTTCTACTCGATTTACAGATGGAGGTCAATTTGGTTTGGGTGGAGAGTTGGCAATAAGTACAGATAAATTACATCATAGAGGTCCAATGGGATTGCAGCATTTAATAACTAATAAATGGTATATATATGGAGATGGGCAAATCAGATAAAATAAGAGTTTTACTTAAAATAGGAACCAACGTTTTAACAAAGGAAACGCGTAATATCTCAAGAGGTAAAATAGAGGATATTGCACGACAAATTGTAGCGTTAAAAGATACCTATGAATTTGTAATTGTGAGTTCTGGAGCCATTGCCGCTGCAAAGCAATTTGTTAATTTAGAAGCGAATGGAAAAGAAATAACGGTTAAACAAGCATTGGCTTCTATAGGACAGCCGCATTTAATGCGAATTTTTCAAGAGAATTTCAGAGAATTAGGATTGTTATCATCACAATGCTTGTTGTCTTATTCAGATTTTGAGCAACGTCAATCTAAAGTAAATATCGTAAATACAATTAAAGTATTGGTTAAAAACAACTACATACCAATTATAAATGAAAATGATACTGTTGCCACAGACGAAATTAATTTTGGAGATAATGATAAGTTAGCGGCACTAACGGCAGTTTTATTAAAGGTAGATTTATTTGTAATTGCGACCAACACAAACGGTATTTATACTAAAAGATCTATTGAGGAAAATAAAGTAGAAACTATCATAGAAACTACAAATATTCAATCACTTAAAAAAGAAGCTGAAAAATCTATTTCTGTTCAGGGAACAGGCGGAATGGGCTCAAAAATTGAAGCTGTAGAGATTGCTCAACAAGCAGCTATTGAAACGTGGGTCGTAAATGGACTAAAGGATAACTTCATTATTGATGCTATTCAAAATAAAACGAAATTCACAAAAATAACAGCTAAATAGGATGAAACATTATACGAGTATAAATGAGCTTGAAAATATACAAGAAACTGTAAAAGAAGCTATCACATTAAAAAAGAATCCTTTGGAGCATAGCCTTCTAGGAGAAGGGAAAACGATATGTTTGTTGTTTTTCAATAATAGCTTACGTACGCGATTAAGTACTCAAAAAGCAGCTCAAAATTTAGGTTTGAATGCGGTTGTTATGAATTTTGGAAATGAAGGTTGGCAATTAGAGTTTGAAGATGGTGTAGTAATGAATCAGAACAAATCAGAACATATTAAAGAAGCAGCTCAAGTTATTTCTCAGTATTGTGATATTGTTGCCATTCGAGCGTTTGCCTCACTTACTGATAAAGAAAAGGATGAAACTGAAGAAGTTTTGAATAATTTTAAGAAATATGCAAGTGTGCCTGTAGTAAATATGGAAAGTGCAGTTGGCCATCCTTTACAGGCTTTGGCTGATGCAATTACTTTAGAAGAGTACAAAACTGTTCACAAGCCTAAAGTTGTATTGTCTTGGGCACCACATCCGAAAGCGTTGCCACATGCAGTGGCAAATTCTTTTATTGAAATGATGCATTTACAAGATGCAGATTTTGTGATTACACATCCTGAAGGATACGAGTTAAATCATGAAATAACAAAAAATTCAGCAATAGAATACAATCAGGAAAAAGCATTTGAAAATGCWGAYTTTATHTATGTTAAAAATTGGAGTTCATATAAMAATTATGGDCARGTTTTAAAAANTGACKCWGATTGGATGATAACTGCTGATAAAATGAAATTGACWAACAATGCDAAATTTATGCATTGTTTRCCBGTDAGAAGAAATGTTGTTGTTGCTGATGAGGTYATAGATTCAGAAAATTCATTAGTTATAGAGCAGGCTAATAATAGAACATATGCDGCGCAAATTGTTTTGAAGAAAATATTGGAGACTAATGGATAAAAAAATATTACATATTGTAAAGATTGGAGGAAATATAATTAATAATGAAGTTTTAYTAAATTCATTTTTAAAAGATTTTTCTAAATTAGAAGGGTTAAAATTATTGGTTCATGGTGGAGGGAAGAAGGCAAGTGAATTAGCATCAAAATTGGGATTGAAACCCAAAATGATCAACGGTAGAAGAGTAACAGATGAAGCTAATTTAGAAATAGTAACCATGGTTTATGCAGGGCTATTAAATAAAAAAATAACCGCTCAATTACAACGAAATAATTGTAATTCAATAGGACTGTCAGGAGCCGATGCTAACTGTATTATTGCTCATAAACGTATTGTGAAAGATGTTGATTATGGTTTTGCGGGGGATATAGATTTGATAAATACTACCATGATAAATATGTTTTTACGGAATGAAATATCACCTGTTTTTTGTGCTATAACACATGATAAAAATGGGCAATTATTAAACACCAATGCCGATACGATTGCTTCAGAAATAGCCATTGCAATGAGTACACATTTTCAAGTAGAACTAAATTATGTATTTGAACTAAATGGCGTTTTAGAAAATATTGAAGATAAAAAATCTGTAATTCCTTTTATTAATTTAAAAGCATATGAGCAATTAATTGAAAAAGAAATTATTTCAGAAGGAATGATCCCAAAACTGCATAATTGCTTTAATGCTTTAAAAAAAGGAGTTTCAAAAGTGAAGATTGGAAGTGAGACTATGGTAAATAATATAAACTCTAATTGTACAACTTTAACTTTAAAATAATGATACAGAAATTAACCATAGAGGCTATAGAACTATTAAAGAAGTTAATTTTAACTCAATCTTTTTCAGGTGAAGAAAATGAAACTGCTGTTTTAATAATGCAATGGTTTTCGACACATAAGATTACATTTAAGAGCGATAATAATAATGTTTGGGCTACAAATAAGTACTTTGATAAGGATAAAAAAACAATATTATTGAATTCACACCATGATACTGTAAAGCCAAACAAAGGTTACACTCGAGATCCTTTTAATCCAGAAATAATTGATGGAAAACTATATGGGTTAGGAAGTAATGATGCTGGAGGTTGTTTGGTTTCATTACTAGTGTTGTTTACTTATTTTTATGAAAGAACAGACTTAAATTACAATTTGGTAATAGTTGCTTCTGCAGAAGAAGAAAGCTCTGGTAAAAATGGGTTAAATAGCATGTTAAAAATTATACCAGAAATTGATTTTGCAATTATAGGCGAGCCAACTTTAATGCAATTAGCCATTGCTGAAAAAGGATTATTGGTATTAGATTGTGATGCTAAAGGAACTTCGGGTCACGCAGCACATGGAATTGCTAATAATGCCATTTATAATGCTATTAATGATATAAATTGGATTCAAAATTTTGAATTTTCTAAACAATCAGAATCGCTTGGAAAGGTAAAAATGACAGTCACACAAATTGAAGCTGGAAATCAACATAATGTAATTCCAGCCAGTTGTAAATATGTGGTTGATGTAAGAGTTACCGATTCATATAGTAATCAAGAGGTGTTAGATATAATTCAATCACATGTAAAATCTGAAGTAATTGCAAGGTCGTTACGATTAAATTCATCATCTATACCATCAAATCACCCAATTGTGAATGCAGGAATTAAATTAGGAAGAAAAACATACGGTTCACCTACGCTTTCAGACCAGGCAGTTTTAAGTTGCCCTTCATTAAAATTAGGTCCAGGAGAAAGTTTACGATCACATACTGCTGATGAGTTTATTTACATAAAAGAAATAGAAGAAGGAATTGATTTATACATCAAATTATTAAATGAAATATTATAATTATGAAACTTTGGGATAAAGGGTTTTCAACAGATAAAAAGATAGATTTATTTACTGTTGGTAACGATAGAGAATTGGATTTGATATTGGCAAAATACGATGTTATCGGAAATATTGCACATGCAAAAATGCTCCATAAAATAGGGCTGCTATCTAATGAAGAAATTAAAGATTTAGTTAATGAATTAGAATCCATTTTGAAGACTATTGAAAATGGAACTTTTACTATTGAGGATTCTTTTGAAGATGTACACTCTAAAGTGGAGTTTTTATTGACAGAGAAATTAGGTGATACAGGTAAAAAAATCCATACTGCACGTTCAAGAAATGATCAGGTTTTGGTTGATGTTCACTTGTATTTAAAAGATGCGTTAACAGAAATAAATAACGAAGTTGATGATTTATTTGATTTATTAATTTCGCTAGCAGAACAGTATAAAAATGTGTTATTACCGGGGTATACACATTTGCAAGTAGCAATGCCTTCGTCTTTTGGGTTATGGTTTTCTGCGTATGCAGAAACGTTAATTGATGATATATATTTTTTGAAAGCGGCATATAAAATTGCAGATCAAAACCCGTTAGGTTCAGCTGCTGGGTATGGAAGTTCTTTCCCAATTGATAGAGATGAAACAACCAAATTATTAAATTTTGAAACCTTAAAATATAATTCTGTTGCAGCTCAAATGGGAAGAGGAAAGCTTGAAAAAGCGGTTTCATTTGCTTTAAGTTCTGTTGCTTCAACGTTATCAAAAATGAGTATGGATATATGTTTGTATATGAGCCAGAATTTTAATTTTATTTCTTTTCCTGATGAATTAACAACAGGATCAAGTATTATGCCCCATAAAAAGAATCCTGATGTTTTTGAATTGATTAGGGGAAAGTGTAATAAGTTACAAGCGCTGCCTTTTGAATTTACTTTGATAACAAATAACCTTCCTAGTGGATATCATAGAGACTTGCAATTGTTAAAGGAAGGGTTAATTCCATCGTTTTCAACGTTAAAATCGTGTTTAGAAATGCTAACCTATTCATTAAAGAAAATTCAAATAAATACAACTATTGTTGAAGATGAAAAATACATGTATTTATTTAGCGTAGAAGAAGTTAATAAATTGGTTGAAAGTGGAATTTCGTTTAGAGATGCCTATAAAATAGTTGGTAAAAATATTGAAGAAGGAACATTTAATCCAGATAAAAATATAGCGCACACCCATAAAGGAAGTATTGGTAATTTGTGCTTAAATGAAATAATTGAAAAGAAAGAAGCTATTTAAAATAGCTTCTTTTTAATCAAAAATAAATTTAAATCCGAGTGATGCAATATTTGCATTTAAACCTGTATTTCTTTGGTAATTACTGTATTTAAAATCTATATTTTTTAACCTTAATTTCCATAAATTCAATTCTGTAAATATATCGGTATACGTTATACCAAAACCAAATTGATTTGACTTGAATTCAGATAAATCGTAATCGGAAGTGTAAAATTCTTCTGTTGATAAATGTTGTTCAAATGGCGCAAAATAATCAGCGGCAGTTTGAGTATAATACCTGTATGAAGGGTATAAAGTAAATTTATCTGTAATTTTTATGGGTATCTCAACATTTGCTGTATGAGAAACAACTCCCCAATCGTCATAGTAATAACGATAATATGTTCTTAAGGAAACCACTTCATTTATATAGTAATTTAGTCTAGCTCCTATAGGTATTTTTATACGAGAATCGGGTAAACGTTCAATATCGTCTGCCAACTGAAAAACATCGGTATTGGCAGATGAGGTATAATTAGAAATACTTGAAGCTTTACCAACATAAAAATTATCTCTATCAGCAAAGTAAATACGTTGCATCGGATTTGCTAACCATCCTTTTTGTTGAACCAAATCTGCAAAGATTGAAATTTGAGCTTTTTTACTAAGTATTTGTGAAAAACTTAGTGATAGCGAATATGTATTTCTATTTTTATTTTCAACTAAGGTTGTATTAAAAGGACTCCATACATATGTGCCATTTTTATCAATAGTAGCACCATTTTGATCTAAAATATTTATGTTTGAAAAAAATCCATTATTTAAATTTTGATTGGCTTTGCTGTAAGAAATTATTTCTGTTGGGTAAACAGGTTTCCAAGTATCTAAATACACATTAGCTTGTAAGCCTAATTCAGTATTTTTTTCGTTAAATAGTTTTGTAATAGTACCACCAAGACCAAAAGAAGTGTAATCATATTCAGTCGCAAAATTAATATGAGCTCCTACAATGGTATTTCTGTTATTTGAAGAATGACTGTAGCCAAAACTTCCACTTGCCCAAATATCTTCTTTTGAAGCTCCAGAAGATTCTATCCAAGGGCTCCCAGTGATAGCATTTTTCTTTTTTGAATTTCTACTAGGTTTATGGTCATCATCATCATCACNNNTATTTCTTGATGCTCCTGAAGCGTCAAACGGATTTAAGTTACTTGACGATGCCGAAGTGTATGCAGAAACTGTTGCGTCAATTGTAAAAACATCATCATCATTTAATGGTATAGAAATAACTAAATTTGAAGCAACATCTGTTAGTTTTTCAGTTCCTATTCCTCCTGTTACAGCAGCATTATCGCCATCTTGTAAATAAAAACTTGAAATAATATCAACTTCGGTACTTTCAAGTACTCGTTTTTTATATAATTTGGGTGAATTTTTCGTTTGTGAATAACCCACAAACGAAACAAATAAAACCAGTATTAGTATTAATTTTTTCATCTTATTTTTGTTAATTACAACCACAACCGCCACCTGATTTTCCTCCATTTGCACCTGAAGCAGCTTCTCTATAAACCTGAAAACTAGTTTCAAATTTATATGCCTTTTTAGATGCCAAAATCATATCAGGATCATTGAGATATACTTTTTCATATTCTTTAACAACTACACATGAGGTTAATGAACTTAAAAGTAACAGTAAACTAATTTTTTTTATCATAACTTATTTATATCTATATGTTTAGAAGTGTGTATTTTTCCTTTATCATCAATTATTACACACTCTATATTGGGTAATTGATTTATTCTATTTAGGCCAACTTCTGTTCCCATAACAAAAATTGAAGTTGCTAAAGCATCAGCTAGTTCAGCTTTAGGAGCAAAAACGGTTACACTTATAATTCCACTTGAAGGGTATCCCGTTCTTGGGTCAATAATATGCGTATAACGCTTACCATTAAAAACAACATACTTTTCATAATTTCCAGATGTTACAACCGCGCCATTTCTAATAGGTAAAAGAGCAAATGCATTGTTTTTATTTAAAGGGTTTGTAATTGCTACTTTCCAGTTTTCTTCGTTAGGTTGTTTTCCCCAAGTATTCATATCACCTGAAGCATTAATAATTCCAGCTTGTACGCCTTTTGAAATTAACAGCTTTTTTGCTTTATCAGCAGCATATCCTTTTCCAATTGCTCCAAAACCAATTTTCATTCCTTTTAATTTTAGGAATACAGTTTGCTTCTCTTTATCAAGAATAATATTTTGATACCCAACTTTTGATACTGAAGCTTTAATTTTTTTTTCTGAAGGCATTGTTTTCATTTTTCCATTAAACTTCCAAATTTTATCCATTGAAGCGTAACTTATATCAAAAGCACCGTCAGTAAGTTTTGAAATAGCCAAAGAACGATTGATAAGGTCAAATAATTCTTTGTTAACTTTTACAGGAGATATTCCTGCGTATCTAATAATTTTAGATGTTTGTGAATGTGTATCCCAAGATGAAATTAGCTTTTCAATTCTTGAAATTTCATTTACAGCTATATTGATATTATTAGTGGCCTCTATAGAATCATTTGCTACCACAGAAATATCAAAACGACTTCCCATTAATTTTAAAGTTCGTCTGTGAATTTTTTGAGCATAAATTGACAATGAAAAAACAATTAAAAGGGGTACTAGGGACTTTTTCATAAATAATTTTTAGAATGATGATAGCAGATTAATATATTCTGAAGGGTTCATTTTTTTGTACCCAGTACTGCCAAGTAATTTTCCATATTTGTTTATCACAGCTACATAAGGAAAGTAACCATGTTTATTGTACTTTTCCATAAGTAAATTGTTCTTTTTTTGCTGCGAAGATTCTAATTTATTTTTCTTTTTTCTTGGAAAATCAGCTTTAAGTAGTGTAAAATGCTTTTTTACATAAGTTTTAAATTCGCTTGTATTAAAAATATTTCTTTCTAATTTAATGCATGGAGCGCACCAATCTGATCCTTCAAAAACTAAAATAATGTTCTGGTTTTTTTTAGAAGCAATATTTTTTGCTTCTTCAATATCTGTGAGCCACTTTTGTGCATTAACAGAGAATATTGTAAATAAGATTAAACAACTTGAAATTATTATTTTTTTCATATTATAGATTTTTACTTAGTGTATAAATTTTAAATTAGTATTATGCTTATAAATAAACTCTTAAGTTGTGAGAGTAAAACCARCATATATTTTCATTCATTTCTAAAAAAAGATGATCTAAAAATAGATTTTAGATCAATCTTTTTTATTACAAGTCTAATGGAATATTGTTAGTCTGAAATCTTTTTTTAACCGTCATTACTGTTATCTTCATCTCCATCAGAAATACCATCATCATCAGAATCAGTATCTAAATAGTCTGGTGTTCCATCTCCATCTGTATCATCATTGCTAGGATCTCCGTCACCATCAGCATCTTCATCAGCATCATTTATACCATCGTTATCAGAATCAGTATCTAAATAATTTGGTATTCCATCTCCGTCAGCATCATCATTGGTAGCA